>NZ_CP040607.1:0-1625593 GCF_012897395.1 Campylobacter sp. CFSAN093224 | reverse complement strand
AATCTCTCTTTAAATTTTGCATAATGTATAAATTTTATCTTAAATTTTATAAAAAAAGGTTAAAATCCGCTTTCGTATTTTATTTTTCAAAAGGTATGAATTTGAAAATTTTAGGTATAGATCCAGGTTCAAGAAATTGTGGTTATGCTATCATAGAAGCCAACAAAGGAAAAAACATTCTCATAGAAGCAGGACTTATAAAGATAAAGCCAAGTACCTTACAGTATCAAATCACAGAGCTTTGCGAGGGTTTGGACTTGATTTTTAAAAATCATTCTTTTGATGAGGTGGCTATAGAAGATATCTTTTTTGCTTACAATCCAAAAACCGTTTTAAAACTCGCACAATTTCGTGGAGCCCTATCTTTAAAAATTCTTCAAATTCATGGAGACTTTGCAGAATACACTCCCTTACAAGTAAAAAAAGCCGTTACAGGAAAAGCCAAAGCAACTAAAGAACAAGTTGCTTTTATGGTAAAAAGGCTTTTAGGACTTAGTAAAGATATCAAGCCTTTGGATATCACAGATGCTATCGCAGTGGCTTTAACCCATGCAGCAAATTTAAGAGTTAGGGTGTGATTTTGGTAATTTTCATTACACAAAAGCCCAAAGCTTCATAAACTCCCAAAATACCTTTAAATTTTTTCTATAAATTTTTAAAAAATTCATAAAAAATTTCAAAAGTTGGAACAGAACTTGCTTGTAAACTTCACATAAACGCAAAAGTTTTTTAAAGCCAAAGCGTTAAATTTTTTAAAGCAATATTTTATAAAGGATTTAAGATGATGAGATCACTTTGGTCTGGCGTAAGCGGACTACAAGCACATCAAGTTGCGATGGATGTTGAAGGTAATAACATTTCAAATGTTAATACCACTGGTTTTAAATATTCCCGTGCAGATTTTGGGACTATGTTTAGCCAAACTGTGAAAATCGCTACAGCTCCAACTGATGGAAGAGGCGGATCTAATCCACTTCAAATCGGTCTTGGCGTTTCAGTAAGTTCTACAACTAGAATTCATTCTCAAGGTTCAGTTCAAACCACAGATAAAAACACTGATGTGGCTATAAATGGTGATGGTTTTTTTATGGTGAGTGATGATGGGGGGCTTACTCGCTATCTTACAAGGAGCGGGGATTTTAAACTAGATGCTTATGGAAATTTTGTTAATAATGCCGGCTTTGTAGTTCAAGGGTGGAATATAAACTGGGATGATCAAACTATAGATAGTTCAAGAACTCCACAAAACATTTTTATCGATCCAGGTATGCATATCCCTGCAGCAAAATCCACAGAAGTAGCCATCAAAGCGAATTTAAATAGCGGTTTAAATATAGGAACTTCAAGTAGAAATCTTTATGCACTTGATTCTGTTCATGGATGGAATACTAAAACCCAAAGAGCCGAAGATGAAAATGATACAGGAACCACTCAGTTTTACACGACTTCTAAGAATTCTGTAGAAGTAACTGAAAAAGGTGTAGATGCAGGCTCGCTTTTTAACGCGAAAGGACAAGGACTTAATCTTAGAGATGGACAAGGAATTTGGGTTTCTTATGCAGATGCTAAATTTACTACTGATAAAGCCAATAATGCAAATGTCTTTGATCCTAATTCAACAATAGCACAACAAAATAATGTTATTTTTTGGGGTAATAAAGACATAGCTGTAACTTTAGATATTAATTTAAATGGAATAAGAATTCAAAATAATAATATAAGAAGTTTAGATGAAGCTATAGCTTATATCAATACCTTTACTGCACCAACTGACACAAGGGATGGAACAGGGGTTAAAGCTGTAAAAAAAGCAGATGGCTCGGGTATAGAATTTGTCAATGATAATGCTGATGGCACAACAGATAATATGAAAAATATTGATTTAACAGTAAATGTTGGGAATTCTGCAGGAGAAAGAAATACTATTAATTATAATGCTAATACGGGTGTTTTTTCTCCTCAAGGTGGTAATTTAACAACTGCTCAGAATGATACCGATTGGATAGCTGGAACAGCTCAAGTAGGTCAACCGCAAAATGTTAAAGTGGTGACAGCACATAAGTATATTTATAGTTCAAATCCAGTCACTATACCACCAATGTATAATCCAGATGGTGGTCCAAATTTTGTTCCTAACGGTAATAACAGACCTACAGACCCTGCTTCTGCTAATTATTGGGATGCTATACAAGGAAGTTTAAAAAATACTGATGCGAGAGTTTTTAGAACTACAGAAGATTTAAGAGAGCTTTTACAAAGAGATGCTAGATATGGGGTTGACTATAATGGTAGTGGTAGAATAGATAATGCCAATCCAGTATTTGATGCTAATGATATTAATCAAGCTGTAAAAGTTGTAGTAACTGAAAATGGTAATTTTGCTATTTCTAATGCAAATCAAACTTCTACTATACAAGCTAATGCTGGTGCAGGTAATGCACAAGTTACAACAAATCCTCATGCAATGAGTTTTAATATAACAGCTTATAGTAACAAACAAGGAACTGTAAGTACTAATGATGCTTTTACAACTATTTTTAAATCGTTTGATGGTCCTTTGGTTGTAGGAGGTCAAATAAAAGAAAGTGAACAACTTAAGCTTTCTGCTTTTTCAGCAGGGCTTGAAATTTATGATTCTTTAGGTTCAAAACACACTTTAGAAGTGCAGTTTGTTAAGCAAAGTACCACTCAAGATGGGGGCAATGAATGGCAGATGATCATCCGTGTGCCTGAACCTGCTGAGATAAACACTACAGGTGAAGGTCCTACAAATATCATCGTAGGAACAGCAAGATTTAATAATGATGGATCTTTAGCTAATTATACACCAAAAACGATAAATTTTTCACCCAATAACGGTGCTGCACCAAATCAACAAATCAAACTTTCCTTTGGAACAAGTGGAAGCAATGACGGCCTTGTAAGCTCAAACTCAGCTTCAACTCTAACAGGGCAAGCAACTGATGGTTATACTTCAGGTAACTTAAAGCCCGATGCTATCCGTGTGGATGATAAAGGAAATATCTTAGGCGAATTTACCAATGGTAAAACCTTCGCTGTGGCAAAAATGGCGATGGCTTCAGTAGCAAATAACTCAGGCCTTGAAGAAATCGGCGGAAATCTTTTTAAAGTCACTGCAAATAGTGGGGCTATAGTAGTAGGTGAAGCAGGAACAGGAGGTCGTGGTGAGATGAAAACCTCAGCTCTTGAAATGTCAAATGTGGATTTAAGTCGTTCTTTAACAGAGCTTATCATCATCCAAAGAGGTTATCAAGCAAACTCAAAAACCATTTCAACGAGTGATCAAATGCTTCAAACCTTGATCCAGCTTAAACAATAATTTAAGCTTAGTATTCTATAAAATATTGTTTTTTGCTCCCTTTAAGGGAGCAAGCCTTGCTTTGCAAGCCTATCTTGGTAGTCTTGTAATACTAGGCTTAGGCTTGAACTGCCTTCAATTTATTGCTAACTCACTCTTGCTAGGGGGTGAGTTGCAATAAAATTTTAAGCAATGTGATATAAATTTTTTAAAATTTAATTTTAATTTTATTTTTTAAAGATAGAATAATCAATAATTTTTTAGAAAGGAGAAAAAATGTCTTATATTAGTTTTAACTTAATGCTTTCTTCTTTCTGTATGCGTGCTTGGCACGCTTAATCTACTCGTATATACTCATATTCTATAAATTTACATTTTCAAATAGCCTAGTTTAAAGCCGATAAAAAGCTTTTTAACATTTTTTCATTGACACAATAAGGATAAAAAATGAATTTCAATAAAGAAACTTTAGCATTACACGGAGCTTATAATTTTGATACTCAAAGAAGTATTAGTGTGCCTATATATCAAAACACTGCGTATAATTTTGAAAATTTGGATCAAGCTGCAGCAAGGTTTAATCTTCAAGAACTTGGCAATATTTACTCAAGACTTAGCAATCCTACAAGCGATGTTTTAGGACAAAGACTTGCTAATATCGAAGGAGGGGCTTTTGGAATTCCTGTTGCTAGCGGTATGGCAGCTTGTTTTTATGCTCTTATCAATTTAGCAAGTTCGGGAGATAATGTCGCGTATTCGAACAAAATTTATGGTGGGACTCAAACTTTAATTTCTCACACACTTAAAAATTTTGGCATAGAAGCTAGGGAATTTGATATCGATGATTTAGATAGCTTGGAAAAAGTTATAGATCAAAACACAAAAGCGATTTTTTTCGAAAGTCTTTCAAATCCTCAAATTGCCATAGCTGATATAGAAAAAATAAGCCAAATAGCAAAAAAACATAAAATCGTTAGCATTTGTGATAATACCGTTGCTACTCCTTTCTTACTCCAACCTTTTAAACATGGCGTGGATGTAATCGTGCATAGTTTAAGTAAATATGTAAGCGGTCAAGGCAGTGCTTTGGGTGGAGCACTTA
Organism: Campylobacter sp. CFSAN093224; assembly: GCF_012897395.1. NCBI lineage: Bacteria > Pseudomonadati > Campylobacterota > Epsilonproteobacteria > Campylobacterales > Campylobacteraceae > Campylobacter > Campylobacter sp. CFSAN093224. Next base: position 1,621,172 of record NZ_CP040607.1, on the reverse strand, counting down.
TAGAAAGAAAAGATTTAAACGACTTGCTTAAAAATAACGATAGATATAAAGCTTTTAACACTCCTGATCCAAGTTATCATGGACTGAATTTAAATACACTTGATTTGCCGATTTTTAGTATTAGAGTCATCATCACTTGGCTTAGAGATCTAGGAGCTAGCTTAGCACCTCAAAATGCTTGGTTACTTTTACAAGGACTTGAAACCTTGGCAGTGCGTATAGAAAAACACAGTCAAAATGCTGAAAAAGTTGCGAATTTTTTAAATTCTCATCCTGATATCAAGGGCGTAAATTATCCTACTTTAGCAAGTAATGCTTATCATAATTTATTTAAAAAATATTTTGATAAAAATTTTGCTAGCGGGCTTTTAAGCTTTGAAGCTAAAGATTATGAGCATGCTAGAAGAATTTGTGATAAAACTCAACTTTTCTTACTTGCTGCAAATTTGGGTGATAGCAAGTCTTTGATCATCCATCCTGCTTCTACTACTCATTCGCAACTAAGCGAAGAAGAACTCCAAAAAGCAGGCATTACGAAAGCTACTATACGCTTAAGCATAGGACTTGAAAATAGCGATGATTTGATAGCGGATTTAAAACAAGCTATAGAAAGTTAAAAGTGTGTTTGCATTGAGTGGAATGAGATAAAAATTCCACCATGCTTTATCATAAATAAGGTTTATTAAATAAAGGAGAAAAAATGCCACTGATTATTCCAGAAAATATACCCGCTTATGAGCTTTTAAAAGAGCATGCTTTTATCATGGGATTAAGGAGAGCAAAGCATCAAGATATCAGGCCGCAAGAAATTTTGATTGTCAATCTTATGCCAAAAAAAATTGAAACAGAAAATCAAATTCTAAGCTTACTTGCAAATTCTCCTTTGCAAGTAAATATCACACTTTTAGCCACGACTAGCTATGTGGGTAAAAATACTCCTTTTACTCATTTGGAAAAATTTTACAAGGGTCTTGAAGAGGTTAAAAAACATAAATTTGACGGTGCTATCGTTACGGGAGCTCCTGTGGAACAAATGGATTTTGAAAAGGTTGCTTACTGGGAAGAATTGCTAGAAATTTTTGATTTTTTAAAGCAAAATGTAACAAGTTCTATGTATATTTGTTGGGGTGCCATGGCTGCTTTAAAATACTTTTATGGTGTGGATAAAATCTCTTTAGATAAGAAAATTTTTGGAGTCTATAAGCATGATAAAGTTTCGCCTGATCTGCTTTTAACAAATTTAGATGAAAAGGTTTTAATGCCTCATTCAAGACATTCTAGCATGGATGAAGAGCAAATTTTAGCACTACAAAAACAAGGGAAATTAAAAATTTTGCTTAGAAATAAAAAAATCGGTTCGGCTTTATTAAGAGATGAAAAGAATATTTTTATTTTAGGGCATTTGGAATATTTTAAAGAGACTTTACATCAAGAATATGTAAGAGGTAATTTCATACAAAAAGCTAAAAATTATTATGATAAAAAGGGCAATATAAAATACAATTGGCGTTCAAATGCAAATACTATTTTTGCAAATTGGCTCAATTATGATGTGTATCAAAGCACACCTTTTGTGCTTTGATGATTTAAACTCTTGTAGTAGGTGTATCGTGATATACGCTTACTGCACCTTTGATATCGCTTAAAATCGCGCAAGCTGCTTCATTGGCACTTCCCATCGCGCAAGCTACCATAGTCGTAACACCTGAAGCAAGTCCTGCTGCGTAAATTCCTTCTTTGATAATCTGTCTCCCGTGATGTTTGAAGCAAAATTTGTTTGGTTTTGGCATAAGCTCATGCGGTATTACAAAATCTTCAAGTTCTTTGATATCGCTTTTGTTTGCCCCTGTTGCTACGATGATATAATCTGCTTTTATACCCAAGCCTTGCTCATCATTAACAGTAAAATCTCCTTTTTCTCCGCTTATGCTTACTACTTTTGAATCGATGTATTTTACTTCGAGCATAGAAGCAATTTGTGCTTTTATGTGAGTGTAAATTTCATCTGCTTTTGCACCTTTTGGGAAAAAAGGAACATTGTAAATTGCTGCTGCTTTTAAATCTGCTTTACCCTCATCAAAAACAGTGATATCAAAGTCAAGTTCTTCATTTTTAGCTGAAGCGAAAAATAAAGCCGCGCTAAGTCCTGCGATGCTACCGCCTATAATTGCAATTGATTTTCTCATTTTTTTCCTTTTGAAAGATTTGCCTTATTCTAGTATAAAAAGCTTTATTTAATATAATATTTGTCTTTTTTATGCAATTTGCTAAAAATGTTTATTTTTCAATTGCTCTAAAAGTAATTTTTTATATAATTTTCTAAAAATTTTCAATAAGGAAAGCTCATGCGTTATGGTGAAAAAGAAATTAAAGAATTTGATGTAGAAAATATGGAAATTTGGCCAAATGATGCTAAAAATGACTATATCATTAAAATCACCTTGCCTGAATTTATGTGTTGTTGTCCGCGTTCAGGTTATCCTGATTTTGCAACGATTTATCTTGAGTATATGCCTGATAAATTTGTGGTTGAGCTTAAAGCGATAAAACTTTATATCAATACTTTTATGTATAGAAATGTTTCACATGAAGCAAGTATCAATGAAATTTATAATACTCTAAAAGACAAACTCAAGCCAAAATGGATTAAAGTTGTGGGGGATTTTAACCCGCGTGGAAATGTGCATACGGTGATAGAATGTCGTAGCGATATGGTAGTGCCAAAATAATATTTAAGTAAAATATTAACATATTTTTATGTAAAGATTAAGTATTTTATAAAAAATTCTTATTTAATCTTTGAAGAATATATAATATAAAAAGATCTAAATTTTTTAGATCGAATTTTATTATAAGGAGTTAGGTTATGAATAAAAAATTATTAAGCATTATCGCAAGTGCTACTTTGTTTTCAAATTTGGCTTTAGCAGATGAGAATTCTGGTTTTTTTATAGGTGCTGATGCAGCTTGGATGCATGCTCAAGTAAAAAGTGAGTTAAAACATAAGAATACAAAGCAAAATTTTAATGGAGATATTTCAGGTAATATACCATCGTTTGGTCTAAAACTTGGATATCGTTTAAATGAAAATCATAGAATTTATGCTGGTTATAATTATTCTGATGAATTTAGTGATTTTATCAAAACTCCTAAAATTCAAATCGAAGGTGATTTTGCTACACATAAATTTTTAACAGGTTATGATTTTACTCCTAAGCTTTTTGAAAAAACCAGAGCTGTTTTAGGTGTGTATGGAGGATATGCAAGAACAGATCTTACCTTAAAAACAAGCTTTTTATCTTTGTCGCAAAATTTTGACGGTTATTTTTATGGAGCGAAAATAGGTGCTTTATATGATTTGACACCACATAATGAAATAGAATTAGGCTTTAAAGCAGAGCAAATTCATTATAATTCTAGAAATTTTTATCAAAATAAAGTGGGTTCAAACTTTTACGATCCTAAACAAACAAATTATGGTGTATATTTAGGATATAATTATAAATTTTAATCTAATGCAAGTTTTTATAACTTGCATTAATGAAATCAACCTCCACCGATAAAGTATTTTTCAACATCATCAAGTAGTTTTTCACAAATTTGAGAATCTGTATTTTTTTCTACTACAAGATTGATATAAGTTTTAGTATCTCTGAAACTTCCTGCTGATTTTGAATTTTCACGAGTGAGTTTTTGATTCTCTTTAGTATATTCTATAGTGATGTTAAATTTTAGAGCAGCACTTGCTTCACCTAAATTCGTTTTTACTACCACATTCATTTTAGAAGCTTTAGCAAGTGTAGCTTGGGTTTTGTTTATGATCTCTTTAAAGCGTTGGCAAGATCGTATAAGTGTAGCGATAAATTTGTTATCAAGTCCTTCATAAGCTACTTTGAGTTTATTTTTGATATCTTTTGTACTTTCTTTTTCAGGGGCAACAAAAACCATATAAAAACCATTTTTTATAGTCACATTGTCTGTTTTTACATCGCGTCCACTTGACATAACTTTAACATAAATGGCATTATCAAGATAAACACGATCTACCATAGGCCCATAAATTTCGTATTCTTTTTTTCGGACTATGACTTCACGAGCTAGGACATTTAATTTCACATTGGCTTCGTGGATAACAGGTTCCATTTCTTTTTTAATCTCTAAGAGTTCTTTTAACATCAACTTCCTTTTTGTTACTTAAAATTACAATTATATCAATAATTTTCTTAATTTAAGAATTTTACAAACACATTTACTAAAAATATGATACATTAAGTATTAATTTTAACAAAGGAGGAAAAGATGAAACAAATTTTTGAAATTTCAAATTCAGTTCAACAAAAAAGTAAAGACAATACTTTTAATCTGCTACTGCAACTTTCACTCTAAAACTCAATTTTATTTTTAATCATTTTTTACATTTTTAATTTTTTATTGTTGTTGTTAAGTTTTTGAATTTTTAATTCATTCAGTCTGTTTGGTTTTAAAGGATTAAATCATGAAAGATAATAAAATCATAATCTTTGATACCACTTTGCGAGATGGAGAACAAGCTTTAGGCAGTTCTTTGGGTATCAATCAAAAATTACAAATCGCTTTAGCGCTTGAAAATTTAGGCGTAGATGTTATAGAAGCAGGTTTTCCGGTATCTTCACAAGGGGATTTTAAAGCGGTGCAAAAGATCGCTTCTAAGGTTAAAAACTCAACTATTTGTGCACTTTCTAGAGCATTGGATAAAGATATAGATATGGCTTATGAAGCTTTAAAAGTGGCAAAGCATTTTAGAATTCATACTTTTATAGCCACTTCGACTTTGCATATGCAAGATAAATTAAAAAAAGATTTTGATGAAATTTTGTCTATGGCAAAAAGAGCGATTATAAGAGCAAGATCTTATACTGATGATGTAGAATTTTCATGCGAAGATGCAGGAAGAACGCCTATAGATAATCTTTGTTTTATGGTGGAAAATGCGATAAAAGCAGGTGCTAAAACTATAAATATCCCAGATACCGTAGGCTATACTCTGCCAAGCGAATTTGCTAATATCATCAAAATTTTATTTAACAAAGTGCCAAATATAGACAAAGCTATCATTTCTGTGCATTGTCACAATGACTTAGGTATGGCAACGGGCAATAGTTTAAGTGCTATTTTACAAGGTGCAAGACAGATAGAGTGCACTATAAATGGACTTGGCGAAAGGGCGGGCAATTGTGCTTTAGAAGAAGTGGTTATGGCGATAAAAACTAGAAAAGATTATTTAAAAGGTTTTTATACTGATATTAAATGTGAAAATATCTTTAAAACTTCAAAATTGGTTTCAGCTATCACTAATGAAAGCATACCTTCACATAAAGCTATAGTGGGTAGCAATGCGTTTTCTCATAGTTCAGGCATTCATCAAGATGGAGTGCTTAAAAATAGGCAAACTTACGAGATCATAAGCCCTAGTGCCATAGGAATTCATGAAAATCGTATGTTAATGACAGCAAGAAGTGGAAGGGCTATGATAAAAACTTGCCTTGAAAATTTAGGCTATGATGAAAATACTTATAATTTAGATGATGTTTATGAGCGTTTTTTACGCCTTGCGGATAAAAAGGGTCAAGTATATGATTATGATTTAGAAGCTTTGATGTTTTTAAGTTATGAGAGTGAAGAAGAAAATGAATTTGTGCTTGAAAAATTAAGTGTGATCAGTGGAAATATCCCAACTGCTTGTGTTTGTATGCGTATCAAAGAAGAGCTAAAAACTGAAGCTTGCACAGGAAATGGTCCTGTTGAAGCAGTTTTTAACTGCATTGCTAGGATAACAAATTTAAAGCCTGTGTTAAAAGCTTATAGTATCAATGCAAAAAGTTCAGGAGTAGATGCTCAAGGGCAAGTGGATGTAGATTTGGAATTTAAAGGGAGAAAATTTCATGGAAAAGGACTTTCAACAGATGTGATAGAAGCTTCAGCACAAGCTTTTGTGAGTGCTTACAATGCGATTTATCGCTCTTTAAAAGTAGAAGAAAGGAAAATGGCATGAAAACTTATAAAGTAGCTGTTTTAGCAGGAGATGGCATAGGGCCTTTGGTGATGAAAGAGGCTTTAAAAATTTTAACTTTTATCGCACAAAAATACAATTTTAGTTTTGAATTTAATGAAGCTAAAATAGGTGGTGCAAGTATAGATGCTTATGGAGTGGCTTTAAGTGATGAAACTTTAAAGCTTTGTGAGCAAAGTGATGCGATTTTATTTGGTTCTGTGGGTGGGCCTAAATGGGATAATTTGCCCATAGATCAAAGACCTGAAAGAGCCTCGCTTTTGCCTTTAAGAAAGCATTTTAATTTGTTTGCAAATTTGCGTCCTTGTAAAATTTATGAAAGTTTAACCCATGCTTCACCTTTAAAAAATGAGATTATCCAAAAAGGAGTGGATATTTTATGTGTTAGAGAGCTTACAGGTGGGATTTATTTTGGTAAGCAGGATTTAGGTAAAGAAAGTGCGTATGATACTGAAATTTACACTAAAAAAGAGATAGAAAGGATAGCTCGTATCGCTTTTGAAAGTGCAAGAATAAGAAAGAAAAAAGTCCATTTAATCGACAAGGCGAATGTTTTAGCAAGTTCTATTTTGTGGCGAGAAGTGGTGGCAAATGTTGCAAAAGATTATCAAGATATAAACTTAGAGTACATGTATGTGGATAATGCTGCGATGCAGATTGTAAAAAATCCTAGCATTTTTGATGTTATGCTTTGTTCAAATCTTTTTGGTGATATTTTGAGTGATGAGTTAGCTGCCATTAATGGATCTTTGGGTTTGTTAAGTTCAGCAAGTTTGAATGATAAAGGTTTTGGACTTTATGAGCCAGCAGGTGGAAGTGCGCCTGATATAGCTCATTTAAATATAGCCAATCCCATAGCTCAAATTTTAAGTGCGGCTTTGATGTTAAAGTATAGTTTCAAAGAAGAACAAGCCGCACAGGATATAGAAAATGCTATATCTTTGGCATTGGCACAAGGAAAAATGACTAAGGATTTAAATGCTAAGTCGTATTTAAATACCGATGAAATGGGGGATTGTATTTTAGAAATTTTAAAGGAGAATGACAATGGCTAAAACTTTATATGAAAAAGTCTTTGATGCTCATGTGGTTTATGAAGGCAAAAACGAACTTCCTATACTTTATATCGATAGACATTTAATCCATGAAGTAACAAGCCCTCAAGCATTTTCAGGGCTTAAAATGGCTAAGCGTAGAATGGCAAGAGCGGATTTAACTTTGGCTACTATAGATCATGATGTTTCAACTAAAAGTATGGATTTAAATGCTTGTTCTGATATGGCAAAAGAGCAAATTACAACTTTGATGCAAAATACTAAGGAATTTGGAGTAAGGCTTTTAGGACTTGGAGATAAAAATCAAGGCATAGTTCATATAGTAGGTCCTGAGCTTGGCTTTACTTTACCTGGGGTTACTTTAGTTTGCGGGGATTCTCATACGGCAACACATGGGGCTTTTGGAGCTTTAGCCTTTGGTATAGGCACGAGTGAAGTAGAGCATGTCATGGCAACGCAAACTTTAAAACAAGCCAAACTTAAAACTATGAAAATCGAATGTAAAGGGCAGTTTCAAAAAGGCGTTTATACTAAGGATTTGATTTTGTATTTGATCGCACAATACGGCACAGCAAAAGGCACAGGCTATGCTATAGAATTTTGCGGAGAACTTATAAGAAATCTAAGCATGGAAGCTAGAATGACTCTTTGTAATATGGCTATAGAATTTGGAGCGAAAGTAGGTATGATAGCTCCTGATGAGATCACTTTTGAGTATATTAAGGGAAAGGAATTTGCACCTAAAGGAGAAGAATTTCAAAAGTATTGTGAGTATTGGAAGAGTTTAAGAAGTGATGAAGGAGCAAAATATGATGCGAGTATTACTCTAGATGTAAGCAAGATAAAACCACAAATTAGCTATGGAACAAATCCTTCGCAAGTGATTGGCATAGATGAAAAAATTCCAAAAATAAGTGATTTTAAAAATCAAAGCGAGCAAAAATCTTTGCTTGATGCTTTATATTATGTAAATTTAGAGCAAGATCAAGTTATAGAAGGGGTAAAAATCGACATTGTATTTATAGGATCTTGCACAAATGGGCGTTTAGAAGATCTTAAAATAGCTGCTGATATCTTAAAAGGGCGCAAAATTCATAAAAATGTTAAAGCTTTAATCGTGCCTGGTTCAATGCAAGTAAGAAAAGAAGCTGAAAATTTAGGACTTGATAAGATTTTTATCGAGGCAGGGTGTGAGTGGAGATATGCAGGGTGTTCTATGTGTCTTGGTATGAATGATGACAAAGCAAATTCAGGTCAAAGAGTTGCTTCAACTTCAAATCGTAACTTTGTAGGCAGACAAGGTAAAGGTTCTATCACTCATTTGATGAGTCCTGCAAGTGCAGCAGCTTGTGCCATAGAAGGTGTTATTTGTGATAATAGAAAGTATTTAGGAGTTTAATATGCAAAAATTTATTATACACAAAGGTATAGCTTGTCCTTTAGAATATGCCAATATAGACACAGATCAAATTATACCTAAGCAATTTTTACTTGCAGTGTCTAAGCAAGGTTTTGGCAAGCATTTGTTCCATGATTTGCGTTATTTAGATAATAAAGAAAGTGTTTTAAATATGGATTTTAATCTCAATAAAAAAGAATATCAAAATAGCTCTATTTTGGTGAGTTTTGAAAATTTTGGTAGTGGCTCTTCAAGAGAGCATGCGCCTTGGGCTTTGGTTGATTATGGTATTAGAGCTATTATCGCACCTTCTTTTGCGGATATTTTTAAAAACAATGCCTTAGGAAATGGTTTGCTTACCGTAGAACTTGCTAAAGATGAGGTTTTGGAAATAGTTGATGAGTTAAAAAAATCCCAAGATAAAAATATAGAAATTTCTTTGTTGGAGAAAAGAGTATTTTTTAAAGATAGGATTTTTTCTTTTGATTTAGATGATTTTCACAGAATTTGTCTTTTAGAAGGACTTGATAATATAGCTTTAACTTTAAAACATGAAGCACAAATCAAAGCCTATGAAAAAAACTCAAAAAGCTTTTTGGTTTAGAATTTTTTCATAAGCTAAAAAAGGATCTTGGTAATTAGGTATGTCAAAGTTTCCACAAAAATTAAAATCAAGCTTTTTAAAAAGCGAATTCATAGGAAAATTTTTACTATGAGTATCTGCTCTTAAACTTGCCTTGTGATTTTCCAAGGCAAAATTTTCGCAAAAATTTAAAAGTTTTTGTGCCACGCCTTTGCCTTTTGCATTTTGTTTGACGGCTAAACGGTGTAGATAAAAGGCTTTATCATCATAATTTTTGTTAAAAATAACTTGTTTGTAAAATTCAGGTTCAAATTTGTCATTGATACAGATAAAGCCTAAAATTTCATCATTTTCTTTAAACACATAAAGTTCTTGTGCTTGTATATCTTCTTGAAAAACTATTTCATTGGGATAATTCTCATCCCATTGGTGAAAATTCATAGTTTTCATAGCATTTAAAGCATCTTTTGTGATTTCAAGTATAGAATTTAAATCTTTATTGACGGCTTTTTGTATGATAGTGTTTTGCATGATAATCCTTTGTATAAGGAAGGGTGATGGTGGCTCCGATTGGACTTGAACCAACGGCCACTACCATGTCAAGGTAGTGCTCTACCAGCTGAGCTACGGAACCATATGGTGGAGCATAGCGGGTTCGAACCGCTGACCCCAACGCTGCCAGCGTTGTGCTCTCCCAGCTGAGCTAATGCCCCAAATGAAGTTTGTATTATAACTTAGTTTGCCTTAAAGTTTATTTGATGGCAGACAGGAAGGGATTCGAACCCTCGAAAGCTTGCACTTTACACGCGTTCCAGGCGTGCTCCTTCAACCGCTCGGACACCTGTCTATGAAATAAAGCGTTCATTATATCTATAAAAGCTTTAAAAATAAAGAAATTTTTTAAATATTAAAAATAAAATTATTTTTTTTAAAAATCAGAAAATTTTTAGTAAAAAGTAGTATAATTATATTTTTATTTTTAGTCAGGGTAGCTCAGCTGGTTAGAGCGCTGGTCTCATAAGCCGGAGGTCGGGAGTTCAAGTCTCCCCCTTGACACCATTAAATGTAATAATTATTTTTTTTCTTTTGTTACTACAAAAACAATTCCACCAAAACCTATAATTACAACAGTTGTTATAAAAATGATTTCGAAAATATCTAACATCGTCATTGTTCTTTTGCCCTTTCTTTAAGCTGTCCACAAGCAGCTGAGATATCAAGTCCTTTACTTTCTCTTATAGTACAAGTTACACCTTTATTACTTAGTAAATCTTGGAATTTAATCGCATTTTCTAAACTAGGGCGTTTATATAAACTTCCTTCATGTGGATTAAAGAGTATTAAATTCACTTTGGCTTTAATGCCATTTAAAAGCTTGACTAATTCTTTAGCGTGTTCAAGCTTATCATTGATACCATCAATTAAAAGATATTCAAACATCACTCTTTTTCTTTGATCTATAGGAAATTCACGCACCGCATCCATAATCGCAGCGATATTATAAGCTTTATTGATAGGCATAAGTTCGGTTCGAAGCTCATCATTAACCGCATGCAATGATATAGCAAGTAAAACACCTAAATTCATTTGACCTAATTCTTTGATTTGTTTTGCTAAACCGCTAGTACTGATGGTTTGACGGCGAGGACTTATAGCAAGTCCCTCATTTTGCGCTAAAATTTTTACCGCTTTAGAAACATTTTTAAGATTATCCAAAGGCTCGCCCATACCCATATATACTATATTTACACGGCGTTCATAAGGGATATTGTTTTGTTTTTTGATCCATAAAATTTGTCCGACTATCTCACCTGCACTTAAATTTCTTTTCAAACCACCCTTGGCAGTAAGACAAAAACTACATCCACTTTTACAACCTACTTGAGAAGAAACACAGATAGTATATCTCGCATGAGAAATTCTTTTGCCTTCTGCGTCTATTTTTTCTTCTTTCATAGGCAAAAGCACACTTTCTACCCTTAAACCATCGATAAGTTCAAAAAGATATTTTATACTTCCATCTTTACTTTGCTCATTTTTAACGCATTTTACAGGAGAAAAATGAAAATTTTGCGCAAGTTCTAAACGCAAATCTTTTGGCAAACTTGACATATCGGAAAAATTATTGGCATATTTTTGATAAATCCATTGATAAATTTGTTTCACGCGAAACATCGGTTTGATTTTTTCTCCTAATTCTTCAGGTAAAAAATCTAAAATATTAACAAGCTCTTTCAAAATTATTTTCCTTTTTGAATTTTTAAATATAATGATATTTTTTTAAGTATTCTTCTAAGTTTTCTTTTGCCTTTTGATGATTTTTTATAAAATCTTCGTGAGCGTTTTCATTACAAAAATTTGTTGCACACAAAATACACTCTGCATCAATATTTAAATTTTTAGCTACGCTCAAAACAGAAAAGGCTTCCATATTTTCTGCAAAAAAACCTAATTTTGAAAATTCTTTTGCCGCTTTTGAATTTTGACAAATATAATTTGAAGAATTGATTTTTATTGTTTCACGAGAAACATTTTCTTTTTCTAAGCAAATTTCATATTTTGCAGGAGTATAAAATGCATGTGAAATTTTAGAAAATTCTACATTAAAAGCGTGCGAACTTCTATAAATTTCTAAAATCTCTCCCTTATCATAAAGCCCACAAGTTCCTATAAATATAAGTTTTGATGGTTTTTCTTTGAAGCAAAGTTGACTCAAATGAAAAGCTGATTCAACCAAACCTATGCCTATAGCTTTTGCAAAAGAAAAATTTTCATTTCCACCCGCACAAATAATCATTTTGATCCTTATGAAATTTTACAAAAAATAATTCTACCTAAAAAGACTTAATTAAGAATTTTTAGATAAAATTATTTCTTATGGTTAAAGCAAAAAAACAATACGGACAAAATTTTTTAATCGATAAAAGCGTATTAGCAAAAATCATCCAAGCCATACCCAAAGAGATGAACAATATCATTGAGATTGGGCCTGGCTTAGGTGATTTAACGCAAGAACTTTTAAAAATTTCTCAAGTAAAAGCTTATGAAATCGATAATGATCTCATACCTATTTTAAAAAAGAAATTTCAAAAAGAACTTGAATGTGGAAAATTTAACTTGATCCATCAAGACGCAAGCGAAGCTTTTAATCCTAGTCTTGATGAAAAACCATATTTTTTGGTTGCAAATTTGCCTTATTATGTTGCAAGTCACATTATATTAAAAGCTTTAGAAGATAAAAATTGTCTAGGGCTTATTGTAATGGCACAAAGGGAAATGGCTGAAAAATTCTGCGCTAAAGAAGGAAATAGTGAGTTTTCTTCCTTAGGTGTTTTAAGTGCAATGATTTGCGAAAGAAAAATACTTTTTGATGTTGATCCACAATGTTTTAATCCTCCACCAAAAGTTATGTCAGCGGTGATGAGTTTGATTAAAACTAAGGATTTTGATGAACTTTGCGAAATAGAAAATTTCAAAAATTTTCTAAAAGATTGTTTTAAAGCTCCTAGAAAACAACTCTTAGGAAATTTAAAAACATATAAAGCAAAAGTTTTAGAAGTTTTAAGCACTCTTGGCTTAAAAGAAAACATCAGACCACATGAAATTTGCGTTGATTTATACCTTAAAATTTATGACAAATTAAAGGATGAATATGGACGAAAACAAAGAGATAAATAAAAACGAACAAAATCCGAACTCAAATTCAAAAAACAATAAACGCTATAAATATAAAAATCGTAGAAAAAAATTAGCTGATTCTTTGCAAAATGAAAATGATACTCCAAAAATTGATCAAAATTCCAACAAGGAAAATTCTGAAAACTCAGAAAATAAAACTGAGAAAAAAAAGAAGAAAAATCGCAATCTTCCTTCAAAACTCACAGGTAATGAAGATTGGCAAATCGCTCTTGCAGAATGCATAGAAGCTAACCGTATTTCACATGAAAACCGCTTACACCCTTTAAAATATAATAATTCTAGCGAGCATAAAATCCGCATCACTCCTTTAGGAGGTTTAGGAGAAATTGGTGGAAATATCAGTGTTTTTGAAACCAATAAAGATGCAATTATAGTAGATATAGGTATGAGTTTTCCTGATGGAACTATGCATGGGGTAGATATTATCATCCCTGATTTTGACTATGTAAGAAAAATTAAAGATAAAATTCGTGGTATAGTGATCACTCATGCACACGAAGATCATATCGGTGCAGTGCCTTATTTCTTTAAAGAATTCCAATTTCCTATCTACGCTACACCTTTGGCTTTAGGAATGATTTCAAACAAATTTGAAGAACATGGCTTAAAAGCAGAACGCAAATGGTTTCGCCCTGTAGAAAAACGCCGTGTTTATGAGATAGGCGAATTTGATATAGAGTGGATCCACATCACGCATTCTATCATTGATGCTTCAGCGCTTGCGATCAAAACAAAAGCAGGAACGATTATCCACACAGGTGATTTTAAAATTGATCAAACTCCAATCGATGGCTATCCAACAGACTTAGGACGTTTGGCACATTATGGAGAAGAAGGGGTTTTATGTCTTTTAAGCGATAGTACAAATTCGTACAAAGAAGGTTATACAAAAAGTGAAAGCTCCGTAGGGCCAACTTTTGATCAAATCTTTGCACGTACCAAAGGCAGGGTGATCATGAGTACTTTTAGTTCTAATATCCACCGCGTTTATCAAGCTATTACTTATGGTTTAAAATACGGTAGAAAAGTTTGTGTGATCGGTCGTTCTATGGAAAGAAATCTTTATACCACTATGGAATTAGGCTACATCAAACTTGATAGAAAAATTTTCATCGATGCTGATGAAGTAAGCAAATATAAAGACAATGAAGTGCTTATCGTAACTACAGGAAGTCAAGGCGAAACCATGAGTGCGCTTTATAGAATGGCAACTGATGAGCATAAATTTATAAAAATCAAACCTACAGATCAAGTGATTATTTCAGCTAAAGCCATACCAGGAAATGAAGCAAGTGTTTCTGCGGTGCTTGACTATCTTTTAAAAGCAGGAGCTAAAGTAGCGTATCAAGAATTTAGTGAAATTCATGTAAGCGGACACGCTAGTATAGAAGAGCAAAAGCTTATGCTAACCCTTACTAAGCCTAAATTTTTCCTACCAGTTCATGGAGAATACAATCACATCACCAAACACAAAGAAACAGCGATGAAGTGCGGTATCCCTGAAAGAAATATTTATCTTATGAGTGATGGCGATCAAGTAGAACTTTGCCAAAAATATGTCAAACGCATAAAAACCGTAAAAACAGGTAAAGTTTTTGTAGATAATCAAATCAACAAACAAATCGCCGATGATGTAGTTATAGATCGCCAAAAACTTGCAGATAGTGGTATAGTAGTTATTATCGCACAAATTGACAAAGCTACAAAAACACTGATCAACAAACCAAGAGTATTTAGCTATGGGCTAGTAGCTGACAAACACGATCATGCTTTTAGCAAAGATATGGCTGAAGTTTTAGGACAATTTTTCATCAATGTTAAAGATGAAGTACTCAATGATCCAAGATTTTTAGAAAATCAAATCCGCCAAGTTTTAAGAAAACACATCTTTAGAAAGATTAAAAAATACCCAACCATAGTTCCAACTATTTTTGTAATGTAAAAAAGGGCAAAAACGCCCTTTTTAAGGAAGATCAAATGAGAATTAATAAATTTATATCCCATAACACCCGCTATTCACGCCGTGAAGCCGATGAACTTATCAAACAAGGCTTAGTAAAAATAAACAACAAAATTGCCCTTTTAAGCGATGAAGTTAAATTTGATGATAAAGTTTTTGTTAAAGGTAAAAGAGTACAAAAAAGAACGCAATTTAGCGTGATAATCTACCATAAACAAAAAGGTGAAATTGTCAGTAAAAAAGACGATCGTGGAAGAAAAACTATATATGATACCTTGCCAAGACAATTTAGTACTTGGCTTAGCGTAGGTAGGCTGGATTATGCAAGTGAAGGCTTACTTTTGCTTACAGATTCTCCTGTGATTGCCGATGCTTTAATGCATAGCGATTTAGAAAGAGAATACTACCTTAAAGTTAAAGGCACGGTGAGCAAACAAGTCATCGAAGCCATGCAAAATGGACTTGAGATTAAAAATGAAAAAAAAGGCGCACATGCAAAAACTAAAATTACCTCTATGAGTTTTGCTCCTTTTATAGACTTTGAAATTTTTGGATCAAGTGGAGGCTATACTAAGCTTAGAGTGGTTATAAATGAAGGTAAAAATAGAGAGCTTAGACGCTTTTTTGGACATTTTGATCTTGAAGTCATGGATCTTAAGCGTGTTGCTTTTGGGGCTTTAGATCTTGGTATGTTGAAGGCGGGAAAACATCGTTATTTAGAAAATGGCGAATATGAAAAATTAAGAGATTTTTTAAAATTTAATGAAATAAGATATTGACCATTATATACAAAAATTTAAAAAATAATGATAATTTTTAAATTCTAAAAATTCTATTTTTATCCTTTTTAAAAGGAAAATAATAGAAAAATTTCATCAAATTCCTTGACTTTGAAAACAAGATTTTATATACTCTCATTTCAATTTTTATAAATTGGTTAGTTTTTAACTAACGAGTTCTTTTTAAAGGAAATATTATGGAAAGAATTAGGCTTAAGCTAAAAGCTTATGACCATCGAGTACTAGACAGAACAGTTGCAGCAATCGTAGAAGCTGTTAAAAGAACAGGTGCGGATATTAGAGGTCCGATACCAATGCCTACTAAAATCAAACGCTATACAGTTTTAAAATCTCCACACATTAACAAAGATTCTCGTGAGCAGTTTGAAATAAGAATTCACGCGCGTATGCTAGATATAGTAGCAGCGACTCCAGATACAGTTGATTCTTTAACGAAGCTTGATTTAGCGCCAGAAGTAAGCGTTGAAGTAAGAGCTATGGGTAAGTAAGGATAAGATATGGAATATATTGTAGAAAAAATTGGAATGAGCAGAACAATTACTAATCCAAGTATCGCTGTAACTTTACTAAGAGTTGTAAATGCAAAAGTATGTGAAGTTGAAGGCGGAAAGGCTTTAGTAGCATATCCAAAAGGTAAAGCAAGTAATAAATGTGTCGCAGGACAACAAAAAAAATACAATCTTTCTGCAGAATACAATAGATTTGCGACTTTAGAAGTAGCAAATACTGAAGCAGGAGATTTAGATGAAACTCCATTAAATGAAGCAAAAATTTTAAAAGTAAGCTTTAACACTAAAGGTAGAGGTTATAGCGGTGTTATGAAAAGACATAACTTCGCAGGGGGTCCAGCAAGTCACGGTTCGAGATTTCATAGACGCCATGGATCTATTGGTAATAGAGAATGGCCAGGTCGTGTTCAACCAGGTATGAAAATGGCAGGACACTATGGAAATACTAAAGTGACCATTAAAAACGAAGTTGTATCTTATGATGCTGAAAATAAAATTTTAGTAGTTAAAGGTGCAGTACCAGGTTATAATGGTGCCATGGGTAAAATAAGGATTGCAAAATGAGTAAAGTAGTTGTTTTAAATGATAAATTAGAAAAAGCAGGTGAACTTGATTTACCTTCAAAATATGCGGAAGTAAATCCACACAATCTTTACTTGTATGTAAAATCTTACCTTGCAAGTTTAAGAGCAAATACAGCTCATACTAAAGGTAGAAGTGATGTAAGTGGTGGTGGTAAAAAACCTTGGAGACAAAAAGGTCGTGGCGGTGCTAGAGCGGGTTCAACAAGAACTAACGTTTGGGTAGGCGGTGCGGTTGCTTTTGGTCCAACAAATGAAAGAAACTACTTCCAAAAAGTAAATAAAAAACAAAAAAGATTGGCGCTTGAAAGAGCTTTAGCAGATAAAGCAGCTAAAGGTGTGTTATTTACTGCTGATTCTTTGGCTATTGAAAGTGGTAAAACAAAAGATGCAAACGCTGTGATTAAAAAACTTGGCGTCAAAGATGCTTTAATCGTTAAAGATTTACTAGATGAAAAAACACTTTTAGCTTACAGAAATTTAGCAAATTGCTATGTAGTTGATGTAACTGAAGTAAATGCTTATTTAGTATCTGTATTTAATGCTGTTATTATGGAAAAATCAGCGTTAGAATCTATTACAAAAGAGGGATAATTATGGCAGATATTACTGATATAAAGACTATACTTTACACAGAAAAAAGTTTGAATTTGCAAGAGCAAGGTGTCGTAGTTATTCAAACTTCGCCAAAAATGACTAAAACAGGCTTAAAAGCGGTTTTAAAAGAGTATTTTGGTGTAACTCCAAAAAGCATCAATTCCTTAAGAATGGATGGAAAAATTAAGCGTTTTAGAGGTCGTTTAGGTCAAAGAAACAATTACAAAAAATTCTATGTTAAGCTACCTGAAGGTGTTAGCTTAGAAAATACGGAGGCTTAAGATGGCAATTAAAACTTATAAACCATATACTCCAAGTAGAAGATATATCACAGGTTTAAGTTCTGAAGATATTACAGCTAAACCAAGTGTACGCTCACTACTTGTTAAACTTCCAGCACACGCGGGTCGTAACAGCTATGGAAGAATTACAAGTCGTCATAAAGAAGCGGGTGCTAAAAAACTTTACAGAATTATTGATTTTAAACGTCGTAAATTCGGTATAGAAGGCAAAGTAGAAGCAATCGAGTATGATCCATACAGAAATTGTAGAATTGCTTTGATTGCTTATAAAGATGGGGAAAAAAGATATATTCTTCAACCACGTGGATTAAGCGTTGGTGATATCGTTGCAGCTGCTGAAAGCGGACTTGATATTAAACCAGGTAATGCAATGAAACTTAAAAACATTCCTGTGGGTACTATTGTTCATAATGTTGAGTTAAAACCAGGTAAAGGCGGTCAAATGATCCGTTCCGCAGGTGCTTATGCACAACTTATGGGTAAAGAAGAAAAATATGTTATTTTAAGACTTGCAAGTGGCGAAATGAGACAAGTTTTAGCTGAATGTATGGCAAGTATCGGCGAAGTTGGAAATGAAGAATGGGCTAATGTAACTATCGGTAAAGCAGGTAGAAATCGCCATAGAGGTATCCGCCCGCAAACTCGTGGTTCTGCAATGAACCCAGTAGATCACCCGCACGGTGGGGGTGAAGGTAAGAAAAATTCAGGCCGTCATCCAGTAACTCCGTGGGGTAAACCAACCAAAGGTGCGAAAACTCGTCGTAAAAAGGCTAGCGATAAGCTAATAATTTCAAGAAGAAAAGGAAAGTAAGATGGCTAGATCACTAAAAAAAGGTCCTTTTGTTGATGATCATGTAATGAAAAAAGTCATCGCTGCTAAAAAGGCTAATGATAATAAACCAATTAAAACTTGGTCAAGAAGAAGCACAATTACTCCTGATATGATAGGACTTACATTTAATGTTCATAATGGCAAAAGCTTCATTCCGGTTTATATTACTGAAAATCACATCGGTTATAAACTTGGTGAATTTGCTCCAACACGCACATTTAAAGGGCATAAAGGCTCTGTGCAAAAGAAAATTGGTAAGTAAGGGATAAGATATGAGTAAAGCATTAATTAAATTCATAAGATTATCTCCAACTAAAGCAAGATTGATTGCTAGAGAAGTTCAGGGGATGAATGCAGAATTAGCTATGGCTAGTTTAAAATTTATGCCAAATAAAGGTGCAAAATACATTGCAAACGCAATTTCAAGCGCAGTAGCAAATGGTGGCTTTGAAGCAAACGAAGTGATTGTAAAAAGTTGTCGTGTGGATACAGCTGCGGTATTAAAAAGATTTAGACCAAGAGCTAGAGGAAGTGCAAGTCGTATTAGAAAACCAACTTCACATATTTTAGTAGAAGTGGCAAAAGCGGAAGTGAAAGCTGAAGAGAAAAAAACAGTAGCTAAAAAAACTACTACAACAAAAGCTCCAGCTAAAAAAACAACAAGCACTAAAAAAGCAACAGTGAAAAAGGAAAGCTAATGGGACAAAAAGTTAATCCAATTGGTCTAAGACTAGGAATCAATAGAAACTGGGAATCAAGATGGTTTCCAACTAAAGCAAATTTAGTAGAAAATATCGGTGAAGATTACAAAATCAGAGCTTTCTTAAAAAGAAAACTTTATTACGCAGGAATTAGCCAAATTTTAGTAGAAAGAACTGCTAAAAAACTTCGCGTTACTGTAGTTGCTGCAAGACCAGGTATCATCATCGGTAAAAAAGGTAGTGATGTTGATAATTTAAGAAAAGAATTGCAAGATTTAATCGGTAAAGATGTAAATATCAATATCAAAGAAGAAAGAAAAGCAGGAGCTTCAGCTCAACTTGCTGCTGAAAGTGTTGCAACTCAACTTGAAAAAAGAATTGCTTTTAGAAGAGCAATGAAAAAAGTAATCCAAGGTGCGCAAAAAGCAGGTGCTAAAGGAATTAAAGTTTCAGTTTCCGGTCGTTTAGGCGGTGCTGAAATGGCAAGAACAGAATGGTATCTTGAAGGACGCGTTCCACTTCATACTTTAAGAGCAAAAATCGATTATGGTTTTGCAGAAGCTAGAACTACTTATGGAAACATAGGAGTTAAAGTATGGATCTTTAAAGGTGAAGTATTGCACAAAGGTATGCAACCTGAAAAAACTGAAGAAAGTGCTCCAGCTAAAAAGCCAAGACGCACAAGAAGGGGTAAATAATCATGTTAATGCCAAAAAGAACTAAATATCGCAAAATGATGAAAGGGCGTAACAGAGGTTATGCTAATCGTGGAACAGAATTTACTTTTGGTGAATTTGCATTAAAAGCAACTGAAGCAGGACGCATTAACTCACGCCAAATCGAAGCAGCGCGTATCGCTTTAACTCGTTTTGTTAAAAGACAAGGAAAAACTTGGATTAGAGTTTTTCCAGATAAGCCTTTGACAAAAAAACCTTTAGAAACTCGTATGGGTAAAGGTAAAGGTGCTGTTGAGGAATGGGTAATGAATATCAAGCCAGGTCGTATCATTTATGAAATGGCAGGAGTAAGCGAAGAAATGGCAAGAGAAGCATTGACTTTAGCTATGCATAAACTTCCATTTAAAACTAAGTTTGTTACAAGAGAGAGCCAAAATGAAATATACTGAGATTAAAGATAAAACAGCAGCTGAGCTTGCAACAATGCTAAAAGAAAAAAAGGTGCTTTTATTCACTTTAAAACAAAAGCTAAAAACAATGCAACTTACTAATCCAAAAGAGATTAGCCAAGTAAAAAAAGACATTGCTAGAATAAATACAGCAATTAACGCTTTAAGATAAGGATAGAAAATGGCATTTAAAAGAGAAATTCAAGGCGTTGTTGTTAAAATCGCTGGTGAAAAAACCGCAAGTGTTTTGGTTGAAAGAAAAGTGGTTCATCCAAGATATAGAAAAATTGTTAAACGCTTTAAAAAATATCTAATTCATGATGAGAGAAATGAAGTTAAAGTGGGTGATACTGTTGTTGCAGTAGAATGCAGACCACTTTCAAAAAGAAAATCATTTCGCTTAAAATCTGTATTAGCTACAGGAGTTGAGTAATGATTCAAAGTTTTACAAGACTTGCAGTTGCTGATAATAGCGGTGCAAAAGAATTAATGTGTATCAAGGTTTTAGGGGGTAGCAAAAGAAGATACGCTACCGTAGGTGATGTAATCGTTGCATCTGTTAAAAAAGCTTTACCAAATGGAAAAGTTAAAAAAGGTCAAGTGGTAAAAGCGGTTATCGTTAGAACTAAAAAAGAAATTCATAGAGATAATGGTTCTTTGATTCGTTTTGATGAAAATGCTGCGGTTATTCTTGACAACAAAAGAGAGCCTATCGGAACTCGTATCTTTGGGCCAGTGGGCAGAGAAGTTAGATATGGTGGCTTTATGAAAATCGTTTCACTAGCACCGGAGGTATTATAATGGCGGTTAAATTAAAAATCAAAAAAGGTGATAGCGTTAAGGTTATCACAGGCGATGATAAAGGTAAAACAGGTAAAGTTTTAGCGGTATATCCAAAAACACTTAAAGTGGTAGTTGAAGGATGTAAAATCGCTAAAAAAGCTATTAAGCCGAGTGAGAAAAACCCAAATGGTGGTTTTATCAATAAAGAAATGCCAATGGATATTTCCAATGTGGCAAAAGTTCAGGAGTAAGCGATGATGAGATTAAAAGAAAAATATAATCAAAGCATTAAACCTGCATTGGTTAAAGAATTTGATATTAAAAATCCTATGCTTATCCCTGTGATCGAAAAAGTAGTTATCAGCGTAGGTGCTGGTGAGTTGGCTAAAGATCAAAAAGTATTGCAAAATGTTGCAGATACTATTTCTTTAATTGCAGGACAAAAGGCTGTGATTACTAAAGCTAAAAAATCAGTTGCAGGATTTAAAGTTCGCGAAGGTTTTCCTGTGGGTGTAATGGTAACTTTAAGAAAAGAAAATATGTATGCTTTTCTTGATAAATTAATTTCTATTGCTTTGCCAAGGGTGAAAGACTTTAGAGGTTTAAGTAGAGATGGTTTTGATGGACGCGGAAACTATAACTTCGGTCTTGATGAGCAGTTGATGTTCCCAGAAGTGGAGTATGATAAAATTTTAAGAACTCATGGTATGAACATTTCTATAGTTACAACAGCACAAAATGACAAACAGGCACAAAAGTTATTAGAACTTATCGGTGTGCCATTTACAAAAGGAAAGTAAGATGGCTAAAAAATCAATGATTGCAAAAGCGGCACGCAAGCCTAAATTTAAAGTTAGAGCTTATACAAGATGCCAAATTTGTGGGCGTCCGCATTCGGTTTATAGAGATTTTGGAATTTGCAGAGTTTGCTTAAGAAAAATGGGCAACGAAGGTTTGATTCCAGGTCTTAAGAAAGCAAGTTGGTAAGGATAAAATATGATAAATGATATTATTTCAGATTCACTCACTCGTATCAGAAATGCAGGAATGAGAAAGCTTGAAACAACCAAGCTTTTACATTCTAAAGTTGTAGAAGCTTTAGTTGGAATTTTTCAAGCTAAGGGCTATATTGAGAGTTTTAATGTTATTGAAGAAGATAAAAAGAAATTTATCAATGTAGTTTTAAAATACGATGAAAAAGGTAAGAGTGTTATCAATGAGCTTAAAAGAATTTCTAAGCCTGGTCGTCGTGTTTATAAAGGTAAAGATGAAATCAAGCGTTTTAAAAATGGTTATGGTACTATCGTAGTTAGCACAAGTCATGGCGTTTTAGCTAATGATGAAGCTTATAAAGCAGGTGTTGGCGGCGAAATTTTATGTACCATTTGGTAAAAAATCTGCTTTTTATGGCATTGGGTATCCATTCTTTTAAAAAAGTAGAAATATCCTAGACAAATAAAAAGGAAAAATATGTCTCGTATAGGTAAACAACCGATTGCTATTCCAGCAGGAGTAGAAGTAAAATTAGAAGGAAATTTGCTTAAATTTAAAAAAGGAAATTTAGCAAAAGAACTTGATACTAAAGCAAATGTAAATGTTGAGATTAAAGATAATAATATTCTTTTTTCTCCAAAAGGTGAAGACAGACAAAGTAGAGCTTATTGGGGAACTTACAGAGCTTTAGCTTACAATATCGTTGTAGGTTTAACTCAAGGTTTTTCAAAAACTCTTGAAATCAATGGAGTTGGTTATAAAGCAGCTTTAAAAGGTAAAGTTTTAGAACTAAGCCTTGGTTTTTCTCATCCTATTAATTATGATATTCCAGAAGGAATTGAAATTGTAGTGGATAAAAATACTATTGCAGTTAAAGGAAGTGATAAACAAGTTGTAGGTCAAGTTGCTGCTCAAATTCGTGAATTTAGACCACCAGAGCCATATAAAGGAAAAGGCGTTAAGTATTCTGATGAACGCATTATCCGCAAAGCTGGTAAGACATCTAAGAAGTAAGGGTAGAATATGAGAGCAAATGTATTAAAAAGAAAACTAACTTTAAGAATCAAAAGAAAAAAAAGAATTAGAGCGAAAATTTCAGGTTGTGAAAATTTTCCAAGAATTTCTGTATTTAAATCGAACAGAACTCTATATATCCAAGCGATTGATGATGTAAAAGCTGTAACTTTAGCAGCAGTTGATGGACGCAAACTTGGCGTTAAAGCAAATAAAGAAGGTGCTAAAAAAATCGCTGCTGAATTTGCTAAAACTTTAAAAGCTAAAAAGATAGAACAAGCTGTTTTTGATAGAAATGGTTATGTATATCATGGTGTTATCGCAGCATTGGCTGAATCTTTAAGAGAAAATGGCATTAGGCTATAAGGGGTAAATCGATGGAAAAATATAATAGAGAAGAATTTGAAGAAGTAATCGTCGATATCGGCAGAGTTACTAAGGTTGTTAAAGGTGGTAGAAGATTTAGATTTACTGCTTTAGTTATCGTTGGAAACCGCAAAGGTTTAGTAGGTGTTGGTTATGGTAAGGCTAAGGAAGTTCCAGATGCCATCCGTAAAGCTGTTGACGATGCGTTTAAAAATATCGTTGAAGTTAAAACTAAAGGCTCAACTATTGCTCACGATGTAGAGGTGAAATACAACGCAAGTAGAATTTTACTTAAACCAGCTAGCGAAGGTACAGGAGTTATCGCAGGTGGTTCTACACGCCCTATCGTGGAACTTGCAGGTATTAAAGACATCTTAACCAAGTCTTTGGGTTCAAATAATTCAGCTAATGTGGTTCGTGCTACAATCAAAGCTTTAACAATGTTAAAAGGATAAGAAGATGAATTTAACAAAAGCAGCGGGTTCAACGCATAAAACTAAAAGAATTGGCCGTGGTCAAGGTTCTGGCATGGGTAAGACTGCTACTAAAGGGGGTAAAGGTCAAACTGCTAGAAAAGGTTATAATGAAAAAAGAGGTTTTGAAGGGGGTCAACAACCACTTCAAAGAAGACTACCAAAAGTAGGTTTTACTTCTAAAATTCAAAAACCTTATGTGATCAATGTTGAAAAAATCACAGCTGTAAAAGAGCTTAGTGAAATTACATTTGAGAGCATTAAAAGTGTTCACAAAATTTCAAAATCTGTGAATAAAATCAAATTAATTGGTGCAAGTGCAAAAGACTTAGTATCAAAAATCAAAGACGAGAATATTAGCGTCACCGGATCAAAATAATGAATAGAGCATTGACGAATAAGATTTTAATCACCTTAGCATTTTTATTTGCTTATAGGGTTCTGGCTTATGTGCCAGTTCCTGGCGTCAATGCTGATGTGATTGCGGAATTTTTTAATAACAATCAAAACAATGCTTTGGGTTTATTTAATGTTTTTAGTGGTGGAGCGGCTGAACGCTTTTCTATCATTTCTTTAGGTATTATGCCTTATATTACTGCTTCTATTATTATGGAGCTTCTTGCAGCAACTTTTCCAAATATTGGTAAGATGAAAAAAGAGCGTGATAGTATGCAAAAATATATGCAAATTATCCGTTATGCGACTATTGTGATTACTTTGGTTCAAAGTATAGGCGTTGCTATAGGTTTGCAAAGCTTGCACGGTCGTGGTGGTGCAGGGGCTATAATGATAGAAGATTTAAATATGTTTATCGCACTTTGTGCTATTTCTATGCTTGCTGGAACTATGCTTTTAATGTGGCTTGGCGAACAAATCACACAAAGAGGTATAGGAAATGGTATTTCTTTAATCATTTTTGCAGGTATTGTTTCAGGTATTCCAAGAGCGATTTCAGGAACTGTAGGACAAATCAATTCAGGCGAGATGAATTTCTTAACCGCTTTTGCAATTTTTGCTTTGATTTTAATCACCATAGGGGTGATTATTTATATAGAACTTGGAGAAAGAAGAATTCCTATTTCTTATTCTCGTAAAGTTGTAATGCAAAATCAAAACAAACGCATTATGAATTATATTCCTATTAAACTCAATCTTAGTGGGGTTATTCCACCGATTTTTGCTAGTGCGATTTTGATGTTTCCAACAACAATTTTACAAACTAGTACAAATCCTTATCTACAAGCCATTAATGACTTTTTAAATCCAAATGGTTATTTGTTTCATGTTCTAACTTTCTTGTTTGTAATTTTCTTTGCTTATTTTTATGCTTCTATCGTATTTAACGCTAAAGACATAGCAGAAAATTTGAAAAAACAAGGCGGTTTTATCCCTGGAATTCGTCCAGGTGAAGGAACTTCAAGTTATCTTAACGAAGTGGCTTCTCGTTTAACTTTATCAGGTTCTATTTATTTAGGGCTTGTTGCAACCTTACCTTGGGTTTTGGTGAAATTTATGGGTGTGCCTTTTCATTTTGGCGGCACTTCTGTACTTATTGTAGTTCAAGTAGCACTTGATACGATGAGAAAAATTGAAGCTCAAATTTATATGAGTAAATACCAAACTTTAAGTGCGGTAGGTTTGTAATAAATAAAATTAGCAAGATTTTTCTTGCTAATTTATTCTAGGTTTTTGCTTTAAAAATAAAAACACAATGCACACTATAAAAATTACTATTGACCATATTAAAAAAGCATCTACAAGACCCATTTGTCTAACGATAGGTTGAGAGATAATAGGACTTAAAAATTGTCCTAAAAATATACAACTTGCTAAAATTCCATAAGCCCTAGAGCGAGCATTTTCAGGACAGATTGAAAAAAGATAAGCCATATTATTTACAAGCATAATACCTCCACCCATTCCAAGCAAAGCTAAGGCGATTAAAACTGTGAAAAAGCTATCTACTAAAAAAAGCAGCAAAAAAGAACAAGATACGATAAAAAGAGTTAAAACATAGATAGTTTTAATACTTAAGAATTTTATAATATATCTATAGCTTAGAGAGAAAAAACCATAACATAGTGCAGATACAGACATCGAAATACCTATATATTTAGGATCCAATCCCAAATGTTCTTCTATATAGTAAGGAAGTTGAGTTGGCGAAATATAATAAACTACCATGATAAAAAAACCTATAAAATAGATAGGGAAAAATTGCCAATAATTTGTTTTTGTTTCTATTTTTGTATGATTATAGAATTTAAATTTTCTAGGTTCAAAAAGATAAATGATAGCCATTAAGGTAATTAAAATTCCAAGTCCATATACCAAAAAAGGATAACGCCAAGAATAACTTGAAACAAATCCCGCAATAGAAATAAAAACAGCACCCCCTACCGCACAAAAAAATCCTTGAAGACTTAAAGCATTTTCTCTGCGATTAAAGCCACCACGACTATAATAATCCCCAAGCAAAGCCGAAGCGCCTGTCATTATAAAAGCAGTTGCCATACCAAAAATAGCTCTTGAAGTCAGTATAGCATAAATATCATTTAAGAAAAAGCCACTTATCCCAGAAAGAGTCCAAACCACCATAGCTGGAAGAATGAATTTTAATTTGCCAAATTTATCCATTAAAATACCAGCAAATGGAGATAAAATGACAACAAAAATAGCAGGGATGGTTAAAACTAAGCGAACAAGTATATCAAGATGAGCTAATGTGAAACTTGAAGTAAGAGTAGCGCCACTTTGGGTTAAAAGTTCTTCAAAATGTCTGTTGATAGCAGGTAGAGCAGATGAAATGACCACACTTCCTAGCATAGTCATAGCAGCCATAGAAAACACAGCTGCTTTAAATCCGGACTTTTCAGTAATTTGAATTATTTTTTTATCCATTTTTGTGTCATTTGGATGAAATTTATAAGTTTTGTCATTCATAATTTTTACCTTTTTTATTTTATTATACTCCAAAAATTATGGTTTGTATTTAAAATTACTTAAAATTATATTTTATTTATTTTGTTATGATAGTTTTGTTTTTAAAATATTTTAGCTTGATTAAAATATATTTTATAAGTAGAATTTTAAATATTTTTAGCTAAATTCAGCTTTTTATTTAACAAGGGTGCAAAATGAAGAAAAATTTAATCATAGTAGAATCTCCTGCAAAAGCTAAAACCATAGGAAATTTTTTGGGAAAAGATTATGAAGTTATCGCTTCTAAAGGACATATTAGAGATTTGCCTAAATCAAGCTTTGGGATTAAAATAGAAGATGATGAATTTATCCCTGAGTATAGAATCACAAGTGATCATAGCGCCTTAGTTAAAGAACTTAAAAGTAAAGCCAAAGATGCCAAAGAAGTCTATCTTGCAACGGATGAAGATAGAGAAGGAGAGGCTATAGCCTATCATATTGCAAAAGCTATAGGAAAAGATGAAAACACCTTACCACGCATTGTTTTTCATGAAATCACTAAAAGCGCTATAGAAAATGCTTTAAAAAATCCAAGAAAATTAAACATGCACTCTGTAAATGCTCAGCAAACCAGACGTCTTTTAGATCGCATTGTAGGGTATAAGCTCAGCCCTTTATTAGGACAAAAAATTCAAAGAGGACTTAGTGCTGGGCGTGTTCAAAGTGCGGCTTTAAAGATCATAGTCGATCGTGAAAAAGAAATTCGTGCCTTTGTACCCCTAGAATACTTTAGTATTGATATGATTTTTCAAAAAGATTTAGATGCAGAACTAGTTGAGTTTGATAAAGCCAAGATAGAAAAACTTACCATTACCAACAAAGATCGTGCTAAACTTATACTAGAAGCTTGTAAAAATGAAGTTTATAGTATAAGTGACATTGAAAGCAAAGAAAGAAAAATCGCTCCGCCGCCTCCTTTTATGACTTCAACTTTACAACAAAGTGCCAGCAATCGCCTTGGTTTTAACCCTAAAAAAACCATGATGATAGCTCAAAAGCTCTATGAAGGAGTAAATACCCATGAAGGCGTGATGGGGGTTATTACTTATATGAGAACCGATAGTTTAAATTTAGCCAAAGAAGCAGTAGAAAATGCAAGAAAATTCATACAAGCAAATTTTGGCAAGGACTATCTTCCAAGCAAAGCAAATGTATATACTACAAAGACTAAAGGCGCTCAAGAAGCTCATGAAGCTATACGCCCTACAAATTTAAGTTTTACTCCAGAAATTGCGGCTAAATTTTTAGACAAAGATGAGTTAAAACTTTACACACTTATTTACAATCGCTTTTTAGCCTGTCAGATGAGTCCTGCTATCTCTCAAACTCAAAATGTATTTGTAAAAAATGATAGAGCAGTTTTTAAAATAAGCGGTAGAAAAATCCTTTTTGATGGATATTATAAAGTTTATGGTGATATGGATAAGGATAAAATTTTGCCAAATTTTAAAATAGGCCAAAATTTAAAAGTGCAAAATTTAGAAATGAACTCACATTTTACCGAACCACCTTCAAGGTATTCAGAAGCAGGACTTGTAAAAAAACTTGAAAGTTTAGGCATAGGTCGCCCTTCTACTTATGCACCAACCATTTCTATACTTACAAGCCGTGATTATGTAACAATAGATAAAAAACAACTCATTCCTAGCGATGTTGCTTTTAATGTAACCGAAGTGCTTGAGAAAAATTTTAGCGATATAGTAGATAGTAAATTTACTTCAAACCTTGAAAATACCCTAGATGAAATCGCAGAAGATAAGGCAGATTGGCAAGAAACTTTAAAAGAATTTTACTATCCTTTTATGAGAAAAATCGAAGAAGGAAAAACAAAAATAGCTAGTCAAAAAACTGTCACAAAACTAGGCGAAAGTTGTCCTGATTGTGGCGGAGAGCTTGCTATTAGAAAAGGGCGTTTTGGAGAATTTGTAGCGTGTTTAAATTTCCCAAAATGCAAGTATTCAAGAAATTTAAAAAGTGAAAGCAAAAACGAAAGCGAAAATACAGCCGCAAAAGCTAAAGCTAATGGTACAGGCATTACTTGTCCAAGTTGTCAAAAAGGTGAAATCGTAGAACGCTTTTCAAAACGCGGTAAATTTTATGGTTGTAGTGCTTATCCAAAATGCAATTTTATAAGCAAATACAAACCAAGTGAAGAAAAATGCGAAGAGTGTGGCGAAACTTTAGTGATAAAAGAGCTTAAAAAAGGTACATTCTTAGAATGCTTAAAGTGCAAAATCAAAAAAGAAATGAAGGATTAGAATGCAAATCATGCTTTGTGCTATTTCAAATATAGCGAGTGGAAATTGTTCAGAAGACTGTAAATACTGCACCCAAAGTGTCCATGTAAAAACAGATATTCAAAAATATCGTCGTAAAGAACTTTCACAAATCGTTTTAGAAGCGAAAATGGCAAAGAAAAATGAAGCCTTGGGTTTTTGTTTGGTTACAGCAGGACTTGGGCTTGATGATGAAAAGCTTGAGTATGTTTGTGAGGCTGCTAAGGCTGTGCAAAAAGAAGTGCCTAATTTGCTTTTAATTGCTTGTAATGGTATGGCAAGCGTGGAACAACTCAAAGAACTTAAAAAAGCAGGAATTTTTTCTTATAATCACAATCTTGAAAGTTCTAAGGAATTTTTTCCACAAATTTGCACCACTCATACTTGGGAAAGTAGATTTCAAACCAATTTAAACGCTAAAGAAGCAGGACTTATGCTTTGTTGTGGTGGAATTTATGGTATGGGTGAGAGTGAAGAAGATAGACTAAGTTTTAGAAAATCTTTGCAAGAATTACAGCCTTTTTCAACGCCTATTAATTTTTTTATAGCAAATGAAAATTTAAAACTACAAGTTCCAAGACTTAATGCTGATGAAGCCTTAAAAATTGTTCGTGATACCAAAGAGGCTTTACCGCAAAGCGTGGTAATGGTAGCAGGTGGGCGTGAAGTGGTGTTGCGAGAAAGGCAGTATGAAATTTTTCAAGCAGGTGCTGGGGCTATTGTTATAGGGGATTATTTAACCACTAAAGGTGAAGAACCAAGTCAAGATATAATAAAATTAAAAGAAATGGGATTTACTTTTGCATCAGAGTGTCATTGATCCACAAGGTTTAATTGATCTAAAAATTCTTATTGTTATAGCTTTATGCTTACTTTTTTCTCCGCATATTGCAAAAATTTTACGCTTGCCTCTTTCAGCTACTGAAATTATTTTAGGGGCAATAATAGCATATTTTGGTTTCATAGGAAAAAGTGAAAATTTTGCACTTTTAGCAAATGTAGGTTTTTATTATCTAATGTTTATAGCAGGTATGGAAGTAAATTTAAGAGCCTTTTTTAATATGGATAAAGAAGTCGCCAAAAAAAGTTTTTTTTATATTTTTTTACTTTACGCTTTATCTTCTCTTATAGTATGGATTTTTGGACTTTCTTTAGTATTTGTTATCATTATACCTGTGATGAGTGTAGGGCTTTTATCTTTGCTTTTTAAGGATTTTGGAAAAGAGTGTTATTGGCTAAATATTGCTATGATAGTGGCTACTTTAGCTGAGGTGATTTCTATTGTGCTTTTGACTATAGCGGGAGCTTTTTTGCGCGAAGGAACAGGTATTATTGATGTAGCGCAAAGTATTTTATATCTTAATATCTTTTTGGGACTTTGTTTGCTCGGATTTAAAATGCTTGGTGTGCTTTTTTGGTGGTATCCTCAGCTTAAAGTTGTGCTTATGCCATGGGAAGATAAAAATGAAAAAGATATAAGATTTTGTATGGCCATTTTTATACTGATCATTGTTGCTATGGTTATTACAAAACTTGAAATCGTTCTTGGTTCTTTTATAGCAGGCTCATTTATAGCTACTTTTTTTGATCATAAAAAAGATCTTGAGCATAAGCTTTCTACTTTTGGACATGGGTTTTTGATCCCTATTTTTTTTATCCATATAGGTTCAACCTTTGATCTTAAAATGATTTTAGATTATAAAATCGTTTTACAAGCATTTTTACTTATGTTTGTTATGGTGGGTTTAAGAATTTTATGTGCAAGTGTTTTTTTAAAAAGAATTGGTTTTAAAAATATGATTTTATTTGGTCTTAGTCATTCTATGCCTTTAACCTTGCTTATAGCAACAGCTACTTTGGGTTATTCGGGCAAGGTTATTGATGAGAAGCTTTATTCAGCACTTATTTTAACAGCGTTGTTTGAGGCTATTATTGTTATGAGTATGATCAAATTTCTTTCTAATTCTAAAAAATGAAAGTTACTTTTTTACTCAAAAAAGCAAACAAAATCTTAAAAATTTAATAATAAAAAAACTCATAATCGTCCTTTTTTGTTAGAATTAATAAAAGTAACAATAAAAGGAGCGAAAATGTCAAATTCCGTTACTATAACCGATAATAGAAATGGAAAAAGCTATGAATTTCCTATATATGACGGTACAACTGGGCCAAGCGTTGTAGATATGTCAAGTTTTTATAAACAAACAGGAATGTTTTCTTATGATGAGGGCTTGACTTCTACAGCTACTTGTAAATCAAAAATCACTTATATTGATGGAGAAAATGGAATTTTAATGCACCGTGGCTATCCTATAGAGTGGCTTGCTGAAAACAAACTTTATTTAGATGTGGTTCATCTTTTACTTTATAAAGAATTACCTGATGCTACGCGTCTTGAAGCGTTTCGTTATGAAATGAAAAAACGTTCTTTTATCCATGAAGGTATGCACCGTCTTTTTGATTCTTTCCCTGATAATGCTCATCCTATGGCAGTTTTACAAGGTGCTGTTTCATCGCTTAGTGCTTTTTATCCTGATCATTTAAACATGAATGTAAAAGAAGAATATATGGAAATGGCAGCTAGAATAGTAGCTAAAATCCCTACTATAGTGGCCACCGCTTATAGATATAAACACGGCTTTCCTATGGCTTATCCAAATTTAGATCGTGGTTTTACAGAAAATTTCTTATATATGTTAAGAACCTATCCTTACGATCATGTAGAGCTTAAACCTATAGAAGTAAAAGCACTTGATACAGTTTTTATGCTTCATGCAGATCATGAGCAAAATGCTTCAACTTCAACAGTTCGTGCTGTGGGTTCAACTCATGCTCATCCTTATGCCTGTATAGCAGCAGGTATTGGTGCGCTTTGGGGTCATGCACATGGTGGAGCTAATGAAGGTGTTATTAGAATGCTTGAGCAAATAGGTAGTGTTGATAGGGTAGATGAATTCATCAAAAGAGCTAAGGATAAAAACGATCCTTTCCGCTTGATGGGCTTTGGGCATAGGGTTTATAAAAATTTTGATCCTAGAGCAAAAGTACTGAAAAAGCTTCGTGATCAACTTATTGATGAGTTGGGTATTGATACCAATCTTATTAAAGTAGCAACGCGTATAGAAGAGATTGCTTTAAGCGATGATTATTTTGTTCAAAGAGGGTTATATCCGAATGTTGATTTTCATAGTGGACTTATTTTAAAAGCCTTAGGTATTCCAAATGAAATGTTTGCTACTTTATTTGTTATAGGGCGCACCCCAGGATGGATAGCTCAGTGGATAGAACAAAAAGAGCAAGAAAGTCTTAAAATAGTCCGTCCAAGACAACTTTATTTGGGTGAAACTAGTAAAATTTAATTAAAATTTTTGTGGAAATTAAAAATTCCACAAAATCTTCTTGTATAATTTTAAAAAATCTTATAGAAAGTTTATAATCATGCTTAATCTTGATAAATTTTTAGAAATTGCTATAAATGCTAGCAATCAAGCTTCTAAAGCTATTTTAGAAGAGAGAAAAAATTTCAAAACTTGGGAAAAAGAAGATAAAAGCCCGCTTACATCAGCAGATCTTGCTTCTAATAAAATTCTAAATGATATTTTGGGTTCTACGGATATTAAAATTCTATCAGAAGAAAAATTACTCAGCAAAGAAGAGTGTGAAGAATTAAAAACTTTTTGGCTTATCGATCCTCTTGATGGAACAAGTGGTTTTTTAAAAGGCAGTGATGAATTTTGCGTTATGATAAGTTTGGTTCATGACAATCGCCCTGTTTTATCACTCATACAAAATCCATCAAAAGGTGATATATTCTATGCTCATGCAAAAACCAAGGTTTATAAAAACGATAAACCTTTGCAAATTGACCAGCAAGAATACGAGAAAAATAAATATAAAGCCTTATTGAGTGTTAATCATCTTAGCAAAGAAGATGAAGACTTTGCAAAAGAGCATCAATTAGAAGCTATTAATATAGGCTCTGGATTGAAATTTTGTGCTATTTTAGAGGCTAGGGCAGGAGTTTATAAAAGATTTGAAAAGCTTAATATTTGGGATATTGTAGCAGGAGATTTTTTGATTAATCAAAATGGAGGATTTATGGGAGATTTTTCTAAAAAATACATTTTATATAGCCCTTTAAATTATAAATCCAGTCCTTTTATTTGTGTTTCATCTAGGAATTTTTTACAAGATTTTTTATAAAATAAAGAGTATAATTTTATATTTAAATAGTTTATAAGGATGAAGATGAGGTATTGTTTCATTTTGTTTTTAAGTTTAGTTTTAAGTTCTAATCTTTTAGCGAATAATTTTTCTCAGAAAAAAGTTATTAAAATTGAAAAAAGCGCAGATAGTTTTGAAGTAATAGATCTAAATCAAAATGTTGCAAATCCAAATCTAAATCAACAAAAAGCATTGTTTGATAGTTCTACCTTGATTGAAAAAAAATCGCAAATCACCAAAGATAAAGATATTGATTTTGCCATTGTATTAACTTCTAGGAAAAATTTTGGTTATTTTTTAGATGGTTTTAGGGTGAGTGATAAGGAATTTTCTACATTATTTGCTAAAAATTTGATTCAAAGTTTAAAGCTTAATTGGGTTAATTCTGCTGCAAATGGTATTTATCAAAGTCCTAAAACTTTGTCATATTTTAGCCCTAAGGATGCAAAACTTATAAATGTAAGTCCTTTTTTAACACAAGAAAAAGATAAGGCTAAAATGTATGCCAAATTTACAGATTATGTTGTGGTGGTAAATTTGCAAGATTTTTATGTAAATATTACAAATTATTTTATCACAACTAGTAAAGAGGGTGTGGCTAATGTTAATTTTAAAATCATTTCTACAAGCAATGGAAAAATTCTTGTAGCAAAAAATGCAAAATTAAATTTGACATTAAAAAATCAAGATGCAAAGCAAAATTATCAAGATATTATAAACCAAATGCCAAAAATGCTAGCTGATGTTATCAAAAACCAAATTTTCCACCTAAAGCTCTTAAACTAAGCTTTAGTTTAAAATATCTTTAATCAGTTTTTGCAAATTTCTTTTTGTTTCTTCTTGTTCTTTTATGATAAAACATTTTGCTTTTGGCCAAAAATAACTTTTAGGATTTTCAAATTTTCCCCAACGCCAATCAAACCTAGGATGTAAAAGAACTATAGTAGGAATATCCATAGCTAAACTTAAATGCGCTATAGCACTATCAATACTAAGCATACAGTCAATATCATATAAATAATTTAGAGTATCATTCCAATTTTTTATAAGCTTGCTTCTATCTTCTATTACCTTAGGCAATTCTTCTTTTAATTGCATTTGAAAAGAAATGATCTCATAATCTAAGTCTTTTAATACATCAAATAAAAATTCAAATTTTACATTTCTTAATAAATCAGAATTTTCAGCATTAGGAGTAGCATAAAAAATACCAAGTTTTTTTCTTTGATTATGCGGTTTTTTCTGTGGCAATATAGGTGTTTTTAATCGTAAAATCTCATCAAGCTTAATATCAATAAAAAAAGGCAAAGAACAAATAGGAATAGCATAATCAAAATTTGTAGGTAGATTTTTTAAAACCTTTACATTTTTAAAAATATCATCATTTTGATTTAAAAATTTGATTTGATTTTTAAACATTTCATACATGGCACTTTGAGGAGCAAATAAAACCTTTGAAGCGATTTTGCAAAGTTTTTCTAAGCATCTTGCATACATTATAGTATCGCCAAAGCCTTGCTCGCAAAATACTAAAACTTCTTTATTTTTAAAAGCATCAACGCCAAATTTATTAAAAGCTTTTAGGCTTTCATTATAATGATAAGTAGAAAAAGTTTCATTATGAGCATAAAATAATCTGCTTTCATAATATTTCTTGCCCTCTTCAAAATTATCATCCACTCCCATACGCATCAAAAGATAAGCCAAATCAAATTGATAGGTTGCATGAGAATCCAAGCTAAGACATTTTTTATAAGCATGATAAGCTTCTTGATAGTTTGAGTTAAATTCTAATACCTTAGCATAGTTTTGCCAAAACTGTGCATGGTGTTGATTGGCTTCTTGTAGTGATTGAAAAAGTTCTAAAGAATCAGATATTCTAAAAAGCTTAAAAAGCAAGTATGCTTTTTGGGGTAAAATTTGATGAGTTAAAAAATCTTCTATTTTAGAAATGGTAAGATTTTCTTTGGTTTTACTATGAAGCCTATCTTCGAGTTTGACTAAATTAAGATTGGTTTGTTCAGCAATGATTCCTTTTTGTAGTTTATCAATCAAATCTTGCATAAAATGACACAAGTGCTCATGTGCATTTAATGCCTTAGTAAAATCATGTTTAAAATAAATTTCTGCATAATTTTTCCATAGATTAAGATTATACATATCTTTAGAAAGCAATTCTTTGAAAATTTGTTCAGATTCTTCTAGTTTATTACTCAGTTTATAAATAAAAGCCAATTCTAACTTAAGTTCATCCTCTAAATCATCTTTGCGAGTTAAAAGTGTTTGTAATAAATTCAAGGCTTCATCAAGTCTTAAATTTTCAATATAGCTTTTAGCAAGCATAAGACCATTAAAACTTGTAGGATTTAAAGAAAAAAGCTCTTGAGCATAATATAAAGCTTTTTGAAAAAGAGAAAGTTTATAAGAAGAAAGCGTAGCAAATTCTAAAGCAAATTTTGGACTTTCTTTTAAAAATTGCTCACTCAAGTTCAAACATTTTTCATAATTAGCATTAAAATAATAATAATGAATTTTATCAAACATATTTTTCCTTGATGGTTACATTAAATCCAATATTATCTTATAAGTTGCATAAAAAGATAATTATATTTTTATAAAATTAAATAATAAAACAAAAATAAATACAATAAAAACATCCATCCTAATAATTTTAAAATTATCAGGATGAAATTTTTAACAAGTAGGAGAGTAAACTAATTAAACTAAATATTATCTTTTATAAGATTACCAAAGATAATTAAACTGAGCAAATCCTGTATGGGTATTGCCATCTTTATCAAACATTCCATTATAGCTTAAACTAAAATGGAAAGCTTCATTAACAGGAATGATAAAAGAAGTGCTTACAAATTTTTGTACTCTTGGTAAATCAAACTCATCACTTACTTTTATATTACCAAATCTAGCCTCAGCTTCTACTTTAGGATTGATATTAAACTTAGCTCCAAGTTCTACTGAAGTTTTTAAATTAGGCAACCAATCTCTAAACCAAGTAAGACTTGTTTTAGTAGAGAAAAGATTTAAATAGTTTGCATAGGTTCTTTCTCCACCTTTAACTGTTGCTTGTCCTATGGTGTCTTTCATAGAAAAAGCTTCAGTATAACCTCCTTCATAAGCAAGACCTATTTCAGGAGAGAATATATCTTTATTAGAAATAAAATTCATACCTAAGGCTGTATTGACTCCATAAGCATAAGAATTAGGTTCAGCTTTAGCTTCATTATTTCCTATTTTTTCAGTTAAATCATTTTTAATCAAAGCAGCTTTACCTTGAGCTTTGATATAAACTTCTTGACCTTTTTCTGTAGTAAATAAGGTATTAAAGTATTTTAAACCTGCATAATAGGTTCTATTATTAATATCAAAATAAGTTGAACCCATTTTTGTATCTTCATAACCTGCATACACACCATATATTCCACTGTCTTTTAAAGTAGAATAACCTATAATGGTTCCTTTAGTGTGTCCTTTACTTTCTTCATTTAAAGAAAGTTCAACATTCTGTGAAGAAGTATAAGGAAGGATGAATAAAGAATGTTCTTTATTAGAACCATAGCTTCCATTATTTAAATCACTCTTTATATAATCACTTGCATCTGCATATAAATTACCCTTTTCAGACATAGCGATGCTTTGAGATTTACTTGAAGAAGCTAAAGCAAAGCTTTGCATAGAATTACCCATAACATTATCTATAAAGGTTGATCTTCTTGAAGTAGTAGAGATTAAAGATCTAAAGGTTGCACCTGATATGGAAGCATTAAGATTAAAATCTGTAGTAAGCTTTCCTGTTATTGGATCAAAGCTTAAAGATATTTCTCCACTTCCATTGGTTCCTATATTGCCAATATTGTTTTGATTAACACCTGAGATGATGTTATTTATATCGTTTAGCTCTTCAAGATCAACATTGCTTTGATCTACGGTGATGTTTTCTACTTTTACATTATCTTTACCACTTCCACCTATAACCACAGTGTTTAATTTACCTGTGTTTTTATCTGTAGAAACAAGCCAATCTTTGATTCCAACACTACCACTACCATTGTTAGTTACTGTATTACCATTGCTATCTTTACCTACTGAGCCTTGATTGGAAATAACTAAATCAGCATTACCATTATTTGTAATACCTCCACCTATAGTAGCACCTTCTCCATTAGAAATTTCAAGTTTATTATCACTATTGTTAGTAATAGAACCACTTATACCTGTAGATGATGTAGAAGTGTTAGTGATAGAATCAAGTTTACTATTTTTATCTACAGTAATTGAACCAGAAATAGCTCCATTATCTTGATTAACAAGACCACCTTCTACCTTAGCTCCATCTTCTATCTTGATATCACTACCTATAGAAGCATTACCCATATTGATTATATTTCCTTGAAGTTTAGTGTTTTTCCCACTAACAGTAATACCACCTGTTATACTTCCTGAGCGATGGTTAACTATGGCTCGATTCGAAGTAGCCGTAACAGTTGCTCCATCTTTTATGGTTATAGAGCCTGTTATTTTTCCACTTCGATTCAATATACCAGCACCACTTCCACCTTCTACCCTAGAACCTTCGCCAGATAAAATCATTTCTCCACTTAAAGAGGCACCATTATCCAATCTTATACCATGGACCTTACCTTTTATAATGCCGCCATTTTTAAGTTCTATTTTTTGAGTTCGTGAGTTAGCATCTAATGAAATTCCACGTTGATCACTATAAATTCCACTTACTGTGCCATTACTTGAACTTCCATCTATATATAAATCTCCTAGAGTTTGCCATTGACCCACTCCTATTCCCTCGTATTTTCCATAAACCATACCTCCATCTTTTATGGTAAGTGTTCCAAATTTACCATAAGTTACAGCTATTCCAAAACTATTAGAATTGACAGTTCCTGTGTTGATGATATTTTCTATAGTACTACCATTTTCGAGTTTTATACCAGCAGCCCAAGTTGCCGAATTGTTTTGATTAATGGTACCTTTATTTGTAAGAGTTTTAACACGACCTCTGCTCATGTAAATACCAGCACTTTCACCATCCACAATGCCTTCATTGATCAATTGGTCTATAGTTCCATTTAATCTTATAGATATAGCATGTCCTTTTATGGTTCCCGTATTTTTTAATGTTTTTACATTAGCATTTATCTGTATTCCATCGTTCGTTGCAGCAATTAAACCGTCATTGACGAAGGTATTTATTGTTGAACGAACATTTACACCCATTTTCTTGCCTTCAATAGTTCCGGTATTGTTAAAATTCCCTATACTTGTTCCTTGAGATATATTTACTCCTGTGTCTTGTTTACTCTTAATAATCCCACTATTAACAAAACTTGATATATTGGCGTTACCAAAATAAATACTTTCACCGGCATTTGAATGAATAGTTCCACTATTGGTAAAATTATTAATAGTAGATTTATTATTAGAATTTCCCCAAACTGTTACTCCAAATTTAGAAGAACCATTGCCTATGATGCCTTGATTATTAAAGGTTTCTATGGTAACACCGTTATTTCCATTTGCTCCTAGTTGAACACTAGCAGCATTGTTTCCACCTATAAGAGTTCCTTTATTTAAAAAGGTAGAAGTTGAAGAATTTGGTTGAAAGTTTACTGCTTGTTGGCTACCATTAGAAATAGTAATAGTTCCACTACTTTCTATAACTAGAGTATTGCCGGTGTTACTTACAGTTTTAGTTAAAGTTTGTGAATTATTTATAGTCTCATTATTCGAACTTTTAGAACGAACACTTGACCTAGCTTTAGTATGTCTATTTGTTGCCTCTTCGTAAGTTTCTATTTCAGGAGTAAGTGTAGCATGAGTACAACTTGCCGAAAAAGAAATAGCAGCTAAAGATAAAACTATCTTTTTAGAATTTAAACAGGAATTTTGTATATCTTTTGTGTATGTTTTAGTTAATGCAGTTTTATTCATAAATATTCCCTTTCCTTTTATATTTATATTTTCTTGTTTATATTTAAAAATAATATAAAACTGTAATATGAAAATAGTGAAGACTATATAATAATTATACTTAAATTATTATTAAATACTTATTATAAAACTATTATGGTTTGAATTTGTATTTTATTTAAAGTTAGATTAAGAGTAAATTTTTTAGACTTTTATTGTTTTGTGTGTTTAGATTATAATCACTTCATTTTCTAAGTTTGTGCCAAATTCTTCAAAGACTTTTTTTCTAGCCAATTCGATAAGAAAAAACGCATCTTCAAAACTTGCATTTTTTTTATTGATTAAAAAATTTGCGTGTTTATCGCTTAACATAGCATCTCCCTTGCTAAATCCTTTAAGTCCTACAGCTTCGATTAAACGTCCTGCAAAGTCGTTTTTCGGATTTTTAAAGATAGAGCCAAAGCTTGCTCCACTAGGTTGGTTGCTTCTTGCATTTTTTAAAGCTTCATCTTTAAGGGTATCAAAGCCAAAGTTTAGTTTAAATTCAGCCCAAAAAAAATGCGTATTTAAAGGACAAAAACGATAATCAAAATTTATATTTGCTCTTAGAATTTCGCCTTCAGAAGTAGCAATTTTGATTAAATTTTGACTGATACACTCTCCTTTAAGCCCTGCATTCATTTTCAAAAGACCACCAAGTGTGCCAGGAATTTTGCTTAAATACTCAAAACCCTTAAGATTGTTTTCTTTGGCAAAGCGATACATTTTGCTTGATTTTGTTTTGCAGCCTATGCGAAGATGTATAAAATCTTTATTTTGATCTAAAATTTGTATAAAATCAAAACTATCTCCTAAAATTCCTATATTTTTAGGTTTTGGGCTAACTAAAAGGTTATTTGCGCCGCCTATTAAAAAACCATCAAAATCACAAATTTGATCCAAAACTAAAACTTCAAATTCATTTCCTATACGCACAGAAGAGTATTTTTTAAAATCAATGATCATTTGATAAAAGTTGGAATTTGATTTAGTATATTCTCAGTAAAATCAATCATAGTTGTAGTCATCCAAGGCATTAAAAAGATTAAAATAACTACAACCAAGATGATTTTAGGAACAAAAGAAAGTGTCATTTCGTTAATCTGTGTAGTTGCTTGAAAAATACTGATCACAAGCCCTGCAATAAGTCCTGCTAAAAGCATAGGCAAGGAAAGTAAAAGTGTGATTTTAAAGGTTTGCACTCCAAGAGCAACTAAGGTACTTTCATCCATTTTTATCCTTTTTAAGAATTTCTAGCTTCTTCGTATTCGCTAGGGATAAGAAAATCATTTACATGTATGATTTTATCATAAAATTTATAATCATATCCTAGTTTAAAAAGCGTATCTACAGCTAAAAGTTGAGTTTGATTCATGCTAATAGAGTTTTTATTGGCATATAAATTAAGATAAGTATCAAGTTTTTCTTCATCAACACGGATAAGTTTTCTTTCCATAAGCATAGGGGCTAAAATTTTACGATTTGCATCGGCAATTTTTACAGCATTGGTTAAATCTCTTTCGATCTTAATCGCGTCGCTTAAAGGTAAAGAACGACGCAAAGCCATTCCACCTAAAGGCAAAGGCAAATTTTCTTTAGCAAATTCAAGCCATATATCCCAAAGTTCTGCTTCCACGTAAAGACTTTGATCAAAATCTAAAATGCTTTCATGGATCAAAACCCCCGCATCTACTTCGCCACTTAAAACCGCATTTTCAATGTCTAAAAAATTCTTATAAATAATTCTTGCTTCAGGATATTTCATGCGAAAAATCAAAGCATTGGTGGTATTTGCTCCACTCAAAGCGACTTTAAAATTTCTTTTTAAATGCGTGTCTTTTTTCTTGATGAGTTTTGGCCCATAACCTTCACCAAAACTCACTGCTGTGCGTAAAAGTGCATACTCAGAAGCGATTAAAGGATAAAGCCCAAAAGAAATAGCCGTAGCATCAAATTCATTTTTCAAGGCAAATTCATTTAAAGTTTGTATATCTAAAGCTGTATTTTCATAAGCAAAATCATTCCCTATCCACCCAAATTTAATTGCCATATACATAAAAATATCATCAGCATCAGGAGAATGTGCAATAGTAATTTTTTTCATCTATGCTTCCTTTAAATCTTTGCTTTAATTCTAGCAAAATAAATCATTATTTAATTTTATTTTGTTAGAATTCTAACTAAAAATTTAGAATTTTTAAGGAAAGTTATGGATGATAATAAAAGAAAATCTCTAGACGCTGCCCTAAAAAGTTTAGATAAAACCTTTGGAAAAGGCACTATTTTAAGACTAGGGGATAAAGAAGTCGAGCAAATCGATAGCATAGGCACAGGTTCAGTTGGGCTTGATCTTGCTTTAGGTATAGGCGGTGTTCCAAAAGGAAGAATTATAGAAATTTATGGACCTGAAAGTTCAGGTAAAACCACTCTAACTTTACATATTATCGCAGAATGCCAAAAAGCAGGTGGAGTTTGTGCTTTTATCGATGCAGAACATGCGCTTGATGTAAAATATGCTAAAAATTTGGGTGTAAATACAGATGATTTGTATGTTTCTCAGCCTGATTTTGGAGAACAAGCCTTAGAAATTGTAGAAACTATAGCAAGAAGTGGCGCAGTAGATCTTATCGTAGTAGATAGCGTTGCAGCACTTACTCCAAAAGCAGAAATTGAAGGCGATATGGGCGATCAACATGTAGGACTTCAAGCAAGACTTATGTCTCAAGCTCTAAGAAAACTTACAGGTATAGTTCATAAAATGAATACCACAGTAATTTTTATCAACCAAATTCGTATGAAAATCGGTGCTATGGGTTATGGTACTCCTGAAACTACAACAGGTGGAAATGCATTAAAATTCTATGCTTCTGTGCGTTTAGATGTTAGAAAAGTAGCAACCTTAAAACAAAACGAAGAACCTATAGGAAACCGCGTTAAAGTAAAAGTAGTTAAAAATAAAGTTGCTCCTCCATTCAGACAAGCTGAATTTGATGTGATGTTTGGAGAGGGTTTAAGCCGTGAAGGTGAATTGATCGATTATGGTGTAAAACTTGATATCGTAGATAAAAGTGGTGCGTGGTTTTCTTATAAAGATAAAAAACTTGGACAAGGTAGAGAAAATTCAAAAGCTTTCTTAAAAGAAAACCCTGAAATTGCAGATGAAATCACAAAAGCAATTCAAAATTCTATGGGAATAGAAGGTATGATCAGCGGTAGCGAAGATGACGAAGGAGAAGAATAATGTTAGTAATTGAAGATGTTAGAGCCTATGAAGTTCTTGATAGTAGAGGAAATCCAACCGTAAAAGCCGAAGTTACGCTAAGCGATGGAAGTGTAGGTGCGGCCATAGTTCCAAGTGGTGCAAGTACAGGTTCAAAAGAAGCCTTAGAATTGCGTGATAATGATGAAAGATTTGGCGGAAAAGGCGTTTTAAAAGCTGTTGCAAATGTCAATGAGACCATTGCAGATGAAATTTTAGGACTAGATGCTTTTAATCAAACTCAACTTGATGATACTTTGCGTGAGCTCGATGGAACAAATAATTACTCAAATTTAGGTGCAAATGCGACTTTAGGCGTATCTATGGCAACAGCTCGTGCGGCTGCAGCTGCTTTGGGAATGCCTTTATATCGCTACTTAGGTGGTGCAAATGCGAGCATTTTACCCGTGCCAATGTGTAATATCATAAATGGCGGTGCTCATGCAAACAACAATGTAGATTTTCAAGAATTTATGATCATGCCTTTTGGTTTTACTAGCTTTAAAGAAGCTTTGCGTTCAGTTTGTGAAATTTATGCGATATTAAAA
This sequence comes from Campylobacter sp. CFSAN093224, assembly GCF_012897395.1. Classification (NCBI taxonomy): domain Bacteria; kingdom Pseudomonadati; phylum Campylobacterota; class Epsilonproteobacteria; order Campylobacterales; family Campylobacteraceae; genus Campylobacter; species Campylobacter sp. CFSAN093224. The sequence goes on along the minus strand of NZ_CP040607.1, from coordinate 1,578,076 downwards.
AAAGAACTCGCAAATTCTGGACATTCTACGGCTTTAGGTGATGAAGGCGGTTTTGCTCCAAATTTAGCTAACAACACAGAACCTATCGATCTTTTAATGACTTGTATCAAAAAAGCAGGTTATGAAAATCGTGTAAAAATCGCTCTTGATGTGGCAAGTACAGAATTTTTCAAAGATGGCAAATATCACATGGAAGGCAAGGCTTTTTCAAGCGAGGATTTGATCGAACGCTATGTAGAACTTTGTGCAAAATATCCAATTTGCAGTATCGAAGATGGCTTAGCTGAAAATGACTTTGAAGGTTGGATTAAGCTTACTGAAAAATTGGGCAATAAAATTCAGCTTGTAGGCGATGATTTGTTTGTAACTAATGAAGATATTTTAAGAGAAGGCATCATCAAAAAAATGGCAAATGCTGTGCTTATTAAACCAAATCAAATCGGAACTATTACCCAAACTATGAGAACTGTGCGTTTAGCGCAAAGAAATAACTATAAATGTGTGATGAGTCATAGAAGCGGCGAAAGTGAAGATGCTTTTATAGCGGATTTTGCTGTGGCTTTAAATACAGGACAAATCAAAACAGGAGCTCTAGCAAGAGGTGAAAGAACCGCAAAATACAATCGCTTGCTTGAAATTGAACTTGAAAGCGATGAATACTTAGGAGAAAAGCTCTGAGCGATTTACTTAAAGAATACGACGAAAGCACAAGAAAAAAAAGTTTTTATACCCATGTTATAAAAATGATTTTTTGGGCTTTTCTTGTTGTAATTGGAGCGATTTATTTTGGCAATATGTTTTTTGGGCAGTATTCTTTAGATACTTTATTAAGCTTAGAAAATACCAAAGAAGAGCTTAATAAAAAGATTATTTTGCTCAAAGAACAAAATGCTAAAGCACAAAAAGATTATTTTGAATTAAAAGGATTATACCCAAATGAAAACTAGAATTTTGGCAATATTTTTTATTTTTACCTCTCTTTTATATGCTGATGAAAATCCTTTCAAGACAGATCAAAATATAACCTTGGTTGCTCCACCTGAATTTCAAAAAGAGGAAGTTAAATTTAATTCTAGTGCAAGAATTTTAAAAAGCATCACTTTTAATTATATCAATTTAGACGGAAGTGAAGATAAGATCGATTTAGATGTCAATAAAAGTATTGATTGGCACGATACTTATACTATATCAAGATTTAAAAGCCCTGATCCTTCAAAAGTACTTGATGTTTCAGTTACTATACCTGAAAAAAATAGCTCTAAACAAGAATCAAACTCAACAGCCAATGTTGAAATACCTTTACAGGTTGCAAAGATTTATGATTTTATTTCTTATGCGGTTTATAAAAATAAAATAAAACTTAACACTAGTGATGAAATGATTACAGATTTTTCAGTAGGAAATCCAAGTAAAATCGTTATAGATTTTAGATCTAAAATGATTAGCCCTACAAAAAACATACGCCTTAGCAATTCTATTTTTAAACGCATAGACTTTGGATCTCATAAAGGATATTATCGACTTGTAATATATCTTGATGGAACTTATAATTATAGTATTCAAAAAGATGCAACTGGATATATGATTAATCTGCTTTGATGAGGTTTGTTTTTTTAATATGTTGTGCTTGTTTAGTTTTTGCTAATGAAATTTTACTTCTTAGCAAATTCGATAAGCAAGATTTTAACTCTAAAGATTTTAATGCTTATTTGATGAGCGAAAAACTTGATGGAGTGCGTGGAATTTGGGATGGGAAATATCTAAAAACTCGCCAAAATTACAAAATAAAAACTCCTGACTTTTTTACAAAAAATTTCCCTCCTTTTGCTATTGATGGTGAGCTTTGGCTAGCAAGAAATAAATTTGATGAAATTTCAGCTTTAATTCGTAGTGGCGATAGTAATTTGACCTTATGGAAGGAAGTAACTTATAATATTTTTGATGTACCAAATGCTTGCGAAGAATTTCAAATTTCTACTTGCACTCTTAAAAATCGTTTGGCTGTTTTAGAAGAGTATTTGCAAAAATATCCTAGTGCCTATATAAAAATTATTCCTCAAATTCCAGTTGAAAATCAAAATAATTTAAATCAATTTTACGAAAGCATTATAAAAAATCAAGGTGAAGGTATTGTCATACGAAAAAATTTAAGTCCTTATGAAAAAGGCAGAAGTAAAAATGCTATGAAATTAAAACCCTATGATGATGCAGAGTGTGAGTTAGTAGGATTTCGCAAGGGCAAGGGTAAATTTGAAAATCAAGTAGGTGCCTTACTTTGTAAAATGCCTAATGGACAAATCATTAAAATAGGCAGTGGTTTAAAAGATGAAGATAGAAAAAATCCTCCAAAAATTGGTAGTATTGTGACTTATAAATTTAATGGATTGACCAAAAATTCCTTACCTCGCTTTCCGGTGTTTTTAAGAATAAGAGATGAAAATCCTTGACTTTAAAATTATTTTGTGATAAAATATTTCCTTTTATTTATTCGGGGTGTAGCGCAGTCTGGTTAGCGCACTTGGTTTGGGACCAAGGGGCCGAAGGTTCGAATCCTTTCACCCCGACCATTTTTTATAAATTTATACAAAATGGTGAGTGTAGCTCAGTCGGTTAGAGCATCAGATTGTGGTCCTGAGGGTCGTGGGTTCAATTCCCATCACTCACCCCACTAGCGCTCGTAGCTCAACTGGATAGAGCGACAGACTTCGGATCTGTAGGTTATGGGTTCGATTCCTATCGGGCGCACCACCAAGATTTTATATGCGTTCATAGCTCAGCTGGATAGAGCAACGGCCTTCTAAGCCGTAGGTCAGAGGTTCGAATCCTCTTGGGCGTACCACTTTGCGGATGTGGTGAAATTGGCAGACACGCCAGACTTAGGATCTGGTGCAGCAATGCGTGAAGGTTCAAGTCCTTTCATCCGCACCACTTACTTTTATCATTTTCAAATAAGAGTTGATTTCTCATAAATTTTTATTTCATTTTAAAATTTCTTATGATTGTTAGATAAAATGCAAATTTAATTTAGATAAATTTAAAAATTATCTTGCAAAAGATTTGAAAAATAATTCAAATATACAAAATTCAATTCAAGGAGATAAAATGAAAAAATTAGGTTTAGTTTTAGCAGTTTTAGTTGCTTTAAATGTGTCAGCATTTGCAGATTTGATAGTTATCAATAAAAAAGATTTAGTTCCAGTTTCAGCAAGCGAAATGCAAAACAAATATTTCCAAGAGAGTATAAAATCAACTTTAACTGAGCCACTTTTTAAAAAGGCAACTTTTTATGAAGCAGATATTGTTGCAAAAGTTGATCCAAGAACTTATAATTCAACTCAAGCTATAATACAAAAAGAATATTCAGATAAAAGCAATTATGTTTATTATAAACAAGTTCTTATATTAACTAGTGATGGTAAAAGAGCTAGATTATCTACTCTTTCTTGCGAAATTGCAAGTTTTGATAAGAAGGGGTATTTATGTGGAGGCACAGCTGATCATAATTATTCTATTAAGTAAATATTGCAAATAAAAATCCGCCTTGAGTTTTCACTCTTGGCGGAAATCCACCATTAGAACATACTATGAAAAAACATAGTAAGTATAAAATATATCTAAATTTTAAGCTTTTTAAGTTAAAAATTTCTAGTTTTTTAAATCGTTTTATCTTTTATATCTTTGCTGCAAAGACAAAATCAACACTCATTAAAAGTCTTTTCTTGATTAAATTTTTGTAAATTCATTTTTAGTGTTAAAAATGTGATGATATTAACTTTATAAAAGTATTATTATATATTTTTTACTTAGGATAGCAATTATGAAAAAAACAATTTTAACCATTCTTTTTTTACTCACTCTTACGCAGGCTAAGGAAATACAAATTTATGAAAGTCCTACTTGTGGCTGTTGTGATCTTTGGGCTGATTATATGAAAGCTAAGGGTTATGAGGTTAGTGTTCATAAAACCAATGATTTTCTTAAAATCAAAGAAAAAATGGGTATAAAAGATGAGTATCAAAGTTGCCATACAGGTGTGATTGAAGGCTATGCTATTGAAGGGCATGTTCCTGAAAGTGCTATAGCATGGTTGCTTGAAAACAAACCTAAAGATGTTATAGGAATTTCAGCTCCTGGCATGCCGCAAGGAAGTCCAGGAATGGAACAAGGTTATAGTGAAAAATATCCTGTAATTTTGATGAAAAAAGATGGAAGCTATGAGCTTTATGGATATTTTATAGGGGATAAAAAGCTTTAAAGTAAATTTTTAGCTTTTTACTTTTTTGATTTCTTTTTCAAGTATGCTATAAGGAGTTAAGCCTATGAATTTTTCATCCATTTTTCCTTCTTTGAAAAAACTAAGCACAGGTACTCCATATATTTCCCCAATGGCACTTGAAAGGTATTTAGCTGCTCTTTTTTCATAAAACATTGCTAAATTAGATAAACCTTTTTCATCAGCCCAAGCTTTTGCATCGTTTGCATCGTTTGCATCGCCTAAAACCACAAAGATATTAAAATCATAATTTTTAGCCAAATTCTGTAAAATAGGAATTTGTTCTTTGCAAACTCCGCAATCTTTTGTGAAAAATACTAAGGCAAAATTTTGTGCTTTATCATTTAGTTTTAGGCTTTTTTCAAAACCATTGTAGGCAAAATTATAGGTTTTATCGCTATTTAAAGCTTTAAAATTTTCTCCACTATCACAAGCTACAAAAAATAAAGCTATGATTAAAGCAAAGAAATAAGCTTGGATTCGAAAAATTCCCATGGTTTTTCTCCTAAAATTCTATCTTTTATCATCCCATCTTTAATGATGATGGTAGTAGGGGTTGCAAACACAGCGTAACGATCATTGGTGATTTTAAGATCGTCTTTTAAAACTTTTACATTTTTAAAGTCAAATTGTTCGGCTAAAATCTTAACCACATTGGCATTATCGATGGAATTTATAGCATAAACACTGATTTTATTGGGGTGATTTTGTATGAATTCATCTAAAGAAGGGAGTTCTTTTAAGCAAGAAGGGCAGCCATTTTGAAAAAAGACTAAGACTTTTAAACTTGTATTATCATCAGCAAGTTTTACAGCTTTTCCTAAAGTATCTTTAGCTGAAATTTCAGCTCTTTTTTCTCCAACTTTTCCAGTATCTTTTGAATTTTCAAAAGAACAAGCATTGAGTAAAAACAAAATGCTTAAGATTAAAAGGCTTTTTTTCATTTTAACACCCCATGTTGTAAGATAAGGGTTCGATCTGCGAATTTGGCTAAATCAGGATTGTGTGTGATTAAAACTATGGTTTTACCTTCATTTTTTAATTTTTGCAAGGTTTGAAGAACGATTTGTTCATTGGCTTCATCTAAATTTCCTGTGGGTTCATCTGCGAGTAAAAGCTCTGGGTTGTTGATTAAAGCTCTTGCTATACAAACTCTTTGTTGTTCTCCGCCACTTAATTGGCTAGGTAAATGAGTGAGTCTATGCGAAAGTCCTACTTTTTCAAGAACCATTTTGGCATCTTCTTCATCTACACTTGAGTGATAATACTGAGAGAGCATAACATTTTCTAAGGCGTTAAGATAGGGGATAAGATGAAATTGTTGAAAGACAAGCCCTATTTTTTCACGACGCAAGGTGATTTTTTGCTCTTCATCCATTTGCTCTAGGTTTTCATTATCCAAGATATACTCTCCAGAGCTTGGAGTATCCATGAGCGATAGTATGTTTAAAAGTGTTGATTTTCCACTTCCTGATGGACCCATGATGGCAAGCCATTCTCCTTCATAGACGCTTAAGTTGATATTGTTTAAGGCTTTAACTTTGCCAAATTCTTTATTTAAATTGTTTATTTTAATAAGTTCTTTTTTCATTATTCACCTTTCAAATTTTCACACACATTGATTTTTAATGCTCTTTTTATAGGAAAAAATGCAGCCAAAAAGGTAAAAATCAAAGAAATGATTAAGGCTATAAAAACAGCTATAAATCTAAAATCAATACTAGAATTAAAAATTAAATAACCAAAGACATTGGCTAAAAATATCCCACAAAAAGCTCCGATTAAACTAGCAAAAAAACTTACTATAAAGCATTCACTAGCAAAAAGTTTAAAAATTTCACTTTTTTTCGCACCCAAGGCTAAACGCAGTGCGATTTCTTTTTTGCGAGAAAATATAATAGAACTTAAAGTTGTATTAACGCTAGTAGTAACTATGATCAATACCACAAGTATGATTAAAAACATTAAAGCTTTGATTTTTCCAAGCACTAAACCTTCACTTAAGGATACTGAAGATATAGGTTTTGCATCGATGAATTCATTGCTGATTGCTTGTGTTTTGGCTTTAACTTCATCAAAATTTCCATAAACTACAGCATTAGCATAGTTAATACCGGCTCTATCGCTTAAATTTTGCACCACGCTTAAAGGGGCTAAAACAATGCTATCAAATTCATCATTGCTTGAAAGTATGCCTTTTATGGTAAGTTTTATGCTTTTTCCGTTGTTTGGATTATAAATTTGAAGTTCATTACCTGCTTTTAGGCCTAGTTGCTTGGCTAAATTAACTCCTAAAAAGGCTGAATTTTCATCAAAATCATTTAGAGAAAAGCTTCCTTCTTTAACTTCTAAAAAAGGTTTAGTGATTTTTAAAGCCCTAAAATCAGTGCCTAAAACCACCCCGCTTGTACTGCCTAAATTTAAAAAATCATACAAAAAAGGAGTTAAAGCTCTAGCCTTTAAATTTTCTTTTATTTTTTCATACTCAGTATTGGAGATAAAATTTTCATCCTGCTTGGGACTTATCATTACATTTGCTCCATAAGCTTTTAATTCTTTAGAAAGTTTGATGTCGATATCAAAATAAATATTTAAAAAAGCTGAGCAAGTAAGTGCTCCTATAAAAACACTTAAAACTATAATAAAAAGTCTTTGATAAGAAAAGCTAATGCTTTTAAAAAGCTCATTGAGGAAAAACTTATCTACCATAAAGCACTCCTGCAGCTGAAAGTTGTGTGATATTTTTGATAGGAAGCAAGCAACCAAGTAAGGCAATAAGTCCTGCAAAAATAAAGCTTAAAGGTAAAGCTACAAAGGCTATATCAATAAAATATCCAAAAATACTAAGACTGATGATTTGAGAAAGTGCTGTGCCAAAAATAAATCCAAGTAAAGCAGCAAATAAAGCTACGATTAAATTTTCACTAGCAAAGATGAGATAAATTTGAAAAGTATTAGCACCAAGTACTTTTAAAAGTCCTATTTCCTTTTTTCTACGATGAATTTCAGAACTCATTAGACTTGAAATCGCAATACTTGCAACAATAAGACAAATAATGCAAGTAATGCCCATTAAGGATTGGATCTTTTTAACCACCAAGCTTTGAGCATCGCTTATAGCATTTAGAGCTTTTGCATCAGCACCTGGCAAGCCATCGCTAATTTGACTAGCGATTGAGCCTACATAAGCTGAGCAATACCATTTGTCATATTCTAACTGATCTAATTTTTCTTCGCCCATGCGACGTACTTTTTCAGAAAGGGCTGATTCAGGTATGGTAAAAGCTCTTACTTCTGTACTTGAGTAAAGCCCTTGTTTGTTGAGTAAATCTTGAGCTAAATTTAAAGGAGCGATGATTTTATTTGACATTTTAGGATTGGCATGAAGTAAAATGCCTACGATTTTTGTTTCTTTGCTTTGATTGTTTTCTCCTATGAGTTTGATAGTATCTCCTAATTTTAGTTTATTGTTTTTAGCAAAGTCTTCGCCTAGCATGATTTCATTGCTATCATCTTTTGCCCATTCTCCTTGCACTGCTAAATAAGGATAAAGACTTTTTATACCTGTGATAAAATCATCATCATCTTTAATTTTTATGGCTTTTTGAAAATAAGTGCCATAAATAAGTGTTTTTTGCTGGGAGTTTTCAATTGTGATTTTACCTTCTAAAAAAGGAGCAAGTGCGGTGATGTTGTTACGCCAATAAATGTCTTTAATCATATATAAATTTTTTTCTTCTAGGTAGTTTTTGTTTTGTAAGGGTTCATAAAGTTCATTACCTATTTCTATACTAAGGCTTGAGCCTTTGGGTAAAACAAGGATATTAGAGCCATAGCTTTTGAGTTGTTTAGTTACTTCATCACCTATACTTAGGGTAATATTTAGCATAGTAGAGAGCAAAAGCGTGGCTAAAAAACAAGTAAGAAAGGCTAAAAATTTTTGAATTTTGTTTTTAAATATAGAGTTAAAAATCATTTTAGCCAACATCATTTCTCCTTTGGATTAAAAATTGGGCTTCGTTTTCTTCTACATATTTTGTAGGATCTTTTTTAAATTCTTCATAGTTGTTTTGATTTGAAAAATAATAAGTAACCCCTTTATAGCTATAAGAAAAAGGAGCTTGGGTGTTTATAACCTTTGTTTTTGATACAGGATCTTGCACTTCAATTTCTTTGATTTGACTAAAATAATTAGATCCTGCTATTACATCTTTAACATCTATGGTGATTTTTTTACCATCGTATTCGTATTTGAGTGGGATAGGATTGCAACCCCCGCTTTTACCTACACTTGGCAAGAAAATACGCACATTGCAAGAAATGCAAATGAGTTGTCCATCTTTTTTGATATAGCCCATATCTCCACAAATCATACAAGCATCAAAAACAGCTACAGGAGAATCCTTATCTTCTCTTTTGTTGATAAGAAAAAACCTTATCACTTTGCCTTCAGCACTGATATAAGCAAAGCGGTGGAGTTTGTTGTCCCTTAAAAGAGCTATATCAAAGATAAATTTGCCATTCTTATCGGGTAAAATTTCTTTAGGCTCATCTATGGTTAAAGGCTTAGAGCTTACCATAAAAAAGTATAAAACAATGCAAAAACTTACAACACAGGAGATAAAAACACTGGAAAAATAGCGATTAATAAGATTTGTTTTAGCTTCGTTTTTGCGATAATTTATATCTAAAATTTGTTTTTTGCTTATATTTTTTTTGCGAATTTTTAAGCTTAAGAATGCTAAAAAAGTGATGAAAATTAAATAAACATAAATTCCAAAAACACCAAAATAATTACTTTTTCCTACAAAACTCACCAAAAAAGCATGAGTTTCTATGATGGAATTTCGCATTAAAGTAAGCAAGATATTGGCTAGAGCTTTATCGCTTTCTATAAGGATAAGCAGTAAAAACAGCATAAAGCTTGTTTTTTGATTAAAATTTTTTTGCCATTTTAAAAAGAAGAAAATCAAAATACAAACAAGCAAGGCTAAAGCAATAAAACCTAAAGAACTTATACCTTCGCTATCGATTAAAGAGCTAGTAAAAATAGGGAAATCTTGACTTAAAAAATAATAATGCAAAGCGGTGCAAAAACTTAAAATTCCCAATAAAATAAAATTTAAAATTTCAATTTTTTTCCAAAAATAAAATATAAAGCTTACTAGCAATAAACCTATAAAAACAAAATCAAAATTAAAGATTAAATTTTCGGTTTTTAAAAATTGTGCTGCGATAAAAAAAGCAAAATATCCAAATAAAAAGCCCAAAAAAACTACTAAAAAACTTTTAAAAATATATTTTTTATTAGGAGTGATAAAGGCCATTAAAATACTTAGCGGTAAAACACTGATAAGAAAATGCACAAAATATATACTCATAATTTACTCTTTAAACATTGTTATTTTAATTTTTCAAATAAAAATAAAAATATTCAAACACTCGGAAAATCCGAGCGTAAAATTATTTTGGCGTGCCTGTGTATTTGAATTTATAATCTACTTTAAAAGGTTCAAACCACTTACCCACACCTGTTTCTTCATCAACATGGCGTCCAAAACCTTGTTTTTCTGGATTTGAGATATAAAAAGTAAGTTCATAATTTCCTACGCCAAAGCCACCTTTTTTATCTTTTTCCATAGCAATATTTGCACCATAGTGAGGACCATCATCAGCCACCATAGGCATCAAAGTTCCACGTTTAATTGCACCTGTGTCGGTATTTTTAAGTTCATAAGCTATAGTTAAATAAGGCATCCAAAAACCTTCTGGAAAACCATTTGGATTGTTTTTAAGTGCGTGAATGTCAGCTTCTAGGTGAATATCTGCTAAAGATGCAGCTAAATCAATACCTCTTGGCTCCATTTCAATAGGTTGTAAATAAACAGCGGCTATTTCCATGCCATTAAGTTCTTTTGGATCGCCGATCGGCACTTCGCCTGCAAATAAATTTGTACTAATAACCGCAGCTGCAGCAACTACTGATAAAACTTTTTTTATCATGATTTTACTCCTTTTTTTGAAATTTGTTTTGTTATTAAAATGCCAATAATTAGCATAATTAAAACTATAAATTGAGGGATTAAAGTTTCATAGTAAGGATAAATTCCAAGCCATAAAATCGGTTCAAAATTCATAGGTATAAGACTAGGAATGATGACTTTTCCTTCTATGAGTTCGGCTATGCCTTTGCCTGTAAAAACAAAAACCATGTAAAAAATAATGTAAGAAGTGATATAGAAAAATTGTTTTACAGGTATGCGAATGGCTCCTGCTTTTAAAAGAAAATATAAAACAATAAGTATTAAAATTCCAAGTCCAAGTCCGCCAAAAACAGCACCAAAATCAGTGCTTGTTTTAGCATCAAAAAGCAAGGCTTGATAAAAAAGCACAGTTTCTGCACCTTCTCTATAAACAGCTAAAAATACGGTAATCCAAAGGGTTTTTGCACTATTGTTTGATATAGCATCTATAGCACCTTGTTTGATAAAGCTTGTCCATTTTTTATTTTGTGCGTTTGAAAGTAGCCAAAAGCCCACATAAAAGAGTAGTAATACGGCTATAAGCATGGTAATACCCTCTATAAGCTCTCTACTTTGTCCTGCATTTTCTTTAAATAGCCAAGAAACTCCAAAAGCGGTAACAAAACTTAAAATTACTCCTGTAAAAAGAGCACTATAGGCGATATTTAAACGATTTTTGTTGCCACTTTGCACAAGATAAGAAACAATGGCTACAACGATAATCAAAGCTTCCAAGCCTTCACGCAAAATAATACCTAAAGCCCATATAAACAGCGAATAAGGAGTAGAATCTTGAATTTTATCCACACTGCTTGCTATGAGTTGTTCTAAGTCATTAAAAGTAGCTTCAAGCTCTTTTTTATCTGCACTTGCTTTAATCAGTGCCACGCCTTTGGAAAATAAACTTTCTATTTTAAGTTTTAAGCCGCTATCTACAGCACCGATTTTATTTTCCATACCGCTTGCTTCAAAAATATCTAGATAAATTCCTTGTAAATCATCTACTATAGAAGCACTAAAGCCATCATAATTTTTTAAAATTCCATCTAAAGCAAGTTTGATATCATTAGAAACTTTGGCATAATCTTTGCCTTTTGTTTCATCATTAAAGCCTGAAATTTGCAAACTTGAAAGTTCTGAATTTGGAATTTGTAAGAAAACATCAAAAATTTGTTCTTCTATGTTATCTAAGCCATCTCTTAAGCCTTTTTCATCTATTTTTGCATCGTTGATTTGGCGTATAAGGGTGCGTATGGCTTGTTGAATTTTTTGATCGTTTCCTGCTTTGGTAAATTTATTTACTAAAATTTCTACTTTGGTATTGCGATAATCACTAAATAAGGCATCATTTAAAAAATCTTTACTAGTTTGGTAGTTTTTTTCTTTAAAAGCATTAGCTGCCTGTGAAAATTTGGTAGAGATATTATCTAGTATAAATTGCAATCTTGCGTCCATTGCAGCGGCAGCTTGTAAATCAGCGCTTGCATTATCATCTGTAAGTTTGCTTGTATCATTATTTACAGGTATAGGAGCTTGGGTGGTTAAAGAGCTTTGTGCTAAATTTTTTTTATCTACACCCATCATTTGTGCGATTAAAGCTTCTGCATCAGCTTCGCGTTTGGCATTGGCTTCTAGGCTTGATTTTTCAGCTTTAGCCTTATCATAGTTTATATCGCTTGCTTCTGCTTTTAAACGATATCCATTTTGTAAAATCGGAGCTACTTCATCAAGATCATAATAAAGACTATCAATTAAAGCATTAATTTGTGTTAAAGGAGCTTCATCTTTATACATGCGACGCAAATTTACAAATTTACGTTCCATAGTGATAGCTTTTCTTCCTATGTTTCTTCCTATTGAGCCTTCCATATTTTCAAAATGTTGAAAATACGCATCTTCGCTAAGCTTTTTGGCGCCTAGATTATCGCCCTTTTTATAAGTTTCTATGCTTTGTTTTAGCATATCTTTGATAAGATTTGCTTCATTAATATAATCATCTACCCTAGCAAAAGCTGAGCTTGATAAAAAAATACCTATAATTAAAAATATAATTTTAAAAATTTTCATTATCATTACCCTTGATTTTTGATAAAAATAATATTTATTATCAAAATAAATAATGGCTAGTATAATACTAAAAATCTTAAATAGAACTAAAAAATAAGCTTTTATGTTGATAATATTTTTTTATTAAATTATAAAATGTATTTTAATAAATATTTAAATATATTTTATTTTTGTGATTTAATATGGGTTGTTTTTAAGTATCGCAAGGTCTTCTTCTAAGCTATGGACTTTGGGATATTGTTTTTATGTTTTTTAATTTTTCCTTTTTTCGATGTTTTAAAAGCTTAATAAAAATCAAAAAATCATTTATTGCGTATTCTTTAAGGAGATATAGCTATAGTATATTTTAGACTAAGCAGATATATCCAAAAGTTTATCTTTTTTATTGGTATTTGTGTTTGTAGAATTGCTATTGTCTTTATTTGCTTCTTCTTTCTCAGCCTTAGCTTCTACTTTTTCTTTTTTTCTTGAAATTTTAAAGTTGAAGTTATGCTAATTCTTTTGCTTTCAAAATTTGTATCTATTATCCCCCTGCAAGGCGTGTTAAGTAACATTAGCAAGCTCCTGATTTCTCATTTAAAATTATAATTTTAGATTATATTAAAAATTGTATAAAATAAGATAAAACTTAAATTTATTGAAATAAATTTTTATCCATTTAATTCGCTTTTAAAAGCATCAATCATTTATATTTTGCTTATTGTTTCATAGTGTAAAAATTTTTAAAATAGGATTTTATCTTAAAAAATTTATGATTTTTAATTTCAGATATTGGTTCCCTTGAAAAATTTTAAAAAGTTTAGTAAAAAATATTAAGTTTTAAAAATATCATCCGATTTAAATAAAGTCTTAAGACTCAATCTAAAAGGAGGATGTATGGTTTCAGATGTTTCTATGGGTAATGTTAATTTAATGACTGCTGTTAATACTTCAGTTTTGAAAAAATCTATGGACACAAACGAGGCATTGATGAATGAACTCATCGAAGGTATGGAAGGTGTCTCTCAAGCCTCCGCTCCACAAGCGTCTAGCTCTAGTGGTTTGGATATTTACGCTTAAATATCTTAAGAACAAGCTTAAGAACTTTTTGGTATCTTGGGCTTGTTTTTTTAAATAATTATTTCTTTAGTATTTTTTCGTTATAATTTTACCATTTTATTTATCGTATTAAATTTTTACAAATATTTACTTAGGAGCAAGGATGCAAATGATAAAGAAGATGGTTTTAAGTGAAACTTTCCCTGGTATTTTGCTTATATTTTTTACATTTTTAGCTTTATTATGTAAAAATTCTTCTTTAAGTGTTATTTATACAGATTTTTTTCATGCTAATTTTACAGTAGGATTTGATCATTTTCAAATTTCAAAATCGTTGGATTTATGGATAAATGATGGTTTGATAGCTATATTTTTTCTATGTATAGGGCTTGAGTTAAAATATGAAATTTTACGTGGGCAACTTAAAAATATAAGAGCTGTATCTTTACCTATATTTGGAGCTTTAGGGGGTATGATTACTCCGGCTTTAATTTTTATTGCTATTAATTATTCTCATGATTTTGCTATGAAAGGTTGGGCAATACCTACAGCAACTGATATAGCTTTTGCAGTGGGTATTTTAATGCTTTTGGGAAATAAAATTCCTACAAGTTTAAAACTTTTTTTACTCTCTTTAGCTATTTTTGATGATTTGGGTGCTATTGTTATTATTGCTTTGTTTTATACAGATCAGCTTTCAGCTTTAGCAATTATTATTTGTTTGTTTTGTATATTTGCTCTGCTTTTGTTAAATTATTATCACATCACCCATCTTTCTTTGTACGTGTTGGTAGGTGTTGTGTTGTGGATAGCTATGCTTAAAAGTGGAGTGCATGCAACTTTGGCTGGTGTGATCATTTCTTTGTTTATACCTCTTGATACAAAAAATAAAAAACCTTATTTACATGAAGTTCTTAAGGATTTAAATCCTTGGGTAGTTTATTTTATTTTACCTTTATTTGCTTTTGCCAATGCTGGAATTGATATTAGAGATATGCATCTTGGTTCAGTATTTTCTCCTGTAAGTCTTGGGATTATTTTAGGACTATTTTTAGGAAAACAATTAGGTGTTTTCACTTTTTGTTTTATTGCTATCAAACTTAAACTTGCAAAATTACCTGAAAATATTAAATATGGAAAATTTTATGGTATATGTATTTTAACAGGCATCGGTTTTACGATGAGCTTGTTTATTGATGGTTTGGCTTATAAAAATAGTGATATTTTTGAATATGCGGATAAACTTGCTATTTTAGTAGCTAGTTTTTTAAGTGCCATTGTTGGTTTTATTTATCTTAAGATTGTTAAATGAATAATATAGTACATAAATTAAAAACTTTAGTTTTAAATGAGGCTTTTGGCGGCGTTTTACTTATAGTTTGTACTTTGCTTGCTTTGCTTGTGCAAAATGGATCTTTTAGCGAACATTATCGAGAATTTCTAAATTTAAAAGTCGGATTTAGTGTAGGTGAATTTGAGCTTAATAAGCCTTTTTTACTTTGGATAAATGATGGGCTTATATCTATATTTTTCTTTGCTATAGGGCTTGAGCTTAAGAAGGAATTTTTGCACGGGGATTTTAAAAATCCTAAAAATATTGTTTTACCTTTTATGGCTGCTTTAGGCGGTATACTTATACCTGCGATGTTGTTTGCTTTGGTAAATATAGGAGATGCTTATACTTTAAAAGGTTGGGCTATACCTACAGCCACAGATACAGCGTTTGCCTTAGCGATTTTAATGATGTGTGGCAAGCACATTCCATCAAGTTTAAAAATTTTCTTACTTTCTTTGGCTATTTTTGATGATGTGGGTGCTATTTTAATTATAGCTATTTTTTATACGACAAAATTATCAATAGTTGCTTTTGTCGTTGCAGGACTTGCTATTTTGGTAATGCTTATTTTAAATCTTTTAGGGATAACAAGAAAGTCTTTTTATTTTATTTGCTCAGTTATTCTTTGGATTAGTGTTTTAAAAAGTGGAGTACATGCAACTTTAGCTGGAATTGTAACAGCATTTTTTATACCGATGCAAACTAAAAATGGGGAAGCATTTTTAGAAGAAATTTATGAAAGCTTAAAATTTTGGATTGCTTTTATTATTTTACCTTTATTTGCTTTTGCTAACGCTGGAGTAAATTTATCCAATATCGATATAGGAGCAATTTTTTCAGGTGTAAGTATAGGTATTTTCTTAGGGCTTTTTGTGGGTAAACAAGTGGGTGTATTTTTATTTTCTTATTTGGCAATCCGCTTTAAATTTGCAGCTTTGCCCCAAGGTTCAAATTTGAAACAACTTTATGGGGTTTGCATACTTACAGGAATTGGTTTTACAATGAGTTTGTTTATTGATGGATTGGCGTATGAAGTTAGTGATATTTTTAATTATGCAGATAACTTAGCTATTCTTATAGCCTCATTTTGTTCTGGGATTTGGGGTTTTATTTATCTTAAATTCTTTACTACTCGATCTTAAGGGGATTGATGAGGCATATTTTTTTTATTATTACGATTATATTTTTTATAAGTGGATGTAGTTTTTATCAGAATCTAAACTATCGTCCTAGTTACAACACAAATAAAGAAGCAAGGCTCAAGGTTATTGCAAATGAATGGAAAAAAACCCCTTATGTTTTAGGTGGAACTAGTAAAAAAGGTGCTGATTGTTCAGGATTTACACAGAGCGCATTAGCTCAGCTTAATATACGCATACCTCGCACTACAAAAACTCAATTAGGTTCTGGAAGAAAAGTTTCTAAATCAAAATTGCAAACAGGAGATTTGGTATTTTTTAAGACAGGTAGAGGGCCAAATGGTATGCATGTTGGTATTTATATGAGCAAGGGAAAATTTATACATTTATCTACTAAAGGTGGAGTAAAAGAAGTCGAGCTAAATAGTTCTTATTGGAAGGCTCGTTATATAGGAGCAAGAAGGTATTAAAGTGAAAATAGGTGTATTTGATAGCGGAGTAGGGGGGCTTAGCGTTTTAAAATCTCTTTATGAAGCTAGACTTTTTGATGAAATTATCTATTATGGAGATACCGCAAGAGTTCCTTATGGAGTAAAAGATAAAGATACTATTATAAAGTTCTGTCTTGAAGCATTGGAATTTTTTGAACAATTTCAAATTGATATGCTTATCATTGCATGTAATACTGCTAGTGCTTATACTTTAGATGCTTTAAGGACAAAAGCACATTTTCCAGTATATGGTGTAATTGATGCAGGGGTTGAAGCAACGATAAAAGCTTTGCATGATAAAAATAAAGAAATTTTAGTCATTGCAACAAAAGCAACCATTAAATCAGAAGAATACCAAAAGCGTTTATTATCCCAAGGATATACAAATATAAATGCTTTAGCTACAGGGCTTTTTGTGCCTATGGTTGAAGAAGGTATTTTTGAAGGAGATTTTTTGCAAAGTGCTATGGAGTATTATTTTAAAAATATCACAACTCCAGATGCTTTGATACTCGCTTGCACTCATTTCCCTTTACTAGGTCGTTCTTTAAGTAAGTATTTTGGTGATAAAACAAAATTAATTCATTCAGGAGATGCTATAGTTGAATTTCTTAAAGAAAGAGAAAATATAGATTTGAAAAATCATAAAGCAAAATTACATTTTTATGCTTCAAGCGATGTTGAATCTTTAAAAAATACTGCTAAAATTTGGCTAAATTTATAAGGAAATAAAATGATAGAATTGAAAAAACCAGATGAAATAGAAAAATTAAGAATAGCAAATCAAATTGTAGCAAAAACTTTAAATTTTTTAGAGAATGAAATTAAAATAGGAATGAGCTTAAAACAAATCGATAAAATGGCAGAAGATTATATTTTAAGCCTTGGCGCCAAGCCATCATTTAAGGGACTTTATGGTTTTCCAGGTGCCATTTGCACATCTTTAAATCAAGTTTGTATCCATGGAATTCCAGATGATAAAATTATCAAAGAGGGTGATATTTTAGGTCTTGATGTGGGAAGTTTGATTGATGGGTATTATGGGGATGCAGCAAGAACTATTGCTATAGGAGAAGTTTCACCCGCTGATAAAGCTTTAATCTCTTGTGCTAAAGACGCGTTATATCATGCTATAGATATTATTCGTGATGGAATGCGTTTTAAGGAACTTTCAGCTGCTTTAGGCGAATTTATCCATGCAAGAGGTTTTGTCCCGCTTCGTGGATATTGCGGGCATGGTATAGGACGAAAGCCCCATGGAGAGCCTGAAATTTTAAACTATTTAGAAAAAGGTGCGAGTGCAAAAAGTGGCCCTAAAATTAAAAATGGAATGGTGTTTTGCATAGAGCCTATGATATGCCAAAAAGATGGAACACCAAAGCATTATAATGGAAAATGGGATGCTGGAAGTATTGATGGGCTTAATGCGGCTCATTATGAACATTGTGTTGCCGTGATTAATGGGCGTGCTGAAATTCTTTCTATGATATGATATTAAATTATAAAAATAATATTTTTTTCTTAAAATTCTAAAAATTTAAAATTTTTTAAATAATATTGTAGTAATATTCTTTAATAATTTAAGTTACTAAATGATATTTTTATAGCAGATTAAGTGTTTTTAGAATAAAATGTCACATCGTATTAAACTAAAACATAAATATGGTTTAGATAATTTAATAAAAATTGTTAAATTATCTAAATATTTATTTTAGTTTAAAGAGATCTTTTAAGATCTCGTTTGGGTTAGGCTATTTCCCTCCCCCTTTTTATTCGTAGCCTGACTCTCTTTTAGAGTTTGGAAAATCTCTTTAAGCTAAAATATATTATATTTGCTTAAAGAGAACAAACGATTACTATTCTTATTTAAATAAATTTTTAAAATCCATTGTAGAGTTATAAATTCCAGCATTATCCATAGTTTCGCCCATGGTAATTGCAGTTGATAATTCTGATAGAATGATTTTTATTTCATCTCTTTTATCTTGTATATAGGCCAATACACCTTCGTAATTACTTGTTTGAAGAATTAAAAGTGGATTAGCAATTTCAAATTCAAAAAGTTTTTTACCAACATAAACATTGAAAATATTTCCAAAAAGAGCTGTTCCCATGAAAGAGCAGTTTTGTATAAGTTGTGACGCTGTGGCATCAAGAGTTCTTTTTTGCATATCATCTGAATTTTCATCTATTCTTTCTAGAATGCTTTTTTCTATTTTTTTTAAAGACATATCAAGCACTTGAAGTGCTCCTATAAAATCATTTGCATCATTGATTTGAGAGCAAATTTGATTTGCTTTAAATTCATTCACGCCCTGAATTTCACCTAAGTGTTTTTTAAATATATCTAAATCACTTTTCATTGTTTACCTTTCAAAAATATTGCTAAATATTTAAAAAGCAAAAAGTGTTCCTAAATTAGGATAAGTTAGAATTTACCCAAAAAACAATCTCATTGCCAATTTTATTCAAGGCTTTTTGAAAAGCATTATAGGTAGAGCGGATATCTTTTTTTTCTATTTTTTCTTTAGTATTGAAAATTTTATGAGCTATTATTTGATTGTTTTCAAGATTTATGAAATTTACACTTACAGAAATTTGAGCGTAGTTTTCATTGTTATTAAGAATTTGCTCAAAAGAGTTAATCCTGCTTTCAAGAGCATAATCCGCACTTAAAGAGCTTGTTGAAGAAAGCAAGCTTGTAAAAATATTGCTTTGTTCAAATTTTGATAAAATTAAAAAAGAATAAAGATTGCTTGGCAAATCTCCCCAGAAATAATGTGCGTATTTGTTGCTAAAACCATTATCTATATAAACAATAGCTCGCGAGTTTAAATACAAAGGTGCATTTGTATTGCGAATTTTAAGAATTTTACCGGTTTTTTTAAAAAAAATATTTGAGTCTATTCCTTCGTCTTTTAATATGATATTTTCATTTTTATTGATGGTTTCGTGTCTTAAAGAGCATCCGCATAACATAAAAATAAAAGTCAAAATACAGAATAATTGCTTTAGCATTATTTTTCTCCTGGTCCAAGTTTAGGTTTAGTTTCTTTAAAAATCAAATCAGCAGGGCTGTTTTGTAAATTTTCTATTAGAATATTGCTTTCAATTAAAACTCGTTTAAAAAGTTCTAAATTTTGCATCAAAGATGCTTTAATATCATCATAAGTGTTTAATTTTTCATCAGCTTTTTTTATGAAATTTTTTAAAATCATCGTACTTTCTTTTATGTTTTTAAGACTGGAGTTGAAATTTTGCGCACTAAGGCTTATATTATCAGCCATTTTTCCTATTTTTAAACTTGTGTTTGAAAGATTAAGGCTTAAATTTTTAGAATTAGCGTTTAAATTTGCGCTTAATTCTGCTAGATTTTGCAAAAGGATTTCTAGATTTTTAAGATTTTTTTCGCTTAAAAGCTCTTTTGATTTATCATCGGCCGTTTTAACTAAAGAAAAAATATGTTCACTTTGTCTATCTATGGTTGCTAAAAAACTTTCTTTAAAAGGAATGACTGGAAGTTTTCCCTGTATAGATACTAGATCTTTACTATTTTTACTTCCGCCTTGAAGTTGGACAAATTTAAGTCCTGTGATACCTTGAAGTTGCAAAGTAGCAAAAGTATCTTCTTTTATAGGGGTATTGTTTTTGACCTTGATGCGTATGTTAACGCCGAGTTCATCTTGATTGTAAATGCTGATTTCTTCTACGCTACCTACTTCCACGCCCAAAAGCCTTACGGGTGCTTTTATGCCAAGTCCTGCAACGGATTCTTGTGTGTGAATTTCATAATACTTAAAACTTTCTTCTTTAGAGTATCCACCAAGCCAAAGTATGAAACCAAGGCTTGCAAAAAATACTCCAAAAACAAAAAGTCCTACAAAAAAATAATTTGCTCTATTTTCCACTTTTACTCCATAAATCTTTTAAAAAGTCGTTCATTTTGCAGGCGTAATTCTTCATAAGTACCGCAAAATCCAACTTTTTTATTTTCTAAAATGATAAAACGATCGAGTAAATTTTTCATACTTTCTTTATCATGTGTAACCAAAATGATATTTAAATCAAAACTTTTTTTTAACTCTAAAACCAAATCGTCAAATTCACGGCTACTATGAGGGTCAAGTCCTGAAGTAGGTTCATCTAAAAAAAGCAATTTACTATCAAGTGCTAAAGCTCTAGCAATTGCCACTCTTTTTTGCATGCCGCCACTAAGTTTACTTGGAAATTGTTTTAAAACACTTTCGTTTAAACCTACCATTTTTAGTTTCATTAAAACCAGTTCTTGTATGCTATTTTCATCTAAATGAGTGTATTCTTTTAAAGGAATAGCGATATTTTCATAAATATTAAAAAAGCTAAAAAGTGCAGCAAATTGAAAAACCACACCCCATTTTTTACGCAAAGCAAGCGCATCTTCCTCGTTGATATTTTTAAGCTTATAGCCTAAAATTTCATATTCTCCACCATCAAAATGTTCAAGCATAAGCATTTGTTTTAAAAGGACAGATTTTCCACTTCCACTACCTCCTAAAATACCAAAAATTTCGTTTTTTTTGATTTCAAAACTTACGCCATCATGGACGATTTTTTCTCCAAATTTTGTAATGATATTTTGCGCTTTAATAACCATTTAAATTCCTGTAGAAGTTAAAATAACGGAGAATAAAGCATCAAAGGCTATTACCCAAAAAATAGCATTTACAACGCTTTTTGTTGTATAAATTCCTATACTTTGTGTAGTGTTTTTTACCTCAAAACCACGAAAACAAGCAATAAGTCCTATCAAAAATCCAAAAATAGGTGCTTTTGCAAGTCCTATAAAGATATGTTTTATATCTACAACTTCTCTAAAGCGTCTTAAAAATTCGGCAAAAGAAATATCAAGATTTAATTTTGCAACCATCATTCCACCTATAATACTGATTGCATCGCTAATGGCAACGATTAAAGGCATAGCTACTACCAAAGCCATGACACGTGGAATAATAATAAATTCAAAAGAACGAAAACCCATAGTATTCATAGCTGCAATTTCATCAGTAATTTTCATCACCCCAATTTGTGCGGTATAAGAGCTTGCACTTCTTCCTGCGATCACTATGGCAGCGATTAAAGGTGCAAGTTCTCTAGTGGCTGAAATTCC
Source organism: Campylobacter sp. CFSAN093224 (assembly GCF_012897395.1). NCBI lineage: Bacteria > Pseudomonadati > Campylobacterota > Epsilonproteobacteria > Campylobacterales > Campylobacteraceae > Campylobacter > Campylobacter sp. CFSAN093224. The sequence continues at coordinate 1,556,563 of NZ_CP040607.1, read as the reverse complement.
CATCAAATCCACTATGAAAATATTGGCTCCAAATTGTGCGAGTTGATAAGCAGCCTGATAGGCTAAAACCACTCCTACTAAAAGAGCGGTTAAAATAACTATAGGCAAGGCTTTAAAAGCAGAATTTTCTATATGATATAAAAAAGCAATAAAGCGAAAATTTTTAGGATTTTTGAGGCATAAAAAAAGACTTGTGAAAAAAGCTCCTGTGAAATTGATGAATTTTCTTAAAATTTTTAAAAGTTCTAAACTTAATTTTCCAAGATCGATAAAGTATTCACTGAAATTTTTATGTGATTTTTTTGTTTTGCCTAGTCTTTGGTAGTTTTTTTCACAAAGTTCAAAAAGGGTTTGAAAGCGTGAATTTAAGCCTTCTTTGGTGATTTTAATATTTTTATTTTTAAGGTCATTTTCCAAAGCAAGGAAAAATCTCACTCCAGCGGTATCGATTGCTTTTAGATCTTTAAAATCAAAAATCACTTCCTTGCTTTGGATCAAAGCTAAAAAATCTTTTATTTTTAACTTATAAATACTTGTTTTATCCCAAATTCCAAAGATAAAAAGAGTATTATTTTGAAATTTGAAATTTGTATTCATTTTATTTGCTAAGGATAAAATTTACAAGCTTTGAAACGCTAAATCCAAAGCGTTCAAACACATCTTTGTCTTTACCACTTTCTCCAAAACTTTCTATGCCATATACTTTATGGCAAAATTTATAAAGTTCATTAGAATGTGCTGCTTCAACACCTATAACTTCACCTTTTAACAATCTTTCTTGATAAGCTTTATCTTGTTTTTCAAAAAGTTCAAAACAAGGCATGGAAACAACATTACAAGCAAAACCTTGTTTTTCAAGTTCGTTTGCACTTTCTAGACAAAGCCAAACTTCACTTCCACTTGCTAGAAGTGTAAATTTAGCCTCTTTGCTTTCTTTGAGTAAATACGCTCCGTTTTTTACATCTCCAAAAACAGGTTCATTTAGAGCTTTGAGTTTTTGGCGTGAAAGCACAAAAGCACTCGGAATATCAGCATTTAGGGCTATTTGCCAAGCTTTGACATTTTCCACCCCATCAGCAGGTCTAAAGGTTAAAAAATTTGGCATAGCTCTAAAAGTGCTAAGTTGTTCTATAGGTTGGTGTGTTGGTCCATCTTCGCCCACGCCTATGCTATCGTGTGTGAAAATGAAAAAATGTTTGATTTTCATTAGAGCTGCTATTCTTGCGGCAGGTTTTAAGTACTCGCTAAAGATGAAAAAAGTTGCCGAAAATGGTAAGAAAATTCCATATCTTGCAAAAGCATTGTTAATCGCTGCCATAGCGTGTTCTCTGATACCAAAATGGATATTTTTACCTTCTACAAAGTCTCCCATACTGTGAAGTTCTGTTTTATTCGAAGGGCCTAAGTCTGCACTTCCACCTAAAAATCCTTCTAAATTTTTAGCTAAAACATTTAAAATTTCACCATTACTATCTCTTGTAGCAAGATCTTTTCCTTTAAAATCAGGATAAGCTATCTTGTTAAAATCAGGATTTAATAGCCTTTCTAAAAGTTCTTTTTTAGCACTTTTTTCAAGCTTATCTTTCCATTTTGCTTCTTCTAAATCCCCAAGTTCTACAGCACTTTCAAAGCGGATTTTGCTTGCTTGTGGGATATGAAAACTGATATTTGGATCAAAGCCTGCTTGTTCTTTGGCTTTTTTAATCACTTCTTCACCCAAAGGTGCGCCATGGCTTTTATGACTGCCTTCAAGCTCTCCTGCACCCTTTGCTATAGTTGTTTTTGCGATGATAAGACAAGGTTTTGTGGATTTTTTAGCTTGTTCTAAGGCTTTATTGATTTCTTCATAATCGTGTCCATTTATACTTAAAACTTCAAATCCTTGTGCTTCAAAACGCATTTTTACATTTTCGTTAAAGGCTAAACCTACATCGCCTTCTATAGAGATATTGTTGCTATCATAAATAAGTATGAAGTTATCAAGTTTGTGAAGTCCTGCTAAAGAACAAGCTTCATAAGAAATGCCTTCTTGTAAATCCCCATCTCCGCAAAGACAATAAATTTTATGATCGATTAAATCACTGCCTAGCAAATTTTGTGCTTTTTTTGCTGCCATAGCAAAGCCTACAGCATTGGCAACGCCTTGTCCTAAAGGGCCTGTAGCGATTTCTACTCCAAGAGTTGAAATTTCAGGGTGTCCAGGGGTTTTAGAATGAAGTTGGCGGAAATTTTTAAGATCTTCTAAGTTTAAGTCATAGCCGCTTAAATGTAAAAAACTATAAAGCAAAGCACTTGCATGTCCGCCTGAAAATACAAGTCTATCTCGGTTTAGCCAAGTTGGATTTTTGGGATTGTGTTTTAAATGATAACTTAAAACACTTAAAATATCTGCTAAGCCCAAAGGTGCACCTGGGTGTCCTGAGTTTGCTTTTTGCACCATATCAGCACTTAAAAATCTTAGAGTATTTGCCTGTTCTTGTAAAATTTGAATGTTCATTATTTTGCCTTTATAAGTATTGAATTATTAAATTTTGTATCATTTGTGCGAGTTTTTCATTAAGTTTTTCTAAGTCTTGTTCGCATTCACTAAGAAGATTTTCTTTTGTTTTTATGGCTTGTTCAAGTCCAAGCAAATTGACAAAAGAATTTTTATGAATATCGTTGTTGGTAGGCTTTCCGCTTTGTTCTTGACTTGTAGTTACATCGATAATATCATCATTGATTTGAAAAATCAGTCCTAGTTTTAAACCAAGTTTGTAAATTTGATTGCTTTCTTCGTTGTTAAGTTCGCAAATTTCACAACCCATTTTTAAAGCTGCGGCGATCAATCTTGCGGTTTTATGTGTATGCAAAAACTCAAGTTCATTTAAACTCAGTCTTTTGTCTTCAAAAAAACAATCAATAGCTTGTCCTATGACCATTCCATTAAGTCCTGCATTAAAGGCAAGGGTTTTGATGAGTTTGATTTTGATTTCATCTTTTAAATGAGCATGACTTAGAACTAAAAAAGCTTCGGTATTTAAAGCATCACCTACTAAGATGGCTGTAGTTTCATCGTAGCTTTTGTGTAAGGTTGGAATTCCTCGTCTAAAGTCCGCATTATCCATAGCGGGTAAATCATCGTGTATGAGTGAATAAGTATGGATAAATTCCAAAGCTAAAGCTACATCTAAAGCTTGATTTAAAAGTTCAGGTTTATTGCTTTGCACTACGCTTAAAAGCAATTGTGCGCGAAAATGCTTTCCTCCTGCTTTTAACATAAGTGCTAAAGCTTCATTGAAAAAAGGATGAAAGCTTTCAACTTTGGGTAGATTTTTTTCTAAGTGATGGATAAAAAGTTCTTTTAAATTCACTTAGTAAGCCTTATGAAAAATTGAAATTTACCATCGCCACCTGAGTTGGCATTTCCGCCTAGTTCATTGTTGAAATTTGATAAAGGTAATTTAGTACTTTTGCGTTCAATTAAGATGCTAAAGTCATTACCAGCACTTAAAATATTTTGTAATTCTTTAAAATTATTTAAAATAATATTATTAACGCGTAAAATTTTATCTCCTACCATAAATCCTGCATTTGATGCTTTTGATTTTGGATCTATTTTAGTTACAACAAGACTAGCATTAACCGTTAAACCAAAATTGCTTGTGAAATTTGTAATTTTTGGTTTTGGTTTAGAATCAGGAAGGTTAAATTTGCTCAAATCTTTTGCAAAAACTTCAGTAGAAATATTTAAATCCATATTATCACGCAACACTTGAAAATAAAGAGTGCTTCCGCGATCTGCAAAAAGAATTTTTTCATTGAGTTTTCTTAAATCATTGGCGGGTAAGCCATCAACACTTATAACTTGATCATTGATTAAAAATTGTGGATTTTTTCTTACATTGTTAACATAAATTTTATTTTCTCGAACAACAAAATCAACGCCAATATCCCCCCAATAAACATCGTTATATTTCATAAAATGTTTTAAATAGCGATTGCCTATAAAAGAGCTATTATTTAAAGCAATCCCCATCATTTCACAGCATGGAGTCCCTAAAAGTCCTATTTTAGAATTAAAATCAAGTTGATCTTTTTCATCAATATTTTGAGCTAAATACTTAATATGCCCTATATAAGGTTTATTAGGATCCCAAATTCCAACCCAATCATTACGAGTAAGTTTTTCTTCATCACCCATAGGAGTAGGGATTAGGCTAAAGTCAGTTCTTACAAGATATAAATTTAAAAATGGATCGTATTTTACATATTTGTTAAGCTTAGCATTAGGCTGTTTTAACACAGCAAGTAAATTTTCACTGAGTGCAAAAGCTGGCATTCCTTCATAGTTGAGCATGCTTGCCTTATTTCTTTCATAACCTGCTAAAAAATCTTCAAATTTAGGTCTTTCTATACCAAAAGACAAAGTAAAAAGCATGCAAATAATTAAAATTTTTTTCATAATTTCATACCTCCAAAACCGCCTAAAACATCATTCGCCATACTTGAACGATTTTGTGCAACCATAGCCAAAACATCATTAATTGCAGAAATAAGTAAAATTTGCAAGGATTCTTTATCTTCAAGTAAAGAATCATCAATGCTAACATCGATAATTTCACCCTTTCCATTGGCACTTACTTTAACAAGTCCTGCTCCGCTTTTGGCACTAAATTCACGATTTGCAAGTTCTAGTTCTATATTTTTTGCTTTTTCTTGAACTTGATTTAAAAGTTCTCCCATTTTAGAAAAATCCATATTTTCAAACATTGATTATCCTTGATTTTTTAAAATTTCATTAACAACTACTTTATCACTAAAAGGATATTTTATCCCTTTAATTTCTTGAGTAGTTTCATCACCTTTGCCTAAAATAACGACTAAATCGTCATTTTCTTTTAGTTCTAAAGCTTTTTTTATAGCTTCTTTTCTATCTTCTATCATTAAAACTTTTTCTTTTTTAGTAAAGCCTGATAAAATTTCTTCCATGATGGTTTTTGGTTCTTCGCTGCGTGGATTGTCACTTGTAATGATAGCAATTTTTGCAAAATGTTCGACGATTTTTCCCATTAAAGGGCGTTTGGTTTTATCTCTATCTCCACCTGCTCCAAAAACAACGATGAGTTTTTTATTTTTAAGAGTGTCAAGCACTTTTTCAATGCCATCAGGCGTATGAGCAAAATCTACAATCACACCTTTTGCTACTTGTTCTACCCTGCCACAAACCCCGCCAAATCCACTGATAGCTTTTTCCAAGTCTTTTAAATCAGGCTTTACGAGTTCATTCACACAAGCACTAGCAACTAGAAGATTGTAAAGATTAAAAAGTCCTAGCAAGGGCGAGTCTATGTGAAAAGTTTGATTTTTATTTGTTACAATAGTACTAATGCCTTCTTCTAAAGAATAAGCTTTGATTTGATATAAAGCAGGATTTTCTATGCCATAAGTAAAAGCATTACGCACATTAAATTTAATAGCCAAAGCATCTTTGTTGATAAATTTTAAACTCTCATCGGTAAAAAAAAGTTCTTTTGCTTCTTTATAATTTTCAAAAGTACCGTGAAAATCTAAATGATCTTGAGTGATATTGGTAAAAATTTTAGCAGCAAAATTTAAGCCTTCGATGCGGTTTTGAACGAGTGCGTGTGAGCTTACTTCCATGATGAAAAAATCACATTTTTTTTGAGTGGCTATTTGTAGGTATTCTAAGGTTTTAAGAATAGGGGAGGTGGTTAAGGATTTTTCATCGATTTGTTCATCGTTGATAAAAGCTCCTCTTGTCCCACAAAGCCCACACTTATAACCTAAATCCAATAAGATAGAATAAATCGCTGCTGCGGTTGTGGTTTTGCCATTGGTTCCTGTGATTCCTATGATTTGAATCTTTTCATCGATTTTTAAAAGTTTTTTACACTCATTTACATCAATGATTTTTGCACCTTTTTCTAAGGCTTGAGCGTGAAATTTAGCATTTTGTGTGGTTTGCAAAAAAAAGCATTCTTTTTCACACTCTAAGGTGTTATCTGTAATGAATGAATTTTCAAGTTTTAATTTCACTTTTAAATCCCATGAGTTTTTCTTGGAGTTTGATAAATCTATCATTTGCCCAAAAATGAGGCATAACATTTTCTATGTAATTTAAAGTCATATCTTTATAGCCATTATCAAGTAATTTTTCCAAAAAATCTAAAAAATCATCACGATTATCAATAACTAATTTAGTGCTGTTAATGATATTTTCAAAACTTTTTTGAAAGCCAAGTTCTTCTTCGCTTTTTAAAAAATCTTGATAATTTAACGCATGCCCATCTTCAAATTCGTTTTCCTGTTTGTTTTCTTGTTTTTTAAATTCAATTGTACTTAAAATTTCTTCTAAGTCTTTATCAATGCTAGAGATTTTGTAATGTTCTATATAAAAATCAAAAAGTAAAGAAGCTTCTTTAGGAGATTTTAAAGCAAGATCACAAAGGCAGATAAAATTTAGCAAGCGTTTATTTTTGCGTTTTTCATAAGCCATAGAAAAATACATTTTTGCAGTTTTAAAATCTTTCTTGTAAAAATGTTCAATTCCAAGTTTTTTATAATTTTGCAAATTCGTCTGCTCCGCCGTTTAAATTGATTATAGTGATTTCCGGATGAATATCAATCTTAAGTTGCCTTTCAAGACCGTATTTTAGCGTTGTTCCACTCGATGCACAGCCTTTACAAGCTCCTATTAAATGGACATAAACGATCCCATTTTTAATTCCTAAAAATTCAAGCCCTCCGCCATCACGTTCAAGCATAGGCAAGCTCTTTTCTAAACTTGCTTTAACAGGATTTATAAGCTCTTCATCACTAAAAGGCATCATAATTTATCCTTAAAAATTTTTATATACTTTAGCGTGATTGTGTTTAAAAAAAGGTAAATTAAGGCTTGAAATTTAAATAAATTAAAAAGGTTCGTCATTATTTTGTATGCTAAATCCTAAATCATAAGCTGTAAAGTTTTTGTTACCAAAAATTCCATTTAAGTTTCTAAATGATTGTTGCAGAATTTCTTCGTTTTTTTCATATTTTAAGAAGCTTAAATATTCTTTTAAAAAATTATTTAATTCTGCGGTATTTAAATTTTTAATTAAAAGATTTAAATTTTTATCAATAAGCGTAAAAAGTTGTTTTTTTAATGCGAGTGTAGAATTTTTAATTTTTACATTGTTTAAAAAAGCTAAATTAACCTTGCAAATACCTAACAAGAATTCGCTATAGTTTAAATTTTTTCGAATATTTTTACTTTCAAATTCTCTAATATCACTATCTTCATAACCTTTTTTTTCTAAAATTTTATCCAATAAAATCTTATGTTTAAAACAAACACTATCACTAATTTGCTTAAAATCGTTACATATATCTGGATGCTGTTTTAAAAAAGCTATAAGTTCTAATTCTGCAATGTGAATTTTTTCTTTAGGAAAATTGTATTTATTTTGAGAAATTAAAGGGGTTTGTATGGTTTTTTTTGAATTTTGTGATAAGACAATAAATTTTTCATCCACTTTTAATAAATTTGAAACTAGACTAGTGTAAGAATTTGCCACTAAAGGTTCAAGATTAAAGGTGAATTTTTGTATAGTTTCTAAAGCTTTTTGTTTATCAAGAGCAGAAATTATGGAATGAGTGGATATTAAGCGTCTGATATAAAATTCACCAAGCTCTATTCCTTCATCGAGTATATTATGGAGTTTTGTGCTTTCATTTTTTGCTACGAGCTCAGCAGGATCTTTTCCGCCTTGCAAAATTGCCACTTTACCGTCTATTTTGTTTGTGCTTAATAAAAATGCAGATCGTGTCGCAGCTTTTAATCCTGCTTCATCATTGTCAAAACATAAAATCACTTTTGCATCATAACGGCGGATTAAGGGTAGATGATGTTCGGTTAATGCTGTTCCAAGAACTGCTACAGCATTGTTAAACCCTGCTTTGTGAAAAGCTATTGCATCCATGTAGCCTTCACATACTATTATTTCTTTTTTTTTGGCTATATTTTCTTTAGCGATGTTAAAAGCATAAAAAATTCTACTTTTATCAAAAAGTATATTTTGGGGTGAATTTACATACTTTGCCGGTACATTGGGATTTAAAGTGCGCCCTCCAAACCCTACCAATAAGTCTTTATGATCGTAGATTGGAAAGGTGATACGCCATATAAAACTTGCGTAAAATTCATTATTTTCATCTTTTTTTAAAGCTCCAACACTCATAGCATCTTCTAAAGGAATTTTTTGATTTTGCAATAATCTTATACTATCTTCACTTGCTCCTGCAAAACCTAATTCGAATTTGGCTATATCTTTGTCATTTAAAGCTCTCTGGTAAAGATAGGTTAAAACTTCTTTGTGGTGTTTGAGATTATCTTTAAAATACGCATTTAAGCTTGGTAGTATAGACTTTAGCTCTTTTTTATTTTCTTGTTTTTCTTTTGTATAACTCAAAGTAAAATTACTAAGGCTTGCAACTTTTTCAACTGCATCAGCAAAACTTAATTTTTTATAATCCATTACAAATTTAAAAGCATCTCCACCAGCCTTGCAGGCAAAACAATGATAAAAACCTTTGATAGGATTGATATGCATAGACGGGTTTTTATCTGCATGAAAAGGACAGATACATACAAAACTAGAGCCTTGTTTTTTTACTTCAATATAATTTTCTATAATATCAACAATATTAAGTCTTTGGGATAAATTTTCTATACTTTCTTTAGTTATCATTTTACAAACCTTGTTAAAATTATACAAAGATTTGGCTATAATTTGGCATAAAATTTTTAGAGCGAGACTATGGATTTTTTCTTTGTAGAATACAGAGACCCTTTAGTAGGGCTTATAATTTTAACCATTTTAGTATTTGTTGTAGCTGTTGCAAATTATATTTGGAAAATATTTGCTAACAAAGATGAAGAACAAAAGCTTGAAAAATTTATAAAAAAATTTGAAATGGATAACGCTCATAAAGAGTTATTAAGAAATAGTAGCTTGAGTTTTGGAAATTTAAGTTTTTTGGCTGAAATTTTTACTAAAAGCGGGGAATTTGAAAAAGCAACTCAAATTTATTTGATTGCTCTTGAAAAATGTAAAGATAAACAAGAAAGAGAATTTATTTTCCTTTCTTTAGCAAAAGTTTATTTTAAAGCAGGATTTTTAGAGCGTGCAAAAGAAGTTTTATTACAAGCTTTAAAACTGCGTCCAAGAAATATACAAGCCTTAAAACTTTTAAAAATTGTTTATTTAAAACTTCGTTCTTATAAAGAAAATTTAGAACTTTTAGAATGTCTTTTTGAGCTTAATGAAGATGTACAAAAAGAGCGTGATTTTATCAAAGCTTTAGAACTTTGTACTTTTAATATTACTGATGAAGAAAAAAAGAAAAAACTTTTAGAATTTAAAATAGAAGATAATCCTATGTTGGGGCGTTTAGTTTTTGAAAAATATCATATGTTTTTAGGGCAAAATTTTTTTGATATTTGTGATTTGCTTTATAGAGAAAATGAAGCGTTTAATTTAGAAAATCAAGATTTTTTAGAATTCTTTTATGCTTTGGGTAAAATTTCAAAGCATGATGATACGCACCAGTTTGTTTTTAAAAATTCTAACTTTAAAATGTTAAAAATTTTAAAAGATAATTCTTTTAATGCGGGGTTAGAATTTTCATATCGTTGTTCTGAGTGTAAAAATGTAATGCCTTTGTTTTTTTATCACTGTCCTGTTTGTTATGAGTTTAATACTTGTAAAATTATTTATGAAGTGAAAAACAATGAAACACATTGAAATTTATACAGATGGCTCATGTCTTAATAATCCAGGTTTTGGCGGATGGGCTTATATTTTGCGTTATAAGGAGTATCAAAAGGAAGGTTTTGGAGCTGAGGCTAATACCACTAACAATAGAATGGAGCTAATGGCAATTATTGAATCTTTGAAGGCTTTAAAAGAGCCTTGTGAAATTTCGCTTTTTACAGATTCTAACCTAATGGTTCAAAGTATTAATGAATGGCTAGAAGGATGGATAAAAAAGGATTTTAAAGGTAAAAAAAATATAGATTTATGGAAGGAATATATTAAAGTGGCAAAATCTCATAAGATTAAGGCTTTTTGGGTAAAAGCACATAATGGACATTTGGAAAATGAAAGGTGTGATACATTGGCGCGTGAAGCTGCTTTGAAAATTGCAAGGGAAAATGATGAAAAACATTGAAAAGCTAGAGCAGAGTTTAACTTATGAATTTAAAGATAAAAATCTTCTTATACATGCTTTAACCCATAAAAGTTTTAAAAAATCTTACAACAACGAACGCTTGGAATTTTTAGGTGATGCCGTGCTTGATTTAGTTGTAGGTGAATACCTTTTTCATAAATTCGCCAAAGATGCCGAAGGAGATTTATCTAAGCTTAGAGCAGCTTTAGTAAATGAAAAGTCTTTTGCAAAAATTGCAAATAGTTTAAATTTGGGCGATTTTATTCTTATGAGTGTTGCTGAGGAAAACAATGGAGGAAAAGAAAAGCCTTCTATACTTTCAGATGCGTTAGAAGCCATTATAGGTGCTATACATTTAGAAGCTGGGTTCGAGTTTGCAAAAACTATTGCTTTAAGGCTTATAGAAAAAAATTTCCCTCAAATTGATGCAAAAATTCTTATAAAAGATTATAAAACAAAATTACAAGAGATTACACAGGGAAAAATAGGACAAACTCCGCAGTATGAAACAGTGCGTGCTTTTGGCCCTGATCATTTAAAGCAATTTGAAATTGCTTTAATGCTTGATGGTAAAGAACTTGCAAGAGCTATTGCAGGAAGCAAAAAAGAAGCACAGCAAATGGCAGCAAAAATTGCACTTGAGAAATTAGGAGCTTTATAGTGAATACCTTTGGTACGAGATTGAAATTTACAAGTTTTGGTGAGTCTCATGGTGTGGCTGTTGGATGTATTATTGATGGAATGCCTGCTGGGGTTAAATTTGATGAAGAATTTTTGCAAAATGAGCTTGATAAACGCAAAGGCGGAAGTAAATTTGCAACACCAAGAAAAGAAAGCGATAAAGCTCAGGTTTTAAGCGGGGTTTTTGAAGGATATACAACGGGTCATCCCATAGCTATAGTAGTTTTTAATGAAAATGCTCATTCTAAAGATTATGATAATTTAAAAGATCTATTTCGTCCTGCTCATGCGGATTTTACTTATTTTTATAAATATGGCATAAGAGATCATAGGGGTGGGGGTAGATCAAGCGCTAGGGAAAGTGTTGCTAGAGTGGCTGGTGGTGCAGTTGCAGCGATGCTTTTGCGTGAATTTGATATTTGTGTTCAAAGTGGTGTTTTTGGAGTAGGAACTTTTGTATCAAATTTGAAAGAAGAAGAATTTGATTTTGAATTTGCTAAGAAAAGTGAAATTTTTTGCCTTGATCCAAAACTAGAAAGTGACTTTAAAAATGAAATTTTAAATGCTAGAAATTCAAAAGATAGCGTAGGCGCTGCTGTTTTTACAAAAGTTAGTGGTATGCTTATAGGACTTGGAGAAGTTCTTTATGATAAGTTAGACTCTAAATTAGCTCATGCTTTAATGGGAATTAATGCTGTTAAAGCAGTTGAAATAGGCGAAGGTATTAATGCAAGCAAAATGCGCGGATCGTGTAATAATGATGCTTTAAAAGATGGCAAGTTTTTAAGCAATCATAGCGGAGGAATTTTAGGAGGAATTTCAAATGGAGAAAATCTTATTTTAAAAACTTATTTTAAACCTACTCCTTCTATTTTTGCCAAGCAAGAAAGTATAGATAAATTTGGCAATAATTTGAAATTTGAACTCAAAGGTAGGCATGATCCTTGTGTAGGTGTTAGAGGAAGTGTTGTAGCTAGTGCTATGGTACGTTTAGTTTTGGCTGATTGTTTGCTTTTGAATGCGAGTGCGAATTTAAACAATTTAAAAAATGCTTATGGATTAAAATAAAAAAAGCCCATTTTCATGGGCTTGATTGCAATATTTTGAAAAGATTCAAATACTATATCGCTTGTTTTGCTAAATACTTTATACTTTAACTAATAAAAAATTGATTAATATCAGCCTTATTTTCAAAAGCTATACTTGTATAAGCTTGATTTTTAAATTTAAGTTCATAGCTTTTTCCTACTTCGTGTTTAGTATAGGTAAGGGCTATTTTTAAGGCAAGTTCTAAGTCTTTTTCTGAAATTTTTTCATCTACCAAAGAGTAAGCTCCGATTAAATCCCCAATTTCTATTGCTTCATATTTAGGAGTTTTTAAACCTTTTAAAAGAGTATTTTCAAGTTCATTTCTACCTATGATCATTTTAGCTCCATTGGGTAATCTTAAATGACGACCATATTTTAAAAGTTGTGCGTCATTAACCTGCATATCTTTGTCAAATTCTATGAAATCTCGAATTTTTTTAGCAAAACTATCAAGAGTTAGCAAACAACCTCCACCTGGGCTTTCAAAGTCTTCTAAGCCAAATTTAGCTGCAAGTTCAAGTTGTCTTTTACGACTTCTTCCAATAATACCTTCGAGTTTTTCTCTATCTACCCAACCTTCTCTTTCAGGTTTGGTTAGAGGTAGGTTTTTTGCACACATAGGACGCAAGATTAAATCTTCTTCATCAAGAGCAAGTTTTTTAACCTTTGCCATTGCATCACTTCTTTGACTCATAGGGCGTTGTCCTAAAACTTCTCCTGTGATGATAAAACTTGCATTTTCTTCTTTTAACATAGCAAGAGCAGTTTTAAACATAAAAGCATGACAATCTATACAAGGATTAAAATGTTTGCCATAGCCATATTGTGGATTAAAAAGCACTTCTTGAAGATAGGAATTTCTTACATCTATCATTTCAAAATCTGCACCTACCATTGCCGCACGCTTTTTCATGATTTCGCTTTTATCACTTGTGCTTCCAAAACCTATGTTGATATTTAGAGCTTTAACTTCTATGCCTTGTGCAGTGATGAGTTTCATTGCAAGCATACTATCAAGCCCACCGCTAAAAAGAGCTAATGCTTTCATTGATTCCTTTCTGAGATTATAAAGTTTTTTAAGATTTTGTCGATTATAAAAGGTATAATTTTAACTAAAAAATCTTTAAAATAAGGATTGGAAAATGTTAAAAATAATTTTGGTTTTAAGCATTTTGAGTTCTTTTGCTTTTGCAAATTCTTGTGCTAACTACGAGCAAGAACTTAAAAAGTGTAATTCTTTAAAAAATTCACATGAGAGAAAAATGTGTCGTTTAGGTTTATTTGCAAAATGTAAAAAAGGATAAATAATGAAAATCGATACTTCTGCTAGTTTAACCCATTCTTTAACTAATAATGTTGATAAAAAAGAGCTTAGCGTATTAAAAAAAGAAGATCAAGATAAAATTCCCGTGCAAGATCTTTCGAGTTTAAATAGCGATGGTGTTAAGGTTATTTTTGAAAATAAGCAAGGTGAACTTATAGCTTTAAATTTAAGCGATGAAAATTATAGTAGTTTACAAAAAAATTTCGGTTCTTATATGAATTATGTTGCTAGAAATGATGGTAGTATAAGGCTTAATGGCGAAGTAAATCAATTTGTTTCAAATTGGTTTGAAAGTGTAAAAGATAATTTTGGTTCTTTAAATTCAAATTTAAATAATAAACAACAAAGTGTAAAATTAAATTTTAATACAAGTACCCTTCAACAAAGTATGCAAAATTTAGGCTTTAAAACAAGTGATGAAAAAATATCTGATGATGCAAATATAGAAGAAAAATTAAATTTTTTTATTGATAAAGATGTAAATAAAGATGGTAAAGTTGATGATAGTGATGTTAAAGAACCTAGCATGAGAGAAATTTTAAGCGACATTAAAGAAGCATCAGGTGGTGGAGCTAATGCTATGAAAACCATAGATCCGCAAAAAATCAATAAAAAAGATGATAAGGAAAATAATATCAAAGAAAAAGAAGACGAAGATTTGCTTCAAAAAGCCCAAGAAAAAGGTTTAAATGCTTTAAGTGCTGATGAGCAGGCAAAGCTTGAGGCTAGCAATCCTGAAGAATTTGAAAAACTGAAGCAAAAATCTTTGCAAGAATTAAGTCAGAATTTAAGTAAAGATTTTCAAAATAAAATTGAAAATCAAGAAGCACAAATTGTAGATAAGAGAGTGTAGCAAATTATAATTTTACCCTCTTAGGGTTTTAAAATCATATATAATAGGTAGTGTAATTCTTAAATCCCCGTTATAGTATGGAAAATTTAAAGAAGCTTTTCTTATGCTTTCTAAAGCACTTTTATCTAATAAATCATATCCTGAGCTTTCTATGATTTTTAAATCTGCTAAAGTTTTGTTTTCTTTCCATAAAAATTCTACTTTTACAGTTCCTTGCATACGCATTTTTTTTGCTTGCCTTGGATAAAATTGTGCTTGTTGTATAGCTTTTTGGATTTCTTTTAATACAGGGTGATTATCTTTTCCTTGTGTTAATTGAGTGATCTTAGGTTTGACATTTGTATCAGTTGTTTTTGCAAAAGTTTTAACTTCTTGAGTTGGTGCTATTGGGGTTTTATTTGGTATTGGGTGTGGAGGTGTTTTTTTTATCTTTTTTTTGCATTTTTTCAGGAGTTTTTTTAATAACTTTTGGCTGAGGTTTTGGTTTGATAGGTTCTATAATGGATTCTGTTGGTTTGGTCTCATTTGTTGGATTAGTTTGGGTAAATTGTTTTATTGCTAAAGAAAAAGAATCTTCATTTTTAATTTCCATTTTAAAAAAGTCATTTGAGTAAAAAATGACAAAAAGCAAAGGTATAAAGACTATAAAAGTTATATAAGAAGCTTGGTATTTATAATTTAAAAATAAAGTTTTCATTTGTTTTTCTCAGTAAGAATCTGAAAATTTTCATGTTCTTTGGCTTTTAAAAAATCTATAATTTTTACAAAGCTTTCAAATTTAGCATTTTTATCGCTTTTTAGTTCTACTATGGTTTTTTTATCAAGTGAAAAAATAGCATTTTGAACTTCATTTAAATCAGCTAATTTATCATTTAAATAAAAAGTATTTTTTTCGTCTATGGTTATAAGAAGTTTTTTTTCATTATTGCTTATATTGGTAGCATTTTCACTTGAAGGAAGTGAGATTTGAATTTTTCCATGCGCAATAAAGGTTGAAATACTAAGCACTATAGCAAGCAAAACAAGCATAATGTCTATAAATGGGACTATATTTAAACCTTCATTTTTTGGTAGTTTAAGCATTTTTATTTGCCTTATAAGCATTGCTTAAGAGGGAAACTTTTCTAAGTAAGGCATTATAAGCCATTAAAGCAGGAATAGCAACCAAAAGTCCTAAGGCTGTAGCTTTAAGAGCTAAAGAAAGCCCCACGATTATAGATTTGACATCTATATTGCCCGCCAAGCCCATTTCGTAAAATGTAACCATGATGCCTATTACAGTGCCTAAAAGTCCTATATAAGGGGCATTGGAATAGATGATATATATAGTGGTTAAATTTTCACTAATCGCATCATCAAATTGCTCTTGATTCTCATAATTTTTAAAGTTAATTTTTCTAAAAAATAGCATTCTTTCTACAACACACCAAAAAGCTATAAATGCCATAATTCCTAGAATTAAAAAGATAATTAAATCGATGTAATCTTTTAAAAATTCCATATTTTTCTCCAAAAATATACTTATAAATTTTAAAAGATTATACTGTATAAAAAATAAATTTATAATTAATATCAATTATCATAATTTTTAAGAAATTCTTGTTTATAGTATTTATTTTTATTAGGTTATAATTTATAAAAATTTAATAGGGTTTAACATGACTATAGAATTAAATCACAATTTTACCTCTTTTGTTCTTCTTGATGAAGTTGATTTTAATTTTTCGGAGTTAAAAAGCATTTTAGAAGATAAATTTAATATAAAAATAGCTGATGAAAATTTTACCAAAGAGGGCGTGATTTTTTCATATGAAAATATGTTAGTTACTCTAAATTTGATTAAAAATCCTATACCTAATCACGAAGCAGAATACTATGCAAATTTTAATTTTATGTGGAAAGATGCCTTAGAGCAAACTAAAAAACATAAAGCTCATCTTCTTATAGCGGTGCTAAGTCAAGATCAAAGCAAATTAGAACAAGCTAAAATGTTTACGAAAATTGCAGCTTTATGTTTGGAAAATAAACATGCTTTAGGTTTTTATACAGGTGCAGTTGTTTTAGAGCCCAGTTTTTATATAGAAAATGCAAAAATGTTAGATGATAATCGCTTGCCGGTATATAATTGGATATATGTTAGTGTTTATCCTAGTGAAAATGGAGTTAATGCTTATACTTATGGGCTTAGAAATTTTGATAAATTAGAACTTGAAGTTTGTGATTTAAACATAGAAGAAAAAGAACTTTTCTTTTGTATTTATGATATTGTTTTGCATATTTTAACTTATGATATTAATCTAAAAGATAAAGATATTTTAAAATTTGAAGATGGAAAAGAAATAAAATTTATAAAAAGTCAAGGTATAAGTGTTGAGAATGAAAGCTTGAAAATTATTTTTTAAGTTTCACATTCACTTCACAGTTTTGAGTTAAACTTTCGCCAACCAAGAAAAAAAGGAGAAATTATGAAAGCAAAACTAACTTTACTTGCTTTGTTGGGTACTACGGTGCTTTTAGCTAAAGATATGGTTGTTCCTGCTAGCGAACTTCCAAATAATGCCAAAGAATTTATTTCTAAAAATTTTAAAACCGCTCAAATTGGTTTGGTGAAAAAAGATATAGATTCTTATGATGTGATTTTAAATGATGGAACTGAAATTGATTTTATGATCAATGGAGAGTGGAAAGAAGTTGATGGAAAATATAAGGCTTTGCCACATACTATCTTACCTAATGTTATGAAAAAAGTGAGTGCAACTCAACCAAATGCTCAAATTCTTGAAGTAGACAAAGAAATTAATGGTTATAAATTTAAGTTTAATAACAATATGGAAGTTTATACAGATATGCAAGGAAATATCCTAGGTCAAAAATTAGATTAATTTTTGAAAATTTAACTCCCTTAGAAAATTTGATGCAAAAATTTGGAAGCATAGTCTTCCAAATTTTTATTTTTTGATTGCAAAACTCAAAATATATTTAGTTTTAAAATAATACTGTATTGATACAAGTGATTGTTTTTTTATAAAATTAAATTTACAAAATGTTACATAAGATTTAAAATATTTTTTTTAAAAAATAATTATTTATAAATATTTTGCTAAAATAAAAGAGATGTAATCTTAAATTTAAGGAAGAATAATGAATACTCCTAAATGGACTAGTCACGATACAAGGTGGGTTTTATCTCTTTTTGGAACAGCTATTGGAGCCGGCGTACTTTTGTTGCCTATTAGTGCTGGGCTTGGTGGATTGATACCTTTGTTAGTTATACTTGTTTTAGCTTTTCCTATGACTTACTTAGCTCATAGAAATTTATGTCGCTTTGTGCTTTCAAGTTCTAATCCAAAAGATGATATTACTTTTGTTGCAGAAAGTTATTTTGGCAAGGGCGGTGGATTTTTAATTACACTTTTGTATTTTTTTGCTATTTTGCCTATTTTATTGGTTTATAGTGCTAATCTTACAACAACTTTGCTTGAGTTCTTAATCAATCAGTTCAATTTCAATGCAGATCTTACTCATGCTGCTCGTTGGTGGGTGAGTTTTTTGATTGTTGGAGTTTTGGTTTTGATTTCTATTCTTGGTGAAAATGTTGTAACAAAAGCAATGAGTTTTCTTGTTTTTCCTTTTATTATATTTTTATTTATTTTTTCATTGCTTTTAATTCCACAATGGAATTTATCGTTATTTGCAAATGTTGATTTTTCCGTAATTTCAACAAGTAATTTTTGGGTTACTTTATGGCTTGTTATTCCTGTGATGGTATTTAGTTTTAATCACTCTCCTATCATTTCTTCACTTGCTTGTTATTGTAAAAAAGAATATGATGGTTATGCTGAACCTCGCGCTAGAAAAATTATTTCTTTGGCAATTATTCTTATGGTTTTTGTTGTAATGTTTTTTGTTTTTTCTTGTGCTTTAACCTTTACACCAGAAGATTTTGCATCAGCAAAAGATCAAAATATCAATATTCTTACTTTTATAGCAAATAAATTTCCTGAAGTTTCTTTACTAGCTTATGTTGGACCTATTGTTGCACTTGTGGCTATTAGCAAAAGTTTCTTAGGGCATTATCTTGGTTCTCAAGAAGGCTTAAATGGTATTTTATATAAAGCAAGTAATGGTAGAATTCAAGGTAAATTCGCTCAAACTTTAACAGCGATCATTACCTTTGCTATCGCGTGGCTTGTTGCGTATAAAAATCCAAGTGTTATAGGAATTATCGAGGCTATTGGTGGTCCTGTTTTGGCTATTTTGCTTTTCTTAATGCCGCTTTATTGTATTTATCGTTTTGATATTTTGGCAAGGTTTCGTAATAAATTTTTAGATCTTTTTGTTTTGGTAATGGGGATAGTTGCAATTTCTGCTGCAATTCATGATCTTTTATAAATTAAGGATAAAAAATGAGTAATTTAAGCATTTTTAAAATAGGTGTTGGCCCTTCTTCTTCTCATACTTTAGGGCCTATGCTTGCTGGAAATTTATTTTGTAAAAAAGTTGCTAAAAAGCTTGATGAAATTGATAGAGTTGAGGTTACTCTTTATGGTTCTTTGTCGTTAACAGGCAAAGGACACTTGAGTGATAAGGCTGTGATTTGGGGGTTAAATGGCTTAGAAGCTAAAAATTTAAGTGCGGCAATACAAGATGAAGTAAATAAAAATGCTATTGAAAATGCTCAAATTGATTTTTGTGGCGAGAAAAAACTTAGTTTTAATTATGAAAAAGATTTGATATTTTCTAAAGATTTTTTACCTTTACATGAGAATGGTATGAAAATTAAAGCTTATGATTGTAAAGGTGGGTTAGTTGATGAGGAAACTTATTATTCTGTAGGTGGAGGCTTTGTTTTAACAGCTGCGGAATTAGAAAAAAAAGGTAAAAATTCTAACCAAAATAAAAAGAAAAAACTAGATATAGAGCTTAATAACGCTAAAGAAGCTTTAGAGCTTTGCGATAAAAGAGATTGGGATTTGGCAGAGCTTTCTTATCGTTATGAATTGCAATTTCATACTAAAGAGGAAATTTGTGCTTATTGTCTTGAAATTTGGGAAGTGATGCAAGAAGTGTATTATAATGGTACGCACCCGAATGAAGATTATTTGCCTGGAAAACTTCATTTAAAGCGTAGAGCTAAAGGACTTAAAGAAAGAGTAGCGATGACAGCTGATCCTATGGGTATTATCGATTTTATTTCTTTATATGCTATTGCGATTGCTGAAGAAAATGCTAGCGGAGCAAAAGTCGTAACCGCACCAACAAATGGAGCATGTGCTGTTATCCCTGCTGTTATGCTTTATCTTAAAAATCATACTATAGGTTTTAGTGATGAAAAGGTTATAGAGTTTTTATTAACAGCAATGCTTATAGGTTCTTTTTATAAGAAAAATGCAAGTATTAGCGGAGCAGAAGCAGGTTGTCAAGCAGAAATTGGTAGTGCTAGTTCTATGGCAGCTGCGGCTATGGCAACAGTTTTAGGAGCTAATGCTTTTAAAGCATGTAATGCTGCTGAAATGGCAATGGAACATCATCTAGGTCTAACTTGCGATCCAGTTGCAGGACTTGTGCAAATTCCTTGCATAGAAAGAAATGCCTTTGGAGCCATTAAGGCCATAAGTGCTGCTAGAATGGCAATGACACGCAAATCCACTCCTATGGTAAGCCTTGATGAGGTTATAGAAACCATGTATGAAACAGGAAAAGATATGAATTATAAATATAAAGAAACTTCTTTAGGTGGTCTTGCTACAAATTTAAAAACAGTATGCTAAAGTGTTTTTACACTTTAGTGTATTTTTTCATTCTTTGACTTAAAAATTCTTTCATTTCTTCTTTGGAAAAACTTTTAAGAATGCGAATTTGCTTAAAAAGCAAGCCAAGATTGATTACTCCCATCACTAAAAGCAATAAGCAAATCATTAAAAAAAGAAGATCTATGGCTCCAAATTCATTAATCATAGCCAAACTTGCAAAAAATACACTCGCTAATAACAAAAAAAATAAAAGCAATATTTGTTTTAATTTTGTCTCATTAAAATTATCGCAATTTTGAGTGAAATTTCTAAAAAGTATGATCTTTTTACCCAAATTTGA
This sequence comes from Campylobacter sp. CFSAN093224, assembly GCF_012897395.1. NCBI lineage: Bacteria > Pseudomonadati > Campylobacterota > Epsilonproteobacteria > Campylobacterales > Campylobacteraceae > Campylobacter > Campylobacter sp. CFSAN093224. Next base: position 1,536,308 of record NZ_CP040607.1, on the reverse strand, counting down.
AACTAAAATTTCATCATTTTCCTTAAATAAGCCTTCTTTTAAACTTTGATAAAAAAAGATTTCATTATTTAAATTTAAAGCATCTTTGTAGCTTGATAAGGTGTAGTCTTTGTAAAAAAAGGATTTTAATTCATTTTTCTTTTCTATTTTAAATAATCTTAAATCATTTCTCGCATAAAAAAATCCACTAAAGTTCATAAATGCCATAAGTATCACTCCCTAAAAAATTCCTATAAAGTGGCTTGAAATTTAAAGGTATTGTAACATTTTTTTCATCATTTAAACTTGAACTTTGGAAAATCAAAAACATATCTATTTCATCTTTAAAGGTTTTGAGAAAATTTTCTCCACCCTCATACATTAAAAATTTAGCTTCACTTGGAATTTGGGTATAAATTTGGCGGTTTGGAACTTTAAATAAAGGGATATTTTTATCAAAATTATCTATATTTTGACGGCTTAAGATACAAAGATTAGGCGCTTTTGCTTTGCAAAGCCTAGCATCTAGTATAGGGTGATCTTTTCTTATGGTTTCTCCACCGACTACAAGCAAATCAATCACCGCTCTAATTTTATGTGCATAAGTGCGACTTAGCTCATTGCTTACGATTTTGCCAAAAGGCGAGCCATTCATAGAAAGGGCTAATTTAAAAAGTTTAAATTGCCCTTTTTGCCATTTTAAAAAAGGTTTTAAAAGTTTTTTTCCTTCTTCTTTAAGTATGTCAAATTCAACCTCTATGCCTTGTTTTTTTAAAAATTCAGCCCCACCACTTGCGATTTTATTTCCATCTTTAACGCTGATGAAAATTTTTTTAAAACCTAGCTCGCTAAAGAGTTTTGCACAAGGAGGCGTTTTTCCTTGATGAGAGCAAGGCTCAAGTGTGACAAAAGCTATGCTATCTTTAAATACACCTTGATGGTTTTTGCAAATAAACTCATGCAAGGCGTTTGCTTCTTTGGGCAATGAAATTTCAGGTCTTAAGCTTTTAAAAGCATGAGCTATGGCATTAAGTTCCGCATGAGCTAATCCAGCTTTTTCATGAGCTTTTATGGCTAAAATTTTTTCATTTTTATCTAAGATTACACAGCCTACAGCCGGATTTGGATAGGTTAAAAACTGATATTTCCAAGCCTCATTTAAGGCTAAATTCATATAAAATTCTTTCATTTGCCTACCTTATATTTTAAAATTTGACATATTTTTAAAATTTTATATTTTTGTTTTAAGATAACAAATTCTAAATTTTCCATTTGTATTTCTTATTTTTAATTATATTAGCCATAGTTTTTTTAAGTTTTTTAGGATATAACGAAAATAGTAAGATTGAAGTATTATTTTTCATTTGTAGTATCCTTTAAATTAGGAATGATATAAGCTTGATAAACTAGAAAGTTTTGGTGGCCGGGAGAAAGGGATTCGAACCCCTGGAGGTGTGACCCTCAACGGTTTTCAAGACCGCCGCTTTCGACCACTCAGCCATCTCCCGATAAAGTAAAGTTTTGCCTTTTGGAGGCGACATCCGGATTCGAACCGGAGATCAAGGCTTTGCAGGCCCATGCCTTACCGCTTGGCTATGTCGCCCTGATAATGTTGAAAAAGTGGTGCCCGAGGCCGGACTTGAACCGGCACGGAAGAAAAATTCCGAGGGATTTTAAGTCCCTTGTGTCTACCAATTCCACCACCCGGGCGGGTGATTATGGAGCGGGAAACGAGATTCGAACTCGCGACCCCAACCTTGGCAAGGTTGTGCTCTACCCCTGAGCTATTCCCGCATAAATTTCTGAAAGAATTGAAGATAAAAGTATAGCAAAATAAACTTAAAAGGAGTTTATTTTGCCTTAAGTTATTTGCAAATAAATAAAGCTTTCGCGCTTAAAATTTGTTCTTTTTCGCTGATAATTGGAGATGAAAGTTCTATATTGTCAGATTTTGCATTTAACATTCTAGGTGCGATATTGGTATTGGCATTTACTTGTAAATTTTTCAATACACAAGTTTTATTAAGATCTAAAGAGTAAGTTTTTTCATATTCGTATGATGTTTTTAAAAGCTCTTTGTAGAGATTTTCTTTGTTGTTGTTTAGTGTATCTTTTGAAAATTTTGTTTGTATGGCTGGTGTTGAAACGCTGATGAAATTATTTTTAGCTATGATAGAATTGATGTCATTTAAAAGCTTGTTAAAATCTGCAAGTTGGTTTTCTTTAAATTCACATTCTAAATTCGCATCAAATCTTTGACCTTTTGGAGTTTGTATACCATCTTTATAGGAAAAATTAGGCTCTAAAGAAAAACTTCCTCCGCTACAAAAATTTTCTTTTTTTGAGCGTTCTAAAATTTGATTGAAAGTATTTGTGATTTCAGCTTTTTCACTATTGTCTAATGTAATTTTTGAACTTAAATTTTCATTTGCCCAAAAATTAATATTTGCATATAAAATATCGGGTTTTAGCGTATTGCTTACTTCTATATTTCTTGAAAAATATAAATCATGATTAGAGTCTTTTTTGCCTAAAAATTCTACATTAAAAACTACTCCTGCAACAAAAAGTAATAAACATAAAAAACCTACACCTAAACCTTTAAAAAAAGCTAACATGGATATCCTTAATAATTTAATTTGAGCTAATTTTAGCAAAAAATTTTAAAATTTTTTGTTATACTCTCATTTATGCAAAAAAAAGAGCTTGAAAAACTACAAGAAAATTTACTTCTTTGGTATGAAAAAAATGGACGCAAAACTTTGCCTTGGCGTAATTTACAAAGTCAAAATTGTGATGAAAGTTTAAAGCATATTGATAGAGCTTATGGGGTTTATATCAGCGAAATTATGCTTCAGCAAACTCAAGTTAAATCAGTTTTAGAAAAGTTTTATTTCCCCTTTTTGCAAAAATTTCCTACTTTAGAAAGTTTGGCTAATGCTAATGAAGACGAGCTTTTAAAGGCTTGGCAAGGACTTGGTTATTACACTCGTGCTAGAAATTTAAAAAAGGCAGCTTTAGAATGCGTGGATAAGTTTGGGGCTAAATTACCTAAAGAAGTTGAGGATCTAAAAAAATTAAGCGGTATAGGAGCTTATACAGCAGGCGCTATAGCTTGTTTTGGCTACGATCAAAAGGTTTCTTTTGTTGATGGCAATATACGCCGTGTGCTTTCTCGTCTTTTTGCTTTAGAAAATCCTAGCATGAAAGAACTTGAAAAAAGAGCTAAAGAGCTTTTAAATTTAAATCATGCCTTTGATCACAACCAAGCTTTGCTTGATATAGGGGCTTTGGTTTGTGTGGGTAAAAATGCAAAGTGTGGGATTTGTCCTTTGTATGATTTTTGTCAAGGCAAATTTCATACAGAGCTTTATCCAAGAGCTAAAAAAATACTTTATGAGAGTTTAAATTTAAATCTTTTTTTGTTTGAATTTAATAAAAAATTTGCGATACAGAAAAGCCAAGATAAGCTTTATAAGGGTATGTATAATTTTCCTTTTTTTAAAGAAGGAGAGTATAAACTTTCTAAAGATATGGGTTTTGTAGGGGAGTTTAAGCACAACTATACTAAGTATAAACTTAATATCAAGGTTTATCATCAAATTTTAAACAATGAAAATAAAAATTATGAATTTAAAACCTTAAAAGAGTTAGAAAGTACCGCACTTTCGGCACTTTCTTTAAAAGCGTTAAAATTAATTAAGCTCTGATTTTTTAGGCAAACATAAAGTAGCTATAAGCATGATGATTGTAAAAATAGCTATATATATAAAAAAGCCATTTTCTATACCTGCATTTTTAAATTGTAAAGCAACCCAAGGAGCAGATCCTCCAAAAACAGCATTTGAAATAGCATAACCTAAACCTGTCCCTAAAGCTCTTACATGTTCAGGAAAAAGTTTTGCTTTAAAAATCCCAGCAACTGAAGTATAAAAACTTAAAATAACAAACAATAATACCACCAACATAAATGTCAAAGAAGGATTATTTTGTGCGTTATTGGCTATAAGTGAAAAAATAGGATAAATTCCTACCAATGCCAAAATACAAAATACAATTAAAGATCGTTTGTGACCTATTTTATCTCCTATATATCCAAAAAGAGGTTGAATGATCATTAGTATAAATAAAGCACCTAAGAAAAGATTATTAACAAGCATTTTATCCATACCCGTATTTTCCATAAAAGTTTTAGTATAAGTTGTAATGGTGTAAAAAGCTAAAGAACCTCCAGAGGTAACCCCAAGTACCATTAAAAAAGGTTTCCAAGATTTGCATAATGCCTTTAAAGTACCACGATCTTCATGCTGGTGAAGTTTTGTAGCACTTTCATTCATCATTTTTCTTACAAAAAGCGAGCCTAGTGCTAAAATTCCGCCTATTACAAAAAGTATTCTCCAAGCATAATCTTTCATATCATCAATGCTAAAAAATAAAAACATTATACTAATGCTTGCAACGGCCAAAAGTTGACCACCTATTAGGGTTACATACTGAAAAGATGAGTAAAAACCGCGTTTTCCTTCCGTAGCAAGTTCTGAAAGATAAGTAGCTGCTATGCCATACTCCCCGCCTACACTAAGACCTTGAATAAGTCTTGCTATTAAAAGCAAGATAATAGCAAGATCGCCCACTGTATCTTTGCTTGGTAAGGCTGCTATCATAAAAGAGCCTAAAGCCATTAAAACCACTGATATAACCATAGATTTTTTACGACCTACTTTATCAGCCAAAAAGCCAAGAGCCTATAGGACGCATAAAAAATCCTGCTGCAAAAACCCCAAAGGCATTGATTTGCTGGATAACAGGATTATCTGAAGTTGAAAAAGTATGAGCAAAATAAGTTGCTGTAAAAGCATAGATATAAAAATCAAACCACTCTACTAAATTTCCGCTACTTGCAGCAATAATAGAGCGAATTTTTTTCGTGCGAGTAAGCTCTTGCATAAACCCTTCCTTAATTTTAGATTTTTATTTAAGTATAGTGTGATTTTTGTTTAATATATTTAAAAATAAAGAAGAGAAATAAAAAAGATAAAAATATCGATAAAAATGTTACATATTTTAATAAATTTCATAAATTTTGGTAAAATGTTTACTCTAGGAAATATAATGAAATTTAAAAAAATATATATAGAATTAAGCGATATTTGTGGTTTAAAATGTGATTTTTGTCCTTCTCAAAAAGGAATTCGCGGGGTAATGAGTGAAGAAAAATTTCAAAACTTAGCTTATGAAATTTCTAATAAAGCTGAGCTTTTTACCTTTCATCTTTTGGGTGATCCTTTGCTTTTACCTAATTTGGAAAATTATCTAAAAATCGCAAAAGATGAAGCTATGAAACTTGAAATCACTACAAGTGGCTTTTATCTAAATTCTAAAAATCAAGCTTTATTGTTAGGGTATGAGAATATCCATCAAATCAATATTTCTTTAATGTCTTTTTTAAGTCAAAGCAAAATTTCTTTAGAACAGTATTTTAAGCCTATTTTAGAACTTTGCAAAAAGCATTTAGAGCAAAAAAGCCTTTCTTTTATCAATCTAAGACTTTGGAATTTAGATGCTAATTTTAAAGCACCTAAGTCAAATTTAAAAATTTATGAGTTTTTAGCCAAAGAATTTGAAGCTAAGATCGATGCAAACTTAAGTAAAAATCGCTTGCAAAGACATATTTTGCTTCATCAAAATAAACTTTTTAAATGGCCAAATTTAAAAGATGAACCCCTTTATAAAAAAGGAAAATGTCATGCTTTAAAAGAGCAAATTGGGATTTTAAGTGATGGAAGTTTGGTGCCTTGCTGTTTGGATACTAAAGCAGATATTAACTTGGGAAATGTTTTTGAAAATAACTTTGATAAGCTTTTTAGATCACCGCGTATAAAGATGATGAAAAAAGCTTTTGAAGAAGATAAACGCATAGAAAAACTTTGTCAAACTTGCGAATTTTTTAAAGCAAGATTGGGTGATTAAAAATTGTTATTTTCTAGCTTTGTTTTAAATTCTTGAATTCTATCTATTATCTTAGGACTAAGACGTAATAATATAGGTGTATCTTTGTTAAAATAAATACTTCCTGTTTTAACTGCTTTGGTATTTTTCAATAAAGCATTTGTATCTAAAAGATTGTTTTTAGCATTAATTCCAAGAATGAGTATGTCTGGATTTTGTTTCAGTATGTATTCTGCTGATATAACAGGTCTTGAAATTTGACTTTGCGGGCTTAAATTTTTAATCCCTATAAGTCTTAAAATATCAGCTATTAAAGAATTATCATTAAAGGCCATTAAAGGGTTGCTAGAATAAAGATAAATCGCACTTTTATTTAGGGGTTTATCGCTTAATTTTTTAAATTTTTGGTTAAATTCTTGTTTTAAAAGCTCTGCTTCTTTTTCTTTTTTGGTGATTTGGCCTAAGGTTGTGATATTTTTTGTTATATCTTCTAAACGCTCGGCTTTTAAATTGATACTTTTGATACCAAAATTTTTAAGTCCTTCTTCTAAATTTAAAGAATAAGAGCTTAAAATCACCAAACTTGGTTTTAATGCTACTATTTTTTCAAGCGAAGGATTTGAAAAAGTGCCTACGCTTGTAAGTTTTGAGGTTTGATCTTTAGGATAAATATTTGAGTGTTGTAAAGTAGCAATGCCTACGATTTGATCTTCAGCCTTAAGCATAAAAAGGGTTTCTATGCTTGCAGGATCAAGCACTACAAGGCGTTCTTTTGCATTTAGTGCGATTAAAAACAAACTCATAATAATTAAAATTTTTTTCATTTTTTCTCCTTTAAAGCTAAAATATAAGGTTTAGAATTTTTATAAATAATCTCGCAGTTTAAATCATAAATTTCTTTTAAAATTTCTTGAGTAAAAAGCTCTTTGCTCGTTCCAAAATACTTTATCTCCCCTTCTTTTAAAAAAAGGATTTTATCGCAGAATATAGAAGCTAAATTTAAATCATGCAAGATAGCAACAACGGCTATATTTTTTTCTTTAACTAGTTTTTCGCAAAGGTTTAAAAGCTCTATAGCATAGTTTAAATCAAGGGCTGAAGTGGGTTCATCTAAAAAAAGAATTTTTGGCTTTTTAAGCAAAGCTCTTGCTAAAAGCATTCTTTGAAATTCACCTCCGCTTAAAGAAAGTATGCTTCTTTCTAGAAAATTTTCAAGTCTTAAATCCTTAGCAAATTCTTTAATTTCTAAAATATCTTCTTTAGAATAAGAACTAAAAGCGTGTTTTAAATTCGGATATTTACTCATTAAAAGCACATCGATGACTTTTAAAGGGGTGTTTAATTCTGATTTTTGAGGCACAAAGCCACAAATTTTGGCAAATTCTTTAAGAGAAAAATCCTTGATATTTGTGTTAAAAAGACTTATCACTCCTTTATTTGGACTTAAATTTTTAAGTATAAGTTTTAAAAGAGTGCTTTTGCCTGAGCCATTTGGCCCTAAAATTCCTATAAAAGCTTGGTTTTTAAGTTCTAAATGAATATTTTTTAGTAAATCTTTTTGGTGATAAGCAAAGCTTAAATTATGTATTTTTAGCATTATAAAAATCTCCTAGCGCTTAAAGCTAAGTATAAAAAAATAGGAGCTCCAAAAAATGCAGTTAAAATTCCAATCGGAATTTGCACAGGAGCTAAAAGAGTTCTTGCTAAAGTATCACAAATAAGTAAAAATAATCCTCCAAATGCTGTACATAAAGGGATAACTAAGGCATTATTATAATTTTTAAGCAAAAGTCTTATAGTATGAGGAATGATGAGTCCAACAAAGCCTATAAGTCCGCTAAAAGCAACCGCAAAAGATACAGCTAAGGATGAGACAATGAGTAAATTTATCTTTAATTTTTGAGCATTTACCCCTAGATTTCTAGCTTCATCATCTCCGCTTAAAAGTATGTTTAATTCGTTTTTATGAGCGTAAAAATAAAACAAACAAAAAATTAAAGGCAAGATTAAAATTCCCACACGAAACCAAGAAGCATTGCCTATATTTCCCATAAGCCAAGCGACTATTTTAAAAGAATCCTCGCCTATAAGATAAGTGAAAAAAGAAGTAAAAGCCCCTAAAAAAGATGAAGCTGCTATGCCGATAATGAGTAAAGTTGCTATAGAAGCTTTAGAAGAAATTTTAAAAACTCCTAGGGCAAAAAAGGCAGAGCAAACAAAACCTAAAATTCCATAATAATAATCATTCAATTTTAACAAATACGCCAAAACCGCTCCAAAGGTTGCCGCAGAAGCTATACCTATGATATAAGGATCAGCTATAGGATTTGAAAATACATTTTGAGTGATAGCCCCACTACTAGCTAAAAGCATACCGATTAAAATCGCCATTATAATCCGTGGTAAGCGTCCATCTATGATTATTTGTCTTAAAATTTCATCTTGGCTAAAGATATATGAAAAAAGCTCTTTTGGATTTAAATTCTCATCTCCTAAGCAAAGTGCTGTAAAAGAAGCGATTATATAAGCTACCAAAAGCCCTATAATCACTAAAATTTTAGAATGCGTATTTAAATTCAACATAGTAGTTTCTGCCATTTCCAACTAGGTATTGATCATTTATACTGTCTTGATAGGTGTAGTATCTTTTATCGAAAAGATTGCGAATTCCTGCTAAAATTTGTAGTTTTTTATAATTATATTTCATGCCAATATCTGTTAAAAAATAATCCCTTATCCAAGAATTTTTAGACATTTTTCCTGTATTTTCATCTATAGTTCCACCATCTTTTGCTCTAGAAAAATAGGTTAAATCAATAAAATTTGAGAAATTTTTATTCCAAGCGTATTCAAGCCCAGCTGTGGCTTTGATTTTTGAAACATAAGGAATTCTCATGCCGTCATTAACACCTTTAGAAATTTTAGCATCAAGATAAGTTAGACTTTCTCTAAAGATTAAATCATCATCTAAAAAATTTTGACTCAGGCTTAATTCTACTCCTAAACGGCGAGTTTGATCTATATTATAATATTTCCACCAAGATCCACTAGTAGAATGAGGGTTTCCAAGATAAGAAATTTCATCTTTGCTTAGGGTGTAAAATAAAGTTAGATTAAAGCCGTAAAAATCCCACCAAAAATCATCAATACCTAGTTCAAAGGTATCAAAGATCTCAGGATTTAAATTTGCAGAATAATACTTTTGTGAATTTTTATCCTTGTTGACAAATTGTGCTGGACTTGGAGAGACAAAACCTCTTTCGTATTTGATATAAAGCTTTCCTGTGTCTGAGTATTTAAAATTTGGAGTGATTTCAAAAGCAAAATTATTGGCGTTTTTATTGGTATCAAAAAGTGTTGTTGAGTCTATGATAGTAGGTGATGGGGGTCTTCCGTTCATACTCATTTCATTTCTATAAGATCTATCGGTATTATAAGAGCTAAATTCATATCTAGCTCCACTGGATAAAGTAAAAAATTCATTAAAATTATGAGAATCAAGAGCAAAAATAGAATGGCTTTGTTTAGTCATATCTATTAAAGTTGTCATCCTGTGATAATTTATGACACTTGGAACGCTATAATACACCAAACTCTTTCTTTTTGCATCATGGTTTGCAAATTCATAACCAAAAATAAAATAAGAATTATTTGCATAATTTAGTTTGTTTTTTAAACTTATCCCTGTAAGCGTGTCTTCAAAACCACTTCCATTTTGATATACAGGAAAACTCATATTCATGTAGCTCATTGTAGAAACATCTTTTAGATAATTGATCTTTTGATTTTGCCAAAAAGCTTCTAGGTTAAATTCCCATATATCATCAAAATAGTAATGATAATCCAAAGAAATTTCAGGGCGATTGATTTGTGTGATATTATCACTCTTACCTTTTTGGGTTGGATCGCTTTGAGCTTGTGCTTTTGTTAGATAGCCACTGCTGGTATTTTTGCTTTTAAAATAATTATAACCCAAAGTTAAATCGCTATTATCATTGATATCAATATAGGTTTTTGTGTTGATAAAATAACCTTTTTCATTATAACCTTCTTGATATCCATCAAGGTTAAAACTTTGTATATCAAAGCTAAAAGCTAAATTTTCATTTATTTGTTTGGCACCATTGATACCTAAATTTCCACCTAGTCCACCATGATCATAAGCACTGCTTTTTAAATTTATAGCAAAAGCATCTGATTTTTGTTTTTTTGTAATGATATTAATCACGCCACCTCTAGTACCACTTCCATAAAGCACAGATCCACCCCCAGGTATGATTTCTATGCGTTCTACATTATCTAAATTGATACTATCTAGTGGGGTTACACCATGGGAATTATCAAGAACATTAATAGCATGCCCATCAATCATAACTTTTACAGCTATATTGGATTTATTTCCTTGTCCACGCATATCTATATTGCGTCCAAGTCCAAAATTTACAAAACTAATGCTCGAAATTCTTTCTAAGGCTTGTTCTAAAGAAACATAACCTTTATTTTGTAGATCTTTGCCTTCTATGCTGATTACATTGCGTAAATTTGAATCCGCATCTTGTTCAAAACCTGTTGTACTAACAACAACTTTTTGTAGATTGATAGCTTTATTTGATTCTTGTGCATTTAAATTAGTTATTAGCAATAATGCAAATAAAGATAATTTAAAAGCTTTTTTATTTGGGTGCAAATTTTACTCCTTAAATAAAATAAATAATGATAATTTATATCATAATAATTTAGAAATAAATTTATCCTTTATTAACTTAATCTAGTATAAATTTTTGTTAAAATAGATAATTTATATATTTTAAGTGCTTTTTAATTTGATAATTGATACCATTTTTTTTAATATTTTATTTTAAAATCAAGAAAGGATAAAAATGAATTTTGAAAGCATTATTTCTCATATGAATGATCATCATAAATCAAATTTAGTCGATCTTTGTAAAAAATTTGGTGGTATTGAGCAAGTACAAGATGTTTTTCTAAAAAGTGTTGATTTTAATGGCTTAGATCTTGTTTACAATGATAAAGAAAATTTACGAGTGGAATTTCCTAAAAAAGCCGATGAAAACACGATTAAAGATGCTATAATATCCCTTTGCATGAGTGCAAAGAGCGAGCAAAATTTTAGTGGTGTAGAAAAAGAATTAAATGAATTTATGCTAAGTTTTAATTCTGTAGCTTTGGCAACTTTAAATGCAAATGGAGAAGTTGTTTGCTCGTATGCACCTTTTGTAAGCACACAATGGGGAAATTATATTTATATAAGTGAAGTAAGTGAACATTTTAACAACATCAAAGTAAATCCAAACAATATAGAAATAATGTTTTTAGAGGATGAGAGTAAAGCTGTTTCTGTTATACTTCGTAAAAGATTGCGCTATAGAGTAAATGCAAGCTTTTTAGAGAGAGGTGAAAGATTTGATCAAATTTATGATGAGTTTGAAAAACAAACCGGAGGAGAAGGAGGCATTAAAACTATACGCAAGATGCTTGATTTTCATCTAGTAAAGCTTGAATTTAAAAAAGGACGCTTTGTAAAAGGTTTTGGTCAAGCTTATGATATAGAAAATGGAAATGTTGCACATGTAGGTGCTAGTGGAAATCCACATAAATTCCTACATAAGCATTAATTTATATAAAATCTTATAAATTTTGTTCTTGTAAAGCTTGGGCTTGATGATGAGTGATTAAAGGTTCTATGATTTCATCAAAAAGCCCATCTTGCATAATGGCATCTAAGCGATATAAAGTAAGATTTATTCTATGATCGCTGATACGATTTTGTGGAAAATTGTAAGTGCGAATGCGTTCGCTTCTATCTCCGCTTCCTACTTGTGATTTTCTTGCTTCACTTTCTTTTGCTAGTCTTTCACTCTCTTGCATTTCATAAAGCCTTGCTTTTAGGACTTTCATCGCACTTTCTTTATTTTTGTGTTGGCTTTTTCCATCTTGATTGACTACAACTATACCTGTAGGGATATGAGTGATACGAACAGCTGAATCAGTAGTATTTACACTTTGTCCACCATGTCCTGAAGATCGCATAACATCAACTTTAAGATCGTTTGGATTGATTTCGATTTCTATATCATCAACTTCTGGCATTACTGCCACGGTGATAGCAGAAGTATGCACGCGTCCTTGGGATTCTGTTTGAGGAACTCTTTGAACACGGTGCGTTCCACCTTCATATTTAAGTCTTGAATAAGCCCCTGTTCCTTTAACAAGCATGATGATTTCTTTAAATCCACCTACGCTTCCTTCACTAGAGCTTACAATCTCAAGTTTATAGCCGCGATTTTCAGCATATCTTGCATAAGCTTTTACAAGATCTCCCACAAATAAAGATGCCTCATCGCCACCTGTGCCTGCACGAATTTCAAGAAAAATATTTCTTTCATCATTGGGATCTTTAGGAAGAAGTAAAATTTTAATCTCTTCTTCAAGTTTCGGTTTTGATTCTTCTAAAGTTTTTAGTTCTTCTTTTGCAAGTTCCCCAAGTTCTGGATCGTTTAGCAAAGCTTTATTTTCTTCTATATTGTCTAAAGTTTTTAAATACTCTTTAGCTTTTAAAACGATAGGTTCTAAATTTTTTTGTTCTTTAGAGAGTGTAGTCATTTTACTGATATCGTTGAGTATATCAGAACTGCTAAGAAGAGAATTTAACTCTTCAAAGCGTTTAAAAAAAGGATCTAGTTTGCTAGCTAACATTAAAAACTATATAGAAAATTATGCGATTTTATTTACTAAAAGGGCTAAGCGGCTTACACGGCGAGAAGCAGTTTGTTTTTTAATGAAACCGCGACTTACCATAGCATGAATGCTTTTATTAGCTACTTTTAAAGCTTCATTAGCAGCATTTTTATTTCCATTTGCTGCAGCTTCTCTTACGGCTTTAGTTATATTTTTAAGTCTTGTTCTATAGAATCTATTTCTTTCTGTTTTTTTAATAGTTTGTCTTGCTCTTTTTTCAGCAGATTTATGGTTTGCCATTTATATTTTCCTTTTTTGAAATTAAAGACTAAATTATATAAGAATAAAATTTAAAATTTAATTAATTTAAGCAAAATTTCAAAATAAATCTTTTAAATTTATATCCCAAAAAACTAAATTAAATTTAAGTAAAAATCCATAAATTACCGCACTTAAAAGTCCAGCAAACAATCCTGCTAACATATCATCAAGCATTACACCTAGTCCGCCTTTGACTTTTTTATCTATCTTACCAATAATAGAAGGTTTTGTAATGTCAAAGAGTCTGAATAAAACAAAAGCCAAAATAAAATTGACTATCGAGTTTTCAACACTTGCTGCAATAGCACAAGCAAGAAAAACTCCAGCAACCTCATCGATAACTATGTGTTTGTCATCGTGAATTCCTGTTTTTTTTTCATAATCATCTATAACACGAATACTTGCAACAAAAATTAAAATGCTTAGTAAAAACAAAGTATTAATCCCGAGATATTTAAGTATAAAAAAAGCAGGTATTAAAGCAGCGATAGTACCAAAAGTCCCACTTGCCTTTTTTACAGAACCTGAATAAAAAAAAGTTAAAAATAATTTTTGCATTTTATTACACCATATAAGACATTTGATGAATTTCTAAAAGTTTTTGATAAAATTCTTCATCATTTTTGTATTCTAAAATTCCATCAGTTGGAAAAAGCTCATTATAAATTTTTTGCATATTTTTTAATCTATTTGGAAAAAGAGAAGTTAAAATAACACTAGATACTTCCTTGCGTATGAAAATTGCTGGAGGAATGATACCCGCTCTTAGTAAATCTTTTAAAGACTGAGAATTATAGTGCAAATGGTGATGACAACCATGAGGGCAAGATCTTGTGCTAACAATCATGCGACATTGATCGCAAAATACAAATTCAGGCAAAACGATCACTTCTATGCCATAGTCCTTGGAAAAATCATCAAGTATGGTTTTTGGTTGGTTATCATCATAAAACATTCCAAGTCCTGTATGATTTTGTCCTACTACTAGTTTGGTACAACCTAGACTTTTTGCGATAATACTTTCTAAGCCAGGATTTAAATGAGCGTGAAAAATATTAATATTTTTTAATGGAAAAATGAAAATTCTATCCGGTGGAAGATAGTTTTGAATAAATTTTTTCAAATATGCTTCTTTAAGTTCGAATTCAAACCCATTTACATCAAAAGATTCTACAAGAAAAATTACAACTAAATCTGCTTTATCAATAGTCCAACGAAACATTCTTTCATGGGCACGATGCAAAGGATCAAAACTTGAAACTATAGCAGTAATTTTTTGTGCATTAAGATTGTTTTTGATTTGTTGAAAATTTTCTTTTATTTTTTCAATTTGAGAATTATAAATTTCTATTTTTCCACTTATGCAAGTTGTTCCCATGTCTTCTAAAGAGCAAGTGTTAGGACTGAAAATATCAGAAAAATTTTTATTATTTTTAAATTGGCTTTTAAAATCTATATGTCCTACTACTTTTTCATCTAGCATGAGATCGATTCTATCGCCAGATTTTATATCATTTAGTGCTTCTTCGGCATTTTTTGGTGCAAAGCTTAAGGGATAGGGAAAGCTTTCTCCTTTAAATTTTCCTGATTTAATGATTTCATTGACTTCTTTTTCATTCATTAAATGAGTGCAAGTGCCTAGCAAACCTTCTTTAATAAGTGATAAGATGCCAAATTCATTTTGATCTATGATAATGTTTTTATTTTTTCTTGCTGATTTCATATTTCTTCCTTTTTTCCCATAAAGATTTACGTGAAATGCCTAATTTTTTTGAAAGATCAGTATCAGGAAATATATTTTGGTAATTTATAATAACATATTTTACATACTCATCTATAGTTAAAATTTCATTGCTATTGATATTTTTTTCATTATCATTTAAATTAATGCAGTTTATTTTTAAATCATCTGTATTTGAATTGGTATGCAAAATAACATTTTTGTTTTGTATAAAATCTAGGAGTTTTTCCTTTTCTGCTGCTTTTAATGCTTGAAAATTACTCAAAAATAAAAGATTGTTTTCTGTGGGAAGTTTCATAACTTTTTCAACTGAATTTGTAGATGTTAAATCAATAAAAGAAAGAGTAATGTCACATTCATTTGCATAATTAAAAACAAAAGCATCAGCACTGCTTTGCTTGTTGGATTTTAATATCAATGGAAGTTTTAATTTTTTATAATTATACTCTGGAATTTTGATTGTTTCTAATCTTGATTTGATATAGCTTTGATAAGCTTTATTAAGGATTGAAAGTTTTCTAAAATCCTGATAATGCTTTATTTTTCTAATCAGCTCTTCTATCATAAAGGGTTTTTGAATATAATCACTAGCACCTAATTTCAAAGGATTTGAAACTGTATCTGTACTTATATAAGAAATAAGCAAAATAATAATACTATGTTTAAACTGACCTACGGCTTTTAGAAAATTATTAGTATTTGTAGAAAGCAGTATAATGTCATAGTATTTTTCACCATTGTATTCATCAAACGAGTTAATAATTTCACAGCTATATCCAGCATCACTTAGTTTAATGCTAATGCTTTGCGCTAGATAAATTTCATTTTCAATAATTAAAACTTTCATAATCTTGTCCAATCAAAATATTTTAAATTTACACTACTAAGCACCGCCATACCTTCTTTTCTTCCAATAAAACCCAATTTTTCCGTTGTTGTGGCTTTAACATTGATTCTAAATTCATCTAAATCTAAAGTATGAGCTATATTGCTTTGCATAGCTTGTTTAAAGTCTTTAAGTTTAGGGCTTTGTGCCATGACGCAAATGTCTATATTAATGAGTTCAAAACCTATTTCTCTGACTTTATCATAAGCTTGTTTTAAAAGCTCCATGGAGTTGGCATTTTTAAATTTCATATCAGTATCAGGATAAAGCTCTCCTATATCTCCAAGTCCTGCAGCACCTAAAATCGCATCGGTTAAAGAGTGAGCTAAAACATCTCCATCGCTGTGTGCTTTAAGCCCCATAGTAGGATGAATTTGCACTCCTGCTAAAAGCAAAGGGCGATTCTCTCCAAATTCATGCACATCAAAACCATTGCCAGTAAAAATTTCAAAGCTAGGTGTAGGCAAATCAAGTTTTTTAAGATCTTCTTTAAAGGTTAGTTTTCTTGCATTTTCTTCACCTTCAACAAACCAAATTTTTCCACCCATTGCAGCTATAGCTGTGCTATCATCTGTAAATTCTAGGTTTTGATCCAAGGCTTTTTTAAGCAATTTGGTTTTAGAAATTTGCGGGGTTTGAATGAGTTTGATTTTTTCTCTTTGCAAGGCTTCATTGTCAAAAAGTGTTGTATCTGCAACTTTTAAAGCAGGGGTAATACAATCTGCTTTATCTAAATTTTCAATCAAACGATCAAACAAATTTTTACTCACCAATACCCTTGCTACATCACTTACCATAACAAATTCGCTATCTATGAGCTCTAAGGCTTTTTTTAAGGATTCTGCTCTGGTATCACCACCTTCTATGAATTCATAGTTTTTGGTAAATTTTTTCATATAAGTGATATTACTAGAGGTAACAACTATTTTTTTAAAAGGATAAAAAGAGCTTAAATTTTTTGTTGCATAAAGCCAAAGAGGGTCATTTCCAAGTCGTAAAAATTGTTTTTTTACCTTTGTATTAAAACGAGTAGAATTTCCAGCTGCTAACATAATGAGGCTCATTTCACTCATTTTTTCATTCCTCTTTTTAATATTGTTGGTTTTTATAATGTTACCATATTATACACTTATAAAAAGCTAAATTTTATCATTTTATTAGTAAAATTGATTTTTTTAAAAGACAAGGAAAAAATATGAAAGAACAAATTTTAGAGAAATTAAAAACTGTAAAATATCCTGGTTTTGAAAAGGATATAGTGAGTTTTAACTTTGTAAAAGATATTAAAATTCAAGATGATGGTGTATTCATTGATATAGAAATCGTTTCAGCAAATCCTGAAGTAGCTAATGAAATTCGTAAAAATACTATTGAAGCTTTATCGAGTTTGGCTTTAAAAAATATTGAACTTAATATCATTACTCCAAAAATTCCTGAAGAAAAAAGTAATTCAAGAAGTGGAAAAAATATCGCTCCACAAGTAAAAAATTTCATCATGGTTTCAAGTGGAAAAGGTGGTGTGGGTAAATCTACAACTACAGTAAATTTAGCAATTTCCATGGCTAAAATGGGAAAAAGAGTAGGTATTTTAGACGCGGATATTTATGGGCCAAATATTCCAAGAATGCTAGGTGAAACCAAAACTCAGCCTGAAGTAGTAGGGCAGAGATTAAAGCCTATTTTAACTCATGGTGTTTATATGATGAGTATGGGGGTTTTGATCGAAGAGGGTCAAGGCCTTATGTGGCGTGGAGCTATGATCATGAAAGCAATTGAGCAACTTTTAGCTGATGTAATTTGGCCTGAGCTTGATGTATTGTTTTTGGATATGCCTCCAGGAACAGGCGATGCGCAAATTACTTCTGCACAAAGCATTCCTATTACTGCAGGAGTTTGTGTAAGTACGCCTCAAACCGTATCTTTAGACGATAGTAAAAGAGCTTTAGATATGTTTAATAAACTTCACATTCCTATAGCGGGTGTGATTGAAAATATGAGTGGATTTTTATGTCCTGATAACGGTAAAGAGTATGATATTTTTGGCAAAGGAACGGCTGAGGATATGGCAAAAGCCTATAAAAGTGAAGTCTTAGCACAAATTCCTATAGAAATGATAGTAAGAGAAGGTGGAGATGAAGGCAAGCCTGTGAGTTTTTATCACCCTGAAAGTGTGAGTTCAAAGCGTTATTTAATGGCGGCTGAAAAAATTTGGAGCTTTATAGAAAAAATTAACAATGAAGGTGGTGCGGATAATTCTGCTATACAACCTGTGATGAATGGAAAAAGTGCGTGTTCGCATTAAAAATTAAGTGGATAAGGAAAAGAAAATGATTAATACTAAAGAAGATTTTTTACTTTTAATCAAACAAATCGAGCAAAAAAGTGGCTATAAAAAACCTAAAGCTTTTGGTATAGCAAGGCTTGATAGAGGACAGTTAAATAAAAATAAAATCTTACAAGCAAGTTTTGCTTTGATTAACTATGAGCAAAATTTTGGCTCAGCGGCAATCATGCTTGAAGCTTTTATGCAAAGGGGCGTGGAGATTGATTTTAATGCGAGTGAGTTTGTGCAAACTTTGAAATTAGAAGATATTGATTTTGCACTTTCTTGTTTTAAACCTTTTTTAGAAGAAGATGGGCATCAAAATATTGATTTATTAAAGATTATCAAAGATAAATTTAAAGACGATGAATTTTCTTTTGTTTGTCTTTTTGAAGATAAAGAACCTTTAAGTGTAGAAAGTATTTATCTAAAACTTTATTTGCTTTCTACTAAAAAAGTACCTTTAAGAAGTATCAATTTAAATGGAGCTTTTGGACTTTTAAGCAATGTAGCTTGGAGTGATGATAAGCCTATCGAGCTTGAGTATTTAAGAGCAAATGAAATGCGTTTAAAAATGAGCAATCAATATCCAAAAATCGATTTTGTTGATAAATTCCCAAGATTTTTAGCACATATTATCCCTGAGGATAATACAAGAATTTTAGAAAGTTCTAAAGTAAGAATGGGTGCGTCTTTAGCAGCAGGAACAACCATCATGCCAGGGGCAAGTTATGTGAATTTTAATGCAGGTACAACAGGAGCTTGTATGGTTGAAGGGCGTATTAGTTCAAGTGCTATAGTAGGAGAAGGTTCTGATGTAGGTGGCGGAGCTTCGATTTTAGGTGTTTTAAGTGGAACAAGTGGCAATGCTATAAGCGTAGGCAAGGCTTGTCTTTTAGGGGCTAATTCAGTGACAGGAATTCCTTTAGGGGATAATTGTATAGTTGATGCAGGTATTGCAGTGCTAGAAGGAACGAAATTTTTACTCAAAGATGCCGAAGAACTTGCTAAACTTAATCCTTATTTTAATTTTGATAAAGAAATTTACAAAGGCTTAGAGCTTAAAGGTTTAAATGGGCTACATTTCCGTCAAGATTCTATAAGTGGTGCTATGATAGTAGCTTTAAATAAAAAAGCAGTCAAACTTAATGAAGCCTTGCATTGATATAAATTTATTTTACATAAAGCTTTAAGCTTTATGTCTTTCTTTTAATTTTGAAATCACATCTGAGAAACTAAGATTTGCATCTGCAAGTAAAACACTTAAATGATACATTAAATCCGCTGCTTCACAAATAAGCTCTTCTTTATCTTTTACTGTCGCTGCTAAAGCTGTTTCTACGCCTTCTTCACCAACTTTTTGTGCGATGCGTTTTGTACCACTTTTGAAAAGTTTTGCTGTATAAGAAGTATTTTCATCGGCATTTTTGCGTGCATTAATAAGTTTTTCAAGTCTGGCTAGAAAAACAAAATCTGCATTTTTAGAAATTTTTTCAAAACAAGAAATATCGCCCGTATGACAAGTAGGCCCTACAGGATTTGCTAAAATTAAAAGCGTGTCATTATCACAATCTAAGCTTAAATCTATGATATTTAAGAAATTTCCACTTTCTTCACCCTTCATCCAAAGACGCTGTTTTGTGCGTGAAAAAAAGACTACTTTGCCACTTTCTAAGCTTTTTTCTAAGGCTTCATTATTCATAAAGCCTAGCATTAAAACTTCGCAAGTTTTTGCATCTTGGATGATGACAGGTAAAAGATTATCCACTTTTTGCCAAGCGATTTTTTCATTAAGTTCTTTGAAATTTTGCATATTATATCCTTATACTTAAGCCTTGATTTTTAAGATAAATTTTTAATTCTTTAATGTCTATAAGTTTTTGATGAAAAACAGAAGCAGCTAAAGCCCCATCTATACCTAGTTTAAAAGCTTCTAAAAAATGTTCCATTTTTCCCGCTCCCCCACTTGCGATTAAAGGTACTTTACAAATTTTATATACAGCTTCTAATTGTTCTAAATCATAGCCATTTTTAACACCATCTTGATTCATCATATTTAAAACAATTTCGCCTGCACCTAGATCTTGCACTTTTTTAACCCATTCTAAAGTGCTTTTTCCACTATGTTTACTTGTTTTTTCATCCCCTGTGTATTGAAATACTTTTAAATTTCCATTTTCATCTTTAAAACTATCAATCCCTACTACTACGCATTGCACGCCAAAGCTTTTAGCAAGGCGTGTGATTAGGCTTGGATCATTTAAAGCAGGAGAATTGATAGAAATTTTATCTGCCCCATTAGCCAAAAGTTCAGCTGCATCTTCTTCGCTTTTAATACCCCCTGCAACACAAAAAGAAATATTGATATTTTTTGCTACTTCACTTACCCATTCTCTTGATATGCGTTCTTTTCTAGCACTTGCAGCAATATCATAAAAAACAAGCTCATCAATACCATTTTGAGAATAATACCTAGCAAGCTCTATGATATCTCCCATATCTTTATGGTTTTTAAATTGTGTTCCTTTTACTACTCTGCCATCTTTGACATCTAAACATGCAATTATGCGTTTTGTAAGCATTTATTTCTCCAAAATACATTTTTCTTTAAGATATTTTTCCATTTCTTCATCGCTTTTAATTTCATCAAAATTAGCTTGAATTTTTGCTTCTTTGCCCACTTTAATTTGTTTGTTTATATCATCAATAAATTCTTTAAAATTTGGATTTTTATTGATCAGCATATTTAGTGTTTGAATATCAAGTTCTTTTTCTTTTGCACTAATTAAAATTTGAGAATTTGAAATATCTTTTTCAAGTTTTATCACTCCTATGCCAAAACTTTGATTTAAGCGTCTTAACTCACTTAAAACTTCGCTATCAATTTCTTGTAAAACAACCAAATAGCCTTCATTTGCCCAGCTAGAATTGCTTACAGCTTGAAAATAGCATTCTTTTAAATTTGAAAAATTTAAAGCAATTTTAAGTTCAAAAGAAAAAAGCTTATAACTATTTTGTTTGATATTTTCTAAAAGTGTTATGGTCTCTTTTTCATAATCATCATAAGGAAAATAAACCCCTACAATATCAGGATAATTCCACTTATCTTCCCCACCTTTACCCTTTTTGCTTTGTTCATGGTAAATTGTTTTGCAATTTAAATTAAAATCTAAATTTTCATATAAAAATTTTACAAGCAAGGGGTGTAAATCTCTTTCATGAAATTTATTTTTTTCTTGTTTTTCGTTAGTAATTTCATTTTTATTATCAAGCTTTAAAAGTTCATTTTCTCTTTCTTTTAGCCAAAAAGTTGTAGGTTTTTGGGAAGCTTTGATAAACAAAGAATTGTGTTGCAATTCTTTTATATCAACATATATCCTAGCCCCTAAAGTAGCAATTGGAGTTTGTCCTATGCTAGAAAGCTTTTTATCTAAGCCTTGTTCAAGAGCTTTTTGCCAAATTTCATTAACACTTAAAGGTCTGTCACTTTGTTTTAAAATTTCTAAAGTAAGTTCTTTGTAGCTTAATTTGCTAGACATCTTATCCCTTCTTCTACGCTAAAAACTCCGTCTAATAAAGCTTTTCCTACGATAACCCCACTACAAATTCCTTTTAAGTTTTCAAGGTCTTTTAAGCTCGCTACTCCACCACTTGCCTGAATGCAAATATTAGGAAAAATTTCATGGATAAGTTTGTAAAGTCTTACATTTACTCCTTGCATGGTACCATCTTTTGAAATATCTGTGCAAAGTATGTGTTTTAAGCCTTTATTGCTATAAAAATCTAAAACTTCCATAAGCTTTTTATCGCTTGCTTCTTGCCAAGCATTTACAGCCACAACATAATCTTCTTTTAAAATCGTATCTAAGGCTAAAACTATAGCTTCACTACCAAATTCTTTTAAAATTTCAAGACATAAAGTCGCATCTTTAATTGCCATAGATCCTATAACTACTCTTTTTACTCCACAATCAAGCAAAGCTTTAACTTCTTCTTTAGAGCGTATACCTCCACCTACTTGCAAATTGACACTGACTTCTTTGGCTAATTTTTCTATCAAAGCAAATTGTCTTTTGCTAGGATCTTTTGCACCTGTAAGATCTACAAGATGAAGTTCTTTCGCTCCTGCTTTTTCGTATTCTTTAAATTTCTTTAAGGGATTGTATTTATATACTTTTTTTTGTTCGTAATCCCCTTTTACAAGACGCACCACTTCGCCATCTATAAGATCGAGTGCGGGTATGATTTGAGTCATCCTATATCCTTAATAAAATTTGAAATTAAAATTTCCCCAGCCTCGCTACTTCTTTCAGGGTGAAATTGCACTCCGTAAAAATTATCTTTCATTACGCTTGCGCTAAATTTTTGCGAATACTCACAATCTGCTATAGTGTATTTCCCAAGTCCTACACAATAACTATGCACAAAATAAAAATAAGCCCCTTCTAAGCCTTTAAACAAAGCATGAGAGCTATAAACTTCATTCCATCCCATATGTGGAAAAGTAAAGCCTTCTTTAGCTTTAAATTTTTGAGTTGTAAAATCTATGAGTTTTAAGGTTTCTTGATTTAATTCTTCAGAAAAATTTCCTAAAATTTGCATACCTAAACAAATACCAAGCAAAGGTTTTTTGGTATTTTGAATAAAATCAATAAGATTAAATTGTTCTAAATTTTTCATTGCTTCTTTTGCGGTACCCACTCCAGGTAAAAAAAGCTTATCCGCACTTTCAAGCTCTTTTAAATCCCTACTGATAGTTGCATTAAAACCTAATCTATCTAGACAAAATTTCAAAGATGCTAAATTCGCACAGGCTGTATCGATGATGATGATTTTCATATCACTCCTTTAGAGCTGGCTAAATTTTCACTTTCTATTTTTACTGCCATTTTCAAAGCTTTTGCAAAGGCTTTAAAAAGCCCTTCGGCTTTATGATGATCGTTTTTGCCTTTAACTTTTAAATGCAAACTCACGCCCATAGCATAGCTTAAAGAATAAAAAAAGTGCTCGATCATTTCTGTGCTTAAAGCCCCTAAATGAGATTTTTTAAATTTGGCTTTATAGACTAAATGGGGACGATTGCAAAAATCCATTGCACAACTTGCCAAACACTCATCCATAGGTAAAGCAAAACCATATCTTGCAATGCCGATTTTATCCCCTAAAGCTTTTTTGATACAAGTTCCAAGTGCTAAGGCTACATCTTCAACGCTATGATGCTCATCGATTTCCAAATCTCCTTTACAAGAAATTTCAAGCCCTATACCTCCATGTACAGCGATTTGCTCTAACATGTGATCAAAAAAATCAATATCTGTTTTAATGCTAACCTTACCCCCATTTAAGCATACCTTTACTTTTATATCTGTTTCTTTAGTAGTTCTTTGATAATTCGCGCTTCTAAAAGAACTTAAAATTTCATTTTCTATTTCTTTCCAAGAAAGTTCGCCGTATTTTAAACCACGCACGCCTAAATTTGAAGCCAAGATCATATCACTCTCACGATCTCCTATAACAAAACTTTGTTCCTTATCATAAAGTTCGTGTTTGATATACTCTTCTAACATAGCGGTTTTAGGTTTTCTGCAAGCACAATTTTCATTTTCAAAATGCGGACAAATAAAAATATCTTGAAATTCTATACCGCAACTTTTTAAAATATCAAGCATTTTTTCATGAGCGATTTCAAAATTTTCCTTTGGAAAACTTGGTGTTCCAAGACCGTCTTGATTGCTTACCATAACAAATTTAAATCCAAATTTTTTTAGTTTTAAAAGAGTGGGAATAGCATCTTTTTCAAAACGCAATTTTTCAAGAGTATCGATTTGAAAATCGCTTTTTGGCTCCTCTATTAAAGTGCCATCTCTATCTATAAAAAGGATTTTTTGACTCATTTTAAGCTTTCTAAACGAAAAGTTACTGCATTTTTGTGCGCGTCTAAATGCTCATTTTGTGCTAAAATTTCAACACTTTTACCTAAAGCTAAAAAACCTTCTTTACTTAACTCTTGAACGGTCATTCTTTTACTAAAATCTGCCAAACCTAAACTAGAATGCGTTTTAGTAAGTCCATAAGTAGGTAAAACATGATTTGTCCCACTTGCATAATCACCCATAGACTCTGGGGAATAAGCTCCTAAAAATACTGATCCTGCGTGTTTTACACCTTTTAAAAGTTCTCGTGGATTTTGAGTTTGTATGATCAAATGTTCAGGGGCGTAAAGATTTGAAATTTCTAAGGCTTGATTTAAATCTTTAGCTATGATAATGCGTGAATTAGCAATGCTTTTGCTTGCAAGTTCTTTGCGAGGCAAAAGTTCTAATTGACTTTGGACTTCATCACTTGCTTTTTTAGCAAAATCTTGACTTAAACACACTAAAATCACTTGAGAATCTGCACCATGTTCAGCTTGTGAAAGCAAATCACTAGCTACAAATTTTTCATTAGCTAAATCATCAGCTATGACTAAAACTTCACTAGGTCCTGCTTGCATATCAATAGCTGCTCCGTTTATATCACTACTTACTTGGCGTTTTGCTTCGGTTACAAAGGCATTTCCTGGGCCAAAAATTTTATCCACCTTTAAAACACTTTGGGTACCGTAAGTCAAAGCTGCTATAGCTCCTGCACCGCCCATTTGATAAATTTCATCCACGCCACAAAGCTTAGCACAAAAAAGCACAGCATCATTGATTTTTGCAGGACTTGCTAAAACGATTTTTTCACAACCTGCAATTTTTGCAGGAATAGCTAGCATTAAAACCGTTGAAAACAAAGGTGCCAAACCCCCTGGTATGTAAAGTCCTACTTTTTCTATAGGGCGTGTTAAAACTTCACATTTAACGCCTTTTGTAGTTTCAAGAGCGATTTCATGTGGGATTTGGGCTTCGTGAAATTTTTTGATATTTTCATAAGCCACTAAAATAGCTTCTTGTAAATCTTTATCTAAACGATTGCTTGCTTGAGTGATTTCTTCTTGAGTGATTTTAATCTTTGAAATTTCAGCCTTATCAAATTTCAAAGCTTGTTCTATCAAAGCTTTATCGCCTTTTTCTTGCACTTCTTTAATGATAGAACTTACTATTTTTGAAATTTCATCTTTCGCACTTATAGCAGGGCGTTTTAACGCTTCTTCTTTTTGTTTTTCATCCAAATTATCATATACTAAAATTTGCATTTTTTACTCACTTTAACATTTTTTCTATAGGCAGAACTAAAATCGAACTCGCACCTTCTTCTTTTAAAGCCTCCATGGTTTCCCAAAAAAGATTTTCTTTACTTACCATATGTAAAGCTACATTTTTTTCATCGTGTGCTAAAGGTAAGATAGTCGGTCTTTCAACTCCTGGAAGTAGGGCTTGAATTTTATCAAGCTTTTCTTTTGGAGCATGAAGCATAATGTATTTAGATTCTCTTGCTTGCATTACTCCTGCTACACGCAACATAATTTTATCCACTAAGGCTTGTTTTTCTTTACTTAAAGCATTTTCTTTTTGAATCAAACAAGCACGAGATTCATAAATGACTTTAACTTCTTTAAGATTGTTTGCTTGTAAAGTTGCCCCGCTTGAAACAAGATCGCAAATCGCATCGGCTAAATTTGCCCTAGGGGCTACTTCAACAGAACCTGTAAGCGTACAATTTTTATAATTAATCCCATTTTCTTTCATAAAACGCTTTAAAAGTTGTGGATAAGAAGTAGCTATCCTTAAGCCTTCAAAATCTTTCAAATTTTGAAATTTATTTTCTTGAGGTAAGGCAAGAGAAAGACGGCAATATCCAAAATCTAGCTTTTTTAAAAGCTTATAGCTTGGATTTTCTCCTAAAGACTGGCGTTCAAGTTCATTTTCTTCTAAAACATTTTCCCCTATAATGCCTAAATCTACAACCCCATCAAAAATAAGCCCAGGGATATCATCATCTCTAACGCGTAAAATATCTATGGGTAAATTTGTAGAAAAAGCGATCAAGCTTTGTTCATGGATATGCATTTTAACACCACATTCTGAAAGAAGCTCTATGGATTCTTTTGAAAGTCTACCTGATTTTTGTATCGCAATGCGTAAACGAGTGTTTTCTTGCATAACATATCCTTGAAATTAAAAATTAAAAACTTATATTAGCATAAGTAGTTGAATTTTTAGCAAGGGTTTTAGAAAATAAATAAATTTAATTTTATTTAAAATAATTATTTAAAACTTTTTATTTTTAGGATATTTAATTGAAGTATTAATCCTAGCAAAAGCTAGGATTTGATTAAGCTACAAATTCGATGAAAGCCATTTCAGCGGCATCACCACGGCGAATTCTTGTTTTGATGATTCTTGTATATCCGCCATTGCGATCTTTGAATTTTGGAGCAATTTCAGTTACTAGTTTATTGGTAGCGTTTTTATCTTGTAATGAAGCAAAAACTGCTCTATGAGCGTTAAAATCTCCAAGTCTTGCTCTAGTAATCAATCTTTCTACATAACCTCTTAATTCTTTAGCTTTTGGTAGAGTGGTTTCGATTTTTCCGCTATTTACTAAAGCTATAGTTAAATTTTTTAATAAGGCAGCACGATGAGATGAAGTTCTGCCAAGTTTTCTATATCCATGTTTATGTCTCATTCTTTATCCTTCGTTTTGTGCTTTTAATTCTGCGATTTTATTTTTAAGTATTTCTTTATTATCGCTAAGCTTAGAAGTTCCCACAGGAAAACCTATGCTTTCCATGATGTTTTTAATTTCATCAAGAGATTTTTTACCTAAATTTTTAAGCCCTGCAAGTTCACTTACACTCATCAAAGCAAGCTCGCCTATGTAAACCACTCCTGCTTTTTCAAGACAATTATAACTTCTAGCACTTAAATTTAAATCTGTAATGTTTTGCAATAATTTAGTATTTTCTAGTTCATTGCTTGTTGCTTGATTTTTAATTACACTTCTAACATTGGTAATTTTATCAAATACTGATAATTGTTTATACATAGCTTCTAGAGCATTTTGAAAAGCTTCATTTGGAGTGATTTGTCCATCAGTTGTTACGGTTAAAACTACTTTTTCATAATCAGGATTATCTTCAAATAAAACTTTTTCAATATCATAGGTTGCTTCTCTTACAGGTGTAAAGAAAGCATCTAAAGCTATAAATTTAGGATCATTTATAAGCTCTTTAATTTCTTCGCTTGGTACATAGCCAATACCTTTTTCAACGATCAATGTGAATTTGAGTTCAGCATCTTCGTTGATTGTTGCTAGATAGGCGTCTTTATTTACTACTTCTACTTGATCATTATTTAGATCTTTGCCGTAAATTTCTTTTGAGCCTTTAAAGCTAAATTCTACTATTTCTTTATTTGAGTCGCCTTTAATTTTAAAGCGTAGTTTTTTTAGATTAATGATAAAAAGTGCTACATCTTCAAGCATACCACGCATGCTATCAAATTCATGAGCTACGCCATCAATATGAATCGCAGTTGGAGCATATCCTATGGTGCTAGTGTAAAGTAAACGGCGTAAAGGATGGGCTAGGGTGATTCCATAGCCGATCTCAAAAGGCCAAGCACTGATTTTAGCCACAGTATCACTAATGTTTTCTATTGTAAATTCTGTTGGCGTATAAGCAGATGTTGTAATATTTCTCATATTTAGCCCCTATTATTTAGAGTAAAGCTCAACGATAAATCTTTCCTCAACCGGAATGACAACTTCTTCTCTTTCAGGTTTTCTTGTGAAAATTCCAAATCTCTTATCTTTTTCAACATCAACCCAAGCAACGATTCCAGTTTGTGCTGTAAGTTCGATAGCTCTTGTAATTTGAGGATTGTTTTTGCTTTTTTCGATAATTTCGATTTTAGCACCTGCTTCTACTCTAAAGCTAGGAATATCCACTCTTTTACCATTTACTAAAACATGTCCATGTGTTACAAGTTGTCTTGCAAAACGACGTGTTGTAGCAAAACCCATTCTATATACTACATTGTCTAATCTTTGTTCTAAAAGTTGGATAAGTAATACCCCTGTATTTCCTTCTCTTCTTGCTGCTTCAGCAAATAAACGACGGAATTGCTTTTCGCTTACTCCATACATAAATTTAGCTTTTTGTTTTTCTCTTAATTGAAGTCCATACTCACTAATTTTACCTTTTCTTGCTCCGTGTTGTCCTGGTGCATAAGGGCGTTTATCTAGTGCACTTTTGCCAGCTAGTCTTCTTTCTCCTTTTAATGCTAAGCTAACACCAAAGCGTCTTTCTAATTTTTCTACTGGTCCTCTATATCTTGCCATAATATTCTCCTAAATTTTTCTTATATCTTAGACACGACGACGCTTAGGCGGTCTGCAACCATTGTGAGCTAATGGAGTGATATCTTTTAAGAAAGTTACTTTGATTCCTTCCATAGCACCTACACTCTTAACAGCAGTTTCTCTACCGCTTCCTGGTCCTTGTACTTTAATGCCTACTTCTTTAATTCCGTGTTCTTTTGCTTTATTTAAAGCGTCTTCTACTGCTTGTTGTGCTGCATAAGGAGTTGATTTTTTAGAACCTTTAAATCCTAAACCACCTGCACTACTCCAAGCGATAGCATTTCCCATTTCATCAGTTACTGTAACCATAGTATTGTTAAAAGTCGCACTGATATAAACAATACCTTTTGCTATATTTTTTTTAACTACTTTTTTCTTTACGATTTTTCTTTTTGCCATGATTTATCCTTATGATTTTGCACCAACAGTTTTTCTCTTACCTTTTCTAGTTCTTGCGTTTGTTTTTGTTTTTTGTCCGCGAACTGGTAAGCCTTTTCTGTGTCTTAAACCTCTAAAGCTTCCTAAATCCATAAGTGCTTTAATATCCATAGCAACTTGTTTTCTCAAATCCCCTTCAACCATATAGTTTTCTTGAATTTCTTTACGGATAGCTGCTGCTTCATCTTCACTTAACTCATGAACTCTTTTATCATAAGAAATTCCTACTTTATCTAGAATTTTTCTTGAAGTGAAAAGTCCTATACCATAAATATAGGTTAGTCCATACTCAATTCTTTTTTTCTTTGGTAAATCCACACCTGCAATACGAGCCATGTTTATCCTTGTCTTTGTTTATGTTTTGGATTTTCGCAAATAATGCGAACCACGCCTTTACGGCGAACTACTTTGCATTTGTCGCACATCTTTTTAACCGATGGTCTCACTTTCATGAGCGTCTCCTTGAATGAATTCCACTTGATTTACGACTACATCAGGTTTTATGAATAACCAACTATTTTCAAAATAAGTGGTGGATTTTAAAAATACTTCTTCATATAGTTCGATGTAATTTGTCGCAAAAACTCTAATTTTATCTAAAATTAGCTTTTAAATAACTTAGATTATTTATATCTAAAAGTTATACGCCCTTTATCAAGGCTATAAGGTGTAAGTTCTACTTTTACTTTATCACCTGGCATTATTCTTATATAATGCATACGCATTTTTCCTGCAATATGACATAAAATTACATGTTTGTTGTCAAGTTCAACCTTGAAATTTGCATTAGGCAATGCTTCAAGTACGGTGCCATCAATTTCAATTACATCATCTTTTGCCAAAATTTTCTCCTTTCATGAAATAAAAAGGCTATAATTTTAGCAAAAATTATTAAAATTTTTACTTAATTTTTAGTAATTTTTAAGTAATTAATCTAAAAATTTAGGTTTGATAAAAGGCACATGAGTCCCTATAACTTTGAGTTTTCTTTCTTTAAATTCTTTAAGTAGTTTTTCCCTTGTTTGTATAGCCTCATTTTGATCTATATCAAATTTTATAGCGATTTTAGGTTTTGGGATTTGTATATCATAAAGATGAAGTAAATCTCCCCAAAAGACTATTTTATCATCAATTATGATAGCATTTTGACCTGGGGTATGCCCGTAAGCAGGTATGGCTTTAATGCCTGAATTTTGAAAGATCAAATCTTTGGAATGATCGATAAATTCTATATTTTTAAGTTTAAGCAAGGTGTTTTTAATTTCTTGTCTATCGCTTTTGATCCAAAAATCATATTCTTTTTTATCAATTAAAATTTGAGCTTTTGGAAAAAGATTTTCTTCGCTCATTAAAGCACCTATATGATCAGGATGTGCGTGTGTTAAGATAATATGAGTGATATCTTTAAAATCGGTTTTATGGATATGTAATTTTTCTTTTAATGTGTCAATAGTATCTAAAAACCCTGTGTCTATTAAAGCATTAAAATTTGGATTTTTTATCAGAACAATATTATGCTCATTTCTTTTGATTTTTGTGCGAGTTTTTTCTATAAAATTCTTATCTTCATCGCTTTGTGGCACTAAAAAAGAAAATAATAAATTTAAAAATTCATCATCAGACTGTTTAAGTGAGATTATATGGGTTTGATTTGAATTTTTGCTTGTGGTTTTTTCTTCTAAAAAATAAAGATTGGTTTTTAAAAGAGTGGTTATAAAATTAAACATATTTATCCTTAAATTTTTAGATAATATTTTGGAAATGATTATAGTATAATAAAAACAATGTTTTTAAAATTTAAGGTAATTAATCAATGAGAAAATCAAAATTTGAAACAAAGGAAATTAAGATCTTAGGACTTTCTTCACTAGGAGGAACTTTAGAATTTTATGATTTTATTATTTTTGTCTTTTTTGCTGAATATATAGCCAATGTATTTTTTCCTAAAGATATGAGTGAATTTTGGGCTTTATTAAATACTTATGGAGCATTTGCAGCTGGATATTTAGCACGTCCTTTGGGTGGTATAGTTATGGCACATTTTGGAGATAAATTTGGGCGTAAAAATATGTTTATGCTAAGTATTTTACTAATGGTTCTTCCTACCTTTGTCTTAGCTTTTATTCCAGGTTATGAAACTCTTGGGTTTTTAGCTCCTGTTTTATTGATACTTATAAGAATTTTTCAAGGCATAGCTATAGGTGGAGAATTGCCTGGAGCTTGGGTTTTTGTAAGAGAGTATTGTCAAGAAAAACAAAAAGCTTTCTTTTTAAGCTGTTTAAATTCAGCTATGGCTTTAGGAATTTTGTTAGGAAGTATAGTATTTTTAATCATTAATGCTTTTTTTAGCATAGAAGAAATTGCTGCTTATGCTTGGCGTATTGCTTTTTTTGTAGGTGGAATTTTTGGGATTATTTCTATTTATTTGCGTAGATTTTTGCAAGAAACTCCTGTTTTTAAACAAATGAAAAAAGAATCATCGCTTAGTTCTTTTCCGCTTAAAGATTTATTTAAAGAAAAGGATATTGTAAAAAATTTATTTTCATCAATGATGATGACTTGGGTTTTAACAGGTTGTGTTATTGT
Source organism: Campylobacter sp. CFSAN093224 (assembly GCF_012897395.1). Taxonomy (NCBI): domain Bacteria; kingdom Pseudomonadati; phylum Campylobacterota; class Epsilonproteobacteria; order Campylobacterales; family Campylobacteraceae; genus Campylobacter; species Campylobacter sp. CFSAN093224. Next base: position 1,505,099 of record NZ_CP040607.1, on the reverse strand, counting down.
GCTTGTTTTATTGATGCCTAAATTTATGCCTAGTATTTTAAATTTAAGTGGGGTTGAAGGAAGTTATTTACAGATATTAGGAATTTTGGGAATAGCTTTAGGCGGGGCTTTTATGGGTTATCTTGTAGATAAATTTGGTTTATTTAAAATTTGCATTTTCTTTTCTTTAACTTTTGTATTTTTTTCTTTTTTATATTTTTATGCTTTATATGAGCTTAAAAATTTGGTTTTGGTGTGTATTTTGTATTCGATTATTTGTTTTTTAGGTGGGATTAATGTGTTCGCACCTATTTTAATGAGTGAAGTTTTTAGAGCTAAAATAAGATTTTCAGGAATTTCTTTTTCTTATAATATTTCTTATGCAATTTCAGGCGGTATTACTCCGCAACTCGTTTTTTGGCTTAATACACTTGCGAGTAAAAATGAAAATCCATTTTTATATGGTATGAGTATATATATGATTTTTTTAGCGTTATTGGCTATTTGTGCTGTTTTTATAGTAAAAGATAAAATAAAATTTTGATAATCACTCTTAAAATGTTATAATTAAAATTATATTTTGGAGTTTATAAATGCCTTTTATTATGGAATTACTTAAGCAAAATAAATTAAAGTTGATTTCTTTTTTGCTTTTTTCTTTTATTACAAGCGCTGTTGGAGTTTTAACTCTTGTTTTTATCAATGATTATTTGCTTAAAAATGCACAAAACATTCCTATTTTTTATTTTATTGTTTTGCTTTTGATTTTTTTTATAAGTTCTACCATAGTTGAACTTGGACTTAGTATTTTTGGACAAAATTTTATTTTTAAAATGCAAAGGCGCGTAGTAAAGCAGATCTTAGACACCCCTTTGTTAAGAGTCGCTAAAGTAGGTAAGGCTAGAATTTTAGCTTCTTTGGGAAGTGATGTGAGAAATATATCTTTTGGGCTTTTAAGATTGCCTGATTTTTTACAATCAAGTATATTGATTTTATGCACTAGTGTTTATTTATGTTATCTTTCACCACAAATTTTTGCTTTGTGTGTGGTATGGATTATGGTTATTTTTATTACTAATAATTTTTTGATGATGAAAGTATATCAGTATTTTAGAAAGGCAAGGGAAAATGATGATGCTTTGCAAAATAATTACCAAAATATACTAGATGGACATAAAGAACTTTTGATCAATCGTGATAGAGCCAAGCTTTATTATGAAGATGAATTTGAAAATAATGCAAGATTGAAAAAGAAAAATAGTACTTTAGGTAATCTTTTTAACAATCTCTCAAACAACTGGACAAATGTAACTCTTTTGGCTTTAGTGGGTGTAGAGTTTTACTTAGCTTTAAAATTTGAATGGGCAAGTGTTGCAGATGCTACAACTATAGCTCTTTCTATTTTGTTTTTACGAACCCCTTTAGTATCTATGATAGGATCTTTTCCTACTTTGCTTTTGGCAAAAATCGCTTTGGATAAGATCGCAAAATTGGAATTAGATGATTATATAGAAGGTTTTAAAAAAACACATTATATCAGTGAATGGAAAAAAATTTCTTTTAGAAATACTCAATTTGCTTATGAAGAAAATTTTCATTTAAATCCTGTAAATATAGAACTTAAAAAAGGTGAATTGGTATTTTTAATAGGTAAAAATGGAAGTGGTAAATCCACTTTTTGTATGCTTTTGACAGGACTTTTTAAGCCAAGCAAAGGCGGAATTTATGTTGATGATACGCTTATAGATGATAAAAATTTAGATGAGTATAGATCTCTTATTTCTGCTGTTTTTAGCGATTTTCATCTTTTTACTAAAACCTTAAATAAAGAAAATTTTGCAAGCGAAGAAAAAATTGCTTTTTGGTTGGAGTTTTTAGAACTTAAAAATAAAACAAGTGTCAAAGATAATGAACTGACCTTAACCAAACTTTCTACAGGGCAAAAAAAGCGTTTAGCTATGCTTATAGCCTTGCTTGAAGAAAGGGATATTTTAGTGCTTGATGAATGGGCGGCTGATCAAGATCCTGTTTTTAGAAGATTTTTTTATAAAAAACTTTTACCTTTGCTAAAAGAGCAAGGTAAAACAATCTTTGCTATCACACATGATGATGCATATTTTGATAGTGCTGATAGAATTTTCTTGGCTCAAAATGGTGAAATCAGCGAATTAAAGGGTGAGAATATAAAGGAATTAGCTAAAAATTTAGTAGAAAAATTTGATTAAAGCCCAAAATGGGCTTATATTATTTATCATAGAGCTTTTTTTCTATATCGATATAAAATTTAGCAATTTTTCCATAAGCAACTTCCCAAGCTTTAAGAGTGGCTTCATCAGGATTTAAAAGATTTTTAATAGCCTTTAAAAGGCAAGCTCCAACTATAGGATAATGCTCTTCTTTAACTCCTAAATTAACATGAGTTATGGCAACTTTATCAACAAAGCTTCTCATATTTTCCAAATTTTCTATATTTTTAGCCGCCATTAAAATCGCCATTGCTAAAGCTTTTGGTTGTTCTCCTGAAATTTGTTTTTCCATATTAAACATAGGTTTTACCTCAGGATAATCATTAAACATTATTTTATAAAACTCATTGGTTAAATCCTCTCCATTTTTTTGCAAAATAGGCACACAATCTTTGATGATTTGAATTTGTTCTTTTGTCATAGTTTCTCCTTTTTGTTGTAAAAGAGATATTTTATATCTTAAAAAGGAGAAAAAAATTGACTTGTGTTAAAATTATGCTCAAAAATATAAATTTAAAATTATCTTTAAATTATTAAATTATATAATTGATAATAAATTAAAAAGAGGGACTATGGCAAATTTTAAAGCTTTTTATAATGAGGCTAAGTATATTTTTAAGGATAGAATTTTTAATGATTATGCTAGATGCTATGCTTATGGCATTGATGCGTCGTGTTATTTTTATATTCCAAAAATAGTGATTATTGCTAAAAATGAAGATGAAATTAAGCAAATTATTCAATTAGCAAATACTTATAAAACTCCTATAACATTTAGAGCAGCAGGTACAAGTTTAAGTGGACAAAGCTCTTGTGATGGAGTACTTGTAGTGATTAAATTTGCCTTTAAAAAAATAAAAATTAACAAAGACGCTAACGAAATTACTTTAGGATGCGGTGTAGTAGGCATTCATGCTAATGAAAGTCTTGCTTTTTTGAAGAAAAAAATAGGACCTGATCCAGCTACTATAAATTCAGCTTTAATTGGAGGGATTATAAATAACAATTCAAGCGGAATGTGCTGTGGAACTAAGGATAATAGCTATAAAACCTTAAGAAGTATTAGGGTGATTTTGGCAAATGGTAGTATGCTTGATACCAGCGATGCTTTAAGTGTGGCTCGATTTAAAGATGAAAATAAAAAATTAATTAATGAACTTAGAGAGATCAAAGAAGAGATTAATGCCAATAAAGAATTAAAAGATTTAATAATCAAAAAATTTAAAATCAAAAACACCACAGGTTATAGCCTTAATGCCTTTGTTGATTATGATGATGAAATAGATATTTTAGCACACTTGCTTATTGGCTCTGAAGGGACTTTGGGATTTGTAAGCGAAGTTAAGCTTGCTGTTTTGGATGATTTGGAATTTAAGGCCTGTGCTTTATTGTTTTTTGATAATATCAATAATGCTGCAAACACTATAAAAGAATTTGCTAAAGTTGATTTTGTAAGTTCTGCTGAAATAATGGACTATGCAAGTTTAAAAGCTGCATCAACTTATGATGAGTTAAGAGATATTTTAGCTGATATTAAAGAGGGCAATACTTGTGTATTGATCCAAAGTGAGCATAGTAATGAGCTTAAGCTTGATGAAAATATAAATAAAATAAAAGAAATTTCCAAACTGGCTTATAAGTCATATTTTAGCAAGAATAAGGCCGAATATGATTTATGGTGGAAGATTAGAAAAGCACTCTTGCCTATAGCAGCTAGTCTTAGAAAGGCAGGTTCAACGGTAATTACTGAAGATGTGTGTTTTAATATCGAGGATTTAGCCGATGGAATTAAAAGCATTCAAGAATTGTTTTATAAATATGGCTTTGGTGATAATGGAATCATTTTTGGCCATGCATTAGCAGGCAATATCCATTTTATTATCACACCGGATTTAAACAATAAGCTTGAATTTGATAATTTTTCAAATCTAGTTAAAGAAATGTCTAATATAGTAGCTTCTTATGGTGGAAGTATAAAAGCTGAACACGGCACAGGGCGTATGGTGGCACCTTTTGTGGAGGTAGAGTGGGGTAAGCAAGCTTATTTGATCAATAAAAAAATCAAAAGTATCTTTGATAAGGATAGTTTATTTAATCCCGATGTAATCATTAGCGATGATAAAGATATTTATAAGAAAAATATCAAACAAGTCAGTTGGATTGATGAGAAATTAAATACCTGTATGGAATGTGGATTTTGCGAAAGATTTTGTCCATCAAATGAATATACAATTACTCCAAGACAAAGAATTGCGATCTTACGAGAGATTAAACGCCTTGAAAGCTTAAATGATGATGAGTCAAAAGCAAAATTAAAGGATATTAAAAAATATTACAATCATTTAGTAGACAGCTCTTGTGCTGCTTGTGGGGTGTGCTCTTTTTCATGTCCTTTGGGGATTAATTTTGCTGATTTTTCATTAAAATATAGAAAAAATAATATAGGATTTATATCTAAAATTTTAGGAAATCTAGCATATAAAAATCATGAAAAAACTCTAAAAATTGCTAAATTTTCATTAAGTATCGCAAATAAATTTGATAATTTAAGTCTTGATAATAAGCTTGAAAAAGCAAGCAATTTTCTTAGCATTATACCAAGAACTAGGGCGTATTTGCCTAAGGTGAATGATTATGAGCTAAAAAGTCATAAAAGAGTTTGCAATGTGGTTTATTTTACAAGCTGTCTTAATAAAAGCTTTAAACCAAATGAAAAAATGCATGATAAAAGAAGTTTGCAAGAAGTATTTGAAAGCTTGTGTAAAAAAGCAAATATAGGCATTATTTATGCACCCAATGATTTATGTTGTGGTAAGGCTTATGAGAATTTTCAAGATATTCAAGATAAAAATATACAAAAAATCAATGACTTTTTAAGCAATATAGACTCACCCATAGTGTTAGATCATAGTGCTTGTAGTGCTAAGTTAATTAGTGATCATTCAAAGTACGAAATTTATGATTTAAGCGAGTATTTATTAAAATTTATTGCTCCCAAGTTACGCATTGATAAAATCAATGAGAATGTAGGATTATATATCATGTGTGCTGCTAGAAAGCTTGGTTTAAATGAAAATATAATTAAGCTTACAAAGCTATGTACGAATGGAAAAGTATTAATAGATAATGATACCTATTGTTGTGGGTTTGCTGGATACAAGGGCTTTTTCAAGCCTCAATTAAATATTAGTGCTACAAAAGGCTTTAAAAAATTTTATGCCAAAACAAATATTAAGCGCGGGTTTAGTACATCAAGCACTTGCGAGATAGGATTAAGCGATGCTACGGGTATATCTTGGCAGCATATAGCGTATTTATTGGATGAATGCAGTGAAGCAATTTAATTGATAAATAAAACTCCATAATTTAAAGCAAATTATCCCCCCATAGAGCTTGTGGCTTCTTATTTTTTATTTTATAATTCTTTAAAATTTTAAATTTGAGGAGTTACAAGTGCTTAGATGGTTTGTTTTACTATTTTTATTGTTTTTGAATCTTGAGGCTAAAATTCCAAAAGATACACTTATTATAGCAGTTGAAAATGAAATCGCAAGGATAAATCCTGCTTATAGCGAGGATCATGATGCAGTGATTAATCTTGTATTTTCAGGGCTTACGCGTTTTGATGAAAATATGAGTTTAAAACCTGATTTGGCTAAGTCTTGGGATATTAGTAAAGACGGGCTTGTTTATGATATTTTTTTAAGAGATGATGTTTTATGGCATGATGGAGTCAAATTTAGTGCTGATGATGTGAAATTTAGTATAGAAGCCTTTAAAAATCCTAAAAACAATTCTTCTATTTATGTCAATTTTGAAGACATTAAAAGTGTGGAAATTTTAAATCCTTCTCATGTAAAAATCACACTCTTTAAACCTTATCCTGCATTTTTAGATGCTTTAAGCATAGGAATGCTTCCTAAACATTTGCTTGAAAATGAGAATTTAAACACAAGCTCTTTTAATCAAAATCCTATAGGTACAGGTCCTTATAAATTTGTAAAATGGAAAAAAGGTGAATATGTTGAATTTAAAGCCAATGAACATTTTTATCTTGATAAGGTAAAAACTCCAAGACTTATTATAAAACACATTTTTGATCCTTCTATAGCTAGTGCTGAGCTTAAAAATGGCAAGATAGACGCAGCTTTAATCGATGTTTCTTTGCTAAATATTTTTAAAAATGATGAAAATTTTGGAATTTTGCGTGAAAAATCGGCTGATTATCGGGCTTTAATGTTTAATTTAGATAATGAATTTTTAAAAGATCTAAAAGTAAGACAAGCTTTAAATTACGCAGTCGATAAAGAAAGTATAGTAAAAAATCTTTTACATGATTATGCTTTTGTAGCTAATCACCCTTTAGAGCGTTCTTGGGCAAATTCTAAGAATTTTAAAATTTACAAATATGATCCTAAAAAAGCCGAGGATTTGCTTGTGAGTGCAGGTTTTAAGAAAAATAAAGATGGAAATTTTGAAAAAGATGGGAAAATTTTAGAATTTGAAATTTGGGCGATGAGCAATGATCCTTTAAGGGTAAGTTTAGCTGGAATTTTGCAAAGCGAATTTAGAAAAATAGGAGTTGTAAGCAAGGTGGTGGCTAAACCTGCTGGAAGTTTTGATTATTCTAAAGTAGATAGTTTTTTAATAGGCTGGGGAAGTCCTTTAGATCCTGATTTTCACACTTTTAGGGTATTTGAAAGTTCGCAAGATAGTGCTTTAAATGATGAGGGTTGGAATTTTGGACATTATCATGATAAAAAAGTGGATATAGCCTTGCAAAAAGCAAGAAATACTTCAAATTTAGAAGAGAGAAAAAAATATTATAAAGATTTTATAGATGCTTTGTATGAAAATCCTCCTTTTATTTTCTTAGCCTATCTTGATTTTGCTTTAGTTTATAATAAAGATTTAAAAGGTATCAAAACAAGGACTTTAGGTCATCATGGAGTGGGTTTTACTTGGAATGTTTATGAGTGGAGTAAATAGTGCTAAAACGCTTAGTTTTTAGTATTTTCATAGCATTTTTTAGCACTTTTTTATGTTTTGTTTTACTTCATTTTAGTAAAGGCAGTATAGCTTATGCTAATGGAGTTAATTCACAAAGTAAAGAATTTGTTCAAAGAATAGAACAAAATTTAGGGCTTGATAAGCCTTTGCTAGAGCAGTATAAAATTTGGCTTTTTAAGGCTTTAAAAGGGGACTTAGGGGTTTCTTTTTTAAGTGGAGAAAGTGTTTTAAAGCTTATAAAAGAAAGAATTTTTAATACTTTTATTTTGGGTTTTAGTGCCTTAATGCTTTTATTTTTGCTCAGTGTTTTTTTGGCACTTTTGGGATATTATTATAAAGAAAGTTTTATAGATAAAATCATCACTTTTTTAGCTTTTAATTTTTTTGCTTTACCTCCTTTTGTTTTGGCTTTATTGTTTGTTTTGATTTTTGGAATTTTTTGGAAAATTTTGCCTGTTATGGGAAGTAGTGATATAGGCTTTGAAGATGATTTTTTAAATCGTTTAGAGCATTTGATTTTGCCTGTTTTGGTGCTCGTTTTATCACATTTGGCGTTATTTTTAAGGATTGCTAGAAATTTTATCAATGAAAGTTTTTCTCAAATTTTTATTCAAAATTTATACGCTAGGGCTTTAAGGGAGAAAGATATTTATTTTTTAGTTTTGAAATATTCTTTAAGTCCTATTGTGGCTTATTTTGGGGGAAGTGCTTTAAGTTTTATGATGGGAACTTATGTGGTAGAAAGTGTCTTTGCTTACAAGGGGCTTGGATCTTTACTTTTTAAAAGTATTATTTTTAAAGATTATCCTATTGTGCTTGCGCTTATATTTTTTAGTGTTTTGCTTGCAGCATTTTTTACATTTTTAAGTGATATTGTAGCTAGGATTTTAAATCCTAGATTAAGAAGGCTTGATTTTGTTTAAATTTCTTATCATTCTTGCGCCTTTAATTTTTTTGTTTTTATGCGCCTTGTTTGCACCTTTTTTAGCTTCTTTTGATATTTTAAGCACTCATTTAGAAAATTTGCATCAAGCTCCTAATTTTACTTATATTTTAGGGACTGATTTTTTAGGCAGAGATTTGTTTTCTCGTTTGCTTTTTGCTTTGAGAAATTCTTTGATTATAGGTGTTGGTGGATCTTTATTGTCTATTATCTTTGCTTTGTGCTATTTGTTTTTAGCGCGATGTTTTTTTTATGTTTTTTGGATGCGTATTTTAGAGTTTTTTTTAGCCTTGCCTGCTTTTTTACTTATGATGTTTTTTCAAAGTATGATAACTTCTGATGTGTTTTTGATGATTTTTTTAATCGCTTTAATTCATTGGTGTTTCATAGCAAGAATTATAGAAAGTGAATTAAAAAGACTTGAAAATTTAGATTTTTACAAAGCAAATATAGTGCTTGGAAGAACTAAATTTAGAGCTTTTTTTAAAGATTTAATACCTGCTTTAAAAACACTGATTTTTACACTTTTTATATTTAATATCGTTCATGCTATAGCCACAGAAGCTACTTTGAGTTTTTTTGGACTGGGTTTAGGATTTGAAATTCCAACTTTAGGTACTCTTTTGAGTGAGTCTTCAAAAGCAGTTTTTATAGGCGCTTGGTGGATGATACTTTTTCCACTTTTAAGCTTGCTTTTGTTGTTTTTACCTCTTTTATGGTTGGGTAATTTTTTACAAAAAATTTGGGGTATAAGATCTTGAAGGTAAGAAATTTAAATATCAGTTTGAAGAATAATTTATTACTTAAGGATATTAATTTAGATATAAAAACAGGCAAAACTTTAATGATACTAGGACAAAGTGGAGTGGGCAAAAGTTTGTTAGGAAAAGCTTTGGTAAGACTTTTAGATTCTAATTTCACAATAAGTTTTGATGAATTAAGTTTTCATAATTCTTGTATTTTTAATTTTAATAAAGAAGAGCTTAGAAATTTTCGTTCTAAAGTGGCACTTGTTTTGCAAGATGCAGAGCTTAGTCTTTATCCTTATTTGGATATTGGAAATTTATGTCATCTTGTTTTAAAAACTCATACAAAATTAAAACAAAAAGAAATAAAAGATTACGCTTTTTCTTATTTTCAAAAATTAGGATTTGAAAATCTTGATCGTTTGTGGCATTCTTATGCTAATGAATTAAGTTTGGGTATGGCAAGAAGGGTGAGCCTAGCTTTGGCATTATTAAATCAACCCCAAATTTTAATTTGTGATGAAATCACAGCTTCTTTGGATAAAGAAAACGCTTCTAAGATTATATCGATTTTAAAAGAATTAAAAAATACTACAGCCTTAGTTTGTATCACTCATGATTTAAATTTGGTAAATTCTTTAGCAGATGAAATTCTTATGCTAGAAAAAAATAGTTCAAATTTATATAGCTTAGATGAGTTTTTAAGGTATTATAATGCTTAAAGTTTGTAATTTAAGTAAGTTTTATGAGCTTAAAAAGCATTGGTATTTAAAAAAAGAAAGACATATTATTTTTGATAATGTCAATTTTTCTTTAAATGAAAATGACAATTTAATAATTTTAGGTAAAAGTGGTGCAGGTAAAAGCACATTAGCTAGAATTCTTTGTTTTTTAGAAGATCCAAGTGAGGGTGAGGTATGGTATGAAAATCTTAACTTACACAAGCTTGATAAAAACAAACAAAGACTTTTAAGAAAGCAAATTCAATATTGCTTTCAAGATCAAAAAATGGCTTTAAACCCTTATAAAAAAATCAAAAATCTTATACAAGATGGTTTGGAAAATTTTAATTTACAAAAGAATGATGACTTGATTTTAGAATTTTTTGATTTTTTTAGTCTAAAAAAACAAATTTTAGAACAAAAATCCTATGAGTTAAGCGGAGGAGAAGCCACACGTGTAGGTCTTATCCGTGCTTTGGTTTTAAATCCTAAATTGTTGATTTTAGATGAAATTACTTCAGCGTTTGATATTAAAACTTCTAAAGAAATTTTAACTTTTTTATATGACTATCAGCAAAAAAATAATATTTCTTATATATTTATAACCCATCAAAGTGATCTTTTTTATAAATTTAATCATAAAAAATTAAAACTTTAAAAAATATTTTTTAATATAAGTTTCAATATAGAAAGTTTAGAGTAAAATAAAGAAAAGTGTAAATTTAATTTTTGTTGTGGAGTGATTAAAGTGCTTTAAAAAAGGAGAATAAATGTCTCATATAGATGCTTCGCATCCTTATTTTGGTATTTTTTTAATGCTGGTACTTGCTAGTGTTATTTTTTTTGGACTGGTTTTTTTAGCTTCAAAAATCGGTAATAATTTTGCCGCAAAAAATCGCAAAAAATTAGGACTTGGAATTTATGAATGTGGTCCTATTCCTGTTAAACAAGCTAACAAGATTAACTCTCAATTTTTCATCATCGCCTTAATCTTCATACTTTTGGATATAGAAGTTGTGTTTTTATTTCCTTGGGCTTTGATTTTTAAAGATTTAGGTTGGTTTGGATTTTTAGAAGTTTTTGTTTTTATCGTACTTTTAGGAGTTGGATTTTTATATGCTTATAAAAAAGGAGCGTTTGCATGGCAGAGCATCAAGTAAATTATGCAAGTGGTTTGCCCGTAGTTTTAACCAGTGTGGATAAGCTAGTTCAATGGGGCAGGAGTAATTCTTTATGGGCTTTATCTTATGGACTTGCCTGTTGTGCGATTGAGATGATGGCGGCTGGGGGTTCAAGATATGATTTTGATAGATTTGGAACGATTTTTAGAGCTTCACCACGCCACAGTGAAGTGATGATTATCGCAGGAACTTTGTGTAAAAAGCACGCTGAATTTACAAGAAGACTTTATGATCAAATGCCTGATCCTAAATGGGTGATTTCTATGGGAAGTTGTGCCAATACAGGCGGTATGTTTAATACTTATTCTACTGTTCAAGGAGTGGATAGAATTATACCTGTAGATATTTATGTGCCAGGCTGTGCTCCACGCCCCGAAAGTTTTCAGTTTGCTTTGATGATTTTGCAAAAAAAGATTCGCAAAGAAAAAGCAAGTCGCAAGATCGCACCTAAAAGGTTGATATGATGAGAAAGTATAGCGATAAAAAAAATGCTCAAACTCAAAATTACTACAAAGATAGATTTTATCACGCACCACACACTGTAAAATCTGATGTTAATGAAAGTGTTTTTAAAGAGGATTTTGAAGTTTTAAAAACTCAAGTAGAAATTTTAAATTCCTTTGTAGAGCTTGATTTTTGGGTAATAGAAATTAAAAAAGAAGACAATGTTAAAACCTTGCAAATGCTTAAAACTTTAGGTTATTTAAGTTTTACAGAAGCAAGTGCTATTGATTTTATAGCAGATAAAAATGGTTTTGAAGTGTTTTATCAGCTTTTAAATTTAGAAAAAAAATTAAGAGTGAGAATAAAAACTTTTGTAGGCGTAAAAGAGCGTTTGCAAAGCGTGGCTCATGTTTTTAAAGGGGCAAATTGGAGTGAGAGAGAAATTTATGATATGTTTGGAATTTTCATCATAAATCATCCTAATTTAAAACGCATTTTAATGCCTGATGATTGGTTTGGACATCCGCTTTTGAAAACTTATCCTTTAAAGGGCGATGAGTTTGCAAGATGGTATGAGATTGATAAAATTTTTGGCAAAGAATATCGTGAAGTAGTGGGCGAAGAACAAAGAGATTCTGGTTTTGCTGATGATAAAGATACGCTAAATTTTGCAAGACTTTACCATGAAGTGCCAAAAGGTGGTCAAAAGAAGGAAATTTCCTTTAAACAAGAATATCAAGAAGATGAAGGTGTGGCTTTTGTAAAAAAAGTAAAACGTGATGAAGCAAAAATTTTAGAGAAAAGGCGTTAAAATGCAAATTCCTAGCAAGTTAAAACCTTATTATGAAAATATAGCTTTTGAGCAAGAAGACTCAAAAATGATTATCAACTTAGGCCCTCAACATCCTTCAGCGCATGGAAATTTGCGTCTTATTTTAGAACTCGATGGAGAGCAAGTTGTAAAAGCGCGTCCTTGTATAGGTTATATGCATCGTGGTATGGAAAAAATGGCTGAAAATATGATTTATCAAGAATTTATTCCTACTACTGATAGAATGGACTATATCGCTGCTTCAGCGAATAATTATGCTTATTGTGCAGCGGTTGAAAAGCTTTGTGGTTTAGAGATTCCACGCCGTGCCGCAGTGATACGCATGATACTTTTAGAATTAAACCGTATCACATCGCATTTGCTTTGGCTTGCTACTCATGCGCTTGATATTGGTGCGATGAGTGTATTTTTATACTGTTTTAGAGAACGAGAGTATGTTTTGGATTTGATAGAAAAGTATTGCGGTGCAAGGCTTACGCATTCTTCTATGAGAATAGGCGGGGTTATGCTTGATTTACCTGAGAATTATTTAGAAGAAATGCTTGCATTTTGCGATAAATTTCCAAATGATTTAAAAGATTATGAAGATCTTTTAGATGATAATAGAATTTGGCGTTTAAGAACTGAAAATGTAGGTGTGGTTACTAAAGAACAAGCCTTAAATTGGGGTTGTACGGGTGTGATGTTAAGAGGAAGTGGCATAAAATACGATATACGCAAAGAAGAGCCTTATTTGCTTTATAATGAAGTTGAATTTGGTGTGCCTTATGCTACGCAAGGGGATTCTTATGCAAGATATAAAGTTTATATGCAAGAATTTCGTGAAAGTTTGAAAATCCTTAGACAATGTGCCATGCTTTATAAAGATACTTCGCCTGAAATTTTAGCTACGCATCCTGAGTATGTAAGTGCTTCAAAGGAACAAATTTTAACGCAGAATTATTCTTTAATGCAGCATTTTGTTTTAATCACTCAAGGTTTAAAACCCCCTAAAGGCGAAGTTTATGTGCCTACTGAAAGTCCAAAAGGTGAGCTTGGCTTTTTTATCCATAGTGATGGTACAGGAAGACCTTATCGTTTAAAGGCTAGAACGCCTAGTTATTGGCATTGTGCGTTTTTTGAAGAAATGCTTGTAGGTACTTATTTAGCTGATGTTGTAGCCATTATGGGTAATGTAAATATAGTTTTAGGTGAGATAGATCGATGAGAAGGGTAGATTTAAGAAAAAGCAAAGAGCTTTTTGAAGATTTAGCACAAATCATAAAAGAAGCAAAACAAGGTGAGGTTTTAGTGGTGCTTTTTGAAATCGGCGATTTTTCTCCTGTTGAAAAAAGTTTTTCTTTTGTAAAAGAACAAGGCTGTGAGCTTTTAAATTCTTTGAAATTTAATCAAGTCGATTGGACTATTGTTATAAAAAAGGAGAGGGTATGATTTATGATAATGCTCTTTGTTTTTTAGATATGCCAAGCCTTAAAAACAAAAATTTATGTGAAAAAATAGGTGTAAATAGCATTAATATTTCTTGTTTGGAAGATAAAAACTTAAAAGCTAAATTTTACAAATGCGAAATTGCAAGTTTGAGTTTTGTTTTGGCCTTGCTTTGTAAATTAAGCGATGAAGGACAATTTTGCGATTTAGATGAGGGATATTTAAGTGCTGAATCTTGTTTTGGAGAGGAAGAAGCAGGCGAAGTGCTTGCTTTTTTAAAAGAGGTTAAGTATTTAATTATAGATAAAAATATCCATTCTTATAAAGATAGTGAAAATATCAAATATTTTTTGAATTTCTTAAGTGTAAAATATGGATTAAAGATTTTAGATAGCGATGAAGAAGAATGCGATTTTAAAAAGGCAAAATTAAACACCCTAAAAGAACTCGATAATTATGACGGGTTAGTGCTTTTTAGAGCAAATTTGCAAGATAAAAATTTACATTGTTCAAAGCAATTTTTACAAATTGCAAAATGCAAAGATCAAAGTGAAGTTGAAATTTTAGCTAAAGATTTTAGTTTTAAAACTAAGCTTTGTTTAGATGAAAATTTACAAGGCACCATAGCTTTTTTAAATTATGAAAATAATGGTTTTGATTTTACTCCAATTCGCATAAAGGAAGCAAAATGACAGTTAAGATTAATGGTATAGATTGCGCCTTTGAAGAAGGCGAATATATCTTAAATATAGCAAGAAGAAATGATATTTTTATCCCAGCGATTTGCTATCTTTCGGGCTGTAGTCCTACTTTGGCTTGTCGTATGTGTATGGTTGAAGCTGATGGTAAAAAGGTATATTCTTGCAATACTAAAGCAAAAGAGGGTATGGTTGTAGAAAGTGATTTACAAAATCTTTGGGATGAAAGAAATGAGATCATGCAAGCTTATTGTATCAATCATCCTTTAGAATGTGGAGTTTGCGATAAATCAGGCGAGTGTGAATTGCAAAATTTTACTCATAAAAGTCGTGTAAATGTTCAAAAACATTGGATTAAAGACACGCATAAACCACATAAACATTGGGGAATGATTAATTACGATCCCGCACTTTGCATAGTGTGTGAGCGTTGTATTACAGTTTGTAAGGATAAAATCGGCGAAAGTGCTTTAAAGACTGTTCCTCGTGGCGGAGATAGTGTGGATAATAGCTTTAAAGAGAGCATGGGAAAAGATGCTTATGCGATTTGGACTAAATTTCAAAAAAGTTTGATAGGCCCTGCAAATGGTGATACGCTTGATTGTTCATTTTGTGGAGAATGTACAAGCGTGTGTCCAACAGGAGCTTTGATAGGTTCGAAATTTCAATACACTTCAAATATTTGGGAACTTAAAAGAATCCCTGCTTCAAATCCGCATTCAAGCGATTGTGAGTTGATGTATTATGATATTAAGCAAAGTGGCATTAGCAATCAAAAAGAAAAAATTTATCGTGTGAGTAATGATTTTGCCTTTGCGAGTTTAAATAAGGCTGCAAGGTTTGCTTTTGATACGCAAAATGAGGCGGATAAAGATGAAAAAGCCTTTAAAGAACTTGTGGAGCTTTTTGAGAAAAATGAAATTAAAAACATTAAATTTAATAGTTTTATTACCAATGAAGAAGCTTTGATTTTACAAAATTTAAAAAAGAAATTTAATCTTTCTTTGATCAATGAAGAAGCTTTGAAATTTAAAGAATTTTTACAAGAATTTATCGCTAATTCTGGTGAGTTTTATAGCGCTAATACTCAAGATATAACAAAAAGTGATTTTTTGGTTGTAGCTGGAATGCTTTTAAGATATGATGCTCCAACGCTTAGCTATAAAATCAATAATGCTTTAGTGATGAATAAAGGCTCAGGGCTTTATTTTCATCCTATGGAAGATATGGGTATAGCAAAATATTCTAAAAATTTTATCCCGCACATTCATAAAAATGGCGATGAAGAGCAAATTTTATATTTTTTACTTCAAAAATTTAGCCAAGATGAAGGTATTAAAACTCATTTAGCAGAGTTTTTTGTTAGTGAAAATAAAGAAATAGAAGAAAGTATCAACGAAGAAGTTGTAGAACAAGTCATAGAAAAAGATGAAGAAGGCAATGAAATTCAAAAAGAAGTAAAAAAAGTCGTACCTAAAAAAGTAAAAAAAATCATAGAAGTACAACGCTCTGTTTTTGCTAAAAATTTAGGCATAGATGAAGATAAATTAGAAGATTTATTGCTTAAAAAAGCAAATTTTACTCTTGTTGTAGGGAGTGATTTTTATTTTCATAAAAATGCGAAAAAACTTGCTAAATTACTTGCTTTGATCCAAAATACTACTCCTTTTAAAGTCTTTTTAAATCCTACGCATACTAATACCTTAGGTGTGGCTATGATTTGTGATTTGGATAACAATACACAAGAAGGCAAGACTTTAGGCTACAATGAAAAAGGTGATTTTAGTTTTTCTTATGAAGAGTATGCAAATTTAGCTAGTGCGAGTTTAAATCAGCAAGAAGGAACTTTTTTAAATTATGATAAAAGAGTGGTACCAACTAATGCTGCTTTAGAATTTAAGGGATATTTTTTAAATGATTTGGCTAATGCTTTAGGTTTTGATGAGGAATATACTATAAATTATACTAAGAGACTCCCTATAAATAAAGGTTTTTCTCCGATTGATTTTGATCATTTAGACAATTTTTATACCAATGCAGGCGATTGTAAAAGGGGATATGAGCTTAATTTAGAATGTTTCAAACAAGTTGCTAAAAAAGAATTCATCTCTCCAAATTTTGAAAATTTAAGCCTAAAAGAAGATGAAATTTTGCTTTATAGTGCTAATCCTAGCTATCAATTTGGTAGATTTTCAAATCGTGCTAGTGCGATTAATGAGGTGATTTTTTTAGGTGTAAGTGAAAATTTAGCTAAAGAGAAAAATTTAAAAGATAAAGATCTTGTAAAACTTAAAATAAAAGATAAAGAATTAAGCCTTAGTGTGCGTGTGGATAAGGATATAAAAAATGGAGCTTTCTTGCCGTATTTTGATGAAAAACTTGATACGCTAAGCTTTTTTGATGAAAGATTTGTTGTGGCGAATTTAGAAAAATTAGGAGCAAACCATGAGTGATTTTGCTTTTTTTGCTTTAGAGACTTTGATTAAATGTATTATTATCATTGCAATATTTGCGAGTTTAGCAGGTCTTGCAACTTATGCTGAAAGAAAGGTTTTAGCTTATTTTCAAAGACGCATAGGGCCTGATATGGTAGGGCCTTTTGGGCTTATTCAACTTGTAGCTGATATGATAAAACTTTTTACTAAAGAAGATATAATCCCTTCAAATTCGCAAAAATTTATTTTTGCTATAGCACCTTTGATTTCTGCTATTTGTGCTTTTGTTTCTTTAGCAGCTATTCCTATGCTACCTGAATTTACTTTATTTGGAAGGGTGATTCAGCCTATAGTGGCAGATATCAATGTAGCTTTGCTTTTTGTCATCGGTACTTCAGGGCTTTGCTTTTATGCGGTGTTTTTGGGTGGACTTGCAAGTAATAATAAATGGTCGATTTTAGGGGCTGCAAGAGGGCTTGTAGCGATTATTTCCTATGAAAGCGTAGGAGCTTTAGCTTTGATTGCTATTGTAATGCTTGTAGGTTCTTTTTCTTTGGTGGATATTAACAATTATCAAAACGATGGATTTTTTTCTTGGCTTATTTTTAAACAGCCTTTGGCTTTTGTGCTTTTTATAATTGCTTTATTTATAGAGACTAATAGAACTCCGCTTTGTTTGACGGAAAATGATGCTGAAATTGTAGCGGGTTATGGAACGGAGTATTCGGGTTTAAGATGGGGTATGTTTTTTATAGGTGAATATGCTTCTATGATAGCTGGAGCTATTTTGGTAACTCTTTTGTTTTTAGGGGGTTTTAATAGCTTTTGGATTATTCCTGGTTGGATTATGATGATAGTAAAATCAATTTTTATTTTCTTTTGGTATTTTTGGGCAAGAGCTGCTTTTCCGCAATTGCGTCCAGATCAAGTGATGAAAATGTGCTATTTGATCTTAATCCCTTTAGCGGTTTTAAACCTTTTAATCACTGCTTTGGCAGTTCTTTTATAGGAGTTTGATATGAAAAATTATTACTTAGCGGATGAGAAAAGAAAAACTCCTGTTAGCACTTGGGAGAAAATTTCACAAGCTTTGCGTAGAAGCGTTAAACTAGAGCTTTTTGTAGGGCTTTTTGTGATGATGAGAGAATTACTTAAGAGAAATAATAGCGCTACGATTAAATATCCTTTTGAAAAGGTAAAGCTTGACAATCGTTACCGTGCTGTTCATCGTTTGATGCGTTTTATAGAAAGCGAAAATGAAAGATGTATAGGTTGTGGGCTTTGCGAAAAAATTTGCATTAGCAATTGTATTAGAATGGAAACTTCTTTAGATGAAAATGGGCGTAAAAAAGTAGGAAATTATAGTATTAATTTAGGGCGTTGTATTTATTGTGGTTTTTGTGCTGAGGTTTGTCCTGAACTTGCTATAGTACATGGAATAGAGTATGAAAATGCAGCCGAGCAAAGGTCTTATTTTGGCTATAAGCAAGATTTTTTAACTCCTATTGATAAGCTTAAAAATCAAGTTGAATTTGAAGGAGCAGGAAGTCTTAGAAAGGATGCAAATTTGTGGGTTAAAAAAACACCAAATTATTATGATGTGATGCAAGAAAGAGCCTTAGAAAATCAAAACACACAAGAGCAAGGAGAAAATAAATGATAGAAAATTTGGCTTTTTTATTTTTTAGTGTAGTGGTTTTAGGCTTTTTTGGCATCGCGGTTTTAAGTAAAAATATGCTTTATTCTCTTTCGGCTTTAGCAGGTGGAATGGTGTTTTTATCGGGATTTTATTTTTTGCTTGATGCAGAGTTTTTAGGCGTGATACAAATTATTGTTTATAGTGGAGCTGTACTTGGACTTTATAGTTTTGCGATGATGTTTTTTGATGCTTCTAAAGAATTTAAAGAACAACTTAAAGCTAAAAAAAGTTTTTTTACTTTGGTGGTTTTAAGTGCGATTTTACTTTTGACTATGCTTATAGGTTTTAAATACCAAAATATCAGCACGGATTTGCCTTTAAATGATCCTGCTTTGTTTGATTTTAATAAACAACTGGCTTTAGCGATTTTTTCAAAATATCTTTTAGCTTTTGAGTTTATAGCTATTTTGCTTTTGATCGCTTTAGTTTGTGCTATCACTCTTACTCATAAAGAGCTTAAAAAGGAAAAACAATGATAGAAAAGTATTTTTTCGTTGCTATTTTAATGTTTGTCATAGGGCTTGTAGGGATTTTAAAAAGACAAAATCTCATTATGCTTTTTATTTCGAGTGAAATTTTATTAAATAGTGCTAATTTAGCTTTAGTAGCAGCTTCTAAAATGCACAATGATTTAAATGGACAGGTTTTTGCGCTTTTTATCATGGGTGTAGCGGCTTGTGAAGTAGCTGTTGGTATAGCTTTGTGTGTGCTTTGGTATAGAAGAAAAGGCACTTTAGAATTAAAAAGCTTAAAAGAAGTGGAGGCTTAGTATGCAAAATTTGGCTTTGATTTCTCTTTTTAGTCCCTTTGTAGCTTTTTTGTTTGCAAGTTGTTTTGCTTTGAGTGAGAAAAAACAATTCGTAGGGATATTTTGTTCACTTCTAGTAGCTTTGAGTACTTTTTGTTCTTTGTATTTGCTTTTTTGCAATGAAGCTTTTAATGTGAGTTTGTTTGAATGGTTTGCTGGAGTAAATTTTGGTTTTGATATAGATGCTATTTCGCTTACTATGATGAGTATTGTAGGTATTGTAGCCACTTGTGTGCATTTTTATAGTATTTTTTATATGGCTCATGATGAAGGTTTTAATAAATTTTTTGCTTATTTGGGGCTTTTTGTCTTTTCTATGCTTTTTTTAGTCATGAGTGATAATTTTTTAGGACTTTTCGTAGGTTGGGAAGGCGTTGGGCTTTGCTCTTGGTTGCTCATAGGTTTTTGGTATAAAAATGATACTTATTCTTTTGCGGCTAATGAAGCTTTTATTATGAATCGTATTGCGGATTTGGGTATGCTTTTAGGAATTTTTTGGCTTTATTTGCAAGCAGGAACTTTAAAATATGATGAAGTTTTTTCCATGGCACAAAGCCTAGATCACAATGCTTTGATCTTAATCGCAACTTGTTTATTTATAGGGGCTATGGGAAAATCTGCACAATTTCCTTTTCACACTTGGCTTGCTGATGCTATGGCAGGGCCAACTCCTGTTTCTGCATTAATCCATGCAGCAACCATGGTAACAGCGGGGGTTTATTTGGTAATTCGTGCGAGTACGCTTTATGATTTAGTTCCTGAAGTTTCTTATATTATTGCCTTACTCGGAGCTTTTGTAGCGATTTTTGCAGCCTCTATGGCTTTGGTGGTTAGGGATTTAAAACGCATTATTGCTTACTCTACCTTATCGCAACTTGGATATATGTTTGTGGCTGCAGGACTTGGGGCTTATGGTATAGCTTTATTTCACTTAGCTACGCATGCTTTTTTTAAATCTTTACTTTTCTTAGGCGCTGGAAATGTAATGCATGCTATGAATGATAAATTAGATATTAAAAAAATGGGTGGACTTTTTAAACCTTTAAAAATTACAGCTATTTTAATGTGTATAGGATCTTTAGCTTTAGCAGGAATTTATCCTTTTGCAGGATTTTTCTCTAAAGATTTGATTTTGGGATATTCTTTCATTTCTTTTCACCATGGTATTTTTTTAGTGCTCTTAATCGCAGCTTTTTTAACAGCATTTTATAGCTTTAGACTTTTAATGTTGGTATTTTTTACCCCTGCAAGACATGATGAACATCCACATGAAGCAAGTAAAATCGCACTTTTGGCTATGAGTCCTTTGATGGTTTTAGCTATTATTGCAGGATTTTTCGAACATAGTTTTTTTGAATATTTAAGCACAAAATTAGTTTTTATTGATGCGCAAAATCAAATTGTAATGATTTGTGCGAGTGTAGCAGCTATTTTGGGTGCAATTTTGGCTATTTTTGCTTATAAAAATTCTTGGTTTAAGGAAAGTATTGAAGAAAATAAAATTCATAAACTTTTAAGTAATGATTATTTTATTCCTAGGTTTTATCATCAATTTATCGTTTCAAAATATGAAAGCTTATGTGCGATTTTAAAGCATTGTGATCTTTATATTTTTGATAGAATAGTTGAAAAAATTGCTTTGTATTCTCAAAATATTTCACAAAAAATGATTATGCCAAACAGCTTAAACTTAATGCTTAGGTTTTTGGTGGCAGCTTTTGTGATTTTGTTGATTTTAGTATGGATGGTGTAAAATGCTAAATTATTTGATATTTTTTCCTTTAATTTCTGCTTTTGTGGTTTTGCTATTAAATCGCGGAGGCGTTAAGGTTTTTAGCGTTGTTGTAAGTTTTATGATTTTGGCTTTAAATTTGGATATTTTTGCGGATTTTTTACAAGGGGTAAGCTTTGATTATAATCTCTCTTTTAAAATTTTGAAATTTTTTAGCTTTCATGTAGGAGTAGACAGTATTGCACTTGTATTGATGCTTTTAAGTTCTTTGATGATATTTTTAAGCTTTTTATTTTTGAAACTAGAACAAAAAGCGCTTATATCTTGTATATTCTTTTTAGAATTTGCTATTATGGGACTTTTTAGCGCAAAAGATGGTTTGTTGTTTTATGTTTTTTGGGAATTTTCTCTTTTGCCTTTGCTTTATATTATGGGAGTTTATGGTAAAGATTTTAGAGCAGGGGTGAAATTTTTTATCTATGCTTTTGCGGGTTCAATTTTAATGCTTGTAGCATTGATTTATCAAGCTTATTTAAATTATCAGCTTTTAAATATCTTCACTTTTGACTTGGAAATTTGGAAAAATAATGCCTCAGCAGCAAATTTTACAGAGCAACTTTTACTTTTTGGAGCATTTTTTATCGCTTTTGCTATCAAAGCTCCTTTATTTCCACTTCATACTTGGGCACCTAAGGTTTATGCAAATTCGCCTATACTTGTTTCTGTAATGCTTGTAGTTTTTAAAATGGCTCCTTTTGGATTTTTACTTTTTTGTTTACCACTTTTTCCAGATGCGAGTGTGTATTTTATGCCTTTAATTGTAGCTTTATGTATAGTAAGTATCGTTTATAATGCTTTAATTGCTTATAGAGCAGAAAATATTAAAGAATTGATTGCTTATAGTTCTATTTCACATCTTGGTGTGATGATTTTGGGAATTTTTTCTTTAAATGCTTTGGGTATTAGTGGTGCAGTTTTTTATATGTTTGCACACGGTATTGTAACAGGAACTTTATTTTTAATGGTTGAACTTTTATACCAAAGATATCATACTTATGATATTTCTTTTTACCATTCTTTGGCCAAAAAAGCACCTTTATTTTCAATTTTCTTTATGTTAATTTTACTCGCAAGCGTTTCTTTGCCTTTAACTGTTTCTTTTGTGGGAGAGTTTTTAATTCTTTTAGGTATAGCAAAGATTAATTTATTTTACGCTTTGTTGGCAGGTTTGGTGATTATTTTAGGAGCGATTTATATGTTCGCAGTATTTAGAAAAATATTTTTCATGCAAAAACAAAGCTTTATAGAGGGTTTTTCTTTACGTTTTAGAGAAATAGTAGCGCTTGTGTGCATTGTAGTAATGATTTTTGGACTAGGGCTTATGCCAAATATACTTTTAAAGCCGATACAAAAAGATGTGGATAATCTTATAAAAACAATGAATATTAGAGCTGTTGAGCAAAATACTTTAGATTTTTTATCTAAAATAGGAGAGGCAAATGTTAAATAATTTTTTAAATTTAGAACTTTTAAATATAAGCTTATCTTATCCATTTTTATTTTTAATTACAACTGCAATAGTTCTTTTGCTTTGCTCTGGTTTTTGGAAATTTCATCGATCGTTTTATATCGGCATAAGTTCTTTGTCTTTGATTGTAAGTGCTTTTTTGATTTTAAATAATGCAAATGCTCAAGGTTTAGAAGCAAAAGCTTTTTTGGCTACTTTAAATAATGATATTGTTTCATTTTATGCTTCTTTGGTGATTTTGTGTTTTTCATTTTTATATCTTTTAATGCAAAAAGAAGAAAATCAAGGTGAATTTTATGCTTTATTTTTATTTATGATTGCATCTTTGCTTTTGATGGTTTCAAGCTCAAATTTAGTACTTATTTTTATAGGACTTGAAAGTTCTTCTTTAGCGCTTTATACTTTAATAGCAATGCGTGGAAGTGATAATGCTATTTCAAGTGCGATAAAATACTTTAGTATAGCGGCTGTAGGAGCTGGATTTTTTGTTATGGCTGTAGCTTTTATTTATTTAAAAACAGGAACTTTAGATTTATCTGCTAATTTAGCGTTAAAAAATGAGTTTCAAAAAGATCCCATGCTTTTGGGTGCTGGAGTGATGATTTTTGTTCTTTGTGCAATCAAGCTTTCTTTGGCACCTTTTCATTTTTGGCTTAAAGATGTGTATTATGCAGCACATACAAATTTGGTTGCTTTTATTTCAGTTGTGCCAAAAGTTGCCATGTTGGTTGTGGTTATTCGTTTGTTTGATTTTTTAAATAATACAGGTTTTGAATATATCATAATAGTTCTAGCGATTTTTTCTATGCTTATAGGCGCTTTTGCGGCTTTAAGTCAAAACAATATCAAAAAAATGTTTGCTTATAGTTCTGTAGTGCATTCTTCTTTGGTTTTGATAGCTTGCATTCCTTTATTAAAAGAACAAAATTTTGATGGAATTTTGCTTGCTATTTTTGGATATTGGACTTTATTTGCTTTTGCAAATTATGCTGTATTTATGATTTTAAGTAATTATGAGAATAATTCTTATGAGAGTTTAAATGGGCTTTTGGTTAAAAAACCTTTAATTGCTTTTTGTTTAAGCATTAGTGTGCTTTCTTTAGCAGGTATCCCGCCTTTTGGAGTGTTTTGGGGTAAATTTATGATTTTAAATACAGCAATTTTAAATGGATATTGGTATTTGGCGCTTTTTGTGGCTTTATCTTCTGTTATTATGCTTTATGCGTATTTAAAGATTTTAATTCATGTTTTATTTATGAAAAATGATAGGGTTCATAATATTAAGTTTAGTTTTATACAAAATTTTATTTTAGCTTTTTGTGTTTGTGTAAGCACTTTTGCTATATTGTTAATGTTATAAGAGTTTTGCTATAATTATTTTATGAGAATATTATTTTTAATTTTATTAAGTTTTTTAAATGCTTTTGCTTTTGAGCTTGTTTTAAACACGGGTCGCGAAAATAATCAAGCTTTTGCAGTTTTACATGCGAGTAATGATTTAGAATTTACATGTCAAAAATTTATTACCGAAGCAAAAGTTCATTTTGAATGTGATATTGCAGGTATGGTTGATAATAAATTAAAAGATCAGAGTTTTTCTGCTTTTGATTTAAAATTTATACAAGAAGCTCAAAAAATTAAAATGATCATTTTGCCAAAAATACAAGCAAGAATGTTTGACACTTCTCAAAATATTTATATAGATAAAGAACTCAGTTCATCAAGTTCGCATAAAAGTAAGGCTTTTACTTTTATTTTTGCACCAGAACTAGCACCTATTAAAGACTATGATGGACTTGATTTTAATATCAATTTTCCACATGAGAGTTTGCCTTATGTTGGAGCTTTGGATTTAAATTCTGATCCTGTTGTTATTCCTCAAAGTGCAGATATCAATACTTATTTACGCATCAAAAAAGAATACGATAAGGCTAATTACAATCAAGTGGTGATTGATGCACAAAATGCTATCAATAGATATCGTGGCAGTATTTTTACTAGTGAATTTATACTTTATAAATTAAGAGCTCAAAATAAACTTTACACTCAAGATCCAAGTATACGCGATCAGCAAATTTTAGAAAAGATGATTGATGATGCTAAAAATTGGATGCGTACTTTTACAAGTGATAAAAATTTTTCAGAAGTTTTACATATAATGTTAAAAACTTATATCGCTTTAGCTCAGCGTGCTGATGTAGAGTATACAATGTCGATTTTGGATAATGAACAACCTAATAATTATTTTACTCAGTTATCAAAACTTGATTATGCAGATTATATTTATAATTTAAATGAAAAAGAAAAAGCTGTAAATATCTATGAAAATACTTATTTTAATACAAAAAATTTAGATTTAGCTGCAAGAGCAGCTATGAGTTTGGCAAAGAATTTGCTTTCAAATGAGCAAGTAAATAAAGCTATAGAATATATTAATACCATTTTAAAAGCCAATCCTGAATATTTTGGAAAAGATATTCCAAGATCTTTAGAACTTGCTAAATTATTTAATCAAAAAGGACAATTTGATATAAGTGCAAGTATTTATGAAGATACCTTTGCTAAAATGTCCAAACTTGATCCAAGTTATGAAGAAACTTTAAAAGATTTAGCCTTAGTTTTATCACATATTAACAGATCTAGTGATGCTAAAAAATACCTTGATTTGTATATGGATGATTATTTAGATGGTAAGTATTTAGATGAAATTAAAAAAGCAAGTGATGAGGTATTCTTTGCTTTAGGTGATAATAATGCAAGCTTTTTGCATCAGCGTTATACAGATTTAATGAAGCAATATGCAAATAAAGATGAGAATATTGCAAATAAAGCTTTAGATGAAGATGTTGCACTTTATTATAAAGAGGGAAATTTTAGTGCTATTTTAGCTTATAAAGATCTTATAGAAAGTAAAAAAATTCCAAATGCTACTCAATTTTTAGAGAAAGCAGCCATTAATGATTTAAAAAATGCCATAAAAGCTGATAATTGTATCAATGCTGCAAATATTTTTATGCGTTTTAGTGCTTATGATATAGGTCAGAAAATTGAGAATAAAAAACAAATGTTAGCTTGTCTTATCAGAACTTCTAATGTTGAACAAGCACTTGATTATATAGATAAAAATTATAATGAAGATTCTATATTTTATGGTCTTCAAAAAGCATCTATTCTTTTTGATAATAAACAATATCCTCAGGTGATCAAAATTTCTAAAGATATAGCTAATTCTAGAATTTTAAAAAGCGATGATGAGAATTTTAAGGCTTATTATTTGCAATTTTTGTCTTTATTGCGCTTAAATGACTACAATCAAGCCATTAAAATTTTGCAAATTTTAGAAAGTTTTCCAATGAATTTTAGTATGGTAGAAGCCTACGATGCTTTACTTTCTTATGCTAATGATCATAATATGCAAACAACGATTTTAACTTACGCACCTAAGGCCATTGACTATCAAAATTTTAAAGGTATAAATCTTTTTAGTCCTAATTTGGAATTTATGTATCTTGATACTTTGGCTAAAATCAATAAAAATGAAGAAAGTTTAGCTGTTTTAACAGATTTGCTTAAATTAAAACTTTCAGATAAGGATAAGGCAAGAGCTTTATATATCCAAGCTTTAACTTATGAAAGAATGCAAAATATACAAGCTGAAAAAGAAATTTTAAAACAATGTCTTGAAATCAAAAGTGCTTCAAATTGGCAGAATTTATGTAAGAGTAAAAATCAAATTTTAAATCAATAAGTAAATTAGAGATAACTAGCTTTTTAGCTAGTTATCTAAGATTAAAACCTTTTCTTCTTAACATCTTCTAAGATATTATTAGCTATATCACTTACTGTACTAGAAATAATAGCTGATTCATTAGCAATTTCAACATTATCTTTAGTAGTTTGATCAATTTGAGCTACAGCATTTGAGATTTGTCCAAATTCATCATTGCTTTTTACTTCTATAGTAGAAACATTTTTTGTTTTATAGTTGATAAAATCAAAGAATGAAGTTAAACCTGTTTGGATAGCTGCAAGTGGGGAGAGGTATTTTGATACGATGAAATAAAGGAGGATGACGCTAAATACTACTACAATAATGACAACAATGGCTTGAATAAATGCAGCTTTATGAATAGGTTTATTTATAATATCAGCGCTTTCGGTAATACAAGCTGTATAAGCAAAGACTTTAGTACAAGTTCCAAGTCTTTCTTTGCCGTCTAATCCATAAGTAAAAAAGTTATAGTCTCCATGTGTTTTATATGCATTTAGAACAGGAGAATGATCAATGGATGGATTTAATAATTCTTTATTGGTTGCTGCAAATATTTTATTTTTTTGATCAAATAAAAAAGTATTTCCAGGAGTGTTTGCAACTGAATTTTGCAAATCTTCTAATGGTATATCGACACCCAGTACTCCTATGATTTTGCCATCTTTATAAATAGCTTTAGAATACGTTATTACATATTGTTTTAAAATTGTATCTAAATATGCTGGTGTAACAAAAATATCATTTGTTTTTAAAGCTTCTTGATACCAATCTTTTGTCTTTATATCTAAATCATCACGTAATTCAGGCATTTTTGCATCATTAGATTTTTGACTAAGTAAAACTTTTCCATTGTTTAAACCTAAATAAACATTTAGTGCATTTATACTATGACGATAATATTTCAATATTGGACCAACATTGTTAATAATATTTTCTTCAGTGATTAAAGATTGATAAGGTAAGTTCGCGATATCTTTTTCTAAAGCTCTAGTAAAAGATTGATTTGTGGAACGGAAATCTTCAACGGTAGATTGTGTGACTTTAAGTAGATCAGTTTGATTTTTAAGAGTGCTTTCATATAGTGAGGTTTTTGTAAAATAAAAACTTACAATACCTAGAACAATTAAGGCAAAAATTGCAATTAAATTTGCAATGAGAGAAAGTTTGATTTTAATACTATTCATTATTTTCCTTTTAATCTTTGTTATTTTTAGCATAAAACTAATAATTTGGCTATTATTTTATCACAAAAAAATAAAATAAATTTTTATTTTTATCTTAAATAAAGGAGAAAATATGGCTTATGCTATAAAAAAAGTAGAAAAAGAAACAAAAATTAGTGCTCATACTTTAAGATTTTGGGCTAAAAAAGGTTTGTTTCCTTTTGTTCAAAAAGATGAAAATAGTGTGAAATATTTTTCAAAAAGCGATATAGAATGGGTAAAATGGATAGAATGGCTTAGAATTTCAGGTATGCCAATAGAACAAATCAAACATTATATAAAACTTTGCTCTTTGGGTATAAAAACTGCTAAAGAAAGACAAGAGATGTTAAAGCAAACAAAGAAAAAATTACAAAACCAGATTAAAACATTAAAAGAAAGTGAAAAAGTTTTAAGCAAAAAGATAAAAATTTATGAAGAAATGCTTGCAAATGAAGTCGATGGGTTTAATCCAGAAAGCAAGGACTATCAACCTTGTGATAAATTGTATAAGTTTAAGGGTTGATTTTATATTAAGGGCAAATTTGGGTAATAATATTTTCATTTTTTTTAATAACATTTTTAAGCTCTAAACTTTTGATATTTTCAAAAAGATCTAAATGCAGCTTTAAAAGCTCATTATTAATCCCATAATACGCCCAAGTTCCTTGACGCCTTACATACAAAAAACCTGCATCTTTTAAAATTTTTAAATGTCTTGAAAGTCTTGATTGACCCATGTTTAAGAGCTCTTGTAGATCACAAACACAAAGTTCTTTGTATCTTAAAAGATGATGCAAAATCAAAACCCTACTTTCATCATTGATTGCTGAAATAATGGTTAAAAATTTTTGCATTTTATTTCCTTAAATTAAATTAATAAAAATTCCAAAAGATATAGCCACGCCTAAAATAATCATAACAAATAAAAATAAAAATTTTATTTTAAACATTTGTTTGAGTAAAATAAGCTCAGGTAAAGAACATCCAGCACCAGCGATTAAAAAACTCATAATCACTCCTTGGGAAATTCCCATTTGCAAAAGTGCTAAGCCTATAGGAATAATAGTTTCTACTCTTAAATAAAGGAAAATTCCTAAAAAAGCCGCTAATACAATGCTTAAAATTTCATTCCCATTTAGGTATTTTTGTAAAATTTCTTGAGGAATGAAACCATGAATAAAAGCACCGATAAAAACTGCCACAACGATATAGGGTAATAATTTTTTATAATTTTTCAAACTTTCTTTGAATAATTCTTTATAGTTTATCGTTATATTTTTAGGCTTATCTTGAGTATTTGCACAGCATGATTTTTGTTTAAAAATAAAATTGCTAGGATTGTGAGTGGTTTGGGTAAAAATATTTGATTTTGTATTTTTAGGGATATGTTTTAAAAAACTCTCTTCCTTAAATTTGGAAAAAACAAAAGAAACAATAAATATCAAAAATACCAAAAAAACCACATAAGTCAAACTTAACTTTAAACCAAAAGCTATAAAAAGCATGGAAAAAATGATAGGATTAATAAGAGGTGAAGTAAAAAGATAAGCTAAAGCTACGCTAAGTTTTACTTTCGCTTCCAAAAAAGCTCTTAAAAGCGGTATGGTAGAACAGGAACAAAATGGCGTTAAAGCACCTAAAAATATAGCTTTAAAATAACTTGAAATTTTATCACCAGCAAGTTGTTTTTTAAAAATTCCTTCGTATTTTTGATTGATAATAGAAACTAAAAAAGAAATAGCTATAAAAAGTACAGAAAGCTCAGTAAATAGATATAAAAACTCTTTGAAAGTATTTAAAAAAGACTGCATTTTTTATCCTTTGTAAAAATATTTCCAAAAATATAACATATATAAATTAATATGTCAATATATATTGATATATTAATTTGTTTCTTAAACGATATTTTATAGCTATTTCCCTAATTCTCAAGACTTTTTAAGATGGATTCTAAACTATTGCCTAAAGATATAAGTAAGTATTCAACTATTGGAGGAATTTCTGCGTAAACTTTGCGTTTGATCAGAAATTTAGAACCAGTATGTTTTATACGCAATAACTCTAAAATGAATGAATTTTTACCTCAAGCTAAAATAGCGCAAAAAGATCTTTTTGAGCTTGATTTTAAAGATCTGATAGATTTTGATATTATTATCGACGCTTTTGGAGAATGGGAAAAATTAAGCTTACATAAAAAGCACATAGAATGCTTGAGTAAAATTTTGCAAGGAAGCAAGGCTAAATTATTTGTTATATGGGGTATTGGAAGTTTGTATATGGATGAAAATCATACTACAAGACTTATGGATATACCTGATTTTCTTAAAGAGTATTTGGATATAGCTAAAGCAAGTGCAGAAGTATTGGAAATTTTTACGTAATGAAAAAGGCTTTAAATGGGTATATGTGAGCACATCTGCTATTTTTCACCAGAACTTCCAAAAACCAATCATTATAAAATCATAGGTGAAAAATTTGAAATTAATGCCAACAATGAAAGTAAAATCAGCTATAGTGATTATGCTAGTGCTATGATAGACATAGTGCTTAATTCTTGCTATGAAAACACACGCATTGGAGTAATAAGCCTATAAATAAAAGATGCCTTATGCTTTTAAGGCATCTTTTATTTCTTTTAAATGCTTATTTTGAAGTTTCAAATTTTTCTAAAGATTTTATTTAATATAGATAAATATTTTTATTTTAGGTTATTGACTTAGACCTACTCTCATCTTTTATACTTTTAAAAATATTAATTGAAAGGATAAAATGAAAAATTTAAATAAAGCTTCAAGTACTCAAATTATTCTAGTATTTTGTTTAGGGGTATTTGGGATTTTGAGCACAGAACTAGGGATGATGGGTATAATTCCTATTGTTTCTCAAAATTTCAGTGTAAGTATTTCAGATGCGGGTTGGTGTGCGAGTATTTTTGCACTCGTGATAACTTTTTGCGCCCCTATTGTCCCGCTGCTTTGTGCAAATTTCAATCCTAAAAAACTTATGCTTATTTGTTTAGCTGTGTTTATCTTAAGCTCGTTAACTTCTGCTTTTGTGAGTGAATTTTGGCAATTGCTTATTTTAAGAGCTATTCCTGCTTTTTTTCATCCTATTTATATAGCTCTTGCTCTAAGTATGGTTGCAAATTTGGTCGAAGATAAGAAAGAAATTCCAAAAGCTACAGCTAAGATTTTTGCAGCAGTTAGTGCTGGAATGGTTTTGGGTGTACCTATGACTAGTTATTTTGGTGGAAATTTTAGTTTTAAAATGGCAATGTTATTTTTTGTATTTTTAAATACCTTATCTTTTATAGCAACTTTATTTTTTGTTCCTGATTTTAAAAAAGTAAATTCTGTAAAAATAAGCAAACAATTGCTTATTTTAAGATACCCACTTTTATGGATTAGCATACTTTGTGTTATTTGTATAAATGCTGGAATTTGGGGTTTTTACTCTTATTTTTCTGATTTCTTACATAGTGTAGGAAAGATGAATTTTACTTTAATTAGTATTGTATTGGCTATTTATGGTTTTTCAAATATTATAGGCAATTATATAGCCGGAAAGACCCTTGTTAAAAACGCAAATTTTACTTTGATTTTAACACCTTTAATTATGATAGGATTTTATATTTTACTTTTTAGTTTTTATAGTGAAATTATACTTATAATATTTGCCTTTATATTAGGAATTTTAGCAGGTGTGATGAATAACGGCACGCATTTTATGATAAGTTATCCCTTTCCAAAGGCTGCTAATTTTAG
Organism: Campylobacter sp. CFSAN093224; assembly: GCF_012897395.1. Lineage (NCBI taxonomy): Bacteria > Pseudomonadati > Campylobacterota > Epsilonproteobacteria > Campylobacterales > Campylobacteraceae > Campylobacter > Campylobacter sp. CFSAN093224. The sequence continues at coordinate 1,473,927 of NZ_CP040607.1, read as the reverse complement.
CAATGGACTTTTTATAAGCGTGGCCAATATAGGATTAAGCACCGGAACTGCTATTTGTGGACTTGTGATTTCTTTGAGCGATACGCGTTATATTATCGTAAATACTATTGTTTTGTTGATTTTAGGAATTATCATGATTTTTGTAAGAAGTAGGATAGAAAAAATGAAATTAAGATTTTAAATTTTTACTTGACTTAGAGTAGCTCTCATGTTTTATAATACTAAAAAATGAGGTAAAATGCAAGAATTAGAAAAAGCAGGAATTCATGGAAGTTTTAAAGGTGATAGTAAATTTTTTAGCAAAAATGTAAAAGTTTCTATGATGTTTAAATCAAATGAGTGGAGAAATTTTAGTGGGGCTTTAGTTGAATTTGAAGTCAGTGCTAGAAGTGCATGCCATACTCATCCTCAAGGACAAACCTTAATCGTAACAGAGGGTGAAATCATCACAAAAGTTCCAGGCCAAAAAGCCTTTATAGCTAAAAAAGGCGATGTCATAAGCTGTCCTATAGGAGTAAAGCATTTTCATGGTGCAACTAATACAAGTAGTGGAGCACACATAGCACTTACAGGCGAGAAAGAGGGTAAAAATGTAGAATGGCTTGAGCTTGTTAGCGATGAAGAATATGAAAATGCCTTAAAAGAAGCAAGAGAGTAAAGAAATTTGTAAATAAAACATAAAAATTTTATAAAAACTTTTATGTTTTTTTTGGAGTATTTTAAATGCTCTTTTTTATAAACTTTAAAAATCACAAAGGATAAAACCATGCAATTAAGACAAAAAGCAAGAGAAAATTTTGAAAAATTTTTTGGAAAAGTGGAAGAAAAACTGCTTTTTACAAGCGATAAGGAGTTTTTTACTAATCACATTAATTTTACTTTTGGCGAGAGTTTTGTAAAAGCAAATTTGGATACACAAAAATATTTTTTAATCACCCTTGCTTCTACTTTAGCAGTAGGTGGAAAAATAGAGTTTAAAGCTTTACTTCAAGGTGCAATCAAGAACGATATAAGTCCTATTGTCATTAAAGAAGTGATTTATCAAGCTACGCCTTATGTGGGTTTTGCTAGAGTATGTGATTTTTTAAGCCTTTGCAATAAAGTGTTTAAAAAACTAAATATCGCCTTAGTTTTAACTCCACAAGGTACTACTACGCAAGAAAATCGCAAAATAAAAGGCAGGGAAATACAAAATGCTATTTTTAGTGAAGCCAATATCACTAAAATGATAGAAACTACACCAGAAGATAAAGCTTTTATAAATGATTTTTTGAGTGCGAATTGTTTTGGAGACTACTATACACGCATGGGACTTGATCTAAAAACTAGAGAGCTTTTAACCCTTGTATATCTTATCTCACTTGGTGGGCTAGAAAATCAAGTAAAAGCTCACATACAAGGCAATCTTAACATGGAGCAAAGTAGAAAAGATTTGCTAAATATCATTGCAGCTCTTATTCCATATATCGGTTATCCAAAAGCTTTAAATGCCCTAAATTTGCTTGATGATATTAAAAAGTAGAATGCAAGCAATAAATATTTATTGTAAATTGAGCTTAGAAGTTATTTGTAAATTAGTTTTTATCAAAAAACTTGCAATCATTTTAGTATGCTTTTAAGCTCATTTAGATATTCTTGTTGTGTTTTTAGATTTTCTTCTAAAGAATTTAAAATCTCTTCGCTAGTTCTTAGGATTTTTTCTTCTTTTACATTTGGATTTTTAGCACTTAGATCATAGTTTCTTTCTTCAAGCTCTTTTTTGCTAACAAGCCAAGAATTAGCAGTGATTTTTCTTTCTTTGTAGCATTTTAGAAATTCTTTAAAATGTGCGTATTCTAAAGGCTTATTTTTAGTAAGTTTATAAGGCGGTATAAGTTCGTAGTAATAAACTCCATCGCCTTCACAAATACATTTTTTACCTTTAGAGAAAAAAAGCACATTAGTCTTAACAGCACTATAAGGCAAAAATACCCCACTTGGCAAACTCAAAACGCATTCTAAATTAAAATCATCTAGTAAATCTTTTTTTACACTCACAAAGGCATTTGAATTTTGAAAAAGCACACCTTCAGGCACAATGATCGCACATCTTCCGTTGTTTTTTAAAGATTTTAAAATGTGCTGTAAAAATAAAAGTTCAGTAGCATTTGATTTTATAGGAAAATTTTCTTGAATTTGTTCTTTTTCTTTGCCACCAAAAGGTGGATTTGCAAGTATTACTTCGTATTTATCTTTTTCTGTTATATCTGTTATTTTTTTACTTAAAGTATTTGTTTTTATGATATTTGGACTTGAAATTTCATGTAATATCATATTCATAACGCCCATTGCATAGCTAAGCGGAGTTTTTTCTTTACCAAAAAGAGCATCATTTTTTAAAAATTCAAGCTCTTCTACGCTTAAATTTGCTTTTTTGCCTTTGGTTCTGTCTTTATATAAAATATGTAAAAAACTCTCAACTAAAAATCCACAACTACCACAAGAAGGATCATAAATTCTTTCTTTTGGTTTAGGATCTATTACTTCCACCATAGTCTTTATCAAAGGACGAGGGGTGTAAAATTCTCCACTATTTCCACCATCGCTACCCATATCTTTTAGAAGTTTTTCATAAACTTCACCTAAGGCAAATACTTCATCTTCTTTATTAAAACTAATCTCATCAATGATATTTATCACTTCTCTTAAAGTATGTCCATTTGCTATGCGATTGTCTATAAATTCAAAAATTCCACCGATTTTATACTCTATACTTTTAAAATCATCATTATTTTTAAAATTTTTAAGATAAGGAAAAAGCTCTTTATTTACAAATTCAAGCAAATCCGATCCACTTGAAGCATTTTTTACATCAAGTTTGCCATCTTTTTTAGGCACTGCCCAAACACTCCAGCTAAAATTTTCTTGCAAAATGCTTTTATAATCTTTGCCATCTAAAAACGCTAAATCTTTTAAATTTGTCTCATAATCATCTAAAAATTTTAAAAAAAGTATCCAGCCAATCTGCTCTGTATAGTGCATAGCACCACTTATGCCATCATCTCTTCTTAGAATATCTGTGATTTTATCGATTTTATTTTGCATTTAAAAAATTCCTTTTCTAAAAAGTCTTAAAAGTTCTATATTTATATAATAATTACTTCTACCCATTTTAATACACTCTAATATTCCTAAATTTTCACAAATTTTAAGATATTTTGAAGCACTTTGTCTTGAAATGTCTAATTTTTTTATTAAAAAATCTATCTTTGTATAAGGATGAGAAAACAAAAGCTCCACAAAATCTTTACTATAAAAATTCGTTTTATTTTGTAAAATTTCACCTACATTAGACATCATTTTTTCTATCTTAATAATAGTTTCAATAGTTTTTACAGCGGTTTGCTCTATGCCTTTAAGTATGTATTCTATCCACTTTAAAATATCCCCTTCATCACGCACTTTTTGCAAAAGCTTATAATACTCATCTTTATTTTTTACTATATAAGCACTAAGATATAAAATAGGAAAATCCAAAAGTCCTTTATATACTAAATAAAGTATATTTATAATCCTACCCGTTCTGCCATTGCCATCATAAAAAGGATGAATGCTTTCAAATTGATAATGTATAATTGCCATCTTTACTAAAAAATCAAATTCATCTAAACTATCATCGTTAATGTATAGTTCTAAATTTCTCATAAGTTCTTGTATATCATTAGGATTTTGGGGTGGTATGTGTTTTATTTCTCCTGTAATAGGATTTTTAAGCATAGTTCCACTTTGTTTTCTAAAACCTGCATTATTTCTTTCTAATCTTTTTTGAATTTCTAAAATATGTGCATTTCTTAATAACTGCTCTTTTTTTAATAACTCATATCCTTTTTTCAAAGCACTTTCATAATCTTTCACTTCTTTTGCTGCTCTTGTGAGTTTGTTTTCATCAACTCGTGATAAAAAAAGTTCATCATGTGTTGTGATGATATTTTCTATCTCACTCGAATCTTTTGCTTCTTGCAAAATCAAAGCATTGATTAAAATACTTGGATTTGGTATACTTTTACTAAGTCCATTTAACTCTGCTAATTTTCTAGAAGCTTTAATGATAAGACTATAAATATTTGCATTTAATTCTATATTTAAAGGCAATTTTTGAGGTATAAATTCTTTCATAATTTTCCAATATGTTAATTTTTTCTAAAAATTTTAACATTATAAAAAAATATGTTAAAAAAATCAAAAATTTTTAACATATCAAGCCAATGTGTTAAAATTTGGCAAATTTTTTAACATTATAATTCTCCCTTAAAAGCTTTATCAAGTAAGGATTGCTTAAGCTCTTCATAATCTTTTAGTTCTTTAGTGTAAAGCTCTTTTAAAGCCTTTGCCTTTTCAAAGACAAAATCTAAATGCTCTGCGATTTGCTCTTGCTCTTTGAGTGGGGGTAGGGGGATTTGTAGGGATTTAAATTTTGGTATAGTAAGTTGCGGAATACTAGAACCTTCACCTTTTGCTATAAAAAAATTCAAACAAAAATATAAATAATGTAAGCATAATATATTTTCACAAGGAATTAAAGAAATAAGCCTTACAATAGGAAAATAAGGTTCTTTTCTAATGCAAACAAAACCTATTGTTCCTCTAGCAGATATAGTTAAAGAAGGTTTTATAATGGTAGCTTTATCTGTATATCCAACTAAACCATTATTATTTACACCATTTGCATAAACAGGGATTTGATTTTTGGCAGTTTTACTTTCTGTGCAGTTTTTTGGCTTATCTCCACCCGCAGAAATATTTTCGCTAATCTCTTCTAAGCTTTTCCATTCCCAAGATTGTGGGAGTTTATAGTTTTCTTTAGCATTGTCTTTTAATGGATTGAAAGCTTTTTGCAAGGCGCTTTGCATTAACTCATCTAAATTTAGCAAATTCTGCTCTAAGATTTTTATACTCTCATCTATCTTTGCAAAACTCTCATCTAAAATTCCCACTATCCTTTCTTGCTCTTTGAGCGGCGGTAACGGAATTTCGATTTGTTTAAGAATTTTTACACTAGCTATATTTTTGATTGTTGAACCTAAGGTGGATTCTAAAATTTTCTCTTGCATTATTGGAGAATTAAAATAATAAATAAAATAGCTATTTAAGATTTTTATATTATTAAGCCTTATTTTTAAAAGTGCTTGATTTATAATCCCCATTTCTGTATCTTTGGGTAATTCTACTATTTTTCCCAAAGTTCCAGAACAGCTAATTAGTAGGTCGCCTTCTGTTGCCTTAAACGCTTCTAATTCTTGAAATTTTTCATGCGAAATAAAATATCTTTTCCAATGTGGATCATTGTTTATAGGATTATATTGTTCAAAAATTCTAATACCCTTTTCTACAAAAAAGCTTTTTTTTAAAGCACTTCCAAATGGCCCTCTTTTTATAGAGTATTTATCACTTGATAATATTTCACCAAGTGTTTCCATTTTCCAACCCTGCGGTAAATTTGTCATTATGTTATTTTGCATTGTTCAATTCTTGAAATTTAATCGCTAGTTTATCCATAAAGGTATATGAGCTTTCATAATTATTTTTTTCTGCTTCTTTATTTGCCTTTCGAGCATTTGTAATAGCTGTACTAAGATTTTGCTTTATAATATTTGTAAAATTATAATCCTTTTTATAATCTTTTATATATTTTTTTAAATCCTTATTAATTAATTCATTACAAGGGCTATTTGTACCAAATGGTTTTGTGGTGCATGTAAAATGCAAAAGTATCCAAAATTCAAAACAAGGATTTGAGATAATTGCTTCAAATTTAAAATTCTTATCTTCTTTTATATATTCTTTTATATATTTTTCACATTCTTTTTGTGCCTTTATGAAATTTGCGTGTGTATCTTTGTCAAATACACAATACACCTCATTATAATCAAATAGATCATTTTTCTTTTTGGCAAATTTAACCACTTGTAAAGGACTTGAGTTCTCGCTTGGAATAATATCTATTGTTATGTTATTCAATCTAAAAAAATTTTTTAATTGTTTTAGATAATTAATCTCTGTTTTTTCACCTTCGCATACTATAAGTATAGCTTCATATTCGTTTTTTCTTGTTTTTCTATCTCTTATTTTTGTTTTTCTTTTTTTGCGTAAATCATCAGTTCCCATTATCACTCCAAAATGATAATATTTCTTTAAAATAAGGCAAAGCTCCAAAACGCCCTAAAAGATAATCATTTTCTAAATTTGTTTTATCTTTTCTCACTTTAAAATCACTTAAAGGATAAAGTTTGGTTGCTTTATTTTGCTTTTCACAAAACCAAATTTGATCTCTTCTAAATACATCTTGATTTAAAATAGAAGTATCGTGAGTGGTAAAAATAAGCTGAGCATTTGATTTGTTTAAATTTTCATTGTGAAAAAGATTTACTAAAAATTTTGTCATCAAAGGATGCAAATGAGTATTTAGCTCATCTATTATTAAAATATTTCCTCTTTTTAAAGACTTAATCCAAATGCCTATTAAATTAAAAAATTTTTGCGTTCCATCTGACTCATCTTTAAAATTTAAAAATTTTATTTGATTATTTTGACTTAAGTGCATAAAAGATATATCTTCTAGTATTTTTGCATTTTTTAATTCTCGGATATTTTTGACTTCTTTAATGATTTTTTCTTTGATTTCTTGCGGAAGAATTTGAATATCTGGTGGTAATGAATTTTCATCAATATCGCTTGTTTTAATCTCTACACCTTCTATATCCAAATCAGCTATTTTAAAAAAATTATTGATCAATTCTTTATTTTTTTCATATTCATTAATCGTAATATTTATTCCATTATCCCAGCCTTGCGAATTTGCTATTTGAAGCTTAAGGTTAAAAAAATCAAATACAGGTTTTAATTGCTCATTATTTAATTGAATAGCCACAGATAAAAATAAAGCATTATCTCTAGTGTTTTCAGCCCATAATTGTTTAGAACCTAAAAATTTAGCTCCAAAAGAATAATTATATTTTTCTTCTTTTTCATTGTAAATTCTTTCAAACCACTTTTGCGCTCTATTGCTTTCGCCAAAAACTAAAAGCCATTCTTCTAAAATTTTTTCAGAATTTAAAATAAAGCCATATTGATACTTTGTGTCATTTTGTATAAAAATAATTTCAAATTTTGTAGGTTTGTTATCTTCATCTCCTAATAAAAAAGGAATTATAGGTAGTTTATCTCCTCTTTGTTTTTTTGCACTAGATATAACTATAGTTTTCATAGTTTTTAAAGCTTTTATAATATTTGACTTTCCAGAAGCATTTGCTCCATAAAGTACACTGCTTTTTAACAATTTTAATTTTCCATAATTACTAATATGAGAATTTAAAAAAGTATTATCACTACTTGCAACCATACTTAAAACTTGCTCATCTTGTATAGATAAAAAATTTTCCACTCTAAATTCTATTAACATTTTTCTTCCTAAAAATATATAAAATTCTATTTTAGATAATTATTTTAACAAAAAATCTCAAATTTAATCTTAAAAATATCATATAGCATAAATCTCCCTTTGTAAATCATCAAAACTTTGTTTTAGAATTTCTAAGCCACCAAATTCATCGGCCAATTCTCTTACATTGCCCAAAGAGCTAAGTTCTATAAGTGGTTTTAAGCCATCATCAAAATCTTTTATGCCATATTCTTGATATCTATTTAGTAAAAATTCTATGAATTTTATGGCTTTTTCTTTTTGAAAGCGTTTTAAAAACTCACCATTTTCTACTTGTAAAACACGCTCTTGCCTTGTTTTTATCTGGCTATTAAAGCTTAAATGCGCTAAAACATCGTATATATCACAATCTTTTTGAAAAATTTCTCTTAGATCTTTTAAAGCATCTTCATCAACTCCATCATTTGCAAGGGCTTTTAAAAATCTTTCTCTATTTTTTTGATCACTCCAAATTTCACGCAATTTTGCTTCATCATCATAATACTCACCAAGCTTTCCTATCAAAAATTCTAAAAATTCTTTAGTGCTAAGTGGCTTACCTTGTGCTCCTACATAAGTAGTTGTGATATCTAAAACCTTAAGTTTTGTGCCTTTTAAGTGTATGGTTACGCTCTTTTTTTCTTTGCTTTCTTCTTTTGTTTGTTTTATATGCTCTTTAGTGATTTTTTCTTTTTCATCTTGCTCTTTTAATTCTTCTATTTTTTCACCATCCCATTTTGGATCATAAAAAAGTTTAGTCGCACCGACAAAATCAAGTATAGTAAAAAAGTCTTTACCTTCATAAACCCTAGTGCCACGCCCGATGATTTGCTTAAATTCCACCATAGAACCTATATTTGCTAGCAATACTATATTTCGCACATTTTTTGCATCCACTCCAGTTGTGAGCATTTTAGAGCTAGTAAGTATGACAGGATAGCTTTTGTCATTATCTTGAAACAATTTTAGATAATCAAGCCCTATTTTACCTTCATCACTCGTAACTCTTACACAATAATCATCTCTTTTAACGCTTTTATATTTATCTATAGCTCTTTTTACTTCATTTGCATGAGCTTGATTTGCACAAAAAATTATGGTTTTATCCATAGGATTTATAAGCTCTAAAATTTTCTTAGCGATAAAGTCATTATAGTTTGGTAAAAAAATATTTCTTTCAAATTCACTTTGTTTATAAAAGCCTTTTTCAAGCTCACCTTGTATTAAATCATCAGGATTATAGGTATAACCATCACTCAAAGTTGTTTTTATGAGTTTGACTTTATAAGGGGTTAAAAATCCATCTTCAATACCACTTTTAAGACTATAATCATAAACACTTTCACCAAAATACTCATAAGTGTCTATATTTTCTTCTTTTTTTGGAGTAGCGGTTAAACCAAGCTGAGTCGCATAAGAAAAATACTCAAGTACAGCTCTCCAGCTTCCTTCTTCGTTTGCTCCACCTCTGTGGCACTCATCTATGATGATAAGATCAAAAAAATCTTTTGGGTATTGAAGATAAAATTTGCTCTCTTGTTCTTCTTGGGTGTTTTCTTGTTCTTTTGAATTTGCAGCTAAGCTTTGATAAATTCCAAAGAAAATATTTGCATTTGTTATGATTTTTCCATCATTTTTCTTTATTTCTTCAGCACTAATTGCCTTACAATCACTTTCTATAGGATTAAATTCTCCTAAGGCTTGATCTCTTAAGCTCACTCTATCACATAAAAATAGTATTTTAGGCTTTTGATCTTTGTTTTCTTTATTCCATCTTGCCTCTAACAAACGATAGCACAAATTAAAAGCTATGGTTGTTTTTCCTGTGCCTGTAGCAAGAGTGAGTAAAATTCTATTTTTGTTATTTATAATAGCTTCTATGACTTTGTCTATGGCTATTTTTTGATAATATCTTAATTCTTTTTGCGGAATATACATAACATTTTGGGTTAAAAGCCTGTATTGCCATTCTTTGACATTGCCATAAATCCTATCAAAAAGCTCTTTAGGACTTGGGAATTTATCTATATATTTACCACTATGACTTCTTATATCGTATTCATAAATTTTTTCTCCATTGCTACTATATACAAAAGGCACATTTAAAATTTTTGCATATTCTATGCCTTGAGATAAACCATCTAAAGGATCTTTACTAAATTTTTTAGCTTCTATTATAGCAAGGTTGTTTCCTTCATATCTAAGCAAATAATCTGCAAATTTTCTTTGTGCTCTTTTACCACCTAAAAGCTTTCTACCATCTGTAAAATAATAATTTCTCTTTATATTTTCTTCATACCAAGAACTATTATAAAGCTTTGCATCTATAAATTTTACTCTAGTATCATCTTCTGAATACAAATTTTGCATTTTTACCCCAAAGTGAAATTAAATTTTATAATTATAGCATTTATACTAGTTTTTTAAAAAAATTATTTTCACTCTTGACTTATAGCTACTCTAATGTTTTATAATTATAAAAAATCAAAAAAAGGAGCAAAAATGCAATACAAAATTTTAGAAAATAATCGCATCGCAAGTAAAGGCTATGCAATGCTTAGCAAGGATGCGAAATTCACACCCTTTGAATTTAGCCGCCACGCTATTGGCGATAATGATATTTTGATTAAAATCCTATATGCAGGCATTTGTCATAGCGATATTCACACCGCAAGAAGCGAGTGGGGAGAAGCTACTTATCCTTGCGTGCCTGGGCATGAGATAGCAGGAGAAGTTATCGCTGTGGGTAAAAATGTGAGTAAATTTAAAGTAGGAGATTACGCAGGGGTTGGTTGTATGGTAAATTCATGCGGTGAGTGCGATGCTTGCAAACGCTCACAAGAGCAGTTTTGCGAAAATGGCAAAACCATCTTTACTTACAATAGTTGCGATGTATTTCACGGCAATGAAAACACTTATGGGGGCTACTCAAACAACATAGTTGTAAGTGAAAAATTTGCCATTTGTGTGCCAAAAGATGCACCGATGGAAAAAGTCGCGCCTTTGCTTTGTGCAGGAATTACCACTTATTCTCCGCTTAAATTTTCAAATATCAAAGAAGGCTCAAGCGTAGCAGTAGCGGGATTTGGCGGACTTGGTATGATGGCGGTTAAATATGCTGTGAAAATGGGTGCAAAGGTTAGCGTTTTTGCTAGAAATGAAAACAAAAAAGCCGATGCTTTGGCTATGGGTGTAAGCTCATTTTACACAAGCTGCGATAAAAACGCTGTAAAAGAACGTTTTGATTTAATCATCTCAACCATTCCAACGCCTTATAATCCTGCTATTTATTTGGATTTGCTTAAATTTGGCGGTGAAATGGCGATAGTGGGTTTGCCACCTCACGAAGTTGCTCCAAGTATCAGCGTGATAACCTTTGTACATAAGGCAGGTAAAAAGGTTTATGGCTCGTTAATTGGTGGTATTGCTGAAACTCAAGAAATGCTTGATTTTTCTTTAAAACACGGAATTTATCCAGAAACCGAGCTTATTACCCCACAAGAAATCGATAAAGCTTATGAAAATCTAACCTCAGGAAAGGCTAAATTTCGCTACGTCATTGATATGAGAGATGAGTAAATTCAAGACTCTTTAAGAGTCTTGAATTTATACCAAGAAATGAAAAGCAAAATCGCACTAGCGCCCAACATAAAAAAGCCAAAAAAGGCGTTAAAATAACTTACAATCAAAGCCACCATAAAAAATTTATATACAAATAAAAACTCGTTCCAAGAACTAATTTTAGCCATTGTTTTAAAATGAAAATAGCCTAAAATAAAAGCAAGAGTGGTAAAAAATGCACAAAAATAAAATGCTAATTTTCCTTTTGTTTGTGAAAATAAAAAATTATTATATTCTATATAACATTGATAAAAACCAAAACTTGCTAAAACACAAAATAAAAATCCTAAAAAAATTAAAGCAAAGCTTATGCTTTTAAGCTTGAAAGAAAGCAAAATAATACTTAAAAAATAGAGTAAAATTCCACAAATCATACTTATAAAAATCAATGTCAAAATAATAATATTTCTTTCTTCTATAAAATAATCAAAAAATAAATAAAAGCATAAAGCAATACTTAAAGCAAATGCAAAAATGGCTAAAAATGCTAAAATTTTTATAGTTTTTATCATTTATTTTCCTTGTAATTTTTTATTTTCTTCTTCCCAATCGCACATTGCTTGTAAGATAGGAATTAAACTTTGTCCGCGTTTGGATAAGCTATATTCTACCTTGGGTGGAATTTGAGCGTATTCTTTTCTGATAATTAAACCATCGTTTTCTAGTTCTCTTAAGGTATTGGTTAAAGTTTTAAAAGATATGGAGCTTAAAAAGCGTTTGAGTTCATTATAACGCACGATTTCATAGCGAAATAAGCAGTATAAAATACTCATTTTTATTTTCCATTAATTAATGCTAGAGTATAGTTAAATCCACATTCTTCGAAATTGCACGGAGAATTCTCTTTAGTCATTTAACATTCCTTTAGTATAGTATATTACTTTATTTTCTGTATTGAAAATGATATTATGCTAAGTTATAATTGTATCATAAAATTTAAAAAAGGATAAAAATGAAAAATATACTCTTGCTTAATGGTGCTAAAGAATTTGGAAATTCAAAAGGACAACTTAATTTGACATTGCATAATCATGCTTTAGAAATTTTAAAAACACTAGGATACGAGATAGATCAAACTCACATAGATCAAGGATATGATCCTAAAGAAGAGATACAAAAATTTATAAAAGCTGATGCTGTGATCTATCAAATGCCAGCTTGGTGGATGGGGGAGCCTTGGATAGTTAAAAAATATATCGATGAAGTGTTTGGTTTGGGTGCTGGAGTGCTTTTTAAAAATGATGGAAGAACTCATGAAAATCCTAGTAAAAACTACGGAAAAGGTGGTTTAGATCATGGTAAAAAATACATGTTTTCTCTCACTTGGAATGCACCTCTTGAAGCCTTTAATGATAAAAATGAATTTTTTGAAGGAAAGGGTGTAGATATGGTGTATTGGCATTTGCATAAGGCTCATGAATTTATAGGTATGAAAGCTTTACCAACTTTTATGTGTAATGATGTGGTAAAAAATCCTCAAGTGGAAAAATATCTAAACGAGTATGAACTACACTTGAAAAAAATTTTTTAAAAAATTTGACTTAAAAATTTCAAGGTGTAACATTGACTCGAACAAAGTATTTGTATATCTTGCTTGTTATTGCTATGTTTTTATGGGGCTCATCTTGGCCAACATCTAAGATTTTAGCAAATTATACGGATACTTCTATTATTACCTTTTGGCGTTTTTTCTTTGTTGTATTGGGTTCATTTTTTGTTTTAAACTTCTTAAAAATTCCTCTTAAAATCGAAAAAACTGCCTTAAAATGGGTATTGATAGCAGGAGTTTTAAATGGGCTTTATGCCTTTGTATTTTTTATTGCTATAAAGCACGGCTTGGCAGGCAAAGGAGGAGTTTTAGTAACCACTATGATTCCTATTTTTTCTTATTTGATATTTATGATAGCGATATTTTTTCAAAAAAACAAAAAATCAACTCACAAGATCACAAAGAGTGAAATTCTAGGCTTATTTTTAGGTTTATTATCTGGATTTTGTTTGCTAAATTTAGGGAGTTTAGAAGATTTATTTGGTAAATTTAATATTTTATTTTTAACTTGTTCTTTTATTTGGGCTTTGATGGCAGTGTTTAATCATAAAGCCAAAGGAGCTCACCCTTTGGCGATTAACTTTTATATTAATCTCATTTCTATTTTAATGTTTTCTTGGATATTGTTTGATGTAAAAAGTTATGAAATTTTTCATTTTGAATTTAAATTTTGGATCAGTATGTTTGTCGTGGCTTTTTTATCAACTATTATAGGAACTAGTATTTATTATTATGGGATTCACATTTTAGGAAGCGTTAAGGCAAATTCTTTTGTTTTAATCACTCCTGCTAGTGCTTTAATTTGTAGTTATTTTGTACTAGATGAGGTGCCAAATGCACTTACCTTGTTAGGTTGTGCCTTGGCTATAGGTGCTATATATTTTATCAATATTTATGGCAAAAAAGCTTAGATTAAATTTTCAAAATCAAGATTGATTTTTTGATCCATAGCTTTAAATTTCATTTCTCTTTGTTTATAAAGTTCTAAGGCTTCTTGCATGCTAATGCTTTGAAATTTAAAGCTAGAACCTAACTTAGCTTGTGCGAGTAAGCTTAGATCATTTTCTATAACCGTGGCTATTTTTGTATAGCCTCCTGTGCTTTGTCTTCCTGCCATTAAAATGATAGGAATACCACTTTTTGGCACTTGTATACTTCCAAAAACCGCAGGATCTGAGATGATATCTGCTGAGTTTTTATGCTCTATACTTTCACTAGATTCTGCATAAATTGCCATTCTATCGCTTTTTAAACCTACTTTATAAGTAGTATTTAAAAAGGTTTCTATGCCTTTTTGGGTAAAAGCATCTTCATTTGTTCCTAAAATAACGCGTATAATAGGCTCTTTAGGGCTTTTAAAAAGAGGATTTTCACATTCTCTAGCTTCTAAATTAAAAGGTATAAAAGTATTATGAGTATTTAAAATATCATCTTTTTGCAAAGCTCTTCCTTCAAAAACTCCAGCTCCCATTTTAGCATCACTGGATTTAGAGTTTAAAAAACTTTTTACTTCAAAGCCACCCGCTACGCATAAATACCCACGAAAACCTATTTTTGCTAAATCAAGTTCTAAAATATCGCCTTTATTTGCTTGATATACTTTGCAAGTTTTGATTTTTTGATTATCAAGCTTTGCCTCAAATTCAGCTCCACTTAAAACAAAATAATTCTCATCTAAAAATTCGTATTTTCCACCCTTTAAACAAAGCTCAATTCCTGCTTCATCTTGTTTGTTTCCAAGCAAGATATTTGCCATTCTTAAAGCATCTTCATCCATAGCTCCACTTCTTGCTATGCCAAATTTAGCAAATTTTTTTCTACCAAAGTCTTGCAAACTTGAATTTATAGATGCTTCAATGATTTTTATACTCATAAATTTCCTTTTGATAGACTTTTTTAGCAACTTGCTCTTGGATATCGAAAAATTCATCTTTTGAAATGGCTTTAAATTTTAAAAACATACCCGCTTTTAAAAGAGTGGGATTTTTTTCATCTTCTTTATCAAAAAATTCCAAAGGTGTTCTAGCAATGATTTGCCAACCCCCTGGACTTGATATGGGATAAACTCCTGTTTGTTTATCGGCTATACCTACACTTCCAGCTTCTATTTTTGCTCTAGGGCTTGAAAGGCGTGGGGTAAAAAGTCTTTCATCTAAACCTCCAAGATAAGGAAAACCTGCCATAAAACCTAGCATAAAAACAAGATAATAAGGTTTAGTGTGAAGAGATATAAGCTCTTCTTTTGAAATTTGATTGTGTTTGCACACAAATTCTAAATCCAGTCCAAATTCTTCATCATAACAAAGTGGAACTTCTATACAAAGACTTGAGTTTTGTTCTGCAAGTTTAATATCCTTTTTAATTTTTTCCAAAAAATCAAGCAAGGAATTTAAAGAAAGCACGCAAGGATTAAAATATATAAGCAAGCTTGCATAAGCACTTACCAACTCATCAATCCCATAAATTTCACCTTCTTTTAGGGCTTTTTGTATCCTTTGTTCTGTGCTTAAAACATAGGCATTGATTTGAGGTGAAATTTCTTGCTCAAAACGCAAAAGCAAAGCTTTACTTCCACTAAAATGCACACTAAACATTGCTAAAACTTATATAAAATTTTCCAAAGCACAAATTTGAATTTGCTCTTTTTTTAAATTTTCTTTGATTTTTTTAACAAATTCTAAAGCTTTTGCATTATCCCCATGAACACAAATACTATCGGCTTTTAAATCAATTTCTTTGCCATTTATGCTTGTAACTTTGCTTTCTTTTATCATTTTTATCACGCGTTTGATAGCTAAATTTTCATCGTGTATTAACGCCCCTTCTAATTTTCTTGAAACTAAAGTGCCATCATCATTATAGGCACGATCTGCAAAAACTTCATTAGCATATCTTAAACCCTTTTTCTTAGCTGCTTCATTCATAGCAGAATTACTAAGCCCTAGAAAAATAATATTTTCATCAAAACTCGCCACTGCCTCACAAAGTGCTAAGGCTAAATTTTCATCAATAGCTGCCATATTATAAAGCGCCCCATGGGCTTTAAAATGCTGTATTTTCATACCTTTTGCCTTAGCAAAGCCAAATAAAGCTCCTAGTTGATACAAGGCATAGTTTTTAGCCTCTTCAAAGCTTATTTGCATATTGCGTCTTCCAAAACCCAAAAGATCAGGATAAGATGGATGTGCTCCTATGCAAACACCATTTTGCTTGGCTAAATTTAAGGTTTCATCCATCACACAAGGATCACCCGCATGAAAGCCACAAGCGACATTTACTGAACTTACAAATTTTAAAATTTCTTCATCCATTCCCATTTTATAGGCGCCAAAACTTTCCCCTAAATCACTATTTAAATCCACTTTGAACATTATTTGACCTTGTATATTTAATTATTGATTTTATTATATCTAAAGAAGAATTTTAAATAAGCTAAAAGTTTTGAAAAATAAATAAAAAAGTTACAATAAGTAAAAAATGATATTTTAAGCAGGTTAAAACCTGCTTAATTTTTAGTCTTTTCTTGTTTTTGCATCAATTACAAATAAAGGTTTATTAAGAAGTTTAAAATCAGCAATGAAATTTAAAGTCTTATCACTTGTTACCCATTTGATAAATTTACTAGCTTCTGTATAATTTACATTTTTACAATGCTTAGGATTTGTCGCTATAACAGAATAAAAATTTTTAAGACTATCATCGCCTTCATTTACAATGACTAAGTTTGGTTTGCCTTTTTCATTGGCTTCATATTTGATATAAGTACCACGATCGGTTAAAATCACACCTTTTTTTTCTTCAGCAATTTTAATGCTTGCTAACATACCTTGTCCGCTTTGTTGATACCAGCTTTGCTTTTCAGGAACACCGCCAAGATTTTTCCAAAGGCTTTTTTCTTTATTGTCAGTGCCTGATTTATCGCCTCTTGAGATGAAAGTAAGCTTTTCATTTTTGATAAGTTCTAAGCTTTCTTTTAAATTTTTACCTTTAAATTTAGAAGCTAAAGATTTATCTGCGATGATGATAAAATCATTATACATCACAGGAGTTCTATCTACACCAAAGCCTTTTTTCATAAATTCTTTTTCAGCCTTTGGAGAATGCACAAAAAGCACATCAGCATTGCAATCTTCACCCATTTTTAAAGCCGCACCTGTTCCTACGGCAACCCATTTTAAGGTATTGCCACTTTCTTTTTCATAAAGAGGTTTTAGAGCATCTAAAAGTCCTGTATTGTCAGTGCTTGTTGTAGTTGCCATTTTAAGTTCTGCTGCACTTGCACTTAAAGCTAAAGCAAGGGCTAAAGAAATGATTTTTTTCATTTTTTTTCCTTATAAATTTACATAAAAAAATATTTTAGCATAATTATGCTAAAATTACTTATTTTAAAAAGGATATTTTTGGATTATATTTTTGATGGTTTTAAACAGGCTTTATTTTTACTTTTCAATGCTGATGAAAGCGTAATTTCAGCTATAAAAACTACACTTTTAAGCTCAAGTATTTCTATAGTTTTAGCTTTGCTTATAGGTTTTCCTTTGGGATTTATCTTAGGTTTTTTTGATTTTAAATTCAAATGCTTTATAAAACTTATCATAGATACTAGCCTTTCTTTTCCAACAGTTGCAGTAGGACTTATACTTTATGCACTGATTTCAAGTCGAGGACCTTTGGGAGAATTTGGACTACTTTTTACTATAAAGGCTTTAATTTTAGGGCAGTTTATCTTAGCACTTCCTATAGTGATCGCACTTTTTTCAAATTTGATAGAAAATATGAATAAAAAACATTTTTTACTTATAAAATCTTTTCACCTAAGTCCTTTAAAACTTGTTTTAACGATGATTTATGAATTACGCTTTGCTTTGATTAGCGTCGTTGCACTAGCTTATGGACGCATTGTAGCAGAAGTAGGGGTAGCGATGATAGTAGGTGGAAATATCAAATACGACACTAGAACCATAACCACAGCTATTTCACTTGAAACTAACAAAGGCGAATTTGCTAGCGGTATAGCTTTGGCTTTGGTTTTAATTCTCATTGCCTTTTGTTTAAATTTCATCACACACAAACTCAAAAGAACATAAAATGATAGAAATTTTTAATCTTTTTTTCAACTATCAAAACAAAGAAGTTTTAAAAATCAAAAATTTAAAACTTGATACGAGTAAAATTAGCATCTTAATGGGAGCGAATGGAAGTGGAAAATCTACATTTTTAAGAATATTAAAATTTTTAGAAGGAGATTTTTCAAAAAATATTTCTTATTTTGGAAATTTTAAACTTAATAATAAACAAAAGCGTGAAATTTATTTGCTTTTTCCAGAGCCTATTTTGTTAAATCGTAGTGTAAGGGCAAATTTTTTATTTACCTTAAAAACTTATGGGATTAAAGAAGATATTGAAGAACGCATAAAAGAAAGTTTGATGTTTTTAAATTTAGATGAAAGTCTTTTAAGTAAACATCCTAATGAACTTTCATCAGGACAAAGTCAAAAAATAGCTTTTGCTATAGCTTTAAGCGTAAGAGCGAAGTATTATTTACTTGATGAACCAAGTGCTTTTTTGGATAAAAATACTACACTTTTATTTAAAAAAGCTATTCTTAAAATGCATGAAAATTTCAATACAGGTTTTTTAATCGCAAGTCATGATAAACATTTTTTAGATTCTTTGGCGCAAAAAAAACTTTATTTGCACAGTGGAGAAATTTTAGAATTTGAAAATACTAATGTTTTTGAACTAGAAAATCAAGGTGTGAAATTTTGTAATTTTATAGATTTTAGTAATTGTAAAAAATATAAAGATTTTAAAAAACCTCCAAGTAAAATTGCTATTGATCCTTATAAAATTTCTTTTTTTAATTCTAAAAATATTCCAAAAAATAATTATGATTTTATTTTAGAAAAATGTTATATTATAGCACTTAGAAGTAGGAAAAGTGATGTTTTTATAAGGGTAAGTTGTATGGATAAAATTTTAGAATTTGCCTTGGAAAAACAAGAATTTTTAAGATTCGATTTAAAATTATACGAAGAACTTAGTCTTTATTTTTATGAAGATGCAATATGTTTCTTAAATTAACATACATTATAAAATTTAAATAAAATATTACAAATATTCCCATTTTTTATAAAATTTATCTTAATTATTTTTTAAATTTGTATTTAATACAAATAAACTCTTATATAATGTTTAAAAATAACTATATAAGGAGTTTTTATGCTTAATCAAAATAATCAAGAGCTTTTTAAGCCAAGTAAAGAATTTTCTTGTAATGCTCGTATAAAAAATTTATGCGAATACTATGATTTATGCGATGAAGCCAAGGAAGATTTTGAAGGTTTTTGGAAAAGACAAGCATTTGAGAAGATTGAGTGGTTTTCGCCTTTTTCAAGAGTGCTAAATGAGGATAAAGCTCCATTTTATAAATGGTTTGAAGGTGGAACTTTAAATGTAAGTTATCAATGTCTTGATCGTCATATGAAAACAAGACGCAATAAAGCTGCTTTGATTTTTGAAGGTGAAATGGGGGATTATGAAGTTTATACTTATAGAAGATTATTGCATGAAACTTGCAAGGCAGCCAATTTGCTTAAAAAATTCGGAGTAAAAAAAGGCGATAGGGTTGTAATTTATATGCCTATGATTCCAGAAACAGCTATAGTAATGTTAGCTTGTGCAAGGATTGGGGCTATTCATAGTGTGGTATTTGGAGGATTTTCTCCAGAAGCTTTGCGAGATAGGATTATAGATGCAGGAGCTAAACTTGTAGTAACAGCTGATGGTGCTTTTCGTCGTGGCAAACCTTATATGTTAAAACCTGCAGTAGATAAGGCTTTAAGTGAAGGGTGTGAAAGTGTAGAAAAAGTACTTATAGTTATACGCAATAATGAGCCTATAGAATATATTAAAGGAAGGGACTATGTTTATAACGAACTTGTGAAAAATGAGTCTTATAAGTGTGAACCCGAAATTATGGATAGTGAGGATTTGTTGTTTTTGCTTTACACTTCAGGATCAACAGGTAAGCCAAAAGGAGTTATGCATGCAAGTGCAGGATATATACTTTGGGCACAAATGACTATGGAATGGGTTTTTGATATTAAAGATTATGATAATTATTGGTGTAGTGCTGATGTGGGTTGGATTACAGGACATACTTATGTAGTTTATGGGCCTTTAGCATGTGGAGCAACGACTATAATGCATGAAGGAACTCCTACTTATCCAAATTCTGGGCGTTGGTGGAGAATGATAGAAGAGTATCAAATAAGCAAATTCTACATTTCGCCAACTGCCATAAGAATGCTTCATGCTGATGCACCTGATGAGCCAAGAAAATATGATTTAAGTACGCTTGAAGTGCTTGGAACGGTTGGAGAGCCTATCAATCCTAGTGCTTGGAAGTGGTTTTATGATGAAATAGGGGGAACTAAAAGTCCTATAGTCGATACTTGGTGGCAAACAGAAACAGGTGGGCATATGATCACGCCTTTACCAGGCGCTACTCCTTTAAAACCAGGTTGTGCTACCTTGCCTTTGCCAGGAATTTTTGCAGAAGTTATTGATGAAGAAGGCAATAAAAAAGATGAAGGTGAAGATGGATTGCTTTGTATAACCAAACCTTGGCCTTCGATGATTCGTGGAATTTGGGGTAATGATGAACGCTATATAGAAAGTTATTTTTCTCAAGCTAAAAAAGATGGAAAAGCTGTATATTTTAGTGGCGATGGTGCTTTTTATGATAAAAATGGTTATATTACCATCACAGGAAGAACAGATGATGTGGTTAATGTTGCAGGACATCGTATAGGAACGGCTGAAATTGAAAGCGCTATTGCTAAACATCCAAGTGTAGCAGAATCAGCTGTAGTGAGTATTTTGGATACGATTAAGGGCGAGTCATTGTTTGCTTTTGTGGTTTTAAGTCCTGCATCCAGTTGTGATCTTGGCGGAGCTATAGAAACTTTAAAAGAACTTAATGACATTTTAAGAGTAGAAATAGGACCTATAGCTAAAATAGAAAAAATTCTTTATACTCCAGGTTTGCCAAAAACTAGAAGTGGTAAAATAATGAGAAGAATTTTAAGAACTATAGCAAGAGGTGAAGAAATCAAACAGGATATTTCAACACTTGAAGATTCTAAAGTAGTAGAAACCATTGTTAAATTAGCTAAGGCAGAGTTTGAATAACAAGGTAAAAAGAACTTTGCCTAGTTGCATGAAAATTCATAAAAATAAGCTATAATGATAAAAAAATAAAAGGAAATTTTTATGCTTCAAACTTGTATTTTCCCTGCGGCAGGTTATGGGACGAGATTTTTACCTGCAACAAAAACTTTACCTAAAGAGATGTTACCTATCTTAACCAAGCCTTTGATCCATTATGGAGTTGATGAAGCTTTAGAAGCAGGAATGGAAAATATGGGATTTGTCACAGGGCGTGGAAAAAGAGCTTTGGAGGATTATTTTGATATTTCTTATGAACTTGAACATCAAATTTCAGGTACAAAAAAAGAATACTTACTTGATGAAATTCGCTCTTTGATCAATCGTTGTACCTTTACTTTTACAAGACAAAATCAAATGAAAGGCTTAGGTGATGCGGTTTTAAAAGGTAGACCTTTGGTTGGCGATGAAGCTTTTGGCGTAATTTTGGCTGATGATTTGTGTGTTAATGAAGAAGGCTTAAATGTTATGGCTCAAATGGTAAAAATTTATGAAAAATATCGCTGCACCATCATAGCTGTGATGGAAGTACCAAAAGAGCAAGTTTCAAACTATGGAGTAATTTCTGGAAATTTTGTAGAAGAAAATCTTATCATGGTTAATTCTATGATAGAAAAACCAAGTCCTGATGAAGCTCCAAGTAATCTTGCTATCATAGGAAGATATATTTTAACTCCTGATATTTTTGGAATTTTAGAAAATACTAAAGCGGGAAAAAATGGTGAAGTCCAACTTACCGACGCGCTTTTAACTCAAGCAACTAATGGTATGGTTTTAGCTTATAAATTTCAAGGAAAACGCTTTGATTGTGGAAGTGTAGAAGGCTTTGTAGAAGCGACAAATTATTTTTACGAGAAAAGTAAATGTTAAATAATACACTTTTTTTTAAGCAAAGTGAAATTCACACTATAAGTTCTTATGCAAATCGTATTAATGATGAGGTAAAAAGTGGAGATATAGGGTATTATCATCTTATTGATACAAGTTTGAATTTAATCGATGAGAGTTTGGCTTTTATCAAAGACAAAGAACACATAAAAAATATCGTTTTAGTGGGAATGGGTGGTTCAAGTTGTGGTGTAAAAGCCTTGCGTGATATGCTTTTTAATGAAAAAAGCAATCAAAGAGAACTTTTTATACTCGATAACACAAGTTCACATTCTTTTAATAAGACTTTAGAAAAAATCAAGCTTGAGGAAAGTTTGTTTTTAATCATCAGCAAAACAGGTAGTACTATAGAAGTTGTATCGCTTTTTAAACTTCTTATTGAACATTTTAAACTTGATATGCAAGAATTAAAAAAATACTTTGTTTTTATTACCGATAAGGATTCAAAACTTCATCAAGAAGGTGAAAATTTAGATATTAAATGCTTTTTTATCCCTGCAAATGTAGGAGGTCGTTTTAGCATACTTTCAGCCGTAGGTATAGTTCCGCTTTGTTTTTGTGGCTATAATGCCAAAGCTCTTTTAGAAGGAGCTAAAGCTTGTTTTGAAGATTTTTTTACTCATAAAAAAGATGAAATTTTACAAAAAGCCTATCATTATTGCACACACAAAAATGCCAATATCAATGTACTTTTTTCATATAGTGATGCTTTTAAAGGCTTTAATGAATGGTATATCCAGCTTATTGCTGAAAGTTTAGGTAAAAAGCAAGGCTATAAACGTATAGGTTTAACTCCTATTGCACTCATTGGAGCAAGAGATCAGCATAGTTTTTTACAACTCATTATGGATGGACCTAAAAATAAAACTGTAACTTTTTTAAAAATCAAAGACGCTCAAAAAGCACCTATTATCCCTGATATTCATTTTAAATTTTTAGATTCTTTAAGTAATAAAGTCAATCTTCACGAACTTTTAAACGCTCAATGTAATGCAACTATGCACGCTTTAATCGCTGAAAATTTGAGTGTTGATGTGATAGAACTTGAAAAACTTGATGCTTGGCATGCGGGATATTTGATGTATTATTATGAACTTTTTACTTCAACTTGCGGTGTTATGCTAGGGATTAACACCTATGATCAACCTGGTGTGGAAGTTGGAAAGTTGATCTTAAAAAATATATTAAATTCTTAATCAAAATTCATTAAAAAAGAGTATAATAATTTTAAGTTAAAATTATAATAAAAATTTTTAATTAATAATAATTATTATTTAAGAATTTTATGTTATAATTTTAAAAATTAAAAAAAGGAGTCAATCATGTCAGTTACAAAACAATTATTACAAATGCAAGCAGATGCTCATCATCTATGGGTTAAATTTCATAATTATCACTGGAATGTAAAAGGTTTGCAATTTTTTTCTATACACGAGTACACAGAAAAAGCTTATGAAGAAATGGCAGAACTTTTTGATAGTTGTGCTGAAAGAGTTTTACAACTTGGCGAAAAAGCTATCACTTGCCAAAAAGTTTTAATGGAAAATGCAAAAAGTCCAAAAGTTGCAAAAGATTGCTTTACTCCGCTTGAAGTCATAGAACTGATCAAACAAGATTATGAATATCTTTTAGCAGAATTTAAAAAACTCAATGAAGCAGCAGAAAAAGAAAGTGATACCACAACAGCTGCTTTTGCGCAAGAAAATATCGCAAAATATGAAAAAAGTCTTTGGATGATAGGTGCTACTTTACAGGGTGCTTGCAAAATGTAATTTAAGGGGCTTTATGCCCCAATTATACAAACTAGGTTATAATATCCTTTTTTAAAGGATAAAATTGAAAGTACTTAATTTTTTTTATGAAAATCACCCTAAATTTGAAGTAAGTTATGAAAGAAAAAATCAAATTTCAAAACCAAATATTATCATAAAAGGCCCACGATTTTGTGGTAAAAAAACACTTATTTTTAATTTTTTATCTCAATTTAAAGCAAGTGAAATTTTGTTTTTAGATTTATATGATACACGCTTTGAAAAACAAAGTTTAGAAAGACTTGCTGATTTTCTGAATGAAAATTTACAAATTAAAATTCTTTGCCTTTATAATTTGGATTTTATCCCTAATTTAGAAAAAATTAAAATTCCCATCATCTTAAGTACAAATATAAAAGATTTAAATATAAATGGGTTTGAAGAGCTTGAACTTGATTATTTTGATTTTGAAGAATTTATTAGTGTAAGTAAGAAAAATTTACCTATAAATAATTTAGTAGGTCTTTTTTTACAAAGTGGACGCAGTAAATTTGGAGAAAAAAACATACTTCTAAGACAAAGCTTTACTCTTTTAGAATTAGAAATTTTAAAGTATTTAGCTTTAAATTTGGGTCAGCAAATCAGTATTTCTAAGATATTTATAGAACTTAAAAAAAGATTAAAAACTTCAAAAGATAGTGTTTATCAAGCTATAAAAAAATTAGAAAATACTTATGTGATCTATACTTTAAAACATGATGAAAAAAAACTTCAAAAGATTTATTTTAAAGATTTTGGCCTAAGAAATAATCTTTGTATTTCAAAGGATTTTTCGCATTTATTTGAAAATTTAGTTTTAAGCGAGTTGTTTAAATTTAAAGAAGATTTTTTTTATAACAAATACTTTAACTTTTATAGCCAAATATCTAAAATTGCTTATATTTCAAGTCCAACTTTAGATATTGATTTGATTAAATTACGTGCTAAGAAAATTTTACCAAAGGCTTTAGAACTTGGAATTTTTCATGTGATTTTTATCACTCTTTCAAGTGAGGATAGTTTTTTTGAACAAGGGGTTAAATTTGAAGTCATATCTTTTGATAAATTTTCACTTGGATTTTAGGTGTTGTTTGAGTTTGTATCGTATTTTTCAAGGTTGTATCGTTTGATGATTTTTGTAATAAGATTGATATAATATCCCTTGCGTTCAGAATAAGAATCTAAAGTTTTAATAGCCTCTAGCCCTGTTATCTCTTTGCCTTCGCTTTCAAATTTAGCTCTTGCATCGCGAAACTTTTCATAAGCAAAATGACGATTTAAATTTAAAACATAAGAGTCAACACTATCTTGCAGACTATCAAAAATTTTAATTTTGTGTTTTTTATCTGGATGTCTTAAATCAGGAATTAAACCTTTCTCACCCCAAGTCCATTCTCCAAAAAGATTGTTTGCTTCTCTTGCGAAGCGACTGGTACCTGTAGCACTTTCAACTAAAGCTTGGGCTATACCCATGGATTTTGGAATTTTTTGAATACGTTTTTTATATTCTGCAAAATCATAAAGATTTTCAATGCGATATTTGTTTTTTATCGTGATAAGTTTTTCAAGATTTATTTGGTTTGAAGTCCTAAAGCCTGTTTTGTAAGCATCTTTAAAAAAGGCTTCGATAAAAGCTCTTTCTTGTTCAATTTTTTTAAAGCTTTGATCAAACATTTCATTCATTTTTATAAAAAAAATTTGTCTTTTTTGATCTATATCAAGTTTGTAATATTCTTCTCCAAATCCACTCTTTAGGTCATCAGCAAAAAGTGGGATTAGAAAAAGACTAAAAAAAATTATAATTGGCTTCAAAACAATACTTTACCTTTCCTTCAAAAAACAATTCTTCATTTTTATATGCAAACCCTACCTCTTCACCACTTTTAGGAGTTATTTTAACTTTATTTTGTACTTTTTTATTTAAAAATGCCAGATAAAAACAAGCCCCCATTCCTGTGCCACAAGCTAAGGTTTCATCTTCAACTCCGCGTTCATAGGTGCGAACTTTTAAATGATTTTCATCTAAAATTTTTACAAAATTAACATTGGCATTATATTTTTGTCTCATTTTTTGACAAAGCATTGTATCAAATTCATCTAAATTTTGACAAAAATGTACTAGATGTGGAACTCCAGTGTTGCAAAGTTGCCAAGTTTTTCCTAATTTTTCAAAAGTATTTTGCACGCTTTTTATTTTGCCTAAAGATACTTCAACTTTATCTTGATTTACCTTTGCTTTTATTATTCCTGCACCGGTTAAAAAACTCATGTTAGGATTTATTTTGTTAATATGATGTGCAAAATGTGCCGCAGCCCTTGAGCCATTGCCACACATAGCAGCCCTTGAGCCATCGTTATTATAAAATTCCCATTCAAAGTCGTATTTTTCATGAGGCAATATTACGATAAAGCCATCCGCACCTATACCCTCATAACGATTACAAAGTTCTTTAGCTAAAGCACTTCTATCTTCTTTTCTATCAGCATTTGTTATGACAAAATCATTCCCACTTGCACAATATTTATAAAATTTCACATGTTTCCTTTAGAAATTTCTTGTATTACTTTAACACATTCTTGCCTAAAATCGGCATAAGAATTAGTATTTTTAATGATAAAATCTGCTTTTTTAAGTTTTTCTTCAATATCTATTTGAGAATCAAGTCTTGCTTTTGCAGCTTCTAAGCTAAGCTTATCTCTTTGCATGATTCTTTTAAGGCTTAATTCTTTAGGTGTGTAAATTACAATGACTTTGCCTAAATTTTCATAAGCACCGCTTTCAAAAAAAAGAGGAATTTCTACAAAAAAAGCTTTATTTTCTTTATCTAGAATTTGCATTTGTTCTAAAATTTTAGCTCGAATTTTAGGATGAGTGAAATTTTCTAAGATTTTTTTAGCTTCTTTGTTGTTAAAAACAATTTCTCCAAGGATTTTTCTATCGATTTTCTTTTCTTTTTTGAGTAAATTTTTTAAACTAAAGGGAGAAAAAATCTTTTCAAGTTCTAAAGCATTTTCATCTAAAATTTTATGAGCGATTTTGTCTGCGCTAATGCTTTTAAAGCCTAAAGAATTCGCTATTTCTATAAAAGTGCTTTTACCACAAGCAATTGAAGCGGTTACAAAAAAAGCATTTTTCATCTTATGCCTTATTAAAACTTTTTTCGTTAAAATACCTTTTTAGTTCTTAAAGGAAAATAAATGAAAATTTCATATGAAGATGCAGGCGTAAGTATAGATAATGGAAATACCTTTGTAGAGGCTATAAAACCTTTGGTTAAAGAAACTTTTAATGATAATGTTGTAGGTGGAATTGGTTCTTTTGCTGGTGCTTTTAGAATGCCAAGTGGTTTTAAAAAGCCTGTGATTTTAGGTGCAACAGATGGGGTTGGTACCAAGCTTCGCTTGGCAATTGATGCTAAAAAATATGATACTATAGGGCAAGATTTAGTAGCAATGTGTGTGAATGATTTGATTTGTAATTTTGCTACGCCTTTGTTTTTCTTAGATTATTATGCTACAGCTAAGCTTGAAGTAGAAGTAGCAAAGGCTGTTGTATCAGGCATTACCAAGGGATGTAAGATGGCAAATTGTGCATTAATTGGCGGAGAAACTGCTGAAATGCCTGGAATGTATGCAAAAGATGATTTTGATCTTGCGGGTTTTGCTGTGGGTATGGCTGAAGAAGATGAGATTGATAGAAGTAAATTTGTTAAAAATGGTGATATTTTATTGGCACTTTCTAGTTCAGGACTTCATTCAAATGGTTATTCTTTAGCTAGAAAAGTACTTTTTGAAAGTTTAAAATTAAAATTTGATGACAAGATAGAGGGTAAAAATTTAATTGATATTTTGTTAGAACCTACAAGGATTTATGTGCGTGATTTTCTTACACTAAAGCCTTATATCAGTGCTCTAGCACATATTACAGGGGGTGGTTTAGTAGAAAATTTACCACGCGTTTTACCTCGTGGTATGGGTGCAACTATACGCAAACATCATCTTAAAACTCCTGAAATTTTTTATACTATAGGACAGGCTGTAGAAGAAAGCGAAATGTATAGAAGCTTTAACATGGGAGTGGGTTTAGTAATGGTTGTAGATCCTTCTAATGTAAGTAAGATTTTAGAAAATTCAGATGCCTTTATTATCGGCGAAATTTGCATTAATGAAGGTATTGTTTTAGAATGAAAATAAAGCGTTAATACGCTTTATTTTTGTATTTTAAGTTCTATTTTTGTAGTGTTTTGTTCTTTTGGCAAAGGATTGGTTTGTGCTAGATAAAAGGCTACAAGTACATTTACAAGCATAGCGATAAGTAAAAGAGGAGTGGTTCGTTTTATAATATCCATTGGAGCTACTTTTGCAAATCCAGCTAAAGCTATGATTCCGCCTGCTATTGGTGAAGCTGCACGACCTAAACAAGATGCAATTTCTATAGGTAAAACTAGAGTAATAGGTGCAACGCCTAATTTTGTAGCTATATCAGGAGCTAGTTTTCCAAAAGTATTAAAAGCGGCAATTCCACTTCCCATAATCACTGTGGCAAAATAAACTAAAAAGCTTAAAATAGCTATACTCAAAAGAATTCCAAACCATGCAAAATTTCCTGTTCCAAGATTTGAAACCGCGTTAGCAAGGATATTAACTCCACCAAGTGCTTTAATGCCTTCAGCAAATACTCCAGCGGCGATGATTATGCTTACGACTGAGATAAAAATTTCAGCCATAGCTTTTAAAATCACCATCATATCTTCGCCTAATTTTCTAGCATTTCTGTGTCTTGCAAATTCAACAAGAAAAACTAAAGAAATGCTTACAAAATTTGCTGTTACAACATCGAGCTTGATAGTAAAAAAATACGCTATAAATAAAAATACAACAGGTAACCAAGGAAAGAGTATGTAAAAAAGTAGGGCATTTAGGATCAATGATTTGCGGAATTTCAACTTCATCATTTAAAACACCTTTTTCTTTATCTCTTTTATCAATCCAAGTAGAATAAAAAGGAATCAAGATGGCAATTAACTACAACATAAGTAATCACACTATAAATTTGATAATTTAAAGAAAGTCCTACGACATTATCACTTTGTCCTACCATATCCGCCATATTGATTGAATTTCCATCTTTTGGACCATAATCAAGCGCAATTAAAGAAAGCACACATACAGCTGTAATAGGACGGATTTTAAGTGAGATTAAAACAGGATAAATACATGCTAACAAAAGCAATCCAGCATAGCTAGAAATGACGATTTTTAAAGCCATTCCAACAACAAAAGTTCCACTTAAAATTAAGTATTTATTTTTTGATTTTTCCTGAGGGTTTATTTGCTAAAAAAGCAAGTTTTGCCGAAGCATTGATATGTTTCATGTAAGCAGTAAAGCCTGCCACACTCATGATAATAAACCCTACTCCAGAAAGCTGACTTTTAAAAATCGCTGTGATAAAAGATAACTATCAAGTAAAACATTTAAAAAGCTTGTATGCTCTCTGCTTGGGGCTTTTGGTATAGGTGTTCCTGTGATGTAAAAAGCAAAAATAAGCAAGATAATATTTGAAAGAAAAATACAAAAATGAGATTATATTTTAGTATATAATAAGCAACGACAATTACCGCTAAAAGTGTAGAACATATCATAAAAATTGGCATGATTTCTCCTAAAGTTATTATTAGCTTTTATTTTAGCTAAAATTTAACTAATAAATATTTTTCATTTAAAATTTTACTTGTTTTTTGTATTATAAAATTAACATATATAGTTTGGTTACTGAAAAGTTTATGTTTGTTTAAAAAAATGATTTTTGTATTATAATTATACACAAATCATAAATATTAAAAAGGATCTAGTGTGGCAAGAATTTTGGCATTTGATATAGGAATAAGCTCTATTGGCTGGGCATTTAGTGAAAATGATGAGTTAAAAGATTGTGGAGTTAGGATTTTTACAAAGGCTGAAAATCCCAAAACAGGAGAATCCTTAGCCTTGCCAAGACGCCTTGCAAGAAGTGCTAGAAAACGCCTTGCTAGACGCAAAGCAAGGCTAAATCACTTAAAACATTTAATCGCAAATGAATTTAAGTTAAATTACGAAGATTATCAAAGCTTTGATGAAAGTTTAGCCAAGGCTTATAAAGGATCTTTAATTAGCCCTTATGAGTTAAGATTTAGAGCTTTAAACGAGCTTTTAAGTAAGCAAGATTTTGCAAGAGTGATTTTACATATTGCAAAAAGGCGTGGCTATGATGATATTAAAAATAGTGATGATAAAGAAAAAGGTGCGATTTTAAAAGCTATCAAGCAAAATGAAGAAAAACTAGCAAATTATCAAAGTGTGGGCGAGTATCTTTATAAAGAGTATTTTCAAAAATTCAAAGAAAATTCCAAAGAATTTACAAATGTTAGAAATAAAAAAGAAAGTTATGAACGCTGCATAGCGCAAAGTTTTTTAAAAGATGAATTAAAGCTTATTTTTAAAAAACAAAGAGAATTTGGCTTTTCTTTTTCAAAAAAATTTGAAGAAGAGGTGCTTAGTGTAGCATTTTATAAAAGGGCTTTAAAAGATTTTTCTCATTTGGTGGGAAATTGTAGTTTTTTTACCGATGAAAAAAGAGCGCCAAAAAATTCGCCCTTAGCTTTTATGTTTGTAGCACTTACAAGAATTATCAATCTTTTAAACAATCTTAAAAATACTGAAGGAATTTTATATACAAAAGATGATTTAAACGCCCTTTTAAATGAAGTTTTAAAAAACGGCACTCTAACTTATAAACAAACAAAAAAGCTTTTGGGCTTAAGCGATGATTATGAATTTAAAGGAGAAAAAGGAACTTATTTTATTGAGTTTAAAAAATACAAAGAATTTATAAAAGCCCTAGGTGAGCATAATTTAAGCCAAGATGATTTAAATGAAATAGCAAAAGATATTACCCTTATAAAAGATGAGATTAAACTTAAAAAGGCTTTAGCAAAATATGATTTAAATCAAAATCAAATTGATAGTTTAAGCAAATTGGAATTTAAAGACCATTTAAATATAAGTTTTAAAGCCTTAAAACTTATCACTCCTTTAATGCTTGAAGGTAAAAAATACGATGAAGCTTGCAATGAGCTTAATTTAAAAGTAGCAATCAATGAAGATAAAAAAGACTTTTTACCCGCATTTAATGAAACTTATTATAAAGATGAGGTAACTAATCCTGTGGTTTTAAGGGCGATTAAAGAATATAGAAAGGTCTTAAATGCCTTACTTAAAAAATACGGTAAAGTGCATAAAATAAACATTGAATTAGCAAGAGAAGTAGGTAAAAATCACAGCCAAAGAGCTAAAATAGAAAAAGAGCAAAACGAAAACTACAAGGCCAAAAAAGACGCCGAACTTGAATGTGAAAAACTAGGCTTAAAAATAAATAGCAAAAATATTTTAAAATTAAGATTATTTAAAGAACAAAAAGAATTTTGTGCTTATAGTGGAGAAAAGATTAAAATTAGTGATTTGCAAGATGAAAAAATGCTTGAAATTGATCACATTTACCCTTATTCTAGAAGTTTTGATGATTCTTATATGAATAAAGTTTTAGTTTTTACCAAGCAAAATCAAGAAAAACTTAATAAAACCCCCTTTGAAGCCTTTGGCAATGATAGTGCAAAATGGCAGAAAATTGAAGTTTTAGCAAAAAATTTACCTACTAAAAAGCAAAAAAGAATTTTAGATAAAAATTACAAAGACAAAGAGCAAAAAGACTTTAAAGATAGAAATCTAAACGATACTCGCTACATCGCAAGGCTTGTTTTAAACTACACTAAAGATTATTTAGATTTTTTACCTTTAAGCGATGATGAAAATACAAAGTTAAACGACACACAAAAAGGCTCAAAAGTGCATGTAGAAGCAAAAAGCGGTATGCTTACATCGGCTTTAAGACACACTTGGGGCTTTAGCACTAAGGATAGAAATAACCATCTTCATCACGCCATCGATGCAGTAATTATTGCTTATGCAAACAACTCTATCGTAAAGGCTTTTTCAGATTTTAAAAAAGAGCAAGAAAGCAACAGTGCAGAACTTTATGCAAAAAAAATTAGTGAATTAGATTATAAAAACAAAAGGAAGTTTTTTGAGCCTTTTAGTGGTTTTAGGCAAAAGGTTTTAGATAAAATTGATGAAATTTTTGTCTCAAAACCTGAGAGAAAAAAGCCAAGTGGAGCTTTACATGAAGAAACATTTAGAAAAGAAGAAGAATTCTATCAATCATACGGCGGAAAAGAAGGAGTTTTAAAAGCCCTAGAGCTTGGTAAAATCCGCAAAGTAAATGGTAAAATAGTTAAAAATGGCGATATGTTTAGAGTGGATATTTTTAAACACAAAAAGACAAATAAATTTTATGCTGTGCCAATTTATACTATGGATTTTGCTTTAAAAGTATTACCAAATAAAGCTGTAGCACGAAGTAAAAAAGGTGAGATAAAAGACTGGATTTTAATGGATGAAAATTATGAGTTTTGCTTTTCTTTATACAAAGATAGTTTGATTTTAATTCAAACTAAAGATATGCAAGAGCCAGAATTTGTTTATTATAATGCTTTTACAAGCTCTACTGTTAGTTTGATTGTTTCAAAACACGATAATAAATTTGAAACGCTAAGCAAAAATCAAAAAATATTGTTTAAAAATGCAAATGAAAAAGAAGTAATCGCAAAAAGCATAGGAATTCAAAATCTAAAAGTATTTGAAAAATACATAGTTTCAGCACTTGGGGAAGTTACAAAGGCTGAGTTTAGACAAAGAGAAGATTTTAAAAAATGAGTTACGATGAAGCTTTTAAAACACTGCTTATTAGCTCTAATGCCAAGCTAAATTTAGAGCTAAATCATCTTGTGATTAAGCAAGATGAAAATATAGCCAAATTGTTTTTAAAAGATATAAATATCATCGTTTTAGAAAACTTACAAATAAGCATTAGTTCCGCACTTTTTAATGCCTTTGCAAAGTATAAAATTATCTTATTAACCTGCGATGAAACTCATAGTATAAATGGCGTTTTTACTCCTTTTTTAGGGCATTTTCAAAGTGCAAAAATCGCAAAAGAGCAAATGAATGTAAGTGCTCAAAAAAAGGCTATTTTATGGCAAAAAATCATTAAAAATAAAATCCTAAATCAAGCCTTTATCTTAAAAAAACACAATAAAATAGAGCAAAGCAATGAGCTTATAAATTTGGCTAAAAAAGTAAGCTTAAATGATAGTAAAAATATTGAAGCTGTTGCGGCGGCGCTTTATTTTAAAACTTTGTTTGGTACTTCTTTTTCAAGAGATGAGCTTTGCTTTGAAAATTCTGCTTTAAATTATGGCTATGCAATCATTAGGGCTTGTATTATTAGAGCAGTTTGCATAAGTGGGCTTTTGCCTTGGCTTGGCATAAAGCACGATAATATTTATAATTCTTTTGCGCTTTGTGATGATTTGATAGAAGTGTTTAGGGCTAGTGTTGATGATTGTGTTTTAAAGCTTAAGGGTGAAAGTGAGTTTTTAAGCAAAGATGACAAAAGAGCGTTGATTGGCAATTTACAAAGTAAAATCAATTTTGATGGGCAAAATTATCCTTTAAACAGAGCGATAAATCATTATGTGGCAAATTTTAAAAATGCTTTATTGTATGAAGATGAACTAAAGATAGTGAAATTTGATGATTGAAGATAAATTTATGCGTGTGCTTTTGATGTTTGATGTGCCAACTAAAAGTAAAAAAGAGCAAAAACTAGCAAGTAAATTTAGAAATAATCTTATAAAATTAGGTTATTTTATGCTGCAATTTAGTGTTTATATGCGTATTTGCAAGGGTTTAAGTTCTGCAAAAAGTTCTATTGAAAATGTAAAAAAGATTTTGCCACCTTATGGAAATGTAAGGGCTTTAATCATCACTGAAAAGCAATTTGATAAAATGGAGCTTTTGCTTGGTGGCATAGTTTTTAACGAAAAAGTTAATAACGAAACCAATTTAACGCTTTTTGATATAGATAGTCATGGAGAATTTAAATATAAAAATTCAAATAATGAAGAAATTCAAATAAACAAAAAACAAGAAAAATATCATCAGCAAA
Organism: Campylobacter sp. CFSAN093224; assembly: GCF_012897395.1. Classification (NCBI taxonomy): domain Bacteria; kingdom Pseudomonadati; phylum Campylobacterota; class Epsilonproteobacteria; order Campylobacterales; family Campylobacteraceae; genus Campylobacter; species Campylobacter sp. CFSAN093224. The sequence goes on along the minus strand of NZ_CP040607.1, from coordinate 1,440,288 downwards.
ATTTATTTGAATTTTAAAAGCGGTTTTAGGGGATTGTAACCCCGCAGAGTCCCGCAAACTCTTTATTTTAGTCCCTTTTTAAATTTCTTATGAGATTATAGCATAATTTTTGCTATTTTTCATGAAAAAACCCCGAAATTTTCATTATCTGGTAAATATCTATTTTACCATAAAGAAATTTAAAAAGGGACTAAAACTAATCACTTGGCGGTTGTGGATAGGGGTAGATTTTACCATAAAGAAATTTAAAAAGGGACTAAAACTGAGTTACCAAGATTAAAACTTCCTATGAATTTTACCATAAAGAAATTTAAAAAGGGACTAAAACGAAAAAGGGTATAAAACTGATGGAGCAAGTATTTTACCATAAAGAAATTTAAAAAGGGACTAAAACGAATTTCCAGCATTTACATTTCCTATTTCAATTTTACCATAAAGAAATTTAAAAAGGGACTAAAACAATTAATCCATATAAATTCCCTACCATCAAATTTTACCATAAAGAAATTTAAAAAGGGACTAAAACTCTCTTGCTATTGTCTTGGCTCTACGATTTATTTTACCATAAAGAAATTTAAAAAGGGACTAAAACCTGGAAATACATCTATCCCTGGAGTAACTAATTTTACCATAAAGAAATTTAAAAAGGGACTAAAACAACCGCCAAGCTCTTTTAAAAACTGCCATAATTTTACCATAAAGAAATTTAAAAAGGGACTAAAATAAACCCTAGTGGATTGAAACTCCGCTAGGGCTAATTACTCCACTAAAAGGAGGTTGCAAATTTGAAACTTATTGAAATTTAGGGTTGATTAAAATCGAAATAAAATTATTTAAATAATTTTAAGGCATAAAGATAATATCCACTAAACTTTCATTTTCTAAAATTTCACATTCTTTTGGCACCACCATAAGGGCAGCTTTATTGTTAAGATTGTTTATAATCGCACTAGAGCCTTCTTTTTTGCCTTCAAGATTGGCTAAAATGCGTCCATTTTCAAACTTTATGTTACAAGCGACAAATTCCAAATAAGGTGTTTTTTTCTTGTAACTTCCTTGTAAAAAGGCTTTGCAAATATAGTCTTTAGGCTGAAGTAACCAAGAGTTTAAAATCTCTCTTGCGTAAAGATTAAACATTACCATAGCCGAGTAAGGAAAACCTGGTAAGGCGATGATGAATTTTTCATTAGCCTTAGCTATTTTGATATGTCTACCTGGTTTTATGTCGGCTTTATCGATGATGATTTCGTATTCTTTGATGGCTTTTTTTAAAAAGTCAAAATCTCCCATAGAAACCCCACCCGTTGTAACCAAAATATCACAACTTTGCAAAGCACTTTCAAGGGTGGAAAAAGTGGCTTTCTCATCATCTTTTAAAAGAGGAAAAACCCTTGTATCGCAATTTAAATTTTTAGCTAAATTAGCTATGGCGATATGATTTGAAGAGCGGATTTGAGCAGGATTTTCCAAGGCTTCTCCTAGATCTTTGATCTCACTTCCACTACTTAAAACCCCTACAATAGGCTTTATAAACACACTAATGTGAAAAAATCCAAGTTCAGCTAAAAGAGCTATCTCGCTATAATTTAACCTTGTGCCTTTTTTGAGCAAAATTTCATCTTTTTTATAGTTTTCTCCTACTGCACGCACGGCAAAAGCTTGGGGAACTTTTTTTTCTATAAAAAGAGTATCATTTTCTACGCGTACATTTTCAACAGGGACTAAAGTATCACTTCCCTCGCTCATGAGTGAGCCCGTAAAGGTTTTTACACAAGTACCATTTTGCACGCTAAATTGTGGCATAGTACCCGCAGGTGTGAGGCCTAAAATTTTTAAAGGCTTGTCTTGATCTTCAAATTTGATCGCATAACCATCCATAGCCGAGGTTGGAAATTCAGGCTGATTTTTAAGGGCTTTTATATCTTGAGCTAAAATGCGTCCTAAACACTCTGTAAGAGCTATTTTTTCAATCTTTTCATAAGTTTTGATATGAGAATGTAAAATTTTTAAACTTTCTTCATAAGACATTAGCATTTTTTATCCTTTTAAAAGTCCTGCACCGCAAAGCTTGGTTGATCTTTCTTTGGCATAAATTCTTTCTTTGTTTATCACATCATACTTCCAAATGGGCGCACTTGCTTTAAAATCTTCAACAAATTCATTAAGAAGTTTAAGTCCTAATTTTCTTTGTTTGCTTAAAATTCCTGCAAAATACGAGCTTTCATGAACCGCCACATCGCCTATAGAGTGAGCAAAAAGCAAGCTAATACCATCAAAATCTACTCTTTTTTGCCACTCATCAAACCATTTTTTTAAAAGCGATTCATAAATATCAAAACTAAGTGCCTCAATACCTCCTTCTTCACGCACAATACCACAAAAAGTCAGTAAAGCACCGCAGTTTTTATCCTTGGAAAATTCATACCATTGGCTATAAATTTTAGGAATATCTAAAGAGCCTTGATAAAGTGTAAAATGTTTCATTTAGCCTCCACAAACTGGCGGTAAAAGTGCTATTTTATCACCATCTTTTAACTTGGTGTTTTCATCAAAAATGATTTCATCATTTAAAGATATGGCACAAAGTTCTAGCCATTCTTTTAAACTCTCATCTTTTTGCAAAATTTCTTTTAATTCTTTTAAATTTTTTACTTCAAGTTCTAAATTTTCTTTATTTATAGGGCCTAAAAATTCCACTTTTACCATTTTATTCCTTTACTTCTAAATTTCCCATCATTCCTAAATCTTCATGTTCTAAAATATGGCAATGATACATTCTAAGTCCTTTAAAATCTTGTTTCATTCTAAGTCTTAACTCTTCATTAGGACGCACATTTATAGTATCTCTTAAGGCTCTAAATTCGGCTTTTTGAACTTTGCCATTGAGTTTTGATGAGATGAGTTCAAATTGCGTGCCATGTATATGGAAAGGATGATCCATGTGAGATTTGTTTATCACTATCCAGTCTTCAACTACTCCAAGTTTGGAGCTTAAATCAATGCGTTTTAAATCATAGCTTTTGCCATTGATTAAAAACATAGACGCAAGAGCGATTTTTAATTCGCCTTCACTTTTTCCCATCATACCATGCATTTGCATATGATCTTCACTCATGATTATTTCTTTAAATTCCTTAGGTTCTTCTGAAGGTTTGAAAATTTTTAAATTTTTTGGAAGTTCTACATTTTCTTTTTTTAGGTTAATATTGGCTAGAAATAGGGTATTAGGTTCTTCTTTTACCATCATTTTATCCCTATCATAATAAGCACTTTCTAGTCTAAATTCCCCATCTTTTGGAGCATCGATTAAAACTTCTACACGAGAAGCAGGACTTAAGAAAAGTTCTTCTTTATAAATAGCTTTTTCTATAAGTCCACCATCAGTACCAACAAGTATAAACTTAGCTCCTTGTATGCGTAAATTTAAATATCTTGCCGCAGTAGCATTATAAATGCGTATGCGTTCGTTTGTGGCGAGTTTAATTTTAGGTTTAAATTGTCCATTAATGAGTACAAATTCTCCTTCTCTACCATTAAGCCAATCATTTAGGTTGTTGTTTGGAATTTGAGCGTTTTCATCAAGACGTAAATCGCTAATCATCAAATCTCTTTCTTTTAAATGACTTAAAGCATCTTTTTTCGCTTTGATCACAAAAGCCCCAGCTAAACCCATAAAGACTTGTTTAGAAGTGGTATAATGAGGATGCGGATGATACCAGTAAGTTCCTGCGCTATCTTGAGGAATTTCAAAACGATATATTCTTTCTTCTCCTGCTAAGATAGGATCATGTGGGCTTCCATCTTGATCAGGTGGTACAGGAACGCCATGCCAATGTATAGTTGTAGCTTCTTTGAGTTTGTTTTTGACTAAAATTTCAAGTTTATCTCCTTCAAAAACTTCTATTTTTGGAGCAGGCACGAGGCCATTGTAAGTATAAAATAAGGTTTTTTTACCTTTGATAAGTTCTATATGATTTTCTTTGATTTCTAGGGTAGCACGAAAAATATTTTTTTCTTTACTTTCATTTTTGAGTAAAGGCAAGGCTTTTAAAATTTCTCCTTGGGGGAATTGTTTTGGATCTAAAAGCTTTAAATTTTTTGGAGCAAAGTTTATAAAAGAAGTATCTAAGTCATGATTTATAGAATGATTTTTATGCATGGAGTGCATATCGTGCATAGGATTTGCATAGGCTACACCCATACTTGCTAGAGTAAGTGCATTAAATTTTAAAAAATTTCTTCTATTCATTAGTTTTTCCTTTTGCTTGATTTTTTGTATTATAGTCATTATTTTTTAACTTTTAGTAAATATTTATTTTGAAAATTTGGTTTAATTTTGTTATGATTTTAGCAATTTAATCAAGGAAAAATAATGTTTTATGAAAAAATTCAAACTCCAGCTTATATTTTAGAAGAAGATAAATTAAGAAAAAATTGTGAGCTTTTAGCAAGTGTTGGCGAAAAAAGCGGAGCTAAAGTGCTTTTAGCTTTAAAAGGTTTTGCTTTTTCAGGAGCTATGAAAATTGTCGGAGAATACCTAAAAGGTTGCACTTGTAGCGGACTTTGGGAAGCAAAATTTGCTAAAGAATACATGGATAAAGAAATTCATACTTATTCGCCTGCTTTTAAAGAAGATGAAATAGGTGAAATAGCCAGTTTATCTCATCATATAGTGTTTAACTCTTTAGCTCAATTTCATAAATTTCAAGCTAAAACACAAAAAAATTCCTTAGGTCTTCGTTGTAATGTTGAATTTTCTCTAGCCCCAAAAGAACTTTACAATCCTTGTGGAAGATACTCAAGACTTGGAATTCGTGCTAAAGATTTTGAAAATGTGGATTTAAATGCTATAGAAGGACTTCATTTTCACGCACTTTGCGAAGAAAGTGCTGATGCTTTAGAGGCTGTTTTAAAGGCTTTTGAGGAGAAATTTGGTAAATGGATAGGGCAAATGAAATGGGTGAATTTTGGAGGAGGACATCACATCACCAAAAAAGGCTATGATGTTGAAAAACTTATTGCTTTGTGTAAAAATTTCAGCGATAAATACGGTGTGCAAGTTTATCTTGAACCAGGTGAAGCAGTGGGTTGGCAAACAGGAAATTTGGTTGCTAGTGTAGTAGATATCATAGAAAATGAAAAACAAATTGCTATTTTAGATACTTCAAGCGAAGCACATATGCCAGATACTATCATCATGCCTTATACAAGTGAAGTTTTAAATGCTAGAATTTTGGCCACAAGAGAAAATGAAAAAATTTCAGACTTAAAAGAAAACGAATTTGCCTATTTACTTACTGGAAATACTTGTTTAGCAGGTGATGTAATGGGAGAATATGCCTTTGATAAAAAGCTTAAAATCGGCGATAAAATTGTTTTTTTAGATCAAATTCATTACACCATTGTGAAAAACACAACTTTTAATGGCATAAGACTTCCAAATCTCATGTTTTTAGACCGTAAAAATGAACTTCAAATGATAAGAGAATTTTCTTATAAGGATTATTCTTTAAGAAATTAGTATTATTTATAATTTGCATAAAATGTTAATTTTATTTGGAAGAGAATCAAAGATATAAATTTTTATGCAAAGTATTTTATTTTTTCAAATATAAAATCAACTCAAATATCTAATTTTCAATACTTTGGTATGATTTTTTTAAGATTTTAAATCCTTGTGGAATTTTATTGAAATTCAGTGATTTTTAAATCAAATAGTATTAAGATAAATCGATTTAAAAATCGGCTTTAAAATGAATATTAGGTATATTTTGCATAATATTCATTCAAGCAAAATTTAAAGCTATTTTTGAAAATTTTGAATGCATGGGGGCTTTAATGGATTTGGAAAAATTAAGATTAGCTAGAAGTCTTTATTATCAATGTCTAGGAGAGCTTTTTGTTTTTTCATTTTCTGAAGAAAGATTGTCAAAATTACAAGAGTATTTAAAGACAATGCAAGAATGTTTATTTGATGAAAATTTAAAATCAAATTTTGATATCTTGCTTAAGCATTTAGATGATGAAAATTCTATACAAGCATTTTTTAAAGAATATGATTTGCTTTTTTTAAGTCTTAAAAATAGCATTCCAACGACTTTTTCTTACATAGAAGAAGGTTTTGAAAATTCAAATCCTTTACTTTGCGTGCGTCAAATTTTAGTCAAAAGTAAAATAAGACGCAATGAAAAATTTTTTAAAGAAAGTGAAGATAGTGTTGGATTTTGTTTATTGTTGATGAGTGAATTTTTAAGGCAAAATGAAGATGATTTAGCCAAAGAGCTTTTTGAAAAAGTGATCAATAAAAGCATTGATGAGTTTTTAGGCGATGTTTTCATGAATAAAAATGCGAATTTATATAAGGAAATTGCAAGTATTGCATCGGCTTTTATGGAATTTGAAAGACTTTGCTTTGAAGTGGAAAAACCTGCAAAAATAAATTCTAAAAAAGTGCAAAACGATCTATCGCGTTCAGAATTTTTAAGAAGAGAAGCAAATAAACAAAGGAGGACTCGTGAAAAATCGCAGGGAATTTCTTAAAAAATCCGCTTTTGCCTTAGGGGCTGCTGGAGTGCTTGGTAGCACAACTTTAGCTCTAGCTAAAGATGAAGAAAGAAAAGATTTAGTTAAAGGTAAAAGTAAGAAAAAAGAAGTGCTTTTTCAAAGAAGTGCTAATTGGGAAAATTATTATATAAAGGCTGAGTAATGTCAAGTGTAGGTGAAAATATCAAGCTTACGCGTCGTTCTTTTCTTAAAATGGCAGCACTTTCAAGCCTAGCAACACCGTTGCTTGCTAGAAGTGAAACTTTAAGAGAAGCGAGTGCTGATGAGCTTAAAGAAGCTTATGAAGGTAGTAAAAAAGTAAAAACAGTTTGTACAGCCTGTTCTGTAGGCTGTGGGATTATTGCAGAAGTGCAAAATGGTGTTTGGGTGCGTCAAGAAATCGCTCAAGATCATCCTGTGAGTTCAGGTGGACATTGCTGCAAGGGATCTGATATGATCGATATGGTGCGTTCACATGTGCGTTTAAAATATCCTATGAAAAAAGAAAATGGAGAATGGAAACGCATAAGTTATGAGCAAGCTTTAAGTGAGATCGGAGAAAAACTAGCTGCTTATCGTAAAGAAAATCCTGAAAGTGTTATGTTTTTAGGTTCTGCAAAACTTAATAATGAACAAGCTTATTATATAAGAAAATTTGCAGCATTTTTTGGAACGAACAATGTAGATCATCAAGCTAGAATTTGACACAGCGCAACAGTCGCCGGTGTGGCGAATACATTTGGTTATGGCGCTATGACAAACCATCTTGGAGACATCCAAAGAAGTAAATGTATCATTATCATTGGAGCAAATCCAGCGGTAAATCACCCTGTGGGTTTTAGACATTTCTTAAAAGCAAAAGAAAAAGGTGCAAAGCTTATCGTTGTAGATCCTAGATTTACAAAAAGTGCAGCAAAAGCGGATATTTATGCAAGAATTCGTCCAGGAACTGACATTGCTTTCATGTATGGAATGTTAAAAATCATTTTTGATGAAGGCTTGGAAGATACAAAATATCTTGATGAAAGAGTTTTTGGAATTGATAAAATTCGTGAAGAAGCAGCAAAATGGACAGCTGAAGAAGTGGAAAATGTTACAGGGATCTCTAAAGAACTTTTGGTGCAAATCACTCACGAAGTAGCTAAAAACAAACCAACTACGCTTATTTGGGCTATGGGTTTAACTCAACATACTGTAGGAACTTCAAATACACGTTTAGCACCTATTGTGCAAATGGTACTTGGAAATATAGGTAAATTTGGTGGTGGAGTTAATATCTTACGCGGACACGATAATGTTCAAGGTGCTTCAGATATGGCTTGTTTGAGCGAAAATTTACCAGGTTATTATCCTTTAAATGAAGCGACTTGGAGATACTATGCCAAAATTTGGGGTGTGGATTATGAGTGGCTTTTAGGAAATTTTGTAAGCAAAGATTGGATGCATAAAACTGGGCTTTCACTTGCTAGATGGTGGGCAGCGGCTTTAAATGGAAAAGATGGAAATGATGCTATCGATAATGCAGGAACGCCTTTAAAAGCTTTAGTAGTTATGGGAAATGGTATTACTTCGACTGCACAACAAGTAAAAGTTAAAGAAGGTTTGGAAGCTTTAGAGCTTTTAGTTTTAGCCGATCCTTTTGTAAATGAAGCAGGGATTATTGCAGAAAGAAAAGATGGAATTTATCTTTTACCTGCAGCAACACAGTTTGAAACAAGCGGAAGTGTAACAGCAACAAATCGTAGCGGACAATGGAGATTTAAAGTTGTAGATCCACTTTATGAAAGCATGGAAGATCAAGAAATTTTATTTGAGCTTGCTAAAAAATTAGGTTTTTATGAAGACTTTACCAAGACTTTACGCGATGAAAAAGGTGAGATTGTTTGGCCTGAAAATGCAACAAGAGAAATTGCAAAAGCAGTTAGAAGTATAGGGCTTAATGGTTGGAGTCCTGAAAGGCTTAAAAAGCATACTTTATACTGGGATAAATTTGATGAGGTAACTTTAGAAGGAAAAGACGAAGTTGCTGGCGAGTATTACGGGCTTCCTTGGCCTTGTTGGAGTGATAAGCACCCAGGTTCTCCTGTGCTTTATAATACCGACATTGAAGTAGCAAAAGGTGGTATGGGCTTTAGAAACAATTTTGGACTTGAATATGAAGGAGAGAGTTTACTTGCTAAAAATGCACCTTTAAATTCACCTATTGATACAGGTTATCCACAAATTACTAAAGATAATATAGAAAAAGTTTTAGGTATTACTTTAAGTGCTCAAGAAAAAGAAAAAATGGGATCAACTTGGTCTTATGATGATAGCAATATCATAGCAACTAAATGTATAGAAAAAGGCATAGTTCCTTATGGAAATGCTAAAGCTAGAGCTGTAGTTTGGACTTTTAAAGATAAAATTCCACTCCACCGTGAGCCTTTACATTCTCCAAGAAACGATTTGGTGCAAAAATATCCAAGTTTTGAAGATCAAAAAGCGCTTTACCGCGTGGATACTAAATTTGTTTCTGTGCAACAAGCTAAGGATTATTCTAAAGAATTCCCGCTTAATCTTGTTACTGCAAGACTTGTGAATTTAAATGGTGCAGGTATGGAAAATAGAGCATCTATGTATCTAACGCGTTTAACGCCTGAAATGTTTTGTGAGATCAATCCTCAATTAGCAAAAGAGCAAGACATTAAAGCAGGAGATATGATTTGGGTGCATTCTCCAGAAGGTACTAAAATTCATGTAAGAGTGAAGGTTAATCCAGGTGTAGCAAAAGATATGATTTTCTTGCCTTTCCATTTTACAGGAGTTATGCAAGGCGTGGATTTAACGCACAATTTCCCAGAAGGAACTAAGCCTTATGCAAGCGGAGAAAGTGCTAATACGGTAACAAATTATGGTTATGATATCATGTGTCAGATTCCAGAGACTAAAGGTGGACTTTGTAGAATCAGTAAGGATGGAAAATGAGTAAGGTAAATTTTGCAAATTTAGAAAAAGAACGCTTGAAATTCTTTTGTGATAATGAGCGTTGTATTGATTGTAATGGTTGCGCGGTAGCTTGTGATGAAGCACATGAGCTTCCTATTCATATTCGCCGCCGCCGTGTGATTACTTTAAATGAAGGAATTCAAGGAAAAGAAGTTTCAACTTCTATTTCTTGTATGCATTGTGATGATGCTCCTTGTTCTATCGTTTGTCCTGTGGATTGTTTTTACATCCGTGCTGATGGTATTGTTTTGCATGATAAAGAAATTTGCATAGGTTGTGGATATTGTCTTTATGCTTGTCCTTTTGGTGCACCACAATTTCCAAAAGATAGTGTTTTTGGAAATAAAGGCATTATGGATAAATGTACTATGTGTGCAGGTGGCCCTGAAGCAACGAATTCAGAAAAAGAAAGAGAACTTTATGGTCAAAATCGTATCGCAGAAGGAAAAGTCCCTGTATGTGCTGCGATGTGTTCGACAAAAGCACTTTTAGTAGGTGAAAGTTCTAAAATAGAAGAGATTTATCATAATAGACTTATGAATAGAAATTATGGCATTCCAAATCCTTCGGAAAGTTTGGAATGGAAGATTGCTTACACAGGAAAGGAACGCTTATGAGAAAAGTATTTGTAACGCTTTTATTAAGCGTAGTGAGTTTATTTGCTTATGGTAGCGAGAGAATGGGACAAGATACTCAAATTTGGGATTTTCATCGTATTACAAATATCCCAAATTATGATACTTTTGGCAAACTTTGGACAACTTTGCAAGGTGAATATATAGCTACTATAGCTTTAATCGCTGTTATTGCGGTATTGTCTGCATTTGCTTTGCATTATATGGTTATAGGACCTAAGCAATTTTCACACGATGGAAAGAAAATTTATGCTTTTACATTATTTGAAAGACTTTTTCATTTTATCGCGGCAATTTCTTGGGTGATTTTAGTGCCAACTGGTTTTGTGATGATGTTTGGGGCGACTTTTGGAGGCGGACTTTTTGTAAGGGTTTGTAAAAATTTACATGCTTTTGCAACGGTTTTATTTATCATCTCTATAATCCCTATGTTTTTATGGTGGATTAAAAGAATGCTTCCTGCAAGTTATGATATCAGATGGATGATGATAGTAGGTGGTTATTTAAGCAAAGTAAAACGTCCTGTACCTGCAGGTAAGTTTAATTTTGGTCAAAAATCTTGGTATTATATAGCTGTATTTGGTGGATTTTTGATGATAATTACAGGTGGATTTATGTATTTTCTTGATTTTAATTCCACGGCAATTCAAGGTCTTTTTGGTTTAACTCACATTGAACTTTTAAGAATTTCAGCTATAGTGCATAATTTCTTGGGTATAGTGTGTGCAGTGTTTTTTGGTGTGCATATTTATATGGCAGTATTTGCAATCAAAGGCAGTATCCATTCTATGATTAGTGGTTATAAAGAAGAAGAAGAGGTTTATATTTTACATTCTTATTGGTATAAAGAATTAAGCAATAAAAAGCAAATTGAACCTAGTTTTTCTTATGATCCTAATGTAAAAATTTAATCTTTAACCGCTATGTTATTACATAGCGGTAGTTTTAAGCTTTTTTGAAATAAATAGAACGAATTTTCTTTTATAAGTTGAATCTAAAATCTATTTTTCCATATGTGAATTTGTTATTTATGTTTTTTTGATATAATATTATTTAAAGATATTTAAAGGATAAGGTATGGATCCGTTATTTACAACTCAAATTTTAAAATATAAAGGCAATGAATCTTTTACATGCGATGATACTTTAGTGCGTGAAATTAAGCTTGAAATTTTTATTAATGATGAAAAAGTAGGTGCTTTAATGGCAACTCCTGTAGATGAACAGGCATTAGCAATAGGATATTTAATGAGTGAAAATATCATTGCGAAAGTAAGCGATATTGAGAGCATAGAAACAAAAGATGATGGTATGAGTGTGCATATTAAAGCAAAGATTGATAAAGAAAATTTAGCAAAGCTTAATGCTGAAGGTGTAGTTATAAGTGGTTGCGGTAGAGCACATACTGCAAATATCGATCCAGAAGCCATTGAAGCGAGTAAAATTAGTTCTGATGCAAAATTTAGCAAAGGTGAAATTTTAAAACAAATGAGTACTTTTTATACTCAATGCGAGCTTTACGAGAAAACAGGCTGTGTGCATACGGCTAAGCTTTTTGTAGATGAGAAAACTTTTTTTATAGGTGAAGATATAGCTCAACATAATACCATAGATAAAGCTTTAGGAAAAGCACGTTTAGCTGGGGTTGATTTAAGTCAATGTTTTTTAATGGTTAGTGGAAGGCTAAGTTCTGAAATGGTAGCTAAAGCAGTTATGCATAAAATTCCAGTGCTTGTTTCACGCACGGCTCCTACTTGTTTAGGGGTTATGATAGCAAGAAAATTTGATTTAACGCTTTGTGGTTTTGCTAGAGAAAATAAGATCAATATTTATAGTGGAGAATTTAGAATTCATGGATAAAAATCAAGAAAAAGAAATCATCTCATATATGAGAGAATTGTTAAATAGCAATGAAAAATTAGATTGTGGTACGGCTTTTAAAATTGCAAAGAAATTTAATATAAATATAGAAAAAATCGGACAATTAGCCGATGAAAATCACATGAGAATTGATAATTGCGAGTTGGGGCAATTTGGACATTTAGATTTTGAAAAAGCAAAGATTGAAGTGCTTAAAAAAATAGAACCTAGTTTAGATGAAAAGCGTAGAATTTTTTGTAAAGATGCAAGAGATATTGCTAAAGAAGGTTGTGGACTTAAAAGTATGCGTTCAGCTTTAAAAACTTATAAGGTTGATGTAAAGTATTGTCAACTTGGTTGTTTTAAAGAAAAAAAAGGTAAGCAATTTATAGTAAGAACAAAAACTTGGATTGAAAATGCGGATGGAGATTTGCTTTTTGGTCGAGGAAAAACAGAACTTTTAGAACTTATCGGACAAACAGGTAGTTTATTACATGCTTCTAAACTTATGGGGATTAATTATAAAAAAGCTTGGATGCATTTACAAACCTTACAAAAAAATTCTCAAGAAATTTTAGTTAGCACAAGACAAGGACGCTCTAAAGAATCAGGAACAAAACTTACTCCTAGAGCTATGGAATTGATGGAAAATTACTCTATTTTGCAAAAAGACATAGAAGAATACGCTAATAAACGCTTTAAAGAATTGTTTTTAAAAGGAAAAAAATAAATCTTCTATCAAAAAATACTAATACATAATTTTTTTATAATTAATTAATATTATTTTTTTAAAAATATGTTAAAATTAGAATCTAAATTTTTTATTTTAGGAGTTATAAGATGTTTAAATCTTTAAATATAGGTTTAAAACTTATTTTTTCTGTGGCAGCTGTTGTTGTTATTGGACTTGTTATTTTAATTTCATTAATCACAAAACAAGTAAGTCAAAATATTACCAAAAATACAGAAGATATTCTTGCTTCTATCACGAAAGAATATGCTACTCAAACTCAAGGAATTTTTGGGGAAATGATCGCTTTAAATAAAAGTATTTCAGGTACTTTAACAGAAATGTTTAGATCAACCTCTAAAGAAGATTTAGATATAGACAATATAACAAATATTATAACCAATACTTTTGATAATAGTGCTTATTCTAATTTTACTTATTTATATCTTATTGATCCGCCAGAATACTTTAAAGAAGAGAGTAAATTTTTTAATACTCAAAGTGGAAAATTTGTTATGCTTTACGCTGATGAAGAAAAGGATAATAAAGGCGGAATAAAAGCAATACAAGCTAGTGATGAAATAGCTAATCTGCAAGTTGTGCAAGATATATTAAAAAAAGCAAAATATGGGGAAAATAAAGTATATATAGGCCGTCCTATTAAGATGAATTTAGAAGGTCAAGATTTTGATGCTGTAAATGTTGCTATGCCTATTTTTGATCGAAAAAATCAAGTTGTAGGTGTCATAGGCATGACTTTAGATTTTTCAGATATTGCTACTTATCTTTTAGACCCTAAAGGTCAAAAATATGATGGTGAATTAAGAGTTCTTTTAAATTCAGATGGTTTTATGGCGATACATCCAAATAAAAATCTAGTTTTAAAAAATTTAAAAGATATCAATCCTAATAAAGGTGCACAAGAAACTTATAAGGCCATAAGTGAAGGAAAAAATGGAGTTTTTAACTATATAGCTTCTGATGGTGATGATTCTTATGCTGCGATTAATAGTTTTAAAGTGCAAGATAGTTCTTGGGCAGTTTTGGTAACTGCTCCTAAATATTCAGTATTTAAACCCTTAAAAAAATTACAATTAATTATTCTTGGTGCATCTTTTATTTTTATTTTTGTTGTTTTAGGAGTGGTTTATTATTGCGTAAGAAAAATTGTCGCATCTAGATTGCCTGTGATTCTTAGTTCTTTAGAATCATTTTTCCGTTTTTTAAATCATGAAAAAATTGAACCTAAGGCTATTGAAATTCGTGCTAATGATGAGCTAGGAGCAATGGGAAGAATCATAAATGAAAATATTGAAAAGATTCAAATATCTTTAGAACAAGATCAAAATGCTGTAGATGAATCGGTGCAAACTGCTAGAGAAATCGAAAAGGGTAATTTAACTGCAAGAATTACTAAAAATCCTATAAATCCTCAATTAGTAGAACTTAAAAATGTTCTTAATAGGATGCTTGATGTTTTACAAAGTAAAATTGGTTCTAATATGAATGAAATTAATAGAGTTTTTGATAGTTATAAGGCTCTTGATTTTAGTACAGAAGTATTTAATGCTAAAGGTGAAGTTGAGATTACAACTAATATTTTAGGCAAAGAAATTAAAAAGATGCTTTTGGCTTCTTCAAATTTTGCTAAAGATTTAGCCAATCAGTCAGAAGAGTTAAAAAATTCTATGCAAAAACTTGCTGATGGCTCTAATGCACAAGCGAGTTCTTTAGAACAATCGGCTGCAGCTGTGGAGGAGATTAATTCTTCTATGCAAAATGTAAGTGGAAAAACAGTTGAGGTTGCTTCACAAGCTGATGATATAAAAAATATTGTCAATGTGATTAAAGATATCGCTGAGCAAACGAATCTTCTTGCTTTAAATGCAGCTATTGAAGCTGCACGTGCTGGAGAACATGGGCGTGGTTTTGCAGTTGTTGCAGATGAGGTAAGACAGCTTGCGGAAAGAACAGGAAAATCCTTATCTGAAATCGAGGCAAATATTAATATACTTGTTCAAAGCGTAAATGAAGTAGCAGAATCTGTAAAAGAACAAACAGCAGGAATCACACAGATTAACGATGCTATAGCACAACTTGAAACTGTAACTAAGGAAAATGTCGAAGTTGCAAATGTTACCAATAATATAACAAATGAAGTCAATCAAATTGCTGCGGCAATTCTTGAAGATGTGGATAAAAAAAGATTTTAAAAAAAGCTCATTTTTGAGCTTTTAAATTTTTTCTATATTATTTAAAATTTTTAAACACAAAACAAGTAATAAAATAATATTATTTTTCAAAGCTAATATCAAGGAAAAATAATGAAAATTGATTGTCGCAATCTTTCTTGTCCTCAGCCTATAGTTGAAACAAAAAACGCTCTTGAAAAACTTCAAGAAAATGAAATTTTAGAAATTGTTTTAAATTCTATTATTTCAAAAAATAATGTTGTAAAATTTCTTAGCTCTTTAAGTTTAAACCCTGTTGTAGATGAAAATGCACAAGAGTTTTGCATCAAAGTACAAAAAAAGAATTTTAATTCTAGTGAAGTAAATATTCACGATTATAATGTTTTATTTTTAAAAACCGACAAAGTGGGTGAGGGTGAATTGGGACAAAATTTACTTGTAGGATTTTTAAGTACCTTAAAAAATTTAGATCATGCTCCAAGTAAAATTCTTTGCGTAAATGAAAGTGTTTTAATCAATGTTGATGAAAATCATAAAGCACATTTAGCTATGAAAGAACTTGAAAATTTAGGTATTGAGATCATAAGTTGTGGAGCTTGTCTAGAATTTTTTAATAAAAGCAAAGAACTTAAAATAGGAAATATAGGCAATGCTTATGAAATTTTAAACGAGCTTTTTGGTAAAGCAAAAATCATTACTCTATAAGGAAAAACACTGCAATATAAAAATCAAAATTTAACTCATTTTGTTAAAGCAGCAGGTTGAGCAGCGAAATTAAGCCCGGGTGGTCTTAAAACAATTTTAAATTTCATGCAAAAAACTCCTGCTTTACTTAGTGATATCGGAAATAATGAAGATGCAAGCGTATATCAAATCAGCCGCGATTTAGCTTTGGTGCAAACGCTTGATTTTATCACTCCTATAGTAGATAGTGCTTATCATTTTGGTGCTATTGCTGCAGCAAATGCTTTAAGCGATGTTTTTGCTATGGGTGCAGAGGTAATTAATGCCTTAAATATAGTAGGTTTTGATACTTGCAATCATGATTTAAACATCTTAAAAGAGCTTTTAGAAGGTGCAAATGATAAGGTTCAAGAATGCAATGCTTTAGTTGTGGGTGGCCATACTATAGAAAGCACTGAGCTTTTTTTTGGACTTAGTGTTACAGGAAAAGTACATCCTAGTAAATTTATTGCTAATAATACGGCTAAAGTTGGAGATTGTATCATTTTAACCAAGCCTTTAGGAACAGGAATTTTAAGTACAGCTTTAAAGGCACAAATGTTAAATCAAAAACATTTAGATATAATGCTTAAAAGTATGATGGAGTTAAATTATAAAGCCAGTCAAATTGCTCTTAAATTTCATCCAAATGCCATGAGTGATGTCACAGGTTTTGGACTTTTAGGACATTTAAAAGAAATGCTAAATAAAAATATTTCTTTTGAAATTTTTGAAAGTGAACTTCCTTTTTTAGATGGAGTAAAAGAGTATTTTAATATGGGTTTAATTCCTGCTGGAGCTTATAAAAATTTAGAATTTATAAAAGAACTTATCCCTGATTTAAATGAAGAAAAATTATTACTTTGTGATCCGCAAACTTCAGGAGGACTTTTAATTTCTATAAGTGAAAAAGAATCCTTAGAATGTTTAAAAAAACTAGAAGATGAAAATATTCAAGCTAAAATTATTGCCAAGGTTGTAAATAAGCAAGAAAATGATATTATCATTTCTTAATTTTTGTTACTTATATACCCATTAAAATTTTTTTTTATCATTTTTTATACATTTTCTATGATTTAAAATATTATTTTTTATCTTATTTATATATTATTTATTAAAATTTATTTTATCTTAGGAGATACGAAATGATACAAAAAGCTTTAGCTTTAGCTGAAGAATTGCAAGGACAAATAGAAGCCAATATTTCAAATTCTGAAAAAGAATTTCATGCTAAAATGCAAAAACTTCTTAATAATCCCAAAAATAAAGTTATGCTTATAGAACTTTTAGATCGTTCTTTTAGATGTAAAGATAAAAATGCAAGTTTTGAGCTTATAGAATATACTTTGAGTAAATATGGCATAGCGGATTTTTTTAGCACTTTTGAAAAATTCCTACTTTTTAGCTTTTTAAATTTTGGCAAATTTGCTCCTAATTTAAGTGTACCTTTTTTTGTCAAATATTTAAGAGAAGATACTAAAGCTATGGTTCTAGATGCAAATCCTAGTGTTTTAGAACCACATATTAAGAAAAGAAAAGAGCAAGATAAAATTACCTTAAATGTGAATTTAATCGGCGAAGAGGTTTTAGGTGAAGCTGAGAGTAAATATCGTATGCAAAAATACGAAGAAGCCTTAAAATCAAGCTATATCACTTATATTTCCATAAAAATTACTACTATTTTTTCACAAATTAATATTATAGATTTTAATTATTCCAAAGAAGAGGTCGTAAAAAGACTAGATTATCTTTATGCTTTAGCCTTAGAAGAAGAGAAAAAACAAGGTGTATCTAAATTTATCAATCTTGATATGGAAGAATTTAGGGATTTAGAGCTCACCGTTGCAGCTTTTATGGAAAGTGTGGCTAAATTTGATATTAAAGCAGGGATTGTTTTGCAAGCTTATATTCCTGATTCTTATAAGTATCTTAAAAAACTTTTTGCTTTTTCAAAAGAGAGGGTTTTAAAAGGTATGAAGCCTATTAAGATCCGTTTTGTTAAGGGTGCTAATATGGAAAGTGAAGAAACCATTGCGTCTCAAAAGGGTTGGGAGCTTCCTACTTTTTACAAAAAAATAGATACTGATAGTAATTATAATAAAATGCTTGATTTTATTCTTGAAGGAGACAATTATAAATACATCAACATAGGAATTGCAAGTCATAATATCTTTGAGATTGCTTATGCTTATACACGTATAAGTGAAGTGGGTGCTTTGGATTCTTTTACTTTTGAAATGCTTGAAGGTATGAGTTTGCAATGTTCTTATGAATTATCTAAAATGCATGATCTAATCCTTTATGCCCCAGTTTGCGATGAAGCACATTTTAACAATGCCATTGCTTATCTTGTAAGACGCCTTGATGAAAATACAAGTGAAGATAATTTTATGCGTTATTTTTTCAATCTTAAAGTAGGAGATAAAAACTGGAATATCCAAAAAGAACTTTTTTTAAAATCTTTAGAAGGCATAAAAACTCTTGATAATACTACACATCGTAAGCAAGATAGAAATAAAGAATCAAATATCATAAGTTCTTATGAAAGTAAAAAATTTAGCAATGAAAGCGATACGGATTTTATTTTAGCACAAAATAGAGCGTGGGCTAAAGAAATTAAAACTAAATATGAAAATTTAAAAGATTATGATGTTTATCCTGTTATAGGCGAACTTGATTTTAAAGCAGAAAATTTAAATGTTTTAGAAGTTAAAGATAAGATCGAAGATAGAGTTATAGGAAAGGCTTATTTAGCAGGAGAAAAAGAAATCAAACAAGCTTTAGAAGTAGCTAAAAATTCCAAATTTACACAAAAAAGTCATGATGAAATTTATCAAATTTTAGCCAAAAGTGCAAAACTGATGAGAGAAAGAAGAGGGGATTTGATAGGTTTGGCAGCTTTAGAAGTGGGCAAAACCTTTTTAGAGATCGATCCTGAAGTAAGTGAGGCTATTGATTTTATAGAGTTTTATCCGCACTCTTTAGAAGAGCTTAAAAAACAAAATCCAAAAGTTACATTCACACCTAAAGGTATAGGGGTTACCATAGCTCCTTGGAATTTTCCTATAGGAATTTCAGTAGGTACTATAGCTGCACCACTAGCCGCAGGTAATGTGGTGATTTACAAACCTTCTTCACTTTCAACTCTAACAGGTTATATGCTTTGTAAGTGTTTTTGGGATTCGGGTATTCCAAAAGATGCTTTGATTTTCTTACCTTCAAAAGGAAGTGATATTTCTAAATATTTACTTATTGATGAAGCGATTAAATTTTCAATTCTTACAGGAGGAGAGGATACTGCTTATGCTATGTTAAAAGCTAATCCAACCTTGCTTTTAAGTGCTGAAACTGGCGGAAAGAATGCGACTATAGTTTCTAAATTTGCTGATCGTGATAGTGCGATTAAAAATATCATTCATTCTGCTTTTAGCAATAGCGGTCAAAAATGTTCAGCTACTTCTTTGCTAGTCTTAGAAGAAGAGGTTTATCATGATGAAGAATTTAAAAAGACTTTAGTGGATGCTGCGAGTTCTATGGCAGTGGGCAATCCTTTTGAATTTAAAAATAAATTAGGTACTTTAGCTGATAAGCCAAGTTCTAAAGTTCAAAAGGCCTTAGATGAATTACAACCTTATGAAGAATGGGCATTAAAACCTAAGTTTTTAGAGGATAATCCTTATTTGATGACTCCAGGCATAAAATATGGCACTAAAAAGGGTGATTTTACTCATATGAATGAACTTTTTGTACCGATTTTAAGTGTGATGAAGGCTAAAGACTTAAAAGAAGCTATTGATATAGTAAATTCCACAGGTTATGGTTTAACTGCAGGTTTTGAAAGCTTAGATGAAAGAGAATGGGAGTATTTTCACACTCACATAGAAGCAGGAAATATTTATATCAATAAACCAACCACAGGGGCTATAGTGCTGCGTCAACCTTTTGGTGGGATTAAAAAATCAGCTATAGGTTTGGGTAGAAAAGTTGGAATTTATAATTATATCACTCAATTTTTAGAGATTAAGCAAGAAGATTTTGATGATCATTTAATTGAAGATAAATTTTCAAAAAAATTAGCACAAATAGATTTAAAAGAAGCACAAGATTTTATAAACAATTTAATTAAAATGTCTCAATCTTATGCTTATCATTATAAAAACGAGTTTAGTGTTTCAAAAGATTATGTCAATATTCGTGGAGAAGATAATCTTTTTTCTTATACTAAAATAAAGAATATGGTTTTAAGACTTTGTGGAAATGAAAGCTTAAAAGATGTTTTAGGTGTGGTTTTAGGTGCAAATATTGCAAATATTGATCTAAGTATCAGTTATGATGAACAAGATGTTAGTATGATAGAACGAATTGTTCAAAGCATAGGAGCAAAAGTATTGTTTTTAAAAGAAAATAAAGAAAATTTTATCAAGAGTATTAAAGAATATGAAAGAGTGCGTTATTTAGCAAAGCCAGATGTAAATGATGAGATTTACAAAGAGGCTGCAAAGCTTGCTAAAATCATTATAAGAGAAAAGCCATTATTAAATGGTCGTTTTGAACTTTTAAATTATTTTAATGAAAAAGCTTTAAGTATATCTTTTCATCGTTATGGAAATTTAGGCATTAGAGCAATATCTTAATGATCAAGGAGAGATTGATGGAAGTGGTTCAAATTAATACCCCAATAGCAGTGATGTTTGTAGCTTATGCCTTATTAATGCTTTATATAGGTTTTTATTTTTATAAGCAAAATAAAAATTCAGAGGATTATTTTCTAGGTGGGCGTACTATGGGGCCTGTGATATCTGCACTTAGCGCAGGGGCTTCTGATATGAGTGGTTGGCTTTTAATGGGTTTACCGGGAGCTTTATATGTAAGTGGTTTTATAGATTCTTATATTGCAATTGGGCTTACTATAGGAGCTAGTTTAAATTGGATTTTTGTGGCAAAAAGACTTAGAATTTATACCAGTGTGATTGCAAATTCTTTGACTATTCCTGATTATTTTGAAACTCGTTTTGATGATGATAAACATATACTGCGCATCGTATGTGCGGTGGTAATTTTGATATTTTTTACCTTTTATGTTTCATCAGGGCTTGTAAGCGGAGCAAAACTTTTTGAAAGTACTTTTGGTATCAGATACGATTATGCTTTAACTACTGGAACGATTATTATTGTTGCTTATACTTTTTTAGGTGGATATAAGGCGGTTTGTTGGACGGATATGATACAAGGGCTTTTAATGATGATGGCTTTAATTATTGTACCTTTGGTTATGCTTTATCATTTAGGTGGTTTTGGTGAAGCGATGAATATAGTAAGAGAAATAAAGCCACAAGCTTTATCTATGGGCGAAGGAGTAGGAATTGTAAGCATTATATCTGCACTTGCTTGGGGTTTGGGTTATTTTGGTCAACCACATATTTTAGTGCGTTTTATGTCGATTCGTTCTACTAAAGATATTCCTATGGCCACTTTTATAGGTATTGCTTGGATGGCGGTTTGTCTTTTAAGTGCTTGTATGATAGGTATTTTAGGTATAGCTTATGTGCATAAATTTGAATTAAGTTTGCAAGATCCTGAAAAGATTTTCATCGTGATGTCGCAGCTTTTATTTAATCCTTGGATAGCAGGTATTTTACTCAGTGCTATTTTAGCAGCTATTATGAGTACAGCAAGTTCACAATTGCTGGTT
Organism: Campylobacter sp. CFSAN093224; assembly: GCF_012897395.1. Taxonomy (NCBI): domain Bacteria; kingdom Pseudomonadati; phylum Campylobacterota; class Epsilonproteobacteria; order Campylobacterales; family Campylobacteraceae; genus Campylobacter; species Campylobacter sp. CFSAN093224. The sequence continues at coordinate 1,418,925 of NZ_CP040607.1, read as the reverse complement.
TCAAGTTCTACTATAGCGGAAGATTTTTATAAAAAGATTTTTAGAGAAGATGCGCCAAGTCATGTTGTATTAAATTTAGGTAAATTAGGTGTTTTATTGGTAGCTGTAATAGCGTTTTTGATTTCTACTGATAAAAACTCAAGTGTTTTGAGTATAGTTTCTTATGCATGGGCCGGATTTGGAGCTTCTTTTGGTTCTGTAATGCTTTTTTCTTTATTTTGGAGTAGGATGACAAGAGTAGGAGCAATCTTAGGTATGATAACAGGAGCTGCTACTGTGGTACTTTGGAAGAATTTTGCAAATTCGGGTCTTTATGAAATAGTTCCAGGGTTTTTAGCAGCTTCGGCGGTGATTATTATTGCAAGTTTGTTTACAAATGTAAGATCTGGAACTAAAGCAGCTTATGAAAAGATGTTAAAAGAGCTTTGAGAACAAAAGCCTTTTTTAAGGCTTTTGTATTAAAAATCTTAGCGTGGGTCCACTTTGATCGATTTCAAGCACTTTAAAACCACGGTTTTTTGCATCTTGAGGTATGGAATTGATACTTTGTGGACAATCACAAAGTACTTCTAAAATTTCTCCACTTTTAAGCTTAGGTAAGACATCAAGTGTTGCTATAGCAGGATAAGGGCAAGCTTCACCTTGCAAATTTAAACTATAAGTAATTTTCATTGTTTATCCTTTAAGTTGATTTTTAAAGAAGTGTTTTTTGTAAAATACTACAAAAACAAACATTAAGATGAATAAAATAAGGTTGATAAAAAATCCATTTAAATTGCCAAATTCAGTTAAAAGATTGATTTTTATACCTTCTTTAAAAGCTTTTGGTAAAAAGTCATAACTTAAAGCTAAAATCATAGTTCCTATTATATTTGCAATTCCTACTATTATAAAATGACTTTGTCCTTCAAAGGCACGATAAGTCCAACCACACTCGCAACCTCCGGCAAAAACTATACCAAAACCAAACAAAAATGCTCCCACAGCTACAGCAGGAGAAAGTTCTATGAGTTTGCTAGTATGACCTTGCAAGATAAAAGCAAAAGCGATTAAAGAGGCGATAATCATACCGATTAATGCGCCTTTTATAGCATTATCTCTACCAAATAAAAATAAATCTCTAAAGCAAGAAGTAAAACAAATTTGCCCTCTAGAAATAACAAAGCCAAAAACAAAACCAAAAATCAGTGCTAAAGCTAGAAGACTTTGTTTGTTTTGTGTGCTGATATTGCCATTTGTAAAAACAAGATAAAACACCCAAACTAAAAAGGCTATGAAAAGCAATATGCCTAAGTTAAAATATAATTTTGTACGCAAACTTTGCTTGTTTAACGGCAAGTTTTCTTTATTTACACGTTCTAATTTAGCTTTAGGTTTAAAAAAGGAAGTGTTGCAAATTTTCACTCCTAGATAAATTCCTAAAACCATAAAAACAGTAAAAAGCCAAGTGTGTAAAGAAAAATAAGGTAAACCTGTAAAAAAATTAGCTAAATTGCATCCAAATGCAAGTCTTGCTCCATATCCTGAAAGAATTCCACCTACTATTGCTTGAAAAATTCTTATATTGCTAGCAGGTAGACGAAATTTGACTTTGTTAGCTAAAAGTGCGGCTACTAAACAACCTATAAACATACCTATGAGCATAATACCATCAGTTCTTGTTAAAGGGGTTCCATTTAAATTTTGCTTTTGGTAATAAGAATATCCATCTAAATTCATACCTAAAAGCTCTAAAAACTCGCCACCCCAACGTGTCATTTCTCCAGTAACAGCCCAAACGCCACCAAAAATCCCAAAATACACTGCACTTAAAATTCCAAGTGCAATCATAGAACGGGAATTGTCCCAAAAATTGATTAAATATTTTTGTTTAAAAGAATTCAAAGAAAGATCCTAAAAATGTAATCATCAAAACTTGATGCTAAAAAAGAGTGAGATTATAGCTTAAATTTAATATGAAGTCAAAAAGAATATTGATAAATTTATTTTGTTTTTCATTAAAAATCGCTATAATTATCACTTTGGAAGATTAGCGTATCTGGTGATCGCCACTGACTTCAAATCAGATGAAAGGATAGTTGACTATTCTTTGGGGAGTTCGATTCTCTCATCTTCTCGCCAATATTAAGTAAAATCAAGGAAATTTTTATGAGCAAAGCAGATATTATTGTCGGCATTCAATGGGGCGATGAAGGAAAAGGTAAGGTAGTTGATAAATTATGTGAAAATTATGATTTTGTTTGCAGAAGTGCAGGTGGACACAATGCAGGACATACGATTTGGGTAAATGGTGTAAGATATGCGCTTCATCTTATGCCAAGTGGAGTTTTGCATCCAAGATGTATTAATATTATCGGAAATGGAGTTGTGGTTTCTCCTGAAGTATTGATTGCTGAAATGGCTCAATTTGAAAATTTAAAAGGTAGATTATATATCAGCGATAGAGCTCATTTAAATTTAAAACATCATTCTTTAATAGACATTGCAAAAGAAAAGCTCAAAGGCAAAAATGCCATAGGAACAACAGGTAAGGGTATAGGACCTTCTTATGCAGATAAGATTAATCGTACAGGACATAGAGTTGGAGAGCTTTTAGAACCACAAAGACTTTGTGAGGCTTTGATAAAAGATTTTGAAGCTAATAAAACTTTTTTTGAAATGCTTGAAATTGAAATTCCAAGTGCTGAAGAATTGCTTGCTGATTTAAAACGCTTTAATGAAATTTTAACTCCTTATATTACAGATACTACAAGAATGCTTTGGAAGGCTTTAGATGAAGATAAAAGAGTACTTTTAGAAGGAGCTCAGGGCTCTATGCTTGATATTGATCATGGAACTTATCCTTATGTTACAAGCTCAAGTACTATTTCAGCAGGCGCTTTAACAGGACTTGGGTTAAATCCTAAAGAAGCGGGAAATATTATAGGTATTGTAAAAGCTTATACAACGCGTGTGGGAAATGGAGCTTTTCCTACTGAGGATAAGGGTGAAGATGGAGAAAAAATTGCGCAAATTGGAAAAGAAATTGGCGTAAGCACGGGACGTAAAAGACGCTGTGGATGGTTTGATGCAGTTGCTGTAAGATATACAGCAAGACTTAATGGTCTTGATGCTTTATCTTTGATGAAGCTTGATGTTTTAGATGGTTTTGAAAAGATAAAAATTTGTCGTGCTTATGAATATAAGGGCATGGAAATCGACTATATACCAAGCGATTTAGAAAATGTTCAACCTATTTATGAAGAAATGGATGGTTGGGATAAAGTTTTTGGTATAAAAGATTATGATTTATTGCCAGAAAATGCTAAAAAATATATAGCAAGACTTGAAGAGCTTGCAGGGGTTAAGGTAAAGTATATTTCTACTAGCCCTGAAAGAGATGATACTATCATCTTATGAAAAGTAAATATAATTCTGTTGTAAAGGTAAGAAAACAACAACTTGATAAAGCAGAATCAAATCTTAATCAAGCCAAACAAAGACAGCTTGAACATGAAAAAGCTTATGAACTTTCACGCCAAGAGTGTGAAAGTTTAGGCGTATTGCCAAAATCAGGATCTATAGCAGAGTTAAGATCGAATTTAAGTATGGCACAAGTAGGACGCGAGGCTTTGGCAAGAGCTAAGGAGAAAGTAGAACTTTCTAAAAAAGAAATGAATCATTATCAGTTTTTATATCAAAAAGCACATTTAGATTATGAAAAAATGAAGGTTTTAGAAGCCGAGGAAATTAAACAAAAGCAAAAAGAACTTGCCAAGGCTGAAGAAAAATTTTTAGATGAAATTGCAATCAGTCGTTTTTTCAAAGGAGAAAAAGATGATTAAAAAATTTATATTGTTAGTTTTTATTTCAAGTGTAGTTTTTGGAGCTGAACAAGATTGTGAGCAGTATTTTGAAGCTAGAAAAGCTCAAATTGAATTGCAAACTAGAGAATTTGATGAAGCAAGACAATCTTTAGAAGCTTATAAAGCCTCTTTTGAAGCTTTGCAAAAAGAAAGGCTTGAAAATTTAGAAAAAAAAGAGGCTGAGGTTAATGCAACTTTGGCAAAAATTGAAGAATTAAAGCTTGAAAACGCAAGGCTTGTAGAAAAACAACAAAAGATTTTAAATTCAATCAATGATAAAACTCAAGGTAGGGTTAAAGAAATTTATTCCCAAATGAAAGATGCAGCCATTGCAGATGTTTTAAGTCAAATGGATGCAGAGGATGCAAGCAAAATAATGCTTTCTTTGGAATCGCGTAAAATTTCAGGTGTTTTATCTAAAATGGATCCAAAAAAAGCTAGCGAGCTTACTTTGCTTTTGAAAAATTTAGATAATAATGCTAGTAATTAGGTGATTAAAATAATGAAAATTTTTCATTTTTAACATTCTTTTACCAAAAATAAGCTATTATTTCAAACATTATCAAATAAAAGGTTTTTAAGATGCGTATAAAATTACCACATACTCCTTATATCGCAAATAAAATGATGTTAGATATAGCTAATTCTTCTTTTGTAGAAATTAAAGATCAATTAGAAAAGCTTAAGGTATGTATAATAGAAGTTTTAGAGAAAGATATTCTAAATGAAAGAAAATTAGATGAAAGAGTAAAAGAGCTTTTGGAGCAACAAGAAGATGAAATGGAGCTTATGCAAGTAGATCGTAAAAATATGTTTTGGCTTGTGAAGAAAAAGTTAGCTCCTGAATTTAATGTGATTTTAGATTCTGAAGATAGACATAATCATCTAGCGCATCAAATTTTAGAAGAACTTGTAGAGAATGATTATATTAATTTTATAGTGAGTGAAAATAGAGTTAAGAATTTAATCTTTTCAAGCATAGAGTCTTATCTTAAAATTTATGAAAAACTTGAAGATGAGGTTTATGAGAAAATTAGCAATTATAAAACAAAACCTATTCCAGGTAGCGAAGAATACGATCTTATCTTTGAAAAACTCTATCAAGAAGAGCTTAGAAAAAAAGGTATGTTTTAATGAAGGCTTATATTTATTTAGAAAATGATATTTTTTTAAGTGCCAAGGCTTTTGGAAAGAGCGGTACTTTTTTTGGAGAGCTTGTATTTAACACTTCTTTAACAGGGTATCAAGAAATTATTTCAGATCCTTCTTATGCAGGGCAATTTATCGTATTTTCCATGCCAGAAATTGGTATAGTGGGAACCAATGAAAATGATAATGAAAGTAAGGAAATTTTTGCAAGTGGTGTTTTAATGCGTGAATTAAGTTCCAGTTTTTCAAATTTTCGCGCTAAAGAAAGTCTGCAAGATTATCTTGAAAAACATGGAAAAATAGGAATTTATGAACTTGATACGAGATATCTAGTAAAAATGATAAGAAATAATGGCAATTTAAGAGCTGTAATTTCAACTGAAATTTCAGATAAAGAAGATTTAAAAATCGCCTTAGAAAAATCAGCAAAAATTGATGAAGTAAATTTTGTAAAAGAAGTTAGCACTAAGAAAAATTATTCTCATAAACAAGGCGTTTGGAACGCTAGTTTTCAAAAATTTAATGATGCTAAAAGAAGTGAGAAAAAAGTTGCTGTTATAGATTATGGTGTTAAAACAAATATCTTAAATGAACTTGTAGAAGTAGGTTTTGAAGTAGAAGTTTATCCATATAATGTTAAAGCAGATGAGTTGATTACTCTGTATAAAAAAGGTGAAATTCAAGGCGTGTTTCTTTCTAATGGTCCAGGTGAGCCAAGGATTTTAAAACAAGAGATTGCAGAGATTAAAAAACTTGCAGAAGCTAAAATTCCTATGCTTGGAATTTGCTTAGGTCACCAGCTTTTAAGTAATGCTTTTGGATATGAAACTTATAAAATGAAATTTGGACAACATGGAGCAAATCATCCTGTGATCAATCTTGATACAAAAACGGTAGAAATTACCGCACAAAATCATAATTATAATGTTCCAGAAGAATTAGCTCAAGTGGCTCATATCACTCATAGAAATTTATTTGGCGATAATGTTGAAGGAGTAAGATATAAAGACTATCCTATTATTTCAGTGCAACATCATCCAGAAAGTTCTTCAGGTCCTCATGAAAGTAAGTATATTTTTAAAGAATTTATGAATTTGATGTGAGTATAGATTTTTTAGCTATTATCAGCGTTGCTTTTTTATCTAGTTTTGGACACTGCTATTCTATGTGTGGTGGTTTTAATTTACTTTTTATAAATTTGAATTCAAAAAGCAATAATTTATTTTTATTAACTTTTATTTATAATTTGTTTAGAATTTTTGCTTATATTGTTTTAGGGATAATTTTTGGGACTTTTGGGAATATCTTGGCAATCAATGCTAAGGTTCAAAGTTTGTCATTTTTTATTCTTGGTATATTTATGATGATTTTGGGTTTCGCTCTTATTTTTAGAGGCAATATGTTATCTTTTATTGAAAATAATGTTTTTTTTGATAGTTTTGTAAAGAAAATTATTAAAAAATCTAAAAATTTTAAAGGATTAAAATCAGCCATATTTTTAGGATTTTCAAATGGTTTTGTTCCTTGTGGATTGGTGTATTTTTTTATAGCCAATGCAATGAGTAAGCAAAATATTTTTGAAGGTATTTTGGTAATGATGATTTTTGGAATATCAACTTTACCTGCGATGTTATTTTTTTCTAAAATTTCACAGTTTTTTAGTGATTTTTTGAAAAATTTATTTAATTATTTATCGTATGGCGTTATTGTTTGTTACGGTATAAATCTTGCCTATATAGGTTTTAAGGCTTTTCAATGAAAGATTTTTTTAAAGATCAGTTTTTTAAAGCTCTTGAAAAAAATACAATTTTTTCAAGAGCTGATGTTCAAGGAAATTTAATTTTTGTCAGTGATAAACTTTGTCAAATAAGTGGATATAGTAAAAAAGAGCTTATAGGAAAAAAACATTCAATATTTAAACATCCAGATGTTGAGGAATGTTATATTGAAGAACTTTTAAAAAAACTTTCATATAAAAAACCTTATCAAGTTATTTTTAAAAATATTGATAAATTAGGCAAAACTTTCTATCTTGAAACTTTATTAATCCCCATATTGGATAAAAATAATGAATTAATAGAAATAGTAGCATTCTCTCATAATGTTAGTAATTCTTTTAAGCTTAATGAAGAGCTTGCTCTAAATCACGCTAAATTAAGAGAATTAAGTATTAATCTTGAAAATACAGTTAAAAATCACCAACAAGAATTTATACAGTTAGGTAAAAAATTTGAGAAAAAAATGCAAATTGCCTTGGAAAAAAATGAAAAAGATATTAAAATAGCATATGAAGAGATTTTGAAATCTTCATTAGAACAAATGATTAGCGATATAGCACATCAATGGAGACAACCGTTAAATGAGCTCGGTATTGCCATGTTTCAAATGAAGCAAAATCTTAAAGATGAAAAAGGATTTGCTGAAATTTACTCACAATCAAAAGATATGATTAAAAATATGTCAGAAACAATTGATGTGTTTAGAACTTTGTTTAACAAAGGAGTAGAGCAGTGTGTATTTATAAAAGAGACTTTAAATAAAGCCTTGGAAATTGCTTTTGAAACTATAGAAAAAAATCATGTAAATATTAATATTGTTTCGAAAAGTGATTATGAAGTTTTGGCATATGAGAATGGTTTAATAAGAGTTTTTCTTAATTTGATTTTAAATTCAATAGAAGCATTTAAAAACAAAAAAAGAAAAATCATAACAATAAATTTTTCAAAATTTGGAAAAAATTATCTGAAAATTACAATAAAAGATAATGCTGGTGGGATTGATAAAGAAAATTTAGATAAAATTTTTCAACCTTATTTTACAACAAAACATCCTAGTCAAGGTATAGGAGTAGGACTTTATATAAGTAGACAAATTATCGAAAGTTTCCAAGGAAAAATAAAAGTTAAAAATGGAAAAGACGGGGCTTGTTTTGAGATATTTTTAAAACTAAAAGAGAGGGTAGAGTAGAAATGTCACAAGAATGTAAAGAATTGATAATATTAGTAGTTGAAGATGAGGTTAAGGCTAGAGAATCAATGATTAATATATTAAGCGAACGCTTTAGTAAAGTAATCGGAGCTCAAAATGGAGATGAGGGGCTTAAAAAATTTAAAAAATTTAAGCCAGATTTAGTTATCACAGATATTGCTATGCCTATTATGGATGGACTGGATATGGCAAGAGAGATTAAAGAAATTTCAGATGATGTCCCAATTGTTGTTCTTAGTGCGTATTCAGAGAAAGAGAGACTTTTGCGTTCTATTGATATTGGTATAGATAAATATTTGATTAAACCTGTTGATATAGAAGAGTTGTTTAAAGTTTTAGATTATCTGATAGGTGAAAAAATTGAAGCAAATATGCTTGTAAAAATTTCCGAAGAATATCAATTTAACAAAACTAAACGAACTTTGATTTACAATGGTGGAGAAATTGTTTTAACTAAAAAAGAATTAGCTTTTATTTCTTTGCTTTTAAAGCAACCTGGGGCTTTGGTTTTGCATGAAGATATTAAGAAAAATGTTTGGATAGGTGAACATGTGAGTGATACTGCTGTTAGAACTTTTATAAAAAGAGTAAGAGATAAAGTGGGTGAAGATTTTATAAAAAATGTGCCAAGTTTAGGTTATAAGATAAATATCAATAAATAAGACTGATTTAGCCTTAAAATATAAAACATAACAAATGATTAACAAAATTATCATTTTTAAGAAAAAATGTATAATTAATATTCTATAATATTCTCTTGTTATCAAAAATTTTAAGGAGAAAGTCGATGCATCCAGGTAATGTATTAAATTACGACTATACGGTTGCAAGATATTTTATGTTTGCGACCATATTGTTTGGCATTGTTGGTATGGCTATAGGAACTCTTATAGCTTTTCAAATGGCATATCCTAATTTAAATTATTTAGCAGGAGAATATGCCACTTTTTCAAGACTTAGACCACTTCATACTTCAGGTGTGATTTTTGGTTTTATGCTTTCAGGGATTTGGGCAACTTGGTATTATATAGGTCAGCGTGTTCTTAAAGTGAGTATGGCTGAGTCAAGATTTTTAATGGCTGTTGGTAAGCTTCATTTTTGGCTTTATATGCTTACTATGGTTTTAGCTGTTATATCTTTGTTTATGGGTGTGACTACATCTAAAGAATATGCAGAGCTTGAGTGGCCTTTAGATATTCTTGTTGTTCTTGTTTGGGTTTTATGGGGTGTAAGTATTTTTGGACTTATTGGAATTCGCCGTGAAAAAACCCTTTATATTTCTCTATGGTATTATATAGCTACATTTTTAGGTATAGCTATGCTTTATCTTTTTAACAACATGGAAGTACCAACTTATTTTGTTACTGGAATAGGTAAATGGTGGCATAGTGTATCAATGTATGCAGGAACAAATGATGCTTTAGTACAATGGTGGTATGGACATAATGCTGTGGCATTTGTATTTACTGTGGGTATTATTGCTCAAATTTATTACTTCTTGCCAAAAGAAAGTGGTCAGCCGATTTTCTCTTATAAACTCTCTTTATTTGCATTTTGGGGCTTAATGTTTGTTTATCTTTGGGCAGGTGGTCACCATTTGATTTATTCAACTGTACCCGATTGGATGCAAACTATGGGTTCGGTTTTCTCTGTAGTATTGATTTTACCTTCTTGGGGTTCAGCGATTAATATCTTGCTTACTATGAAAGGTGAGTGGAGCCAGCTTCGCGAGAGTCCGTTGATTAAATTTATGATTTTGGCATCAACTTTCTATATGTTCTCAACACTTGAAGGGCCAATTCTTTCAATTAAATCTGTTAATGCTTTAGCACACTTTACAGATTGGATTCCAGGACATGTTCATGATGGAACATTAGGTTGGGTAGGATTTATGACTATGGCTGCGCTTTATCATATGACTCCTAGAGTTTTCAAAAGAGAGCTTTATAGCAAATCTTTAATGGAAGCTCAATTTTGGATCCAAACTACAGGTATAGTTCTTTATTTTGCTTCAATGTGGATTGCAGGTATTACTCAAGGTATGATGTGGAGAGCGACAGATGAGTATGGTAACTTGCTTTATAGCTTTATTGATACCGTTGTGGCTATTGTTCCTTATTATTGGATTAGAGCGATTGGTGGATTGTTGTATCTTATCGGTTTCTTTATGTTTACTTATAATATTTACAAAACAATTGCTTGTGGAAGAGTGCTTGATAAAGAACCAAAAAGCGCTTCGCCTATGGCAGCATAAAAAGGAGAAAATATGTTTAGTTGGTTAGAAAAAAATCCATTCTTTTTTGCTGTAGCTGTTTTTGTAGTGATTGCTTATGCAGGCATAGTTGAAGTTTTACCAAATTTTGCAGAAAATGCAAGACCAATTGAAGGTAAAAAACCTTATACGGTTTTACAACTTGCAGGGCGTGCAGTATATATTAAAGATAGTTGTAATGCTTGTCATTCACAGCTTATTCGTCCATTTAAATCAGAAACAGACCGTTATGGTATGTATTCTGTAAGTGGTGAATTTGCTTATGATAGACCTTTTCTTTGGGGTTCAAAAAGAACAGGACCTGATCTTGCTCGTGTAGGAAATTATAGAACGGCTGATTGGCATGAAAATCATATGTGGGATCCTACTTCTGTTGTTCCAGATTCTATTATGCCTTCATATAAGCATATGTTTAAAAATAATGCAGATATTGAAACTGCTTATGCTGAGGCTTTAACTGTGAAAAAAGTTTTCAATGTTCCTTATGATGCAGAAAATGGAACAAAACTTGGTTCTTGGGAGGATGCACAAGCTGAAGTAAAAGCTGAAGCTCAGGCTATAGTTGATCAAATGAAAAATCAAGAAGTAAAAGATGCTTTTGCTAAAGGTGAAATCAAAGAAATAGTTGCTTTGATCGCTTATTTAAATAGTTTAAAGTAAGATGATGGAACATTTATCAATAGTTTTTGATGTGATTAAAAATTTAATCACATTTGATTTAGCAACAGTTCAAAAACATGAGTGGGAGATTTTCCAAGGTTATGGTTTTTTTGCACTCGTGATGTTTTTGTCAATAGTATTATATGCGTATTTGTATCATTTATATAGAACAGAAAAAAAAGGCGAGAGAAATTATGAAAATTATGCAAACCTTGCCTTAAAAGATGATATTGATGATAGTGTATTAGAAAGTAAAAGGAGTGCTTAATGCAATGGTTAAATTTAGAAGATAATGTTAATCTCTTATCTTTAATTGGAGCTATTCTTATCATTTTAATCACACTGGTTATTGTGGGTAGAATGTTTAAGCAAATGAAAGAAAAGAAAGGCGAGTCAGAGCTTAGTGAACATAGTTGGGATGGAATAGGAGAGTATAAAAATGCTGTTCCTACTGGTTGGGCTGTGGTATTTTTCCTGACTATTGTTTGGGCTATTTGGTATTTTCTATGGGGATATCCTTTAAATTCTTTTTCAAGTATAGGTCAATATAATGAAGAAGTAGCAACTCATAATACAAAATTTGAAGAAAAATTTAAAAATTTATCTCCTGAAGATAAAATAGCAATGGGTCAAAATATCTTTTTAGTTCAGTGTTCGGCTTGTCATGGAATTACAGGAGATGGTATCAATGGTAAAGCTCAAAATTTAAATATTTGGGGTAGTGAAGAAGGTATAATCAATGTAATTAAACATGGTTCAAAAGGTATGAATTTTCCAGGTGGAGAAATGCTTGGTGCTGCTGATTTAGGTGTAGCAGAAGAAGATATCCCTGCTATTGCTGCTTATGTAGCAAAAGATCTTTCAGCTATTAAGAAAACTGCAAATGAAAATTTAGTAGCAAAAGGTAAAGAAGCTTATGCAACTTGTGCAGCATGCCATGGAGAAGATGGAAAAGGTCAAGATGGAATGTTCCCAGATCTTACAAAATACGGTTCTGCAGCTTTTGTAGTAGATGTTTTACATAGTGGTAAGGCTGGTTTTATAGGAACAATGCCGAGTTTTCCAACACTTAATGATATTCAAAAAGAAGCTGTTGGCGAGTATGTAATTTCTCTTTCAAGGAGTGAATGATGGAAAATAATAATAGATGCGTGTTTTCTCTTTCAGGTGTTACAGGTATGTTAATTGCTACGGTTTTGTTGCTTGCTATCTTAGCAGTTTTAACTATTTGGGGTCTTAAAGCTCAGCAAGAAGTGATGCAAAAGCCATATAGTCTTAAAGATGTACAAAGTGTAAAGATGTTTGGTTCAAAAGAACAAGATCATAGAAGTATAAAGGAAGCACAATGAGTAAGGCTTTGGAATATTTAATTGTTATTGGTTTAGTTGTTGCTGCTGCAATCACCGCTTGGTCGGTTTTGACCGTAAATCATCTTCATATAGGATGAAAAAAATATTACAAGATGGCTTTTTTTTAGCTATCTTCTTCTTTGTTTTATTGCCTTCTAGGGTTTTTGCTCTTGATGCTGTACTTTTTAATGAAAATATTTTAAGTCAAAAAGTAAGTAACGAGATTAATCTTATAGGAAAAGAGCTTTACCAAAAAAGTAATATTTTTATCGGCGTTATGGTTGGTGATAAAACTGAAATTGAAACTTTATTAAATAAACAAAAAGAACTTCCTCAATCTTATATATTGCTTCTTTTGTCAAAAAATTCTCACAAAGTTGATATAGTGGGCTCAAAAGGTGCTTTAGCTTTGATTGATAAAGAAGCTGTGCTTAGTCCTTATCCTGGAACAGGATCTATTTTGCCGATATTAGCTACAAATAAAGGTGATATTTATAATGCTGCTATACTTAATGGTTATGCAGATATTGTAGATCGTGTGGCAAAATCCTTGGGATTACAATTAGAACATTCTATAGGTAATGCAAATCGTGATACTATCAATATTTTAAGAATACTTATCTATGGATTTATTTGCTTTGCATTGTTATACTATGCACAAAGAAGAATAAAGAGGAAAAAAAATGTTAGAAACTAAAAAAAGTTTTTGGCCTTATGGTATTTTGCTTTCACTTTTGGCTATAATTATTGCTTGTATTGTAACGATTTTTATAGCAAGTCACCATCCTGTGTATGAGGATGATTTTTATTTTGACTCTTATCAAAATGTTGAAAATAATTACAATCAAATACAAAAACAACAAGTAAATTTTGATAAATTTTTTAAAGTAAATTTTCAAAATGATAAAATCACTTTTATAGGTAAAAGAAAAATTCCTAGTTATGAAGTGGATCAAAATTCCTATGTTGCAAATTTTAAAATTTCTGCATTACAAAATATAAATTCTAATGATTTAAAAGTTCAAGTTCTTCTTACAAGACCATTCACTAAAAATTTTGATCAAAAGTTAGAAGGACAAGTTAAAAATGGAATTTTAAGTATCGCTTTACCTAAATTAGATAAAGGTAGATGGGAGCTTAAGCTAAAGTTTTATGCAAATCAAGAAACAGTGGGTTTTTTTAGCTACGAATTAAATGCTCAATGAAATTAAGAATTTTTAGCTCTTCAAGGCAAATTAGAGAATATTATAATCAAAAAAAACAGCAAAATGCTTTATTAGATAGTGCTATTCATATAGGTGAATTTTTAGATAAAGTTTGTTTGAGCAATTTTCATAAAGCAAGTTCTTATGAAAGTTTGCTTTTAATGCAAGAAGCTTGTCTAAAAAGTAAGGATTTAGAAAAAAAACTAGGAATTTCGGTAGAATTTTTTGCTTTTTTGAAAAATAACGAATATCTTTTTTCTTTTTTTAAAGAACTGAGTTTGGAAAAAAAAAGCATAGAAGATCTTAAAAACAATGATTATTATGCCACCTATAATGAACATTTGGAAATTTTAGATGAGGTATATAAGAATTATCTTGCTTTGCTTGAAAAGAATTCTTTTTATGATGATCTTTCTTTACCTAAAAATTACACTCTTAATAAAGATTTTTTAGATGAGTATGAAGCTATAGTTTATGATTTGCAAGGTTTTTTAAGTAAATTTGAAGAAAATTTATTAAGTGAAATTTCTCAGATTAAAGAAGTGGTTTTAAGTTTTAAAACGAGTAAATTTAATCTTGAATATCTTTTAAAACTTGATTTTTTAAAAATATTTGATTTAAAAATAAACACTCATTATGAAATCAATCTTTCAAAACAAGAGATCTTAAAAGAAGAAATTTTTAAAACAAAAAATTCAAAAATGAAACTCAAATCTTTTGAATTAAGGGCTTTGCAATGTGCTTTTGTTATGGATGAAATTTCACATTTTGTACGCAAAGGTTTAAAGCCTGAAAATATTGCAGTTATAACTCCAGATGAAAGTTTTTGTGAGTTTTTAAGACTTTTTGATAAAGACAATATGCTTAACTTTGCAAGTGGAATTAGTATTAAAGAGAGTTTGTTTTATCAAAAATTTCAAGCACTTTATGAAAGTGCTAGTAGTGCTTCTTTTGTCTATAAAAATCAAGAGGATTATTTTGAAGACACGCGGATGATGTTTGATTATCACAATACGCTTTTACATTCTTTAAAACTTGATTTTATAGAGTTTAAAAAGTATTTTGATGAGAAATGTGATTTTGAATATTTTGAAAAATTACTTGCTTTGTTTTTAGAAAATGAAAAGCAAGAGCTTATTTATTTGATACGAAAAGAACTTTATTTTATTAAAGATTTATTGAAAAATCAGTCTTTAACTCTTAAAGAGTTGATCCATCTTTTTTTCATGCAAATTTCACAACTTTCCCTTAGTGATGTAGGTGGAGGTAAGGTTACGGTAATGGGACTTTTAGAAAGTCGTGGGCTTTGTTTTGATGGAGTGATTTTGGTTGATTTTAATGAAGAATTTATTCCTAAAAGAAGTGTTAATGAGCTTTTTTTAAACAATGAAGTGCGTAAAAAAGCAGGATTGATTAGCTATGATAGAAGAGAAAATTTACAAAGATTTTATTATGAAAGCTTGATGAAGAATGCTTTAGAAGTAAGTATTTGCTTTGTGGAAAATGAAGAAAAAAGCAAATCACGTTTTTTAGATGAACTTGATTTTGACTTTTTTTATGAAACTCATATCCACCAAAAAGCTTATCTTAATGCTTTAAAATTAGACTATGAAGGCATAAAACCTAATCTAACTCCTATAAAAGCTCCTATTTTAAAGCATAATCCTTTCGAGTTTCCGCTTTCTTTTAGTCGTTTTAATTTATTGGAAAATCAAAAAAGAACTTATTATTATCGTTATATTTTAAATTTAGCAGAACCTAGGGTTTTAAGCGAGGAAAGCAAAGCGAAAAATCAAGGAAATTTTATCCATAAAATGCTTGAAATTTATTATAAAAATTATGCAAATAATGATTTTGATATAAACGTTTTTGCAAATTTATTGGATAAAGAATATCAAAAATACAATATCAGTGAACTTGATCTTGAAGTATTTAAATTAAAATTTATACAATTTGCTAAAAATGAAAAAGAGCATTTTTCAAAAGGCTTTTATGTCGCACATACAGAGCTTGAGTTAAACAATATTTTAAAGCTCGGAACAGATAGTATAAAACTTAAGGGTACTATAGATCGTATCGATAGTTCAAAAGAAGGTAATTTGATTATTGATTATAAAAGTGGAAAAGTGCCAAGTAATTCTTATCAACTTGCTTTTTACCAAGCTTTATATGATGGAAATGCAAGCGTGGGTTTTTATGATTTAAATAGTATGCAAATATTGCATCAAAAAGCCAAAAGTTTAGATGAGCTAAGAGAAAGACTTAAAGATTTAGTTCTTATGAGTAAGGAAGAAATAGAGTTTGAAAATGAACAAGATGAGTATTGTCCTTATAAACTCATTTATAAAAAGGAATTAAAATGAGTCAATTTGAGCCTTTTTTAGCATTAGAAGCGAGTGCAGGAAGCGGAAAAACCTTTGCCCTGAGTGTGCGTTTTGTAGCACTTATTTTAAAAGGAGCTAGGATTAATGAAATTTTAGCTTTGACTTTTACCAAAAAAGCTGCTAATGAAATGCAAAAAAGAATTATTGAGACTTTTTTAAACTTAGAAAAAGAAAATAAAACCAGTGAATGCAATGAACTTTGCAAGCTTTTAGGTAAAGATAAAGAAGAGCTTATTTCTTTAAGAGATGCTAAAAAAGAAGAATTTTTAAGAACAGAGTTAAAAATCAGTACTTTTGATGCTTTTTTCGGAAAAATTTTGCGTGTTTTTGCTTTAAATTTGGGCTTAAGTAGTGATTTTACAATGAGTGAAGAGAGGCTTGATGTAAGAGAGATTTTTTTAAAACTTCTTAAAAAAGATGAATTAAAAGATTTGGCTTATTATATTAATTTAGTTGATGAGAAAGAAAATTTTTTTAACGAGCTTGAAAAATTTTATGAGAATGCTTATTTTCAAAATCGTCCTAAAATTCTAAATCCAACTAAAGCTTATATCAATAAAGCTTATAGTGAGTTAAGAAGTTATTGTTTGGGTCTTACTCATGTAAAAAATTATAAAAATTTGTGTGACAATTTCAAAAGTGAAGTTTTAGATTTATCCGTGTTTATGCAATCAAGTTTTATGACAAAATTTGAAAGTACAAAATATTTACAAGATTTAGAAAGTACTAACCTGCATTTTAGTGCAAAAAGAATGGAGCTTATAAATGCTTTAAATACCTATGCCATAGAGCTTGAAAATTATAAAATTGCTAATTTAATGAATCTTTTAAATCATTATAGTGAAGCTAAAAATATATTTCATAAAGATAAAAATACCTTAAATTTCCAAGATGTGAGTAAAAAAGTTTATGAGTTAATAACCAGTGAATTTAAGGATATGATTTATTTTCGTTTAGATGGTTTTATTTCGCATTTGCTTATTGATGAATTTCAAGATACAAGCGTGATCCAATATCAAATTTTACGCCCTTTGATCGCTGAGCTTGTTTCAGGAGAAGGGGTTAAGAAAAATCGCACTTTTTTTTATGTAGGAGATAAAAAACAAAGTATTTATCGCTTTCGTAAAGGAAAAAAAGAATTATTTGATTTGTTAAAACAAGAATTTAGTCAAATTAAAAGTGATAATTTAAATACTAATTATCGTTCTAAAGAGCTTTTGGTTGATTTTGTTAATGAAACTTTTAAAGAAAAAATCAAAGATTATAAAGAACAATTTGCCTTAGAAAGTAAAAAAGGCGGTTTTGTGCGTATTGTGGAGTCTAAGGAACAAAAGGTTAAAAACCAAGCCCAAGAAATTAAGGAAAAGACTTTAGAAACTTTATTTGAGCAAATTAATTTTTTAAGATCTAAAAATATTTCTTATGATGATATTTGTATTTTGTGTTGGAAAAATAGTGATGCAGATATGGTTTTGGATTTTTTAAGAGAGCAAAATATTCCTGCATTTACTCAAAGCAATGTTTTACTTGAAAATAAAGCAAGTGTAAGACTTGTTTTAGAATATGCTAAATATTGTATTTTTGGTGATGAGTTTTACTTGGTATTTTTAAAGGAACTTTTAGGTTTTGAGCCGAGAAAAATCACCCTTGATTTTTCAAAAAATGCTATGGAAAATGTACTTTTTTTAATAAAAGAATTAAAACTTGATTTAAATGATATCGCTTTAATACAATTTATCGAATATGCTAAAACTAAGGAGAATTTTTTAAAGCTTTTATTTGAGCCTTGTGCTTTGAAAATAGTAAGCGAACAAAATATGGGAATTAGTATTATGAGTGTGCATAAATCTAAGGGTTTGGAATTTGATCATGTGATTTTACTTGATAGTTTATCTAAAAACAATTCAAACAATGAAGATATCATGCTTGAATATGATATCAATCAAGGTTGGCAACTCCATATTAAAGATAAAATTCGAGAGCTTACTAAAGAGCCTATTTATACTCTTTTTAAAGAAAATATTACAAGAGCAAATTATGAAGATGATATTAATAAACTTTATGTGGCTTTTACAAGAGCTAAGGAAAGTTTGATCATCATAAAAAGAAATGAAGAAAGTGTAAATGGAAATTATCCAAGTTATTTTAAGGGGGGATTTTTAAATATACATTCTCAAGAGAGAGGTTTTTTAGAAAGCAAAGAACAAATTTTAAGCGTTAAAAAAGAAAGCATTCAAACTTTGCAAAAATTTGAAAAAATTACCTTGCAAGAAATTCAAAGTGAAGAAAGGCTTGATAGTAAAGAACTATATTTTGGAAATGCTTTTCACTTTTTTATGCAAAATTTAAAACTTCCTAAGGGTGAAAATTTTCAAATACTTACTCAAAGATGCAAGAGTAAATTTAGACATTTTTTAGATGAGAGTGATTTTGAAAAGCTTTTTAAAAGAATTGAAATTTTACTTAAAAATATTCAATTTCAAAATTTGATTGGTGATGGAAAGCTTTTAAAAGAACAAGCTTTGAGTTTTAATGGAGAAATTAAACAATTAGACTTGCTTGCTTTAAAAGATGAAGAAGCTTTTATAATTGATTATAAAACAGGTCTTGCTATGCAAGATAAACATAAAGAGCAGGTAGGAACTTATAAGATCGCCATTAGTGAAATTTTGCAAAAAGATAAAGTGCGTGCTTTTATAGTTTATTGTTTGGAAAATGAAATTCAAATTTTGGAAATATAAACTTTATTTTTACTTAAATTAAGTAAAAATTAATATTATTTTTTATACAATCACATTTTAAATTTTTGGCAAAGGTAAAAATTATGACAAAGATAACAAAGCCAAACGAAGTAAAACGAGAATGGATTGTTTTAGACGCAGAAGGCAAACGCTTTGGTCGTCTTTTAACTGAAGTAGCAACAATTTTGAGAGGTAAAAACAAACCTTGCTTTACTCCAAATGTTGATTGTGGTGATTATGTAATTATCATCAATGCTTCAAAAGCTGTATTTACAGGTGCTAATAAAGCAGAAGATAAGCTTTATCATAGACATTCAGGATATTTTGGAAGTGTAAAAAGCGAAAAATTTGGTGATTTACTTGAAAAAAATCCTGCAAAATTATATAAATTAGCAGTTAGAGGTATGCTTCCTAAAACAAATTTGGGCAGAGCTATGCTTAAAAAATTAAAAATCTATGCGGGTAGTGAGCACCCACACACTGCACAAATTGCTAAAGAAGGAAAATAATCATGGCAACAACATACGCAACAGGTAAGAGAAAAACTGCTATCGCAAAGGTATGGGTAAAACCAGGTAGTGGTAAAATTAGTGTTAATGGTGTTGATTTAAACACTTGGCTTGGTGGACACGAGGCGATTAAGCTTAAAGTGGTTCAACCTTTACTTGTGACTAAACAAGAAACTTCAATGGATATTAAAGCAACTACTTTAGGCGGGGGCTATAGTGCTCAAGCTGAAGCTTTAAGACATGGAATTTCAAGAGCTTTAGCAGCTATGGATGCTGATTTTAGAGCCTTATTAAAACCTAAAGGACTTCTTACTAGAGATAGTAGAACTGTTGAGCGTAAAAAATATGGACGCCGCAAAGCAAGAAGAAGCCCACAATTCTCTAAACGTTAATATTTTTGGTGGGATTTTCCCACCTTTCTACAATTTTTTATAAAACTCATCCTTTTTTCTATCATTTATGTTATAATTGCAAAATTTAAATTTTTATTTTATAACACAATGAAAGGTTTTTTCTATGAAAAAAATATTCTTATGTTTAGGTTTGGCAAGTGTTTTATTTGGTGCTGATAACAATGTAAAATTTGAAATCACTCCAACTTTAAACTATAATTACTTTGAAGGTAATTTAGATATGGATAATCGTTATGCACCAGGGATTAGACTTGGTTATCATTTTGACGATTTTTGGCTTGATCAATTAGAATTTGGGTTAGAGCATTATTCTGATGTTAAATATACAAATACAAATAAAACTACAGATATTACAAGAACTTATTTGAGTGCTATTAAAGGTATTGATGTAGGTGAGAAATTTTATTTCTATGGTTTAGCAGGTGGAGGATATGAGGATTTTTCAAATGCTGCTTATGATAATAAAAGCGGTGGATTTGGACATTATGGCGCGGGTGTAAAATTCCGTCTTAGTGATTCTTTGGCTTTAAGACTTGAAACTAGAGATCAAATTAATTTCAATCATGCAAACCATAATTGGGTTTCAACTTTAGGTATTAGTTTTGGTTTTGGTGGCAAAAAGGAAAAAGCTGTAGAAGAAGTTGCTGATACTCGTGTAACTCCACAAGCAAAATGTCCTGTTGAACCAAGAGAAGGTGCTTTGTTAGATGAAAATGGTTGCGAAAAAACTATTTCTTTGGAAGGTCATTTTGGTTTTGATAAAACTACTATAAATCCAACTTTTCAAGAAAAAATCAAAGAAATTGCAAAAGTTTTAGATGAAAATGAAAGATATGATACTATTCTTGAAGGACATACAGATAATATCGGTTCAAGAGCTTATAATCAAAAGCTTTCTGAAAGACGTGCTAAAAGTGTTGCTAATGAACTTGAAAAATATGGTGTAGAAAAAAGTCGCATCAAAACAGTAGGTTATGGTCAAGATAATCCTCGCTCAAGCAATGACACTAAAGAAGGTAGAGCGGATAATAGAAGAGTGGATGCTAAATTTATTTTAAGATAATGAATAAAACTATTTTATTTGATTTAGATGGCACTTTAATTGATTCTACTGATGCTATTTTAAATTCTTTCCAAGGAGCTTTTAAAGCCCTTGGATTAACTTCTAAAAATAATGAAGAAATCAAAAATCTCATAGGTTATCCTTTAGAGCAAATGTTTAGAATGCTTTATCCAGATAAAGTAAATTTAAGTAAAGAATTTGTATTAGCTTATCGTGAAATTTATGCACAAATTTATTTAGAACAAACCACTCTTTTGCCTAAAGCAAAAGAAGCATTAGAACTTGGAAGCGAAATTGCAGATCTTGGTATAGTTACAACAAAAGGAGGTAAATTTACTCCGATTCTGCTTGATTATTTGGGAGTTAAAAAATTCTTTAAAACTTTAATTACTCTTGAAGATGTCACAAATCCAAAGCCAAGTTCCGAACCTATAATTTTAGCCTTAAAAGGACTCAATAAAACTCAAGAAAATGCCTATATGATAGGCGATACAATATTAGATATTCAAGCTGCAATTTCTGCTAATATCACTCCTTTGGCCTTAACTTGTGGCTATGGCAATGAAAATGAATTAAAAGCTCATTCTATGGTATTTTTAAATGCATATGAGGCTGTTAATTATATAGCTAGATTAAACTAATTTCAAGTTTTCGTTAAACGCCTTTTAAGAGAATTTATAGTAAATTGATAGTTAAAAAATTATAAAAATTATCAATATAAAGGAAGGTCTCAATGGGTAAAATTATGAAAACTATGGACGGAAATGAGGCTGCTGCATACGCTGCGTATGCTTTTACTGAAGTTGCTGGAATTTATCCTATTACACCTAGTTCTCCTATGGCTGATTATACCGATATGTGGGCAGCTGCAGGAAAAAAAAATCTTTTTGGAGTTCCTGTAAAAATCGTAGAAATGCAAAGTGAAGCAGGAGCTGCAGGTAGTGTGCATGGATCTTTACAAGCTGGGGCTTTGACTACAACTTATACGGCTTCTCAAGGATTACTCCTTAAAATTCCAAATATGTATAAAATAGCAGGTCAATTACTCCCCTGTGTAATCCATGTAGCAGCGCGTTCTTTGGCTGCTCAAGCTTTGTCTATCTTTGGTGATCATCAAGATATTTATGCAGCAAGACAAATTGGTTTTGCTATGCTTTGTTCGCATTCTGTGCAAGAAACCATGGACTTAGCTGGTGTAGCACATTTAGCTGCAATTAAGGGAAGAGTGCCATTTTTACATTTTTTTGATGGTTTTAGAACAAGCCATGAAATTCAAAAAGTTGAAGTAATGGATTATGCGCATTTTGATAGATTATTAGATAGAGAAGCTTTGCTTGAATTTAGAAATAATGCTTTAAATCCAGAAAATCCAAAAACACGTGGAACAGCACAAAATGATGATATTTATTTTCAAACTAGAGAAGTAAGCAATCGTTTTTACAATGCTTTACCTGATGTTGTTAATGAATATATGCAAGAAATTTCAAAAATTACAGGTAGAGAATACAAACCATTTACTTATTATGGTCACAAAGAGCCAGAGTGTGTGATTGTTGCTATGGGTTCTGTAACTCAAGCACTTGAAGAAGTGGTGGACTATCTTAATGCCAAGGGTGAAAAGGTAGGGATTTTAAAAGTTTATCTTTATCGCCCATTTAGTTTAAAATATTTCTTTGATGTTATGCCAAAATCAGTGAAAAAAATCGCGGTTTTAGATAGAACCAAAGAACCAGGAAGTCTCGGAGAACCACTTTATCTTGATGTAAAATCAGCTTTCTATGGAAGAGAAAATGCTCCTGTTATAGTGGGTGGAAGATACGGACTTTCTTCAAAGGATGTTGATCCTGCTCAAATGATAGCAGTATTTGAAAATCTTAAACTTGATAATCCAAAAGATGGCTTTACTGTAGGTATAATTGATGATGTAACTCATACTTCACTGAGTACTGGAGAGAAAATTTCACTTGGAGATGAAAGTACGATCGAATGTTTATTTTACGGACTTGGTGCTGATGGAACTGTGGGCGCAAATAAAAACTCGATTAAAATCATCGGAGATAAAACGGATTTTTACGCTCAAGCTTATTTTGCTTATGATTCTAAAAAATCAGGGGGTTATACAAGAAGCCATTTAAGATTTTCTAAAAAACCTATCCGTTCAACTTATCTTGTTTCAACTCCGCATTTTATCGCTTGTTCGGTAGCGGCTTATTTGGAAATTTATGATGTTTTAGCAGGAATTCGCAAAGGAGGAACTTTCCTTTTAAATAGTATTTGGAATGCTGAAGAAACCATAAGACAACTTCCAGATGCAGTAAAGAAAACTTTAGCTGAAAAAGAAGTAAATTTTTATATCATCAATGCAACCAAACTAGCTCGTGATATAGGTTTGGGAAATCGTACAAATACCATTATGCAATCAGCCTTTTTCAAACTTGCAAAAATCATTCCTTATGAAGACGCACAAAAATACATGAAAGAGCTTGCGTATAAATCTTATAGTAAAAAAGGCGATGCTATTGTAGAAATGAATTACAAGGCTATTGATGTGGGTGCTGATGGACTTGTAAAAGTTGAAGTGGATCCAAATTGGAAAAATTTAGAGCTTAAAGAAAAAGAACAAACCAATGCCTATAAAGGTACTGAATTTGTTGAAAAAATCGTAAAACCTATGAATGCGGCTAAGGGTGATGATTTACCTGTTTCAGCCTTTTTAGGTTATGAAGATGGAAGTTTTGAACACGGCACAACCGAATACGAAAAACGCGGTGTTGGGGTTATGGTACCAAGATGGATAGAGGCAAATTGTATCCAATGTAATCAATGTGCTTCAGTTTGTCCGCATGCTGTTATCAGGCCATTTTTGATTAATGATGAAGAAATGGCAAATGCACCTCGCGGTGTAAAAGATCATGCTTTAGAAGCTAAAGGAACCAAAGGAGAAAAATTAAGCTTTAAAATTCAAGTTTCTCCACTTGATTGTACAGGCTGTGAGCTTTGTGTTCATGAGTGTCCTACTAAAGAAAAATCTTTGGTTATGGTACCACTTCAAGAAGAGATGGATTTTGGTGAGCAAGAAAATGCGGATTATTTATTTAAAGAAATCACATACAAAGATGATATTTTAAATAAAGAAACTACAAAAGGAGCACAATTTGCCCAACCTTTATTTGAATTCCATGGAGCTTGTCCTGGATGTGGAGAAACTCCTTATATTACTTTAATTACAAGATTGTTCGGTGAAAGAATGATTGTGGCTAATGCGACAGGTTGTAGTTCTATTTATGGGGGTTCAGCTCCATCAACTCCTTATAGAAAAAGTGTGAAAAATGGACACGGTCCTGCTTGGGGAAATTCACTTTTTGAAGACAATGCTGAGTTTGGTTTGGGTATGAAAATTGCAACTGAAAATACAAGACACCGCATTGAACATATCATGAATGAAAGTATGCAAGAAGTTCCAAATGCTTTATCAGCTCTTTTTAAAGATTGGATTGCAAATAAAGACAATGGTGCTATGTCTGTGGAAATTAAAGATAAAATGATCCCTATTTTAGAGCAAAATAAAAATATTAAAGCCGTACAAGATATATTAGAGCTTAAACAGTATTTAAGTAAAAAATCTCACTGGATTTTTGGTGGTGATGGTTGGGCTTATGATATAGGCTATGGTGGACTTGATCATGTTTTAGCAAGTGGAGAAAATGTAAATATTTTAGTGCTTGATACAGAAGTTTATTCTAATACAGGCGGTCAAAGTTCAAAATCTTCTAGAACAGGAGCTGTAGCACAGTTTGCAGCAGCAGGCAAACCTATACAGAAAAAAGATCTAGGTCAAATTGCTATGACTTATGGTTATATTTTTGTAGCGCAAGTAAACTCAACGGCAAATTATACTCATCTTATCAAAGCTATCACTGCAGCTGAGGCCTATGATGGACCATCTTTGGTGATTTGTTATTCTCCTTGTATAGCTCATGGTATTAAAGGTGGGCTGGGTTACTCAGGAGAGCAAGGTGAGCTTGCTACAAAATGTGGTTATTGGCCACTTTATACCTTTGATCCTCGTTTAGAAGAGCAAGGAAAAAATCCTTTAACTCTAACAGGAAAAGAACCTGATTGGGATTTATATGAGCAATTTTTGATGAATGAAGTGCGTTATAATTCACTTAAAAAAGCAAATCCTGAACACGCTGCTGAGCTTTTTGAACGCAATAAAAAAGACGCTCAACGTCGCTATAGACAGCTTAAGCGTATCGCTATGGCTGATTATAGCAATGAGGTCGAAAGCTGATAAAATATATTTTTAGTGCTACATTGTGTTTTAGCACTTTGTTTGCACAAGATAATTTTGAAGAGTATTTTAAACTTATAGATAAAGAAAATCGTATAAATTTTAATACTCTTCAAAACCCATTTGTGAATCCTACTTTTGAAAAATTAAGACATATTAAAATTACTGCAATTATGCTTGATAAAGTAAAAATTTATGATCGATGGTATAAAAAAGGTGATATGATTGATGATGCTATAATATATGAAATAAATACTAAAGAGATTAAATTCCAATATGATAATTTAGAAATTGCAATCCAAATAAATAAAAATGATAAGATTAATATTAATTAACATTCTTTTTTGCCATTATCTTTATGCTTTAGATTGTCAAAAGCGTCTTTTTGATATCAGTATTAATGAAAAATTAAGCATACAAGAAAGTCTTGATGAGCTTGCAAAATATTGTTCTTTTAGTATTATTGTTAAAGATAAAATTGCCAAAGAAAAATTAGAAATATTGCAAAACTCTGTCAATATTCATCAAATGAGTTTAGACGAAATTTTTAATTTTTTTATCAAAGAGCATGATCTTAGCTATGATTTTGATGGTAAAATTTTAAGAATTTCAGGCATTAATACGAAGATTTTTAAGATAAGTTATATCACTTCTATCAGAGAAGGACAAAGTATAACTAAAGCGTCTGTAGACGCTAAACCAAGGCAAAGTGAATATAGCGGTAGTTTTGATGACGCAGAAGACAATATGATTAAAAGTATGGAAAAATTTGATTTTTGGCAAAATATAGAAAAAGAGATTATTGTATTATTAAAAAATTCTCATGAAGATTATGAGGCTAAAACTCCCATTATAAATCCCAATGCAGGTCTTATTATAGTAACTGGAACAAATTCTCAGTTAAAAAGTGTGAAAAATTATTTGCAAAAACTAGAAAATCGTCTTAAAAAACAAGTTATTATCGATGTTAGCATACTTGCTGTGAGTTTAAATGAAAACCATTCTAGTGGGATTAATTGGCAAAATTTTAATATAGGTTTAAATTCGCAAGTAAATAATGAAAATTCTTTTATTCAGTTTCAAAATGGGCAAGGTTTTGTTAAGAATTTGGGTTTAAGGGCGAATTTAAATTTTGATTCTATTATTAACTTTCTTTCTCAAAATGGAAAAACTAGCGTGCTTTCTAATCCAAAGCTTATGGCTTTAAATAACCAACAAGCCATTATTTCTGTAGGTGATACTATAAATTATCAAGTTAAAGAAAGTTCTAAAGGCACTGAAAATGGGACTACTGTTAGTGAAAGTTATAACAATTATTCTATTTTTGTAGGCATTTTACTCAATATCTTGCCTGAAATTTCTGATGATGGAAAAATAATGCTCAGGATTAATCCAAGCTTAAGTGATTTTAAGTATCCAGAAGATAATAAACGACAAAAAGAACCAAGAACTATTGCTCCTGATACCATACAAAAAAAGCTTTCTAGTGTTGTGCAAGTAGAGAATAATCAAACTTTAATTTTAGGTGGATTGATTTCTCACGATAAATCTAATGAGAAAAATTCTATCAATTTTCTATCAAAAATTCCAATCCTAGGTTCTTTGTTTAAAGGAGAAGTTTTAAATTCTAAAGCAACTGAAATTGTTTTTATTATCACTCCAAGTATAGTAGATAGTGTAAATGCTCCAAGTCTTAAAGATCTAGGATTTAAGCATTATGAGTAAAATTATTCCATTTAGAGAAGAAATTTTTCATCAAATCAATCAAATTTTAGAAAGCCAAAAAGCTTTTATTTTTTTATGGGGAAAAAGTGGTAGTGGTAAAAGTGTATTGTTGCAAAGATTGGCAAAAAAATATAATGTTGATTTTATTAATGAAAATTTTAAAGATCAGAGTTTCTTAAAAGAAAAAATTGAGTTTTTGATTTCACAAGGTCAGAGTTTAATCATTCTTGATGAAGTGGGAATGTATGATTACGCAATGCTAGAAAGCATCAGGATTTATAGTGATTCTATAAGTTTTGTTTTAAGTTCTCATAAAAAGTTAAATATACTTAAAAAAGAGCATTTTAAAAGTCGTTTAAGTGCTTGTTTTAAATTGAAAAATATTAGTCTTTTAGAACTTGATGATTATATTAAATTGAAATTCGGAATGAATTTTTCAAATAAATGTCTTAAGTTTTTACAAAAAATTTCTCAAGGAAATTTAAGATATATTGATAAAACTTTAAAAAGTTTTTATGAGATAAATAGTTTTTTTGATAAAAACAAAAGTCAAGAGTATATTTTAAAGCTTAGTGCTTTAGAGAATGGCTTATTAAGGTAAGATATGCAAGAAAGAATTAAAGAGCTTGAGCTTAGGTATAAATACTTTTTACTTAAAAAATATTTAAAATATTTATTATTAATTATTCTAATATCAGTAATAGCATTTTGTTTTTTTGTGCTAATGCAAAAATATAATAAGCAAAAAAATATTTATTTGCAAGCTATTGAACATAAAAAGCATTTGGAGCAAAAGATTCTTCAAGCGCAAATTTTACAAGAAAAAAATAAGATTTCTAGGGAAAAGTTATATAAAGAACTAGAAGAAGTTAAAGCGGTGCAGGAAAATACACATATTAGCAAGATAGAAATTGATTCTAAAATTTTAAATATTTCTGATTTAAAAAAATCTTTTTATCAAAATCCAAGCTATGAAAAGGCATTAAATTTAGCTAAGAAGTATTTTGATATTAAAGCTTATCAAAAGACAATATTTTGGGCTTTAAAAGCCAATGAACTTGACAAGCAAAAACAAGATTCTTGGCTGATTTTTGCTCAGGCTAAAAGAGCTTTAGGCGAAGAAAAAGAAGCTCAAAGTGCTTTAGATGCTTATATAAATTATTATGGTTTAATGGAATTAGATGGAAAGTAGAATGGATAAAATTTTTCAAGCTTATATTGATAATGAAATAAGTCTTGATGAAATTTGCACTAAATTTAATATCACTTCTTGGGATTTTTTTAAAAAATTAGCAAATTTTTGTAATTTGCATTTTGTTGATTTAGATGAAGATAATGATTTTATTTATGAAGGTATACCTTTTTCTTTACTTTTAAAATTTAAATTTCTGCTTATTAAAAACAATGACGGCTTTATGATTATTAGATCCAAACCTTGTTCTTTAGAGCTTTTAGAGCAAGTTAAGACTTTTATGATTTGTGAAAAAATCGACACTGCAATTGCCGATGAATTAAAGATAGCTAAAATTTTAAATCAAATTCGCATTCAAGAGGAGATTAAAAGATTAAGCATTAAGCTTAGACTTGAATGGCAAGAAAATCACAAAAGAGATGATCAAAGTTGCATCAGTCAAATTTTTGATTTTTTATTACATGAAATTTTATCTTTTCATGCGAGTGATATTCATATAGAAGCAAGGAATGATGATGCTTTGATTAGGTTTAGGGTTGATGGAATTTTGCGTGAATTTGCTATTTTTGAGAAGGATATTTATGAAGCTTTGGTTTTTCATGTCAAATTTTTAGCTTGTTTGAATTTAGCTGAATCAAGAAAAACGCAAGATGGAAGTTTTGAATTAGATTTTGAAAATGAAAGATATGATTTTCGTGTTTCATGTTTGCCTTTGATTTATGGCGAAAGTGTTGTTATAAGAATTTTAAAACATGATAAAGAAATTTTGGATTTGCATAAACTAAATCTTGGAGATAAAAATTTAAAAATTTTAAAAAAGATTTTACATCGTCCCAATGGAATGATTTTATTAACCGGTCCTACAGGTAGTGGTAAAAGCACAACTTTATACGCGTGTTTAAATGAGTTGAAAAGTATTGAAAAAAAGATTATCTCCGCAGAAGATCCTATAGAATATAAAATTCCTTTAGTGCAGCAAATTTTGCTTAATTCAAAAGTTGGAGTCGAGTTTAATAGTGTTTTAAGAGCAATTTTAAGGCAAGATCCTGATATTATCATGATAGGAGAAATTCGCGATGAAGAAAGTTTAGATATTGCACTTAAAGCTTCTTTAACAGGTCATTTGCTTTTAAGCACCTTGCATACTAATGATGCTTTTAGTACCATTGATAGGCTTTTGGATATGCAAGCAAAAAGTTACTTGATAGCATCGGCTTTGAGTCTTGTTATAGCACAGCGTTTGGTTAGAAAACTTTGTCCTTGGTGTAAGCAAAAAAGCAAAAAACATTATATTGAATTTGAAGGTGAATTTTTTGAACCAAAAGGATGTGAGCGTTGTCATCATAGTGGATTTTTTGGCAGAGAATTAATCGCTGAGTGCTTAGAGATCAATGAAGATTTATCTTGTGCAATTAGGGAAAATCAAGATAAAACGATTTTAATGGAGCTTGCAAAAAAATATGGCTTTCAAACTATGTTTGAACAAGGTTTAAAAAAAGCCAAAGAAGGTCTTACAAGTATAGATGAGCTTTTAAGGGTTGTAAGATGAAATTTTATGAAGTGGAATTTCTTAAAAACAATCAAAATTATACAAAAACTATAAAAGCTGAAAATTTAAATACAGCACAAGCAAAAGCCTTATCAAAGAATTGGAAAATCATTGATATAAAAGAAATTCAAAAATCTAATTTTCAGAGATTAAAAGATGAAAATTTTATACTCTTTTTTAAAGAGCTAGCTTTGTTGTGTGAAGTTGGATTAAGTGTTCAAGAAGCGATTAGAGAATTATATCTTATGCACTCTTGCAAGATTATGAAAAAAATATTAGACAATTTAATTTTAGCCCAAAATCTAAATCAAGCTTTTGAAAATGCTAATTTTGGATTAAATCGTGCGGAGTTAGCTTTGATTAAAACGGCTGAAAAGACAGGAAAAATCAGTGAAGTGTTTAGTCAAATTTCTAAACTTCGAGAAAAAAGCTTAGAGAGTCAAAAACAATTAAAAAAGGCTTTTAGATATCCTACTTTGGTTTTTTTAAGTATTATCGGAGCATTTTTGTTTTTAATGCTTTTTGTAGTGCCTAATTTTAAAGATTTATTTGAAAATTTAGGCGCGAGTTTGCCTTTTATCACGCATGTAATGTTAGAAATTTATAATTTTTTAGATGACTATGGAATTTTTTGCATATTTTTGTTTGTTATTTTTATTGTTATGCTTATTTTAGCTTATAAAAATTTTCATTCTTTTGCTTTTTCTTGCGATTTTTTATTTTTAAAAGTACCTTTGATTTCTCGTTTGATTATTTATAATCAAAATTATTATTTTTTTATGGTTTTTTCTTTGCTTTTAAAAAATGGAATTTCAATATCTAAAGCTTTTGATTTAGCTATTATAGGGCTTGAAAATAAATTTTTAATTTTTCAGTATAAAAAACTTTTTAGTTTTATAGATTCTGGTCTTGAGTTAAGTCAGGCTTTTAAAAAGATTGATATTTTTGATTCTTTGGTGTTTTCTATGCTTAGTGTTGCGATGAAAAGTGGAAGACTTGAAGTATTAAGTGAAGAAATTGCCAAATATTATCAACAAAAAAGCGAAAATTTGATGGATAGATTTTTGATTTTTTTAGAGCCTATGATGACTTTATTTGTAGCGCTTTTAGTTTTGTTTTTGGCTTTAGGTATATTTTTACCTATGTGGGAGCTTAGCTCAGGGGTCAATTTTAACTAAAATAATCCCAAGCTACTTTAATAATAGTAGCTCCTACAACGATTAAAAATAAAGTTTTTATAAACTTTCCATTAGTTTTTAACACAAGTTTTGAACCCAAATAAGCTCCTAAAACTTGTCCTACACCCATAAGCAAACCTACAGCCCATAAAAGTTCATATTGCCATAAAAATATAGCAAGAGCAATGATGTTGCTTGTGAAATTTAAAATTTTAGTATTAATGCTCGCTTTTCTCATATTAAAACCTAGTAGCATCACACAAGCAAAAATCCAAAATGAACCCGTTCCAGGCCCTAAAAATCCATCATAAAATCCTAAAGTTAAGCCACAAATTAAATGAAAAATTTTGATATTTTTTATTTTAGGTTCGCTTTCGTGTTTGCCTAAGTTGGGACGTAAGGCTGTATATAAGAAGGTAAGAGTTAAAAAGATTAAGATAATAAGCTTTAATTGCTCATCTTTTACAAAAAGAACACTATAACTTCCTATAGCTGCTCCTAAGGCTGTGAAAAAAACACCCCAAGCAAGATGAGGTAGAGTGGTGGATTTAAAATAAGTTAAAGTAGCCGTAAAAGAACCAAAGACGCTTTGGAGTTTGTTTGTTGCTAAGGATAAATGCGCAGGAATTCCACAGGCTATGAGTGCTGGTAGAGTAATAAGTCCTCCTCCACCTACAATAGAATCTATAAAACCAGCAAAAAGAGCTACAAAAAAAAGTATGAAATAATAAATCGTATTTAAGTGCTCAAAACCCATTCTTCACTCCTTAAATTTGTCAATTTCCTTACTTTGCCCTAAACGATAGAGTGCAAAGTCATATTTTATGGGATCATTTGCATCTAATTTTTTTAAATTTTGTGTGAGTTCTAAAACACTTTTATAATCATATATTTTACGCTTTAGAAGTCCTAAAGTCAAGGAAATTTTATGTGCATGTGTATCAAGTGGAATTAAAAGATCTTTGGTGTGAATTTTGGTAAAAAGTCCAAGATCAAGTTCATCTTTTCTAACCATCCATCTTAGATACATATGATAGCGTTTAAGAGGTGAAGTAGGAGTGTTTTGCCAAATTTTTCCAAAGAAAAAATCATATCCATAACTTGAATATGAATTTAAGGTTTTGATTTTTTGCATAAAAGCTAAGATGGCATCTGTGGTATTTTCTCTTTCTTGATAGGCTTGATAAAAAAGTTCGTAGAGTGAAATTTCATTTTTCAGCCTTGAAAGAGTGATAAAAATTTCTTGTATATCTTTTTCATTTTGGAAGCGGTATTTTAAATTTTTAAGTTCTTTTTTTATTTGTTTTTCTTGAAGGTTTAATAAAGAAAAATCAAGTTTCTTTAGAAAATTTACTATATTTTTAGCATTTCCATAGGCAAATAAAGCACAAATTAAGGCAATAAATTCATCATTGTGAATTTTAGCAATTTGCAAAGGATCTGGAGTTTCAAAAAGGGAATGATTGGTATTTTTTTGATTGGCTAAAAAATCGAGCTTAGCTTTAAGATGGATAAAATTTTTCATTTGATATTACTAGAGCTTAAGATTTAAGCCCTAGTAAGGTATCAAGCATTTGATCTACGGTTGAGACGATTTTTGCTGCTGCACCGTAACTTGATTGATATTGTATAAGGGCGGCTAATTCTTCATTTGTATTTACGCCACTTTTAGATTGGTACTCGCTATAAACAGAATTATAAAGAGTTTCATTGCTTGAATTGACGACATTGTTATTTTCACCATCTGAGGCTATTTTACCTGTAAGTTTGCGGTAATATTCTTCCATGGTAAGATTATCAATAGTGCCATCTTCATTATAAAAATTAACTTTTTCATATTGAAGTTGGATGATTTTATTTGCCATGTCATTGCCACTATCAACCCCATTTAAGCTTGCTCTTACTGTACTTGGATCATTTAAGATGGAATCTTTTACTTTCATGCCACTTGCATCAGTTCCGCTGAAAAAACCGCCTATACTAAACGCACCTGCGAAATTTGTGCCCTTATCTTCAATGGCTACCTTAAAACCTGATTTTGCATTGATTTGAAATAAACCATCTCCAGTTTTTGCATCGTAGCTAAAACTTGCATTGATATGATCATCAACATCATCGTTTGAATTTTTATTGTTATTATCATCTGTATTAGCATTGATTTGACGCATGATATCATTCATGGTTGTATTTACATCTATGGTGATGGTTTTGGTGAGTTTTTTATCGCCTTTATCATCATAAATGACTATATCAAAACTTCCTGGTTGTATGGTTCTGTCGTAATTAACTAAAGGAATATCTCCCTTAAGTCCAGATAGATAATCAGAAGTAACATAACTTTTCGCAGAGCTCGCATAAAGATTGTTAGTTTCATTGATCATGGTCTTAGCAAAAGTATCTAAAGAATCCATATAACCTTGGATAATTCCATCTTCATATTTTCCTTTGCTTTTGCTATAGTTTCTACCGCGTAAGTCAAGTTGAGCACCAAGCTGTCCACCGTTAATCTTTGCAGTAAGATCGCGAACTTTTTCATCAGGAGTTTCATAATAAATGCTATAAGATTTATTTTTATCATCATAATCAAGCTTTAAAGGATGAAAATTTATCCCATCTACTATACTAAAACCTTCTATACTTAGATTGTATTGATGTCCTGGATCAGTGATGGTTGTATCAAGGCGATTGTCTTGATTGATTTCATTTTTGCTTGCAACTGCACTAACTAGCTTTGAAAGGGTAAGTTCAAGTTCATCTCTTCTATCCCTAAGCTCATTTGCGTGTTCTGTTGGTAAGGCTTCTTGTCCATAAATTTGTTTATTTATAGTAGCAATTTCTTCACCGATTCTATTAATCTCATCAACTGTATTTTTAATATCATCATTTACTTTTTTTTGGATTTTATCCAAGGTTGCAAAAGTGTTATTAACGCTTTCTGTTAAGGTTTGAGAAGCTTTTACAAGGGCTATTTTTGTGGCATTTTCATTGGGGTTAGATGCAAAATCATTCCAAGCTTTGTTATAATTTTCTAAATCTTTCAAAATTCCAGTATTTTGTAAGTCTGGAAAACGCTGAGCGATTTCTTGTAAGGTTGAAGCCATATATTTAGTGTATTCTAGTTGGTTTGATGCACCTTTTAATTTATAGTAAGAATACTCATCATGCAAACGCACTATACTTTCTATAGCAGTTCCTGTGCCTACTTGAACTCCACCTGTGGTAATATACCCATTTGTAGTTTGCACTACTCTTTGGCGTGTATAAAAAGTTGCATTAGCATTTGAGATATTGTTTCCAGTTGTTGCGATTTGAACTTCACTTGCCTTTAAGCCTGTAACACCTGTGTATAATGTTCCAAAAATACCCATTATAAATCCTTATACATTGATCTTGAAAATTGACTCTGGATTTGTCTTTTTATCTCCATAAGCATTATTTGTTCCATCATTGATATCAAACATTTTATTTACTAAGCCATCAAGAAAATCTTTGACAATAAGAACAAATTTAGCATACTCTTTGTTTTTACTATGAAGGTTTTGAAGATTTTTTTTAAGTAGATCTAGTTTTTGTTTATCTTCATCATCTAAGAGTTCACTAAGCCCTTTTGTAGAGCTATTATTTAGCTCAACCAAGGCAACATCAAGTTGTTTTTTAGCTGTAATAAATTCGGCGATAAGTTTGTTTTTTTCTTCTACACTTGGCGTTACACTCTCATGTTTAGCCACTTTGATATTTTCTATATCTTCTTCGGTTAAAGCAATAAGTTTTGCTAAGATAGCATTTACTTCATCAAGTCTTTGTTTAAGCATATTTTCTCCTTTTCTCTCTCAAAAAAAGGAGAATGAAAGTTTTAGATTAAAGAGTCGGCAATCGCAGAAGCCGTAGCTTTTGTATCGATTTTATAAGTACCGTTTTTAATCTGCTCTGCGATTTTACTCGCTTTATCATTTTCCGTTTTTTGAGTATCGTTTGTTTTAGTTTCTTTATCTATTCTATTTGTATTTAATGTGGTATTTGCCACATAACTTTGTTGTATAGGATTGATCATTTCTGCCTCCTTGATCTTAGTTATAATCCTCTACAAACCATATCGACCCAAATTTAAAAAACTTAACCCCTTTCTTTTAAAAAATCGTATAATAATTTTGAAAAACCCATACCTCCACTTAAAGCTTTACTCATGGTATCGTTATACATGGAAGAGTATATTTCATCGCTGGCATCTTTTCCAAAGAGTGAATTTTGACTTTTTAAAGATACGTCTAAAACTTGCTTTAAAAAAAATGCTTCAAAAGTATCCGTTTGTTCTTTTAAGGCTTCATCTTCTTTGCTCTTTATAACTATATCATTG
Organism: Campylobacter sp. CFSAN093224; assembly: GCF_012897395.1. Taxonomy (NCBI): domain Bacteria; kingdom Pseudomonadati; phylum Campylobacterota; class Epsilonproteobacteria; order Campylobacterales; family Campylobacteraceae; genus Campylobacter; species Campylobacter sp. CFSAN093224. Next base: position 1,384,055 of record NZ_CP040607.1, on the reverse strand, counting down.
TCATTTATTTTGATGCTTGATTCTAAACTTCTTGCTTTGGCTGCACGATCAAGTAAAGTGCTATTCATATTATAAGTATTTAAAAAATTATCCATTTTCATTAGATGATCTCCAAATCCGCGTTAATTGCACCTGCGCGCTTTAAATTTTCCATAATAGCGATAATGTCATTTGGGGTTGCTCCAAGCTTGTTAAGCATTCTAGCTATATTTGCAACTGTACTTTTTGCATTGTTGATTCTTAAGGTATTTGAACTTGGATCTACAAAACCACCATCTTTCATATCGATTTCATTTTGATTAGCTACTGCGTTATTGTTTGGATCTATTTTTATAGTGATATCTTTATGAGTGATTAAAACAGGTTCTACCTCTACATCAACTCCAGCAATCACTGTTCCTGTTCTTTCATCGATGATAACTTTGCTTTGTGGTTTATAAGCTATATCTTGTTCTAAAACTCTTGCCATAAAATCAACATTTGAAAGATCTTCAGGTTTTTTGAGTTTTACTGTGCGAGAGTCGATGGCTTTAGCTACTTCTTCGCCAAAGACAGTATTTAAAACTCTTTCTATATCGTTTGCGGTTTTAAAATCCGCTACTTTTAAACTTAAGGTTAGATCATTGTTTTGGCTAAAATTTTGTGGAATTTCTCTTTCTACATTAGCTCCGCCCATTACAGTTGCAGCAGTTGAGTGAGAACCTGTTCCTCCTGGTCTAGGTGTTAAACCTCCTGTTGAGATAGAGCCTTGTGCTATAGCATAAATTTCACCATCAATCCCACGAAGTGCAGTCAGTAAAAGTGTTCCACCTTGTAAAGATTTTGCATCACCCATAGATGAAACGGTAATATCAAGTTTATCTCCGCTTTTTGCAAAGGCTGGAAGTTTGGCTGTAACCATAACAGCTGCGGTATTTTTTGATTTGATATCATTAGGATCTACTTTGATATTCATACCTTGCAAAAGGTTTGAGATAGATTGTAGTGTAAATTTAGAGCTTGTTCCATCGCCGCTTCCATTAAGCCCTACAACAAGTCCATAACCTATAAGTTGGTTATCTCTTACACCTACAGTATTTGCTACATCCTTGATTTGCACTGCAAAAATGCTTGTCATAAAGAGTAAAAATATCGTTAAAACTCTCATGGATTCTTCCTTTAATCTATTGTTGATGATAGATCAAGCAAAAAGTGTTCCAAGTGAGTTAAGAAGAGTAAAAACTTAAGCTAGTTGATCCAAATTTCTTTTCTTTAACTTTTTGAAAATTTTGGATTTTTTCGGGAGTTTTTATGGTTGAGTGGTATTCAAAAATGATTAAATTTAAAGTCTTTAAATCTAAATTTTCTAAAAAATGATAAATTTTTTCATAAATATCACTAAAACCTTCTCTGATATCAAAAGGTGGGTCAAGATATAAGATGATTTCATTTTTTGAATTTTCTATGAGTTTAGGTAAAATTTCAAAAGTATTTGCATGGATCACTTCTAAATTTGGATCTATGTTTTTAGCATTTTCTAAAGCAATTTTATAAGCTTTTATATCAAGTTCTATAGCATAAGCTTTTAAAGCATAATTACTTAGTGCTTCAGCCGCTATTAAAGCACTTCCGCCAAAGGCTTCAATGAAAATTTTACTTCTTAAATCTTCTCTTATTACATTAAAAACACAACTTTTGACTATGCTTTTAGTACTTCTTGTTGTTGTAAGACTAGGTAAAAGTAGTTTTTTCCCTTTGTATTTACCACTTTCTATATTTGTATAAAGCTTTGTTTCTTTAGTTTTTTTTGTTTTTTCTTTAGGAGGTTTAATTTCTTGTTTTTGAAGAAATTTTTTTCTTTTTTCATTGTGATTAAAAAAGTCTTTAACGCTTATAAATTCATCATTCATCATTAAGTGCTTTTACGAGTTTGTTTTTAAGATCTTTTATGGCAAGATCGATTTTATTTTCATAATCTTTTTTAAATTCCAAAGCAATAGCGTCAATTTTTTCTTCAAGCAGTCTTTTTTGTTCAAGTGCAAGTTGCAAAGCTGCTGCTTTTAAGGCATTGTCAAATTCATTTAAAGACTCAAACAAGGTTTCTTTGCTAAATGGTATGCTTAAAAATGGAGAGTTTTTAGAGATGATAAATAAGGGTTTTGCGGTATGAATTTTTTCATCGCTAATGATGAAATCACAATTTTTTTTCATTACCAAATGATCTTTTAAAAAAAGTTCTAAAGTTTTTTCTATGATGAGATCTTTGCATTCTAAAGAGATTTTCATATCAAACTAACCTTTAAAGTGTGATTTTTTAATGATGGAGCTTGTATGCCTTCGATAAGGGCTAAAAACTCAAAACGGCTCAAAATATAAAAGTCTTCAAATTCCCTTCCACTTGTTTGCATAAGTTTTTTAGCACAAGTATCAAAAAGATAAAAATCTTTTTCTTCTTTTACTACCATAAAATCAGCCCCGCTATCATAAGCGTCCAAAACAATATCTGCGGCTATTTTATAGCTTAGCGTAGGATTTAGATTAAGCAAGCTAAAGCCATTATTTTTTATACTGTTTTCATAGGAAATAAATTTAGCCTTAAGTTTGGATTTTAAGGTATCGCAAGCATTAAAACCATAAAAAGCTATATTGAAATCTTTAAAATTATGTTTAATTTCTTTAAGTTCTTTGATCTCATTATCAAAAGCATTGGTTTTAGGTAAATCAAAGTGTAAAATATTTTTATCAAAAAGCCCTAAATTTAAAATTTCATTTTGTAGGTTTTTGATCGTTGTTTCTAAAATTTCATTTTTGCTTTCAAGATGATAAAAAATACCCTTTTCTTTATCTGCTAGAGTTTTTAAAATTTCTATCTTTTTTTCAGGATATTTTTCTATCATTTTTGAAGCCAAATAAAACACTCCATCGCCCATATATTCAGGAAGATAGTCTAAAATTTCACTTGCATAATATAAATAATCATATTTTGCATAAAGTTTTTTATCCTCTTCATCACCAAATTTTTCAAGATATTTGTATTTGTCTAAAAAATCATTTTTATCGATGATAAGATCTTTAATGGCTCTTTTTGTGCTTAAAGGCTCGATACAAAGACTAAAATCAAATTCTTTTGCTATTTTTTCTAAAGGTGTAAAAAGTGGTATGATTTGCTTATTTACAACTATGTAAGTATCTTCATCTTTATCAAAATCAAAATAAATATCATCATCTTGAACTTGCAAAAGCAGATCATAAAAACTTGCAAAATTTTCATAATTATCATAAATATAAGGTTTATAATAAGCCTCATAATCCTTGGTTTTATCAAATCTAAAAATTCTTAATTCTAATTTTTTCATGGTTTTTCCTTAAATATTTTTATATTATATAAAATTATTCTAAAATTCACTAGAATTTAAAAGGAAATTTTATAAAATCACGCATTATGAACAAAGAAGATTTTATTATCAAAGCTTTTTTAAATGAAAAAAATGGCGATGATGGAGCTATTATTGATGATTGGTGTTTTAGTAAGGATTTGTTTTTTGAAAATGTGCATTTTAAAAGAGAGTGGTTTAGCTTAGAGCAAATTGCTACAAAAGCAATGCTTGTTAATATCTCAGATGCTATTTCAATGAATGCTGTACCAAAATACGCACTTTTAGGACTTGCTTTACCAAAAAATTTAAGCGAAAATGAGATCAAAGCCTTGCAAAAAGGTTTTTTAAAAACAGCTAGGAAATTTAATATAAAAATCATAGGCGGTGATACTATAAGCAATGATAAAATAGACATTAGTCTTACTATCATTTCAAAGATTAACGATAAAGCTGTTTTTAGAAAAGGTTTAAAAAAGGGGCATTTACTTGCTTATACGGGAAAATTAGGACGAAGTTTAAAAGGGCTTGAAATTTTACAAAATGGGGGCACTTTAAAACCAAACCATGTATTTATAAAGCCAAAATTAAGAGCTAGTTTTTTTTATGAAATCGCACCTTTAATTTCTTGTGCTATGGATATTTCAGATGGTTTAAGCAAGGATTTATCAAGACTTTTAGCCTTAAATAAATGCGGTATTTCTTGGTTTAAAAAACTTGATGATTATACGCTTTATAGCGGAGAAGAATATGAAATTTTGTTTGCTTTTGATGAAAAAGAGCGTCAAAATATAAAAACAATAGCCAAAAAACACGGCGTGAAATTAAATATCTTTGGAAAAGCAGTGAAAGGAAAATATGAATTTAGAGGAAGAGAACACCATTTTTAAGCCTTTGTATAGTTTAAAACACAGTCCTATTAATGCGTATTTTAGTAAAAATAGCGATGATTTTGTAGTGCGTGAAAGGCCTTTGTATGAATTTAGCGGTAAGGGTGAACATCTTATTTTGCATATCAATAAAAAAGATTTAACCACAAATGAAGCTTTAAAAATTTTAAGCGAAACAAGCGGGGTTAAAATAAGAGATTTTGGTTATGCAGGGCTTAAAGACAAGCAAGGATCAACCTTTCAATACCTTTCTATGCCTAAAAAATTTGAGAGTTTTTTGTCAAATTTTTCTCATCCTAAACTTAAAATTTTAGAAACTTTTATCCATGAAAACAAGCTAAGAATAGGGCATTTAAAAGGAAATACTTTTTTCATACGCTTAAAAAAAGTTTTACCAAGCGATGCTTTAAAACTAGAACAAGCTTTGATGAATTTGGATAAACAAGGTTTTACGAATTATTTTGGTTATCAGCGTTTTGGAAAATTTGGGGATAATTACAAAGAAGGGCTTGAAATTTTGCGTGGTAAAAAGATGAAAAATGTAAAAATGAAAGAGTTTTTAATTTCAGCTTTTCAAAGTGAGCTTTTTAATCGTTATTTGAGTAAAAGAGTGGAGTTATCACATTTTGCAAATGATTTTAGCGAAAAAGAATTGATCCAAATTTATAAAATCTCCAAAGAAGAAGCTAAAGAACTTAAAAAACAAGAACAATTTTTTAAGCTTTTAAAAGGCGAGGTTTTAGGGCATTATCCTTTTGGAAAGTGTTTTTTATGCGAGGATTTAAGTGCTGAGCTTGGGCGTTTTAAGGCAAGAGATATAAGCGCCATGGGGCTTTTAATCGGTGCTAAGGCTTATGAAACAGGAGAAGGTTTGGCCTTAAATTTAGAAAATGAAATTTTTAAAGATACTTTGGAGTTTAAGGCTAAAATGCAAGGTTCAAGACGCTTTATGTGGGGATATTTAGAAGAGTTAAAATGGCGTTATGATGAAGAAAAAGCTCATTTTTGTATAGAGTTTTTCTTGCAAAAAGGCTCTTATGCTACTGTGGTTTTAGAAGAAATTTTGCATAAAAATTTGTTTGAGTGAAATAATTATGAGTTAAATTTTTACGTGATTTTTACTTTAGAATTTATTGCAAAAATGATATTTAAATTTTAAATTTAGGTATAGTTATATTAATTTAATTTTAAAACTAGGAGCAAAAATAATGAAAAAGATTTTAACAAGTGCTTTGGCTTTAGGAGCTATGACTTTGATTATAGGTTGTGGCGATGGCGATTTAGTCGAGTAAAAAAACAATGGCAACGATCAAGCTATGTTTGATTTAGGTAATCAAGAGATTATGAAAAAATATCCAAATCATAAACTTTATGATTATACTTCAGTCAGAACAATTAGTGATATTAACAATCCAGAAGGCAAAATTAAAGAAATGAAGCGTGATTTAGAAATAGATAAAACTCCATACTCAAACTATGTTTTCTTATTAAATCCAAACGATAAAAAGACTATAAAGTTGTGAGTGTTTATTGCGATAAAGATTTTAAGAAAAGAGTTTATTGTTCTGTGAATGATGCTCTTAGGTTTTATGCAAGATAATAAAACAAGCGGGAAAATCCCGCTATCTTTCTAATTTTTTTATACCGACATTTTGCAGAAATTACTTATTTTTAAGCCTGTTACTCCGCTTTTAAGGCAATTAAAACGCCTTCTATCATTTTTTTGATATCCCCATCAAGGATATTATCCACTTGAGAAAAAGCTTCTCCGCTGCGATTGTCTTTGACTTGCTGATAAGGGAAAAGCACATAAGAACGGATTTGATGCCCCCAACCTATCTCGCTTTTTTCTCCAGTATTAGCACTATCTTGTTGTTTCATGAGTTCAAGTTCATAAAGGCGAGATTTTAGCATTTTAAAAGCGGTGGCTTTGTTTTTGTGCTGACTTCTGTCATTTTGGCATTGTACGACTATGCCGGTTGGAAAATGCGTGATTCTCACAGCCGATTCTGTTTTATTGACGTGTTGTCCGCCTGCACCGCTTGCTCTGTAATAATCTATTCTTATGTCTTTTTCTTCGATTTCAATTTCTATATCATCATCAAGTTCAGGGCTTACCATAACACTTGAAAAGCTTGTATGACGGCGTCCTGCACTATCAAAAGGAGAAGTTCTTACCAAACGATGGATACCATTTTCAGCTTTTAAATAACCATAAGCATTTTCTCCTTTAACTAAAAAGCTCACATCTTTAAGTCCTGCTTCTTCGCCTTCTTGAAAGTCTAAAGTTTCGACTTTAAAACCTTCTCTTTCACAAAATCTTAAATACATTCTATAAAGTATGCTTGCCCAGTCATTACTTTCCGTTCCACCTGCACCTGGGTGAATGGAAACAATGGCATTTTTACCATCATTTTCCCCGCTTAAAAGCATGGAAATTTCAAGACTTGTGATGGTATCTTCAAGTTTTGGTGCGTCATTAAATAAAGCTTCAAGTGTTTCTGTATCGTTTTCGCTATTGGCCAGATCGAAAAGTTCGCTTGCGTCATTTAGAGCATTAAAAGCATTTTCATAGTTTTTAAGTAGATTGGTGATTTTAGTTTTTTCTTTACCTATGATTCCTGCTTGTTTAACATCACTCCAAAAAGAAGGAAAATTTTCAAGCTCTTCGATTTCTTTAAGCCTTGTTTGGATATTTTCAGGCTTGATGATGGAGGCTATGTTGCCGACTTTGTTTTTTAAAGTTTTTAAAAGTTCACTAAATTCGTAATTATCCATAAAATTTCTTTGCTATAATTATATTTTTAAAGTCAAAAATTATATCAAAAGAAAACTTTAATATAGGAAAAAAATGTCAAAACTTTATCTTATGTCTTTAGGTTGTAATAAAAATTTAGTCGATAGTGAGATCATGCTAGGGCGCCTTAGTGCTTATGAACTTTGCGATGAACCAAGCAAAGCTGATGTTTTAATCGTAAATACTTGTGGTTTTATCGATAGTGCAAAAAAAGAAAGTATTAATGCGATTTTGGATTTGCACGAACAAAGAAAAAAAGATTCTCTTTTGGTGGTTACGGGTTGTTTAATGCAGCGTTACCGCGAAGAACTTATGAAAGAACTTCCTGAGGTTGATCTTTTCACAGGTGTGGGTGATTATGAAAGAATCGATGAAATGATACTTAAAAAAACAAATTTATTTTCAAATTCGACTTATTTGCAAAGTGAAAATTCTAAACGTATTATCACAGGTTCAAATTCCCATGCTTTTATAAAAATCGCCGAAGGTTGTAATCAAAAATGCTCTTTTTGTGCTATCCCAAGTTTTAAAGGCAAGTTAAAATCTCGCGAGATAAGTAGCATTATAGCTGAGCTTAAAGATTTGGTAGCTAGAGGTTATAAGGACTTTTCTTTTATTGCACAAGATACGAGTTCTTATTTGTTTGATAAGGGTGAAAAAGATGGGCTTATACGCTTAATCGATGAGGTGGAAAAAATCAAAGGCATAAGAGCGGCTAGAATTTTATATCTTTATCCTACGAGCGCGAGTGAAGCTTTGATCAAACGCATTATAGCTTCTGAAATTTTTGTAAATTATTTTGATATGCCTTTGCAGCACATAAGTGATAATATGCTTAAAATCATGAAGCGTGGGGCAAATAGCACAAGACTTAAAGAAATGCTAAATTTAATGAAAAGTGTGCCAAATAGCTTTTTACGCACGGGCTTTATCGTAGGGCATCCAGGTGAAAGTGAGGCAGATTTTGAAGAGCTTTGTGAGTTTGTTAAAGACTTTGGTTTTGATAGGGTGAGTGTTTTTGCGTATTCTAAGGAAGAAGATACAGCCGCTTTTGATATGGAGCAAGTGCCTTTTAAAGTGATCAATAAAAGACTTAAAATCATAGAAAAAATTGTTGATGAAGTGATAGAAAAAAGTTTTGAAAAAGAAGTAGGGCAAAAGCGTTTAGTAGTTTGCACAGGAGAAAGTAGTGAGGGAGAGTTTTTTATCGCAGCTAAAGATTTAAGATGGGATAGAGAGATTGATGGGGAAATTCTTATTAATGAAAGCGAATGTGGAAATTTGGAAATGGGGCAAATTTATGAATGTGAAATTTTACAAAACCTTGATAAAAAACTCCTTGCTAAGGCTTTAAGAAAAGTAGATGCAAATTAAAGATGAAATTTTAGCCCTTTTAAAAAGGGGTAAAAATTTACTCGCTTTTTCTTATGGAAGTGATTCTAGTGTGCTTTTTTATCTTTTAATGCAAGAAAAGATCGACTTTGATCTTGTGATGATAAATTACAAAACTAGAAAAAATAGTGATTTAGAAGAGTTAAAAGCCAAAGAACTTGCTTTAAAATTTCATAAAAAAATTTTCATAAAACACGCTCCTAAATTTCAAAGTAACTTTGAAAAAAAAGCCAGAGATTTTCGCTATGATTTTTTTGAAAAAATTTGTCTTGAGCAAGGTTATGACCATCTTATCTTAGCCCATCATTTAAACGATCAATTTGAATGGTTTTTGATGCAACTTTCACGAGGCGCAGGTTTGGCTGAAATTTTAGGTATGCAAGAGTGTGAAAAACGCTCAAATTATACACTTTTACGCCCTTTACTCTTTATAAGTAAAGATGAAATTTCATCTTTTTTAAAAGAAAAAGATATTTTTTATTTCCATGATGAAAGTAATGAAAATGAAAAATATTTTAGAAATTATATAAGAAAAAATTTCTCTAATGCCTTTGTGAGTGAATTTCATCAGGGTTTAAAAAGAAGTTTTTCTTATCTTGATGAAGACAGGAAAAAACTTTATGATTTTGAAAATATCAAAGAAATTCAAGGACTTCTTATTTGCCCTAAAAATGAAAGCTTGATTGCTAGAGCGGTGAAAATGAAAGGTTTGCTTTTAAGCACGGCACAAAGAAAAGAGCTTTTAAAGGGTGATTGTGTTTTAGGTGGTAAAATAGCACTTGCATATAAAAACGAACAAGCTATTGTTTTTGAGTATGAAACTTGTCAAAAATTACCTAAAAATTTCAAAGAAGAGTGTAGAATAGCTAAAATTCCAAGACTTTTAAGAGCTTATTTATACAATCACAAAATCGATATTTCAAGCCTTAGCTTTTAGTTTTAAAATTCTTTGATAGCTTAAATGTGTGAGAAAAATCACAAAAAATACTTGCAAAAAAAGTCCTAAAAGTGGTACTGATGAGAGTAGATAAAAACAAAGAGTGCTAAATTTAAACTCTAAAGGCGAAAAATCAGAATGAAAATTTTTAAAACTTTCTTTGTCTAAAATCGTGCTTGTAACATCAATCATTAAAAGTTTGTGAAAGAGATAATAAAAAGCAAGATAATATACAAAAATATTTATAAAAGGTAAAAATAAAGCCAAGGTGCAAAGCAATAAAATCCCTATAAATTTTATAAATATTTTAAAAATTTCAAAGATAGTTTTTAAGGTTGAAACTTCGTTTGTATTATCATAATGGTAATATTTTTGGTTGATTTCTTTAGCGATAAAAGGAGTAAGAAAAGAAGTGATAAAAAGGGCTAAAAAAACCGAAGCAAAAACAACAATAAAACCTGAAAATAAAAAACTTATGATGGTGATTAAAATTTGTACAAAATGAAGGGCATAAAACCACGCCCAAAACGAATCTTCTCCAACGCTAAATAAAGAATTAAAATAATCCAGCAAAGCCGAAAAGCCAAGTACTCCTAAAAAAAGCATCAGTATAAGGCTAAAAATCAAAGGAATTAAGGCAAATTTTAAAAATTTAAGACTTAAAAAATCTTTGATTGCAAGTTTTAAAATATCCAAATTATGCCTTTTTATAGCATTCTTCTAGTTTTTTATAAATAGTATCAAAATCAAGCTCTTGTTCTAAAATTTGAGCTAAAACTTCATTGTCTTCTTTGCCATTCCAAGTTTTTTTATAGCTGCCATCTTTGTAACCATTGTTTTGTCTAAAAATATTTAAAACATTTTTACCTATGTAGGTTTTATAAAGAATTTCAAGATTAAGCCCACATTTAATAGCTAAAGTAAAATATATTGAAAGTAATTCTTCAAGATTAAATCCAAAACCACTGCATTTATGGATAATAAGCTCTATATCATTTAAAATGCCATAAATATCACTCTCATTAGGATGCTCTTCTTCTTTACAAAAATCTTGAAACACACTTACAGCATTAACTTCTGTGGCTATAGCTTTCAAATCTTTTCCATTTTTATCGCGATACTCTTCAAGCAAAAGACTTAAAATAAAATGCCAAATATCGACAATCTCTATACGCACATTTTCCCAATTTGTCGGATTTGAAATGTTTTTCCAATGTTTCCATGCAAAAGAGTCTATAAGTTCTGCACATTCCATATAAATACAGCGTCTCCAACTGATCAGTTTTCCTTCTTTGGTGTAGCCATTTTCCCAATTTAAGCCGTTTGTTTCGTCGTTAAGTTTTTGTTGGAGTTTGAGCATATTTTCTAAAATTTCGATATTTGTCATTTAAAACTCCTTGATAATTTTTAATATTATATGATTTAAGCGTAAAGATTTAAACTATCATCTGTCTTATCTTGATTTTCCTTGGCTTTTTCTTGTTGTTTTTCAAGTTGTTTTTTCATTTGTTCTAAAACTTCATCAAGAAGTTTTTTGCTATCTTCAAGCATAGAAGTATTGATATCTTTATCATTTGTTTGATTTTGTTTTAGCAAATCACTGAGTTTATTTGTAAAATTATTCATAATAGCATTTTGATGGTTTTTATCATTTGGAGTTGGTAGAACATTTGCCATTTGCATAGCTGATTCGATAATTTCTTTTGGCTTTAACTCTCCAACTTTAGAATTTGCTAAAAAATCTTTGATCATAGGTTCAACTTCTTTCATAGCATTTTTAATCTCATCAAGATCATTTTGTGTGAGTTTAGAGCCTTCAAAAGTAAAGCTAAAACCATACTGACGCTTAAGATTAAGAGTTTTACCTTCTTCATTATTTGTATAACTTATGCTTTGATTGTCATACATAGATAAGGCTAAGTGTTTGCCACTTTTTGTTGTATAATCCATCGAAAAACTTTGGTTTTTACTAGCATCAATTTGCATTTCTTCCCCTTATATTTATAGTTTAAATCAAAAATCGGTTATTTTTAAAAATATTTTAGTATAATTTTTATAATATGGATGAAAGAATTTTAGAATTTATAAAAAATGAGCAGCTTTTATCTTGGGCTATGATTGATGAAAAAGGTGTTTATACGGCTAGTGCTTTTTATGCTTTTGATGAAAAGAATTTAGCTTTTATTATCGCTTCTCATGAAGATACTAAGCATATAAGATTAGCCAGTGAAAATTCAAGTATAGCACTTAATATAGCTAAAGAAAATAAAATAGCTTTTTTAAAAGGTGTGCAAGCTAAGGCCGAGTTTAAAATCGCAAACAAGGAACAAATGAAAATTTATTTTTCTAAATTTCCCTTTGCTAAGCTTGATAAAAGTGCAAAAATTTATGCTTTAGAGCTTTTTTGGCTTAAATTTACTAACAATGCTTTAGGACTTAGTAAAAAGCTTGAATTTTGTAAAAAATAAATTTTTATGATTTTATTTAAAAAAATGAGTTATGATTATAGTTTATGTAAATTGTTAGGTATAGAAAATAAATGTTAAATGTAATTCACGCTTTATTTTTTAGAGAGTTAAAAACTAGATTTGGAAAAAATAGGTATCTTGGATATATATGGGTAGTTGGAGAGCCTATGAGTGTTGTGCTTTTGGTGACTATTATAGGAACTGTTATTAGGGAATATCATCATCAAGTTATGCCTGAAGGAATTTCTATTTTTATGTTTTTGATTTCAGGCATTATGCCTTTTTTTATGTTTAGAAGTATAGTAACTCAGCTTATGAATGGAATAGGGGCAAATTTATCTTTGTTTGCCTATAAACCTGTAAAACCTATACATGTATTTATTGCTAGAACTTTGCTTGAATTTTGTATTTATTTTGTGATTTTTATCACTGTGCTTTTTTTTGCAGGGTGGTTCTTTAGACTCGATGTATTTCCTGTTCATTTACTTGGAGTTTTATTTTGTATTTTTTTACTCATATGCTCAGCTTTTGCTTTAGGGATTTGTTTTGCTATTGTTTGGCACTTTGTAGAACCTTTAAGAACTTTATTAGCTTATTTTAGTATAGTATTTTATTGGAGTTCTGGGATTATATTTCCCACTTGGTTAACTCCTCGTCCTTTACTTGATATATTTTATTACAATCCTTTGCTTCACATAATGGAGCTTTTAAGATTTAATTTTTTTGAAAATTATCCTTTGCAAGATGAATATAGTTATTTTTATGCTATATTTTGGATTTTACTTGTTTTATTTATAGGGCTTTTTATTTACTACTATAATAGACAAGCTCTAACGGCGGCAAAAAAAGAATGATAAAGCTAATTAATCTAACTAAATCTTATCCTTTATTTAGTGGTGGAAGGCATTATGTTTTTAAAAATTTTACTTTTGAATTTCCTGAAAATTGTAGCATAGGTTTAATGGGATATAATGGCGCAGGCAAGTCCACTCTCATGAGACTTTTAAGCGGAGCAGAGCTTCCTGATAGTGGCAAGATAATTACTAATAAAAAATTATCTTGGCCTTTGGGTTTAAATGGAGCTTTTCAAGGTTCTTTAACAGCTAGAGATAATGCTAAATTTGTAGCTAGAGTATATGGTTATAAAGGAAAAGAACTCCAAGAAAAAGTAAAATTTGTGGAAGATTTTGCAGAACTTGGGAAATTTTTTGATGAGCCTATGAAGACTTATTCTTCGGGAATGAGTGCTAGGATAGCTTTTGGACTTAGTATGGCCTTTGATTTTGATTATTATTTGATTGATGAAGCAGGAGCTGTTGGAGATCCTGCTTTTAGGGAAAAAAGTGTGAAATTATATAGAGAAAGATTAAGCAAATCAAAAGTGATTATGGTATCTCATAATGTAGCTGAAATTAAAGAATGGTGTGATAAAATAATTTATATGAAAAATGGACAAATTACGGTTTATGATGATGTAGATGAAGGAATAGCTGTATATCAAGGAAAAGTTTAATGGAAGAAAATAAAACTTTATTAGAAAAAATCAAAGATTTAAGTATATTTGATTCTTTTAAAATTGTTTGGTTTATAATGATTTTTGTTGTGATTTATTATACATTGATTGCAGCACCAAGATATGTAAGCACGATGATTTTAGATGTTAGATCAACAAGTGGAGAAAGTGCTCAAACAAGTGGAATCTTGTCTTTGCTTAGTAGTACTTCTACAGCAAGCGAAGATTTAAATTATCTAAAAGGTTATATAGAATCAAGTGATATGTTAAAGATTTTGGATGAAAAAATCAAACTTAAAAATCTTTATCAAGAGCAACATATAGATTTACCTTTTAAAATTTGGGATTCAAGCTCGATAGAATCTTATCTTAAATACTACCAAGCAAGAGTTAAGGTTCATACGGATGAAACCACTAAACTTTTAAAAGTTGAAGTAGAGGGTTTTACACCTAAATCAGCTCATTTGATTGCTCAAGCTATTATGCAAGAAAGCGAAAAATTTATCAACGAAATCTCTCATAAAGCAGCTAGAGAGCAAATGGCTTTTGCTGAAAATGAAGTGCAAAAATACAAAGAACGTTATCAAAAAGCACAAAATGATTTGATTGCTTTTCAAAATAAATATGGAGTTTTTGATCCTTTAAAACAAGCTGAAACTAAAGCAAGTTTAGTTGCGCAAATTGAGGCTAATTTAGCTCAAAAAGAAGCTAAACTTTTAACTTTACAAAGCTATATGAATGATGCAGCACCTGAAGTAGTAGCACTTAAAGCAGAAATTGAAGCGATTAAAAAACAGCTTTTAAGGGAAAAATCTAAAATTTCAGCTAACAATTCTTCTCAAAAGCTTAACGATTTGGCTGCTAAATTTCAGGATTTAACTATAGAAGCTACTTTTGCGCAAAAAGCTTATGAAGCAGCTTTAAAAGCTTATGAAAGTGCTAGAATAGAAGCATTAAGAAAAATAAAACAACTTGTCATCATCCAAAGTCCAGATATTCCAGAAAGCGCAAAATATCCTGAAAGAATTTATGATATTTTAACAGCATTTATTGTATTATCTTTGATTTTTGGGATTGTTAAATTTATTAAAATGATAATAGAGGAGCATAAGTATTAAAATGAAAAAAATATTAATTTTACTTTTTAGTTGTATTTTATGTTTTGGAGCTGTGGATGTTTCACAAATCATTTCAGCAGAGGATCAAGGTTCTGCTACAACTAGCATAGATCAAAATTTAAGCTCAAATTATGATATAGCAAATAAAGAAAATAATCTTACAAAAATTCATCAAATTTTAGTATTTGGCGCTCATCTTTTTAATGGAAATTTTAAAAATTACAATCAAAGAGTTTATAACCCAGATTATAAGATTGCAGTTGGTGATCAAATCAGTCTTAAAATTTGGGGAGCTGTTGAGTTTTCGCAAGTTTTAGTGGTGGATTCTCAAGGAAATATTTTTATCCCTAAAGTAGGAGCTGTAAATTTACTAGGTGTGAAAAATAGCGCCCTTGTAAGTGTTATAAAAGCACGTGTTAATAAAATCTATAAAAGCAATGTTTTTGTTTATGCAGATATGAATGCTTATCAAAATGTCAGTGTTTTTGTAACAGGAAACGTTAATGCTCCAGGACTTTATCAAGGACTTAGTTCGGATTCAGTGATCCAGTATCTTGATAAAGCAGGGGGTATAAATTTAGAATATGGAAGTTTTAGAGATATTCAAATTTTGCGTAATAACAGCGTGATAAAAAATATTGATTTATATGATTTTTTACTAAAGGGGCAAATGGATCTTTTTCCTTTTAGAAGTGGAGATGTTATTTTAGTAGGAAATGTTCAAAATTACGCTTTTGTTAACGGTGATGTGCAAAGACCTTTTCGTTTTGAACTTTCAAATGATATTAAAACTTTAGCTGACTTAGCTAGAGTATCAGGTGCTAAACCTATCGTAACTAATGCTATCGTAAAAAGTTATGGTGAAGATCATAAACTTGATGTCAGTGCTTATAATAAAATGCAATTTTCAAAAGTTTTACTTAGAACGGGAGATGAGGTAGAATTTCACCCTGAGTATGTTTCTGAAAATATAACTATAAGTGTAAATGGCGAGCATAATGGTTTAAAAACTTTAGTTGTGGGTAAAGGAACGACTTTAGAAGATATTTCTAAATTAATTAAAGCTAATCCACAATCAAACATGCAAGCTTTACAAGTGTTTAGAAAAAGTGTAGCTAGAACTCAAAAAGAACTTATCAATGCTCAGCTTAAAGAGCTTGAAACTCTAGCTTTAACTAGTGGTTCTGTTACAGCTCAAGGTGCAGCTATAAGAGCTCAACAAGCAAAAACGATTTTAGAATTTATCCAAAGAGCTAAGCAAGTAGAGCCTAAGGGTCAAATTGTCATTGATAATCCAAAGTCTTATAATTCGGTTATTTTAGAAGATGGTGATACTATTAATGTACCAAGTAAGAATAATCTCATCATAGTTCAAGGTGAGGTTTCTTTACCTGGAGCTTTTGTGTATGATAAGGGCAAAGATTTAAGATATTATATCAATCTTGCAGGAGGTTATGGAGAAAGAGCGGATACTTCAAAAGTTTTGGTGATACGAAGCAATGGAAAAGCTGAAAAATATCATAGTGGTATAGATATGAAACGAGGCGATTCTGTGTTGGTATTGCCAAAAGTGGATAGTGAGAATTTACAAATTTTTTCAATGTTGACTCAAATTCTTTATCAAATTGCTATCGCAACCAATGTTGTGCTTAATCTTTAAGGTTTAAATAATGAATACTCTTGAAATAGCCAAAGAAGTTTTTGAAAAAGAAGCGCAAGCTATTTTGGATTTGGCTACAAATTTAGATGAAAATTTTAATCAAGCTGTAAATTTGATGTTAAATACCAAAGGGCGTTGCATAGTTAGTGGTATGGGTAAATCAGGTCATATAGGCGCTAAGATAGCAGCTACTTTAGCAAGCACAGGAACACCAAGCTTTTTTATCCATCCAGGAGAGGCTTTGCATGGAGATCTTGGAATGTTAACTTCCGAAGATGTTTTAATTGCTATTTCAAATTCAGGAGAAACTGAAGAAATTTTAAAAATCATTCCTGCTATAAAAAAGCGTGAAATTCCACTTATAGTAATGTGTGGTAAAAAAAATTCTACCCTTGTAAAGCAAGGCGATATATTTTTAAATATAGCCGTGGAAAAGGAAGCTTGTCCTTTGCAGCTTGCTCCTATGTCTTCGACAACAGCAACTTTAGTTATGGGGGATGCTTTAGCGGCTGCTTTGATGAAGGTAAGAAATTTCAAGCCTGATGATTTTGCCCTTTTTCATCCAGGGGGAAGTTTGGGACGTAAGCTTTTAACCAAGGTAAAAGATCTTATGGTTTCAAGTAACCTTCCTATAGTGCATCCTGATACCGAATTTAACGATCTTGTTGATGTGATGACTAGTGGCAAGCTAGGGCTTTGTGTGGTGCTTGAAAATGAAAAATTAGTGGGTATCATCACTGATGGGGATTTGCGTCGTGCTTTAAAAGCAAGCGATAAACGAAGATTTGATTTTAGGGCCAAAGAAATCATGAGTACAAATCCTAAAGTAGTCGATGCTGATGCTATGGCAAGTGAAGCAGAGGAGATCATGCTAAAACATAAAATCAAAGAAATTGTTGTATCTAAAGAAGATAAGGTTGTAGGCATTATTCAACTTTATGCGATAGGAAATGTGTGAAAGTTATGCCTTTGTTATCAGTTGTTATTCCTTTTGGATTAAGCAAGGAACGTTCTTATATAGAAGAAAGGGTTCTTCAAAAAGCTAAATCTTTTCAAAGCGATGAGAATATAGAATTTATTTTCGTTGAAGGATATTCATCTAAAGATCACGAACTTAAAAATTTTATCCAAGCAAACCATCATATTTATCTTAAAGATATTAATCAAAAAGTTTTTTCTCAAGGAAGATGTAGGAATTTAGGAGCAAGTTATGCGCATTCAAATGTTCTTTTGTTTTTGGATGTGGATTGTTATATTTCTTTGAATAATTTTGAAAAAATTTTAAAACTAATTCAAATTAAAAATATTTCTCAAAATATCAATGCTTTGATAGTTTTACCCGTAGTGTATCTTAACAAAGAAGCTAATGAAAAATTAAAACAATACGATGAGAAATTTTGGGATATTTTGATACAAGAGGATTTATTTACAGCAAAAAATACTTGGGTAAAATTTTTCGCCCCAAGTTCTACTTCAAGTATTGTGATAAATAAATATCAGTTTTTAAGATTGGGTGGAAATGATGAAAATTTTATCGGACATGGTTATGAGGATTTTGATTTTTTTGCTAGAGTTTTAAAAGCTTGTGTGAGTTTTGAAAAAATGCCTACTAATTTAAGTTATGATGCTAGAAATTGGAATTTTTTTAACTTTAAAGGTTTTAGATCTTGGTTTTCATTGCTTGGTTATGAGGCTTGCTTTTATGGAATTTATATGTATCATTTTTATCATATAGAGCCCAATCAAAATGCTTATATGCAAAATAAAGATAAGAACCATCAGCTTTTTTATAAGCATTTAAAAAATATCAAAAAACATGATTTAAAACCTTTGAAAGTTTTTAAAGCTAAAGATGAAAAAGTTTTAATGCTTTTTAAAGATCAAAATTATGATTTTAAGGATATTAGTGTTTATGTGGGAGAAATCATTTATAAAAATATAAGTGATTTTTTCATAGATAAAGAGTTAAAATATGAACTTTTGTTGGATTTTTTACAACAAGAAAACATCACTAAAACATTTTTAGATGCAAGTATAAAACTACAATTTGATGATATAGATTATTGTGATATTTTTTATTTTCAAAAAGGAATTTTACCTCATTCTTGGTTTTTTGCAAAAAATTTAGATTTAGATTATAAACAAGATTTAAATTTAAGCGAGCAAAAACTTTATCAAGTTAAAGAATATTTTTTAACTTTAAAGAAGGATGAAAAAAAAGTCATCTTGGATTTTTTAAGCCAAAATAATGATGATAAGTGCGATTTGTATGAAATGCTTTATTATTTGATTAACGAGCTTTATAGTTTTGAGCATGATGGGATTTTTTATCAAATCATCATTGATAAAGAAAAAATGCTGATGGCACAAAAACATGATAAAAGCTTTTATCCTTTAAGATCTTTTGTTTATAAACCTTATTTGCATGAGCTTAAGAGTATAAGACCTTTTTCATTTTTGATGAAAATTTTAGGTTTAGAGTATCTTGGTGCTATGATTTCACATACTAAATTTTATCGCTTGGCAAGAAAATTGTTTTTTAATCCTAAGGGATTTTTTGAGGATTTGAGAATTAAAAAGGCTAGAAATTGATATGTTGTTAAAAGCAAAGTATAAAAAAAATATATCTTTCTTCTTTAAAAGTTTGCTAATTTCCCTAGAAAATTTTCTAAAACAATTTAAACCTAAAAAATACAAAGCCTATAATAAATATGTCATAGTTTCAGCGGTTTATAATGTGGAAAAATATTTAGATGATTTTTTTAAGTCTATAATTAATCAAAAATTGGATTTTAAAAGTAATATTCATCTAATTTGCGTTAATGATGGTTCTACTGATAATTCAGCCAATATCATTAAAAAATATCAAAAAAAATACCCAAAAAATATTATCTATCTATACAAAGAAAATGGCGGTCAGGCAAGTGCGAGGAATTTAGGTTTAAAATATTTAAAAGAAAATGATTTAAATATTCTTTGGGTAACCTTTACTGATCCTGATGATTTTTTAGATAGGGATTATTTTTACGAGGTAGATAGTTTTTTAAAAAAACAAAATAATATAGCTATGGTGGCTACAAATATTATTTTTTATAGAGAAAAAAGAAAAATTTTATATAAAGATACTCATGCTTTAAATTTTAAATTCAAAAGACAAAAAAGTGTTTATGATAATATAAAATTAAATGAAAATATTCAACTTTCAGTTGCATCATGTTTTTTAAGATGTGATTATCTTAAAGATACTTTTTTTGATGAAAATTTGACCTTAAATTTTGAAGACGGAAAATTTATTAATATTTATTTATTTAAAAATTTAAATCTAAAATCTGTATTTTTAAAAAATGCAAGATATTTTTATAGAAAAAGATTTGATAAAAGTTTTTCTTTAAATAAAAAAAATGAAAATAAAATTTACTATTTGGAAATTTTAGAGAAAAGATATTTAGAGCTTTTAAATTGCGTAGCACAACAAGATAAAATTCCTACTTTCATACAAAATGTTATTTTGTATGAAATATTTTGGCAGACACAAGAACTGGTTAATCATCCTGAAAAATTGTCTTTTATGGATCAAGTTAAAATTCACAAATATCTTGATTTGCTTGATAAAATTTTTTATTTTATCAATATACAGAGTATAATGAAATTTAATTTCAATTCTTTTTTGTTTTTATACAAAATGGGATTTGTATATTGTTTTAAAAAAGAAAAAGTGCCTATAGACAAAGTTTTTATTGAGCAAATAGATGATAAAAATGATGAAATTTTGATTAAATTTTATACGGCAGATGTTAACGATGAAATTAAAATGCTTTTTGACGATAGATTAGCCAAAATCATTTGTTCAAAAATCAGACAATATGATTTTTTAAACCGAGTTTTTATCTATGAAAGAAGAATTTGGCTTAAATTTTTTATAAATGCTAAAAATATGATTTGTTTTATTAACGATAAAAAGGTTGATATAATCTATCAAGAAAAAAAGTGCACTTTTTATGATATTTTTTATGAGATTAAAAAGTTAAAAAAAAGAAGAGCTAAAAATAAATCATTATGGCTTTTTGCTGATATGTCTTATAGGGCTGATGACAATGCTGAACATTTATATCGCTATGTTATGAAAAATCATCCTGAGAAAAATATCGTCTTTGTCCTTAGAAAAAATTCTCATGATTATAAAAGACTAAAAAAAGAAGGTTTTAAACTGGTTGATCCAAAAAGTTTTAAATTTAAATATTTGGTTTTTAAAGCTGATAAACTCATTTCATCACATATTGATAGGTATTTTTTTGAAGCTTTGGGAGAAAATACTTTAAAGACTAAAGATTTTGTATTTTTACAGCATGGAATTACTCAGAATGATTTATCTTCTTGGTTGAATCAAAGACAAATTGATTTATTCATTACTGGAATGCAAGATGAATATGATTCTATAGCAGGAGATTTTAATCGTTATAAATTTACCCCCAAAGAGGTAAAATTAACAGGATTTCCTAGATGGGATGCTTTGCTTAAAAATAATCAAATAAACACTAAACAAATTATTATTATGCCTACTTGGAGAGAATATATAGTAGGTTCTTATAGTAAAAAATTAATGAAAAGAAGATTTAATCCAAAATTTTATGAGAGTGAGTATTTTTATAGATGGGGTTCTTTTTTACATAGTAAAAAATTACAAGAATTGCATGAAAAATATAATTACAAAATAGTTTTTAATCCTCATCCACAAATTAGACCTTATTTAGAAGATTTTAATTTACCAAATTATATTATAATCCCTTCTGTTGAAATGAGTATGCAAAAGCTTTTTTGTGAATCCTCTTTAATGATAACGGATTATTCAAGCGTAGCTTTTGAAATGATTATTTTAAAAAAACCTGTAATCTATTATCAGTTTGATCAAGATTATTTTTTTTATAAGCACTTTTTAAAAAGGGGGTATTATAATTACAAAAAAATGGAATTTAGTTATTTAGTTAATAATCAGAAAGATTTAATTTTTTACATAGAGTTTTTATTGGCTCACAAAATATAAAAATAATTTAAAAAGGTTAATTGACGATGAAAGTAATAATTTTAGCTGGGGGTTTGGGAACGAGATTATCAGAAGAGACAGATTTAAAACCAAAACCAATGGTTGAGATAGGAGGAAAACCGATATTATGGCATATTATGAAAATTTATAGCACTTATGGTTTTAATGAATTTATAATTTTGACTGGATATAAAGGTCATATTATTAAAAATTATTTCATTAACTATTATACTCAATATAGTGATCTTACTGTTGATATGCAGAAAAATACCGTAGAGTTGCATTCAATTAAACAAGAGTCTTGGAGAGTAACTTTACTTTATACTGGACAAAATTCTATGACAGGTAGTCGTATATTACAAGCTCAGCCTTATGTAAATAATGAAACTTTTATGCTTACTTATGGAGATGGTTTGGCTAACATTAATTTAAAAAAATTGCTTGATTATCATAGGAAACATGGTAAAGCAATAACTATGACTTCAATTTTACCTGAAGGAAGGTTTGGTTTATTAAATATAGATTGTAATAATCAGGTTTTTAATTTTATGGAAAAACCAAAAGGAGAGATATATAATAATAGTGGTTGGGTTAATGGTGGTTTTTTTGTTTGCGAGCCTAAAGTTTTCGATTTTATTGATAAAGGAGATAATATTATTTTTGAGCAAGATCCTCTTAAAAAATTGGTATCGCATGGAGAGCTTTACGCTTATAAACATAAGGGTTTTTGGAAATGTATGGATACTTTAAAAGATAAAAATGATTTAAATCGTATGTGGTATGATAATAATGCACTTTGGAAAATATGGAAGGATTAATATTTATGAGCAGTAATGAATTAAAAAGAAATGAAACTGAATTAACTGGAATTATAGGGGTTGAAAAAATTGATCATTTGGAAAGTATAAAAGATTCGATTAAATGGCGTGATTATAGAAAAAAATATAGACAGGCGGCTAATTTAGAAAAAATTTTAGAGCATCCTATTCAAATTGATTTTGAATTAAATGCTACTTGTAATTTGAAATGTCCAATGTGTCCATTATCGACAGAAATAAATAGTGAGAAAAAAAAATATTTATTTCCTTTTGAACTTTTTTGTAAAATTATTGATATTGGAGTCTCTAAGGGTCTTAGAGCTATTAAACTTAATTATTTAAATGAACCTTTATTGAGAAATGATTTGGAAGAATTTATTTGTTATGCAAAAAAAGCAGGCATTTTAGATATTTACTTTTCAACCAATGGAATGTTATTGGATGAGAAAAGGATTTATTCTTTAATTAAATCTGGTCTTGATAGAATACAAATTTCTATAGATGCTTTTAGCGAAGCCACTTATAATAAAGTTCGTCCAGGCGGTAACTATATAAAAATAAAAAATAATATTCTCAATTTAATTAAAATAAAGAAACTTACAGATAGCTTAACTCCACTTGTAAGGATTAATTTTGTTAGAACGGAATTAAATGAACATGAATTAAAACAATTTATTGGTTTTTGGAAAGATAGAGTTGATATGATAGGAATTCAAGAGATGGTTAAACCTCCGAAAACTACTCAAGTTTTTGGTTCTAAAACTACTACGCAAAAATCATCTTTTTCTTGTTCTTTTCCTTATAAACAACTTGTTATTAATGCGCAAGGAGATGTTCTGCCTTGTTGTACATTTTATGGAGAAGAGTTAGTTTTGGGTAATATTTTTGAAATTTACAAAAAAACTGGTAATTGTGATTTAACTCAATTTTGGAATGCTGAAAAAATTAATAGTTTGAGAGCTCTTCATAAAACCGGACGTTTTTATGAAAATCCTATTTGTTCTAAGTGTATTAGTGGAGCATTATTGGTATAATGGATTATTTTGTTGTTGGTGCTGGTATTACTGGAAGTGTTATTGCTAGACATTTAGTTGATAAAGATAAGAATAATAAGGTTTTTATTATTGAAAAAAGATCACATATTGGTGGCAATATGTTTGATTATGTGGATCAACATGGAATTAGAGTTCATAAATATGGTCCACATACTTTTCATACAAATTCTTTTAAGGTGTTTTGTTATGTTAATTTATTTTCAGAATGGATTCATTATAAATCTTGGTGTATGGCCGTAATTAATAATAAATTTACTCCATGTCCTTTTAATTATCAAACCATTGATGATTTTTATAGTTTTAAAGATTCTGAAAGTTTAAAAAAGAATATAGAGTTAATGTTTCCTAAAAAGAAAAAAGAAACTATTATAGATCTTTTAAAATCAGAAAATTATAAAATCAGGGAATATGCTTTATTTTTATTTAATCAAGATTATAAACTGTATACCTCTAAGCAGTGGGGTATTGATGCTGAAAAAATAGATATTAGTGTTCTAAAGAGAGTTCCTGTAAAATTTTCCTATGATAAATATTATTTTGATGATAGATTTCAGATTTTACCTAAAAATGGTTATGAATACTTTTTTAAAAATCTTTTAGAACATAAGAATATAAAAATCATTACAAATGAAAATTTTTTAAATAATATTAAAATTAATTTTGATTCTAATGATATGTTATTAGATGGAAGAAAAATGAAGTATAAATTAATTTATACAGGACCATTGGATGAATTATTAGATTATCGTTTTGGATCATTACCTTACCGGTCTTTAGAATTTAAATGGAATTATGAAAATATACACTTAAAACAACCCGCGCCAATAGTAGTTTATCCTCAGGCTAAAGATTTTACTAGAATTGTCGAATATAAGCAAATGCCGAACCAAAATGTTCAAGGTACAAGTTATTCTATAGAGTATCCTACTCAATATGTACCAAAATCAAACGAGCCTTATTATCCTATTTTAACAAGTGAAAGTTTAAAATTATATCATAATTATAAAAATCTTGCTAAAAAAATAAATAATTTATATTTTTTAGGAAGATTGGCAGATTTTAAATATTATAATATGGATCAAGCAATAAAAAGAGCTTTGTTATTTTGCTCCAAGTATTTTTAATTTTAAGGATGTTAATGTATCATATTTTTTTAAATTCTTCAAATGCATATATTAAATATGCAAGTGTTTTAATTTATAGTATTATTTTAAATACAAAAAAAAATAAAAATTTTGAACCCTATTGTTTTCATATTATTACTTCAAATTTAGAAATATGTAATTTTGAAAAATTGAAAAAAATGGAAAATATTTTAAATTTACAATATCCAACAAAGATTTGTATTCATGAGGTTGATGAAAAACAGTTTCAAAAATTACCTCCATGGTTTGGAAGCAGAGCAACATATTTTATTTTATTATTTGAAAACTTTCTTCCAATTGAAACTTCGAAATGTCTTATTATGGATATAGATATGTTGGTCTTGCAGGATTTGAGAGAGTTGTTTTCTTGCGAGTTAAAAGAATGCTTGTTAGGGGCTGTTTATGATTATTCTTATTATAAGGAGCCTAGTATATTGTTACCTAGGAAGAGTGTTGAAGAATGTAATAAAAAAGATTTTTATTTTAAATATCCAGAGAAATATTTTAACGGAGGTTTATTATTAATTAATGTAAAAAAGTGGAAATTATATGATGTTACAAATAAAATGTATAACTTTTTCTCAAAATACAATGCTAGGGTTGCAATGCAGGATGCTATGAACGCTGTGGTAGATGGAAATATTTTAAAATTACCAATATCTTGGAATTTTTTTCCAAATAATTTATTTATAGAAAAAACTTTTAATAATGATCCTATTCCATTTAATTTTAATTATACAGATAAAGAATATTATTCATCAGAAAAAGATATAAAAATTATTCATTTTGCTTATGATTCTATAAAACCTTGGGGTGGATCAGATTCTAAAAGAATGGATTCTTTTGGCAAAATTATAAATTATCCATATTATAAAGAGTGGTGGGATGTTGCTTTGAGAACGCCAGTGTTTTCAGATGAATTAAAAGAGTTAAGGCAAAATTTATTTTATCAAAGTCTATTAGATTATTCTGAAAATATGTCATGCATAATAGAAAGAATGTTAAGTAGTATTGATAAAACAAAGATTAAAATTGATTATGTTGAGCAAGTTAAAAATCATTTGTCTTTTCAATTAGGACAACATATTCTAAGAAAAAAAAATTTTTTAGCAAAAATAATATTGCCATTCACTCTTTTTTTAATTTATATAAAATATAAATTAAAAAAAAATAAGCAAAGAAACAGTTATATACCACAAGATTCTTTGGACTATATTGATGTGTTGAAAATTAAAAATAGTAAAGAATATCAGCTAGGTGGGATTATAATCGGCAAAATGTCTTTATATTTAAAAATTAAAAAAATTATTAGGATGTTAAAAGAATATGAAAAAAGATAAGTTAATAGGCATAATTATTCCAGTATATAATGTTGAACAATATATTAGACAGTGTCTAGATAGTATACTTGAGCAGGATTATCAAAATTATATAGTTCTTTTGGTTGATGATGGTAGTACAGACTTAAGTGTTAATGCAATTGAAGAGTATTTGAAAAAAGACAAAAGGTTTGTTTTAATAAAAAAAAGCAATGGTGGGTTGAGTTCTGCTTTAAATGCTGGAATAAATTATTTTTATCAACTTGAAAAAGATAATTTAAAAATTGATTATTTAATATTTTTAGATGGGGATGACTATTGGGATAAAAATTGTTTGAGTCAGTGTGTGTGTAATATGGAGGGAGTTCAAGCTGTTTGGTTTGATTATCGATATATTTTTGATGGAATTAAGCCATATGATAATGATTGTACAAGAATGGATTACTTAGGTTATAAAAAAGAACAAATTATAACCCCTATGGATTTTTTTAAAAGAGTATTTATTACAAAAGAATGGCATGCTTTTGCAAAAATGGGTATGATAAATTTCGACTTTTTAAAAAGTATCAAGCTAGAATTTAAAGAAGGGTTGTTTTTAGAAGATCATTTGTTTGGAGTAATTTTCTTTGCTAGTTCTCATAAAATTAAAGTCTTGCCATTAAAACTTTATAATTATAGAATTAGAGCAAATTCTCTTTGCAATTATAATAAAAATAAAAATAGTACTTTTATGCCTGCTTATTTTCATAAAAAATATAATAGTATTCTTTATGATCAAAAAAAATATGATGAGTTGGGATCTAAGTTAACAATAGGTTTAGAATTAGAGAAGTTTATTTATGATTATCCAAATAAAAAAATAAATTTTTTGATAAAAAATTTTTTAATTGAATATTATTTTCAAGAATCATCCGAATTACTACTTTTTCCAGTAGATCCATTAGATTATAGTTCAAATTTATTAAATAGACCAAGTGTGAGTGCAAAAAGAATTATTAAAGAAAGTTTAGAATATAGAATAGGATATGTGTGTAAAAATATTAGAAATTTTACTAAATGTTTTAATTTGTTAAAAAATGCAAATCAAAAATCAAATTATGATTTAACAGTGTGTACAGACTATCAAGAATCACTAAAATTAAAAAATCATTTGAACTTTATTCTTGGAAAAAATATAATTATGATATATAATAAAATAGAGAGATTGTTTATTTTATTATACCCGTTAATTTTTATTTATTCATATTGTGAATTTATTTTTAAAAAAAAATATAAACCAATAGCAAATAATTTAAATAAGATTGATAATATATCTTTTGCTAAATTTAATGATTTATTAAAAATGGTTGAAATTACAATTTCAAAATATATACATCAATATAATGATGCGGTGTGTTTGGATTTAAATGTAAAAGAAGGTTTCTTGTTAGAAGAATTAAAACATTATAATATAAAAATATATGGTTATGAATATAACGAATATTTTTATTTTACTTTAATAGCCAAATATGCTAATTATAATAATATTTTTTTATCCAAAGAATTGGTAATAAATCATGAAATATCATTAGAAAGTTTAGACTATACAACAAATGATGATGGTTATGGTATCTATATTGATGATGATTCTCTTGAAGAGAGAAAATGTATATTTTTGGAGAATATTTTTAATAAATATCAGCATATCTTTATATTGAGTATATATTTGGATTTTTATAATTATAAGATATTGTCTCAAATTTTTAAAAATGAAAAAAAAATACTTTATATTATCTGTTTTGTAGATAAGTTTTTTAAAGAAAGTGAAGAGTTTAAAAAAATTTATAATCAATTTAAACATAAAAATATTTTTTTTATTGATTATAGTGAAATGAAAAATAAAGGAAAAAAATGAAAATAGGAATTATAGGTGCTGGTATATCTGGAATGTCTATTGCAAGGCTTTTAAAAGATGATTTTGAAGTTGAGGTTTTAGAGAAATTGCCTGTTGTAGGTGGTATTGCAAGAACTAAAGATGTAAATGGTATGGCTTATCATATCAATGGAGGCCATTGTTTTGATTCAAAATATCAAGACGTCAAAGATTTGGTATTCAATAAAATATTATCTAAAGATAGTTGGAATTATATTACAAGAAAAGCTCAAGTTTTATTCAAAAATAATTGGATAAATTATCCTATAGAATTTTCAATCAAAGAAATAGATAAAATCGATTCAAGTTTAGCATTTAATATTACAAAAGAAATGTTTAATGCTTCGTATGAGAAAGGAAGTAATCTTGAAGAATGGTTTATAAATCATTTTGGTCAGACTTTAGCAAAAGAGTATTTTATACCTTATAATTCTAAAATTTGGGGAATTGAGCCAAAAAATATGGATAATGTATGGATAGAAGATGAAAAGCAAATGAAATTACCTGTACCAACTAAAGAAAATTTTTATTATTCAATTTTAAACAAAAAAGAAAATTTTGATAATATGACTCATAGACATTTTTACTATCCAAAAACAAATAATCAAAATACTTTTATAGAGGCTATAGGAGAGGGTGTTAATATTCTTACAAATTATGAAGTAAGGGAGATTAAAAAGGAAAATAACCAATGGCTTGTTAATGGTGAAAAAAAATATGATATATTGATAAACACAAGTCCTTTAGATTTTATTCCTAAAATTTTGAAAGATATCCCTGTTGAGGTTTTAAATTATTTTAAAAAACTCAGATATAATAAAGTTACAAATATTTTTTGGGAGACAGACGGAAGTTTAGATATTACTTGGGGTTATATTCCAGATCCAAGCATAGGTTTTCATAGGATTTCTAATACAGGTTCCATAGTTCAACCAAAGGGAAAATTTTGCACCACAGAAGCTATAGGTGAGATTTCTTATAATAAGCTAGTGCAAGAAGGACAAAAAATACCATTTTTAAAAAAACCACTTGACTATAATGTTACAGAGCATGCATACGTATTTTTTGATTTAAATTATTCTAAATCAAAACAAAAAGCGATCGATTATCTTAATTCTATCGATTTAATTTCTCATGGTCGTTTTGGTGAATGGGAGTATTATAATATGGATGTGTGTATTAAAAGGTCTATTGATTTAGCTAAAGTTATAAAAGAAAAATATAAAGGAAAATAATGGCAATAGAATTTGACATACAAGAATCAAAAATTTTAAAAGGAGTGTATATTATAACTCCTAATAAATTTAGAGATTTAAGAGGTGAAATTTGGACAGCTTTTACAAGTGAAGCTATAGATAATCTTTTGCCAAATGGATTAAAATTTATACACGATAAATTTATACATTCTAAACATAATGTTATCCGCGGTATCCATGGTGATGTAAAAACTTATAAGCTTGCAACTTGTGTTTATGGGGAAATTCATCAAGTTGTGGTTGATTGCAGAAAAGATTCGCCAACCTATTTAAAGTATGAAAAATTCATCATAAATCAAGATAATCAGCAAATCATCTTAGTGCCAGCAGGTTTTGGAAATGCACATTATGTTAGTAGTGAAAGTGCAGTTTATTACTATAAATGTGCTTATAAAGGAGATTATGTGGATGCGCCTGATCAATTTACTTATGCATGGAATGATGAAAGAATCGGTATAGATTGGCCAACAAATTCTCCTATTCTTTCAGAACGTGATATTTTAGCAACTAAAAATAAAGGATAAATATGGAAAAATTATTACAAGAGTTAAATGCTAATATTAAATTTAGCAATCAATTGTCCTATCAAATTTTAATGTCAAACATTATTTCGAATTTAGATATTGATAAAAAAGATAAAGAAATTTTACTTTTATTATTACAAGCAAGAGATAGAAATTATATTCGCATAAATAACAATGAACAATGTTATCAAAATATCATAAATTATTTAAATCTCATTCGACCTTTGGAACTGCCTTTGTGTGATTTGCTAAGAATTGGTGGTAATGGAGATGGTGGTTATGTAATGTATAATGCGGGGGGGGGTATATGAGCAATATTGATGCGAAAGCTCTTTCTTTAGGTGTTTCGGATAGTTCTCCTTGGGATCTAGAAATGGCTCAAAGAGGATTTAAGGTGATAGAATATGATGCTAGCATAGAAAAATGTCCCTATAACCATGAAAATATTGTTTTTCATAAAAAATTTATAGGTAATGTAAATAATGAGAATACAATTACTTTAGCACAAGCTTTAAAAGATAATAATTTAGATGATAGTAGACCAAATATTTTGCAATGTGATATTGAAAATTGCGAATGGGATATGCTTGAAAATGTTGATATAAGTATTTTAAATAAATATTTTTCACAAGTTATATTTGAATTTCATGGGTGTAATCCTGAAGAGCAAGATGGAGTTGAAAAAAGAATAAGTTTACTAAAAAAACTGAATGAATATTTTATTCCAATACATACACATTTAAATAATCACGGAAAGATTTTTTATTCTAAGGGATTATTTTTTAGCACTACCTTAGAAGTAAGTTATCTAAGAAGAAATGAGTTAAATTTAATGCAGGGTTTATATTACAGAAAAGAATGCGGAAATTTGCAAAATTTAGATTTTCCAGTTTGGCCATCTAATCCTGAAATTCCATTAAGATTTCAAGGATAAATGATGCAAAAAGATTCTAAAATTTATATAGCAGGGCATGGCGGCACTTTAGGAAAAACTCTTTATAATACGCTCATAGATGAAGGTTTTAATAATATTATCATAAAAACAAGAAAAGAATTAGATTTAGTAGATCAAAAAGCCGTGGCGGATTTTTTTGCAAAAGAAAAACCACAATATGTTTTTTTATGCGCTGCTAAGCTTGATACTTTAGGGCTTTTTACTCCAGCCGATGTAATTTATGAAAATAGCGTACTTCAAGCAAATATCATTCATTCATCTTATCAAAATAATGTTAAAAAGCTTGTTTTTTATGGATCTGCTTGGGCTTACCCTCAAAAAGCTATAAATCCTATTAAAGAAGAGAATTTATTAGATGGAAAGCTAGATTTAAAAGCCATTGCATATGGTTTGCCAAAAATTATAGGAACAAAAATGTGCGAAAGTTATAATTTGCAGCATGGAACAAATTTTATTACCTTATATCTTGCAAACCTGTATGGAGAGACAACCGAGTTTGATTTACAAAAAGCAAAAGTTTTACCGGCTTTACTTCGCAAATTTCATTTAGCAAAACTTTTAGATGAAAATAAAATTGATGAGGTTTTAAAGGATTTGCAAATGAATTCCTTAGAGCAAGCAATGGAATATTTACAAAAATTTGGTGTAAGTAAAGATAGCGTAGAAATTTGGGGTGGCGGTAGTGTAATTAGGGAATTTATTCATGCAAAAGATTTAGCCGATGCTTCTATTTATGTGATGAAAAATATAGATTTTAAAGATATTGTTTCATCTAATGAACCGCATCTTAATGTAGGAAGTGGGGAATTTTTAAGTATCAAAGAACTTGCTTTTTTGATTAAAAATATTGTTGGATTTAAGGGTGAAATTGTGTTTAACAATTCAAAACCAGATTCTACAATGGATAGAATGTTAGATAGTTCAAGATTGCAAAATTTAGGCTGGAAACATAAAATTGATTTAGAAAAAGGAATTCAAATGATGTATGAATGGTATAAGAATAACAATGGGGGGGGGGTATTAAACTTTGAATACTCCATCTTTACAAATATCAAGTCTCTTTTTGCAAATAATATTCGTAGTTTTGCAAATTCTACAAAAAGGGTTTGCAATGCTTAAAGATTCTAAAATTTATATAGCAGGGCATAGGGGTTTAACAGGTTCGGCAATTATCAAAAATTTACAAAATAAAGGTTATAGTAATTTAATTTTTAAAACTCATTCAGAGCTTGATTTAACAAATCAAAAAGCTGTGGCTGATTTTTTTGTAAGAGAAAAGCCAGAATATGTTTTTTTATCTGCAGCAAAAGTTGGTGGAATTGGAGCAAATAATACCTATAGAGCAGATTTTATTTACCAAAATTTAATGATACAAAACAATGTTATTCATCAATCTTATTTAAATGGGGTTAAAAAGTTATTATTTTTAGGGACTGCTTGTATTTATCCTAGAGAATGTCCGCAACCCATAAAAGAAGAATATCTTTTAACAAGTAAATTAGAATACACAAATGAACCTTATGCCATAGCTAAAATAGCAGGTCTTAAAATGTGTGAAAGTTATAATTTACAGTATAAGACTAATTTTATTTCAGTTATGCCTTGTAGTTTATATGGAGCAAATGATAATTTTAATTTAGAAACATCACATGTTTTACCAGCCTTTATAAGAAAAATGCACTTAGCTAAAGTATTGCAAGAAGAAGGTATTGCTAAAGTGCGATATCTATTAAATTTCAATGATGAAAGTGAAGTTAAAAATTGTTTGAATAGATTTGGTATTACAGAAAATTCAGTTGAAATTTGGGGTAGTGGGAAGGCTATGAGAGAATTTTTACACGCTGATGATATGGCTGATGCTTGTGTGTATGTTATGGAAAAAGTAAATTTCAATGATTTATATAAAAACAATGAAGTTGAAATTAGAAATACACATATAAATATAGGCTCAGGCAAAGATATAAGTATTAAAGATTTAGCAGAACTTGTTAAACGCATTGTTGAATATCGTGGTAATTTAGTTTTTAATACAAATAAACCAGATGGAACAATGAAAAAATTAGGAAGTTGCAAGAAGATTAATTCTTTAGGCTGGAAGGCAAAAATCAAGCTTGAAGATGGCATTAAAATGATGTATGAATGGTATTTAAAAGAGCAAAATATAAGACAATAGGATAAATCATGAAAAAAACAGCGTTAATTACAGGATTTACAGGGCAAGTTGGTTCTCAAATGGCGGATTTTTTGCTAGAAAATACAGACTATGATGTTATAGGAATGATGCGTTGGCAAGAACCTATGGACAATATCTATCACTTAAGCGATAGGATTAATAAAAAAGATAGAATCAGTATTTTTTATGCAGATTTAAATGATTACTCTAGTCTTCAAAAACTTTTCGAGAGTCAAAGGCCTGATGTGATTTTTCACCTAGCAGCCCAATCTTATCCAAAAACTTCTTTTGATATACCTATAGAAACATTACAAACAAATATCATAGGCACAGCAAATATTTTGGAAAACATTAGAATTTTAAAGGCAAAAGATGGATATGACCCTGTAGTGCATATTTGCTCTTCAAGTGAAGTTTATGGCAAAGCAAAAGCAGGTGTTAAACTTAATGAAGAAACAGCTTTTCACGGTGCAAGTCCTTACAGTATAAGCAAAATTGGCACTGATTATTTGGGAAGATTTTATGGCGAAGCTTATAACATTCGCACTTTTGTTACAAGAATGGGAACACATAGTGGCCCAAGACGTTCTGATGTGTTTTTTGAAAGCACAGTTGCAAAACAAATTGCTTTAATTGAAGCGGGTTATCAAGAGCCTGTTATCAAGATTGGAAATCTCTCAAGCGTAAGAACTTTTCAAGATTGTCGTGATGCTATAAGGGCTTATTATCTACTTTCTCTTGAAAGTGAAAAAGGAAAAGTTCCTTGTGGGGAAGCTTTTAATATAGCAGGAGAAGAGGCTTTTAAGCTCCCTGAGGTTATTGATATACTTTTAGGTTTTTCTATAAGAAAAGATATTAAAGTAGAGCAAGATGAGCAAAGACTACGTCCTATTGATGCGGATTATCAAATGTTTGATAACACAAAAATCAAAAGTTTTATTAACTGGAAGCCAGAAATTGCAGCTAGAAAAATGTTTGAAGATTTGTTAAATCATTGGAGAGATGAGATAAAAAAAGGAAGGATTCCGTTGAATAGATGAAAACCATACGCACGCAAACTCCTCTCCGCCTTGGTTTAGCAGGTGGGGGGACTGATATAAATTTATATTGTGATAAATACACAGGTTATGTTTTAAATGCGACTATATCTTTATACATACATTGTACTTTGATCGAAAGAGAAGATGGAAAAATCATTTTTGATTCTCCTGATACAAATTCTTACTCTGAGTACGAAAGTAAAGAATTCTTAGGAGATGATGGAAAATTAGATATTTTTAAAAGTATTTATAATCGCATTGTAAAAGATTTTACAAAAAAACCTTTGAGTTTTTCTTTGCACACTTATTCAGATGTACCAAGTGGTAGTGGATTAGGTGGAAGTTCAACCTTAGTTGTAGGTATTATAAAAGCTTTTGCAGAGTGGCTTAATCTACCTTTAGGGGAATATGAAATCGCTAAACTTGCTTACGAGATAGAAAGAGAAGATTTGGATATAGTAGGTGGAGCACAAGATCAATATGCCGCAACTTTTGGTGGTTTTAATTTTATGGAATTTTATGATAATAAAAGAGTCATTGTTAATCCTTTGCGTATTAAAAACTGGATAGCTAGTGAGCTTGAAGCTAGAACTGTGCTTTATTTTACAAATATCACAAGAGAAGCAAAAGATATAGAAGAGCATAAAAAAGGAAAACTTGGAGATGAAAAATCCCTCGAAGCTATGCACGCTATAAAACAAGATGCTATAAAGATGAAAGAAGCTTTATTTAAGGCGGATTTTGATACTTTGGCGCAAATTTTAGGTAAGTCTTGGCAGTCAAAAAAAATCATTTCAGAAATCGTTAGCAATGATGAGCTTGAAAGAATTTATAAACTAGCTATAGATAATGGAGCTTATAGTGGTAAAACTAGTGGAGCAGGAGCTGGTGGATTTATGTTTTTCCTTGTAGATCCTACTAAAAAATACAACCTAATCAAAGCTTTAAGCAAAGAGCAAGGCTGGGTGCAAGATTTTTCATTTACAAAAGAGGGGGTTAAATCATGGAGAATTTAAATTCTTATATAAAAGAACATTTTCGAGAATCGATTTTGGTAAAAGAGCAAATTTTAAAAGATAAGAATTTGATAACTCTTATTAAAAATGCTTCATTAGAAGTCATAAAAGCTTATAAAAATGGTAACAAAACTTTGCTTGCAGGAAATGGTGGTAGCGCAGCTGATGCACAGCATATTGCAGGGGAATTTGTAAGTAGGTTTTATTTTGATAGACCAGGGATCGCAAGTATTGCACTTTCAACGGACACGAGTATATTAACTGCTATTAGCAATGATTATGGTTATGAAAATTTATTTGCTAGACAAGTACAAGCTCAAGGAGTTAAGGGAGATGTTTTTATAGGAATTTCTACAAGCGGAAATAGTAAAAATATCTTAAAAGCTTTAGAGCTTTGCAAGCAAAAAGGAATTATAAGTATAGGCTTAAGTGGAGCTAGTGGTGGAGCGATGAATGAACTTTGTGATTATTGTATAAAAGTGTCTTCAACTTGCACGCCAAGAATTCAAGAAGCACATATTTTAATAGGGCATATTATTTGTGCTATTGTCGAAGAAGAGCTTTTCGGTAAAGGTTTTTCTTGCAAGCAATAATACTTTGTGGCGGCTTAGGAACAAGACTTAAAAGCGTTATAAAGGACATTCCAAAGCCTATGGCACCAATAAATAATAAACCTTTTTTAGAATTTATTTTTGAGTATCTTAAAAAACAAAGCGTAAAAGAAATTATCTTAGCAGCATCATACAAGTATGAGGTGATACAAGAATATTTTAAAGATGAGTTTTTAGGTATAAAAATAAAATATAGTATAGAAAAAGAACCTCTAGGAACAGGTGGAGCTATAAAAGAGGCTTTGAAATTTATAAAAAACGAGGCTTATGTTTTAAATGGTGATACTTTTTTTGACATAGATTTAAGTAAATTAAAGCTAGATGAAAGTAAAATTTGCCTTGCTTTAAAGCAAATGAATGATTTTGATAGATATGGCACAGTAAATGTTAATGAGCAAGGTTTTGTGATTTCCCTTGAGGAAAAAATATTTAAAAAGCAAAGTTTAATCAATGGTGGAATTTATCTTTTAACTAAAGATATTTTTAATGAATTTGATTTAGAGAAAAAATTTTCTTTTGAAGAGTTTTTACAAGAAAATTGTGAAAAATTAAAGACTAGAGCTGAAATTTTTAATGATTATTTTATAGATATTGGCGTGCCTGAGGATTATAAGAAATATTTGGAATTAAATACATAAGGAAAAATATGTTATATTGGAAAGATGAAGATTTAGTTGATATTAATTTTACAACTCAACAATTAAACAATACTACTAAAATAATTTTAAATTCTTGCGAAGAATTGGAATGTATGTATTTAAAAATAAATAAAAATTCGGTTTTAAATGTATACTATCAAGGAGAAAATGCAAAAGAAAAATATAAGATTGAAGATGAAAAAATTATTAAAAACAACGAGGAAATAATTTTATTTTTACAAGAAAATATTAAAACAGATGTATTTATTATAGAGCATGATTATTCAATATTAAATATTAGACTATTGAAGAGAGCATTTAAAGGATTGATAATATCAGCAAGATACGATGCTTTCGGAGCAAGAATGATGTCTTTGTTGAATACTATATATTTATCAAGATTAATAGGTTTTAAATTCGGTTTTATTTGGGATCATAAAATATGTCAAAATGCAAAAGATCAATATATGTCTTTAGATTCAGCTGATAAGATTTTTGATATTACATTTTGTAATCAGCATGATTATACCTACAATAACTTACCTCATACTCAACCAGATCTTAATGATTTAATTGGGTTTAATGCAATTGAAGATGGAGATAAAAAACCTTTTTATGAAAATTATGGTTATAGAAATTTATATGCTTATTATTTGCATTTAAGATTTAAAGAAATTAAAAAAGATGAGTATTTTCAAGCTTTAAAAGATTTGTATCACAATTTACCTTTTTCTCAAAGATATCAAAATATTATCGAAAAAACCAATTTAATATATAAAAATATTGGAAATTTTATTGGTATGCATTTTAGAGGAGCTGATGTAGTAAATGATTTAGATATAAGGGTTTATGCATTAACATCTTTATCCCCTTATATTTTTCCATTAGAATTGGCAATGGAGATAATAAAGAAAGAAAGTTATAAAACAATTGTATTATTTAGCAGCTGTAATATTGTTACTAACTTTGTAAAAGAATATTTCAAAAAGAATAATTTTAATAAAATAATTTATATTGCCAATGATTTTTTAGATAATACTTTCTCTTACGCAGAGCGTGATTTTTTTAATTTTTCTCTTATGCAGCACGCTGATATTTTATATGGCTCCAATGAATCTATGTTTAGAGCATTGGCTGCAAATATTTCTTATCGAAATATTCAGAATAACCTTGTTGATCATGTTTTTGATTTGCAATCTCAATATGAAATAATTAGCTCAAATATTGATAATTATAATATTGATAATTTATATAAAAGTGCATCTTGTATTTATTTATTTATAGTGGCTAGTCGATTGAATTTGGATAATAAAATAAAATTATTTTGGTTGCAGAAAGGATATAAATATGATCAAGAAAATTTGTCTTATGGAATTTTAATTATAGAAAATTTATTATTACAAGGGCATTTTAATGAAGCTGAAACTGAATTGATAAATATTTTTCATTCTAAATTTAAATTTTTTTTTCAACTTTTATTTAGCCATTTTCACAAAGATGAATTTTTTTATCAACGAAAAACTTTTTTACAATATACATATATCAATAAGCCAGCTTTATCTTTGATGATATATTTAGTATCATTAAAAGAGGGTAGCTCTTCTGATATTACATATTTTTTATATCACATACTGCAAAAAGAAATGCATGGAAAACAAAATATATTACCATTAAACCATATTGAATATATACACAGACAACTTCCATATCGTTTAGGAAAATATATAGTAAAAAATTCTCATTCTTTATACGGTTATTGTAAAATATTTCTAAAATTAGTTTACATGATAAAAACATATAAAAATTTAAGTTTTCTTTACGATGAAGATGAAGTTAAGAAGTTTAAAAAAGAAAAAAAGAAAAATTTATTTTATAAAATCGGATTGATTTTTATGAAGGCTGATAAAAATTGGTATAAATTGGGATATATTAAATTTTATTTTGTTTTTAAAAAAATAATGAAAAACAAAATTGAAGTGTAGTATGAAAGGAAAAGATATGTTTAATCCAAATTGTGCAGTTGATAGAGTGAAAAATCATCTTGCTTATAAAATTGGTTCATGTGTTTTAAACAATAAAACAAAAAAGTCCCCCTTTTTTATTTTATTGTTTAAATTATATAAGATTAAATTGGAACATTATAAAGAATTAAAAAATTATCAAATTTTTATAAAATTATTTCCAAGTTTAAGATATCCTAAATTAGAAGAATGTCATGATTATAGAGAATGCGTTAAAGTCAAATTTCATTTATCTTATATGTTAGGACAGACTATATTAGAAGCAGATAAAAATAAATTCAAGGGAGGATATTTTAGATTATGGCATGATATTAAGCAAGTAAACCAGGAATATAAAAATATTAAAATATTTTTACAGCAGTATGATTTAATTATAGAGAAACTTAATAATATTGAATTTCAAAATATTGACTTGCTAATAAAGAATTTTCATAGTGTATTTTATATATTAAATTTTCATAAAGATTATCAGGAAATAATAAATATTATAATTGATAATTTTGATTATTTTTTAAATAATTTTGATGTAATAGAAGAATGGTTATTATCAGATGATTTTAATGAAAAATATAAAAAAATATCCCACCCCTATCCCCCACTTTTAGATCCTATAGAATTAAATGCAGACAATAAAATTAACTATCAATCTTTAGGGGGGGGGGATATTGCTTGGAAGTTAAATCTACCTCTTCCTAGTAAATATAAATTTATTTTTTTATTTAATGGTTGTAGTGGAAGTGAGGCTATGCAGCACTTTTTAATGTTGTGTGGAGTGGAAACTAGAGCATGGGCTTGGTTTAATCCAAGAGATATTTTTAAAATAAATTATCAGAATTTGCTAAATGAAAATATTGCAGCTCCATGTTTACCATCAATTACCACTGGGGATTATGAAAAACTTTTTTATCTAGTTGATGGTGGTTTTGATATTGTTGCTATTATGAGAGATCCTATTTCTGTTTTAAAAGCAGGTTTAAATCATATTGAAAGCTATAAAATATCATTAGAAATTTTAAACTATTGTCGTAATGTGGAATGTTATAATAGGGATTTTAAAAATTTATTTCCGGAAATTTGGTATGCATATTCCGGTTCTACTAAGGTTAATATAGAAGATCTCGAAAAGTTATTAGATAATTCAGAATATTATTTTACTTTTAACAAAAGAATAAATATGTTAAAAAATAAAGATAATGTTGTTTGTATAAATTTTGAAGATATAAATTCTCAAAATATTATTAATACTATGAATAATTTAGCAAATAGATATAACTTGAAAACTCCAAAAAAAGAGCATGAAATTATTTTAACCTCTCGTATTAATTTGCATCAAGGTTTATTGCACTTGCCTGTAAATATTAATTGCAAAATGTTTCAAATAATTATTACAACGCCATATTTAATTAGCTTGGAAATAGAAGGAATGGATAGATATGTTAATATCACAAATAAAATATTTAATAACGATATTATAATGGAAAGCATAATTATTGTATGTCTCCAAGATCAATATGATGTATTAATGAAAAATCAAGAATGGAGTCAAATTAAAGAATATATAGAAGAATATATAGGATCTTTGAGACTATATATACAAAATTGTAAAAATAATTTAGTTACAGAAAAAGATATTTTAGTATATTTAAGAAAAAATAGCAATTTAAGGTTAAAATTTTTAAAACATATCGAGGAAAATATAAAATACATAAGAGAAAATTATCCAGAGTATTTGGAAACTTGGACATATTATCAAGAATTTGAAAAAATGTGCAAGGAGTTGGATGGTAATATTTAGGAAAAAAGGTTTTTAAATTAAATAAAAAAAGATATAATTGCATTTTAATTTAGAGAAAGGAATCAATATGAAACAAGGGGATTTTACAGAGGTTGCAAAGCATTATCATAATAGACCTGCTTATAGTCCATTTTTACTTGAAAAACTTGTAGCTTGTATCAATGATAAAAATAAAAATTTAAAAGATTTAAATATTGTTGAAGTAGGAGCTGGAACTGGAAAACTTACTAAGATGTTGGGAGAAATGTTTGGATGCCAAATTAGTGCTGTGGAACCAAACGATAATATGCGTGAAGAAGGGCAAAAATTTACACAAAATTTATCAAATATTTCTTGGCATAAAGGGAGTGGCGAAGAAACCTGCATGAGCAATAATCAAGCTGATTGGGTCATCATGGCTAGTTCTTTCCATTGGACAGATCCTAAAAAATCTCTCCCAGAATTTAATCGTATATTGACAGGGGGGGGGTATTTTACTGCGATTTGGAATCCTCGCCACATTGTAGAGGGTTCGGTTTTTGATGAAATTGAAAAGGAGATTAAACATATTGTTCCAGATCTTGCTCGTGTAAGCAGTGGCACTCAAAATGTTAAAAAATGGGAAGAAATTCTTGTTTCAACAGGAGATTTCATAGACTGCTTTTTTATGGAGTGTGACTATAAAGAGTTTTGGGATAAAGAGCGTTATCTTGGAGCTTGGCATTCTGTAAATGATATACAAGCACAAGCAGGTGAAAAAAGATGGAAGGAAATTTTAGAGATGATAGAAGCTAAAATTTCTCATATGCAAAGTATAGAGATTCCTTATAAAATAAGAGCATGGACAGCTAGAAAAGCATAAAATACCTCCTTTTTTTCATCAAGCTTGTCAAAGATGAAAAAAAGGAAATAAAATGCAAAAACTAGTAGAACAAGTGTGGGATTATACCAAGCATGCTAAATTTTATAGCTATAGACCAAATTATGCTCCAAAAACTATAGATATGCTTATTAGCTTAGTTGGAAAAAAAGATATTAAAGTCGCTGATATCGGTGCAGGAACTGGAAATTTAAGCATTATGCTTTTAGAAAGAGGATGTAAGGTAGTATCTGTAGAACCAAATGATGCGATGCGTGAGATCGGGATAGAAAGAACCAAGGATCAAAAGATTGACTGGGTTAGAGCAACAGGCTTAAACTCAACACTCCAAAATAGTGAATTTGATTGGGTGACTTTTGGTAGTAGTTTTAATGTAATGGATAGAAATGAAGCCTTAGAGGAAGCGCATCGCTTATTAAAATCAGAGGGATATTTTTCTTGTATGTGGAATCACAGGGATTTAAACGATCCTGTGCAAAAAATAGCTGAAGATACTATTGTAGAATTTGTACCAAATTATACAAGGGGAACAAGAAGAGAAGATCAAAGACCAATTATAGAGAGTCGAAAGGATCTTTTTGATAATATTGTTTATATTGAAGAGGATTTTTATTTTCATCAAAGCATTGAAAATTATATTAATGCATGGAAAAGTGTTAAAAATCCTTACTGGGATTTGGAGACTGATGAAGGAAGTGAACTTTTTAATAAAATTAGTAATAAAATTTCACAAAGACTTCCTAAGGAATTTAGCATAAAATATACCACTCGTTGTTGGAGTGCTAAAAAAATATAAAACTAAGGAAAAACATGGCGGAGTTAAAATTTAAAACCAAAGCACAAAATTTAAAAAATTTACAAACAAAATTAAAAAAAGCAAAAGTTCTACCTTTGGTTTTAACTTCGCTTGAAGAATTAATATCAAATGAAGATAAAGTTTTACAGGACATTCAAACCTTAAAGGCTAATAGACTCATTATAAGAAGTTCTTCTTTAAGTGAAGATAGCATGAAAAACTCCAATGCAGGTGCTTTTCTTTCTTTGGCAAATATTAAAGCTGATTCTAAAGATGAGTTATTAAAAGCTTTATATGAAGTTGCCAATTCTATGCCATCAAAAAGTGATGAAATTTTAGTTCAACCTATGCTTGAAAACATTACTCTTTGTGGAGTTGGTTTTAGCGTTGATAAAGATAATTTTTCCCCTTATTTTTGTCTTCAATATGATGAAAATGGTTCAAATAGCTCTATTACAGATGGAAGCAGTAAGAGTGCAAAAACTTACTATCATTACAGAAATTATTTAGAATTTAAAGATATTAGACTTCAAAAAATTATAGAACTTATAAAAGAATTAGAAGTTTTATATGATTGTCATTTTTTAGATGTTGAATTTGCATTTGCTATTCAAGATGATAAGGAAGAACTTTTTTGCTTACAAGTGCGTCCTTTGGTTATGCATGAAAAAAATAATTTATTTCATTCTTTACCAAAAGAAGCTTTATATAGATTTTATAAACGTTTTGAGTCTTTAAAAGAATCAAGATCTAGAGTTTTGGGAGATAAAGCCATTTTTGGGGTAATGCCTGATTGGAATCCAGCTGAAATCATAGGGTTAAGACCTAAGCGTTTAGCTTTTAGTTTATATAAAGAAATCATTACGGATAATATCTGGGCGTATCAAAGAGATAATTATGGTTATAGAGATCTAAGATCCCATCCTTTAATCCATTCTTTTTTAGGCATTCCTTATGTGGATGTAAGATTATCTTTTAATTCTTTTATACCAAAAAAATTAGATGAAAATATCGCACAAAAACTTGTCAATTTTTACTTAGATAAGCTTAATAAAAATCATGAATTGCACGATAAGATTGAATTTAATATTGTTTATTCTTGTTATGACTTTAATAGTTCTAAAAAATTAGAAGAACTTTTAAATCATGGTTTTAATGAAAATGAAATCAAAAGATTAGAATTTTCATTATTAGAACTTACAAATAAGATTATTAATCCTAGATCAGGGCTTTATTTAAAAGATATACAAAAAGCTTATAAGCTAAAAGAAAGATATGATGGTATTATTAATTCTAATTTTTCTTTAATTGATAAAATTTATTGGCTTATTGAAGAATGCAAGCGTTATGGAACCTTGCCTTTTGCGGGAGTGGCTAGGGCTGCATTTGTAGCAATGCAACTTTTAAATTCTTTAGTTGAGATTGATTTTATAACTAAAGAGGAAAAAGATGATTTTTTAAATTCACTCAATACAGTGAGTAAAAATTTAAGCAAACAAACAAACCATCTTAATTTTCACAACAAAGATCAATTTTTGAAAGATTTTGGACATTTAAGAGCAGGAACTTATAATATTTTATCGCCAAGGTATGATGAAGATTTTGAGCTTTATTTTGATGTGGATCAAAAAGATAGTAAAGTTTATTTACAAGATAAAGCTTTTGTTTTTTCAGAAGAAAAGACAAAAGCTTTAAATGCCTTACTTAGAGAACATGGACTAGAGATTAATGCTTGTGAATTTTTTGATTTTTTAAAGCAGGCTATCGAGGGTAGAGAGCTCGTTAAATTTGAATTCACTAGATTGCTTTCTAAGGCTATAGTTTATATAGAAGAATTAGGCAAATATTATGGTATTGAAAAAGAAGATTTGGCTCATCTTGATATAAAAAGCATTTTAAATCTTTATTCTAGTCTTTATTCTATAAATCCAAAAGAGCAGTTTGTAGAAGAAATTAATCGCAATAAAAAAGAATATGAACTTACACAAGCTATAAAACTTCCTTCTTTACTTTGCAATGCCGATGAAATTTTTTCTTTTTATAATCATAGTATTATTCCAAATTTCATTACACAAAAGAACATCACTGCATTTACGGCGAAGGAAAATGATAAAGATTTAGAAGGAAAGATTGTTTTAATTTATGCAGCAGATCCTGGATATGATTATTTATTTACAAAAAATATAGCAGGACTTATTACATGTTATGGGGGTGCTAATTCACATATGGCCATTCGTGCCTCAGAACTTGGAATGCCTGCTGTTATAGGAGTTGGAGAAGAAAATTTTGAAAAATATTTAAAAGCTAAAAAAATAAATATAGAATGTGAAAGTGAGCAAATATTTTGTTTATAGGTATTACTCAAAGGCTTATTTGCAACGAAAGTTATCATGAAGAAAGAGAATGTTTGGCTTTGGATTGGGGAAAATTATTTAATAAAGATTTATTTAAAAATTTTACTCCTCTTCCTCTTAGCTATGAAATAGATTTTTCTCATTATAAACATCTAATAAAAGCTGTGATATTAAGCGGTGGCAATGATTTAAGTTTTTATAGTCCTAATGTTTTATCTAAAAAGAGGGATTTATATGAAAAGCAAGTTATAGAAATTTGTTTAGAAGAAAAAATACCACTTTTAGGAATTTGCAGAGGGGCTCAGATGATAGCTCATTATTTTAACAGCCATATAAGTCCTTGTGAAAATCATATAGGCAAACATGAAGTATTTTTCTCAAAAGAAAAATTTATAAGCAATTCTTTTCATAATTTTGCTATTGAAAAATTAGGCGAAGATCTTGTAGAACTTTGCTTAGCAGAAGATAATACCATAGAAGCTTTTAAACATAAGTATGAAAATATTTTTGGTATAATGTGGCATATTGAAAGAGAAAATGG
The DNA here is from genome assembly GCF_012897395.1 of Campylobacter sp. CFSAN093224. Classification (NCBI taxonomy): domain Bacteria; kingdom Pseudomonadati; phylum Campylobacterota; class Epsilonproteobacteria; order Campylobacterales; family Campylobacteraceae; genus Campylobacter; species Campylobacter sp. CFSAN093224. Next base: position 1,340,058 of record NZ_CP040607.1, on the reverse strand, counting down.
GCTTAATAATATTCAAATTTTAAAAGAGTGGTTTAGTTTAATCAAGGAATAATATGAATGCAATTATCTTAGCAGCAGGTTTTGGATCAAGGCTGATGCCTTTAACAAAAGATCAACCAAAATGTATGGTTGAGTATAAGAATAAAAAAATAATAGATTATGAAATCGAAGCTTTAAAATCAGCAGGTATAAATGAAATAGCTGTCGTGGGTGGATATTTAAACGATGTGCTAAAAAATTATCTTAATAAATATGATATTGAGCATTTTTTTATTAATTCAAAATATGATAAAACCAATATGGTTCATACTTTTTTTTGTGCTAAAGATTTTATGTTAAAATGCATCAAAGAAAAACAAGATTTGATTGTTTCTTATGCAGATATTGTTTATTTCCAAGATTGCGTGCAAAAGCTTATAAATATCAAAGAAGAACTTGCTATAGTAGTTGATAAATCTTGGCGTAAGCTTTGGAGCAAACGCTTTGCAAATCCTTTAGAAGATGCTGAAACATTAAAAATGACAAATGGTTATATTATAGAACTTGGAAAAAAAGCTAATGCCTATGATGAGATAGAAGCTCAATATATAGGACTTTTTAAATTTTCTTATCAATTTCTTTCCGAAGTTATTGCTTTTTATGAAATGCTTGATCGAGATATTTTATATGATAATAAAAATTTTGAAAATATGTACATGACAAGTTTTTTACAAGCTTTAATTGAAAAATACAACAACGCAAAAGCAGTGGAAATTGATGGCAATTGGTGTGAAATTGATTTTATGAGTGATTTAGAGGTGCAAATTGATAAATAGTCCTTATATTATTTGGCTTACTGGTTTAGCTGGAAGCGGAAAAACAACTATAGGTCAAGCTTTGTATGAAAAATTAAAGCTAAAATATAAAAATCTTATTTATCTCGATGGAGATGAGTTAAGAGAAATATTAGGACATTATGCATACGATAGACAAGGTCGCATAGATATGGCTTTGAAAAGAGCTAAATTTGCAAAATTTTTAAACGATCAAGGTATGATAGTTATTGTCACTACGATTTCAATGTTTAATGAGATTTATGATTACAATAGAAAGCAATTAAAAAATTATTATGAAATTTATATAGAATGCGATATGCATGAATTAATGCAAAGAGATCAAAAAGGGCTTTATACTAAGGCTTTAAATAAAGAAATTAATAATGTAGTTGGTGTTGATATAGAATTTGATAAACCAGAGGCTGATTTAGTGATCAATAATTCTTGTCGAAATAATTTAGAAGAAAAAGTTGAACTTATAATAAAGAAATTGGCATTGTGAAGTATTACTCAACATCAAAAAAACTTATCGCTAATGTTGGAAATTTTTACAGCATTTTTTTATATAAGAGAAATTTAAAAATCAACAAAGATGATCTTTTCTTTGGCTGGGGGCGCAAAAAATCAGGTTTAAAAGCTATGAATTTGGCAAAAAAACATAAGGCTAAATTCATACTTTTAGAAGATGGATTTATCCGCTCATTAAACTTAGGGGTTGAAAATAGCCCAAGTTTTTCTATGGTTAAAGATGATATAGGCATTTATTATGATGGAACAATGCCCTCAAAGCTTGAAAATCTTTTAAATACTTATGAATTTAAAGATGAAGAAATCAAGCAAGCTAAAAAAGCTATAGAGCTTATCAAAAAATATAAAATTAGCAAGTATAATAACAATCTTGATATCCCAGATGATTATTTTCAAAAAGATGAAAAAAGGGTTTTAATCATCACTCAAACAGCCAATGATGCCTCGCTTGGATTTGGGCTTGCTAAAGATTTTAAAACTGTCGATATGATAAAAGATGCCATAAAAGAAAATCCTGATTCTAAAATTTATATAAAAATCCATCCTGATGTTTTAAGTGGTAAAAAACAAAGTGATTTAGATATAAATTCCTTGCCTAAAGAATGTATTTTAATCACTGAAAATTTTAATCCCATAGCCTTGCTTGAGTTTTTTGATAAGGTTTATACCAAAACTTCTGGTATGGGTTTTGAAGCTTTGATGCAAGAATGTGAGTGTATTTGTTATGGCATGCCTTTTTATGCGGGCTGGAGTCTAACAAAAGATAAATTAGAGTGTAAAAGAAGGATGCAAAAAAGAAGTTTAGAAGAAGTTTTCTATGCTGCTTATATACTTTATAGCGAGTATTTTAATCCTTGTTTAAATCAAAAAAGTAATATTTTTGATACTATTCAAACTTTAGCAAAATATAAAGATATAGAAAAGGTAAATTCTAACAGGCTTTTTATGCTAGGCTTTACCTTATGGAAAAGGCATTTTATCAAGCCTTTTTTTAAGGCTAAAGATAATGAAATTATTTTTTTAAATTCTTTAAAATCTTTAGCTAGATATAAACTTAAAGAAAATGATAAATTTTTCATTTGGGGTAAAAGGATAGATTATAACGCTCTTAAAACTACTCTTATAAAAAAAGCGCAAGATGAGAATTTGCTCCATTTTACTCCCAAAATTTCTTTAGTTGAAGATGGATTTATTCGCTCAATCTCTTTAGGTTCTGATCTTACGCGCCCTTTTTCTTTAATTGTTGATGATAAAGGACTTTACATAGATCCAAATAAAGCAAGTAAATTAGAAGAGCTTTTGCAAAACGAAATTTTTGATGAAAATATGCTAAATAGGGCAAAAAATATTATAAAAATCTTACTTGAGAACCGCTTTTCAAAGTATAATGGTTTAAAGCATGAAAATTTAAAGATCAATGCCAAAATAGGACAAAAGATTATTTTAATCCCTGCTCAAGTTGAAGATGATGCTTCGATGATTTTAGGAGGTTTTGGCTTATCTACTCTTGATTTGCTTAAGGAGGTGCGTGCTAAAAATCAAGATGCTTATATCATCTTTAAGCCACATCCTGATGTGTTAAGTGGTAACCGTGTGGGTTTAAAAGATGAAAAGCTTATCTTGGAATTTTGCGATGAGATTGTAAAAGATTGCAGTATTGATAGTGCTATAAAAATTGCTGATGAAATTCACACTATTACTTCTACAAGTGGTTTTGATGCTCTTTTAAGAGCTAAAAAAGTTTTTACTTATGGTATGCCTTTTTATGCAGGCTGGGGTTTAACAAAAGATAAACATAAATGCGAAAGAAGAACAAGAAAACTAAGCCTAGAAGAGCTTGTAGCAGGTGCTTTAATCACATATCCAAGATATATAAATCCTAAAACAAAAATTTTATGTGAAATTGAAGTTTGTTTAGATATAATGCTAAATTTACAAAAAGATTATTTTTCTAAATCTTATCTTAAAATAATTATAGATTTAAGAAATTTTTTATTAAGACGTATGAGACGCATTGTTGAAAATATCATAAAATAATACGGACGGGGGGGGGGATTACGAATTTATGAAAATTTCTAAAAAATTGCAGCAAGAATTTACTAGTAAAAATGTTTTACTCTTGCAAGGGCCTGTGGGAAATTTTTTTCATCATCTTGCAGTGAAAATGAGAAAAAACCAAACCAAAGTTTTTAAACTCAATTTTAACGGCGGAGATTTTTTTTTCTATCCTAGTGGAACGAGGTGTAAGTGTGATGAAAAAGATCTTGAAAATTTCTATAGAGATTTTTTTCAAAGTAAAAAAATCGATGCTATTTTAATGTATAATGATTGTCGTATTATCCATGCTAAGGCTATTAAAGTGGCTAAAGAACTAGGAATTGAAATATGGATTTTTGAAGAAGGATATTTAAGGCCTTATTGTATTACTTTGGAAAAAGATGGAGTGAATGCAAATTCTTCTTTACCGCGTGATAAAAATTTTTATCTTTCTCAAAATATTTTTACCAAAGAAAGCATAAAAGAAATTCCAGGTGGATTTAAATTTATGGCTTTTGATGCTTTTTTGTATTGGTTGTTTGCTTTTATTTTGGCTCCATTTTTTAACAACAAACTTCATCATCGCACTTTATATCCTTTTGAATTTTTATTTTGGTTTAGATCATTGTATAGAAAGTATCTTTATAAGATTACAGAAAAAAAACTAAATGAAAAGATTTATAATTTAGAAAAAAAGTACTTTTTGGCGATTTTACAAGTTTATAGCGATACGCAAATTAAATATCATTACAAAAAAAGCATAGAGCACTTTATAGAGGAAACCATACTTTCTTTTGCAAATCATGCAAGAGCTAAATCTTATCTAGTTTTTAAACACCATCCCATGGATAGGGGTTATAAGAATTATTCTAAACTCATAAACGATTTAAGTCAAAAATATCATGTAGAAGGAAGAGTTTTATATATTCATGATACCCACTTGCCAGTTCTTTTAAGAAAGGCTTTAGGTTGTATTACTATAAATTCAACAGTAGGCCTTAGTGCTATTTTAGAAGGCTGTCCGACTAAGGTTTGTGGCAATGCTTTTTATGATTTTGAAGGCTTATCTTATCCAAAAAAACTTCAATTTTTTTGGCGTGAAGCTCATGCTTATAAACCCAATCCTGTTTTGGTATGTAATTTTAAAAAATATCTTTTAAAGACAACACAATTCAACGGCAATTTTTATAAAAATTTCTTTTTAGACAAATAAGACTAAAAAGCTTTGATTAAGAGAGCTTTTAAAGCAAAGTTGTTATAATTAAAAGCAAAAAAGAAATATTGTATGGATAGGGAAGTATTTTATATAGCAGGATATGATCCTAAAAGTTATAGATTTTATTATGATTTATTTAAAAAAAACCTAAAAGATTATTCTCATGCTTTTAACATTAAGACTGATTTAAATAAAATTGAAAAAAATGAGCAATTTCCTTTTTTTCAAATTTCGTGCGAAGGAGTGGAAACTAAATATCATTTTTTAACATGGAATGATATTGTTAAAAAAAATTGGTCAGAAAATTATAAAGATGCTTTGGCAGATTGTTATAGTTTTTTTAGAATTTATACTATCACAGGACTTTTTATCAAATTTGGTAAAGAGTCGATTTATCAGCTTATCACAGGTTATTATCCTTTTTTTTATGTGTTATTTTCTTTACTATTTTCTTTGGTTTTGGCTTTTGGAAGTTTTGCTTTTTTGCAAAATTATATGCATTTTTCCTTAGCTATCATTATAGGGTGTTTTTTAGGATTTTTACTAAATCATTTTTTATTTAAATTAGGTAAGAAATTAGCTGTATTTTGGATAGCAAGAATTTGTGCTTTTTGTGCTACTTGGCAAGATAAAAAAACAGGCATTATGCAAGAAAGAATCAAGCTTTTTGCAAATACTATAGTAGATAAGCTAAAACAAAACGAAAGCAAACAAGATTATGAACTTATTTTAGTAGCGCATAGTGTTGGAACTATAGTTTGTATAGAAGTTTTGGAGTGTATTTTAAGACAAAATTTAGATTTATCTTTACTTCGTAAATTAAAAATTCTTACTCTAGGAGAATGCATTCCTTTAGTGAGTTATCAAAAAAAAGCAGGTGAATTTAGAAAGAAGCTTGAATTTGTTTCAAGGTTTGATTTAAAATGGTATGATTACACATCGATTATTGATGGAGCATGTTTTCCTCAAGTGGATTTTTTCCGCACGAGTGGCGTAAATGCTAAATTTACACCCCCATTTTTAAGTGCTAAATTTCACACTTTATATGAAAAACATGAGTATAAAAAAATAAAAAGAGATAAAAACAAAGCGCACTTTTTATATCTTTATAGTATTAGTGTTAAAGGTGATTATGATTTTTTTTCTTTCATCATAATGCCTAAATTTTTAGAAGAAAAGGTAAAAATATGAGTGAATGTCCCTTTTTTCCAAAGCCTTATAAAAATAAAGCTTCTACACTTTTAACTTTTTTGTTAAAGCGTAGATCTTGGCTTGATGGCCTTTATGAGCGTAGTTATAAAATGCAAACAGGCTATGTGAAGATGCCAAATTTTGATCTTTATGTTATAAATGACACTAAAGAAGTTAAAAGAATGATGGTTGATGAGGTTAGAGAATTTCCTAAAAGTGCATTTTTGCATGAGCTTTTAAGTCCGCTTTTAGGAGAGAGCATTTTTACTACAAATGGTGAAGTTTGGAAAAAGCAAAGAGAGCTTTTGCGTCCAAGTTTTGAAATGACTCGTATCAATAAAGTGTTTAATCTCATGAGTGAAGCTGTGGCAGATATGATGGATCGTTTTAACAAGTATCCAAATCATGCTATTATCGAAGTAGATGAAGCTATGACTTTTATTACCGCTGATGTGATTTTTCGCACCATTATGTCTTCAAAACTCGATGAGGAAAAAGGTAAAAAAATCTTAAATGCCTTTGTGACTTTTCAAGAGCAAAGTGTGCATACAGCCATGCGTCGTATGTTTCGTTTTCCAAAATGGCTTTCTTATGTGTTAGGAGATTGTAAGCGTGCTAAGGCCGGAGATGTGATCAGACAGGTTTTAAGTGACATCATAAAACCAAGATATGATATGGCAGATAATGCAGAATTTGAAGATATTTTAGGATCTTTGCTTTTAGTAGTGGATGCGGATACAAATAAGCGTTTTTCTTTTGAGGAAATTTTAGATCAAGTGGCTATGCTTTTTTTAGCAGGACATGAAACCACAGCAAGTTCTTTGACATGGACGCTTTATTTGCTTAGTCTTTATCCTAAGGAGCAAGAAAAAGCTTACGAGGAGATTATTCAGGTTTTACAGGGCGGAGCCATTGAAATTTCGCATCTAAGACAGTTTAAATACCTAACAAATATTTTTAAAGAATCTTTAAGACTTTATCCTCCTGTTGGGTTTTTTGCAAGAGAGGCAAAAAAAGATACCCAAGTTAGAGATAAGCTTATTAAAAAAGGTTCTGGGGTGGTGATTGCTCCTTGGCTGATACACAGACATGAAGAATTTTGGACAAATCCGCATGGGTTTAATCCTTCTCGTTTTGAAGGAGAATACAAAAAAGATGCTTATTTGCCTTTTGGGGTAGGGGAGAGAATTTGTATAGGACAAGGTTTTGCTATGCAAGAAGCGATTTTGATTTTGGCTAATATTTTAAAAACTTACAAACTAGAACTTGAAGAAGGTTTTGTACCTGATGTAGTAGGGCGTTTAACAGTGCGTTCGGCTAATGGTATGAGGATAAAATTTAGCAAAAGAAAGCTATGAAAAGAGTTAGAACTAAAATTCGCGCCAATTTTCGTCGTCGTGTAAAACGCACTTTAAAAGGAAGCTTAAAAGAAAAATTAGCAGGGACTATTCTGCTTTGTGCAATAGTACCTTTAGCAGTTTTAGGATATCTTTTTATCGTGATTATAGGAATTTTTTTTAATACCGCACGAGCAAGACAGGGTGTTAGAGCCTTAGATCATTTTGTAAATGCAAGCTTGTTTAATGGCTATGCTTGGGAGAGCGTTTCTTCTCATGCGTGGCGTGAAAGAAATCGCAAAAAATGGGCAAGGATTGTTATAAAAATCACAGATTTTTTTCAAAAAGATCATTGTAAAAGAGCAAACAAAAGAGAACAACCTGTGGTGGATTTCATACTTTCAAGAAATTTAGACAAGCAAACTATAGGAAAATAATCAAACTACAGCCACTATGGCTATAGCAAAACCATTATCATGAGAAATACTTAGGGAAGTTTGAGTGATATTAAAATCTTTTGTAATTTTTTGAGAATATTTTAATTTAGGCGCGTTTCTTTCATCTTTTGATATTTCAATATCAAAAAAATTGCATAATTCACAAATTCCAACACCTAAAGCCTTGCTAGCGGCTTCTTTAGCAGCCCAAAGACCTGCTAGAGTTGCTGGATTTTTAATGAGTATTTGTTCTTTTGGGCTTAGAAATTTATCCAAAAAATTTTTGCCATGTCTAGAATGAATTTTTTCTATCCTAGAAATGGCGATGATATCACAGCCTACACGCATTTAAGAAACTACAAAATCCGTAAAATAAACATTTTTAATAAAGCCATCGGTTAAAATTTCATTGATTTTTCCAACTAGCTCATCTTTTAAACGTTCTTTGCCTTTTTGTGTACTTACTTCTTCAAAGGTTTTAGCTGTTAATGTACGAATAATAATATCACGAATCACCGGGACTTTTTTATCAAGTTCAGGTTTTAAAAGTTCGCTATTTTGTTCTAGTTCTATAGTGCATTTTACATATCTTGATCCGCTATCGCTAAGTAAATTTAGGGTAAAAGGATCAAGTGGATACATAGGACCTATATTGGCAAAATCACTACCTCGCTGAGTAGGAGCTGAAACTTTAGGTTTATCGGCTTTTGCTTCTTCTTTTGGAGCTTCTTTGACTTCACTTTCATCACTTGAGCTGCTTGAAATAAGCCAAGCAATCACTCCCATAATACTAAGAAGTAAAACAAAAAGTAAAATAACAATAATAATTACAAGTGAACCGCCTTTTTTCTTTTTCGTTTCTTCGTTTTCTAATTCTTCATCCATAAATTTTCCTTCATTTAGTGAAATTAATGTAAAATTGTAGCAAAAATTTCTTTTCTATCCAAATTTGCTTTAGAAAAACGATAAATTTAGGTCAAAGAAGAGATGAATTTGAAGGAAAAAAATGTTAGATGTGATTTTTAGAGAATATGATATAAGAGGGCTTTATGGCAAAGAACTGAATGAAAAAAGTGTTAAGGCTATAGGTTTTTGCTTAGGACAAACCATGCTAAATAAAGGCTGTAAAAATGTAAGTGTGGGCTATGATGCAAGATATAGTGCAAATGAACTTTTTAATTATCTAGTGAGTGGACTTAACAAAGCGGGAATAAAAATCTATGATATAGGGCTTGTACCAACTCCATTGGGATATTTTAGTCTTTATGAGGGCTTGAAATTTGATGCAAATGTTATGATAACAGGCTCTCATAACCCAAAAGATTATAATGGTTTTAAAATCACTATCAATAAAGAAAGTTTTTTTGGCGTGGAATTAAAAGAGTTTTCAAAAGAAGTTTATAAGCATTTAGATGATGAGATTGAAGAAAATTTAGAAGTAGAAAAATACGATATTTTAAGCCTTTATGTGAAATTTATGTGCGAGCAATTTAGCTTTTTAAAGGATTTTAATTATAAATTTGGTGTTGATTGCACAAATGGTGCAGCTGGAGTGGTGATAGAGCTTTTAATTAAAGCTTTAAATTTAAAAGCTCATGTAATGTTTTCAGAGCCTGATGGACAGTTTCCAAACCATGCTCCAGATCCTACAGAAGAAGAAAACTTAAGTGCGATTAGAGAGTTTTTAAATCAAAATCAAGATTATTCTTTAGCTTTTGCTTTTGATGGGGATGCTGATAGAATGGTTGCTTTGAGTAAAACTCATGTATTTTGTGGGGATGAGCTTTGTTATTTGTTTGCTAAAAATATTCCTAATCCACGCATTTTGGGTGAGGTAAAATGTTCTAAAAATCTTTTTGATGAAGTGGCTAAATTTGGAACTATTTTTATGGGAAAAACAGGACATTCTAATATCAAAAAAATGATGAAAGAAAAAGATATTGATTTAGCAGCTGAAGTGAGTGGACATATTTTCTTTAAACACAGATATTTTGGTTATGATGATGGAATTTACGCATTTTTAAGAGTCTTAGAACTTGTTTATAAAGGTTTTGATTTAGAAAGTATGATTAAGGCTTTACCAAAACTTTATACTACACCTGAAATTAAAATTCCTGTAAATGAAGAAGAAAAATTTAAACTTGTGGAAGAATTTCAAAAAGAGATTGAAAAAGGAGCTTTAAAAGGTGTTAAAAGTCTTTGTGAAATCGATGGAGCTAGGATAGATTTTGGCGATGGATGGGCTTTGCTTCGTGCATCTAACACCAGCCCTTATCTTATCACACGCTTTGAAGCAACTTCTTTAGAAAGAGCAAAAGAGCTTGAAAGTACGGTATTTAGTTTGTTTAATGAGATAAAAGCTAGGCTTAAGAATTGATGAGATAATATTTCGCGATTTAAATTTATTTTAAAAAGGAATTAAAAATGAAAAAAATACTTGTTCTACTTTTGTTATGTGCGTTTGCTTTTGGCGCAAGTGAATGTGATAGAAAAATTGATCGTATCAATAAAGAAATCAGTTTTTCTAAAGCGCATAATGATACAGCTAGAACTTTAAGCTTAGAGCTTGCTTTAAAACAAGTACAAAATGATTGTGCTAAAGATCCTATGTTTTATGATAAAAAGTTAGAAGCTAAAAAACTTAAAGAACAAGAAGTAGAAAAAATCGAAAAAGAACTTGATGCTTTAAAAGAACAAAAAGATTATATGAGTAAGGCTGAGTATAAAGCTAAAAAAGAAGCTTTAAAAGAACAAAAAGAGAAAATCAAAAAAGAAATTAAAGAATATATTGATAATCTCTAAAAATTAAAAGGCTAATTAAATTTAGCCTTTTTAAACCCTACCTTTTTTAAGATTTTCTAGTAATTCTTCTATATTATAAATTCCTCTGTGTTCTGGTGTTAAAAGATGGATTAAAATATCACCAAGATCAATCACACTCCATTCTTCGCTACTATCTATGTTTAAAAATTCCTCACCTTTGGCTTTAAGTTGTGTTTTAAGCTCATCGATCAAGGATAGAGCGTGTCTTTCTCCTAAAGTAGCTGCGATAATGACATATTTTACAAAGTATTCTTGCTCGCTCATGTCAATGGTTTTGATATCTTCAGCTTTTTTTTCATCTAAAATTTTAACGATTAAATCTATTCTTTCTTGCATTATTGTCCTTTAATTTTTGAAATTGTATCAATTTTTTTGTAATTTTTCATAATATTTTTTTACTTCATCTTTAATTTCTTCGCAAACTTCATTTGTATTTAAAGTGTTGCGTATGAAAGAAGAAGCGATTTTTTTATCGGTTTTTAAATCTTTAAAATTCTTAGGAATTTCTATATCATTGCGATTAGCAATAACAAATTCTACTAAAGAATTAAGTTTTTCAAAATCATGCCAAAGATGAAGTTTTTCTAAATGATCTGCGCCGATTAAAAGATAAAATTTACTAGGATTATAAAGCTTATAAAGATACTTAACACTTTCTATGCTAGGAACAGGGCGTTTTTGCTTGGTTTCAAAATCACAAATTTCAACTTTTGGAAAATGTCCCCAAAGTTTTTTAACCCATAAGAATCTTTGCTTTTCATCAGCACTAAAGTTTTGTTTAAAAGGGTTGATATAAGTAGGCATAATAATAAGCTTATCAATATCTAATTTTTCCAAAGCCTCTAAAATAACGCTATTGTGTCCATTATGTGGTGGATCAAAACTGCCACCAAAAAGTGCTATCTTCATTAAAATTTTAACCTTTTTTTTGTAGAATATTAGCATTATATTTTGCAAAAGGAAATTAAATGGCTGTAAAAGTTGCTATAAATGGTTTTGGACGCATAGGCAGATGTGTTGCAAGAATCATCTTAGAAAGAAATGATATTGAGCTTGTGGCGATAAATGATACTACGGATATTGAACTTACAAAATACCTTTTTAAATACGATACAGTACATGGTGAATTTAAAGGCAGTGTTGATAGTGAAGGCGATGATTTAGTGGTAAATGGTAAAAAAATCAAAGTATTTAAAAGTCGCAATGTAAAAGATCTTGACTTTGCAAAACACGGCGCACAAATTGTTTTAGAGTGCACAGGAGCGCATTTAACTATGGCAAAATGTCAAGAATTTATAGATATGGGAGTACAAAAAGTGATCATGAGTGCTCCTGCAAAAGATGATACTCCTACTTATGTTTTAGGAGTAAATTCAGAACTTTACAAGGGTGAAAGCATTATTTCTAATGCAAGTTGTACAACAAATTGTTTAGGTCCTGTTTGTCGTGTTTTACAAGATAATTTTGGCATAGAAAAAGGACTTATGACAACAATACATGCTTATACAAATGGACAAAGTATTATTGATGCTAAAGCTAAAGATAAACGCCGTTCTCGTGCTGCAGCGCAAAATATCATTCCAACTTCTACAGGCGCAGCAAAAGCTATGAAACTTGTTATGCCTGAACTTAATGGCAAGCTTCATGGACAAAGTATGCGTGTGCCAGTGATTGATGTATCAAGCGTGGATTTAACTGCACAACTAAGCCGTAAAGTTAGCAAAGATAAAATCAATGAAGCTTTCAGAAAAGCTGCAGCTACAAATTTAAAAGGCATTTTAATGGTAGATGATGATGAAAGAGTTTCAAGCGATTTTATCACTTGTTCTTATGGAGCTATTGTAGCAAGTGATTTAACTCAAGTGATTGCGGATGATTTTATCAAGGTAATTGCTTGGTATGATAATGAATGGGGCTATTCAAGTCGTCTAGTAGATATGGCAGTATATATTGCAAATAAGGCTTAATCATGAGTGATATTATTTCTATAAAAGACATTGATTTAGCTAAGAAAAAAGTTTTTATAAGATGTGATTTTAATGTTCCTCAAGATGATTTTTTAAATATCACTGATGATAGACGCATAAGATCAGCTATTCCTACGATAAGATATTGTTTGGATAATGGTTGTAGTGTGATTTTAGCCTCTCATTTAGGGCGTCCAAAAGAAATTAGCTCTAAATATTCTTTAGAACCTGTGGCTAAGCGTCTTGCTAGACTTTTAGATAAAGAAATTGTTATGGCAAAAGATGTTATCGGCGAAGATGCAAAAACCAAAGCTATGAATTTAAAAGCGGGTGAAATTTTACTTCTTGAAAATTTGCGTTTTGAAAAAGGCGAAACTAAAAATGATGAAAATTTAGCCAAAGAACTTGCTTCTATGGTTCAAGTTTATATCAATGATGCTTTTGGAGTATGCCATAGAGCACATTCTAGTGTAGAGGCGATTACTAAATTTTTTGATGAAAAACACAAAGGCGCAGGATTTTTACTCCAAAAAGAAATTGATTTTGCAAGCAATCTTATCAAACATCCAGCACGTCCTTTTGTCGCTGTTGTTGGAGGTTCAAAGGTAAGTGGAAAACTTCAAGCATTGACAAATTTATTACCAAAGGTAGATAAATTAATCATAGGCGGAGGTATGGCATTTACTTTTTTAAAAGCTTTAGGTTATGATATAGGAAATTCACTTTTAGAAGAAGAACTTTTAGAAGAAGCTAATAAAATTCTTACCAAGGGTAAAAATTTAGGAGTGAAAATTTATCTTCCAGTAGATGTTGTAGCCGCTCCTGCGTGCTCACAAGATGCGCCGATGAAATTTGTTCCAGCGCAAGAAATTCCAAATGGTTGGATGGGTTTAGATATAGGACCTGCGAGTGTGAGACTTTTTAAGGAGGTGATTTCTGATGCGCAAACGATTTGGTGGAATGGACCTATGGGTGTTTTTGAAATTGATAAATTTTCAAAAGGTAGCATTAAAATGAGTCATTATATCAGCGAAGGACATGCAACTTCTGTTGTTGGAGGCGGTGATACGGCTGATGTGGTTGCGCGTGCAGGTGATGCAGATGAAATGACTTTTATTTCTACTGGAGGTGGTGCTTCTCTTGAACTTATAGAAGGCAAAGAACTTCCAGGTGTAAAAGCTTTAAGATCTAAGGAAAATGAATGATCTTTGCTGCAAATTTAAAATGCAATCACACAAGAGCAAGCTTTAAAATTTATGCTAAAATTTTAAATAAAACTATGGGGGTAAAATGCGATGATATTATCGTTTTTCCACCTAGTATAGCATTTTTAGAAAATGAAAATAACTTCATACAAGGAGCGCAAAATTTTTATCCTTGTGTTAATGGTGCTTTTACAGGCGAGCTTGGAAAAGAACATTTGGACGAATTTGGGATTAAATGTGTCTTAATCGGGCATTCTGAAAGAAGAGCTTTAGGAGATGAAGAATTTATTAAGGCTAAATTTGATTTTGCTAAAGAGCATGGTTATAAAATTGTTTTTTGTATAGGTGAAAATTTAGATACAAAAAATTCAGGCAAGACTTTAGAGTTTTTAAAAAAACAACTTGAAATTATTGATTTAAATTATGAAAAACTCATCATCGCTTATGAGCCTATTTATTCTATAGGAACGGGAGTGAGCGCACAAAGTACAGATATCGCTAAAGTGCTTGAATTTTTAGCGAGTTTAACCAAAGTACCTTTGCTTTATGGTGGAAGTGTGAATGAAAATAATATCAAAGAAATTTTAAGTGTAAATCATTGTGGTGGAGTTTTGATAGGCTCTGCAGCTTTAAAAGTAGAAAATTTTATAAAATTAATCAAAGGATAAAAGATGATTATGAAGGGTAAAAAAGGCCTTATTGTAGGGGTTGCAAATAATAAATCTATTGCTTATGGCATAGCAAAAGCATGTTTTGATCAAGGAGCCGAGCTTGCTTTTACTTTTTTAAATGATGCTTTAAAAAAACGCGTAGAACCTATAGCACAAGAGTTTAATTCTAATTTTGTTTATGAGCTTGATGTAAATAATAACGAGCATTTAGATTCTATCGCTGAAAAAATCAAAAAAGATTTAGGCGAGATTGATTTTGTAGTGCATGCGGTTGCTTTTGCTCCAAAAGAAGCTTTAGAAAATTCTTTTTTAGAAACTTCAAAAGAAGCTTTTGATATAGCTATGCAAACTTCTGTGTATTCTTTACTTTCTTTAACGCGTGCAGTTTTACCTATTTTAAAAGATAAGGGTTCGATTTTGACTTTAAGTTATCTTGGAGGGGTTAAATATGTGCCTCATTATAATGTTATGGGTGTAGCAAAAGCTGCACTTGAAAGTTCTGTGCGTTATTTGGCAAGAGATTTAGGGGTAAAAGGAATCCGTGTTAATGCTATTTCAGCAGGTCCTATTAAAACTTTGGCAGCAAGTGGAATAGGGGATTTTAGAATGATTTTAAAATACAATGAAATCAATTCTCCTTTAAAACGCAATGTTAGTATAGAAGATGTAGGAAATTCGGCTATGTATTTACTTAGCGATTTGGCAAATGGTGTTACAGGTGAAATACATTATGTCGATGCAGGATATAACATCATGGGTATGGGTGATGTTGAAAAAAATGAAGAAGGGCAAACTGTTCTTTGTTGGGATAATCAAAAAGGATAAAAAATGGCAAAGCTTAGCAATGAAGAATTAAAAAATATACTTGAAGATCGCATTAAAAAACTTGAAAATTCTACTTTAAAAGAGGATAAGGTTATTAATGAAGAAAGTGTAAAAATTCTTGCTAGGCATTTATCTTTAGGCAATGAAATTCCAGCTCTTGCTCAAAGATTTTTTCAAATCACACCTAAGACAAAGTTAGTATGGCTTCATCTTTGTGAATGTACAGGGTGTAGTGAGAGTTTGTTGCGTTCTGAGTTGCCAAGTTTTGATGAGCTTATTTTTGATTTTTTTTCTTTAGAATATCATGAAACTTTAATGGCAGCAAATGGCACTAAAGCTGAAGAGCTTTTAGAGCATGTTTTAGAAGAAGATTTTATTTTAGCGGTTGAAGGTGGTGTTGCAGCCATTGATACCTTTTTTCTTACTATAGGAGCACAAGGAGAGAGTGGCTATGAAATTTTAGAAAAACTAGCCGCTAAAGCCAAGGCTATCTTTGCAGTGGGTACTTGTTCAAGTTATGGTGGTATTCAGGCTGCTTATCCAAATCCTAGTAAAACTTGTGGTATTAGTGAAGTTTTAAGTCAGAAAGTAGTAAATATCCCAGGTTGTCCTCCAAGTGATATAAATATCATTGCGACTTTAAGTTTTTTTGCTTTATTTGGAGTTTTACCTGAACTTGATGAGCAAAATCGTCCTGTTTGGGCTTATGGTAAATGCCTGCATGATATGTGTGAAAGAAAGGCAAAATTTGAAAGTGGGATTTTTGCTGAACATTTTGACGATGAGGCTGCAAAGAATGGGGCTTGTTTATTTAAGATAGGTTGTAAAGGACCTTATACTTACAACAACTGTCCTAAAGTGAAATTCAATGCTAAAACTTCTTGGCCAGTGGCTGCAGGACATGGTTGTATAGCCTGTAGTGAGAAAAATTTTTGGGATGAGTTTGGGAATTATGAAAAGCCTATGGCAAATATTTTTTCTTACGCTAAACTTTGTAATGAAGAGTTAAAACAAGAATTTTTTCTAGAAGAGCAAATTAAAATTTTAGAACAAATAGATTTTGAATTTGAAAGCAATATAAAACTTATTTTACAAAATATAGCTAAAAATAAATTAGGTGCTTTGCTTGTAGAAAATTATAAAAAATCCTTTGAAAAAAACTATACTTTTATAGAGCAAAATTTTGATGAAAATCCTATGCCTTCAAAAGATTTTTGGAAATATCTTGAAATAAGCTTTATTTTAGTTAAAGGAGAGTTTTTAAAAGATAAGAATGATTTTTTAATTGCGGCAAAAAATTATGCTTTTAAACATGCAAGTCCTTATGATTTTAAGTTAAATATGAACGCTGAAAAACCAAAGCTTGATGTGAGTAAATCTTTTCGTATGACTTTAATCTATCTTTGCGGTGGGCTTGATTTTGAAGGTATTGCTTATAGCATTTTAAAAGCTTTTGAAGATAATATTACTAAAATTTCATCATTAAAAGCAAGTTAGTTTAATAAAATTTTAGCAATATGAAGTCCTATAAAAGCTACTATATAAGCACTTGTGCAGGTAAAAAGAAAGAGAAAGAGAGTATATTTTAGCTTTCCACTTTCTTTTGAAAAAACTATAGTTGCTGCAAAGCAAGGATTATAAATCATTACAAATAAAATAAAAGCCACTGCACTTGGTATAGGTATATTTTTAGCGATAATTCCTTTTAAATCATTATTTGTTTCATCTACATCTTTTCCTAGTGAATAAAGCACTCCCATAGTTGAAATCATCACTTCTTTAGCAGCCAAACCACTGATTAAAGATACGCTTAATTTCCAATCTAACTCAAGGGGTTGAAAAATAGGTCCTATGCTTTTGCCAAATTGTCCTAAATAACTTTGTTCTATAGCTCTTTCTTGAGCATTAAAATCATTTAAATTTTCTTCACTTTTTGGAAAATTACTAGCAAACCATATAAGCAAAGAGGCCAAAAGTATGAAAGTTCCTGCTTTTTTAAGATACATTTTGGCTTTATTATAAACCATAAACCAAACTAAATACCAATTTGGCATACGATATTTTGGCATTTCCATAACAAAAGGTTCATCAAGTCCACGAAATGCTGTCATTCTTAAAAATTTTGCAGCACAAAGTCCTAAAATCGCACCTAAAATATAAATTCCAAAAAGATAATTTCCTGCTTTTTCACTTGGAAAAAAAGCGCCGATAAAAAGCACATATACAGGAAGTCTTGCCCCGCAACTCATAAAATTGATCACAAAAAGAGTTAAAAGTCTATCTCTTTTGTTCTTAAGAGTGCGTGTAGCCATAAAAGCAGGTACTGAACAACCAAAACCAGTGATTAGTGGAATAAAACTTTTGCCATGTAAACCAAATTTATGTAAAATCCCATCAAGTAAAAAAGCTACTCTTGACATATAGCCTGTGGTTTCTAAAAGAGCTATGCCTAAAAATAAAATCATTATATTAGGCAAAAAAAGTATCACAGCACCAACACCTGCGATAATCCCATCAGCCAAAGCTGAAGCGATGAAGGTATTAGAAATATTGTTTTTAACAAATTCACCTAAGGCATTAAAGCCTGATTCTATATAATCCATAGGAATTTGTCCTAAGCTAAAGGTGAGTTGAAATAAAAGCCACATTAAAAATAAAAATATAGGTAAGCCAAAGAATTTATGGATAAGTAAGGCATCGATTTTTTTGGTTAAATTTCTCTCTTCTTTTTTATGTGTGATAATTTTTTTTGAAAGTTCATTAATAAAATATAATAAATCTTCTTTTTCTGGACTTTTTTCGCAAAGCGGAGTGTAAAATTGGGATCTTGGAATAAATTTACTTTCAAATAAAATAATAATTTTTTGCAGCAAAAGTTCTAAATTTTCTTTTGTTTTTGCTGAAATTTCAACAACTTGACTTTGAAATTCTTGGCTTAAAATAGAAGTGTCAAGCTCTATACCTTCTTTTTTGGCTTCATCACACATATTTAAAGCTAAAAGCATTTTTTTATTAAGGCTTAAAAGTTCTGCACTAAGGATAAGATTGCGTTCTAAATTAGTAGCATCTAAAACATTAACAATAACATCATAGTCATTTTGATTTAAAAAATGACGTGTGATTTTTTCTTCTTCGCTATATCCATCTAAAGAATAAGTTCCTGGCAAATCAATGACTTCAAATTCATAGTTTTTGTAAAAAGTTTTTGCACTTGCTTTTTCTATAGTAACTCCGCTAAAATTTCCTACTTTCATATTGGCTTTGCAAAGCGCATTAATAAGAAGACTTTTGCCTACATTAGGCTGACCTACAAGGGCTATTTTGATTTTTTTCATATAAGATTCACTTCTATGGTTTTAGCTTCATCAGATCTTAGGATAACACAACTTGTATCAAGTTCTACCATTATGGTGGCATTTTTTAAAGAGGAGTGAATTTTTTTCAAGTTTTTATTTTTAATAAATCCAAAGCTTAAAAGTCTATTTTTGAGTTCTTTGTGAGCGTTTAAATTGACAATAATAGCCTTTTTTCCATCTTTTAACTCGTTTAAAGTCATTGTAATTCCTAAATTAATAATAAATATTATAATAAAAAAGTGTAATGAAATTATCCTTCTTGTAAAAAGAAGGATAAATATTTAAAAAGAAAAGTGGTTTAAATTTTCTAGATTGATGATTTGATCTAGAATTTTGTTAGCTTTAGCATTATCAAGGTAAATTTGTGCATTGGCTAAAAATTTAGCTTTTAATTCTTCAAAACTTAGTGGATTATCAAAATTACCTTTATTGATAAAAACATCTTTTTGGATTATGTGTCCATCTTGCAAACTGGCTTCTAAATGCCCTGGAAAATATTTTGGAAAGCCTTGAGATTTTCTTTTTTCGTAACTGATTTTTTTAGCAAATTCTAGTACTTCTTCACGCTTTAAATTTTCATAAGAATTAAGAGTGATTTTGCCATCAAAGAATCCTAGAGCCATTAAAAAAGGCATGGAAAATTTAGCTTCATAAGCACTATTTGGAGTGTATTTTGCTTCCAAAGGATCACAGATAAAAGAAATAGGAACTTCATCTACAAAACAATGAATACTTTTAATTTCATCAGCTTTTAAACCATCATTTTTTAAAGCAATAGCACAATCAATAAGCCCATGAGCAAAATGACAACTTGGATAAGGCTTGATTGAAACTTGCATAGTTTGCCAAATTTCTCCTAAGGCTTTGTTAAGTTCTGTTTTATCGCATTCTTCTTCTATGCCAAAACATTTAAAGATATTATCCCTACCTTCAAAAATACTCAAAGGTCCACTCATATTGTTTTTAGCAAAATGAGCTACCATAATGCCGTTTTTAATAGCATTGGCAATATGTAAAACTTTTGAATTAGATCCATTGGATAAAAACTCATTAACCCCACTTGCAAAACTTCCTGCAAGTCCTAAAGCATTGATGATTTGTTCTTTGTTAAGATCTAGTAAGATTGCACTTGCACTCACGCTTCCAAAAATTCCTGCAATAGCAGTAGTATGAAAACCACGCTTATGAAAAGTACCTTTGCTTGCAATGCCTACTCTAGCTGCAATTTCCCAGCCTATTATAAAAGCTTTGATGATTTTTTTCGCATCTTTGCTAACATGAAAACCATAACTTAAACAAAGTGGAGTTAAAATCGCACTTGCATGCAAAATCGCTTCTGTATGCGTATCGTCAAAATCTAACGCATGAGAAGCAATGCCATCTAGCATGGCTGCGTATATAGGATCTAATTTTTGATCATTTATCCAAATAGGAGTATTTTTTTCTGTGCTTAAATTTTCAAAAGCTTTAAAAGCATTTAAAACACATTCTTCTTTGCTTGCTGCTATAGCTGTTCCAAGGCTATCAAGCATAAGCTCTTTAGCCCTTTGAACAACTGCATTAGGGATATTTTCATATTTAAGATTGAAAATAAAATCCGCTAAAATTTCACTATAGAACATGATTTTTCCTATTTTAAGATAGCGCTATTTTTGATTTTTGCCAAAAATTCATCTACAAGTTTTGGTGCATATCCTACATAACTTGTTGCATCAAGTAAAGCATCGATTTCTTTTTCTTTCAATACCTTAGATACTCTTTTATCTGCAAGTAAAACTTCTTTAAAAGTTTTTTGTTTTTCTATACCTAGCATAGCATTTTCATAAACAATTTCATGGGCATGTTGTTTTCCATAATGATCGCTTAATGCAAACATAACACGCTCTGCTAAAACAAAACCATTAAGAGTATTTAAATTTTTAAGCATTTTATCTTTTTTTACTTCTAAATCGCTAAGAGCGAATTTCATATTTGCTAAAACCACAGAAAGCATTAAAAACATTTCAGGTAAAAGCTTCCATTCCATTTTCCAAACTTGACCATCTCTTTCATGTTCATGTCTTTCAATATCACTTAAAATGGCTAAATTTGCTTTAAAAGCATTGCTTACTGTAACTGCATTTTCACTTACTGCAGGATTTCTTTTGTGTGGCATAGTGCTTGATCCTACTTGTCCTTTGCCAAAAGGTTCAGCAACTTCATCAATTTCATTATGCGAAAGGATTAAAATTTCATGAGCGATTTTGTTAAAGGTTGTGTTGATATTACCTAGTACAAAACCAAGTTCTATAAAGCGATCACGTGCAGGTTGCCAAGAAATATTAGGCACATCAAGTCCTAAATTTTCTAAAGTGAGTTTTTCTACTTCATTGCACTCATCACTTAAACTTGCTTTAGTTCCTACAGCGCCTACTATACTACCTACATAAAGTCTTTTTTCAAGTTCAAGTATTCTTTCAAAATGACGCTCAAGTTCGCTTAACCAAATAGCCACTTTATGTCCAAAAGTAATAGGCAAAGCTTGAAGTGCTAAAGTTCTTCCCATCATAGCAGTATTTTTATGGGTTTTAGCTAGTTTTGCTAGGGCTTTTGCGATAGCTTTTAATTCGCTTTTTATAAGAGTCATTGCTTCTTTAAATTGTAAAACCAGTCCTGTATCGATGATATCCTGAGTGGTTACTCCAAAATGTACATATTCGCCTAAATTATTATCGCAAGCTTTTTCTAATCCTCTTACAGTAGGAACTAAAGGGTGTTTGGTCTTTTTAAATTCAGCAAAGATAAAGTCCATATCCATAAATTTATAATGAGCTTTTTTTGCGATCTCATCAGCTGCTTTTTTAGGGATAATTTTAAGTTTTGCTTGTGCTTTTGCTAAAGCTGCTTCAACATCGAGCCATTTTTGTATGCGGTTTTGTTCGCAAAAAATAGCACGCATTTCCTGCGTGCTCCATGAGTCTGCTAGTAATCTATGATCAAATACGCTAATTCCTGTCATCTTATCTCCTTATTTTTTAATACTATCAAAAGCTTGTGTTAAATCAGCAATTAAATCTTTAGTATCTTCAAGACCTATATGAAATCTTACAAATGGTCCTCTTGCACTCCAATCTGTTGCAGTTCTAGGTGGAGTAGTTACGGTGGCTAAGCTTTCATATCCACCCCAGCTAGCACCAATTGAAAAGTATTCTAGTTTATCTACAAATTTAATAGCATCATCTTTGCTATAACCTTCTGCAAATTCTATGGTAATCATACCATTTGCACCTTTATGATCACGCATGAAAATTTCATGATTTGGGTGGGATTTGAGTTTTGGATAGAAAATTGTTTTAATTTCTTTTCTGCTTTGTAAAAATTCTACAATTTCATCAGCACTTTTTTCATGAGCTTTCATTCTTACATCTAGTGTTCTCATACCACGAAGTACTAAGTAAGCATCATCAGGACTTGTTGTAAAGCCTAAAGCTTCTGGAAGTTTGTCAAAATTTTTCCATTCTTTTTCGTTGATTACTACTATACCCATGGTTACATCAGAGTGTCCGCTAAGATATTTTGTAGCGGCGATAACTGAAATATCCACTCCAAGTTCTAAAGGATTTAGAAAATATCCACTAGAATAAGTATTGTCAATAGCTACAGGGATATTATGCGCATGGGCAATTTTGCAAAGTTTTGGTAAATCTATGATTTCATAAAGTATAGAACCTGGACTTTCACATAGGATAAGCTTGGTATTAGGTTTGATTTTTTCTTCTACATCACTTGCATCAGCTTTTAAAAAATCAATTTCAACACCCATTTTTTCTAAAAATAATTCGCAAATCGTTCTTACAGGACCATAAATTGCATCGGTGATTAAAAAATGCGCATCTTTGCTTGCATAGTTTAAAAGCACCATAGCTAATGCTGCAAGTCCTGTTGGGAAAAGTTGTGCTCTATAACCACCCTCTAGAGTGCAAATAAGTTTTTCAAGTTCAAAATTGGTTGTTGTTCCTCTAGCCCCATAGCTTAAAACACGATCTGTTTTTCTTAATTCTCTGTATTTTTGCCAAGTTGCGTGATCTTTAAAAAGTATGGTTGATGCACGCATAAGTGTAGGATTGACTGATCTTACTTCAGCGCCTTGATCGCCTCTGCCACAATGAATAAGTTTAGTTTTTGAGTTCATTTTTTCTCCTTTTTAAAGATAGATATAAGTCATAATAACATTTACAATAGCCGCTACAAGCATAGGAATAGCTGTTCTTTTAACCACGGCAAAAGGACTTACTTTTGCAATAGCTGAGATAGCTAAAATCGCTGGTGCAATAGGACTAACACATCTTCCAAAGCCTGTCATAATTTGAATTGGTGCTATCATGGTGATAGTTTCAACTCCAAAGTGTTTTGCTATATTTGGGATAAGTGGAGTAAAGCTAAAAAATGCCGCATTTCCTGAACCCATTAAGAAAGCACAAACTGCAAGCAAGATTGAAACGGCGATAATAATAGCCAAAACTCCAAATCCTGCATTTTTGCAAAATTCTATTAAAGTATCTACAAAACCTACAGATAAAAGACCGCTTGCAAATACTTGACCACAAACGATGAGTGAAACTGTGATAACAAATAAATGTCCCATTCCTTTAAAGAAAATCATAATAGAATTAAGAGTTTCTACTATACTTTTATAGCGTATCATTTCAAAAATAATAGCCACAAAAGTTGAAATCACCATTGCTACTGGAACATTCATTTTAATGGCAGTACTAGCAGCTGCTTTAACTTCTTCAGCACTACTTATTCCCATTAAAACCAAGATGCTATCAAGCACGGAACTAAATCCTAGGATTAAAACCAAAGGAATTATAGGTAAAATCGCATAAATTCTAGGAGGCTTTTTAAGTTCTTTTTCTTTGCCTTCATTTTCATTTAGTTCTTTTTCAATTTCTTGTGCATTGAAGACAAAATTATCTTTTTTGTCAAAAAATTTATTGCAAAGATATATCGCAATACCTACAGCTATAATGATAGGCAAGGTTGTAGGGAGTTGATAATGAAAAAAATAAATTGCAGGATCAACTTCAGCTACTTTTGACGCCATGATCACATTTCCACTTCCAGGTCCATGATCGATATATTGACAAATCGCAATCACACTTAAGGCAGAAAGTTTTGAAACACCAGAGCGTACAAGTATAGGATACATAGTAACCATAAGTAAAAGTGCCAAGCCTGCGTGAGAAGGGATGAAAAGAACTAAAAGTTGCACGATAAAATAAGCAACTATGAGTAAAACATAAGGAGATTTTACGGCTTTTAAAGGTTTTTCAAAAACTTTAAAAAGTGCATAAGAAGCCCCTACATGATCCATATAAGCAGAAAAACCTGCTATAGTCATAAGTGTAAGTCCAAGTCCTGCTAATGTACTTGACATGGTTTGATTAAAAACTTGAAAAATATCAAAAAAACCTAAATTTAAAGAACCTTTAGCGACAATGTGTGGAGAAAGTCCAAAAATAGCAGCTAAGGAAAGTAAAAGTAAACCACTTAAAAGCAATGCCATGTGAGCATTGATTTTTTTATAAAGCATAAAAACAAGTAAAAAAACACTAAATAAAGAAAAAACAATACCTAGCATGTTTTATCCTTTTTGAGCGATGATCTCTATCTCTACTTTAGCTTTTTTTGGCAGATCTTTTACTGCAAAAGCACTTCTTGCTGGATAAGGAGCTTTAAAAAATTCAGCATAAATTTCATTGAATGCTACAAAATCATTAATATCAGCTAAAAAGCAAGTGGTTTTAATCACTTTATCATAACTGATACCATTTTCTTCTAAGATAGCACCGATATTTTTTAAAGATTGTTTGGTTTGTTCTTTGATATCAGAGCTTTCTATTTCTCCTGAAGCAGGGTTGATAGGAAGTTGTCCTGATATAAATAAAAGTCCATTTACTTCTCTGTAAGCTGAGTATGGACCAATGGCCTTTGGATAGTTTGACATGAATTCTCCTTTGTTAAATATAGATTAAACAGAATGCATTTTATCACTACAATAATAATTTGTCAATAGTTTATTATCATAATAATAAAATTTTATTTTTAAGAAATGTTTTAAAGTATAAAGAGTAGAATTTAATATTATATTAATTTTTTATTGAAGGCAGTTTTATGGATGAGGGACAAAAACAACAATTTATAAAGTTGACATATTTTTTAGGAGAAGTTTTAGGTGAGCAATATGAGATAGTTTTTCATGTAATTACTGAAGATGGGGCCTATATTGCGGCAATTGCTAACAATCACATTAGTGGGAGAAGTTTAGATTCTCCCTTGACTGCTTTTGCAAGTGAGCTTATGCAAAATAAAAAATATTTAGAAAAAGATTTTTTATGTGATTATAAGGCTCTTGTTGGAAAATCAAAATTAATTAGAGGATCTACTTTTTTTATTAAAAATCATGACAAATTAGTAGGTATTTTGTGTATCAATCATGATACTAGCATTATGAGAGATTTAATATGCAAGATGATTGATTTAGAAAAAATTGGAGATATGGGTGATATTTTAGGAAATATTAGTTTTTCTCAAAATGATTCAAGCATAGAAACATTAAGTCACTCGATAGAGGATATTTTAGTTCAAAGTGTAGATTCTAGTTATTTAAATTCTGATTATCAATTAAGCATTGCTCAAAAAGAAGAAATTGCTGAAAAGCTATATGAAAAAGGTATTTTTAATATAAAAGGAGCGGTTCCTATCGTAGCAAAATTTTTAAAAATTTCAGAACCTAGTGTTTATAGGTATCTGAAGAAATTTAAAAAATAACTAAAATTTTTTGATAAATTTTAGTATTTTTAGGCTCATTTTCTTTAAAAAATTATTTTTAGATTTTTTGAGTAAAAATTCTGCCACATCTTTGCGTCCAAACATAATAGCAAAGGTATAAGGTGTCATTCCTAAACCATTGTTTTCGTCAATATTTGCTCCATATTTAACTAAAAGTTCACACATAGGTAAGTATCCTTTAAAACAAACTCCCGCTAATGGGGTTTGTCCACGATCGTTTTTTTCATCTACTTTTGCACCTTTTTCTAAAAGCATTCTAGCGCTTTCATAAGAATTATTATAAGCTGCAAGCATAAGCAAGCTATCGCCTTTATGAGTTTTTAAATTTACATTTAAACCTGCTTCTATCATGATTTTAAGATTTTCATATTCATTATTTCTTGCAAAATTAAAAGCCATTTTACAAAGCTCTTCAAATCTTTTTTCTTCTTCTAAACTAAGAGTTGTCATTGTTTTTCCTTAATTATTATAATCTTTAGTTTGCCACCAAAAGTGGCAAGTAAAAATTATTTTTCTAAAGCTTTTTTAATTCCTTTTGCATAATCAGGTGAAATTTTTTCAAAATGTTTTAAAGCTCTAGTGATAATTTTTTCATCAACTCCTTCCATAGAAGCGGCGATATTATGAAAAAGTTGAGTTTTTTGATCATCATTCATAAGATTAAATAAAGCTCTTGGTTGAGTATAAAAGTCATTATCTAGTGGAGCATATCTTTGTGCTACGCCTTCTAAGACTAAATCAGGTTCAAGATAGCTTTTGTCTTCTTTTGGGCTATTATCATAGCTGTTTGGTTCATAATAAGCAGCATCATTTTTATAACTATCAAAATTCATAGCACCAGCGACATTGTAAGTATTCACTTCGCTTTTTGCACGATTTACTGGTAAAAGATGATAATTAGTTCCTATTCTATATCTTTGTGCATCAGGATATGAAAAAATTCTAGCTTGCAACATTTTATCAGGGCTAAAGCCAATTCCAGGAACGATATTGCTTGGACTAAAGGCAGCTTGTTCAACTTCATTAAAATAATTTTGAGGATTTTTGTTTAGAATCATTTCGCCTATATCCATCAAAGGTACAAAACTATGAGGCCAAATTTTTGTTAAATCAAAAGGATTAAATCCAAGTTTTTCTATATCTTTTTCAGCAAGAATTTGAACTTGAACTTTCCATTTTGGAAAATCTTTATTTTCTATAGCATTATAGAGATCTCTTTGATGACTTTCTCTATCTTTTGCTATAAGCTCGGCAGCTTCTTGGTTGGTAAGATTTTTAATCCCTTGTTGGGTTTTAAAATGGAATTTCACCCAAAATCTTTCATTTTTATCATTAATAAAACTATAAGTATGGCTTCCAAATCCATGCATATGACGATAACTTGCAGGAATTCCTCTATCGCTCATAAGAATGGTTACTTGATGTAAACTTTCAGGACATAAACTCCAAAAATCCCAAGCAGCATTATTACTTCTTAGATGAGTTCTTGGATCTCTTTTTTGAGTATGGATGAAATCAGGGAATTTATAAGCATCGCGGATGAAGAATGTCGGAGTGTTATTTCCTACCAAGTCCCAGTTTCCTTCTTTAGTGTAAAATTTAATAGCAAAACCTCTCACATCGCGTTCAGCATCTGCTGCACCTGCTTCACCTGCTACTGTTGAAAAGCGTAAAAATAATGGAGTAACTTCGCCTTTTTGAAAAATTTTAGCTTTGGTATAAGCACTTAAGTCTGCTGTAATTTTTATTTCGCCATAAGCTCCACTTCCCTTAGCATGAACGGTTCTTTCTGGAATTCTTTCTCTATTTTGATGAGCAAGTTTTTCAAGCAAAAGATAATCTTGCATAAGTAAAGGTCCTTTTGCGCCTGCGCTTAATGAATTTTGGTTATCAGCTATAATGTTTCCAAAATCGTTAGTCAATTTTTTCATTGTTTTCTCCTAAATAATAAATTTTATTAATTAGTAAATTATATCTATTAAAAATTAAAATTAACTGAATAATTGCATTTTATTGATAATAAATTTCAAAATAAATTTAGTTTTTTTATATTATAATAATAATTATCAAAATATATTTTAAAAATCACAAAGGAGAATTTATGTCAGTTTTGGTTATTGGTGCAGATGAAATCACTCCTATTAGAGCTGTTTTACATGATTTAGGTGCTAAAAAAATAGAACACTGGGATGCACGTAATGAAAATAGAGTTAATCGCAAGCCGATTCCTTGTGATACAGAATGTATAGTAATGTTAACAAGCTTTTTAAATCATAATACTATGAAAAAAATCAAAAATGAAGCTAAAAAGCGTAAAATTCCATTAGTTTGTGCAAAAAGAAGTGTAAGTTGTGTGTATTGTGAATATTGTAAAATTTTTAATCTTAATAAAGAATTTTCTTGCTATAAAGGTTAAAGATGTTATTTGGATTTGATGATAAGCAAGAATTTATACCGCAAATTTATCGCTATTTAAACAATCAAGAGCTTATGTTGACTTTTTTAACTCAATATAATGCGAGCGTTGATAGTGCTCTAAAAATTCCTCTTTTATATGCAAAAAATACCAAGAGTTTAAAAATGATATTTGGAAATTTTTTGCATAATATAATGCATGTTTCATTTGGTAAGATTCAAAATATAAATATCAAGCTTAATACATACGCTTTTTACTTTCAAAAAAGAAAAAGCTTGATTTTTAATACTAAAATATCTAAGAATGTCGATCTTTTAAGACTTTTAAGAATTTATCTTTATGGCATTTGTTTTGATGCGCAAATTTTATTTAGCTCCTATGTTTATGATAAGGTTTCTTTTCAAAATAATGGAAAAAATATAGATCAAGATGGTGATCTTATTATAATAGATAAGAAATTTGCAATTTTGCCACTTTGCAAAGAGATTAATACACATAATTTAGAAATTGAAAATGAAATTTATGAATTATTGAATTTAATAAAAGAAAATAATTTTGAAAAATTTTATATTGTTTGTCCGCGTAACAAAAATTTCACACATTTTATTGAAATAAAACATTTTTTGTGTGATTTAAACAAAACTATGTTAAAATTAGTTCCGTATAAAATATCAAATCAAATTATAAGGAGAAAATAATGTCAGTAGCAGTAATCTATGGTAGTGCTATGGGAAATACAGAAGGAGCGGCTAATACAATTGCTTCAAAACTTGGAATTAGTGATGTTTTTAATATCTCAGATATTGATGCAGCTAAAATGAATTCTTACGATAAATTAATTTGTGGAACTTCAACTTGGGGAAGTGGTGATTTACAAGATGATTGGGATGGTTTTGATTTTTCAGGGCTTAGTCTTGGTGGAAAAACTGTAGCTGTATTTGGTATGGGTGATAGTGAAAGTTATTCTGACACTTTTTGTGGCGGCATGGGTAAATTAGCTCAAAATTTAAAAGATGCAGGTGCAAATTTGGTAGGAGAAGTTTCAACTGATGGTTATACATTTGAAGCAAGCGATGCGGTTGTAGATGGTAAATTTGTTGGACTTGCTCTTGACAATGATAATCAAGAAGATCAAACTGAATCAAGAATTGATGCTTGGGTAGAACAAATCAAACCTTATTTTGCTTAATAATTCTTAAAATCAAGAGTTTTTATACTCTTGATTGTCTTTTCTTAAAAATAAAAAAAACTCACTATTTGATTTATAATTTTATTTTCTAAAGATAATTGACAGCGTTCTTTATTTCCAAGATAAGCTGTTCTTGCAAGAAGACTTGTTTTTTGAGAATTGTGATTTTTAGAGTTGATTTGTAAATTAACTTGCATAGTATAGTAGTTTTCTACCATCCATTCTCCATCACTTTCCAAAGGATCAAAATCATAAAAAAATCTTGCTGAAGTTGTGATTTTTTGAGCATAAGAATGCTTTTTCATATCTACAAGATTGATTAAAATTTCATAATCTGCATTCTCTTTTACTTCTTTTAAGCCTAAATTTTTAAGTTTTAAAGCCAAATCTCTATCCAAAGTAGTTCGAAGTTGACTAGGATTTTGAAAGGAAATTTTAAAACTTTGTTGTTTTTGCGATCTGATAAAAATGCCTTCATTGCTTGTTTGAATAAAGCTTTGTATGAAAGTTGCATTGGTGCAAGCACTCATAAAGAGTGCTATAAAAAAGCTTAAAATTAAAGTAATTTTAGACATTAGGTTTATTTAATAATAGTTGGAGTAGCGCTAAGACCTAATGAGCGATATTTTTCATATAAGGAAAAAACTTCTTTTAATTCTGCATCACTTACTTTTGGATAATTTTTGATATTTGCATCATAGTATTTGTTTAAAATTGCGATTTTTTCTTTATCATTTTTTGCTTTTTTTGCTTCTTTGTAGATTAGAGCGGATTTTTCAAAAGCAGATTTTCCATGTACTGGAGTTAAAATATAATTAACTTGATAGTTTTTAAGTTCATCATCAATTTGAGCTAAATGTTCTCTACAATAAGGGCATTCAGGATCCGAAAAAACATAAATTGCAGGTTTATTTTTATCTCCCAAAGCTATTACCATGGTTTCTTTTTGTGCTACAGCTTTAGCATTTTTTGTAAAATTTTCTCTTGCTTCTTGAAATTTTTTCATTTCATATTCTTGAGCATAAGAAATTCCCGTTTTCAAGTCGATAAGATCAGGGGTAATAAGACTATCTTTTGTAAAAAGAATGTTTTCTTGTTTTTGTCCATTTAATTCAACGCTTACAATAACACTTTCAAAACCCGTATTACCAACCTTTTGACGATTTGATACACTAACGGTAGCATTTGGAAATTGTGCTTTAATGCTTTTTGAATAAAAATCACTAATTTCTGAATTACTTGCAGCAAACAAAGATGCTGAACAGGCAAGAATTAAACTTAATTTTTTCATAGTTTATAAATCCTTTAAATAAATTATGTTTAATTCTATAATGATTTTCTAAATATTTGTTAAAAATCTTTTTTCAGCTTCTTTGCTTACTTGAGGAAATTTGTCTAAGTATTCTAAATAAGCAATAGCATATTTTCTTGAAAGATTGAAATATTCTTTCATACTTTGCACATCAAGACTTTGATTTTTTAATAAATTTAAACATTCTTGCATAAGTTTTTCAAGAGCTTGTTTTTCTATAAAAAGATTGTGTGAAAGTCTTACAACCAAGCCTTTTTGGGTAAGTTTTTTGAGTATATTATCTCCGCTTTTTCTATCAAGTTCTAAAAAATCATAAAGATTATAAGGAGCTTCGGGTTTAATACCTTGTTTTTTTAAAATTTCATACATTTGGTTATTATTTTTTTCTTGAAGTTTTTCAAAATCTATGCCTTTTTTAAAATAAATTCCATTTTGAAAATCCAATAAATTTGACATTTCTTTAAGTCCGAGTTCGCAAAAATTTTCACTTGCCCAAGTAATCCTTAAAGCTAAAGAATGTGCTGAAAGCATGGCATAAGGATTTTTTTCAAGTATGAATTTGATGAAATTTTTAATTTCTTCTAGACTTTGTAAATGATATACATTAAGATTTTTTTCATCGACAAATACTTGATTTAATTCTTTCGCTAATTTCAATGCTTTTTGATGAGAGAGTTTAAATCTCTGATAGCTTGAAAGCAAACCAAAGCCGTATTTATGTGCGTCTTTTAAGAAAGAAAAAGCTGCTTTAAAATCTTTATTTTTCAAAAACATTAAAAATTTATTTTTTTGTTCTTTTTTTAAAGGTTCGCTTAAAGGATTTAAAACCTTACCACCGCCTATAACACGATTATTTTGTAATAAAATAAAAGCCTCATCAAAACTTAAAAATACATTTTTATCAAAACTAAAATGCACAAAAAATTCATCATTTTCTAGTTTTTTTAATATATTTATTTTACATTCTATTTGTCTTGAACCCACACAAAAAATCATTTTGCTATTTTGTAAATTTTTTGCTTTAACTAAAGCATCGCATTCTTTAAAGGCTTTAAAATAACCTTTTTTACTTAGTAAATAACCTTTTTTCAACTCTTTATAATCACAATTTAAACTTAAAGCCACACGGTTGCAAGCTTTGATTTGCTCTAGATTGGTATCGTGATTTTGTATATTTTTAACAATGAGTTCTTTTTGAGTGTCTAAACAGATGATTTTTTCATTTAAAGTGATACTTCCTTCATTTAGACTGCCTGTGACGACAGTTCCTATACCTTTTAGAGAAAAAACTCTATCGATATAATAATGAAAAATCAGTTCTTCATAATTTTCTTTGTTTTCTATGGTATAAAGATAATTTTTTAATTCTTCTATGCCTTGATTATTTTTTATACTGGTATGAAATACTTTTAAAATGGGATAATCTAAATTTTTTAACTCTTCTAAAATTTCTACACTTTTTTGCTCTATGTTTTCACAAAGATCGCATTTGCTAAGTACTAAAATGATATTTTTAATATCAAGAATTTTTAAAATTTCTAAATGTTCTAAACTTTGTTCTTTTAAACCCTCGTTAATATCTACGATAAATAAACAAACACTAAAGCCAAAAGCTCCACTTACCATAGTTTTAACCAAATCTTTATGTCCTGGAACATCGATAAAAGAAATGTTTTTATCTTTTAATTTAAGATTTGAAAAACTTAAATTAATGGTGATTTGTCTTTCTTGTTCTTCTTTTAAACTATCGCCTTCAAAACCATTTAAAGCTTTAATGAGTGAAGTTTTTCCATGATCAATATGTCCTGCGGTTCCTATAATAACAGATTTCATAAGTTTTCCATTTGATTAATTGTAAGAATAAGTTTTTGAAGTTCATTTTCTCGTATAGTTCTAAAATCAAGAACAAATTCATCATTTTCAATGCGTCCTATGATATTTTCTTTTCTAAATCGAGTTTGTAGTTTTAAAGCATCTCCTTGAAAAGTTAGTATATAAGTATCTAAACTTTTATCAGGCATAGAACCTCCTCCTACTAAACTTTTGCTTTTTTTGAGTTGGGTTTGAAATTTTAATTCTTTTTGCACTCTTAAAGCTTTTTCTTCTATAAAGGATAAGTCATCATTTAAAAGTTTTAAGGTAATAATTTTTTCATAATCTTTTTGTAAATAAGCTTTTAAGCTTTCATTTAAAAAAGATAGGGTTAATTTATCCACTCTTAGCATTCTTAAAAGTTGATTTTGTTTAAGTTTTTCTATGAGTTCTTTTTTTCCAAGTATAATGCCTGCTTGCACACTACCAAAAAGTTTATCTCCACTAAAACTTAAAATATCACATTCTTGTACGAGTTTTTTGATTTTAGGTTCATTTTTAATCAGCTTTTCATTTAAATTTTCACACCAGCCAGAACCTAGATCATAATAACTCAAAAGCCCTTTTTCTTTTGCTAGTTCATGTAGATCTTTTATATTTGCTTCACTATGAAAACCCATAAGAGCGAAATTAGACTTGTGGGTTTTTAAAATTAGAGCGGTATTTTCACTGATAGCTTGTTCATAGTCTTTTAAGTGTGTTTTGTTGCTAGTTCCAACTTCGCAAAGCTTTACACCTGCAGCTTTTATCACTTCAGGCACACGAAAACTTCCGCCAATTTCTATAAGTTCTCCTCTTGAGCTTATGACTTCCTTATCATAACAAAGAGAATTAAGCACTAAAAAAACTGCCGCAGCGTTGTTATTGACTACTAAAGCATCTTCGCATTCAAAAAGCATTTTAAGTTTTTCCAACACCAAAGCATAGCGAGAGCCTCTTTTTCCATTTTCTAAATCAAACTCTACATTAGAATAATTACAAATGATATCTTTACACGCTTCATAAAGTTCTTCATGGATTACACTTCTGCCAAGGTTTGTGTGTATAACCACTCCACTTGCATTGATCACACTTTGTAAATCTTTGCGGTAAAAAGTTTTGATTTCTTTTTTGATTTCTAAAAGTAGTTTATCTTTAGAAATTTCATCTTGGGAAAAATTTTCTTTTAGTTTTGCGACAACTTTTTTACAAAAAAATGCTTTGATATAAAAAGGATAGGATTTTAAACTCTCATCTTCAATAAGAGTGTTAATCTGTGGAAAAGTTCTAAATTTGTTCATCTTAAGCCTTAAGAAAATATTTGGTTATTTTAACATAGAATTTATAAAATGATGTTTTAAAGAGATTAAGGAAGACAATGCAAGATTTTGTTTATATAAAAAATGATGTTTTAATCCCTTTGCCTGATGCTATTGAAATTTTAGATCAGGCAAATGATAAAGAAGCATTAATTTGCAATGATAAAAATCAAAAAGCACAAATTTATGCCCCTGAGATTAACTTTTATCTTAAAAATTCTCAAGATGAAATTTTAGAGCAAAGTAAAAATGTTTTAACGCTTTATGAAGCAAGGGCTAGCGTTTATGATTTAGGGCTTGATTTAGAACAAAGCAAAGAAGTGCAAAATCGTTTGATTTTGGCAGATAGTGATACTCAAACTGTAGAGTTTTTAAAAGAACATGGATTTAAGGTTATTGCTTTAAGTAGTGCAGAAATTTTAGCTGTTTTTGGAAGTGTGGGGGAGCTTTGTGCTGTGGTTAAAAATCAAGGCGAAGAAGTGGAAATAGATTTTGATTTTTTACTTTTTAAAGCTGAAAATTTAAGCGTTGTGCGTAAAGATTTTACAAGACAAAGTGGATGTTATAATCTTTTAAATTTTGAAAATCTTGAAGCATTGTTAGAGTTTTTGCAAAGCAAAAGTCCAAAATATCCTTATAAAACTTATATTAGCTATAATGCTAGCGTGTGTCAATACCATGAAAGACGCAGTGAGCATTGTGCAAAATGTGCTGAAATTTGTCCTACTGTGGCGATTTTAAAAGATGATGAAAAAAAGCATTTAGAATTTTCTCAAGTGGATTGTTTGGGTTGTGGAGGATGTATTAGTGTGTGTCCTAGCGGATCGCTTGATTATGCTCCTATGCCAAGAGAAAGTTTTTTTACCCTTTGTGAGTTTTATAAAGATAAAAAAATTTTAATCATTCCTAAAAAAATGTCTTTAGAAAATTTAAATCTTGCTTTACCAAAAGATGTTTTACCCTTTATGATAGATGGTGAAAAATGGCTTTCTTCTATGCATTTTTTAACACTTTTGCAAAATAGTGGTGCAAATTTGGTTTTTTATACGGACTTTGTATCTCGTGGTAGCAATGAAGCCATTATGCTTTTAAATACTTTTTTTGAGAGAAAATTTCAAAAAAAAGCTATTTTTGTTGCTAAAGATGAAAAAGAATTGCAAAATGTTTTAAAAGAGCAAGAATTCATACAAGATTTAAAATATGATTTTCATAATAACACCTTAACTACAAGAGAAAATTTTGCCAAAAGAATGCAAGAAATGATAAAAAATGAAGATTTTGGTAGTATAGAAAGTGGCGAATGGTTGCGTTATGGTAAGGTAGAAATCAATCCTAATACCTGTACGCTTTGTCTTTCTTGTGTGGGTGCCTGTAATGTAGGAGCTTTAATCGCTGATAAACAAGAAAATGCTTTGAAATTCAATGCTTCTCTTTGTACGACTTGTGGGTATTGTGAGTTAAGTTGTGCTGAAAAAGATACTTTAAAATTATTTCGTAGTGGAATGGAGTTTAGAGCTTCTTATTTTGAATATCAAACCATGGCAAAAGATGAGCTTTTTTCCTGTATAGAATGCGGTAAAGAATTTGCGACCAAAAAAGCTGTAGAAAAAATAGCCAATTTAATGAAGCCTAAATTTGGTAATGATGAGAATAAAATCAAAACACTTTATTGCTGTGCAGATTGCAAGGCAAAAGTGATGATAAAAGCAATGATTAATTAAGATCAAGAAGCTTTTTCATCCACAGCATAGCTTTAGATATGACACTTCCATGAGTTTCATTTTTAAAAAGTTTAAAATGAGTTTTACAATTAGTTTCTTTGGATATTTTTTCGCTAAGTTTTTGAGCATTGAGCTTAGCTACACCTTTGATAATACTTGAATTTGTTTCCAATGAACCTAATCCGATGTAAATTTTAGGGCAAGTTTGTAATTTTATGATATTAGATAAAAACTCACTATTATCCCACCATAAAGAAGGTGAAATAATAAAATAATGACTAAAAATCTTACTATCATAAAGAAGTGTATCAATGGCAAAAAGTCCTCCAAAAGAATGTCCAAAGAGAATTTGATGGCTAAAATCAATAGGATACATTTTGTTGATATAAGGGATGAGTTGGGTTATTAAGAAATTTCTAAATTCTTTACTACCTCCACCTTGTTTATTTAAATTTGTTGTAGGCGTATAATCTTTAGTGCGTTTTTGTGTATCAAAAGCTAAATTATTATCATAACCTATTCCAATAATTAAAAGATTTTCTTTGACAGGAGTGTTGAAAAGATTTAAAAAAAGAGAAAAAAAGGCATTTCCATCGAGTAAATAAATGATTTTATATTTATAATTTGAGTTTTCATTCTTGTTTTTAGCTATAAAAATTTTATATATTGTGCCATTATAATTAAATTTGACATTTTCTAAAATAAAGTTTTGTTTTGCTTGTTTTGAGAGCTTGGGTATCTCTAGACTTGGTTTTGCAAAAGCTAGAAAAAAAGAACAGAATAAAAATAATATTTTTTTCATAATTTGCCTTCTAATTCTTCTTTACTTGTAAGTTTGCTATCAAATTTAACAACAAGATTTTTAGAGTTTTTATAAATATCTACAACCCCTAAATTTTCACTAAAAGTACTGAAAATTAAAGGTGTTTCTAAAGGTAGATAAAGGTTTTTAAAATCAGCTGGATTTTTTAAGAAAAATAATGCCACAAGCCAAATTAGAGCTAAAATTACTAAAATAATAGCTAAAAGATTTAAGGCATCTAGATGTAAAAATATCCCTCCGATAATACCACCTATAAAACTTCCACCATATCCAAAAGCATTAAACAACCCTAATGCCGCACCTTTTTCATGAACTTTACAAAATTTTGATGCACAACTTTGCATAATAGGCTCATGTAAATTAAAACCTATAAAAAAAATCACAACTGCTATGATAAAAAAATCTATAGAATTACTAAAAGTAAAAAAAAGATAAGAAAGTATAAAAAAAACAATTCCTAAGAGTAAAATTTGTTTAGCTAAACCTCTTTTTTCGCCTAAACTTCCAGCAAAGCCCATAGCGATAAAACCTGCTACCATAGAAGCACTATAAACAATCCAAAGTTTATCAGAAGCAAAGCCTAAATGTTTTACTAGAATAATAGGAATACTTAAAAATGCTATACTCATAAGCATTTTTTGCATGAAATTAGTAAGATTCATAAGGGCTAAATTTTTTTGTTTAATAAGATGAAAAAAAGGAGTTTTTTCATTTTCATGAGTGATTTTATTTTCTTTAGGTACAACGGTATAAAGTAAAATTATACATAAAAGAGACAAAGCCGCACTAAGATCAAAAAGGCTAGATAAACCCCATTTTACACTCATTAAAGGAGAGATTACCATAGAAGCTGCAAAACTAAGTCCTATAAAAGAACCCATTACCGCCATGGCTTTACCACGATTTTCTTCTGTGATAAAATCACTTATCATTGCTGTAGCTACTGCTCCAATGGCCCCTGCACCTTGGAGCATTCTTCCTAAAAGCATGATGTAGATATTTTCCGCAAAAGAGCAGATTAAAGAGCCTATTATAAAAATAATCAGTCCAATGAGCATGGTTTTTTTACGACCAATTTTATCACTTAAAATCCCAAAAGGCACTTGTAAAATCATTTGAGTTAAGGCATAAACACCAACTAAAAGTCCCACTAAAAATTCATTAGCGCCTTCAAGTTTTAAAGCATAAAGACTTAAAACTGGCAAAACTATAAAAAGCCCAAAAAATCTTGTTCCAACTATGAAAGATAAGGGTAAGACATTGTTTAGCATTATCAATTTCCTATTAAATTTGAAATTTAAATTAGGATAATTTTACTATGAAATGGATTAAGCATTGATTAACATCGTTTTATCATTTGATATTTAAAAGCTACGCACAAGGATAAATTTTATAAAATCATATTTTTGTTTTGATATTATTTTGGAGCTTTTGTTATGAAGATTATCCTAGCTACGAGCAATAAACATAAAGTTTTAGAACTTAAAGAAATTTTAAAAGATTTTGAAATTTATGCCTTTGATGAAGTTTTAATGCCTTTTGAGATTGAAGAAAATGGAAAAACTTTTAAAGAAAACGCCTTGATTAAAGCAAGAGCAGTTTTTAATGCTTTGGATGAAAAGCAAAAAAAAGATTTTATCGCTTTAAGTGATGATAGTGGCATTTGTGTAGATGTTTTAGAAGGAAATCCAGGAATTTATTCTGCTCGATTTAGCGGTAAGGGCGATGATAAAAGTAACCGTGATAAACTTGTCAATGAAATGATAAAAAAAGGTTTTAAACAAAGTAAGGCGCATTATGTTGCTGCTATTGCTATGGTAGGTTTGATGGGGGAATTTAGTACGCATGGAACCATGCATGGAAAAGTAATAGATACAGAAAAAGGTGAAAATGGTTTTGGTTATGATAGCCTTTTTATTCCAAAGGGTTTTGATAAAACCTTAGCCCAACTTAGCGTGGATGAGAAGAATAATATCTCTCATCGTTTTAAAGCTTTAGAGCTTGCAAAAATCATTTTAAAGATTTTAAATAAAGGATAAAAATGAAAAATTTTTTAAAATATATAGCTATTATTGTTTTAATATATGCTCTTTATGTTGGTTTGGAAGCTTGGTTTTCTTAGAATAAATAGTGATTAAAAAGCTTGGTAATAAGAACAAACTTCCACTTAAAAGCAAAATCATTACAAAAACGGTTAAAATTCCAAAATAAATCGTTGGAATGAAATTACTACTCATCATAACACTAAAACCTAAAACTATGCTAATTGTGGTATAATAAAGTGCCGAACCTATACTAAGGTGAGAAATCATAATGGCTTCTTCTAGGCTTTTGTTTTTAATTTCTTCTCTAAAACGATAAATATAATGTATAGCATCATCAACGCCTATACCTATAGCAATAGCAGCTATAGTAATACTCATCATATCCAAAGGAATACCTAAAAGCCCCATAAGAGCAAAAACCACACTTAAAGGAATAACATTTACCAATATAGCCGCAACTGAAAATTTTAAATCTCTAAAAACAATGATAAAAAGTATAAAAATAGCTAAAATTACAAATATAAGAGTATCAAATTGCGATGAAAAAAGACTTTGGAGCATATTATTATAAAGTACCATTATACCTGTGATTTGAACTTCTACTCCATCATTTTTTACAAGCTCGTTGAGCTGTTTTTTAAGATCTATTAAAAATTCATTACGTCTTAAATTCGGATCAGAATCAACAATACGCATACTAAATCTTAACTCGTTATTCTCTATACTTACAAAAGGTGAAAGCAAGTCTTGTTTAAATTTAGCAGGTAAATTCTCATTTAAAAACGCAAGAGCAAAATCATCTAACTCTTTTCCATCGTTGATATTTTTCCCTAGGGTTAAAAGACTATTAAGACTTAAAACCGAGCCTACAAATTCTTTATTTTCTAAAAATTCATGAACTTTTTTTGCAATGCGTGTTTTTTTAGAGTCAAACCAATAAGTTTCTTGTGTGGCTAAATTTTCAAATTCGCTTTCAAAACTATCAAGAGTATTGCTTGTATTTTGATCGTTTTTATTACTTGGAAAACGAATGATGACTTCTAAAGGCAAGGTTCCACCTAGATTTTTATCAATAACCAAAAGTCCTTTTTTGATTTCACTGCCATCTTTGAAATAATTGACAAAAGAATTTTCAACTCTGAGTTTTGAAATGCCTATTAAAGCTAAGATTATAGCAAGAACTGAAATTCCATAAATCATGCGACGCTTTTTAGGATCAAGAGCGGTTTTAGCACAAAAGGCTAAAAGATTAAATTTAAACTCTTTTTTATGATAGTTTTTTGGTTTTAAAAGAACTAAGATACTTGCTAAAAATAAATAACTAAAGATAAGAGCTAAACCTATACCCATACTCATCATAATACCAAGTTTTA
The DNA here is from genome assembly GCF_012897395.1 of Campylobacter sp. CFSAN093224. Classification (NCBI taxonomy): domain Bacteria; kingdom Pseudomonadati; phylum Campylobacterota; class Epsilonproteobacteria; order Campylobacterales; family Campylobacteraceae; genus Campylobacter; species Campylobacter sp. CFSAN093224. The sequence goes on along the minus strand of NZ_CP040607.1, from coordinate 1,300,767 downwards.
TGATAGGTTCGATATTTGAAAGCATTAAAGAAAAAAATCCTATCATTGTTGTAACAATGGCATAAAGGCTAGGATTTGCTTTGGCTAGTAAGGTTTCAAGCACTATGCGCTCAACTTTAGCTTTGGGATGATTTTGGGTATTTTCGATAAAATGCGTGATCAAATGAACAACTACACTTAAGGTGATAATTAAAACCAAAGCAATGTAATTTGATGAAATAACTGTGATTTGAAAATTTAAAAGTGCAAAAACTCCACTAGCTGCACTTAAGCTTATAAAACAAATAAAAAGAGGTAAAAAAACAAAGCGCCATGAACGGAAAAAATAATAAAGTGCAAGTCCTAGTAAAAATACAAGAGAAACACCATAGAGCACAAGATCAGATTTTATATAAGCTATCATATCATCAGCGATCATGCTTACGCCACCAAGGTAGAGCGTATCTTTATTTTTTTCATAATTTCGAACTATGCTTTTAATAGTATCTAGACTTTGTTTCGTAATAACTTTTTGCTTGTCTTGATGTTTTTTTATAGCAAGACGAATTTGATCTTTTTCTTTTTCATCGGTAGCAAGATCGCGTTTTTCTACAAGATCATTATAAACTGTATCAGGCTTTAAGTAAATAATAAGCCCTGTTACTTTTCCATCTTTTGAGATGATATTATTTTTATAAAAGGGACTATTTAAAATTTCGTTTCGGGCTTTTGTGCGGTTTATATCTTGGCTTTCTATGTTTGGGATATTTTTTAACAGTTCTTTTAAATCCGTATTTTGTGAACTTTGAAGCAAAGGGGCATTGATGATGCTAAAAACGCGCTCTACTAAAGGGGCCTTTTCTAATTCTTCATGAAGTTTTTTTAATTTGGCTAAATTTTCATTTGAAAAAGGTTTTTCATCATAGGGTTTGAAGGCTAAAAGTAAAAAATTATCACTTTTATAATGTTTTGAAATTTCTCTAAAAGTTTTTAAATCTGTATCATCTTCTAAAAGTAAACTTTCAGCACTTGCATCTACGCTAAGCTTAAAAGCAAAAAAGCTTAAAAACAGGCATATAAACAAGGTTCCAAAAAAAGTACTTTTTGGACGAGAAATAAAAAACTTTAAAAGCTTTGCAAACATTATTTATTCTATGACAATACTCTCAAGTTTTTGAAGTAGGGCATCAAAGCCTTGGTTGGCTAAAATATCTCCAAATTGTGATCTATAAGTTTGTACTATACTCACACCTAAAACATCCACATCATAAACAAGCCAGTTGTTATTATCATTGTAAAATTTGAAAATGATATTTTTTTCTTCCCCATCTACTACCATAGAAGTGGTTAAAAAATAGCGTTTTTCATTTTTTAACTCACCATTTTTGACCTTTAAAACCTGATCTTTATAAAGACTGAGTTTATCGGTAAAACTTTTTTTAAGACTTGCTTCAAAGGCTGTGGTAAATTTTTCTTGTTCTTTTGGATTTAATTTAGAATAATTTTTCGAAAGACTGAGTTTTGCCATGAGTTTATAATCTATTATGCTATCAAAAAGTTTAAAAATTCCATCAGCAGCTTGTTTTTTGTCTTCTTTGCTATCTTGTAAAAGTTTTAAGCTTGCATCAATGTTTTTTTGCATAGTACTAGAAATTTCATCTAGCTGTAAGGCAAAAGCATTAAAAAATAAAGCCAAGATTAAAAATATTTTTTTCATTATTTTCCTTTATTTGCTAAGTTCATTGCGTCTTTGCTCGTAAGCATCACGCAAGAATGGATATAAATTAGGCGTGTTGTGATAAATTTCATCAATTTCATCAAGTCTAAAACTAAGTTCATTACCAAATCCATAAGCACTTATAGCTATACTTGCCCAAGTAGGATCAATGTAAGCAGTAAAACTTGCATACCAAGTTGCAGGTAAAGCAAGAGTATCTCTAAGATTACTAGGGCCGAGTATAGGTAAGACAATATGAAAACCGCTTCCTACACCCCAGTGAGCCAAAACGGTTCCTAAGTCCGCGGGATGTTTTTTAAGACCCATTTTTGATGCCACATCCATAAGTCCACCAAAGCCCATAATGGTATTGGTGGTAAATCTTTTAAATTCTTCTCCCGCTTCTTCAAATTTAAACTGCAAAATATTGCCTACAAAACGCAAAGGAACAAGTAAATTATCAAAGAAATTTCTTACCCCTAATCTTATAAATTCAGGAGTGATAGTGTTATAGCCCTTAAGAACGGGACGCAAACCATAATCATACAAAGCCACATTAAAACTTGTCATAGCTTTGTTATATCCTGAAAGTGGATCGTTTACTTGATAGTTTTGGTATTCTTGTTCAAAATCATCTAAATTTTGTTCTTTAGCAAAAGCAAAAATAGCAAAAAAAATTAAAATAAAAGATATAAATTTTATTCTCAAGCAAAAACTCCTAAAAATTTTAAAAGTAAAATTATAGCAAATTTTTAATCAAGATTTATATCCCAGTAAAAATCCACCCATTCAGTAGCTTCTTTTACTTTAAAATCAGGCTCTAAAAGAGCGGTTTTTTTGTAAAAAATGGTTGTAATTTTAAGTTCTATATGAGGAAATTTTTCAAGCAAAACTTTTTTTATTTCTGCTAAACTTTCTCCACTATCTACTATATCATCAATGAGTAGAATTTTTTTGTGCTTGCTTAAATCGGGAATGTTAAAAATTTCAATAGTATCAAGTTTTTTCGTATTATCGTAATGAATTGAGTTTAAAGCAAAAAGTTGACGCGTTTTTAAAGCCACTGCTAAAGAGTGTCCTAAACTCATCCCCCCTCTTGCTATAGCTAAAAGTGCATCAGGGTTAAAATCTTCTTTAATTTCTTTAGCAAGAATTTTTACATCTTCTTTAAATTCTTCATAGGAGTAAAATATCATTATATATCCTTATTTATTGTAGTGCCATAAGTAAAAAATTACCCAAAGATAATAAACTTAAAACTATAATGCCAAGATTGATTTTATCCCATTCGCGTTTAAAAATTCTTACAAGTAAATAAGAAAGAAAACCAAAAGCAAAACCTGTGGTGATGGAGTAAGTAAAAGGCATCATGATAATAGTAAAAAAGCTTGCTACAGCTATAGCACTATCTTTAAAATCTATATTTTTAACTTCCATAAACATTAAAATTCCAACCATTACAAGTACGGGGTATATTGCGTTTGCAGGAATGGCTTTAAAAAGTGGCAGTAAAAAAAGTGTAAAAGCAAAACAAATAGCTACAACTAAAGCTGTAAGCCCAGTTCTTCCTCCGCTTTCAACCCCTGTAGTGCTTTCAACAAAGGCTGTAACTGTAGAAGTGCCTGTCATAGCTCCTAAGGCTGATCCTGTTGCATCTGCCATTAAGGTTTTGCTTAGTTTTTTTTCTCCATTTTTGGGATCATCAAAAATCTTTCCTCTTTCACCCACACCTGTGATAGTTCCTATGCTATCAAAAAGTTGAGTGATAAAAAAAGTAAGAATTATAGGTATCATAGTAATATTTAAGGCGCTTTTGATATCAAGTTGTAAAAAGATGGCTCCTAAACCATTTTCCATGCTAAAATTTGGCCAAGAAAAGATTTGCACAGGAAAACTTGCATTGTCTAAATGGAAAATCCAAGCAATAATAGAGCTTGCTAATACCCCCAAAATAAAAGCTCCGCGAAGTTTTATAGCCCAAAAAAAGATGATTAAAGCTAGAGTGAAAATTCCAAAAAGCACATGAGGGCTTTTGAAATTTCCTATGCTGACTAAGGTATCTTTATTATGCATTATCACACCCATTTGACTTAAGCCTAAAAATGCAATAAAACAACCTATGCCCGCACAAATTGCAAGGCGTAAATCTTTTGGGATATTGCGGATTACCCAAAGGCGAAAATGCGTAAAAGAAAGTATGAGAAAAATAATACTTGAAATAAAAACAGCTCCTAAGGCGCTTTGCCAAGCTATGTTTTGACCTAAACAAACCGCAAAGGTAAAATAAGCATTTAAACCCATTCCTACACTCATAGCTACAGGAGTATTGGCAAAAAAAGCATTAAAAGCACTTGCAACTATGGTAATTAAAGCTGTTGCGGTGATTAAAGCTTCTATAGGCATTCCTGTATTTCCTACTATGCTAGAATTTACGGGGATAATGTAAACCATAGCTAAAAAAGTAGTAAGTCCTGCTATAACTTCGGTTTTAAAACTCGTATTGTTTTCTTTGAGTTTAAAAAAGCTCATTTTTTCTCCTTAGTAGGTTTTTAGCTCGTTGTATAAACTATCGCGTTCTACAGGAATAAGATTTGAAGTTTTTATCATATCGATAAAAGTTTTTAAACTTGTGCCTTTGGCGGACTTTGCACCACCTGCACTTTGTATACTTTCTTTTTCTATAGTGCCGTCTAAATCATTAGCTCCAAATTCTTGTGCTACCATGGCTAAATTTAAAGTCATTGTTGCCCAGTAAGCTTTGATATTTTTGATATTATCAAGCACTAAACGAGAAATGGCAATGGTTTTTAAAATTTCTTCACTATCCATGATTTTATCAGTTTGTATAAAGCTTTTATCCCTTTGCCAAACTAAAGGGATAAAAGCATTGAATCCACCGGTTTGATCTTGAAGATCACGCAGTCTTAACATATGATCGATCCTGTGATGTCTTTCTTCTATATGTCCAAAAAGCATGGTAGCATTACTTTGCTTGCTTTTTTCATGCCAAAGTTTATGAATTTTAAGCCAATTTTCACTGCTAACTTTTCCATGACAAATTTTCTTACGCACTTCTTCATCAAAAATTTCAGCTCCACCACCTGGCATGGAATCAACGCCGTATTCAAGCATTTTTTCTATCACTTCTTCATAACTCATTTTAAAACGACGATGTAAAAAATCAATTTCAGCAGCAGTCATAGCTTTTACATGAAGATTAGGATATTTTTCTTTTATCATTTTAAAAATTTCTAAATACCATTGCCAAGTTGTATCTTTGTTGTGAGCTGAAACGATATGCACTTCTTTGGTTTCTCGTTTTACGGTTTCATCGACGATTTTCATGATTTCTTCATGAGTCATCAAATAAGGATTAGGATTTTTTCGGTGCGCTGAAAAGGCACAAAATTTACAGGTATCCGCACAGATATTAGTTGGGTTGATATGGCGATTGATATTAAAATAAACTTTTTTTCCATGAAGTTTGGTGCGTTTTTTATGGGCGTATTTGCCTAGGATAAAAAGATCTAGATCCCAAAGTGCATTGGCTTCTTCTTGGTTTAATCTTTCTTCATTTTCTAGTTTGGTAATTAAATTTTTCATTTTAATTTTACTCTTTTGCTGTTTTTAAATAAAGCATTATAATTTTTGCTTACTGAAAAAGAGTTTATAGAAAAAGCCAAAATAAAAGATATTTTTGTTAAGATTATTATTAAAATATTAAAATTTAAAGAGAGTAGAAATTTTGTTAAATAAAGAATTAGAAATTTTTAAAAAAAATCTTAGTTCCTATACCCAAAGTTGTAGAAAATTTTTTCTTAAGCAAGGGGCGTTTAGCTTATATCATTCTAAAAATATGGATAATTTCATAAAAAAAGCTTATGATATAGTTCTTAAAGATTATTTTGATGATTTTTCACCTCCAAGTGATAATATCCCTTTTTGTGTTTTAGCAAGTAAAGCATATGCAAACAATAGTCTTTGTTTTAATGAAAGTATTTCTTTAATTTTTGTTTATAAAGATATTAAGGCTTTTCATTTAAAACCTATGATTAAGGCTTTTATCGAAATTTTAAATGATGCGCATTTGCAAATTGATTCGGTTGTTTTAGAATTTAATGGACTTTATAATGCTAGCAATGAGCTTAAGACTTCTATAATACAAACTCGTTTTATATGTGGTTCTAGGATTTTATTTAAAAGGATTAAGACAAAATTTGAGAGTATTTTAAAAGAAAATAAAAATGATTTTGCCAAGCTTTTGCTAGAAAATTTTAAAGAATTTGATATTCCATTTATAAAGCAGGAATTTAATATCTTAAAAGATTTTGGCGGATTAAATCATTTAAGATCCTTAGAGAGTTTGCTTGTTCTTTTTAAGACTTCTCCAAAAAATTATGCTTTAAATTTTATAGATGAAAAAAATTTAAGCGAGTTGCGTTTAGCTGGAGATTTTTTACTTTCTTTAAAATCAGCGATGAATTTATTAAGTGCTAAAGATGAGGATGAATTTTTACTTATTAATGTTCATGATTTGAGTGAATTAATGTATAAAAAAGCTAAAAAACATTTTGGAGCAAATGAGTTGTTGGTTCAAAAGGCTTTGCAAAGTATGCATACTATAGGTTTTTATACACACTTTTTAGCAAAGCAAATTCAAGATGGATTAAATCATACTCTTAAACAAGAATATAAATTTAAAACTCTTGTGGAAGTTTTAGAATACTTATTAAAACTTGAAGATAAACATGTTATTTTCGATCTTAACTTGGTTTTTGCCCTAAGAAGATTGAAATACGGTAAAAAAGATATAGAAAAAGCTTTAATACTTTTTGAGAAAATTTTTTATAAAAGGCATAGTTTTTGTGTTTTAAAACTTTTGCTTGATAGTGGAATTTTAAAAGATTTATGTAAGCCTTTTTGGACAGTTCGTTTTTTAAGCGATGAAGAAGGAAATTATAGTTTTGATGAGCAAGTTTTTCTTATGTTAAGTGAATTTGAAAAATACGAAGATGAGCTTGAGATACTCCAAAAACTTAAAACCGATGAAAAAATGATTTTAAAGCTTGTGATACTTTTAAGCGCTATAGAAAGTGAAAATGAAATTTCTTTAGCAGGCATATATAGAGCGTATTGCTCTAAATTTGATTTAAAGAATGAAATTTTAGAATGGGGTCTTAAGATATTTAAAAACAATAATGCCTTAAAAGATCTTGTAGAAAAAGAAGATATATACAATCCTATTGTTGTAAGTAGCTTGGTTTCTAAGCTAGAAAATTTAGAAAATTTAGAGCTTTTATATACTTTAACTTGGCTAAAGGCTAAGGCTTTAAATTATAATGCTTTTTATTTTAGAGTTCTTGATAAACTTTTAGAAAATGCAAAACAAGGTTTTGAAGATGAAAATCTACTTGAAGAAAGCGCAAGAAGAGTAAAAAAAGAATTAACACTTAAAAGAAGTAAGATTTTTTTAGAGCAAGATGAAATTTTGCAAGATAAAATCATACATATCAAATCAAATCTTTTTATTATAAAAAATACTTTTGAAGATATTGTTATGATTTCTAAATTAGCCAAAGAAAATGATTTTAAATTTTGGTTTAATAATGAAACAAATCTTAGTTTGCAAATTGTTGCACCACTTCATTTTAATATTGCCATTATTTTAAGTTCTTTAACAAATTTAAATCTTATTTTCATGAATTTTTTTGAACTTTTTGATAATAAAATTTATTTAAGATTTGAATATGATAATATTATCAGTGATGAGCAAAAACTAAAACTTTGCGAGCTTTTAAATTCAAATCTTTCTGGTTTTAATTTGAAAAAAATTAAAAAGCCAATCATTAAAAAAGATGAGTTAAAATTAGACTTAAACTATTCTAAAATGTATGCCAAATTAGGTCTTAATACGAAAGATCAGCAGGGTTTAATGGCGTATTTGATGAATGTTTTTAATGAACTTGAACTTGTTTTATGTGCAGCAAAAATTCAAACCATAAGACAAAGGACGCGTAATATTTTTATTTTTCAAAAGAATGAAAAATTAGAACATAGCGAGCAAAAGTTAGTTAATTTATTAATAAGTGAGTAAAAAAATGTGTGGAATCGTAGGTTATATAGGAAATAATGAAAAAAAACAAATTATACTAAATGGACTTAAAGAATTGGAATATCGTGGCTATGATAGTGCGGGTATGGCAGTGATGCAAGAAGGAGAGCTCAGTTTTTTTAAAGCTGTAGGAAAGCTTGAAAATTTGGCGAATAAATGCACGGATTTTGAAAGGCAAGGTTATGGTTTTGCTATAGGTCATACAAGATGGGCAACTCATGGTAAGCCTACTGAAATCAACGCACATCCTCATTTAGGACAGTATTCTTGTGTGATTCACAATGGTATTATAGAAAATTATAAAGAAATCAAAGATAAACTTGAAAAAGAAGGCGTGAGTTTTTTAAGTCAAACCGATACAGAAGTTATTGTCCAGCTTTTTGAATTATATGCAAGAAATTTGGGAGTTTTTGAAGCTTGGCAAAAAACCATCAAAGAACTTCGCGGTGCTTTTGCTACTTTGTTAGTAACAAAAAAAGATCCCAATCATGTGTATTTTGCAAAAAATGCTGCTCCTTTGATTATCGGTAAAAATGCAAATAAAGAATGGTATTTTTCTTCAGGTGATGCGCCTTTGATAGGAAGTTGTGATGAGGTAATGTATCTTGAAGATTTAAGCTTGGGATACGCGAGTAAAGATGAGCTTGTCGTTTATGAAAATGATATTTTAAAATCACTTTGTTTTTCTAAGCTTTCAGGCGATAAGGCTTATGCAAAAAAAGACGGCTTTCGTTTTTTTATGGAAAAAGAAATTTATGAACAAAGTCGCGTGATGAGTGAAGTTTTAATGGGGCGTATTCAAGGCGATGAAGTCGTTTTTGATGAGCTAAACAATGAAGATTTAAGTCAAGTAGATGAAATCACGCTTTGTGCTTGTGGAACAAGCTATCATGCTGCAATGGCAAGTGCTTATTTGTTTGAAAGAATTGCTAAAGTTAAAGCTAAAGTAGAAATTGCAAGTGAATTTCGATACCGTGAAGCAATTATAAAAAAAGATTCTTTATTTATCGTTATTTCTCAAAGTGGAGAAACAGCAGACACTTTAGAGGCTTTAAAGATTGCAAAAGAGCAGGGTGCTAAGACTTTTGCAATTTGCAATGTGGATAATTCTAATATAGTGCGTTTAGCACATCTAAGTCTTTTAACTCGTGCGGGCATAGAAAAAGGAGTTGCTTCAACTAAAGCTTTTGCTACTCAGGTTTTAACACTTTGGATGCTTGCTATTTTTATGGCACAAAAAAGAAATTTAAATGTTTCTGCTGAAATTAAAGCACTTTTGCATACTCCAAATTGCGTGAGTGTAAAACAGGCTTTACATGAAAAAATTCATCGTTTATCCAAGCGTTATTTAGATGGACATGGCTTTTTCTTTATAGGTAGAGATGTGTTTTATCCTTTGGCTTTAGAAGGAGCTTTGAAACTTAAAGAATTATCTTATCTTCACGCTGAGGGTTATCCTGCAGGAGAGATGAAACATGGCCCTATTGCTTTGGCTGATTCTAAGCTTTATACTATAGCTTTAATGCCAAAGCACATGCTTTATGAAAAAACAAAATCAAATGTTGAAGAGCTTATTGCTAGGGATTCTACAGTGCTTAGCATTTCACCTTTAGAATTTGATTTAAGTGATGATTTGATAAAAACCAATGAGCAAGATCATTATATGTGTGAATTTTTTGAAATGATGGTCATTACTCAACTTTTGGCGATGGAAATTTCCATAAGACTTGGCAATGATGTGGATATGCCAAGAAATTTGGCTAAAAGCGTAACGGTAGAATAGAAATGAAAAAATTTTTTTGTTTAACTTTAGTTTGTAAACTTTTTGCTTTAAGCGAATTTGAACTTCATCATATTGATAAAGTACATAAGCTAGGGTATAGTGGAGATACTATTATAATAGGTGTAGCCGATGATGCTTTTAATCAAGATCATATTAGTTTAAAGGATAAGATTTTAAAGTCTACTTATCCTACTGATACAGCTGGGAAACAGCTTATACCTGATTTGAAAAAATCAACACACGGAAGTCATGTAGCAGGTATAGCTGTTGGAGCAAAGATAGGCGATAGCAAACCTTATGGAGTGGCTTATGGGGCAAAATTTTATGGAGCTGGGGTGTTTCCAAATGGCTCTTACACTCAAATTCCTGATATTTATAATTTTTTCAAAGATGTGAGTATTATTAATAATAGCTGGGGTATTAATTTTTATCCTTATTTTAATCTTAAGGCTTCAAATTCTGGATTAGTAGATTGTACTCAAACTAATCAAGGGACAAGCTATAATATCTGTAATACTCCTTTGGAATATGTTATGAAAGCAGATAAGGTTGCTAATGATATGATGAGGCTTAGCAAGGACAAGGGAGTATTAAATGTATTTGCTGCTGGTAATGAAGGAATTCTTAGCCCTGCTTTGCATGCGATTTTACCAAGTTATGATGAATCTTTAAGAGCTTGGTTGGCTGTTGGAGCTTTGGATGCAAATGAGATTACTTTAGAATCAGATGGGACTTTAATAATTAAAAGTCAAGGTTTGGCTGATTTTAGTAATGGTTTTAAGGGAGCTACGAATTTTTCTTTAGTTGCTGCTGGAGTAAATATTAATAATGTTGATTCAAGCACTAATGATAAGTTTACAAAAAAAAGTGGAACTTCTATGGCAGCACCTATGGTAAGTGGAACAGCGGCACTGGTCAAGCAAAATTTCCCCTTTTTGGATGGTAAGCAAATTGCTGATATACTGTTAAGTACAGCAAATAAAAATTATAAGGCTCCAAAATTTACTGTTAAACAAGTAACCGATGGAACAAATCAACCTAAATTTCTTATTGTGTATATTTCGCAAGATCCACCTAGGATAGAAGATGAAATAAAACGGGATTTAAAACAGCTTTACAATGGAATACAAGTTCAAGTTAATGGACAATGGATTGATTATAGTGATTATATTTGGGATAATAGAGATAGTGCGCAGTCACAAAAACTTAATACTTCTACTATTAGTTCTATTAATGGAGTAGTTAGAGTTGAGAAAGAAGAATTATTTGGACAAGGAATTTTAGATGCACAAAAGGCGTTAAAAGGACTGAGTATTTTAGATGCAAACAGACTCAGTGATCAGGATGTATTAAAATATGAGCAAGAACCTAATACAGCTTATTATACTATAAACACTGCAGGTTATGATGCTGAATTTTCTAATGATATTAGTCAAAGAAAATGGGATGAAAGTACTCATTTATCAAGTGCTATTAATAAACCTACACATTTAGCTAATCTTAACATAGGATTATCTAAAGAAGGTGAAGGTATTTTGATTATCAGTGGTCAAAATACTTATGAGGGTGCAACTTTAATCAAACAAGGAGAATTAAAGCTTAAAGGAAAAGTTAAAAATAATGCTTATGTAGAACAAAAAGCAATATTAAGCGGTAATGGTATTGTAGGGCAAAATTTAAACAATAAAGGCATAGTTAGACCTGGAAATGAAGATTTGAATGATTTAACCGTGCAAGGAACTTATACTCAAGAAGGAGTTGACTCTAAATTGCAACTTGATTTTGGTAATTATAAAAATTCTAAACTGATTGCAAAAACTTATGATATTAAGAGCGGGAATTTAGAATATATTCCTTTACCTAAATACTATATCTTAAATAAGCCAGTGAAAATTAATTTAGGAGATTTGGAAAAAAGTTTATCATCTTTTAATCATGTTTTGATACAAAATACCTATGCTTTAAATTTTGATTTTATTTTAAGTGATGATTTAGTGAGTATTAATAAAACCTTAATAAAACCTAATTTAAAGCCAAATGCTTACGAAATTCCTAATACAAGCTTGGGAAATGCTTTAAGACAATTGCGATCTAGGGCAGACTTGAGTCAGACTTATCAGGAATTTTTTGCTTCTTTGGATAATGGAATAGATGTAAAGACTAAATTAAATAGAATAGAAGGTTCAGGGTATTTAAGCACTTTTAGTAATCATAATCAATCTAATTTAATGCAAAATAATATGTTATTTACCCTTCATCCTCTTAATATTAATAATTTTGCACAAAACAATAATATCTTACTTGCTAGTACTTATTTACCTAGAATTTTTAGCAATGAAGAATATTTTTGGCATCTTACTCCAAGTTATAAATACTATAAAGATAAAGATTTTTCAGGTCAAAAAACAGGTGCTAATATCTCTTTAGGAGAAAATTTCTCATCAGGCTTTTTAGCTTATGCTTTATCTCTTTCTAGCGCTAAATTTAATTTTAATAATGGTAGTGATTTGAAGAGTTATAACATGGATTTATTGCTTAATTATAACCATGATTTAGATTTTATAAAAATATTAAGTGGATTAGGTATAGGTGTAGGATTTAATACTCTTAATCGTTTTGTAGTAGAGCAGCCAATTGAAGGCAAATATAAAACATTGCAAACTTCAGCCCAGCTTGGTGTAACTAAAGATATTATTTTAGGTCAAGATTTTATTTTTAATCCTTTAATGTATTTTACACATAGTTTTTTTTATCAAGAAGATTTTAAAGAAAATAAAAGTCCTTTTGCTAAAAATTATGAAAGTTTAAAACATCATAGCATAAATGCAAATTTAGGTTTTAATCTTGCTAAAAATATAGAGCAAGATGATTATCAAGCTTCTTTTTCTACTTTTGTAATTTTTGAAAAAAGAATTTATGGAAGAACTTTAGAAAATAAGGCTAGTTTTGTTGATTTTCCTATTGCTTTTATTCAAAAATATAAATTAAAAGATAATATTTTAAGTCAAGGTTTTAATTCAGAATTTTTATATAAAAACAATGTATTTTGGCAGTTTATGTTAATGAATAGATTTTCTCATAATGCCTATGAATTGCATTTAATGAGTTCAGTGGGAAAACGTTTTTGAAAGTATTTATTTTTTTAGCTTATAATAAATAAAATTTTAATCAAAGGAAAAAATTATGGAATACAGAGTTGAACATGATACCATGGGTGAAGTTAAGGTTCCAAATGACAAATATTGGGGAGCTCAAACTGAAAGAAGTTTTGAAAATTTCAAAATCGGTTGTGAGAAAATGCCAAAGGTTTTAATCTATGCTTTTGCAAATCTTAAAAAATCTTTAGCTTTGGTCAATAACAAACTTGGCAAACTTGATGATGCTAAGAAAAATGCTATAGTTCAAGCTTGCGATGAGATTATCGCAGGTAAATTTGATGATAATTTTCCACTTGCGATTTGGCAAACAGGTTCAGGCACACAAAGCAATATGAATATGAATGAAGTTATTGCAAATCGTGCCACTGAAATCATGGGCGGGGATTTTCGCAAAGAAAAGCTTGTACATCCAAATGATCATGTTAATATGAGTCAAAGTTCAAATGATACTTTTCCAACAGCTATGAGTATCGTTGCGGTTGAGCAAGTAGAGAAAAAGCTTATCCCTGCGCTTGATGAGCTTATTGCAACTTTTGAAAAAAAAGTAAAAGAATTTGATGGTATTATCAAGATAGGACGCACGCATTTACAAGATGCTACTCCACTTACTCTAGCGCAAGAATTTAGTGGATATCTTTCTATGCTTTTACATTCAAAAGAGCAAATCATCGCTTCTTTACCAACTTTAAGAGAACTTGCCATAGGAGGAACCGCAGTGGGAACAGGGCTTAATGCACATCCAGAATTAAGCCAAAAAGTAAGTGAAGAGCTAACTCAACTTATAGGTACAAAATTTATTTCAAGTCCAAATAAATTTCATGCTTTAACAAGTCATGATGCGATTAATTTTACTCATGGAGCTATGAAAGGTTTGGCTGCAAATTTAATGAAAATTGCAAATGATATAAGATGGTTAGCTTCGGGTCCAAGATGTGGTCTTGGTGAGCTTATCATTCCTGAAAATGAGCCAGGAAGTTCGATTATGCCAGGTAAGGTAAATCCTACCCAGTGTGAAGCTGTTACTATGGTTGCTGTACAAGTGATGGGAAATGATGTAGCTATCGGATTTGCAGCAAGTCAAGGAAATTTTGAACTTAATGTGTTTAAGCCTGTGATTATTTATAATTTCTTGCAAAGTCTTGATTTGTTGGCTGATTCTATGCATTCATTCAATATCCATTGTGCTGTAGGCATAGAACCAAATCGTGCAAAAATCGATCATAATCTTCATAATTCTTTAATGCTAGTTACCGCTCTAAACCCATACATAGGTTATGAAAACGCTGCTAAAGTGGCCAAAAATGCTCATAAAAAAGGTATTTCTTTAAAAGAAAGCGCAATGGAGCTTGGTTTGGTTAGTGAAGAAGATTTCAATAAATTTGTTGATCCTACTAAAATGATAGGCTCAAAAGCCTAGAACATAAAACTTGCCTTTTTTAAGGCAAGTTAAATTAAATTCTTATCTTTTAAAATCACATACATTCTTAAAGTTGATACAAAAAAAGTTAAAATCGCAGGACCTAGTATAATACCCCAAAAACCAAAGGTTGAAATTCCTGCTATCATGGCCAAGAAAATTAAAAGTTCGTTGATTTTAGTGGGAGTTTTTACAAGTTTTTTGTTGATCCATTTGATGATTAAAGGTTTGATTAAAGTATCTGCTATAAAAGAAATTACAATTACAGAATAAATAAAAATAACAAGAGCTGAGTTAAGATTGTTTGAGGCAAATTCATAAAGACTTACAGGCACATAAATTAAAGCTCCTCCTATAGCAGGTATGAGAGAACTTACAGCAAAAATTACTCCCATTAAAATTCCATCATAACCATAAAACATTGTGATTAAACCAAAAAGTGCACCTTGAAATATTGCTACAATTACCATAGAGTAAAGCACAACAGCCATAACATTACCCACTTCGCTTAAAACATCATCGAGTTCTTTTTTATCAATAGGAATGATGGATTTAAGATAGATAACAAGTTCTGTTCCATATAGATTTGCAAAGAAATAAAATACGCAAATTAAAACCATATCTATAAGAAATTTAGCTCCTGATTTTGTAAAACTTGAAGCATAACTTAGAATTTGTTTAGAAATGCTATTTAAATCTATAGAAGCTAAAAATTCTTTGATTTTAGGTTCTAAAAAATTAAAGCTTTCAGGCAAGGTAAATTGATAATTTTTGACATAATCAAGTGTTTGTGTAACTAAATTAATATCAAAATTCTTTAAAGCTTTGGCAAGTTCTATCATAGCATAAACAAAAGGTGCAAAGAAAAGCAAAACCATACAAGTTGTTGTAAGAATGGAAGCTAAAAATTTATGCCCTTTAGTAAGATTTAAAAATTTCGCATTGATGTTTGAGGTAGCTACCGCCATTAAACTAGCTATGATAATTACAAGTAAAAAACCTTTAAAAAGGTAAAGTAAAAGAAATAAAATGACTAAAATAAAGCTTATAAGAAAGAATTTTCCATTTTGCAAAATTTACTCCTCAAATAAAGTTTTTTCATAGTTTAGTTTTAAAGCACTATAACTTTTTGCACTTGCTATACGCCCTTTTGCAGTGCGTTCTATATAGCCATTAGCTAATAAATAAGGCTCGATTACATCTTCTATGGTATTTTCATCTTCACTTAAAGCCGCAGCAATACTTGCAAGTCCGATAGGTTTTTGTTTGGCAGCGGTTAAAAGTTCAAGATATCTTAAATCCATCGCATCAAAACCAAGCTCATTAACTCCTAAAGAATTTAAGGCCTCATTAGCTCTTTTTTCTGTGATAATCTCTTCATCATTAACATCGGCAAAATCTCTAACTCTTTTTAAAAGCCTTAGAGCTATTCTAGGAGTTGAACGACTTCTTTTAGCGATCTCAAGTGCGGCTTTTTCTTCGCAAGTTTTATTAAGTTTTAAAGCTGCTTTTTGCAAGATTAGGGCAAGTTCGCTATCTTTGTAAAATTCTAATCTAAATTGCATACCAAAACGATCACGTAAAGGATTGCTAAGCATACCTGCACGCGTTGTAGCCCCTATAAGAGTAAATTTTGGTAAATCGATTTTTATGGTTTGAGCAGCTGGACCACTACCTATGATAATATCAAGGCGGTAATCCTCCATTGCAGGGTAAAGCACTTCTTCGATAGTAGGACTTAAGCGATGAATTTCATCGATAAAAAGTATATCTCCTTCGCTAAGATTGGTTAAAATAGCGGCTAAATCTCCGCTTTTTTCTATCATAGGAGCGGCGGTTGTTTTGATATTTGCACCCATTTCATAGGAGATGATATTAGCTAGTGTTGTTTTTCCAAGTCCTGCAGGACCACTAAAAAGTATATGATCTAAACATTCATTGCGTTTTTTGGCTGCAGCTATAAAGATATTTAAATTTTTTTTAATGCTTTCTTGACCTATATAACCATCAAAATTTGAAGGACGCAACGAAGTTTCGTAAGTTTCATCAAAGGAGTATTTTTCTATTTCTACTATTCTATCCATATCTTTGCTTATATTTTGGAAAAATTAAAATAAGATTTTAGCTAAAATTTGCTAGAATTTACATTAAACTTTAATGATTATGGTTTAAAAATGGGAATTTTAACAAAATTAGAATTAGATTATGAAATTGACGATATAGAAAAATTTTTACAATTTTTTAGAACCATGTGCGATAGGTTTGAACCTTTAATCATCAAGCTTGGAAGCGATAGCGTGCGTTATAAAGAAGCCATAAAAGAGCTTGAAACTTTAGCACACAATACCGCTTGGGCAGCAAGACGCTTAAATCTTGAAGAAGTGACTGATTTTTGTGTATTTTGTGAAGAGATGATGGCGCAAGCAAATCGCTTTAATGGGCCTGCTAGTGATGAATTTACGGATTGGATGCTTTTGATGAGTGATCAGTTTGAAAAATATTGTCGTTCATATGAAAATGATGATTCTGTTTTAGCGGTTTTTAATCCTTTAATTGTTAATGTTCCAAATATTATTTCTAAATAAGGGAGCGACTTGGCTTCGACAGGAGTAAGTCTGCTTAGATGGCATGTCGCTTTGGGCAAAGCGTAAAAAGCCCAAATAAAATTAAACGCAAACAACGTTAAATTCGCTCCTGCTTACGCTAAAGCTGCGTAAGTTCAGTTGAGCCTGAAATTTAAGTCATACTATCTAGCTTAATTTTCGGTCATCTTTGATAGTGTAGCCTTGCGTTTGACAAGCGTTGAGGTGAAATAAAGTCTTAGCCTTGCTTTTGAGTTTTGGAAGATGAGCGAAGTAGGGTGAAGTAGTCATCTTTGCTAAGCATGTAGAGGTCTTTGTGGGATTATTTTTGGACAGGGGTTCGATTCCCCTCGCTTCCACCATCACGCTAATTTTAAGTAAATCATAAGTTTATTTCAAATTTTTAGAATTTTTTATATGAAGTTAAGAACGATTTATTACCCTTAAAACTTTGATATATTAGGTTTTATAATTTTTCATTAAAAATTTATAGTTTTATTTTTAAGCTTATTTTTAGGGGATATAATTATTCCTTCAGTTTAAATTTATTGAAGGAGAAACTTATGAAAAAAAATGCTTCGAGCAAGATATTGCTAAGCTTAGGTGTAGCAACTTTGCTTTATTCGAGTGCTTTTGCTGAAGAAATCAATCTTACACAATCTTCAGATGTGGGAAATTATTTTGAAGAAAATGGTAAGGATATCAATCTTAAAAATCCTAATAAGTACAAAGGGCAAGATTTAAGTATCAAAATGGGTGTTTGGGATTTACCAAGCGATGATTATGATAGCGCTGATTATCGATTTAACATTGATATCGGTAAAGACAATACTTTAAGCTTTACACATAACAATAAAGAAAATCCTGCTTATGTAACAAATCTAAACGCTACTGCTAAAGAGGTTAAAACAACAGATATAGTTTTACAAGCTTTTGCACCTTCGGTGATTAATGGAAATTTAACTATGATTAGCTCAGGAGGTGAAGCCATTACTGAGGATGAAAAAAAGGCTCAGGTATAATTCTTTATAATGGAGCAGTTGAAGGAAAAAGTGCTAATGGTAGCTTAACTATAAATGGAAATTTTACCGCCGATAAAACCCTTTTTGCTACTTATGGAAATTTTGTTAAGGTAAATGGAACTGCAAATCTTGCAAATTCAAATTTTGGACTTATCAAACGCTCTTATACAGACTTAGAAGCAAATAATGTAGTAATGGTTCAAGCTAAAGATTTTAACAAAGATATCTTAGAAGAAAAATCAAATAATAACGCGGGTGCATTACTTTTAAAATTCGCAAGTGATTATATCTCAACCGATGTTCAAGGTAAAGATCCTTTGGAAGCAGGAACTATAATAGATATTAGCGATGAAGATAAATACGGCGATGGAGAAAAAGGCTTAGTAGATTATAAACTTAGCGTTCAAAACTGCGGTGGCAATAAATGCTTAGTGATCAATGGAGGTGCTACTGCAGCGGCTAAAGATAAGCTAGTTCAACTTCAAGTAGATATAGATACTATCGATAAATTGCTTAAAAATGAATTTGATTCCGATCAAGATGAAGAATGGGCAAAAGCCAAAGAAGCTCTTGAAAAACAAAAAACTGAACTTCAAACAATGTTAGAAGAAGCTGAGAAAAACGGCGGTAAAATCGATGATGAAAAATACATTGATTTAGTAAATAAAAATTCAAATTGAAATCTTAACTCTAATGATAAAGCTTCTATCCTAGCACTTCGTTCTATCACAGAACAATTAGGAAGTATAGGAGCAGATTTAGCAAGTAGAGAAGGTGTAAAACTAGCTTTAGATATCAAAAAAGATACAGACAATACAGGTAAATCTGTATCTAATCTAAATTCAGCTTCTAGTGCAGTAAATACCACTATGAATATTTCTAATGATGTTTCTATAGGTTCTCGTGTAGCAATGCTAAACAATCCTTTTGGAACTTATGCTTCTAAAATGAATGGCCTTAAATTTGCTGCTTTAGATAGCGATATGAGACCAAGCTATGTAAATGAATATACCAATAGTGTTTGGGCTAATGCTTTTGGTGGTGCTAACATTATCGATGGAGATAGTGGTGCAATGTATGGTGCTACTATAGGTGTAGATAAACAAGCTAATGATGATGTTTTATGGGGTGTTTATTTTACTTATGCAAATGCTAAAATCAAAGACAATAATCTAGAACAAAAAAGTGATAACTTCCAATTAGGCATGTATTCTACTATCAATATAGCTCCACAATGGGAACTTAATCTTAAAGCTTATGCTCAAGTTTCTCCAACTAAACAAGACAATGTTCAAATAGATGGTGCATATAACTCAGATTATACAAGTAAATTCTTAGGACTTAGTGCTAATGCAGGTCGTGTGTTTGACTTTAGTGATAATACTTTATTTATTAAACCTTTTGCGGGAGTAAATTATTATTTTAGTTATACTCCATCTCATACAGAAAATGGTGCTATTGCTAAAGATATTGATTCTATGAAAAACAATTCTGTAAGTATTGAAGTGGGTGCTGAATTTAGAAAATATATGAATGAAAACTCTTATATTTTTGTAACTCCAAAAATAGAACAATTTGTTATCAATAGTAGTGATGATTACACAGCTAACCTAGCTGTAAATAATGCTTTCTTTACTAGTATTGAAGCTAACAACAAGAAAAAAACATACGGACAAATTATCGTAGGGGGTAATGTAGATTTTACAAATCAACTCAGTATGAATCTTGGCTTTGGTGCTAAACAAATACTAGCAGGTAAAGTAGATAATAAAAATGAAACTTACTTAAGTGGTCAAGTAGGACTTAAGTATAAATTTTAATCTTAAAAATCATTTCTAAATCTTTTTATAGTTTAGAAATAATTGTTTATTTCTATGGGAAATCTCCTAGGGCTTTATTTTAAAGCCCTTTTTTATAACAAACAAGTAAATAAGTCTTTAGAGTAAAAAACCCTAAAAACTTTTAGTTTTCTTTGAAAAGTTTGGAAGCTAAGTGCGTTGCACGACTTTGATCTGTATCTTTTTTAAGTGTTTTATAAATTTTACTTACATATTCTTCTAAGGTTTGTTGAGAATCTATGATTTTTTCAGAAGAAGGAATTTTTTCATATTCTCCATTATTTTTAAGCTTATAAGCTAAAACATTATCACTAAGTTGCAAGCGTAAAAATTGAGCTAATTTAGCTTTGCTTCTTTCATCATATATAGGAGTCATAAGTTCTAAACGGCGTTCTAAATTTCTTGGCATCCAATCTGCACTCGATATAAAATAATTTGGCTCACTATGTTTAAAATAAAATACTCTAGCATGTTCTAAGTATTTTCCTATGATGCTTCTAATGCGTATGTTTTTGCTGTATTCTTCATCAGGTTTTAAGCAACAAATTCCGCGTATGATAAGATCGATTTGCACTCCTTCCATACTTGCTTCATAAAGCGCTTGTATGATATCACTATCCACAAGAGAATTCATTTTAGCTACAATCACACCTTCATTTTTCTTGCTTGTTTCAATGCGTATCATTTCTAAAACTTTTTCTTTGATTTGATTTGGGCTCATTGAAAGAGTTTGAAGGCGACGATTTTTACTAAAGCCCGATAAGATGTGGAAAAAGCTTGTCGTATCTCTTGCAAATTCTGCTTTGCTTGTAAAATAACTCACATCAGTATAGATTTTAGCACTGCTTGCATTATAATTTCCTGTGCTTAAATGCATATAAAATTTAAGTTTATCTCCTTGTTTGCGTATGACTTGAGAAACCTTAGCGTGGACTTTAAAACCTGTAATGCCATAAATAACATGAGCTCCGGCATTTTCTAAAGCTTTCGCCCAATGAAGATTATTTTCTTCATCAAAGCGTGCTTTTAATTCTACCATCACAGTTACTTGTTTTCCATCACTTGCAGCATCAATTAAAGCTTGAACTATATTGGAATTTTTTTCCACTCTATAAAGTGTCATTCTTATGGAAATTACTTCAGGATCTTTGCTTGCTTCTTTGATAAATTTATAAACTGGATCAAAACTTTCAAAAGGTTGTATGATGAGTATATCTTCTTTTTCTACAGCATCAAAAATAGATAAATTCTCATCAAAAGGTGGTAAAGTTTTAGGCGTGTAAAGTGGGCTTAAAAGATGCGTAAAGGTTTTATTTCCTGCGATTTGCCAAAGGCTAGGGAGATTGAGTAAAATAGAATATTCATAAACATCTTTATGAAAAATTTTCATGTGAGTATTAAGAAATTCTACGATTTGCTCATCTGCATCTTTTTGAATTTGCAATCTTACAAAAGCTCCTTTTCTGCGAAGTTTTAAGCCTTGTTCTAAAATCATCATAAAATCATCAGCTTCTTCCTCTTCTATTACCATATCTGCATTTCTAGTCACTCTAAATGCTGCTGAAGCTAAGAGTTTATAGCCTGGAAAAATTTCTTCTGCGTGTTGATGGACTATACTTTCTATAGGAACATAAATATTTGCACTTACTTCATAAAAACGAGGTAAAACTCTTGGAATTCTAATCATTCCAAATTTTACAAGTTCAGGATGCGCTTTATCGCAAATTTTAACCGCTAGTGAAAAAGATAAGTTGTTTAAATGCGGAAAAGGGTGAGTAGCATCAACAGCTATTGGAACAATAACAGGAAAAATATTGGAGAAAAAATACTCATCACATTTTTGTTTTAAATTTTCATCTAAATTCTCATAATGTTTTATGAAAAGATTTTCTTTTTCTAGTTCACTTGTGATTTCATTAAAATAACGCTCCAAAAGTTCTTTTTCTTGGTGTAAGTATTTGCGTATGGCTTTTAATTGTTGTAACGGGGTCATTTCATCGTTACTGCTTGCATTAACTCCAGCTGAAAAAAGTTGTTTTAAGCCTGCGACGCGTATCATATAAAATTCATCTAAATTAGTGCAATATATAGCTATAAATTTTAATTTTTCTAACAAGGGTAAATTTTTAGAACATTGGTCTAAAACACGAGAATTAAAGCGAAGCCAAGAAAGTTCGCGATTGATAAACATATCAGGACTTGTTTGCATTAATTTTTCCTTTTTTAGTTGTATTTTATCATTTATTTTGAAATTATTGAATAAAAGTTTTAAATTTTTTAGGTTAATTAAGAGTAAATATATCTTTAAAATTATATTAAATTCATCTATGTTAGAATCACAAAATTTATTTCTGGGAAATTCTGTGACATTGTTGTTTCATTGAAGATTTTAAGAAATGATAATTTTAAGGAGGAAAATTTTGAAGAAAACTTCGAATCTTTTTACTATTTTTCTTGTTTTGCTTTTTGTTTTCTTTGCGGTTGGGTTTTATACTTTTTATAACGCTAAGGGCACATCTTATTTAAGCAATGCAAGTGAATCTTGTAATAACTGCCATATTATGAATGAAGTTTATAACGAATACATGGCAGGACCACACTCTCAAAAAGTCAAAGGCGAACCAAGAGCAACTTGTGTGGATTGTCATTTGCCACATAATTTTGTAGCTAAGTGGATAGCTAAAGCGCAAAGTGGTTTAGGACATGCTTATGCTTTTACTTTTAAACTTGATGAGTTGCCTACAAATTTGAGTGCGACTGAAAAAAGCAGAAAAATGGTGCAAGAAAACTGCATACGCTGTCATGCAGATTTTGCTCAAACAGCTATCAATGCTACAACAAATCCACATGCAGACAAGTCATTAAATTGTGCTTCTTGTCATAAAGATGTTGGACATAAACACGGAATTTAATAAGGAGAAGATGAATGAAAAAAAATATTTTACGCTTAGGTATTGTCGTTTTGGTTTTACTTATAGCGGGAGTTTTATGGCTAAATAATGATATCAATCAAAAAAAAGAAGATGAAGCAAATAAAAATGCCATTGCAGCAAATGCTGATTTTTCTTTGCTTAGCGATGATGATCCAAATTTTGAAAAATGGGGTAAGGTTTTTCCAGAGCAACTAAAAATGTATTTAACGGTTGAAAAAGAAGAGCCTAAGACTACTGAATTTGGTGGTAATTTAGCTTATTCAAAATTAATTCGCTTTCCTCAATTAACCATACTTTGGGCAGGATATCCTTTTAGTCTTGATTTCAATGAAGAAAGAGGGCATTTTTGGGTTCAAGTAGATCAAATGAAAACAGCAAGAAACAACAAAGATTTTCTTAATGCCCATGGACTTGCTGCTTTTAAAGGTCAACCTGCAGCTTGTATGAATTGTCATAGTGGATGGACTCCATGGCTTATAAAAAATGTTGCTAAAGGAGATTTTACTGCTTTTAACTCTACAAATTATTGGACTATGATTAAAAATATCCCAGCTGTTGATAGTATAGTAGAAAATTCACCTGAACATGCAGGCCCACATGGTGGTAAAAGAATGGGTGTAACTTGTGCAGATTGTCACAATCCAAATGATATGAGTTTAAGACTTACTCGTCCAGCAGCTATTAATGCTTTAGTTTCTAGAGGATATGAAAAAGATCCAGTACAAGGCGTAAAAGCTACAAGAGAAGAAATGAGAACTTTAGTTTGCTCTCAATGTCATGTTGAATACTATTTTAAACCAACAGGGGAAAAAGTAAAAGTAATGGGTGAAACTATTGTAGATGATAGTTCTAAAAAATGGTGGAATGGAACTCAGAAAAATTATGATGAGTATGAGTTTTGGAGAGATGGCAATAAAGCTAAAGAGATTGAAACCGATGGTATAGTTTTAACTTTTCCTTGGAGTGAGTGGAAAAAAGGACAACCATTTAGAATTGAAATGCTAGATGATTATTATGATAAAGTTCGTGGAGTATTTGGAGCTGATTTTACTCATAAATTAACAGGAGCGCAAATTATTAAAATTCAACATCCAGAAAGTGAACTTTATAGTGGCGGTGTGCATGCTGCAAATGGAGTAAGTTGCGTGGATTGTCATATGCCTTATGTTAGAGAAGGAGCTAAAAAGGTTACTCAACACAATATCACTTCTCCTTTAAGAGATATTAACTCTGCTTGTAAGTCTTGTCATAAACAAAGTGAAGATTATTTAAAAGCTCAAGTGCTTGACATACAAAACAGCGTTGCACATGATCAAAGAACTGCAGAGTATGCAATTGTTAGTTTGATTATGAATACTAAAAAATTACGCGATGAACTAGGCAATATGGAAAAATTCCAAAGCGATGGAAAAGCTGATGCGAAAAAAATTAGCGAAGAGCTAAAAGAAGTTTTAGAACTTCATCGTAAAGCTCAAATGAGAGCAGATTTTGTTAATGCTGAAAACTCAACTGGTTTTCATAATCCTCGCGAAGCTTCAAGAATGTTATTGCAAGCTGTTGATATGGCAAGAATGGGACAAACTAAACTTGTAGAAATTGCAGCGGCAAATGGAATTAAAGATTTTAAAACTTCAAATTTAGGTTTTGAAGATATTCAAAAATTTAATCCAGGAGAGCTTTATTATAAAGTAGATGTTAATAATCATAAAGCTGGAGAGCGTTACTATGCAGATGAAAAAGATGTTAATGGCAATCCTCCAAAAGAACTTTTAGAGCATGATAAAGAGCTTGCTCCTTATAATTATCAAGTGATTGATAAAAAATAATTCTTAAGCCCTATAATCATAGGGCTTTTTCTTTTCTTTGTTTTAAAAAATATAAACTTTTTATTTAAAATTCACTTTTGCTTCACTTTGTTTTGTCAAAATATAACAAATTTTGATAATCAAAAAGGAGTTAAAATGATCAATAAAAATAAATTGTTTAGACAGGTTCATATCTATCTTAGTTTGTTCTTTTTGCCTTGTGCTTTGCTTTTTGCTTTAACAGGTATAGCGTATATTTTTGGTATTAATCAAGATGTGGGCTTAAAAGTTGAGCAGTATCAATTGTCAAAAGTTATAGAAAGTGGTAAAGAAAGAGAAGCTTTAATAGAGTATTTAAAAACAAATGGTTTAAAAGTACCATCTAATACAAATATAATTAAAAGTAAAGATAAAGGTATAACAATAGGTGGAACTCATTATAGTGCTAATATAACTCAAAATTCTACTAATGAATACAATATTACCTTAAAAACAAGATCTTTACTTGGAGATATGATTATGCTTCATAAAGATAAGGGTGCTTGGTATTTTTCTGTGCTTAGCGTAGGTTTTGGTATTACTTTATTTATGCTTTATATTTCAGGGCTTATGATTACTTTGTTTGCAAATAAAAAAGATAGAAGTAAACAATTTGCAGTTCTTGGAGTAGGGGTTGTTGTAACTTTGCTTTTGGCTTATCTTAGCCTTTGATTTTTCCTAGCTTTTTAAGCTAGGTATTATTTATTTTTTTGTATAATCATACTTTACTTTATTGGACAGATGGGTGAGTGGCTGAAACCACACCCCTGCTAAGGGTGCAGATCTTAACGGGTCTCGAGGGTTCAAATCCCTCTCTGTCCGCCACTAAAACTTTCTTGAAAATCCTAAGTATTTTATTGAGTATCGAAGCAAGAGACTAGCCCTTGCGAAGTTATATTATTTTACAGCGTTTTTGATTTCTAAAATCATAGTTTTTAAAGACTCTAGTCCATTTCCACTTGCTAAATACCAGTATTCTGGATCAAGATAGATGATTTTTTTGTTTTGCGCTGCTTTGGTTTTAGCGACAAGTGCATTATCGAGTATGCCTTGAGCACGTTCTTTGTTGCCTAAGATGACATTTCTATCAACAACAAAAATATAATCAGGATTTTTTTCTAATATAAATTCAGAATTGATACTTTTTCCGTGTGTGCCTACTTTTATATTCTCATCTACCGCGTTAATCCCTAAAACATCGTGAATAATCCCAAAGCGAGATTGAGGACCAAAGGCTGAAATTTTGTTAGAATTTGTAAGAATGATAAGAGCTTTTTTATCTTCATCAACTATACTTTTGGCTTTTTCAATTTCATTTTTAATATCTGAAATTTTTTCTAAAGCTTCTTTTTCTAAACCATAAAGTTTTGCAACGCTTAAGACATTGTTTTCAAAAGAGCTTAAAAAATTTGCATTATCAAGACCTACAAATAAAGTTGGAGCTATTTCTTTTAATTTGTCATAAAATTTACTTTGGCGTCCAGAAATGATGATAAGATCAGGTTTTAAAGCATTAATGGCTTCAAAATCAACTTGTTGTACTCCACCTACACTAGGTTTGTTTTTAAATTGTTGTAGGTATTTTGGTAAATTTTTAGCAGGAACGCCAACGACTTTATCATTTAATTTTAAAGCATCAAAAGTATCTAAAATTCCAAGATCTAAGATCACTACCTTAGAAGGATTTTTAGGGATTTTATTTTCTCCTAGACTATCCTTCACTAAAAAACTATCACCCTCATCGCTCATACTAATAGGCAAAACTTTCACCGTAGCAGTGTTGGTTTTTGTTGTAGAACTTGCGTTGTTTTCATTTGAGTTTGAATTACAAGCTGTTAAGATTAGACTTAAAAAAAATGCAAAAAATGCAAAAACTAAAGATTTTTTCATATTTTCTCCTTTTTAAAAATAAATACAAATTTTCTTACCATTAATTTGACTTACGGGTATATCCATATCATAAATTTGTTTTAAATTTTCTTGATTGATGATTTCATCTTTTGAGCCTTGTTTTAAAAGCTTCCCATCTTTTAAGGCTATGATTTCATCAGAATAAATCGAAGCAAAATTAATATCATGTAATACAACAGCTATACTTTTGTTAAAGTCTTTGACTAAATTTTTCATTAGTTGCATGATTTGTACGCTATGCTTCATATCAAGATTGTTCAAAGGTTCATCAAACATTATAAATTCAGTATCCTGAGCGATGATCATGGCTATAAAAGCTCTTTGCTTTTGTCCCCCGCTTAATGTATCTAAAAATTCATTTCTTAAGTTGCTAAGTTCCATGTATTCTAAAGCTTCATTGATTTTGATTTTATCGTTTGTATTAAGTCTTCCTTGAGAATGCGGAAAACGCCCAAAAGCGACTAATTCTTCAACTTTTAATCTTAAATTGATATTGTTTTGTTGTTTGAGAATGGAAATTTTTTGTGCTAAGATTTGCTCTTTATAATTTTTTAAATTCATTCCATCTATATAAATTTCTCCACTACTAGGTTTTATCAAACGACTTGCTAGAGCTAAAAGAGTGGATTTTCCAGCGCCATTGGCTCCTATTATAGAAGTG
This sequence comes from Campylobacter sp. CFSAN093224, assembly GCF_012897395.1. NCBI lineage: Bacteria > Pseudomonadati > Campylobacterota > Epsilonproteobacteria > Campylobacterales > Campylobacteraceae > Campylobacter > Campylobacter sp. CFSAN093224. The sequence continues at coordinate 1,273,810 of NZ_CP040607.1, read as the reverse complement.
ATTTTGCCTTTATGAAAATCAAGGCTAAGATCTGAAATAATGACTTTATTATCATAAAATTTGGTGATATTTTTTAGTTTAATCATAATTTATTACCCTTTAATACAAGATAGATAAAATATATCCCACCTAAGAAATTAATAACCACGCTTATAGTGGCATTATAATCAAAAACTCTAGAGACAAAAAACACCCCTCCAAGCAAAGCCAAAATACTAATAAGTATACAAGCGCTTAGCAAAATACTATGCTTTGCAGTTTTAAATAGCTCATAAGTGATATTTACTACTAAAAGTCCTAAAAAGGTTATAGGACCTACAAGTGCGGTGCTAATAGAAGTTAAAATAGCTATGATAATCATTAATTGTTTTGAAATTTTTTGATAATTTATCCCTAAATTTATCGCTAAATCTTTGCCTAAATTTAAAGGATCTAAAAATTTCATATAGCGAAAAATCCATATAAAACTTAAAAAGCTAATAATATAAGCAAGAATTAAAACATCAAAAGCAATATTATCAAAACTAGCAAACATTCTTCCTTGTATTACCATGAATTCATCAGGGTCGATTAGTACTTCAAAAAAAGAGCTTAAAGTGCTAAAAAGTGTTCCAAAAACTAAACCTAAAAGCATGATAAGATAAATACTTCTATCACTACTAAATAAAATCTTATAAAGTCCTAGTGAAAAAACCACCATACAAACTAGAGTGATTAAAAAATTGATATCGTTTTTATAAACACTTAAATTAGCCGCACCAAAAGAAAAGATAAGAGCACTTTGAAGCAACATATATAAAGAATCTAATCCTATGATAGCAGGGGTTAGAATTTTGTTATTGCATAAAGTTTGAAAAATCACTGTTGAAACAGCGATACAAATAGCTACTATAATAATAGCCGCAATTTGTAAAAAACGACTTTTTAAGGCATACTCATCAAAGCCATTTAAACCCACAAATATAAAAATCCCTATCATGTTAAGTGTTAAAAAGCTTAAAATTAGCATTTTTTTACGCATAAACTTTCCTTTTTTAGTAAAAGAAAGATAAAGATTAAAGACCCTAAAACACCTGTAGTGATACTTAAAGGCATTTCAAAAGGAAAGATAACAAGTCTTGAAATGATATCGCAAACAAGTAAAAACAAAGCTCCACAAAGTGCTATATAGATAAGATTTTTTCTAAGATTATCACCTAGATAAAGAGCTACTAAATTTGGGATAATTAGCCCTAAAAAAGGGATAATCCCAACGCTTACAATCACTAAGCTAGTGATAATGCTTACAATCACTAAGCCTAAAAATAATATACCATTATAAGAAATTCCAAGATTTAAAGCTATATCTTCACCCATGCCAACTATGGTGATTTTATGAGCTAAAAAATAAGCAAGTATAAAAAGTGGTAAAGAAATGTAGAGCAATTCATAATTTCCCTGCATAACATTTGCCATACTGCCTTGTAGCCAACCTTGGATATTTTGTATATAATTTAAAGCATAGGCAAAAAAAGTGGTTATAGCACTAATAATACCTCCAAACATCAAGCCTATCAAAGGTACAAAAATCACATCTTTGAGTTTGATTTTTCTTAAAATTTGGATAAATATAAAAGAACCCAAAAGTGCAAATATAGAAGCAATGATAGCTTGAGTGAAAAAAGACGCTCCAGTAAAAAATATTAAAGAAATAAGTATGCCAAATTTAGCACAATCCATGGTCCCTGCTGTAGTTGGGGAAACGAATTTATTTTGCGTGAGTTGTTGCATGATAAGCCCACATATACTAAGACTCATTCCTGTGAGTAAAATTGCTATAAGTCTAGGAATTCTTGTGAGAGTTATGATTTCTAGTTGAGTGGAGTTAAGATTAAGAATATCTTTTACATTGATACTGATAACTCCTATAAATAAACTTATCATTCCAAAGAATAAAAGTAAAGCTATAAGCACTTTTAAACTTAATATATGCTTAAAAAACAAATCTTTCCTTATAGTAATAATAATTATCAAAAATGAAATTGTAATGAAATTTGTTTTAAGAAATGATAAAACTACAAAGGATATTTTAGTAAGAAATCAAAAATCCAGTGGAAAGTCTTTGCAAGTGTTTGTTATAGTCTATAAGGCTTTCTCCATAGCCATTAAAGTATTGTAAATACCAATAAATTCCGTTATTAAAAATATCATATCCTAGATCAACTTGTATAGCGCCTTTGTTATTGTGGAATTTAAGATTATTTCTTAGCATAAGATTGATAAAATAATCATCACCTAAATACGCTAAATTCACATCAAAATTTCCCATATAATGCAAGATGGCAGGATTATCATCATCTTTTTTGTTTTCAGGAATTCTATACCAAAGGCGTGGAACAAATAAAAATTTATTATATAAAATAGCAGTAGATACATAAATTCTATTCCATGAGCGAGATTGTAAATTCTCATCTCCCTTGCCATTGCTTTCATGCAATATACCTACGCGTAGATTGTTAAAAAATTCATAATCTTTAAGATATAAAGGAAGATCTATAAAAAATTCTGGTTGATAGTTGGTTTCTCTAAAAGGAGAAGAATGCTCATAAATTTGCCACCAAGAAGTTTGAGTATAGGCTATATAATATTTTTCATCTAGTCCTAGTAAATTTTCAAAAAGTCTTTTTTTAACACTAAGTTGGAATTTCGCCTCACTCTTATTATTATTTACTCCTAAAGAATTAAAACTATAAGCAAAAGGTAAAAAATAATTCATCTTATAAGAGCTAATGCCAAGGGGATTAAAGCTTTCATTTTCACCAAGATAATTAGCCAAAGCTAAGCGAGAAAAGTCTTGTTTTTCTTCTTTTTTTATAGTGATAGAATTTTGCGTTTGTGTTGCTTGACTTGAGTTATTTTGTTCTTGAGAAATCAAAACAGATGAATTTTTTAAAGCGAGTTTTTTGTAAATTTCCATAGCTTTTTTATAATCGCCTTGTTTTTCATACTCTAAAGCTTGTTGTAAATCACTAGCCCATATAAAAACGCATAAGCTTAAAAATAAAGCAATTTTTCTCATTTTAACTTGCTTTTAAATTTTTCATATTCTTCATAAAAATTAAGATTTAAAAAAGCATCTTCATCTTCAAATTCTACAAATTTGGTTTTAATCTCGGAAAATAAAAGTCCTATTTTTTGTTCATTTTTTTCTAAGAAATTTTTACAAGTTTGAGCTAAAGAGCTGTGATAAAAGCCACATAAGGGATGTTTATGCAAAGGGGTTTTTGCTATGATTATTTTATAGTTTTGTTCTAAAAAAGGAAGCATTTTTAAAAGTTCATTTTCACCTACTTTAGGACTATCTACACTTAAAACAAAAACAAATTCATTTTTAAAATTTGAAAGTATAGAGTAAAGCGCAAGCATAGGAGAGTAAACTTCAAATTCTAAAGAATCTTTTATCAAGCTAAAATGGTTTTCAAATTTGTCTTCTTTCGCACTCACATAGACATTTTTAAAAATTTTAGAAAATTTATCTACTTGAAATTGAGTTAAATTTTGATTTTTAAGAATCAATTTGCTTTTATCTTGTCCCATACGGCTAGATTTACCACCACATAAAATCACGCAATTTAGCTCATTAAGCTGCACAAATTTCCTTTTTAATGTAATTCTACCACAAAATTCGCCAAAATATTTTATAATTTCTTTTATGAAATACACAGAACTTTTACAATTACAAACTTTTTTTTCTCGGTTTAAAAAAATTGATTTTATCAAGCGTATCAATGACAATATTTTGGAATTAAGCTTTGATAGAGAAAGATTTATTTTTGATCTTACTCGTGCAATGAGTGCGATTTATACAGCTAAATTTAATGCAAAAAATTATAATGCACCTTTTGATTTTATGCTTAAAAAGTATTTTAGCAATGCTTTTATAAAGGAAGTTAAAGTCCTTGAAGGCAATCGTATTTTATGTTTTAGTGTAAAAGCTAATAAGGCTTATAAAAGCTATGAGAGCAAAATTTATTTTGAATTTACGGGTAAAAATACCAATGTTATTCTTACAGATGAAAAAGATTTGATCATAGAGGCTTTAAGACACATTGATAAAAGTTATCGTGTTGTAAAACCTAATGTGATTTTAGAGTCTTTAAAGCCTTATAAAATGGATGAAAATTTTGAGGAAATTAAAGACTTTGCAGATTATTTTTCTCGCAAATTTACAAGCATTTATGAGAGTAAAATCAAACAAATAAAAAATTTAAAACTTGCACAAGTGGATAAAAAAATACAAAATTTACAAGAACTTTTTTCTAGTTTAGATGAAGAAAATTCTTTACTCTTAAAAGCTTTAGAATACAGAAAAAGGGCTGATGTATTGTTTGCAAATTTGAGTGTTTTAAAAGATTATGAAAGGGAATTTAAGCTTGATGATTTTGAAGGCAAAGAGCTTGAATTTAAGCTTGAATTTAATCCTAAGCAAAGCGCTAATTTATATTATAAAAATGCTAAAAAATTAGAACAAAAAGCTAAAAATTTAAACATACAAAGACAAAATTTAAAAGAAAAGTTAGATTTTACCTTGAGTTTGAAAGAATTATTGCTTCAAGCTAAGAGTGAGATAGAGCTTGAAATTTTACTACCTAAAAAAAATAGCAAAAAAAATCAAGATCATAAACAAGAAGATCTTGTGGCAAATTTTTATTTTAACGAGTTTAAAATTTGCGTGGGTAAAAATGAAAAAGGCAATGAATTTTTACTTAAAAATGCTAAAAAAGATGATTTGTGGCTTCATGTAAGGGATATTCCTAGCGCACATACTTTGATTGTATCAAACAAGCAAAAAATCAGCCTCGATGTGATAGAATTTGCTGCAAGGCTTTGTGTAAGCTTTTCTAAGTTAAAGAAAGGTTCGTATTGGGTCGATTATACTTTAAAAAATTTTGTTAAGGTTCAGCAAAAGGCGTTTGTAAATTATACAAATTTTAAAAGTATTAATATCACAAAGGATTAAAATGCCAGTTAGCCCTTTAGGAAATATCAATTATATAAATCAGAATATGGCTTATCCAGCTACACAAGCAAGCAATGAGCTTGCAAAAGAAGGTTTTGCAGCTACGCTAAATATGGCTGAATTTAATGAAAAAGAAAAAACTTTAAACAAGCTTGAGAAAGTCAATGAGACTCATGAAATCAAAGAAGAGATCAAAGAAAAAGCCGAACAAGAAGAAAAAAAGAAAAAACACAATCAAGAAGCTAAAACCAGCGATGATGAGAAAAATGAAGAAGATGAGTCTAAAGATCCAAATTTTAAAGACGCACAAAGCATTCATCGCTTAGATATTAGTATATAAGGAAAAATATGTTTAATACAACTAGAATTATTTCAGCTCTTGTGATGATAGGGGCTATTATTATTATCGCGTTGATTGATCAATTTTTTATCAATTTTATCGTTTTTGCGGTTTTATTGTATCTATCTTTTAGTGAAGCAAAAAAACTTTTTGCTTTAGAAAATATCTCTATTATCCCTTTGGCTATAGCTTTTATTTTGGGAAGTTTATCGCATAAAGCTTTGCTTTTTGGGATTTTAGCTTTGTTATTAGTCGTTGGATATTTGGTTTATAAAAAGGCTTCCTTAAAACCAGCTCTTATTTATATTTATCCTAGTTTGCCTATTTTAGCACTTTGGCAAGTGTATTTAGATCAGGGTATGTTTGCACTTTTTTGGCTTATCATTATCGTTGCAGCTTGTGATAGTGGGGCGTATTTTATCGGAAAACTTATGGGTAAAACTCCTTTTTCTCCAACAAGTCCAAACAAAACCTTAGAAGGTGTTATAGGTGGCTTGATTTGTGCGAGTGTTATTGGAACTATTTTGGGAGTTTTTGTTTATAGTTTTTGGCTTTCTTTGCTTTGTTCGTTTTTTGTAGCGATTTTTGCAGTGATTGGAGATTTGCTTGAGAGTTATTTTAAAAGAGAAGCAGGTGTAAAAGATAGTGGAGATCTTATCCCTGGTCATGGGGGCGTGCTCGATAGGATCGATGCGGTGATCATTGCTGCTTTTGTGATGGTTGCTCTTTTATGATACTTTTTGGAAGTACGGGCAGTATAGGAGTAAATGCTCTTAAACTTGCTGCTTTAAAAAACATTCCCATTTCTGCTTTAGCTTGTGGGGATAACATCGCTCTTTTAAATGAGCAAATCGCAAGGTTTAAACCCAAATTTGTTGCCATAAAAGATTCAAAAAATAAGCATTTAGTTAAACACGATAGAGTTTTTATAGGGCAAGAAGGTTTAGAGCAAATTTTAACAGAATGTCAAGATAAGCTTTTACTCAATGCCATTGTAGGTTTTGCAGGACTTAAAAGCACTTTAAAGGCTAAAGAGCTTGGCAAAAACATAGCTTTAGCTAACAAAGAAAGTCTTGTAGTAGCTGGGAGTTTTTTGAAAGGGGCTAAATTTTTACCCGTTGATAGCGAGCATGCAGCTTTAAAATTTTTACTCGAAGGTAAAAAAAATATAGCAAAACTTTATATCACAGCAAGTGGTGGAGCTTTTTATAGGTATAAAATCAAAGATTTAAATCAAGTCAGTGTCAAAGATGCTTTAAAACATCCTAATTGGAACATGGGAGCAAAGATCACTATAGATAGTGCGACTATGGCAAATAAGCTTTTTGAGATTATAGAGGCTTATCATTTATATGATTTTAAAGAAATTGATGCTTTAATAGAACCAAGATCTTTAGTGCATGCAATGTGTGAATTTAAAAATGGAGCTAGTACGGCGTATTTTTCAAAAGCAGATATGAAACTAGCTATTTCAGATGCTATATTTGAAAAACAAGATACGCCTATTTTAGAGGCTGTTGATTTTAGCAAAATGCCTGCTTTAAAATTTCATCCAATCAGCACAAAAAAATATCCTATTTTTAAGCTTAAAAATACATTTTTAAAAGAGCCAAATTTAGGTGTTATCATCAATGCTGCTAATGAAGTTGGTGTTTATAATTTTTTAGAAAATAAAAGTGGATTTTTAGACATTGCTAAATGCATTTTTAAAGCCCTTGATCATTTTGGAGTACCTAAAATTTCAAGCATAGAAGAAGTTTTTGAGTATGATTTTAAAACAAGAGAGTATTTAAGGAGTTAAAATGAAATTTTTTTTAACAATTTTATTTTTTATAACAAGCATTTTTGCTTTAGAGCTAGACTTTAGCGTAGGAGAAAATGGAAAAAGTCTAGATGATAATAATACAGTTTTAATTTTTGGTGGAATTCAAGGCGATGAGCCTGGTGGATTTCATGCGGCAAGTTTGCTTTTGAGTGATTATAATATCACTAAGGGTAAGATTATAGTGGCTCCAAATTTAGCTTTTGATAGCATTATCAAGCGTTCTCGTGGGAATAATGGGGATTTAAACCGTAAATTTGCAAGCATTAGCCCAAAAGATCCTGATTATAAAACCGTTCAACGCATTAAAGAGCTTATTTTACTTCCTGAAGTTAGTATGGTGATCAATCTTCACGATGGTTGGGGTTTTTATAAACCCACTTATATCGATGCGATGCAAAATCCTAAGCGTTGGGGAAATTCAAGCGTGATTGATACAAGCGAAATCAATGCAAGCAAATACCCTGATCTTGAAAATATCGCCACTCAAACCGTAAATAGTGTCAATTCTTCGCTTGCTGATCCAAAGCATGCTTATCATCTTAAAAACACCAAAACCCAAGAGCTTGGCGATACGGAAATGCTTAAAGCTTTAACTTATTTTGTGATTTCAAATCACAAAGCCGCTTTTGCAAATGAAGCAAGTAAAAATCTGCCCGTAAATTTAAGAGCTTATTATCATCTTTTGGCAATTGAAAATTATTTAAAAACTGCAGGAATTGAATTTAGCAGAGATTTCGAACTCACTCCACAAGGGGTTGATAAAGCCATAAATAAAGAGCTTGAAGTGAAGCTTTTTAATGATAGAATTTTACTTTCTTTAAAAAATCCAAGAAAGGTTATCAACTATGTGCCTTTTCCGGCAAATAAAGAGTTAAATTATAACACAAGCAATGAACTTACCGCTGTTATCGCAGAAGGAAATTCTTTTTATATCCAGTATGGCAATCGTTTTCAAACAAGATTATATCCTGAGTATTTAGAATTTAGCGATGCTTTTAATGAAGTAACTTTTCAAGTTGATGGCAATGAAACCACCGTTCCTTTTGGAACCAAGGTGAAAGTAAAAGAGAATTTTCTTATTCCAAAGATAGCTAATGTGCGCGTAAATATCATAGGCTTTGATCACTCAAAAGATGAAAGTGGTATTTTAGTTCATAAAAAAAATATGCAAACACAATATTCTTTAGATATGGCAGGTAAAATTTATAGAGTGGAATTTTATGAGTTAAGAGGGGCGAATTTGCAACAACTTTTAGAAGCAAATACCAATAGCAAGTTGATCAAAAATGCTAAAAATTTGGATTTAAACACTCTTAAAATGGCAAGATCAAAAGATAAATTCTTAGGTTCTATTTTAGTGGAATTTGAATGAAAAATCTTATCCTAGCTATAGAAAGTTCTTGTGATGATAGTTCTATAGCTATCATTGATAAAAACACCTTAGAATGTAAATTTCATAAAAAAATTTCCCAAGAATTAGATCATAGTATCTATGGGGGAGTGGTACCTGAACTTGCTGCAAGACTTCATAGCGAGGCTTTACCAAAGATACTTAAGCAATGTAAAGAGTATTTTAAAAATCTTTGTGCCATAGCTGTGACAAATGAACCTGGACTTAGTGTTTCTTTGCTCAGTGGAATTTCTATGGCAAAAACCTTAGCAAGTGCGCTAAATTTACCCTTAATCCCTATAAATCATCTTAAAGGTCATATTTATAGTCTTTTTTTGGAAGAAAAAATTTCTTTAGATATGGGAATTTTGCTTGTTAGTGGTGGGCATACCATGGTGCTTTATCTTAAAGATGATGCAAGCTTAGAGCTTTTAGCAAGTACAAATGATGATAGCTTTGGAGAAAGTTTTGATAAAGTGGCTAAAATGATGAATTTAGGTTATCCTGGTGGGGTCATCATAGAAAATTTAGCAAAAAACGCCAAACTTAAAAATATCTCTTTTAATATACCTTTAAAGCATTCTAAAGAACTCGCTTATAGTTTTTCAGGGCTTAAAAATGCAGTGCGTTTGGAAATTTTAAAGCATGAAAATTTAAATGAAGACACAAAAGCAGAAATAGCTTATGCCTTTGAAAATACAGCTTGTGATCATATCATGAATAAATTAGAAAAAATTTTTAATCTTTATAAATTTAAAAATTTTGGCGTTGTAGGTGGAGCTAGTGCAAATCTTAACTTGCGTTCGCGTTTGCAAAATTTATGTCAAAAATATAATGCAAATTTAAAACTAGCTCCTTTAAAATTCTGCTCTGATAATGCTTTGATGATAGCAAGAGCTGCGGTTGATGCTTATGAAAAAAAGGAATTTGTAAGTGTAGAAGAAGATATTTTAAGCCCTAAAAATAAAAATTTTTCAAGGATATAGATGAAAAAAGCTTTTACCATATTAGAACTTGTTTTTGTGATTGTTATTTTGGGAATTTTAGCCGCTATTGCTTTACCAAAAATGAGTTCAAGCAAGCATGAAGCCGAGGTTAGTAAGTCTTTAAACAACCTTAAAACTTTGATCAACGATATAAGCATTTATACTTTGAAAAATGATCATTTAAGCTCTATAAAAACGATGAGTAATGTAAGCGGAGTTGAAAATGTTGATCTTAGTAATTTTAACGGTATAAAAGAAGTAAATTTTCGCGTAAGCGATGATAAAGAATGCTTAAAACTTGTTTTTATAAATAAGGCTGATTTTATACTCATGGGAATTTCAAGCAATGAAGCAAGTAAAAATGCCATCATCAACGCAGCCAATCAAAGCCATGAAGATTTAGAAAATATAGACTTTACAAGCTCTTCTAGTAACAAAGCTTGCGTGATCTTAAGTAAGAATGAAAATTTTAAAAACCTAGCGAGTAAAATTTATCTTTTATAGGGGGAATGTAATGATAGTGAGTAAAACTTATGAGATCGACTCTTGTGATGATGTAGAACTGGGTGTAAAAAGAGAATCAAAGCTTGAATTTAAGCTTTGTTTTGATGATGAAAAAGAAATAAAAGCTTTAGTGTTTATCATCCCTGGGCTTGGTGGAGATGCGGATGAAAATTACCGTGAACACTTAGCTGAATTTGTAGCAGGCGAATTTAATGTGGCTGTAGCAAGTGTGAACTATCATTGTATAGGTAATCGTCCTCAAACAGGCTCTACTTTTTATTTGGATGATATAGACAAGCTTATTTTAAAAGTAAGTTGTGAAGCTGCGGATATCAAGCTTCCTTATGATGTTGATAAAATTCAAGACTATAAACAAATGAGTGAAATTTTTCATTTTATAAATAATCAAATAACCAAAGGTAAGCAAAAAGGTGATTTTGCACCAAATTATTTTTTAAATTTGCATGTGAGTTTGCAACCTACAAAAAATGAGTATCAAAATTTTGGAATCATGCAAGCTCAAGATCTTTTAAATGTTGCACTTTATCTTAAAAAATATGCTCTTTTTGATACTATGGGGGGGGGTATACCAGTTATCATGATAGGTAGTTCTCATGGAGGGTATTTAGCGCATTTAGCCGCTAAAATTGCTCCTTGGCTTGTAGATGGAGTGATAGATAATTCAAGTTATGCTAAATTTCTTTGGAAGCTTGTTGGGTTTGGTAAAGAAGTTGATTTTATGAAATATTCAGAGTTTGGTACTTTTGATTTTTTTCAAAATATTAGAGTTTGTTGTTCTAGCAAAACTTTTTGGACAAGTAATTCAAGCTCAAATAATTTTTTTTCAGTGTCAAGAAGAATGATAAGATATATCTTAGAACCAATACATCTTGAAATTCAAGCTAATTACGCAAAACCATGTTATATTAGTTATCACTCTTTTTATGATAAAGAAATAGCTCCACCTGATGAAAAAATAGAACTTTATAAGCTTTTAAAACAGCTTGATTTTAATGCAGAACTTTATATGATAAAAAATCCAGATCAAATTGATGGTAAATTTATCAAAAATTTAGAACATGGTATGGGAATGTCTATAAAAACTTTGATTTCTAAAGAACTTTCTTTAATGCTAAAAAAAATAAAACGAAATCCAAAAAAAGATTGTAAAGAAAAATGCATTTCTTATCCTTGCGAGGATTTGTTGTATCAATTTAGCCAGAAGGATAATAAAATATCATTAAAAATAGATAAAATTTAAGGAAAGCTAATGACCATACTAGAAAAAAACATACAAGCTTTATTAAGTGGGGTAAATGAACCCTTAGGAAATAAACTTTTAAATTTCATACAAAATAAAATTTGCTCTCGTTTTAATATAGATGAAAATTTAAATATCTATGATAAAACTCATAATGTTTTCATGTATGAAAACTTAGAAGAAGAAATAAATTTTTTCTATCAAAGTATTTTAGAAAAAACTCCTAGATATCCTTTTGTATGTATTTATGGTATAGGCAATGCTTTACTGATTAAAAATTTAGCTAAACACTATAAACATCTTTTTGTATTTGAAAGTGAAATAGAACTTTTTATTCTAGCTTTAAGTACGATAGATTTGAGTGAAGAGCTTTGTAGTGGAAAAATTTATCTGGTGGATATTCAAGAGAAAAAAATAAATTTACAACTTAGAATACTTTTTGACCAAAATGATGTATTTTTATGGTTAAATCTTTATGAAATGTTTATTAATAATAATTTTTATAAAAAATATTATTATGAGGAAATTTTGAATGCAGATAAAATTATACATGAAAATATTAATCTTGTAATAAGAAATTTAGATCCTGACTCCAAAATTTCTTTGTCTTGTTATGAAAATTTTTACAAAAATATACCCTTAATGTTGAAAAATATACCTTTTAAAAGAATTATTGATGAAAGAAAAGGGCTTTTTGAAAGCTGTATAGTTGTATGTGCCGGTCCTAGCCTTCAAAAGCAAATTCCATTGTTAAAAAAATATCAAGAAAATTTTGTGATTTTTTGTGTTGATGGAGCTTATCCTTTGCTTGTAAAACACGATATAACTCCTGATTATGTGTTAAATCTTGATTTTGAAGAATATCCGCTTGAATTTTTCAAAGAAGTTAATCCAGAAAATAAAACCTTATTTATATTAGCGGCAAGTACTCACCCTAGCGTGGTTGATTATCTTTATAAAAAACAAATTCCTTTATCTGTAACATTAAGCGATAATCTTCCTTATCAAAATCTTCATATTAATGATTTTGGTTATCTTGAATTTGGAACCCATGTTGGGCATGCTTGTTATACTTTGGCGATTGCTTTAAAATTTAAAAATATAATTCTTATTGGCCAAGATTTATCTTTTGATAAACAAGGAAATTCTCATTTTGATAGTTTTGATTTGGGGAGTGATATAGATACGACCTTAAATATTCCTACATTAAAAACAGTTGCTTATGGAGGCTTAGGAGAAGTTTTAACACATTTAGCTTGGGATGATTATAGAAAAAAATTAGAGGATTTGTTTGCAAGAAATTCCCAAGTGAATTTTTTAAATGCTACAGAAGGTGGTGCTAGGATAGAATTTTCGAAAGAAATTAATTTTGAATTATGTTGTAAGAAATTTAAGAATTTAAATAGTAAATTAAATAAGTCTCTTCCAAAAACTTTAACAGCTAATCGTAGTATTAAAATTTTTAATAAAATTTTAGAAACTTTCAAAGAAGAAAAACAAAATGCCTTATTTTGTTTAGAAGATGCTATGAGATTAAATGATGCATTGAAAATGATTTTAACTAGTGATAGAAAATTACCTTTAGATTTTTTAAAAAATACATATGAAAGTGTTAGCAATTTTGAATCTTTTTTAGAAATAAATTCTTCATTAAATGATGGGGTTTTAAAAGGGGTGATTTTTCATAAAGGTAAATTATTGAGTGAAGTTGTTATTAGTAAAATTGAAGATGAAAAAGAATATTTATTGATGTATTTAAAATCTTATAAGCAATGGCTTGAAATTTTTATTTTTAGATTGCAATTAAAATATGATATTTATAATTTTTTAGTTTAAAGTATAAATTTTTTAAAAAAAGTAACGATATAGGGTATAACAAGTTCATGGATGAGCTTGAATTTATTTAAAAGGATTTAAAATGGGATTTCGTATTAACACAAATGTCGCAGCATTAAATGCAAAAGCAAATTCAGATCTAAACGCTAAGAGCTTAGACAGTTCATTAGCAAGACTTAGCTCTGGTCTTAGGATTAACTCTGCAGCAGATGATGCTTCAGGGATGGCTATAGCAGATTCTTTGCGTTCTCAAGCAAATACTCTAGGTCAAGCTATATCAAATGGTAATGATGCTTTGGGTATCTTGCAAACTGCAGATAAGGCTATGGATGAGCAACTTAAGATCTTAGACACTATTAAAACTAAAGCAACTCAAGCAGCTCAAGATGGTCAAAGTCTAAAAACAAGAACCATGCTTCAAGCAGATATAAATAAACTCATGGAAGAACTTGATAATATCGCAAATACTACTTCATTTAATGGTAAACAACTTTTAAGTGGTGGTTTTACCAATCAAGAATTTCAAATCGGTTCAAGCTCAAATCAAACTGTTAAAGCAAGCATAGGACCAACTCAGTCTTCAAAAATCGGTGTTACAAGATTTGAAACAGGTTCACAAAGCTTTACTTCAGGTGTAGTAGGACTTACTATCAAAAACTATAATGGTATAGAAGATTTTAAATTTGATAGTGTTGTGATTTCAACTTCTGTTGGAACAGGTCTTGGAGCTTTAGCTGAAGAGATTAATAAAAATGCTGATAAAACAGGAGTTAGAGCAACTTATGATGTAAAAACTACAGGAGCTTATGCGATAAAAGCAGGAACTACTTCTCAAGACTTTGCTATCAATGGGGTTATAATTGGTAAGGTTGACTATAAAGATGGAGATAATAACGGTTCTTTAATTTCAGCTATCAATGCGGTTAAAGATACCACAGGAGTTCAAGCTTCTAAAGATGAAAATGGTAAGCTTGTTCTTACTTCAGCTGATGGTAGGGGCATTAAAATCACTGGAGATATAGGAGTTGGTTCTGGAATCTTATCTACTCAAAAAGAAAATTATGGAAGATTATCTTTAGTTAAAAATGATGGTAGGGATATTAATGTAAGTGGAACTGGACTTAGTGCTATAGGTATGGGTGCTGCAGATATGATTTCTCAAGCTTCAGTATCTTTAAGAGAGTCAAAAGGTCAAATTTCAGCAGCTAATGCTGATGCTATGGGATTTAATTCTTATAATGGTGGTGGAGCTAAGCAGATTCTTCAAGCCTCTAGTATTGAAGCGTTTATGAGTTCAGCAGGTTCAGGTTTCTCAGCAGGTTCAGGTTTCTCAGTAGGCAGTGGAAAAGGTTATTCTACAATTTTAAGTGGATCGGTTCAAATTGTCTCTAGTACTGCCTCTATGAGTAGTACTTATGTAATTTCAGCAGGTTCAGGTTTCTCAGCAGGTTCGGGAAATTCTCAATTCGCAGCTTTAAAAACAAGTACTGTGAGTGCTCATGAAGCTACCGCAGGTGTAACTACTCTTAAAGGTGCTATGGCGGTAATGGATATAGCTGAAACTGCTATAACTAATCTTGATCAAATCAGAGCAGACATTGGTTCTATACAAAATCAAGTTACATCAACTATAAACAACATTACCGTAACCCAGGTTAATGTTAAATCAGCTGAATCTCAAATCAGAGATGTAGACTTTGCAAGTGAGAGTGCAAACTACTCTAAAGCCAACATCTTGGCTCAAAGTGGCTCATATGCTATGGCTCAGGCAAATTCTAGCCAACAAAATGTTTTAAGACTGCTTCAATAACTACATATTTTAAAGTACTGCGATATATACAAATCCAAGCCTAGTTTAAACGCTAGGCTTTTTTATTTTGGGTATTTTTTAAACTTGGAACACTTCTTGCTTTAATCTTTTCGATGCAATATTTTGAAAGGATTTAAAATGGGTTTTAGGATAAACACTAACATCGGTGCATTAAATGCACATGCAAATTCAGTTGTTAATGCTAACGAGCTCGATAAGTCTTTAAGTAGGCTTAGTTCTGGTCTTAGGATTAACTCCGCAGCAGATGATGCTTCAGGGATGGCGATAGCAGATTCTTTGCGTTCACAAGCAGCCACTTTAGGTCAAGCTATCAACAATGGTAATGATGCTATAGGTATTTTACAAACTGCTGATAAGGCTATGGATGAGCAACTTAAAATCTTAGACACTATTAAAACTAAAGCAACTCAAGCAGCTCAAGATGGTCAAAGTCTAAAAACAAGAACCATGCTTCAAGCAGATATAAACCGTTTAATGGAAGAGCTTGATAATATCGCTAATACTACAGCTTTTAATGGTAAACAACTTTTAAGTGGAAATTTTACCAATCAAGAATTTCAAATCGGTTCAAGCTCAAATCAAACTATAAAAGCAAGCATAGGACCAACTCAGTCTTCAAAAATCGGTGTTACAAGATTTGAAACAGGTTCACAAAGCTTTACTTCAGGTGTAGTAGGACTTACTATCAAAAACTATAATGGTATAGAAGATTTTAAATTTGATAGTGTTGTGATTTCAACTTCTGTTGGAACAGGTCTTGGAGCTTTAGCTGAAGAGATTAATAAAAATGCTGATAAAACAGGAGTTAGAGCAACTTATGATGTAAAAACTACAGGAGCTTATGCGATAAAAGCAGGAACTACTTCTCAAGACTTTGCTATCAATGGGGTTACAATCGGTCAGATTAATTATAAAGATGGAGATAATAATGGTCAGTTGATTTCGGCTATAAATTCTGTTAAAGATACCACAGGAGTTCAAGCTTCTAAAGATGAAAATGGTAAGCTTGTTCTTACTTCAGCTGATGGTAGGGGCATTAAAATCACTGGAGATATAGGAGTTGGTTCTGGAATCTTATCTACTCAAAAAGAAAATTATGGAAGATTATCTTTAGTTAAAAATGATGGTAGGGATATTAATGTAAGTGGAACTGGACTTAGTGCTATAGGTATGGGTGCTGCAGATATGATTTCTCAAGCTTCAGTATCTTTAAGAGAGTCAAAAGGTCAAATTTCAGCAGCTAATGCTGATGCTATGGGATTTAATTCTTATAATGGTGGTGGAGCTAAGCAGATTCTTCAAGCCTCTAGTATTGAAGCGTTTATGAGTTCAGCAGGTTCAGGTTTCTCAGCAGGTTCAGGTTTCTCAGTAGGCAGTGGAAAAGGTTATTCTACAATTTTAAGTGGATCGGTTCAAATTGTCTCTAGTACTGCCTCTATGAGTAGTACTTATGTAATTTCAGCAGGTTCAGGTTTCTCAGCAGGTTCGGGAAATTCTCAATTCGCAGCTTTAAAAACAAGTACTGTGAGTGCTCATGAAGCTACCGCAGGTGTAACTACTCTTAAAGGTGCTATGGCGGTAATGGATATAGCTGAAACTGCTATAACTAATCTTGATCAAATCAGAGCAGACATTGGTTCGGTGCAAAATCAACTCCAAGTTACTATAAACAACATTACCGTAACTCAAGTCAATGTTAAAGCAGCAGAATCAACCATAAGAGATGTAGACTTTGCAAGTGAGAGTGCGAATTTTTCAAAGTATAACATACTTGCACAGTCAGGATCATATGCTATGAGTCAGGCAAATGCTGTACAACAAAATGTTTTAAAACTTTTACAATAATCTTTCTAAAGAGCAAAAATTTGCTCTTTAGATCAAATTTCTTTTTTCTAATTCATCTTGCAAAGGAATGATAGCTTTTTTTAAGATGGTATTTTGAGTGTTGGTAAGATCATAAATACTTTCGATTAAAGATTCATGAGCGTAAAGCCAAGCAAAAAGTTTATTTTGTTTTTCGCTTTCATTTTGAATACTTTGCACATACAAAGGTGATAAAATACCTTCTTCATGATGAAGTGTTGGACCTAGAATTTCAAACAAAAAATTATAGCGATTAGAATCTAAACGAGTTTTAAATTTATCTAGATTTTGATTGATTTGATCTAGAGTAAGTTTAGATTTTTCTCTTTTTAAAGAGGCTAATTGGTTTTTGATTTTTTTACATTCTTTTAAAAAAGTATTAGCTAAAAGAATTTGTTTTTTGATTTTTGTATAGGCTTTTAGCATCAAGGTGTTTCTTTGAATTTTAGAAAGTTTAGGAATTTTAACAAAAGGTTTTTTAAGATCTTCTTTAAGCAAAGTTTCACACATTTCTTTAAATGGTTTTTCTATAGCTCCTTCTATCCTAGCTCCACCTTCAGTACAATTATAAGTTTTTATTTTGTCTTTATTTGATGCTATAAAGCTTTCAAAAATTTCTCTAAATATAGTCCAAACTTCAGAGCTTTGAACTGTTCCTTTCCCCCCATAAGCTACAGTCGTATATTTGTTAAAATCTCTTTGATGGTGTCCATCATGGAGTTTTTCGTGGATAAAGCCTTTTGAATGAGAGCTTCCATCTTTTGCGTAAGCTAGATCTTGTCCTATTAAAATAATGTTTTTGTAGTTTAGATTGATAGCTAGTTCATAGTTCATATGGGCTACACTTAACCCACCGCCTATGTATCCAAATTCTTTAAGATCTATTGATCTAGCAAAAGGTAAGAATCTTGTTGCCAAGATATAAGATCTTTTGTTTTTTTCAAGATAAGAAATTGTATTTTTGTGTACTAAAGAAGTTACAATAAAAGTGATTCCTTGATCAAAATCTTTAAAATCATTATTAAAACATTCTGCTGTGATGTCATCTCTTTCCATCATACAAACATAATCAGGCTTTATGTTATGTTTTGCTAGTATGGCATAAGCACTATCAGCGCAAAAAATAGTTGCTTTATTTGTATATTGTTTAAGTAAGGGAAGTTGTTTTTCAAGACTAGGTCCTGTAGAAACTATAATGGCTACATTTTCATTTTTGGAATTTCTTCTTTTTTTAAGCAAGGTTTGATAGCTTGGATGAGAGATCATTTTTGGGATATTTCTTACAAATTGTTCGATCCCTTGCATAGCATCTTTAGGATCATTGCCTTTTTTTAAACTAATGTTTTTAATAGCCTTTAAATTTAAAGTATTAATTTTTAAAGTATCGTCTTTGTAGTTTTTATAAAAATCAGAATGTAAATGTAAATTATAAGTTTTAAAAAAGCGATCAATAGGACTTAAAGAAAAAATAATATCTGCTTTTGCATAAGTCATTTCTGGAGTATGGATTAAAATAAATCTACCTTTTCTTATATCTTCGCTGAAGTCTAATAAATTTAAAACTATAAAAATAATTTCAATTTCTTTTTCAAATATAACTATTCTTTTATGATTTTCATTTTGAAATAAAGCTTTATATAAAATTCCATTTCCAAGACCGTAAAAAAATAAAGCCGGATATCTTTCATAATCTTTAAAAAATTCAATTTTTTCTTCTAACTCTTTTAAAGGATTTTTATAAAGTGTTTTTAAATTTCTTTTTTGAATGATATTAATATCTAAATTATCTTTTCCAAAAGTATAAGAAAATTCTCTAAGTTCTTTTATTTTGACTAATTTTTCTTTAAGTTCATTGTATTCCTTGCCATTCATGGCTTTTAAATTTTTGTTAAAAATTGTATTTTGCATTTATTTTCCTTTTGTATTTTTCTAAATTTCTTTGAGTTAATTCATTTTCTAAAGGAGTGATATTTTTTATCAAAGCTTTTTCTTGTGCTTTTATGTGAGTATAAATCATTTTAAAAAATTCTATATGTTCTTTAACCCACAGTAAAGATTTATTATAAGAATCTTCTGAAGTTTTTGGGTTTAAAACATAAATTCTTGCTAAATTAAGTTCAAATTGAGTTAGAATTGGATTTAAAATTTCATATAAGTCTAGCATTTTTTCATCTTCAAGTTTGAATTTTGTTTTGTCTATTTCTTGGATAAGATAGTTTAATATTTCTTTACCTTCATCTAAATTTGAAATTAAATTTAGATTTGAAAAACTTTCTTGTATGTGATTATAAGATTTTAAAAGTTCTTTTTTAAAAGTTTTGCAGTGATTTATACTTTTTATAATCTTGTAATAACATTTTAATAAAAGTTCATTTTGCTTATGACTGCTCAATGGAACTATTTTAGGAAAATTTTTATTTAAATTGTTTTTAAGTAAAGTTTCACACATTTCTTTAAAGGGTTTTTCTATGGTTCCTTCTATCCTAGCACCCCCTTCGGTGCAATTATAAGTATTACAAAACCCAGATTGGTTGGTTATATAAATTCTTTTTTCTAAAAAAAATCTAAATAAACTCCAATAAAAAGAGCTTTCCACAAAACCTACTCCCCCATAAGCTATGGTTCTAAAATGTCCAAAGTCTCTTTCATAATGACCTTCATGTTTGTTAAGATTTCTATAATCTTTTGTATGAGAAAATCCATCATCAGAATAAGCTAAATCTTGTCCTATGAAAATAATATTTTTGTGTCTTAAAAATACAGCTAGTCCATAAGCTACATTTGCTACACTATGTCCTTCAGATAGTTCTCCAAAATTTTTAATTTTTAAGTATTTTATAAATTCAGAACCCCTATAAGCTAACATAAAATTTCTATTATTTTTTTCTAAATTTTTTATAGTTTGAGGATGGGTTAAATGAGTTGTGATAAATAAAATATCTTTATCAAAATCACCAAAATTGTTATTGAAAAATTCTGAGGTTAATAAAATTCTTTCTAAAGATACAACATAATCAGGTTTGATATCATGCTTTGCTAAAATAGGATATGAAGAATCTGCTGATATGATTGTTGCTTTATTTGCGTATTTTTTCAAAATAGGAAGTTGTTTGGTAAGAGAAGGTCCTGTTGAAACGATAATAGCAGTATCACTAAGATTTTCTCTTTTTTTGAGCAAATCTTGATAAGCAGTATGAGTGATCATTTTAGGAAGATTGTAGATAAGTTGTTCTATGCCTTGTAAAACATCTTTAGAATCATTGCCACTTGACAATATAGCATTTTTAAATTTATCTATAAGATTATTATTTAAATTTAATATTTCTTCTTTATCTTTTTCATAATAATCGCTACTAAGTTCTAGAAAATAAGTTCTTGAAAAACCAAAAAAGGGATTACTTGAACATAAGTCATAATAATCTTGAAATTCTAAGGAGTTAACATCAAGTATTATAAGTTTATTTTCTTTTAATTCTTGTGAAAAATCCATAAGATGAAGCATGATTTTGATAATTTCTAATTCTTTTTCAAAAACAACTATATGCTGGTGATTTTTATTTTGAAGTAAGGCTTTAAATAAAATCCCATTTCCAAAACCATAAAAATACAATACAGGATAAAGTAGATATTTGTCATTATAAATATTAAGCATGGAGTTTAATTCATCTATAGCATTTTCATAAAGAAAGGTATTATCACTTGTATTTTTTAAATTTATATCAAGATTATCTTTACCTAAAATAAGTTTAAATTTACTTGATTTAATTTGCTTTAAGTTTTCCTTTAAAACAGTATTGTTTAAAGCATTGATATTTCTATTAAAAAGTTTAATTTGATTTTGATTAAATTTCATAATTTTTCCTTTTATTTAT
Source organism: Campylobacter sp. CFSAN093224 (assembly GCF_012897395.1). Taxonomy (NCBI): domain Bacteria; kingdom Pseudomonadati; phylum Campylobacterota; class Epsilonproteobacteria; order Campylobacterales; family Campylobacteraceae; genus Campylobacter; species Campylobacter sp. CFSAN093224. Next base: position 1,253,103 of record NZ_CP040607.1, on the reverse strand, counting down.
GAAATATCGTCATTTTCGTATTTTTTTAAAGCTTCTTTTATGATTTGGTTTTGAGTATTTAAATACTCAAAACTTTGCAACCACCATGTTTTTTGACCGGTTAAAAAGTCTTTAATTTTTTTATTTTGTTCTAAATCATTTAAAACTTCGTAATGCATAATTTCGCATTCGTTATGATAATATATGGCTTGAGTGAGCTCATTGAAAAGTTTTAATTTTTTAAACTCCTTAAAAAAAAATAGAAGATTTTGCTTAATTTTTATTAGAGTTTGTAAATTAAGTTGAGATTTGCTAAGTTCAAAGTCAAGTTTTTTTAGTTCATTTTGACATTTTTTTATAAATTTTTCACTTTGTTTGACATTTTTAATTAGCAGTTTTTGAGTTTGTAAAAATTTATTTTTTGTCTCTTTATTTTCTAAAATTTTAGACCTGTCAAAAGGTTTTTTAAGATCTTCTTTAAGCAAAGCTTCACATGTTTCTTTAAAGGGTTTTTCTATAGTTCCTTCTATCCTAGCACCCCCTTCGGTACAATTATAGGTGTTGATTTTTAATTTTTCTTTCGCCCAGAAAATATCTTTTTCAAAGGCTTGTCGGAACAAGTTCCAAGTGAGTTGAGTTCTTACTTGTTTTTCTCCTCCATAAGCAAGCGTATAAACTTCACCGCGTATTTTCTCTCCTTTATTTCCATAGATATGCTCTCTTGGATGAGAGCTTCCATCTTCTGCGTAGGCTAAGTCTTGTCCTATGAAAATGATATTTTCATGCCTTAGACTTGCAGCTAGTTCATAAGCCATATTAGCAACACTTGCTCCAACTCCAATATAACCAAATTCTTTAAGATTTAATGACACGGCAAAGTGTAAAGGACGATGTACTAGCATATATTCTCTATTATTTCTTTCAAGAAATTCAATAACTTCTTTATGAACTACTGAAGCTAGGATAAACAAAATTCCTTTATCAAATTCTTTAAAATCATTATCAAAACACTTAGAAACTATATCATCTCTTTCTAACATGCAAACATAATCAGGTTTTATATCATGCTTTGCTAAAATAGGATAAGCACTATCAGCGCAAAATATAGCGGCTTTATTTGCATACTTTTTTAGTAAAGGCAATTGTTTGGTTAAGCTAGGTCCTGTTGAAACAATAATGGCGTTTTTAACTTTTTGTTTTCTTTCTTTTAAAAAATTTTGAAAAATTCCATGGTTTAAAAGTTTGGGAAGATTATTAAGCATGTGTTTGATACCAATGATAGAATCATAAGGATCATTTCCTTTAGCTAAAACGATAAAGCGAATATTTTCAATAAGTTTTTTGTTAAGTTCTTGTATTTGATGAGTATAGAATTTAAGATAAAAATCACTATGTATAAAAAGATTAAAAATTTTCACACTTTTTTGTATGTATTCATACATAAAAAGTGTTGTAAGTTGTGCAGTGGTAATGCTTAAAGTATGAAAGAGTATTAATTTTTCATCTTTTAACTCTTTAGTGAAATCAAAAAGATGTAAAGCTAGGGTTAAAATTTCTAGCTCATCTTCAAAAACGATGATGTGTTTATGGTTTTTATTTTCACACAAGGCTTTGTAAAACATACCATTTCCAAAACCATAGAAAAATAATACAGGATATTTTTTATACTTATTTTGAAAAAGAGTTAAATTTTCTAAAAGCTCTTGATTAGGATTTTTATAAAGCGTAATATCATCTTTTATAAAATTGATTCCATTTTCATTTTGTAGTATTTTAAAATCGTTTTTTTTTAAAGCACGTAATTTATACGCTAAAATTTGATCAACTTCAAATAAAGCTTGAGTATTTTTTAAAAAAAGATCTTTATTCATCTAAAATCACTTTCTTTTAAAGCATCGCCAAATTTTATATCTTTAGTAGCTTTTTTTCCTAAAAGTTCTTGATAAAATTTAGGATGTAGTCCAAAAGAAGGACGTACGGATTTTACATTTTCTTCGCTGAAAATTTCACCTTTTTTGATATCCTTACTTGCATATAAGCTTCTTGCAAAAACACGATTTTTAAGAGCTTTTTCATCTAAGTCTAACTTATCATCGCCTAAAGCACTTTCAGCTTGTCTTACTGCATCTACCATAGCTTTAAATTCATCAAAATCAAGACTAAATTTACTGTCTTCACTTTCTATGCTTTTATCTAACATAAAATGCTTTTCTATCACTCTAGCTCCAAGTGCTACTGCCATAACGGGCGCTAAAAAACCAAAGCTATGATCACTTAGTCCCACTTCAACATTAAATTTTTCTTTTAAACTTACTATACCTTTTAAATTCATATCTTCTATGGCAGTAGGATAAGTTGAAGTACATTTTAAAAAGACTAAATCAGGATTTTTTTCTTCTTTAAAAATTTCACAGATTTTAAAAAGTTCTTCTTCTGTAGCAATGCCCGTTGAAACGATAGTAGGTTTTTTTTCTTTGGCGATTAAACGCACGAAATTTTCATCATTGGCTTCAAAAGAAGCGATTTTATAGGCTATAGGATCAAAGCGTTTAAGAAATTCTACATCTTCTTTAGCAAAGGGACTTGAAAAACAAAGTATGCCTTCATTTTGTGCGGTTTCAAAGATTTGAGAATGCCATTCATAAGGGGTTTTTGCACTTTCATAAAGCTCATAAAGTTTTCTTTTGTCCCAAAGTCCTCCTTTGATGATAAAATCTTCTTTATCGCTATTTAGTGTGAGGCTATCTGGAGTGTAAGTTTGGATTTTTATCGCATCAGCACCTGCTTTTTTGGCTGCTTTTATGCTTTTAAGTGCCATTTCAAGACTTCCTGCGTGATTTGCACTAAGTTCTGCTATGATAAAAACCTTTTTATCGGTGTTAAAATTTCCTATTTGCATACTTTTCTTTCTTTGGTAAATTTCCTGACTAAAATGATATATAATTATATTATATATTTCTTCAATTTATATATTTATATTATATAAATATTACAACTTTGTTATGATTTTGCTTGGTTTCATTCAAAAAATGCCATATGGATTTAAATTATAGAATTCATTCATTTTTTAATTTTTATATAATATAAATATATAAAATCATAAAATAAAATTTAATTATAACGATATATATTTAAGACTAATTAAAGGAAATTTATGAAATTTTGTAAAAAATGTGTGATGCCAGATACTAAGCCTGATTTACATTTTGATGAAGAAGGTGTTTGTGATGCTTGTCGTTCTCAAGAAGCTAAAAATCAAAATATTAATTGGCAAGAAAGAGAAAAAGAATTTTTTGAGCTTATAAAAAAATACAAAAAACATCCTGTTTATGATTGTGTTATCGGAGTAAGTGGCGGAAAAGATTCTACTTTTCAAGTGGTTAAAATGCTTGAACTTGGACTTAATCCTTTGTGTGTGTGTTTTGAGCCTAGCGTACCTACGAAAATAGGGCGCAAAAATTTAGACAATTTAAATCATCTTGGCGTGGATTTGATCCATATCAAGCGTGATCCAAAAGTTTATCAAAAACTTGCCCGTGAAGCTTTTATAAGAACAGGGGATAATGAGTGGCAAAACCATTTGGGAATTTTTACTTCTGTTCCACGCATAGCGGTAAATTTTGGAGTGCCTTTGATCATCTGGGGAGAAAGTCCGCAGATAGAGTATGGCGGTCCTGCGAGTAGTAAAAATAAAAATATTTTAGGCAGAGAGTGGCTTGAAGAATTTGGCGGGCTTTTAGGAAATCGTGCTTCTGATATGCTTGGGGTGAATGGCATCACTGAAAAAGATTTGTTTTTATATACTTATCCAAGTGATGAAGAACTTCAAAGAGTAGGGGTTACGGGACTATTTTTAGGGTATTATTTTAAATGGGACTATAAAAAAATTCTTGAAATTTCTAAAAAATATGGTTTTTTAACTCTAGATCATCCCGTTGAGACTACTTATGAAAATTTTGAAAATTTAGATTGTTATTCTAATCATGTGCATGATTATTTAAAATACTGCAAATATGGCTTTGGTAGAGCAACAGATAATGCTTGTTTGGATATTCGTTTAGGCTATATCAGCCGTGAAGAAGGGGTGCGTTTGGTGCAAAAATACGATGGCAAGCCCCCTAAAAAGGCTATTAAAAAATACCTTGAATTCAGTGGTTTTAGTGAAGAAGAATTTCAAAAAATCGTAGATTCTTTTACCAATAAAAAAATTTTTAAACGTGATGAAAATGGTAAATTTATAAGAGATTATGATGGTTCTTTGGTAAGAAAAGACGAGTGTGTTTTAAAATGATAGCGCTCATTGATTACAAGGCGGGAAATTTAAACTCTGTTGCTAAGGCTTTTGAAAAAATAGGAGCTATAAATTTCATAGCTAAAAATCCAAAAGATTTGCAAAAAGCAGATAAATTGCTTTTACCTGGAGTGGGATCTTTTAAAGAAGCGATGAAAAATTTAAAAGAACTTGGTTTTATAGAAGCTTTAAAAGAGCAAGTTTTAGTACAAAAAAAACCTATTTTAGGCATTTGTTTAGGAATGCAGCTTTTTTTAGAAAGGGGCTATGAAGGTGGAGTTTGCGAAGGACTTGGTTTTATAGAAGGTGAAGTAGTCAAATTTGAAGAGGATTTAAATTTAAAAATCCCACATATGGGTTGGAATGAGCTTGAAATTTTAAAACAAGTTCCTTTGTATCAAGGCATAGATAATAAGAGTGATTTTTATTTTGTGCATTCTTTTTATGTGAAATGCAAAGATGAATTTGTAAGCGCTAAAGCACAATACGGACATAAATTTGTCGCATCTTTACAAAAAGATCGTATCTTTGCGACGCAATTTCACCCTGAAAAAAGTCAAAATTTAGGCTTAAAACTTTTAGAAAATTTTGCAAGGCTTTAAATGTTAAAAACTAGAATTATCCCTTGTGTTTTGTTAAAAAACGGACAACTTGTTAAAAGTATAGAATTTAAAGATTTTCGCACTATAGGGCATTTAACTTCAACAATGAGAATTTATAATGCACGCAATGTTGATGAGCTTATTATCTTAGATATAGATGCTTCAAAAAGTGGAGAAATAGATTTTGAAAGTATAGAAGATCTTGCTAAAGAATGTTTTATGCCTTTAACTATAGGTGGCGGGATAAAAACCCTTGAAGATATACAAAAGATTTTAAATTTAGGTGCGGATAAAATTTCTATCAATTCTAAGGCCTTAGAAGATATGGATTTTATAAGTAAAGCGGCTAATCGTTTTGGTTCTCAATGTATAGTTTGTTCTATAGATGTTAAAAGAAAAGGAGGGCAATTTTGTGTTTATGACAGGGGAAATTTACTTGAAAAAAGTCCTTTAGAACTTGCTTTAGAATATGAAAAAAAAGGAGCTGGAGAGCTTCTTTTAACTTCTGTGGATTTTGAAGGAAGGGCAAAGGGTTATGATTTAGAACTTTTAAAGATCTTTCAAAATAAACTTAAAATTCCTCTTATTATCAATGGAGGACTTAGCAATCCAAGTGATGGAGTTGAGGCTTTAAATTTAGGTGCTGATGCTTTAGCGGGTGCTTATATTTTTCATTTTTCTAAGTATACCCCTAAAGATGTAAAAGAAGAATTAGCTAGGCAAGGCTTTGCAGTCAGATTGCTTTAGGCAAATATGGTAAAAATCTTTATCTTCATCATAAATAGTAAAATGATTTTGTTGATATAATTTTAAAGCTTTGCGATTGTCTTTGAAAACATAAGCTTTAAGAGTATTTACTTTTAAGTTTTCAAAAGCGTATTTTATAATTTCATTCATTAAAATTTGTCCTACGCCTTTTAAATTAGGTTTTGCGTAAAGCCCAAATTCGCAAGATTTAGTTGTGATATTGACAAAATCAATTACGCCGATAATCTGTTCATCTTGAAAAACTAAAAAATATTTTTTGCTAGAATCTTGATGTAATTTTTTTAAAAATCTTAAATGTTCTTCAAAATCAATATATTTTGTTTTCATAAATTGATTGATATCGGGGTGATTGCGCCATTTAAAAATCAGCTCTATTTCTTGAGAATTAAGTTTTGTGAAATTTTTAAGTTTTATCAATACTTATACTCCACTTCATACCCTTTTTTAGCAAGCCAAGTTGCTGTAGATTCTTGATTTTTAACATAACAAATAGCTTTGAAATTTGCCTTTAAAAGCAAGGCTTCATTGACTAAAGAACTTGCACTAATGATGAGTTTATTGCTTTCATTCATCAATTTTGCAATATTTTCATGATCGATAAATAATCTAATATTGTTATGTAATTTTGCAAATTTTTGCAATTTTTTAAGATTAGGATTAGAAGAGCTGGTTGCAATGCTGATGATTTTTGTTTTAGGTAATTCGCTAGCAATTTGTAAAGAAAGGTTTTTTATATCAGTTCCACCCATGCAAATGAAAAAATCATATTTTTTTTCTCTATTTTCTTTGGCCTCTTGATAAAATTCTTCCCTGATTAAAGCATAAGAAAAACCACATCTTACTTCGCATTTAAAAGGCACTAAACCTTCATAATCACTTGCTTTTGCATAGGCATTGACATTGAGTAAAATATCACAATGATGAGGCTTTATTTCATCATCAAAGCTTAGAATTTTCACCCCTGTTTCAAGCTTGATCAGTTTTTCATCATCTACGCTGATGCCATAGTGATCAATGATAAGAAGTTCAAATTTTTCTTCTTTGATGAGATTGATAAGCTCGTAGATACTTTCGCTACTAAGCTCATAAACAGGATAAGGAATTTCATCGATCAAGGAGCCTTCTAAAGGCAAGCAAGCAAAACTTACATCGCTATATTGTTTAGCTAAGACTAGATCGCGTTTAATGTGTCCAAAGCCTATTTGACTGGAGCTATCGCTTCTAAAAAGCACTTTCATGATTTACCTTATAAAGTATTTTTGCAAATTCCAAATCTTGTATGGTGTCTATATCGCAAACTAAATTTCTTGGCAATACAAACACGCTAGAATGAGGTTTAAATATAAAATCTTCCTCAAGCCAAGCTTTGCTTGTACCAAAATAAAAAGCTCCTGCATCATGATAAGCTTTTGTTAGATCTTGTGAACGACTTTTATAATGTTTTTCATCAAACATATAAACTTGATTGTTTTCATTTAGATAAAATGCCCTTTGTATAGGATACTCAAACTCAGTAGCAGCAAATAAAAACTTGCTTTGATTTTGTATAAATTTTTCATAGGCTTGTTTTAAAATGTCTTTATTTAACAAAGGAGCAGTAGCATAAAGGCAGCAGACATGATCATAAATTTGATTTTGGCTTTGTAAAATTTCTATGGCATTTTGCACTACAGCAGTGCTTGAAGCATAATCATCGCTTAAATTTTTATCACGCACAAAAGGAGCTTTTGCACCGTATTTTAAGGCTACTTCTATGATTTCTTCATCATCGCTTGAAAGCACCACTTCATCAAAAATACCTGAATTTAAAGCATTTTCTATGCTATAAGAGATTAAAGGTTTACCTAGAAAATCAATGATATTTTTTCTAGGAATTCTTTTTGATCCACCACGAGCAGGGATTATGCAAAGATTTTTCATAGTTAAGCCTTGTTTTTGTGTTTTATTTTACTAAAATTTAAGTATAATTGTCTTTAAAATACAATAAAAGGCTTAAAATTGCTTATAAACCAAACCTTTGAAATTGATTCTTGTGATGATGTAGAACTAGGTATTAAAAGAACCAGTAAGCTTGAATATCGCATAAGTTATGATGATGAAAAAGATATCAAAGCCATAGTTTTTATAGTGGGTGGTTTTGGAGCTAATGCAAATATTTCTTTTTTAGATTTTGATAGGGAATATATTGCTAAAAATTTTGATGTTGTAGTGGTACATGTTTTTTATCATTGTTTTTGTGCAAGACAAAGTATTGATCAAAAGTATAATCCAAAGCTTATTCCCAATCAAGATGATTTAGAGCGTGTAAATGGCATTTTAAAAAATATTAATTTAGGACATTTATCGGTTAATAAAGATAATTTTGAACAAATTATTCCTCTTATAGAGCAAAAAGTTAATAAAATGAAACAAGCAGGTTTGGTTGATGAAAGCCAAAAAATAGAACTTTCTTGTGATTTTATCCCACCCAATGGAGATTATCAAAACTATGGCATTATGGCAGCTATTGATCATATCAATGCTTTAAAAGATTTAGTTAAACGCTTTCCAAAATTTGCAGATTTACCAAAAATTTATGGGGGGGGGTCTTATGGAGGATACCTATCTTTACTCATAGCAAAAATAGCTCCTTGGTATGTGGATGGTGTGATTGATAATTCAGGTGTTTGCTTGCCATTTTTGGCGTGCATTTTAGGAAGAGAAATGAATCAAGGGGAATTTTATTTCGAAGGAAGTGGTTATAGACTTTATTGTTTTGTATATAAATACTGGAATAGAAATATGAATTCTTCTTATTATTTTGGTGATGAAAATTATTTAATCAGAGCAGTTTTAAATTCAAACCATCTTCAAATTCAATCAAATTTAAATAAAAATACCATTTTTGTAAGCTATCATAGTATACAAGATATGGGTGCGCCAGTGCAAAATAAAATAGAACTTTATAAGTGTTATCAGGAATTAGGATATGATGCAACTTTACATTTAATAAAGGATGAAAATGATATAGATGGTAGATTTGTAAAAAGTTTAGAGCATGGACTTAGAATGACTGATAAGGCTTTATTTAGAAAAGAACTTCCTTTAATGCTTGAAAAATTGCAAAAAAGAAAATCTTTTATGCAAGAAAATTCTATCTCTTATCCTTGTGGGAATAAAGTATTTGTGTTTAAGGATTTAGAAGATAAATTTGAGTTAGAGATGATAAATTAAAATAAAGATAAAGGATATAAAATGACAGCATATTTACATATAGGAACTACCAATACAGGAAATCAAGAAAAACAAGGTTTTTTGATGCAAAACGAAGAAAGGCTTTTAAAAAAAGGCTATATTTATCCAAAAAGCCTTAGAGTGGCAAATAGGCATTGGGCTTTGGTAGATATGGTTTTAGAACTAGTTCAAAAAGAAGATATTTTGCAAAAAGAGAGTATTTTAAGCTGTATTAAAAACGAAAGACTTCTTAGAGCTATAGAAAATTTTAAAAGCGAAAGTGCTTTACATAAAGATAAAAAATTTATTTTTTCAGCTGAGGGTATAGTTTGGGATTTTTCTACCAAAAAACATGTAGAAATTTTAGAAAAGATTATGAGAGAGTTAGGTTTTACTCAAATTTATATTATTGTGTATTTTAGAGATACTTTGGGTTATTTAAACTCACATTGTTCTCAAGATCATAAAAACAATATGGGGTATTATTCTGCTGATTTTGCTCCGCAAGATCATCCTAGAAAATATATTTTTGACTATGAATGGATTTGCAAAACTCATGCTGAGGTATTTGGAGAAGAAAATTTGATAGTAAGACTTCTAAGGGAGGATTATGTAGGAGGGACTTTACTTAAGGATTTTGTTTATCATTTAGGACTTGAATGGGATGAGAGTTTTGTTTTAAAACAAACCAAAAATGAAAGTTTTAATCTTTTAGGAATGGAGCTTATGTCAAGATTAAATCAAAAAGATTTAAAGCAGGATAATCTTAATTCTTTGCTTTTTATGACAAGAAGAAAATTTGAAGGCAGCAAAGAAAAAAGATTAAAATTTGCAGTGCAAAAAGATATTGCTAAAGCTTATGTGGATTATTTTGCTTCTTCACTTGAATGGGTAAAAAACAAATATTTCCCGCATAAAAATTCTCTTTTTGCTCCTGTAAATTGGGAAGAATACGAACAAAACTATACTTTAACCCATATGCTAAGTAAAGATTGGGATGATGTGGCGGATTTTATAGCACAAATTATTGTTTCTAAAAATGAAATCATCAGTTCTTTAAAAGAACAGCTTGAACTTGCAAGGAAAGATTAGTCTTTCATTGCAGTTTCAAGCATTTTTTTGATATTTTCAAAGCTTTCAAAATTTTCAGGTGTGATAAATTCTGCTTTTAAGGGTTTTTTATAAAATTTTTCTATTTCGGCAACCAAAGCCATGATATCGATACTATCGATAAAATCTTCACTTACTAGATTTTCCATACTCTCATTGATATCTGTTCTTTCTATATTGATAAAAAATTGTTTGATTTCTTGCATTTTTTCTCCTTTAGTTTTTTGAAATTATAAAATATTTATTTAAACAAGTTCTTTTAAAACCTTTCTATCAATTTTACCATTTTGATTAAGCTTAAATTTGTCGAGTTTAATAAAATTTTTTGGGATCATATAAGAAGGTAATTTATCTTTCAAAAAATCTTTAAAATTAATTTCTTCTTCACTTTCATAAAAACAAATAATATCTTCTTTAAAAATACAAGCACTGTTTTTAATATTCACATGAGAATTTATCACGCTTTCTATTTCTCCAAGTTCTATTCTATGTCCCATATATTTTATCTGATTATCTGCTCTTCCGTAGCATAAAAGCTCTCCAAATTCATTATAAGAAACGATATCTCCTGTTTTATAGAGTAAATCTAAATAATTATCATGTAAAGGATTTTGAATAAAAGCTTGTTTGGTTTTTTCTTTGTCATTATAATACCCTAAAGACAAAGAAGTTCCACGCACGAAAAGCTCCCCTTTAACACCTATTTGTTTAGGACTTATGAAATTCATATTTTCATCAAAAACTAAAAGTTCTGTGTTTTTGCACGCTTTTCCTATCGGTAAAAGTTCTTCATCTTTAAAAGTGCGATTGATGATATAAAAAGAACATACATCAGTGATTTCTGTTGGGCCATAAAGGTTGGCAAATAAGGCATTGGGTAAGTGTTTACGCCAAATATTGAGCTGTTTATTGGGCATGATTTCACCACAAAAAAGTATCTTTTTTAAGGCGTTTAAACTAAAATTATTCAAAGCTTCAGTATTTGCAAAATAAATCAGCACCGAAGGTACCCAAAATATAGTGCTTACTTTTTCTTTTTCAAGGCATTCTAAAATTTTATTTGGAAAGGCAAAAAGATGATTAGGTAAAAGGTGTAAAGTCGCTCCTGATTTTACACTTGAAAAAATATCTAAAATGCTATTGTCAAAATAAAATGGCGCTTGATTGGCTAAAATTTCATTCTCATCAAATTTAAAAGTCTCACACACCCAAAAAGTATAATCAATCACACTCTTATGAGCTATGCTTACTCCTTTAGGAATGCCTGTGCTCCCACTTGTAAAGAAAACATAGAGTAAATTAGTATCTATATGTTTTTCTTTGGCATGCTTTATTAAACTCTCATCTATATTAAAACTTTCAAAGTCTTGTGTATAAAGCGTAGGTAAATCTAAGTTAAAATTTAAGTCCTTTGAAGTGATAAAAAGTTTAGGCTTTAAAACTTCTATGACTTTTTCTACTCTTTCTTTAGGACTTTTTTCATCTAAAAGTGTATAAAAATTTCCACTGAGTGCCACTCCAAAAAATGAAATCAAACAATCAATCCCTTTAGGCAAGATGATTAAAACAGGAGCTTGAGTAGGATTATCATTTCCTAAAGTTTTTAAAATTTCACTGGCTAGTTTTTTAGAAAAGAGATCAAAGTCTTTGTAAGTGATTTCCTTTCTTTCTTTGACAAAGGGTTCTACAAAAGCAGTTTTTTCGCTAAATTTGATTAAACTTTTTTCTAAAAAATCATAGATATGAGTTGTCATGATTTACCTTTTTAATTTTTTGTAATATAATATCGATAAATTAATAAAAAAGGCCTTTATATGCTCATAAACCAAAGCTTTGAAATCGATTCTTGTGATGATGTAGAATTAAATATAAAAAGAACTAGCAAACTTGAATACCGTATAAGTTATGATGATGAAAAAGAGATTAAAGCTATAGTTTTTATAATAGGAGGTTATGGAGCCAATGCAAATATATATTTTTTAGACTCTTATAGAAATTATATTGCTAAAAATTTTGATGTTGTAGCAGTGCATGTTTTTTATCATTGTTTTTGTCAAAGGCGTTCGGATGTTGAAAAGTATTCAACATTAGCAGATTTTACAAAAGATGATTTAAAATTAATAGAAAAAGTGCTTCGTAAATACAATATTCCATGTGATCAATTAGTCAATAATACTGTAGTTAGTCATTGTGAATATTTGAGCGAGATTATGACAGAATTAAAAATGTTAAATCGATTGCCTTATGATTTTGAAGAAAGACTAAGTGCAACTTTTATTCCTTCGCGTGGAGAATATCAAAATTTTGGCATTATGGCAGCTATTGATCATATCAATGCTTTAAAAGATCTAGTTAAACGCTTTCCAAAATTTGCAGATTTACCAAAAATTTATGGGGGGGGGGTCTTATGGAGGATACTTAGCCTTGCTCATAGCAAAAATAGCTCCTTGGTATGTGGATGGTGTGATTGATAATTCGGGTTCGGCTTTGCCACCTTTAAATTATATTTTAGGAAGAGAAATGGAACATAGTTACGGTGATTATTATGAAGATTTTCCACATAATAGGATTATTTTTTTTCTAAAAACCCACTGGACGCGTAAAGAAAATTCACCTTATTTTTTTAATAATGAAAATTATTTTATTAGAACATTGTTAAATAAGGATCATTTGATTTTGCAAAGTCAAAAAAATAAAAATATTATTTATGTGAGTTATCATAGCGATAAAGATCCTCTAACGCCTGCCAATTTTAAACAACAAACCATGCAAATATTAAAAATTTTAGGTTACGATGTAAGCTTAAATTTGATAGATGAAAATAAAATTGATGGAAAATTTATTAAAAATTTAGATCATGGTTGTGGTATACCTGATAAAGCCTTATTTAGAAAAGAACTTCCTTTAATGCTTGAAAAACTACAAAAAAGAAAATCTTTCATGCAAGAAAATTCCATCTCTTATCCTTGTGGAAATAAAGTGTTTATATTTAAAGATGTGGGTGACAAATTTGAATTAGTGATAAAAGATTAAAACCTTAAAGGTTTTAATCAAGCTTTGCTAAATTGATTAAATCACTTACTTTTTGACAATTTTTCAAGTCCTCGGCTGTGATTTTTAAAGTAAAAAGATTTTTATAAAGCACCATCACAGATACAAAAGCCAAACTATCCCACTCATCTATATCATCAAGTAGCATATCCTCGTTTAAGTCTTCATCTCTATGCATAGCTTCTTTAAGCTCTTCTAAAAATTCAGTTTTTGTCATTATTTCTCCTTTGTGTAAATTAAAATATCTTTTGTGTATAAATCTTTGAAATTCAACACCGCACTTCCCCAGCTAAGCCCTGCACCAAAAGCACTTAAACTCGCTTTAAATTCTTTTGGAGTATCTAGTTCACAAAGTAGGGCAGGTAGTGAACAAGCGCTTAAATTAGCGTATTTTTCCATGATGAAATTAGGAACTTTATCATCATTAAGTTTTAATTCTTCTTTGATGCAATCAACCAAATACGCATTGGATTGATGAAAAAGATGAAAAGCAATGTCTTTTTCATCTACTTTAGAAAATTCTAAAATTTCTTTAAAGCTTTTAGGTTCGCATTCCAAAGCCATATTGAAAATATTTGCTCCGTCCATATAAAGATTTTCTAATTGTCTAAACTCCTCAGTTTGCATGAGTGAATCATCGTTGAAAATATCTGCTTTAGGTATTCTCATCGCACCTTTTGGAATGATGAGTTTATCAAAATATTTTCCATCGCTTCCAAGCTCAAAAAAAGCTTCGTTAAAATCCGTTTTTTCAATTAAAGTTGCACTTACTCCATCACCAAAAATAGGAGCTAAATTCATATTTTTAGGGTGGATGAATTTGCTTAAAGTATCTCCACAAATGAGTAAAATTTTACCTAAGCCACTTTGTATTAAAGAATGAGCGACAAATAAGCCGTATAAATACCCTGCACAAGCTTGCCCTAAATCAAAAGCTACAGTTTTGGAGCTTAAATTTAAAAGTTGGTGTAAATAACAAGCCGTAGAAGGCATGAAAAAATCAGGACTTTGAGTTACTACGATGAGTGCATCAAGGCTATTTTTATCTATATTTAAACCTTGTAAAAGTGTATTGGCTGCGTGTTTTCCAAGATCGCTTACGCAAGTGTTTTCATCGCAAATATAACGCGTGTTTAAACCTATGACTTTTTTCATTCTTTTAAGGGTTTTGATATCGTTTGAAAAAACGCTTTCTAACTCATCATCAATGCAAATTTTATGTTCAGGTACGCTTACGCAAATGCCTGAAATTTTAGCTTTATCAAATCTAGTTTTCATGGATTATAAGTCCTTTGAAGTTTAAATTTTGAAATGGAATAAGGGCTGAGTTTTTTTCAAATTCTTTGGAAATTTGTTCTAAAAAGCTCAAAAATGGCATATTTCTTTCGCCTTTTTGATAGTAAAGCCTTGCATTATTGTTTTTAAGATCAAAGAAATGTAAAGCTAGTTCAAAGGCTTTAAAAAACATTCTAGTTTCAAGTTTTCTACCTAAAGCCCTACAAGAAATGCAAAGATCATCGATAAATAAATTTCCTTCTTTACAAGAAAAAACAAAAATAGCGATAATCCCACTATCGCTTAATTTATCACTCATACTCACACTTACAATGAGTTCTTTTTGCATGTGTTGTGCGACTTTTTCTTGATTTAAGCGTGTGTAATTAGCGATAAATTGATTGGTTTTGCCTAAAAGTTCGCTAATGCGAGGGATATTTTGCAGATTATTTTTGCTAAAATTTAAGCTGATTTCAAGATTTTGAAAATATTCTTCATCGCTTAAGCTTTTAAGCTCTTCTCTTAAAGCATTGGCTGCTATATCTTTGGCACGAATTTGATCTTCTTTGGTATTTGAAAGTTTTAAAAGATTAGGAAAAAGTTTGATTTTATAAAGTATATTTTCATCGCATAAAAGTGTTTTAACGCCTGTAAATTTGGTATTTTCAAGCTCGGCGATATTATCATCTATAAAAAGCATAGCGTTAGTATTTATATTAAATTTTTTAGCAATTTTTAAGATATTTTCACCCTTTGGTTCCCAATTGATCATTCTAGCATCAAAATCATCCCATTGTAAGATAAAATCTTTCCTTGTTTCAAAAAGTTTTTTTGCGTCTTTTTCTTCATTTTTTGAAGCTAGGGCAAGTAAAAAGCCTTGTTTTTTAAAAGTTTTAATTTTTTCTTGTAAGGTTTTGTGCAAAGGACTTAAATTAAGATTATCTATACCCTCTTCACCTAAAATTCCTTGATACAAGGTATTATCAAGATCAAGTACAAGAGCTTTAAGAGCGGGTTTTACGAGTGCAGGGATGAGGCTAAGTCCTAAAATTTGTGCTAAAAAAATCAAGGCTTTATTATTAAGCTTAGAGCCTGTAAGTTCTTCTTTAGCTAGGTCTAAAATATCTTCTTCATCAAAATACTCTTTTATGAGTTTTTCTATGTTAAAAATTTCACAATTTAAAATTTTTTTATCTGTTTTAAATTCTCCTAAACTAAGAACTAAAATAGGGTTTTGTGAAATTTTTCTTAGTTCTAAAAGTCTTTCTTCTATAAAATTTTGCACATTATTTTTATAGCGGGTTAAATCTAGCCATAAAAGTTCTAAACTAGCTTCTTTAAAGTTATCAAAACTCAAGCTATCATCATAAGAGCTGAAATTAAACTCAGCTCTTAAATTAGCAAAATGTAAAAAAGGAGCAATGATACTTTGCACTCCTTCAAAAGCATGATTTCTATGGACATTAATAAGAAGATCTTGACTTTTGCTAAAGTCTAATTCTTTGGCGAATTTTATAAGCTCATTGCGTTTTAAATGGGGTGAAAAAAGATTCATTTTAGCTCCACAAGTTCGATTAAAAGCCTATTTGGCATCATGATAAAACAAAGTTTAGCAAAATAGCTTGCTTGCATAATAGGAACAATACAAATGCCTCCTTGTTGTTCCAAAAGAATTAAATCTTGGGCGATATTTTTACTTTCATAGGCTAAATGATACATTTTGGTATTATTTTTCAAATAGCTATCTAGTGGTCCTTTATCGTTTAAATTTTGCAAAAGTTCAAATCTGTACTGTGGAAATGCTTCATTACAAGGAATGATAAATTCGCCTCTTACCCCTTGTTTTTCATCTATAAATTCTGATTCTTTATAAAAACCTAGTTTAAAAAAACATTCCCTTTCTTTTTCTAAATTTTTACAAGCTACGCCTATATGATGAAGGGGTAAATTGAGTGTTTTATTAAGCATTTAAAACTACTGCCATAGTGATAGCATTTTTAAATTTCAATGCTTTTTCTAAACTATAATCATTTGCCATAAAACATTCATAAGCTTTAAATTTTAAGCCTGATTTTTCTATCAAATCTTTAACTTCATCAGGATGGGAAAATAAATAAATATGATCAATAGCAGGAGCATTGATAGGAATAGTTGCAAAAATTTCCCCTCCATCGCTAAGAAGCTCTTTAGATCTTTTAAGGAATTCAAGAGGTTTTTCTACGTGTTCTAGCACTTCTCCAATCACTATCAAATCAGCTTTTTTATCAAAATCATAAGTAAAAAAATCTTGACATAAAAAATCACATTTTGTAATCAATCCCCCTACTTGTTGTTTTACCATTTTTTGAGTAAGTTCGCAACTTGTTGGAGAGATATCAAGTCCATAAAAGGCGGAAAATTTACCACTTTTAACTGCTCTTGCAAAATATTCTCCATGGCCAGGGCCTATTTCAAAATAAGTTGTTTTTGGAGTAAAATTTTTTAAATATTGTGAAAAGTACTTTCTCACTTTAATATGAGCTATCCAAACAAAAGAAGAAAGAGCTAGGCCTATCATGTATTGTTTCATATAGCTTTCATTAAAATAAACTTTATCCTTAACTTCATCAAAGCTAGAATAACGATAAGCCCCATTTTCTATGAAAAATTTTGTTTCTTCTAAAGTATCGTTAAGGATCAATAAATAACAATCGCATTGTTCTTTTATACTGATACCATCTTGAATATAATAAGAAATTAATTTATCAAATTCTTCTTCGTCTTCTTGTGGAAATTCAATTTTTTTAAGATATTTAGAATGGATAGGATTTTTTTGAGCGATGGCTTGAAATAATTTTTCAATATTTTCTTTCATTTTTCTGCCTTTAGGGTTTGAATTTTTTCTAGTAAAGCGCTTTGAGATTTTAAGAGACTTAAATCTTCTTTGCTAAATTTGATTTCAAATTCTTCTTCTAAACTCATGATGATATCAATATGAGCTAAAGAAGTCCAGTTCTTGCAGTTTTCCATGCTTAAATTTGTATTTTCATCTACTTTGGTTTCAAGTATATTTTCTAAAATTTCATAAAATTGTTTCATTATCGATCTTTCTTATATATGGCTAATTTATCATTGGTTAAGGCTTGACATATTGCTTGAACATATTCTCTAGTATTATAAATTTCTATAAAATTTTTAGCAAAATTTATTTTTTTATAATTTTGCGTTTCTTGAATTATAGGATTAATTTTATTAATATCGCATAAATAAGACTGTTGCAAATCTCTAACGTAGTAGTCAATAGTTATTGTTTTTTCTTTCCTTTTTTCGTTTATTAAAATACCTTTAAAATTTTTAAAATATCTACAAAAAGTTGTATTTTTTTCTTCTGCGTAATGAACTAGAGCGTGCCCTTCATTTAAACCAAAAATTATATATTTTCCATTCTCTTTGGCTAAAACTTCATAAACACAATTTTCCCCAAAACAACTTGTTGTATCTTTTAAAAATAATTCTTCTTTTGCTCCTTTTATAGCAAAAGAAAATATAGGATCGTTTGTGCGTTTTACTCCTGTTTGTTTGCGAAAATATTCATTTAATGCTCCCATTTTTGTTTTGGAATTTATTTTGTCATAAGTTTCATTTTTGCAAAAACTATAAGTAAAGGTTGGCATGATCAAAGTGCCTTCCTGACCTATAACTTCAAAAAAACAATTGAGTATAGTCTGTAAAAATTCATTTCTAGAAAGCAAAGGTATGCCAAATTTAAAAAGTTCTGTATGTACACATAAAATATCGCCTCTTTTTATACCTAGTTGATAAAAAGCATCTATTAAATCCTTATCGGAGTATTTTTTGTCATTGTGTTCTAAAAAATATTTCATTTTACTAGTCCATAAAATTTTATTTTTTTCAAAAGTTCTTTAAATTCATAAGCTTGCATATTTAAGATATTGGCTATATCGATGATATCATTCTCTCCATCACAGTAAGCTAGAAAATTACAAGCTAAAGGAATGTCATTGGCAGTGCTAAGGGTATGATATAGTCCTCTTTTGCCAAGATTGGGCTCGCATACTATGGTGTTTTTATATACGGCGTTGATTTCTAGATTTAAAATCATTTCTTGCATGCTTTGAAGTCCACCCATTAAACCTTTTTCAGAGATAAAATTGAGATCATCTTTGCTGGTGTGGTATTGTTCGTATTCTAGGTATCTTGTGCGACATACTCCTACAATGCCAAGATTTACAAGCGGAGCATTGTATTGTCTTTCATCGCTTCCACGATCCAAAAAACTAAAAGCTTTGAAATTTTCTTTATTTTTAAGCGTATGCAAGGCAACTTTATCGCTTAGAGTGTTTTCTTTAGGTGTATGTATGAGTGAGTAAGCATGATCATCGCCTAAGCAAGAAAGCACAAAGCCTGCTTTAACATATTTTTTTAAATGCTCTAAATGTTTGCTAAGATAGACTATAGACCCTATGGTTTCAGGGATGATGACAAAGCGGTAATTATATTTTCTTTCTTTTAAACTCAAAAGCCATTTTGCTAGGAAAATAGCCACCACAGGGCCACTAAGCTCGTTATTTGCCATGGAAGGATGACAAAGATAGGTTGAAATTAAAATTTCATCTTTTGAATTTTGCGTACTAGGTAGGATAAAATCAGCATAGTCCAAAACCCCATTTTCATCATGTTTTGCATCGATATAAACTTTGTATTTGCCTTTTTTAAGTTTTTTTCTTTCATTATGCGTGAGACAAAATCCCCAACGCCTTTTGTAATAACTCGTTACATAAGGAATAGCATCGGGCATTTCTTCTATGGAGTAAAGATGATCTTGAAGTTCTTCAAGTTCGATTTCTTTATCGATAGCTTCGCTATAGTTTAGAAGGTGTAGATTATGCTTTTTAAAATCACAAATTTTTTCTCCTTCTGGAGTGATGATATAGGCTTCTTTGGCGTTCCATTCATCAGGGACTATCCAGTCAAAAACCTTTGTACCACTTTTTATAGAGTGAAATTTGAGTATCCCCCCCCCCCGCCCAGAGTTTTATTTAAAATTTCTAAGCTAGCTCTAAAACCTTGTCCTGTGATGCTTCTAGGGATAGGAAAAAGTTCGCAAGCTAGTTCATACATAGCCTTTCCAGTTTGGCTAAAATCTTGGCTTCTAAAGTCTAGCTTATTCACAATATCCCTTTTTAACTTTTTCAAGAATGCTAAATAAAGTATCTTTTACAAATTTTGCATCTTTTAGATTCATTTCTTGATGACAAGGTATGCTAAGCTCGGCTTTGTAAAAATTATCCGCATTTTGGAGTCTGATTTCTCCTAAGAGTTTTTTATAAAAACTAAACTCATAAGTTGGTTTATAATGTACCTGTACGCCAATTCCTGCATGAAGTAAGCTTTCAAAAAGTTCTTCTTTTTGACAATAAAATTCAGGAAAAAGCAAGATAGGGTATAAATGTCTTGAGCTTTTTTTATAATTTTTGATTTTTATCGTGGAAAAATAAGGATTTTTTTCAAATTCTTTATCGTAAAAACTTGCGATTTCTTCTCTTTTTTCAAGATTGTGATCGAGTTTTTTAAGCTGGTTTATCCCTAAAGCACAAGCAACATCGCTTAAGCGGTAATTATAGCCAAGTTCTACCATATCGCTATCCCAAAGCCTTTTTTTAATTATACCATGGCTTTTTAAAAGCTTGATTTTGGTGATAAGCTCTTCATTATCACTCACCACAGCCCCGCCTTCAAAAGTAGTGATGGGTTTAACAGGATGAAAAGAAAAGATAGAAAGATCGGCTTTTTTTCCTACTTTTTCACTTTTATATAAGGCACCTAAAGCATGGCTTGCATCATCGATTAAAGGGATATTGTATTTTTTAGCAAGGCTTGAAATTTCATCTATTTCAACGCTATTTCCCCCAAAATCCACCACGCTAATAGCTCCTATATTTTTACTATCTTTTAAAAGTCTTGCTTCTAGTTTTTTTTCATCAATATTGCCATCGTTTTTAATGTCGATAAACTCTACCTTAGCTCCAGCTATTAAGGCCGCATTAGCCGTAGCAGCGAAGGTTAAAGGAGTGGTTAAAACGATTTTTTCTTTGATGCCTAGTGCTGTATAGGCAAGATGAAGGGCTGAAGTGGCTGAGTTTAATACACAAGCGTGTTTTACGCCCACATATTCACAAAGGGCTTCTTCAAATTCATCTACCTTTTTACCCCCTGTTAAAATTTCATCTTTTAAAGCTTTTGTAAGCGCATCTATATCGCTTTGATCGATGTTTTGATGAGAATAAGTAAGCATTTTAAAAACCTTCGGTGTGATTGATGATTTCTAAAAGTTCTTTTTCGCTTGTCCATAAAGGATTATTATCCGAACTATAAGAAAAACCATCTTTTACCTTTTGTCCTTTTTCGCCTAGGGCATTGATACTAAAGTCATTATCTTTATCTACAAGTTTAATGCTAGGGCTTATGGCATAGTAGTTTTCAAATTCATAGGTTAAATGACTATCATCGCTTGAAATCATGATTTCATGTAGTTTTTCTCCTGCTCTTATGCCTATGATTTTATGGCTTAAATTAGGAGCTAGAGCATGGGCTAGATCGGTGATTTTCATCGAAGGAATTTTAGGGATAAAGATTTCTCCTCCATGCATTCTTTCAAAATTACTCAGTACAAATTTTACTCCATCTTCAAGGCTGATCCAAAAACGAGTCATTCTCGTATCGGTGATAGGAAGTTCTTTAGCTCCTTCGCTGATGAGTTTTTTAAAGAAAGGCACCACTGAACCTCTTGAACCTACAACATTGCCATATCTTGTAACACCAAAGCGTGTTTGCTTGTTACCTGCTATGTTGTTTGCAGCGACAAAAAGCTTATCGCTTGCAAGTTTGGTTGCACCGTATAAATTTACAGGATTGCAAGCCTTATCCGTACTAAGAGCGATACATTTTTTAACCCCATTTTCAAAACAAGCATCTATGACATTTTGCGCGCCGTGGATGTTTGTTTTTATACATTCCATAGGGTTATATTCAGCAATAGGCACATGCTTCATCGCAGCAGCATGTATAACAAAATCCACATCACGCATAGCAGTGCTTAAACGCTCTTTGTCTCTTACATCTCCTATGAAATAACGCATGCAAGAAGCGTTAAAAACGCTTGCCATTTCAAATTGTTTAAGCTCATCACGAGAATAAATGATGATTTTATTAGGTTTATAATTTTCTAGCAAAACCTTAGTATAGGTTTTTCCAAAAGAGCCTGTTCCGCCTGTGATTAAGATATTTTTTTTGTTAAACATTTTGCCTTCCTTTGCTTAAGTTTTTTAAAATTAAAGCAACAAGTGTTCCTATTTTAAAATTCTTGGCAAGGTTATGCCCGTTTGAGCTTGATACTTGCCTTTTTTATCTTTATAAGTGGTGTCACATTTTTCATCACCTTGTAAAAACAACACTTGTGCTATGCCTTCATTAGCATAAATTTTTGCAGGTAAAGGCGTAGTATTTGAAATTTCTATAGTAATATGTCCTTCAAAACCTGGTTCAAAAGGGGTAACATTGACGATGATACCACATCTTGCATAAGTGCTTTTGCCAAGACAAATAGCTAAGACATCATCAGGCATTTTAAAATACTCTATAGTTCTAGCTAGGGTAAAAGAATTTGCAGGAACTATACATACATCACCTTCAAAATCTACTACATTTTCTTCTACGAAATTTTTTGGATCCACTACAGTTGAATTAACATTGGTAAAAATTTTAAACTCACGTCCTACGCGTATATCATAACCATAGCTTGAAAGTCCATAGCTTACCACACCTTTTCCTATATTTGCTTCGCAAAATGGTTCGATCATCTTGTGTTCTAATGCCATTTTTCTTATCCAATTATCCGCTTTTAAGCCCATTTTTAACCTTTTAATATTTGTAATTGTTTGTAAGGATTATAACCTAAAAAATCTATATTTTTTATGATTTTTTTCTTTTTTAAAGTTAAATTTCAAGTTTTTTTATATAATACAAGGTTAAGTTCTTAAATTTTGTAGGAGAATTTTATGACAAAAGAAGAAATTAAAGAGTTAGTAAACCTTTTTGCTGAAGCAAATATTAGTAAAATTAAGATCAAAGAACAAGATGGTTTTGAAATAGAACTTGAAAGAGATATGTGCTGCGATGTTCCAGCTCCTGTTTGTCCTCCAGTTCCAGCTCCACAACCTATCAATGTAAGCGTTGTAAACGAAGCTCAACCTAGTCAAAGTGTAAAATCAAACAAACCAAGTATAAATAGCCCTATGGTAGGAACTTTCTATCAAGCTCCAAGTCCAGGTGCAGCACCTTTTGTAAAAGTAGGTAGTACGGTTAAAAAAGGCGATACTATAGCTATTATCGAAGCGATGAAAATCATGAATGAAATTGAAGCGGAATTTGATTGTAGGATCGCTGAAATTTTAGTTGCTGATGGTCAGCCTGTAGAATTTGGAATGCCTTTATTTGCGGTGGAGAAATTATAAAATGGAAATTAAAAGCATATTAATTGCTAATCGTGGAGAAATAGCACTGCGTGCTTTAAGAACGATTAAAGAAATGGGTAAAAAAGCAATTTGTGTGTACTCTGAAGCAGATAAAGATGCTTTGTATTTAAAATACGCTGATGCAAGCATTTGTATAGGCAAAGCAAGAAGTTCTGAAAGCTATTTAAATATCCCAGCTATTATTACAGCAGCTGAAATTGCTGAAGCAGATGCGATTTTTCCAGGATATGGATTTTTAAGCGAAAATCAAAATTTTGTTGAAATTTGTGCTAAACATAACATTAAATTCATAGGTCCTTCTGTAGAAGCTATGAATTTAATGAGTGATAAATCAAAAGCTAAACAAGTAATGCAAAGAGCAGGCGTACCTGTAATCCCAGGAAGTGATGGAGCTTTAGCCGGAGCTGAAGCAGCTAAAAAACTTGCCAAAGAAATAGGCTATCCTGTGATTTTAAAAGCAGCCGCAGGTGGTGGTGGTCGTGGTATGCGTGTGGTTGAAAATGAAAAAGATCTTGAAAAAGCGTATTGGTCGGCTGAAAGTGAGGCTATGACAGCATTTGGTGATGGAACTATGTATATGGAAAAATACATACAAAATCCACGTCATATAGAAGTGCAGGTTATAGGAGATAGTTTTGGTAATGTGATCCATGTGGGCGAAAGAGATTGTTCTATGCAAAGACGCCATCAAAAACTTATAGAAGAGTCCCCTGCAATTTTACTTGATGAAAAAACACGTACTAGGCTTCATGAAACTGCTGTTAAAGCGGCTAAAGCTATAGGCTATGAAGGTGCGGGAACTTTTGAGTTTTTGGTAGATAAAAATTTGGATTTTTATTTTATAGAAATGAATACGCGTTTGCAAGTTGAACACTGTGTAAGTGAAATGGTAAGTGGGATTGATATCATAGAACAAATGATTAAAGTAGCAGAAGGTTATGCTTTACCATCTCAAGAAAGTATTAAATTAAATGGGCATTCTATAGAATGTAGAATCACAGCCGAAGATTCCAAAACTTTCTTGCCAAGTCCAGGTAAGATTACTAAATACATTCCACCAGCAGGACGCAATGTCAGAATGGAAAGTCATTGTTATCAAGACTATAGCGTGCCTCCTTATTATGATTCTATGATAGGCAAACTTGTAGTTTGGGCAGAAGATCGCAATAAAGCTATTGCAAAAATGAAAGTAGCTTTAGATGAGTTGCTTATAAGTGGGATAAAAACAACCAAAGATTTTCATCTTTCTATGATGGAAAATCCTGATTTTATTAATAATAATTACGATACAAATTATCTTGCAAGACATTAAAATTTCCCTATTAAAGGGAAATTTTAATTGTAATTTTTATCTTAAATATTCTATATTGATTTTAGAGCGGAGTTTATCAAAATAATCCTGTATAAAATTTTGTCTTTGTTCACTTACATAAGCGTTTAAAACTTCATTTTTAACTTGTTCATATTCAGGAGTTTGTGCCCCATCTCTGCTTTTAACTTCATAGAGTTCATAGCCATTTTTTCCATTTAAAACAGGGGAAAAGCCTCCAACAGGAATTTGTGATAAAAGCCCTAAAAGTCTTGGATCGGCATTACTTGTGTTTAAAGATGCATTTTGTGGTTTAAGGATTGTTTTTTTTGTATTTTTGATATTTTCTAAAGTTTGAGGATTGTTTGATAGATAAATATTTGCATTAATTTGTGTATAAAAAGTGAATTTATCTTTATTTTGTTCGAAAAATTTTTTTGCTCCATCATCACTAAAATCAGTTTTTGCCATACTTGCGATTTTTTCATAAAGCTTTCTTTTTTCTAAGTCTTTTTTAAAATTTGCACGAAATTGTTCATAGCTTTGATTTTTGGATTTTAAATTTGCTTTGAAAGCATTTAAAGTCGTTTTGTTTTGAGCAAGCATTTTATTTATAGCATCATCAAGCTCTAGATCATTGACTACAATACCTAGTTGTTTCATTTGTGAAATTTCCATTTTTTCATTGATGAGTACGCCTAAAGCTTTATTTCTATCAATTTTAAGTGCTTTCATAGTTTGATCTATATCATAAGTTGTGATAGGCTCTTTGTCTACAACTACAGCTATAGCATTAATGGTATTTGCACTAGCTAAACTTGCAAAAAATGCAAAACTTAATAAAATTTTTTTCATTTCAAACCTTTATTTAAGTATAAATATCGCATTATATCAATAAAAATTTAAGAAAAGGCAAAAAATGCACGAAAAACTTACAACGCGTTTTGCTCCAAGCCCAACAGGGTATTTGCACATAGGTGGACTTAGAACAGCTCTTTATAATTATTTATACGCTAGAAAAAATGGTGGAAATTTTTTACTTCGTATCGAAGATACGGATTTAAAAAGAAATTCCAAAGAAGCTACTAAAGCAATTATCGAAGCTTTTAAATGGTGCGGTTTAGAACATGATGGAGAAGTAACTTACCAATCAGAGCGTTTTGATCTTTATAAAGAATATGTTAAAAAGCTTTTAGATGAAGGTAAAGCGTATTATTGTTATATGAGTAAAGAAGAATTAGAAGAATTGCGCGCCAAGCAAGAAGCTGCCAAAGAGCGCCCAAGATATGATGGAAGATATAGAGAATTTACAGGCACGCCACCTCAGGGTATAGAGCCTGTTGTGCGTATTAAAGCACCTCAAAGCGGTGAGATTGTTTTTGAAGATGGGGTTAAAGGCGAGGTGAGATTTAAAGCAGAGGATATAATGGATGATTTTATCATTGCAAGAAGTGATGGAACTCCAACTTATAATTTTACTGTTGTTATTGATGATGCTTTAATGGGGGTAAGTGATGTGATTCGCGGAGATGATCATCTTTCAAATACTCCTAAACAAATTGTGCTTTATGAGGCATTGGGTTTTAAAATTCCTAAATTTTTTCATGTGGCTATGATACATGGAGAAGATGGTAAAAAGCTTTCAAAAAGACATGGGGCAACTGATGTTATGGAATACAAAGAAATGGGAATTTTACCTCAAGCTTTGCTTAATTTTCTTGTGCGTTTAGGTTGGAGCCATGGTGATGATGAGGTTTTTTCATTAGAAGATTTGAAAAAACTTTTTGACCCTTATCATATTAATAAAAGCGCATCTTGTTATAATGCTAAAAAGCTTGAATGGCTTAACGCTCATTATATTAAAACTTTGCCTTTTGAAGAGATTAACCGTCAGCTTAAGGATCTTGGCTTTGATTTATCTGTTTGTGAAAAGGCAGGATTTTTACTTGATTTATTAAGAGAGCGTGCAAAAACCTTGCATGATATTATCAATGGTGCAAAAAGTATAGTTAATGCGCCGCAAAATTATGATGAAAATGCAGTACAAAAATTTATTAACAAAAATAATTTAGAATTGCTCCAAGCATTTGCTAATACACTTAAAGATCAAAAAACAGGTAAAGATTTTGAAGATTTTACAAATGATTTTTTAGAAAAAAAAGAAGCAAAGTTAAAAGATTTGGCTCAGCCTATACGCATAGCTTTAACAGGGAGTGCGGTAAGTCCTAGTATTTTTGAAGTATTAGAATTTTTAGAGGTTGATGAGTGCAAAAAAAGAATAGAAAATTTTTTAAAAGTTAGAGGAAAATAAAATGAATTTAAAAGAAGAAGCTTTAAAATACCATTTAGGTGGGAAAATTGATATTGTACCAAGTAAGCCAATGGCTACAAGCCATGATCTATCTTTGGCGTATAGCCCAGGAGTTGCAGAACCTTGCCTTGAAATCGCTAAAGATAATGAGCTTGCTTATACTTATACAAATAAGGCTAATTTAGTAGCTATAGTTAGTGATGGTTCTGCTGTTTTAGGACTTGGAAACATAGGAGCGCAGGCTTCAAAACCTGTTATGGAAGGTAAGGCTTGTTTGTTTAAAAAATTTGCAAATGTCAATGCTTATGATATAGAAATTGATGTTCATAGTGTGGAAGAGATTGTAAATTTTTGCAAAGCTTTGGCTCCAACTGTGGGCGGGATAAATTTAGAAGATATAGCTGCTCCAAAATGTTTTGAAATCGAAGCGGCTTTACAAGATTTAGGAATTCCTGTAATGCACGATGATCAGCACGGAACAGCTATTATTTCAACTGCAGGGCTTATGAATGCAATGGAGATAAGCGGTAAAAAATTTAAAGACATTAAGGTGGTTGTAAGTGGCGCAGGTGCCGCAGGTATAGCAAGTGCTAAGATGTATAGAAATTTAGGGGTTGAAAATATTATTTTAGTAGATAGCAAAGGAGTGATTTCTAAAGATAGAAATGATTTAACTCCTCAAAAGCTTGAATTTGCTGTTGATTCTAAGGAAAAGACTTTAAAAGAAGTTTTAAAAGGAGCTGATGTTTTCCTAGGACTTAGTGCGCCAAAAATTCTTGATGATGAAATGGTTTTAAGCATGGCAAAAGATCCTGTGATTTTTGCTTTGGCAAATCCTATTCCTGAAGTGATGCCTGAAGATGTAGCTAGACTTAGAAAAGATACGATTGTAGGAACAGGAAGAAGTGATTATCCAAATCAAATCAATAATGTTTTAGGTTTTCCTTTTATTTTCCGTGGGGCTTTAGATGTGCGTGCAAGTAAAATCACTGAAAATATGAAAGTAGCGGCTGCTAAAGCATTAGCAGATCTTGCAAAACTTCCTGTAAGTGATGCAGTTAAAAAGGCTTATAATTTAAGTACCTTAGAATTTGGAAGAGATTATGTCATACCAAAACCTTTTGATGAAAGAGTAAAAGCTGCAGTAAGTACAGCTGTAGCAGCAGCTGCGGTAAAAGATGGTGTGGCTAAGGTAAAAAATTTTAACGAGAAAGCTTATTTTGAAAGCTTAAAATGAAAAATATTCATTGTATCAATCATCCATTGATCGAACATAAGTTAGGAATTTTAAGGGCTAAAGAGACAAAGCCCTTTCAATTTCGTATGTTAATCGATGAAATTTCATCTTTTTTGCTTTTTGAAGTGAGTAAAGATTTTTCTTTAAAAGAAATTGAAATTTCAACACCTATACAAAAAACTATAGTAAAAAAACTTGATGAAAAGATTATGATTTGTCCTATTTTAAGAGCTGCATTAGGAATGCTTGAAAGTGTTTTTAAGATGATTCCTGATGCAAGTGTTGGGTTTTTGGGGTTTGTGAGAAATGAAGAAACTTTAAAGGCGGATTTTTATTTTCAAAAACTTCCCAAAGATGCAAAAAAACGCACTGCTATTGTTATAGATCCTATGTTTGCTACAGGTGGGACTGCTATAGATGCTTGTAATTTTTTAAAAAGCCAAGGAGTTAAAAAAATAAAATTTATATCCATACTTGCTGCTCCACAAGGTTTGAAAAAATTTAGCCAAATGCATGATGATGTAGAAGTTTTTGTGGCTTGTATTGATGAAGGTTTAAATGAAAAAGGTTATATTATCCCAGGGCTTGGAGATGCAGGAGATAGAGTGTTTAACACTCTATAAAAGAGATGATTTTTGGAAAAATTGATTATATTAATCTTTTACCTTTACATATATATCTTAAGAAATATCCCCTACCTAATGGTTATAAAGCAAGTATGGAGTATAAAAAAGGAGTTCCAAGTAAGCTAAATAAAGATTTATTTTATAGAAGAATTGATGCAGCTATCATTTCAAGCATAGAAAGTGCTAGAAAAAAATATAAAAATTTAGATTTGGGTATTTGTGCCAATAAAAGAGTTTTAAGTGTATTAGTAGAAAAAAATACATCAAATGCCAAAGATCCAAGTTCAGCAACTTCAAACGCTCTGGCTAAAGTATTAAAACAAGATGGAAAAGTAATTATAGGTGATAAGGCTTTAAAGCTTTATCTAAAAGATCCTTCTAAATATATCGATTTATGTGCAAAATGGCACGAAAAAACAGGATTGCCTTTTGTTTTTGCTAGATTTTCTTGTGTGCAAAAAAAAGCTTTATATAAACAAATTTTGAAAAAATTTCCAAAAACAAAGATTAAAATTCCTTATTATATACTGCAAAATTATGCCAAAACAAGGGATTTAGATATAAAAGATGTTAGATATTATTTAGATGAAGTTATATATCATAAAATTTCTACCAAAGAAAAAACAGCCTTAAAGCGTTTTGTAAAGGCTTGTAAGGCTTTAAATCTTGCTTAGTGTTCAAATTCTCTAAGTTCTTTAACTGTTCCAAGGAGTATTACAACATCTCCACTATAAACTGTCGTGGTTTCTAAATCAGGTAGTATTTCCCAGTCACTATTTAATTTTTTATAAGAAATCACTTTCATATTTTGTGCTACATGTTTTAAAGAATTTCCTGCTAATTTTTCATCTATATTGATCTTAATAGCTCGTATAGTATTTGCTGAAAGATCAAAAACTTCATAATCAGCATCTTTAGTTAAAAATTCTTTTACTAGTCTTTTAGCACTTTCTTTTTCAGGATAAATAACCTTTGTTGCACCTAACTTAGAAAGAATTTGACCATGGATATTAGAGGTTGCTTTAGCAATGATATTTTTAACACCTATATCTTTAAGCGCCATAAGAGTAAGGATTGATTTTTCAACATTTTCTCCTATGCTAACAATAACAACTTCAACATCATGAAAGCCTGCTTCTTTTAGGGCTGAAATATTTGTAGAATCTAAAATATAAGCATAGCTTGGAGGATTTTGTATACTTTTTAAAGCTTCCTCATCTTTATCCGCAACGATAACAGTATGACCTCCAGCAATGAGTTCATCTGCTACAACTGATCCAAATTTTCCAAGTCCTATGATTCCATAATTAAGATTTTTCACGATTTTACCTTTATAAATTAACCTTTCCTTCAGGGAATTTTAAATGAATAGCTTTGTCTTGTTTGAATACCGAGAGTAAAAAAGCAAAAACACCTATCCTACCACTTAGCATCATAATGATGATAATCACCTTGCTAGGATCACTAAACAAAGCGCATAAAGATAAAGTTCCACCATTTCCTACTGAAATTCCTACGGTTGCAAAAGCCGAAGAAGTTTCAAAAAGCAAGGCTATAAAATCAAATTTTGACTCTAGCAAGGAAAGCAAAATAACAGCTATTACTATATAAACAGCTGAACCTACAGCTATAATAAAAGCTTTAGATATAGTTTCTCTTGGAATTTCATGTCCAAAAATTCTAACTCTTCCATCGCGGATACTCCAATAAGCATAGAGCAATAAAACCATTACAGTTGTTACTTTCATACCCCCAGCTGTTCCACCTGGTGCACCACCAATAACCATAAACAATGATCCAAAAAATAAGCTTGCATCATGCAAATGTCCCATATCTAAGGTATTAAATCCTGCTGTGCGGTAATTAATAGCGATAAAATATGAGCTTAAAATTTTATCAAAAAATGAAAAATGTCCTATAGTTTGAGGATTTGAGTATTCAAAAGCAAAAATAATAAGCGTTGAAGAGAAAATAAGAAAAATACTTGCAACAACAACCATTTTTGTATGTAGGCTTAAATTTTGCAATTTTTTTCTTTGAAAAAAGTATAATTCAACCAAAACAAAATATCCAAGCCCTCCAATAATAATCAAAGAAGTGATAATAAGATTAATTGCTATATCATGTTTATAAGCTATAAATCCATGTTCAAATATAGTAAATCCAGAATTATTAAAAGCGCTAATAGAATGAAAAATTCCAAACCATAAAGCTTTCTTAAAATTCATTTCAAGGGCAAAACGCATGGTGAGAAGTATAGCACCTATCAATTCTATAGTAAAAATGAACAGCAAAACCTTTTTAAAAAATTTAAATAAACCATCCATTGATGGATAAAATAAAGACTCTTTTAGTAAATTTCTTGCACTAAAACCAACTTTTTTGCGTATGAGTATATAAACAAATAAACCTATACCCATATATCCCAAGCCTCCAATTTGCACCAAAGCTAAGATAATAATTTGTCCTGCTAAGGTAAAATCAACCGCAGTGTTCTTAACTACTAATCCTGTCATACTAACAGCAGATGTGCTTGTAAAAAAGGCATCTAAAAAATCAATAGGAGTTGTATGTGCCCAGCTTGAATGTAGCAATAAAGCCCCAAACAATGCAATAATAATATAACCAGCTAGTAAAATTTTAAAAGTTCGTCTATCTAGTCCAAATTGTTTCAAAAAATTTCCATTTGATAATGATCTAAAGCGGGTATTCTATCTTATTAAAACTTTAAGGGAAATAAAATTTTATTTTTGTATTTAAACTTAAATTAAAGAAAAAAAGATACAATTACATTTTTACTTTATCAAACATTGTGGTTGGATAGCTCAGTCGGTAGAGCAGCAGACTGAAAATCTGCGTGTCGGCAGTTCGATTCTGCCTCTAACCACCACTTTATCTTTCAAAAAATCACATCACATACTTTTTTTATATAAGATTGAAATATTTAAAGAACTAAAAGTTATTTTTTAAAGAAAGAGTCTATAGCTTATATGTAGAATGGTGGATTTAGCAGGACTCGAACCTGCGACCAACCGGTTATGAGCCGGTTGCTCTAACCAACTGAGCTATAAATCCGCCTAAGTTGAATTAAAAGATAAAATTATATCTTATTAATGCTTAAAAATATTTTATTTAGCCTTTATATCCGTCCAAAAATATCTAAAAGTGATTAAATGCTGTAAAATTCCAAAAAAAATCATAAAAATAGTAAAAGAACTTCCACCATAACTAAAAAAAGGCAAAGGGATCCCAACTACTGGTGCAAAACCTATAGTCATTGAAATATTTACTGCCGCATAAATAAAAATAAATAATGCAACACAATTAATAGCAACTCTAGCAAAATAATCATCTTTAAGTTTATAATTTAAACTAAGTAGATGAAAAATAAGTAAAATATAAAATATAATTAATGTCAATCCCCCAATAAATCCAAATCTTTCTATCATGTAAGCGAAAATAAAATCACTAGTTGAAATAGGTAAAAATTTAAAATGAGTTTGCGTAGCTTCATCTTGAGATTTTCCGGTTAAACCACCATTTCCAATAGCTATCATTGATTGGGCTACTTGATAACTTGGTTTTTCTGAAATAAAATCATGAATTCTTTGCTTTTGGTAGGGTTTTAAAAGATGTGTATAAATAATAGGAGAGCTAACACTTATAGCTATAACAATACTTAACCAAATTTTATAATGAACTCCCATGATAAAAAGCACTCCAAAACCAACAAGTAGTAAAACCATAGCACTTCCTAAATCAGGTTCTTTTGCAATTAGCAAAAAAGGCAAGATGATGTAAAAGCTAAGTTTGATGAATTGTTTAAGTTTGTATCCATTTTTTGGAGGAGGATTTTGATAAATAAGATAGGCAAGCATTAAAATAAAACTAGGTTTAAAAATTTCAGAAGGTTGTATAGTAAAGTGAGTAAAAGGAATTTCAAGCCATCTTTTAGCACCTAATTTTTCAACCCCAAAAATATCTACGCTTAGCAATAAAAAAATATTAATCCAATAAGCAACAGGAATAATCCAAATAAATTTCCTTATGGGAAAGAAGAAAAAAACCATAAAAGCAAACAATCCCACACAGGCATAAACAAACTGTTTTTCTGCTAAAAAAGGATTAGCTTCAAAGATTAAGAAAAATGAAATAAGAATTATGGGTAAAAATAAAATGGGTTGCATATAGTCAAAATGAGTTAAAATTCTTCTATCTAATCTAAACAAAATTTGCCTTCAGTTGGTAATATAAAGCTATAATTATAAACTAAAATTTTAAATTTATCAAAACCTCTAAGGAAAAAATGCAAACTTTTTTAGTAGATGAAAATTCAAGGCTTGATGTATTTTTGGCTAAAAAATTAAACCAAAGTCGCAATCAAGTTGCTTTACTTATAGAAAAAGATTGTGTACAGGTTAATGATAAAATTCAAGATAAAAATTCATTTAAGCTTAAAAATGGTGATATTATTTCTATTGCAAGTTTAAAGCTTTGCAATGAGATAAAACCTCAGTTTGAAGTGGATTTTGATATTGATGTGTTATACGAAGATGAAGACTTGCTTGTTTTAAATAAACCTTCAAATTTAGTCGTTCATGGAGCAAGTAGCGTTAAAAATGCCACTTTGGTGGATTGGTTAATAGAAAAAAAATATACTTTATCAAATTTAGGAGGAGAGATAAGAGCTGGTCTTGTCCATAGATTAGATAAAGATACAAGCGGAGCTATACTAATAGCGAAAAATAATTTCACCCATCAAAAATTAAGTGAACAGCTTGCAGATAAAAGCATGGGAAGAATTTACCTTGCGTTAATTGATTTGCCACTAAAAGAAGATAAAATTATAGTAGAAAAATTTTTAATGCGTTCGCCTTCTAATGCTATTAAAAAAATAGCCATAGATAAGGAAAATAAATTCAGTAAAAACGCAAAATCAGCTTTTATAAATGTAGTAAAAACTGAAAATTTAACTTTGATGGCTGCTAAGCTTTTTACAGGAAGAACTCATCAAATTAGAGCGCATTTGGCTAGTTTAAATCGCTATATTTTAGGTGATAGTTTGTATGGTTATAAGGGTAAGTATGATTGTAGGATAATGTTACATGCTTATTTTTTGTATTTTATCCATCCAAAAACCAAAGAACAAATTTTTGTTAAAGCACCTTTGATGGAAGATTTTAAAAATATTATGTTTGAACAAATTAATTTAGGAGAGAATGATGAAAAGATTTCGCTTGAGTTTTTACTTGAGTTTTTTAACTCTTTTGCTTAGCGCTTGTAGTGTTTCGCAAATGAATTCGCTAGCTTCAAGTAAAGAGCCTGCTGTAAATGAAAGCTTGCCAAAGGTTGAAAGTTTAAAAAGTCTTAGTGATATGAGTAATATTGCTTTTGAATGGGAGCCTTTATATAATGAAAATATTAAAGGATTTTATTTGTATCGTTCTAGTGATGAAAATCCTGATTTTAAACTTGTAGGCACTATTAAAGATAAGTTTCAAACTCATTATGTAGATACTAAATTAGAGCCTGGTACTAAGTATCGTTATATGATGAAAAGCTTTAATGAGCAAGGACAAATTTCAGAAGATGGCAAGGTTATAGAAGTGAGCACAGCTCCAAGACTTGAAGCTGTTCCTTTTGTTCAAGCTGTGACTAATTTGCCTAATCGTATTAAACTTATTTGGCGTCCGCATCCTGATTTTAGGGTTGATTCTTATATTATTGAAAGAACTAAAGGTGATGATAAAGAATTTAAAAAAATTGCAGAAGTAAAAAATCGTTTAAACGCTGAATACATCGATAGTGATTTAAAGCCTAATGAAAATTCAAGTTATAGAATTATTGCTGTGAGTTTTAATGGGATAAAGAGTGGGTCAAGTCAAGTTGTAAGTTCTACAAGCAAGGCTTTACCTCCTCAAGTTGAGCATTTAAGTGCTAGCACAGATGGTTCTAGTAAAATCATTTTAACTTGGGATGCTCCTACGTATGAAGATTTTTCTTATTATAAAGTTTATTCTACGAGCTCAAGCTTCCTTCCTTTTAGTGTTTTGGCAAAGACTGATAAAAATTCTTATGAGGATATAGTAGAAGGAGCAGGTAAAAGCAAGTATTATAAAGTAACAATGGTGGATAAAGATGGTCTTGAAAGTCCTATGCCAAAAGATGGTGTAGAAGGTAAAACTTTAGGCAACCCTTTGGCTCCTAGTATTATTTTGGCTCAAAGTACAAGCGAAGGGATAAATTTAGAATGGAGTGATAATGATACTAGAGCTGTTGAGTATGAAGTAAGACGCTATGGCGGGGAGCAAAATGCAGTTTTTAAAGGCATTAAAGAAAAGCGATTAAAAGATGTAAAAGCTTTGCCAGGGGTGGAATATAGTTATGAAGTTATTGCTATTGATTCAGCCGGGCTTCGTTCAGAACCTTCAAGCAAAGTTAAGGCGGCTCAGTAGTGCCAAATTTTAAAAGTAAAAAGATCAAAGAAATAAATCTGCCTTATAGTAAGGATGATGTTGAATTTCTTTGGCTTGCTAAGAATGATAATGTTAGTCTTATTTATACAAAGGTTCAAGAAGAGAGTTTTTTTCTGCAGATTAAAAAAGCACAAAATGGTTTTGTGATTAAAGGCGATAAACATACAAAACCTTCTAAAATAGGTTATTTGCAAAAGGCTTTAAAAATCTTTAAAGAAGGTTTTTGTGAGGATATTATCAATGAAGCTTTTGGACTTAAAAATAATGCTTTAATTGAAAAAACACCATTTATCGTTGATAATTTTGATGAGCTTTTATCTAGACTTCAAGGTAAAATTTATATAGAAATAGGCTTTGGATCAGGAAGACATTTGCTTTATCAAGCAAAAGAAAATCCAAATGTTTTAATTTTAGGGGTGGAAATTTACAACCCAGCTTTAACTCAAGTGGCTAAACTTGCTAAAGCACAAAATGTAAATAATATTTTGCTAATCCAAAGTGATGCGAGATTGTTATTGAGTGTATTAAAATCAAAATCAGTTGAAAAGATTTTTTTACATTTCCCTGTTCCTTGGGATAAAAAGCCTCATAGGCGAGTTATTGGGAAAGATTTTTGCAAAGAATGTGCTAGGGTTTTAGTTCAAAATGGTCGTTTTGAGCTTAGAACAGATAGTTTTGAGTATTTTAATTTTACTTTAGAGCAATTTTTGACTTTTCCTGCTCCAAAATTTAGCCTTAGAAAAAATGAAAATTTAGAAATTTCAAGCAAATATGAAGATAGATGGAAAAAGCAAGAAAAAAATATATATGATCTTTGGGTGTGGAATTTTAACCAAGAGTGTAAAAACTATGAGTTAAATGAATTTAATCTCTCATCGGTTGAATTTTCTAAAGAGGATTTGAAAAAAATAGAGCAGAACTTTAAAAATATTACTATAAAAAAAGATGATTTTTTCTTGCATTTTGAAAGCATCTATAAACAAGATGAGAATTTGCTTTTAAAGGTTGCTTTTGGAGCTTTTAATAAGCCTGAACATTGTTATTTGCATCTTGATAAAACGATTGATTTTGCTTTTAAAGAGCCATTTAAAATTCAAGAAAATATTAAAGCGATAAATGAATTAAAAGAAATTTTAAAAGTTCAGTTTAAAATATAATTTTTCTTGAAAATTAAGCAAAAATAAAGCATAATTTAAAAATTTAAAAAGGGAAATTAAGGAAAAAGGATGCCTAATTTAATCCAAGCAAATAAACTTACTTTAGGTTATGATGAACTAGTTATTAAAGAAGCGAGTTTTGCTTTTAAGGATGATGATTTTGTTTTTATTACGGGTAAAAGTGGGAGTGGTAAGAGTACGCTTTTAAAGTCTTTTTATGGAGATTTAGAACCTATTTCTGGTAAACTTGAAGTATGTGGATCTTTGATGAATAAAATTGGAAATTTAGAACTTTTAAAATTACGTCAAAGAATAGGGATTATTTTTCAAGATTATAAACTTGTACAAGAATATAGTGTTGAAAAAAATGTTATGTTGCCTTTAATGATTAAAGGTTATAGCAAAAAAGTATGCCATGATCAAGCTACTAAGCTTTTAAAGCATGTAAATTTAACTTTTAAAGCAGATAAATTGCCTAATCAACTTAGCGGTGGTGAGCAACAACGCGTCGCTATGGCTAGGGCTTTAGCTCATAATCCAAAGCTTTTGCTTTGCGATGAGCCAACGGGAAATTTGGACGAGTATTCTTCTGATATTATATGGACTCTTTTAAAGTCTGCTAGAGAGCTTTTAGGAACTTGTGTTATAGTGGTAACACATAGAATTCCTAGTAATTTAAGAGTGGATTATCGTCGTTTTAATATAGAAAATGGAAAAATGAATGAAATTTTTTAAAACACATTTATCTTTAATTTTACCTTTACTTTTTATGATGTTTGCTTTTGAATTTATTTTGATTACAAATGCAACTTTGAAGCATTATGAAGAACTTGTTAATAAAGATTATAATATTATAGTTGTCAGCAAAACTGAACTTGATCAGAATGTAGTAAAAACAAAAGTACCATTTTTTGCTGGACTTGAATCTTTAGATCCTAAGGATTTAATTGATCGTTTGAAAAATGATGTTTCTGAAAAGAATTTGAAAGTTTTAAAAGATTCTCTGCCAAAATTTTATACTTTAAAATTAAATTCTTTACCCGATCAAAATGAACTAAATTCGATTAAAAATCAACTTTTAAATATTGTAGGTGTTAGTAAGGTTGAAACTTTTTCCAAAACCCATGATAAGATATACTCTTTGCTTATTTTGATGAAATTTGTTTTTTGGTTATTTTTGTTTATCATTATTTTACTTGCCTTTGTTTTGTTTTTAAAACAGATGAGAATTTGGCTTTATGAACATACCGATCGTATTGAAATTATGTGTTTATTTGGAGCTCCGTTTTGGTTTAGATCTTTTATGCTTTATAAGGTGGTTGTGGTTGATTGTTTTATTGCTTTTGTTATTTTACTTGCCTTTTTTACCCAAATTTTTGATCTTTCTATTATCCAAGAAAGTTTAAAGGCTGTAGATATTATTTTTCCACCTATTAATTTTATTTTACATTTGACTTTAATTTTTTTAGCTACTTTGTTTATTTGCTTGTTGTGTGTAAATACGGTTATGTTTAAGGTTAAAAGATGAGAAAAAATATTCTTATCTTTTTTTGTTTTTTTTTGTTTGTTGATATAAGTTTAGCAAACGCTATAAATGAAAAAACAAAAAGTTTAGAAGAAAATAAACGCATACAAGAACAGTTAAATAAAAAACTTGAAGATTTGGCTAGCGATATTTTAAATGGTGAAAAAAGTTTGAAAGATCTAAGTTTGCAAATTGAAAGCTTAAATTCACAAACTTCTAAGCTTGAAGCAAGTGCTAAGGCTCAAAATCAAGAGTTAAACACCCTTACAAGCCAAAATGAAGATTTGCTTAAAAGTAAATCAAATATGGAAGGTAAGCTTATATCTTTAATGGCTAAAGATTTTGCTTATGATTTACCTATCCCTCAAGGCTATATTGAAAGTGAAGAAAGTTTTATGGCTTTTGAAATTTTAGGAAGTTTAAACAAAGTTTTAAATGAAGAAATTTTTAAAATTTCTAAAGATTATGAGGGAGTAAGCAGGCTTATTGATGATAAACAAGCTCAGATTAAGAAAATCAATGAAAGTCTTAAGGATTACAACGCTCAATTAGCCAAGCTTCAAAGTTTAAAACAAAAACAAATTAGTGAAATTAATAAACAAAAAACAGATCGAGCTATATATGCAAAAAAACTCGATGATTTACAAGCTCAGCAAGAAGAGCTTAGAAAAACATTAAATCAATTAAAAATTATTAATGATAAAGAAGATGCAAATTCAAACAAAAATGATACTAAAATAGTAAAAAATAATCAAAAAATAAGACAATTAGGTTCAAGCTATCAAGGAAGTTCAGTCAAGCGTTACACAGGAAAAAAAACCATAGCTCCATTGGATTCTTTTACTGTGAAGCAAAAATTTGGAAATTATGTTGATCCTGTTTACAATCTTAAAATTTTTAACGAGAATGTAGTTTTAAGAAGCAATAAAAGCGATGCAGTTGTTAAAAATGTGCTAGATGGAAAAATAGTTTTTGCTAAAGATACTAGTATGCTAGCTCGAGTTGTTATTGTTGAACATGATAATGGCATACATACAATATACGCACATTTAGATAAGATTGCTCCTAATATTAAAGTTGGTAAGAATATTAAAAAAGGTGCCGTAGTGGGTAGAATAAAAAATGATCTTACTTTTGAAGTAACTCAAAAAAATTTTCATATCAATCCTTTGGAACTCATTAGCTTAAATTAGCTAAATTTAATGGAATTTAAAATATAATTTCAAGTTAAATAAGGAGAAATAATGCAAGAGAGAAAAAGAGTTTTAGTAAAATTTTCAGGAGAGGCTTTAGCAGGTGAAAATGGCTTTGGTATAGAAAATTCTATTTTAAAATTCATAGCTTCAGAGATTAAAGAACTTATAAAAAATCAAATAGAAGTAGGCATAGTTATAGGCGGTGGTAATATTATTCGCGGAGTAAGTGCTGCTAAGGGCGGATTGATTAAAAGGACAAGTGGAGATCATATGGGGATGCTTGCTACGGTTATCAATGCTATTGCTATACAAGAAGCTTTGGAAAGCTCTGGACTTGAAGTTAGGGTTCAAAGCGCCATTCAGATGGAAGCATTTTGTGAAACTTATATTATGAGAAGAGCGCAAAGACACTTAGAAAAGGGTCGTGTTGTGGTTTTTGCTGCAGGTACTGGAAACCCTTATTTTACTACGGATACAACAGCTATTTTAAGAGCTGTGGAAATTGATGCAGATATGGTAATAAAAGCTACAAAAGTTAATGGAGTTTATGATAAAGATCCAAAACAATTTGATGATGCAGTATTTTTAAATACTTTGAGTTATGATGAGGCTATGCAAGATAATATTAAAGTGATGGATGATACAGCTATAGCTTTAGCTAAAGATAACAAACTTCCTATTGTGGTTTGTAATATGTTTGAAGAGGGTAATTTACTTAAAATCATACAAGGTGATACTAGCCTTTGTTCAACCGTTAAAAATAATTAAGGAGAAAATTATGGATAAAAGAATAGAAGAAGTAGCGGCAAAAGCTTTGGAAAAAATGGGTAATGATAGATATCGCCTTTCTTTAGTGGTAGCAAAAAGAGCGGAACAATTGGCAAATGGAGCAACCCCTTTGGTAGACTTTGATAAAAATAAAAATAAACTTGCAGATATAGCTTTATATGAAATTGCAGAAAATAAAATCACTTTAGAGGGTTTAGTTGAAACCAATCGATGAAGAATTATTGCTTGAACAATTAATCGATAATGTAAAAAATTGTAAAGATTTAGAAGCTGCTAAGGCTTTGCTTTTCGAAATTTGTGGCCATGATGCCATTCTTGAAAAAGCGGTAGATTACTGTATATTTTGCCATGAAGGGCAGTTTAGAAAAAGTGGAGAGCCTTATGCGGTACATCCTATTTTAGTAGCAACACTGGTTGGATTTTTAAGTGAAAATAAAAGCAATATTTTAGCTGCTTTATTGCATGATGTGATTGAAGATACAAACTGCACTGAAGAAGAACTTAGAGAGCAGTTTGGTTCTGAGGTTTTAAAACTTGTTTTAGGACTTACTAAAATTATAGAAATTAGAGAAGATAATCTCATTTCATCAAAATCTAAAAAAAGTTTAACTAAATCAGCCTTGACTTTCAGAAATATGCTTTTAGCAAGTATTGAAGATGTTGGGGTTTTGATTGTGAAGTTATGCGATAGGCTGCATAATATGCTTACTCTTGATATTCTAAGAGAAGATAAGCAAAAAAGAATCAGCGAAGAAACTTTAGTTGTATATGCCCCAATAGCCCATAGACTTGGTATTTCAAGCATAAAAAATTATTTGGAAGATCTTAGTTTTAAATATCTTATGCCAGATGAGTATAAGCTTATTGACAATTATATCAATTCCAATAATCAAGAAATGCAATTAGGTTTAAATGAATTTATTTCCAAAATCGAACTTTTATTTTTGAGTAATGGCTTTAGACAAGGTAGTTTTGAAATTCAAAAACGCATTAAACATAGCTATTCTATTTATCTTAAAATGCAAAGAAAAGGCATTGGTATTGAAGAAGTTCTTGATTTGCTTGGGGTAAGAATTTTGGTTGAAAAAGTAAGTGATTGTTACTTAGCTTTGGGAATTTTACATACACATTTTAATCCCTTGGTTTCGCGTTTTAAGGATTATATAGCCTTGCCTAAACAAAATGGTTATCAAACTATACATACCACACTTTTTGATGCTAAAAGTATTATAGAGGCACAAATTCGAACTTTTGATATGCATAAAATTGCGGAATTTGGTATAGCAGCGCATTGGAAATATAAAGAAGATGGCAGCGTGGTTGCGCCTCGTCTTGATTGGCTTACAGATATTTCAATGCAAAGTATAAACAATCTTGAAAATGCAGAAGATTATAATGCTATTGAGCTTTATGAATATGCTAAAGATAGTCTTTATGTTGAAGATGTCGCAGTTTATTCTCCTAAGGGAGAAATTTTCACTTTGCCTCGTGGTGCAACGGTTCTTGATTTTGCTTATGAAGTGCATACCAAAGTAGGGCTTCATGCAAAAAGTGCTTATGTAAATCGTATTAAAGTGCCTTTGTTAACCGAGCTTAAAAATGGCGATATTGTGCGAGTGGTTACTAGCAATGATAAATTTTATCGCTGTTCTTGGATAGATAGTGTTAAAACAGGAAAAGCAAAAGCAAGTATAAGGGAATTTTGCAAGCAAAAAATCAGAGAGATTAATCTAGCAAGTTCTATTAATATGTTAAGTTTTATTTTTGGAGTTGATAAAAACAGAATTGAAACTTGGATAGAAAAAGAAAATTTAGTCAGACGTATTAGACAAGTAGCAACAGATAGTGCTTATTTGAAAGATATAGTTAATGGTCTTAAAAAATACGCCAAGAAGTCATATTGGTTTGATAAATATGAGATTAAAGAGCAAAAAATAGGAAATTTTACTCTATATTGTAACCATAAAATCGCTAATGTGGATTTTGATTTTTGCTGCCATCCAAAAAGAGGTGATGCTGTTTTAGCTTTTGTTAAAGGTGGTAACGCTA
Source organism: Campylobacter sp. CFSAN093224 (assembly GCF_012897395.1). Lineage (NCBI taxonomy): Bacteria > Pseudomonadati > Campylobacterota > Epsilonproteobacteria > Campylobacterales > Campylobacteraceae > Campylobacter > Campylobacter sp. CFSAN093224. Next base: position 1,211,605 of record NZ_CP040607.1, on the reverse strand, counting down.
TTGTCCATCATAAGCTTTGCGATAGAGCTGATAAAATGATAGATAATAATCAAGATATGGTATTTATAAAATGGGATTCTAACATCCCTAAATCTTATAAATTGATTTTTTCTTTGGAAAATAAAAAAGGTGTTTTAGCGGAATTTTTGGCATTTTTAGCTAAAATGCAGATAAATTTATTAACAATTAATTTATCAAGTGATTTAAATTCGGCGGTAGATTATTTTGAGATTACAATGGAAATTCCTGATAATATCAATCCAGATAGTGTCAAGGATAGGTTAAAATCTCGTTGCAAGATTTTAGATTTTACATCTTTAAATGATGCTTATAAAGAAGGTTAAAAAGGTTTATTATGGATATAAAAAAAATATTAGCAGAAGTTAAGCGTGGTTGTGCAGAGCTTATTGATGAAGAAAGAATAGAAAATTTAATTAAAAATTATTATGAAAAGGGTGAAAATTTCTTTATAAAGGCGGGGTTTGATCCTACAGCGCCTGATTTACATTTAGGTCATAGCGTGGTTTTAACAAAAATGGCTTTTTTGCAAAAACATGGAGCTATTGTGCAGTTTTTGATTGGAGATTTTACAGGACAAATTGGCGATCCAAGTGGAAAAAGTGCAACGCGTAAAAAGCTGGATAAAGAGCAAGTTTTAATCAATGCTAAAACTTATGAAACGCAGGTTTTTAAGGTTTTGGATAAAGAAAAAACACAGATTAAGTTTAATTCTACTTGGCTTAATGAACTTGGAGCCGCGGGTATAGTAGAGCTTACTTCAACTTTTAGTGTAGCTAGAATGCTTGAGCGTGACGATTTTACCAAGAGATTTAAAGAGCAAAGTCCTATTTCGATTTGTGAGTTTTTATATCCCTTACTTCAAGGATATGATAGTGTGGCTTTAAAAAGCGATATTGAAATGGGTGGAACGGATCAAAAATTTAATCTTTTGATGGGAAGACAGCTTCAAAGAGTTTATAACATAGGAAAAGAACAAGCTGTGATTATGATGCCCTTACTCGAAGGTTTAGACGGTGTAAACAAAATGAGTAAGAGTTTAAATAATTACATTGGTGTTACAGAAAAAGCTAATGATATGTATGCTAAAATTTTAAGTATTAGTGATGAATTGATGTTTAGATATTATGAACTTTTAAGTCAAAAAAGTCTAGAAGAAATTGCGCAAATAAAAAAAGATATAGAACAAGGCAATTTACATCCTAAAAAAGCTAAAGAAAATTTAGCTTTAGAGATTACAGAGCGTTTTCACTCCAAAGAAGAGGCTAATAATGCTAAGTCTGAATTTGATAGAATTCATTCTCAAAATGCTTTGCCAAGTGATATGGCTGAGTTTGAAATACAAGGAAAAATTTGGCTTGCTAAGGCTTTGGTTGAATGTGGTTTGGAAAGTTCTACTTCTGCGGCAAGAAGAAGCATCAGTGCTAATGCAGTAAGTGTAAATTCTCAAAAAGTTAGCGACGAGCAAATGTATTTAGAACAAGGAGAATACATCTTACAAATAGGTAAAAGAAAATTTGCAAAATTAAAGGTAAAAGAATGAATTTACAACCCTTACAAATAGGAAAACATACTATAAAATATCCCATTTTTCAAGGAGGAATGGGACTAGGCATAAGCTGGGATAGATTAGCTTCTGCAGTTTCTTTAAATGGTGGACTTGGGATTATTTCTTCTGTGGGAACAGGATATTATGAAGAAAGAAAGTATGCAAGTAAAGAATTAAACGCTAAGCCTTATGGAAGTGAAAATTTTTACTCACGCAAGGGTTTGCAAGCTTTGATTAATAATGCAAGAAAAGTTTGTGGCGATGCACCTTTGGGGTGTAATATCTTATGTGCAAGTAATGATTATGCAAGAATAGCACGCGATGCTTGTGAGGTTGGTTTTAATGTGATTGTTTCAGGCGCTGGACTTCCTACAAATTTACCTGAATTTACTGCAGATTTTCCTGATGTGGCTTTAGTGCCTATCATTTCATCTGCAAAGGCTTTAAAAATTATTTGCAAAAGATGGCAAAGCCGTTACAATCGCTTACCTGATGCAGTGGTTTTAGAAGGGCCAAAAAGTGGAGGTCATCAAGGTTTTACTTATGAGCAGTGCTTAGATCCGAATTATCAGCTAGAAAAATTAATCGCTCCTGTGGTAGAAGAGGCTAAAAATTGGGGGTCTTTTCCCGTGATTGCTGCAGGTGGAATTTGGGATAAAAAAGATATAGAAAATGCTATTTCTTTAGGGGCTAGTGGTGTTCAAATGGGAACGCGTTTCATAGGAACTTTTGAATGTGATGCGAGTGAAGAGTTTAAAAGCGTTTTGCTAGCTTCTAAAGAAGAAGATATAGAGCTTATTAAATCTCCTGTGGGCTATCCTGCTCGTGGAGTTAGAACCAATCTTTTAAATTTAGTAGATAAAAGAATGGGTCCAAAGATTAATTGTATAAGCAATTGTGTAGCGCCTTGTGTACGTGGAAAAGAGGCGACTAAAGTAGGGTATTGTATAGCAGATAGGCTTTTTGATGCGTGGTCAGGCAAAAAAGAAACAGGACTTTTCTTTACAGGTGCAAATGGATATCGTTTAGATAAGCTTATCAGTGTTAAAGAACTTATGGAAAAATTGGTTAATGGTGAATAATGGCTAAAATTTTTGTATTTTTAGTATTTGCTTTCACAACTCTTTTTGGAGCTTATGAAAATGAACTTGCAAATTTTGATAAAAATTTTATCGGTTCTAAAAGTGAAGTGCAAGTAAAATTTCACCATCAGCTCAAAAGCCTTTATATACAAAGTGTTATTCATGAAGATGAAAAAACTAAAATTGAAATTTTAAAAAGATTGATCATCAGTTCAAATACTTTAAATTTAGATGACAAGTCATATGCTAATGAGTTAAAAGAAAGTGGTATAAGTGAAGCAAGTATTAATGCTTTAAGAAAGGCTGTTATTAAAGATATTAAGGTTCAAAATATTTCTCAAGACACTGAAAAAACAACTTTTGAACCTATAAAAACAGTTCAAAAAAATGAAAAAAAATCATCTAACGAACAAATAAAAAATACAGAAAAAACAAATTCTAAAACTTCGCAAGCACCAAAGAGCAGTATCGTTTCTAAAGCAAAAAGTGATGATAAAATTTATGTTTTAAAGTCAAGTAAAACAAACCAAGGTGTAGAGTTTGAACTAAATGCAGATTTGGATAAGGATCAATTAAAAAGTTTTGCTTTAGACGAAAAAGGAAACTATCGTTTTATTAGTGATTTTGATGGGGTTTTAGAAGGGGGTAAAAAAGAGTTTAAATTTGATGACTATCGTTTAGTGATTTCACAATTTAATCCCAAAACCATACGCATAGTGGTTTATGCTAAAGAAAAAATTCCTATTGATATATCTTTTAAAGAAGAAAAAATAATTTTTTCAAAAGAAACTACTAGCCAAAAAAAGACTGAGCAAGTTAGTAAAATTTCAGAGAAAAAGCAAGATCAAAAAACAGAAATTAAAACCAAAGTTTTAGAAACAAAAAAACAAGATAAAAAAACCAATAATGAAAAAGAAAATCAAGAACCTTTATATGTTTTAGATGTGGATAAAATTTCTAATGCTGTGGTGTTAAATTTAAGCGATGATTTAGATGAAAAAGAAATAGCAGTATTTGATACCAAAGATCAAAAATTCCGATATGTTGTAAGTTTTAAAGGTGTGTTAGAAGGTAATAGAAAAAGCTTTACCTTTGGACAAAATACAATTGTCGTTACGCAATATAATCCAAAAATTGTTCGTGTGGTTTTGAGTGCTCCTAAAGAATTTAAACTTTTAAAAAAGTTGGATAATAAAAATCTCACTTTAGGTTTTCATGCGCAAACTTCAAGTCAAAATGTAGATAAAAAAGCAACTCAAAGTTTTAATAAAACCTTAAGTACGAGATACAAATCAGGAAAACTTATAGTTATCGATGCGGGGCATGGTGGAAAAGATAGCGGTGCTTTAAGTGATAAAAAAGGAAGTTTAAAAGAAAAAGATATAGTTTTAAGTACGGCTTTAAAACTTGGAAATGAACTTAAAAAACGCGGTTATAAAGTGCTTTATACTAGAAGTTCGGATAAATTTATTAATCTTCGTGATAGAACCAAATATGCCAATGATAAAAGAGCGGATTTGTTTATTTCTATACATGCTAACGCAGCACCAAATGCCACAAAAGCCAAAAGTAGCGAAGGCGTGGAAACTTTCTTTTTAAGTCCTGCAAGAAGTGAAAGAAGTAAAAAGGCAGCAGAAAAAGAAAATCAAGGGGATTTTGAAGAGATTAATTATTTCTCAAAACAAAGTATTTTAAATTTCTTAAATCGTGAAAAAATCGTTGCTTCAAATAAACTAGCCATTGATGTACAAAAAAATATACTCACTCAAACACGCAAAAAGTATAAAATTGTAGATGGCGGTGTAAGAGAAGCACCTTTTTGGGTTTTAGTAGGTGCGCAAATGCCTGCAATTTTGATTGAAATTGGCTATATTACACATCCAAATGAAGGCAAAAGAATCGCCAATAAAGCTTTTCAAGATTTATTGGTTAAGGGTATTGCTGATGGAGTTGAGAGTTATTTTTATAACAACCGATGAAAAAAGCTAAGCTAATTTTTAAGGATAATACTCCTTTTTCTTTGGATTTTGATGATTTTTATTTTAATTTCAAAGATGGCTTAAATGAAAGCAAATTTGTTTACACTCATTCTTTTGAATGGAAAAATCAAGAAAATTTTATTATCGCAGAGAGTGGTTTTGGCATAGGTTTAAATTTTTTTCTTACTTTGAAACGCTTTTTAGAAACTACCCCTTCTAAGCGTCCTAAAAAACTTTTTTATATTAGCGTAGAAGCTTTTTATATCGAAAAAGAACAATTAAGAGAAATTTATCAAAAACTAGAATTTTATGAAGAGTTTAAAGAGCTTTTAGAACAATTTTTAAAATTTTATCCTAAGGCTAAAGAAGGAATTTATCGTTTTTATTTTGAAGATTGTTTTTTAGATCTTGTTTTTGAAGATATAGCTGTTTTAAAAGAATTGGATTTTAAAGCTGATGTTTGGTATTTAGATGGATTTTCTCCAAATAAAAACTCGCAAATGTTTGATGAAAATTTAATCTTTGAAGTGGCAAGGCTTTCTAAAAAAAATACACAAATTTGCACCTTTTCTTCGGCAAGTTTTTTGCAAAAAAATTTAAAAAAATATGGCTTTAGAGTAGAAAAAACCAAAGGTTTTAGAAAAAGAGAAATGATTAAAGCTTATTTGGAAAATGAGCTTGAGTTTAAAGACAAAGAAGCGTATTTTTCAAGAACATTTTCATCTTTAAAAAATAAAAAAGTAGCTATTATTGGTGCAGGTATATCAAGTGCTGTTTTAGCTTATGAGCTTAGTTTAAGAGGTTTTGAAATAGATATTTTTGAAAAACATTTAGAATTAGGCAAGGGTGCAAGTGGAAATGAAAGTGGAATTTTAAGCTCTTTAATCTTAAAGCCTAAGGTAAATTTAGGGGAGTTTTCAGAGCTTTCTTTTATAGAGGCAAGTCGTTTTTATAGACAAATTTTAGATTTAGAATTTAAGGGTGTGGTGGAGTTTGCACATAATGATTTAATGCAAGAAAGATTTGACACGCAAAGAGAAAATGTTTTGTTTAAAATTTCAAAAAATCAAGCTTTTTTAGAAGAGGGTGGAGTGATTTTTCCAAAAAAATTGGTTAAAAATCTTTTTGAAAAAAGCAAAGCTTGTATATATTTTAATCATGAATTTCAAGCTTATAAATTTGAAAATGGGTGTTTTAGTTTAAAATTTAAAAATGATGTTGTTAAAAGTGATTATGCGGTTTTGATTTATGCTATGGGTGCAGATGCAAAAGACTTTGTTTTTTATGATGAGATGAAATTAAGCAAAGTAAGAGGTCAAGTTACACATCTAAAACCTTTTTTAGATACCCCATTTCCTTTATCTTCTAAGGCTTATATTTGCCCTGTAAAAGATGATTTGCAAGTAATTGGTGCAAGTTATGATAGGCTTAATGCAAGTTTAGAATCAAAAGAAGAAGATGATAAACAAAATATAGAAAATATAGCCGATTTTATGGATAAAAATACAAAATTAGAAATCATAGGTTCTAAAGTAGGTTTTAGATCTTATTCGAGTGATCGCTTTATGATAGTTGGAAATGCTTATGATGAAGCGTTTTATAAAGAAGAATATAAAGCTTTATTATGGACAAAAAATAAGGAGCAAAAACCAGCTAAAATGTCTTGTAATTTGTATTTTAATTTTGCTCATGGGTCAAGGGGTTTTAGTACAAGTGTTTTAGCGGCAAGGTATTTGTGTGCATTGATAAATAATGAACCCTTGTGTTTAGAAAAAAAATACATCCACGCTATTCATCCTGCAAGATTTTTGATTCGCAAACTTAAAAAAGGCTTATGATTAAGCTTTAATTAAGAGTGATGCTAATATTTGCTTATGAGAGTAAGTTTTTAACTTTATTTTAACTTTCTTTATTTTATTATTTATAGAGAATAAATTTCATGTTATAAAGGAAATATAATGATTGATTATCATCAAATAGAGTCGCGTTTATCGGCTCTTGAAAAGCTTCCTTCTTTGAAAGACAATGATAGTATTACAAAAGCATTAGAAAAGTCAGGTTTTTCTAGAAGGGATTTTATGAAATGGGCAGGTGCTATGACTGCATTTTTGGCTTTGCCAGCGAGTTTTACTCCTATGGTGGCAAAAGCTGCTGAGCTTGCTGATAGGCTTCCTGTTGTGTGGCTTCATATGGCTGAGTGTACAGGCTGTAGCGAGAGTTTGTTAAGAAGTGATACTCCAACGATTGATAGTTTGATTTTTGATTATATTTCTTTAGAATATCACGAAACAGTGATGGCTGCAGCAGGTTGGCAAGCTGAAGAAAATTTAGAAAGTGCCATTCAAAAGCATAAAAATAAATACATTTTAATGGTTGAAGGTGGTATCCCTATGGGTGATACAGAGCATTTTTTAACCATAGGTGCACATGGAAAAACAGGCTATGAGCTTTCAAAAATGGCAAGTGAAAATGCTTTGGCGATTTTTGCTATAGGAACCTGTTCTAGCTTTGGAGGAATTCAAGCCGCAAGACCAAATCCTAGCAACGCGCAGCCTTTAAGCAAAGTAACAAGCAAAACTGTGATCAATGTTCCAGGCTGTCCTCCAAGTGAAAAAAATATAGTGGGTAATGTACTTCATTATTTATTATTTGGTGAGTTACCAGCACTTGATGTGTATAATAGACCAAAATGGGCTTATGGTTTAAGAATTCATGATCTTTGTGAAAGACGCGGACATTTTGATGCGGGTGAATTTGTACATGCTTTTGGGGATGAAGGAGCAAAACAAGGTTTTTGTCTTTATAAAGTAGGTTGTAAAGGACCTTATACTTTTAATAACTGCTCAAGAGAGAGATTTAACCAGCACACTTCTTGGCCTATTCAAGCAGGGCATGGTTGTATAGGTTGTTCTGAGCCTAATTTTTGGGATACTATGGGACCTTTTGAAGAGCCTATGGCTAGTCGTAAATTTGATACCGTTTTTGGTTTGGGTGCGGATAGTGTTTCAGATAAAATCGGTATAGGTGTGCTTACACTCACAGGCGTTGCTATAGCAGCACACGCAGTTATATCTTCCATGCAAAAAGATAAGGAATAAAAATGAGTCAAAAAATAATCGTAGATCCTATTACAAGAATTGAAGGGCATTTAAGAGTTGAAGTTGTTGTTGATGATAACAATGTGGTAAAAGAAGCTTATGCGGGCTCTACTTTGTGGCGTGGTATTGAAACCATAGTAAAAGGGCGTGATCCAAGAGATGCGGGTTTTATGACGCAAAGAATTTGCGGAGTTTGTACTTTTTCACATTATAAAGCAGGTATAGTTGCTGTTGAAAATGCTTTAGGTATTACTCCGCCTTTAAATGCGCTTTTAACAAGAACTTTAATGAATGCGGCTTTATTTTTACACGATCATATTGTGCATTTTTATCAACTTCATGGGCTTGATTGGGCTGATGTGGTAAGTGCTTTAAGTGCTGATGTTAAAAAAGCAAGCGATGAAGCTTTTAAATACACTTCAAATCCTTATGCAACAGGTGCGGATAAACTTCTTGAAGTGCAACAAAGACTTAAAACTTTTGTAGATAAAGGAAATTTAGGACCTTTTGCTAATGCGTATTATGGTCATCCAACTTATCGTTTAAGTCCTGAGCAAAATTTAATCGTTCTTTCTCACTATCTAGAATGTTTAAGAATTCAAAGAATCATTGCTCAATGTATGGCGATTTTTGGAGCTAAAAATCCACATCCACAAAGCTTAACCGTTGGTGGTGTAACTTGCGTTATGGATTTACTCGATCCTGCAAGAATGGGTGAATATATGGTTAAATTCCAAGAAGTGCAAGACTTTGTTAATCGTGCGTATTATCCTGATCTTGTGATGGCAGGAAAAGCTTATGCACATGAAGCAAGTGTTTTAAATGATATAGGGGTAAATAATCTTTATACCTTTAAAGAATTCCAAATCGGAAGAGATGAATGGCTTTTTGAAAGTGGTATTATCAAAAATGGAGATTTAAGCAAGGTTTATGAAGTAGAAGAAGATAAGATTACTGAAGAGGCAACTCATTCTTGGTATGCAGACAATGAACCTTTACATCCTTATGATGGCAAAACAAATCCAAATTATACAGGACTTGTAGATGGAGAAAGCGTAGATCATCATGGAAATAATGTCCATTCTAAAGTGTTTGATACTAAGGGTAAATATAGCTGGATTAAAGCTCCACGCTATGAAGGAAATCCTATGCAAGTAGGACCTTTAGCAAATGTCGTTGTAAATTATGCTAAAGGTAATCAAAATGTTGTTCCTGTGGTAGATGAGTTCTTAAAAGAAACAGGACTTCCTTTAAATGCTGTATTTAGCACACTTGGAAGAACAGCTGCTCGTTGTATTGAAGCAAAAATCGTTGCAAATAATGCTTTAAAAGCGTTTAATAATTTAGTTGAAAATTTAAAAGTAGACCAGAGTACTTGTGCTCCTTATGTGATCGATAATTCTAAAGAATACAAAGGACGCTATATGGGGCATGTGCCACGCGGAACATTAAGCCATTGGTGTAGAATTAAAAATGGTGTTATTGAAAATTGGCAAGCTGTGGTGCCTTCTACTTGGAATGCAAGTCCAAAAGACGCAAATGGCGTAGGTGGAAGTTATGAGCAATGTTTGATAGGACTTAAAATCGCTGATGTAAAACAACCACTTGAAATCATTAGAAAAATTCACTCTTATGATCCTTGTATTGCTTGTGCGGTGCATGTAATGGATACTAAGGGCAATAATCTAAGTGAATATAAAGTGAATGTCAATTTATAAGGAGGCTTTCATGCAAAACAAAGAAGAAAAATTGCAAAGAAAAGCTGAATATGAATTTAGCATAGGTTTGCGTTTAACGCACTGGGTAAGAGCTATTGCTATAGTGATTCTTATTGGCACAGGGTATTATCTTTCCTATGTGTTCCAAAGCCCTATTAGTAACGGTGAACCCGTAAATTTTATGCAAGCAAAATACCGCTTAGTACATCAAGCGGTGGGTTTTGTTTTAATCGCTTGTATTATTTTTAAAGTATATTTGTTTTTCTGCGATAAGGTAAGCGCAAAAGAACGCAGAAGTGTATGGGATATTTTTAATATCAAATTATGGATAGAACAAGTAAAATTTTACATTTTCTTAGGAAAACATCCGCATTTAAAAGGGGTTTATAATCCTTTGCAATTTGTAACTTATTTTTTCTTTTATCTTGTGATATTAGGTATCATTCTTACAGGGCTTATTCTTTATACTCATACTTACCATGAGGGCTTAGGTGGGCTTTTATATCATATTTTAAGACCGCTTGAAGCTGCAATGGGCGGTTTGGCCGATGTAAGAACTTATCATAGAATTTTGATGTGGGTAATTATGATTTTTGTGCCAGTACATATTTACATGGCGATTTTTAACGCAGTAAAAGGTAAAGATGGTGCTATGGATGCTATTATTAGCGGATATAAATTTGTAAAAGAAGAACAGCATTGAAATTCTTAGTCCTTGGAATAGGTAATATCATGTTTGCGGATGAAGGCTTAGGCGTTCATCTTTGCAAACAACTTGAAAAAAACTACAAATTCACTCATTCTGAATTTACTTTAGATTTTGTTGATGGTGGAACTTTGGCTTTGCAGCTTAGCTATATCATCGCTCGATACGATAGACTTATCGTTTTAGACTGTATAGAAGCGCAAGGTGCGAGTATAGGAGATGTATTTTTCTTTCCTTATGATGCTATGCCTAATAAAATTAGCTGGAGTGGAAGTGCCCATGAAATAGAAATGCTTCAAACCTTACAATACATGGAACTTGCAGGAGATTTGCCTAAAACACACATCTTAGCTTGTGTGCCAAAGCGTATTGAAGCGATGAGTTTTAAGCTTTCAGATGAGCTTATACAAGGAGCTAAAATCATGGAAAAAACTTTACTTGATTTTTTAAGCAAGGAAGGTTTTGCTTATGAAAAGATTGCGGATTTTTCTTTGCAAGAATTAGCCGATATTTCTTATAAAAATTACTAAATTTTTGTTCTAAAATTCATAGCTTTATTTAAAGAGATTAAATCCACATTTTCTAAATTTACACCACTTGGAATTCCTTGAGCGATTTTACTAAAAGTTAGGTTTAAGCCTTTAAATTTATCCTCTATAAAAAAGATGGTTGCATCAGAATTAATGCTATGTGTCAATGCAAAAATGAGCTCAGAGATATTTAGCTTAAGTATGATTTGCTTTAGTTTTTCAAGTTTTTCTTCATTTAACTCATCTAAAACAAAATATAGCCCATTGTAACTTTGACTCTCTTCGAGTGTTAGTATATCTTTTGGGCTTTCAACTATACATAAAATGTTTTTATTTCTTTCTTTATCGCTACAAATTTCGCAAAGCTCATTTTCGCTTAAAGCACCGCATTGCTCACAAGGTTTTATAAAGCGGATAGCATTTTCTATATTGTGTGCGAGTTTCATACCATCGATTTGATTATTTATGCAAAGGTGATAAGCAAGCCTTATGGCGGTTTTTTTTCCTATGGTAGGTAAATTTGCAAAACTTTCAACAAGTTCATTGAATTTTTCCAGGCCTTTTACCATTATTTTTCTTTATCTCCAAAGAAAATTTTAAAGCAATGCTTTCCATCATCATAAAAATAAATCAAATCAAAATTATGCAGTTTACATACCTCTGAAACTATATAAAGTCCTAGTCCCATACCTTTGACTTGATTGTGTTTTTCTCTTGTAAAAGCTTCAAGATAATGCTCTATAGGCTCTGCTAAAGGTTTGCCTGGATTTTTAATGGTAAAACATTCTTTACAACAAAAAAGCTCACAAGTGCCATTGTTTGAGTATTTTAAGGCATTATCGATAAGATTTTTTAAAATTACAGAGAAAATTTCCATATCAACATTGATTAAAGCGTCATATCTTATATCGACTTTTACAACTTTATTAAAATCATCTATCATAAGGTGTTCTTTAGCTTCTTCAAGTATAGTGCTAAAACGACTAGGTTTAAAGTGTAAGTTGTAGTTTTTTGAAAATAAATTTTCGATTTTGGCAAATTCATTGATCAAAGAATCCATGCGTAAAAATATAGCGATAAGTCTTTCTTTTTGTCTGTCTTCTTTGATCATTTCAGAAATGATTCTCCCTTTTCCTATAGGGGTTTTTAACTCATGCATGATTGTTCTTAGGAAAAGTTGTCTTGATTGGATTAATTCTTGGTTTTTCTTGAAAGCTTTTTGAAATTCAAAGGCGATCTTGCCTACTTCATCTTCTTGATAGTCTAGAAAATCAGGTTGTTCCCCATTTGCAACTTCGGCAACTTGTCTTCTTAATTTTTTTAAAGGTTCTAAGGATTTTAATACAGAAAAATACATAAAAACAACCAACAAAGAAAAAGAGAAAAATCCTATCAATAAAAGATTATAAACCCTATCACTAGTATTTTCTTCATACAAGCCATCAAAATCTTTACATTGAACATCAAAATAAAGATTGCTATGATATTTTAAAGAAGAAAGAGTACAAAGCTCTCCGCCTGCTTTAAAAAGTGATTGTCCATTATTTCTTATAGCTTTTACAAGATTGGGATTTTGTATAGCGTTAAAACCGCTGTTTCCAAGATAAGCTCCTATTTCAACACCTGAAGTGTTTTCATAGGAGATGAGTAAATTTTTTATAAGATTTTCTTGTTTTAAACTTTCTTCTTCATTATAGGTATTCCCTTCTATTTTTAAAAGAACGATAAAAAGCACACAAACCAAGAAAAAAGTAACAACAAATAAAATAATCAGTTTGGTATGAATAGAATAATTTTTTGTCATCCTATCAGTTTATATCCTATACCTCTAACAGAAAAAATATGTTTTGGAGATTTTGAACTATCTCCTATTTTTACCCTTAAGCGACCGATGATAACATCAAGGCTTTTAGAATCTTTATCTTTTAGATTTTTACAGCGACTTACAAGCTGTTCTCTTGAAACACTATATCCGTGTTGTTGGATAAGGTATTCTAAAATTTCAAATTCAGCAGGAGTAAGTGTTAAAACCTTATCTTCATAGGTGATCTCATGTCTTCTTTCATCAATTTTGAAAGCAGAGTTAATATTTTCATTATTAGTGTGTTCAACTCTTTTTGTGCGACGAATAAGACTCATAATCCTTGCATACATTTCTTTTGGATCGTAAGGCTTTGGTAGATAATCATCAGCACCGATTTGAAGCCCCACAACTTTATCGCTTAAGTCACCTCTAGCCGATGAGATGATAATAGGAATATTGCTTTTTTGTCGGATTTCTCTACAAACTTCAAGACCATCAATTCCAGGTAAAGTTAAATCTAAAATCAGACAATCATAGCCTTGAATACCCACATTTAAAGCACTTTTAGGATTTTCAAAATTTGTGATTTTAATATTAAATTGCGCTAAATATTCAGATAATAATTGTGCAAAGTCAGGATCATCTTCTATCATCAACACATTAATCATTCTAGTGTCCTTGTAAATTTTTATGTAGTCTTTAAAATCTTTACATAATTTTATTTAAAATTTGATAAATTATTGATTTTATTTTTGCTAAAATTATATTTTTGAATTTTTAAAATTAAAATTCTAGTAAAATTTTAAATTTTTTAAAGGAATAATGTGGAAATAAGTTATTATGAAATTCTTGAAATCACGCAAAATGCTGATAAAGAAACCATAAAAAAAGCCTATAGAAAAATGGCTTTAAAATATCATCCTGATAGAAACCAAGGTGATAAAGAAGCAGAAGATAAATTCAAGCTTGTTAATGAAGCCTATGAAGTTTTAAGCAATGATGAAAAGCGAGCTATTTATGATAGATACGGAAAAGATGCTTTAAAAGGCGGTGGATTTGGTTCTAGTAGCTCAGGTTTTGGTGGTTTTGAGGATTTAGGAGATATATTTTCTAGTTTTTTTGGAGAAGGCTTTGGCTCATCGCGTCGTAGAAAAAGTTCAAATGATGAGAAAATCCCTTCAGATTTTATCGTTAATTTAAAATTAAGTTTTAAAGAAGCGGTTTTTGGTTGTAAGAAAAATATAGACTTTACTTATAAATGCTCTTGTAAAACTTGTAATGGAACAGGGGCTAAAGATGGAAAGCTTCAAACTTGTCCAAAGTGTCAAGGTAGAGGACAGGTTGGGGTTTCTCAAGGTTTTATCACTTTTGCACAAACTTGCCCTGATTGTCAAGGAATTGGAGAAAAAGCTAGTGAAAAATGTAGTGATTGTAAAGGTTTGGGTTATAATGAAAGCAAAGATAGTGTCGAGCTTAATATCCCAGAAGGTGTAGATACAGGTATGAAGCTTCGTGTCAATGCTAAAGGTAATATCTTAAAAAATGGTACTAGAGGGGATATGTATGTTAAGATCATCGCCGCTGAAGATGATACTTTTATCAGAGATGATGATGATATATATATAGAATTTCCAGTGTTTTTTACCCAGGCTATCTTAGGAGAGAGTATAAAAGTACCCACCATACGCGGTGAAGCGACCTTAAATTTACCAAAGGGTGCTAAAGATGGACAAAGATTTGTTCTTGAAAAAGAAGGGGTAAAAGATGTTCATAGTTCTCGCATGGGAAATCAAATCGTTCAAATTTCTATCAAATTCCCAACTTCTTTAAACGATGAACAAAAAGAACTTTTAGAAAAACTAAGTGAAAGTTTTGGCATCAAAGATGGTATGCATCAAGAGCAAAAAGGGCTTTTTGAAAAAATCACTAATTGGTTTAAGTCTTAATTTTCCTAAAGCGTTTTAGCTTGGGAAAATTTTTTATATAAATTTAAGTTTTAAAAATCAGGCATAAAAAAAGGCGGAGCAAAACTCCGCCTTGAAGTTAGACTTGAAAGCTTCTTAGAATTTGTAAAGAGCTTGAAGTCTTACAGTGCTATGATCAGCACTTTCATTAGTGTTTACACCTTGATCTAGGTTCACATAAGAATAGAATGCTGAGAAGTTAAGTTTTGGAGAGTATTTGTAATCTACTCTTGCAACAGCTTCAAGTTTTTTACCACCACCTAAATGATTAGCAGCTTCTGTTTTTGTTCCACCATATACGAAGTCAGCACCAACGCGAACTGTTTCGTTGAAAGTATATCCACCAGTTACATAACCGAAGATATTTCTACCAGTATCACCATTTAGTCTTGAACCAGTAGTATAGAAAATTTCCTCACCTGCAAGTAAAGAACCAAGATTACCTTGATCTTCGATTACAACTGTAGAAGCTTTTTCTTTATCACCGTAGTATAAACCACCAAGGCTAGCATCCCAACCATTTACTTCAATGCTACCTTTTAAAGCAAATAAATTGCCATTAGCGTGTGTTTTATCATCAAGTTCGCTATCAAGGCTATTTCCTAAGTAAGCACCTTCAAGTGTCCAGTTGATTCCATCAAAGATAGTTGTACTATAAGCTGCATCTACAGCATAGAAGAATGCTACTTGATCCCAGTAAGCTAACCATAATTGTGGATTAAATTGTCCGCCAGCAAGATCATAAGAACCTACAGCAGCAGCACCATAAAGATTTCCTACTGAATCCACTTTAAAAGGAGCTGTTGCCTGTGCTGTAGATGTAGTACTATGCCCTAATAAATCTGCACCTTGCTCTGCAGCCATGAAGCTATCTGCAGCAAAAGCAGCTAGAGTTAAACCATCGATGCTGTTATTTACTACTTTAACACCTGTGCCAACTAAACCATCAATAGCGTTATCCGTCCAGATAAGGTTTAATTGTTGTTTACCAGCGATTACACTTGTAGCAACATCTTCATTTGTATAAGTTAAGTATAATTGACGAACAAAAAGTCCTTTTTCGGCATTTGTTACGTTATCAACACCAGTGCCACCATCAACAGCGTTGTAGTCAAACTGAATGAAAGCTTTGAAGTTATCAGCTATAGCAGCACTGAAGTTAACTTGTGCTCTATATTTGTGATCTTGTTTGTTGTTGTTTAAATTTGAGTTGTTAACGAAATTTTTATCAAAATTACCTGTATCGTATCTGTATCTTAATACACCTGATACATCAACATCTTTGATCGCTTCTTCAAGTGGAGTAGCGTTAGCTGCTGAAAAAGCACCTGCAGCAAGAGCTGCAACTAAACTAAGTTTAACTAGTTTCATGAGAATTCTCCTTGTTAAAAATTAATAAAACATTGTAATTGTAGCACATAAATTTGGAGTTTTTTCTTAAGAAGCACTTAAAATAGTAAAAATTTTAAATCCGAAGGATAAAAACATCTAAAGAAAAGCCTAGCTAAAGGGATTTAAGCTAGGCGTGTAATTTTAAGGAGTTTTTCTTATGAATGTTTTTCGGTTCGTTTAGAAGTATAAGCCTAAAAAGTAAACGAGAAGTAATATATAGTTGTTTTAAATTATTTTGATAAAAAAACAAGTAAATTTTTACAAGCTAGGGATAAAATTTTATAAGTTTCATCAAAATTCCCGCTATACCAAGGATCAGGGACTTCATCGTAGTTTAGACTAGGACTAAAATCAGTGATTTTTAAAACTTTGTTTTGGGTGTTGGTGAAGTTTTTTAAAACATTTTTGAAGTTAGAATTGTCCATGGTGATTAAAAAATCGCTTTCATCGCAAAGCTTTTGAGTGAGTTTTTTGCTTGTGAAGTTTTTGTGTTCTATGTTAAGTTGAGCAAGTTTGTTTTTGGTGCCATAGTGCATACCTTCTCCATCGTGTTCTCCTGAAGTTCCAGCACTGCTTATAAAAAATTCTTTTTCTAAATTTGCTTTTTTGACAAGATCTTTCATGATAAATTCTGCCATAGGCGAACGGCATATATTGCCTAAGCATATAAAGAGTATTTTTTTCATTTTTATCCTTGAGTTTTAATTAAAAATTATAAAAAATATCATACAATAAATCCATGGAAAATTTCAATAGAACTTTGCTTGTGTGTTGGTTTGGTGTTTTTACCACAAGTATGGGGCTTAGTCAAATCGCTCCGATTTTGCCTTTTTATATCAAAGAACTAGGACATGTTGATACGAGTGAAATAGCGTTTTACTCAGGGCTTGCTTTTGGGATCACTCCACTTTTTATGGCTGTTTTTTCACCTTTGTGGGCTTTTTTGGGTGCAAAGTATGGTTATAAAAATATGCTTCTTCGTGCAAGTTTTGGGATGTCGGTTTTAACCTTATGGCTTAGCTTTGCTCATAGTGCTTTAGAAGTAGTTTTTGTGCGGGGTTTAACAGGGATAATTTCAGGTTTTACTTCTGCTGCTGTTGTGTTTATCGCTGTGATAGCACCTAAAGAAAAAGTGGCTTATGCTTTAGGAACTCTTTCTACGGCTTCTATAAGTGGAAGTTTGCTTGGTCCTTTGTTTGGTGGCTTTGTGGCTGAATTTTTTAGTATTAGTACGGTTTTTGATATGGTGGCTTTTTTGATCGCTTGTTCTTTTGTGACGATTTATTTTTTCATCCATGAGAGAAAAATTCAAAAAGAGGCGAAGAAAAATACTCAAAAAGTGAAAGAAAACAAAACCCTTATTATCGTTCTTTTTATCACTACTTTTGTGATACAATTTGGTACTTTTGGAGTGATGCCGATTTTAAGTATCTATGTTGAGCAAATTCATCAAGGTGGAAATTTGGCTCTTTGGGCGGGTATAGTAGTGGCTGCAAGTGGGATTAGCAATCTTTTTTTCGCACCAAAACTTGGAAAAATCGCCGATAAGATAGGGCCTAGTAAGATTATTTTTGGAGCTTTGATATTTTGTGGAATTTGCTTTTATTTGCAGGCTGTAGTAAGTAATGTTTATACGCTTATTTTCGTGCGTTTACTTATAGGTGTAGGACTTGGAGGGCTTTTGCCTTGTGTGAATGCCTTGCTTAAAAAAAGTGTGAGTGCTAAAAATTTAAGTGTGATTTTTGGTTTTAATCAAACTTGTCAATTTTTGGGAAATTTTTGTGGAGCTTTTGGCGGAGGGATTATGGCTTCACATTTTAGCGTGGAATTTGTTTTTACTTTTGTGTGTTTGATTTTTATCATTAATGCTTTTATTTTCTTAGCGTTTGAGAAAAAATATATCTTTTCAAATCAAGGTTTATAAATTTAGAAAGGTTTAAAATGGAAATGATTTTATTTGTTTTAGTGATGATTTTACTTGTACTTTTGTTTGTAGTGCTTTTTAGGCAGTATAAAAGCCCTAAAATAGAAGAAAAAAGCACGCAAAGTTTTAGCGATATCATGCAGCTTAAATCCATAGGAGAATTAAGTGTTTTTCAAGTTTTTAGTAAAGAGATTGTCACTAAAAAAGATAGCGCTTTTAATGGAATTTGGAAAAATCTTTTAGGATGGTCTTTGAGTGAAAGACAGATTGCTTTGATTTTTGAATTTGAGATCACTTTCTTGTATGATTTAAGGGATAAAAACTTTGATATTTTGCCTTTAGGGGACGATGCTTATAAGATCATCATGCCAGAGTGTAGATACAAACACAGCATCATAGATATGAAATTTTATGATGAAAAAAATGCTAAATTTTTACCTTTTTTACTGCCTGATTCTATCAATAGTACGGGGATTAGTTTTAGCGAAAGTGATAAAAACAAACTCATAAAAGAAGCCAAAGATGAGGTTAAAGACTTGTCTTTAAATCTTATCCAAAATTTAGAAAGCAAAATTCATAAAAGTGCTAAGGATACTTTAGAAGCTATTGCTAAAGGTTTTGGAGCTAAGAGAGTGGAATTTGAATTCAAGGATAACACGCAAAAGCTAGATATTAACTAGCTTTTTTCTTGTTTTACTTGGGGGGGGGGGTAATGCTTAGTTTGTTATTTTGTAAATTTTTTGATTATTTCATAGTTTTGTAAAAGCTGTTCAAAAGAAAAATTTAAATTTGCAGGAGAAGTTGAGGGTAGGGCTATGGCTTTTAAGCGAGGGTGGAATTTAATAAAAAATTTATAAGCACTTTGTCCAGTAGTAAAAATGGCTTGGATTTTGGTTTGAGAAAGGATCGGGCTTAAATCATTGGCTTTTGCATAACTTATAGTTTTATCATCTGAATTTTTTATCTTGCAACTTTGAAGTACATCCCAAAGAGCGATATGTTTTTTTCTTAAAAAGGCTTGTTGTTCTGTGATATTTTCTAATCTTACATCAAAAAGTGTTTCTAGTATAGGCCAAAAACGATTTCTTGGGTGTTGATAATAAAAGCCATCTTGTCTTGATTTTACCGAAGGAAAAGATCCTAAAATTAAGATTTTAGAATCTTTGTCAAAAAAAGGCTCAAAAGGATGAGTTAGAAATTCGCTCACTCACACAAATCCACAGAAATTTTTCCGTTTTTAATTTCGCTGATTTTAACTTTTAAGCTTTGGTTTTCGCTTAAATTAAGATGCTTGCTTTTTGAACTATGCAATAAACCATCAACACCATTTTTAAGTTCCACAAAGGCTCCAAAAGGAGCGATTTTTTTAACAATACCTTGAAATTCTTGCCCAAGTTCAAAGCCTGATATATCTTTGTCTTTAGGGCCTTTTTTAGTTCCTTTTTGAGAGCTTGTGATGTTTATGATGTAGTCTTTTGCGGCTTTGATTTGTTCGTTTTGACTACCTGCTATTTTTACTTCACCTTTTTCGCGATCTAAGTCTATAGAAACGCCAAATTTTTCTACGATTTCTTTGATGGTTTTTCCGGCTTGTCCTATGATATCAACGATTTTTGAAGGATCAACGCTAAAAAGTTCAAGTTTAGGTAAAACTTCTTCATTGACTATGATTTCTTTGGCGGCTTCTTCCATGATATTTAGAATGTGAATTCTTCCTTCTTTGGCTTGGTATAAAGCTTGTTTTAGTATTTCTTGATCGATTCCACCTAGTTTTATATCCATTTGAAGAGCAGTAACGCCGTCTTTGCTTCCTGCTACTTTGAAGTCCATATCCCCATCATGATCTTCAAGTCCCATGATATCTGTTAAAACAGCATACTTGTTATCTTTAAAGATAAGCCCCATGGCTACTCCTGCAACAAGTTTTAAGCTTGGCACTCCTGCTGCTTTTAAGGCTAAAGATCCGCCACAAACCGTTGCCATAGAACTTGAGCCATTGCTTTCTAAAATTTCACTGACTAAGCGGATTACATAAGGATAGTTTTCATCCACACTTGGATAAAGTGCTCTTTTGGCTAAATTTCCATGTCCTAGTTCTCTTCTTCCTGGAGCTTTGATAGGACTTGCTTCGCCTACTGAAAAACCTGGAAAATTATAATTTACCATAAAGCGTTCGCTTATAGGATTTTTTTCTGTAAGCAAGTCTATCATTTGAGCATCGTTTTCTCCGCCTAAGGTTGCAACCACTAGGGCTTGAGTTTGTCCACGAGTGAAAAGACAAGAACCATGAGCGTTTGGTAAGATGTTGGTTTCTATACTAATAGGACGCACTTCGTTTAAACTTCTACCATCAGCTCTTTTGCCTTCATTTAAAATTTGCTCACGAATAAGTTTGCGTTTGACTTTAGCTAAGGTATTTAAGACACTTTCTTCGCTCCAGTCTTTAGCGATTTCAAGATTTGAAATTTCTTTAGCGATTTTATTTAGTTTGCTTGCTCTTTCGCTTTTTGCCATTTGGTTGATGGCTTCTTTGATTTGTTTTTGGAAATTATTTTCTATAAAAGCTAAAATTTCAGGATATTCAATCTCATTTTTTAGTTCGATTTGAGAATTTTTTTTGTGTTTGCTAAAGGCTTCTTCATAAGCATTTGAACCATTTAATATAGCTTTTTGAGCTAAATTTAGAGCTTCTAAAATTTCATCTTCGCTAAGTTCATTCATATTTTGTGAAGTGGTTTGAGTTAAAACATCAGCATAAGGAGATTCGATAAAGATTTCATTTTCTTTTTGATCAGGTAAGGCTCTCATTTCTATCATCAAAAGCTCATCTTTTACACCTGCTACATAGAGATCTAGGGTGCTATTTTGAAGCTCTTCATTGTTTGGATTGAGTATGAAATTTCCATCTATCTTTCCTATACGCACACCACATACTGGAGCTTTCATAGGTATATCACTAAGATAAAGTGCCACGCTTGCGGCATTTAAGCTCATTACTTGCAAATCTACTTTAGGATCAGCTGAGAGAACCATCACAACGATTTGAGTCGGATAAGCATAGCCTTTTGGAAAAAGAGGGCGTAAGCTTCTATCAATAATGCGTGCTGTTAAGGTTTCTGCATCGCTTGGCTTGGTTTCTCTTTTGACATAACCACCAGGGATTTTTCCTGCGGCATAAGCTTTTTCGATGTATTGGACGGTTAGAGGTAAAAAATCTTCTTCAACTTGTTTTTCTTCTCTTGCAACTGTAGCTAGAACAACGCTTTTGCCTTGTCTCATTAAAACAGCACCGGCAGCTTGTTTGGCGACTTTGTCTATATCAAATATTTCTGTATTTTTGTTAATTTCTATGCTGTATTGCATTATTTTTCCTTTTTTACCAGATAATAAATTCGTAAAATTTTTTAAAATATTTAGCAAATTTCATCCTTTTTAAATTTTGTTTTCACTTTCTGCTAAAGAGAAATCGTATTTTACTCCTCCTAAAGGATAGAAGTTGAAAATAAAATAAACTCCGCTTTGATTTTTAGCTGTGATACCACCACTTGTGAGTTGTGGATCGATTCTTTCTCTATACATTAAAGAATAGTTCCAACATTTTCTTTGGTAGGTATAGCCAAGTTCCCACATGTTTGCATGAGCTCTTTGAGTATCAAACCAAATTCCACCAAATAAATTGTAATTAGGCGTGGCAATATAATTTGCTCTTGTACCAATAAAGCTATATTTTCCATACTCATCGTTTTGATAAGCATGAGAAAACATCCAATTAAATTTTGAATTTGTATTGACTTCTATTTGGCTGATGACATTGGTAAAGCGACTTTGTTCATAAGAGTAAAGCACTTCGCTGTTGAGATTGATGTTTTCATTAAAATAATAAGTTAAAAGATTTTCAAGTTCATAGAATTCATTTTGTTTATTGAGATAGTCAAGCGAAATTCTGTGTTTGAGTTTTTTTTGTCCTTCGTTGTTATAGAAATATTGCACAGCATAAAGACTTGTATGCTCGTTTTCTTTGTCGTATTCTTCAAGATAATCTTGCGTGATTTTACCTGATTTTGCTCCTGGCAAAACGTAATTCACCCCTAAATTTAAAGTATGAAAGAAATTTTCATAAGCTTTTGAAAGATCGGTGTAGAGATTAAAATCATGAGTGTTTCTGAAATAATGCTCATGGTTTCTTTCGGGATTGTTGCTATAATTTACAAAAGAAGCATAAAATCTTTCTGTAAAAGTAAAGTGTAAAAAGTCTCCAAAAAAAGCGTTGTGATACGAGATAGGCAAGTCTAAATTTAGCTCATTTGCATAAGAACCAGCAGGTCGGTAAAAATTATGAAATGAAGCATCAAATGAATAACGCAAGCGTTCATCAAAAAGGTTATTTAAAAATCTATGATATTGAAAGCTTGGATATTCTTGTAAGGTTGTATTGTTGCTAAGTTTAGATGTGTCGATATAATATCTTGCATAAGCTCCGTAAAAATTGTTTTCATCAGCTAAAAAATAATTGATTTTGGAGGTTACAAGCGAGTTAAGATCTCGATAATCCCTACTTCCTAAATTTAAATAATCCACATCGTTGAGATAGGTTGCATCTATCCATAGACCTTCTTGAAAATTATCACTGAGTAAAGATTTGATTAAATCATCTCTTGAGTATTTTAGTTCTATTCCATAGTGGGTTTGATTTTTCAAATTTTCATCGTGAAAATAGGAGCTATTTTCCCTAAAAGCACCAAAATTTAATTCTCCTGTTGAATATGGAGAATCAAGAAATCTTAAAGTAGAATAAAGTCCAAAACCACGGTTTGTTCGAATTTGTGGATCAAGTTCTAAATCCCAATTTTCTTGAGTGGCTATATAAATAGGTTGTTCATAGTATAAGCCTTCGCTACTTTTTAAAACGATTTTTGGGATTAAAAGCCCGCTTTGTCTATGAGTATCAGCGCTAAATCCAAAATAAGGTAGATAAAAAACTGGGGTATTTTTAACATATAATCTTGCATTGTAAAGATGAACAAAATTGGTTTCCCGGTTAAGCCAGCCTTTTGAAAAACGAATTTCCCAATCAGGATCTTCAACATTGCAGCTTGAAACTGCTGAAACTTTGCTTTCAAAGACTTTATCATTTAGATGGCTTGTTTTGCTTTGAAACCATACTTCAAGATTGTTATTGGAAAAGAAAAAATTACTAAAATCGGCTTGATTGGAATTTAGGTTGATTTTAGCATAATCAGAATGTGATCTTTCGTTTTGTCCCCTTAGGATGTTAACATCGCCAAAAAGCTCAACATCTCCGGTTTTTTCATTGTAAATTGCTTTATTGGCAGTGATGAAATAAAAATCAGAAAAAATAATAACATCATTGTTCGCAGTAAGAATATCACCTTCTTTTTTTGCATCAAGAGCGTAAATATCAACTTGTGCTGCATTTAAAGCTATGCTAGTTCCTAGCAATAGGGAAAATTTACGCCACATCGACTACTATTGTCCTTGCTAGATAATCCTCCCAAGCTTTGCGTAAATCATTGCTTAAAGCCCAAGCAAATCCAAGCATAAACGCCATAGCACTAACTTGTCTTACGGCAGACCTGATGCAACTTTGAATGAGATTGGGTTTATCAAGAAGATTTTCATCCAAGATGATAATTTTGCATAATATTTTTCCCAAACTTGCCCCATAAAGATAAGTAAAAATTGCTTGATAACTAAAATGAAGCAAGATGAAGCCAAGGTAAAAATTTCCTACAATTTGAGTTGTTTCAAATAAATCTTTTGCTTGGATTAGACGATCATAAAAAATGATAAACGCAATCAAAGAAATAACCATATCATCGATTAAAAAAGCTAGAACTCTTTTTCCAAAACTTGCTATTTTTAGATTTTCACGCTCCAAGCGGTCTTGTAAATTTTCTTTCATTTCAGAACCTGATGAGCGATGTCTTTTCTGTATTGTTTTCCTTTGAAATTTACATTATCACAAAGTTTATAAGCATTTTTTTGCGCTTCTTCTATACTTTTTCCTGTGCCAATGCAAACTAAAACTCTTCCGCCATCAGCCATTAATTTGCCATCTTCTAGGCTTACTCCAGCATAAGAAATATGAGAGTTTTCAGGAATGTTATTTACGGTAATTTCACTTTTTGGTGAACTTTTGTAAGGATAATTTTCACTTGCGCATACAACCCCTACTGCAAATTCTTTTTTGATTTTGATTTTTGAGTGTCTTAAGCGTCTTTGAGTAGCAGCTAAAATAAGCTCTAAAGGATCTTCGATTAAAGGCATTAAAACTTCACATTCAGGATCGCCAAAGCGAACGTTAAATTCTAATACGTAAGGTTTATTTCCAACGATCATAGCACCTATAAATAAAACACCACAAAATTCCGCTCCTTCTTTTTTCATACCTGCTAAAGTTGGTAAAATAATATCTTTTTGAACTTTTCTAAGCAAGCTTTCATTCGCCAAAGAGCTAGGAGCGTAAGCACCCATTCCACCAGTATTTGGCCCTTGATCATTATCGAGTAATTTTTTGTGATCTTGTGCTGCAGGAAGTAAAACAAAATCATTGCCATCACATACTGCAAAAATGCTTAATTCATAACCATCTAAAAATTCTTCAATTACAACGAGTTTTCCAGCATCTCCAAAGCTTTCTCCGCTCAGCATTTTAGCTGTTTCTTCTATGGCTTCTTCATGAGTTTTAGCTATGATAACACCTTTTCCTGCGCAAAGTCCATCGGCTTTTACTACTATAGGAGGGGTTAAACTATATATAAAATTTTTTGCTTTTTCAATGTCATTTGTGTTTAAAAATTTGGCTGTTTTGATACGGTATTTTTTAAGAAAGCTTTTCATAAAAGATTTTGAGGTTTCAAGCATTGCAGCAGCTTTACTTGGCCCAAAAATAGCAAGTCCTTGTTGTTTAAAAATATCTACAACCCCTTCAGCTAAAAAACTTTCACTTCCTACTATACAAAGATCAAAACCTTTTTCTTTTGCATAGGTTGCTAAAACTACTGGATCTTTTAGGTTTAAATTTGTTCCAAGACTTTCGGTAGCGCCATTTCCAGGAGCAAAATAAAACTCTAAATTTTTGTCTACTCTTCTTAAGGCTAAAGCAATAGAATATTCTCTTGCACCACTACCCAAAATCATTATTTTCATTTATATCTCCTTTTAAACCCAAACAGCCGTTTAACAAAGATTGACCCCAAAAAGTCAAAGAAAACCGCTAGGTAATTTTTAAAGGCTGCAACTTCTCACTTTTTTCAAAGCTCAAACGATGCCACAGAACACGGTAAATCACACAATCGCAGTTAATAAAAATGTGTTGGATCACTTTAAATACTACAAACTGTTTAGGCAAGGAAATTATAACTTAATTTAGCTTAAATTTCTATGTCTTAAATCAGTTTAAATTTGGTTTTTCCTGATTTGTCAAAATGCTTTCCTTGTAAAATAATATCGGCAACATTTTCCCAAACATGTTTTTCATCAATATAGACTATATCAAAGGTGTTATCACGCATTAAAGATTGATAATTTACTTTTTTAGGTGCGTATTTTACTAAATAATACGGATTTTGTGAAAAGTTTTCAATTTTTAATTTGCATAATAAATCTAAATCCGATGTGACAACTAAAAATTTTTTTCTTTGTTCTTTTGTGATTTTTTGAATATACACTAAAAGTTTTTGATCAAAAGGATTTAGAGCGGATTTATTTAAGCGACTTAAGTAATGTTCTGCAAAAGAAAGAGAACAGAAAGAATTTTCTATATTACTCATAGTAAAATAAGAATTTTTAACCCCTGATGATTTTAAAGACAAGTGCCAAATTTTAACATCCATTATGGTTGCGCATAGATTTAAACCTGTGACAATTTTTTTAAAGAGCTTTTCTCGTGAAAGTTTAAAAGCATTTTCGAAAATATTGTAATTTTTCTTATAAAAATCTTCCCTTATAGCATCAAGTCTTTTTAGTGTTGTTCTGTAGTATTCTGCTTCTTTTTGTAGTTTAGCCAATCTTTCTTGTCGTGCTTTAAGTTTTTCAGGGTCTGCATCGGTCGCATTGCTTTTAAGATTTATTTCAGATTGTAAAGTTTTCATTTGTGCTTCAAGTGAGGCTAGACGATTTTTTCTTGTATCTATGGTGGCTACTAAAGCTTGGTAATGACACTGCAAAGATAAAAAAGTTTCGTTAAAAATTTTAGTGATATTTGGTTTTTGATCAGCCATCATTTGCTTATACGAATTCTCTAAATGCATCATGATGCTTTTTAATGCGCTAAATTGGGTTTGGTCTATGCTATTATCCATAAAAATTAAAGTATCATAAGCTTTAAATAAAAATCTTTTAAGTATAAGATAATCAAGTATACAAGGAATTTCCTTTTCATCTTGTAGATTGGCTTGAAGCGTTTCTACGGATAAAATTTCATGGGCAAAATATTTTTGTATAGCTTGAGGTATAGTAAAAGAAAGAGGAATTTTTTCTATAGTGTCAAAGTCTGTTGTTCTATAGAGTTCTGTTATATAAGCACTTCTTCTTGAGTTTTGCAAGTCTTCTAATTCATCATCATTATCAGTTTTCCAAAAATCATGCTCAGTGATAAAATCCCCTTCTTTGAATTCTTGAAATTTTGAAGGTTTTATACCTGTTATGGTTTTGCTTGTTTGAACGAGTTTGCCGTCTTCTGCTTTTTTTTCGCTAGAAAGAGTTCTAAATTCCACAAGCATACCAACACTTGGCATACTTTTTTTATCATTCCAAATTTGGCGATTAAAGT
Organism: Campylobacter sp. CFSAN093224; assembly: GCF_012897395.1. Taxonomy (NCBI): domain Bacteria; kingdom Pseudomonadati; phylum Campylobacterota; class Epsilonproteobacteria; order Campylobacterales; family Campylobacteraceae; genus Campylobacter; species Campylobacter sp. CFSAN093224. Next base: position 1,185,047 of record NZ_CP040607.1, on the reverse strand, counting down.
CAAAAAAGGTATTTGCTGAGTTTGTAACGGTTCCACGTCCTGTAGAATCCATATAAATAGCTATTTTTCCATGCATATTTCTTCCTTGAAATTTCTTAAATAAATTCTAGCCTTATTTTTATAAAAATTTTATATTAAAAATAAGAGCTAGAAAAAAATGGATTATTCCCATTCTATAGTTGCAGGTGGTTTGCTTGAGATATCATAAACAACGCGATTTATACCTTCTACTTCATTGATGATACGGCGACTTATGTTTTCTAAAATTTCGTAAGGTAAATGCGAGAAGGTAGCTGTCATACCATCACTTGCATCTACAACGCGTATACAAACTGCATTATCATAAGTGCGGTTATCCCCCATAACTCCAACGCTTTTAACATTTAAAAGTACGCAAAATGCTTGCCAAGTTTTATCATACCAACCTGTACTTTTAAGTTCCTCAAGTAAAATTACATCAGCCTTGCGTAATAGTTCTAAGCTAGCGCGATTTACTTCTCCCATAATGCGTATAGCAAGACCTGGCCCAGGGAAAGGATGACGATAAACTACTTCTTTGCTAAGTCCAAGCTCAAGTCCTAAGGCACGCACTTCATCTTTAAAAATTTCTTTTAAAGGCTCTATGAGTTTAAGATTCATTTTTTCAGGTAAGCCCCCTACATTATGATGGCTTTTAATGGTTTTGCTTGCACCTACAACAGAACTTTCTATGATATCAGTATAAAGTGTGCCTTGGGCAAGATATTTTACATCTTTATGTTTTTTTGCTTCTTCTTCAAAAACTTCTATAAAGGTATTTCCTATGATTTTTCTTTTTTGTTCAGGATCTGTGACATTAGCTAAGCGACTTAAGAAAATTTCACTTGCATCAATGCTGATGAGATCGATGCCTAAAGTGTTTTTAAACATAAATTCAACTTGTTCTTTTTCTTCACTTCTTAAAAGTCCATTATCTACAAAAACTACTATAACTTGCTCTTTTATAGCGCTAGCTAAAAGTGCAGCAACTACGCTACTATCTACTCCGCCACTTACAGCACAAAGCACTTTATCATTGCCTACTTCTTCGCGGATTTTTTCTGCTTGAGTTTTTGCAAAAGAACCCATATTCCAAACGCTTTCACAATTACAAGCGTATTTAGCAAAATTTTTTAAGATATTTTTGCCAAATTCGCTGTGTTGTACTTCTGGGTGAAATTGTAGAGCAAAGAATTTTTTATCCTCATTTCCAAAAACACAAAAAGGGCTATTTTCACTTGTGGCCAAAACTTCAAAACCTTGAGGTAAATTTTCTACTTTATCAGAATGACTCATCCAAACGGTTTGTTTTTTTGGAAGATTTTTAAATAAAGCGCTATCTTTTTTAACTTCTATGTTTGCTTTGCCGTATTCTTTATGTCCTGCAGGTGCTACTGTAGCTTTGTAATGATGTGCCATGAGTTGCATACCATAACAAATTCCAAGAATAGGTAGATTTAAGTCAAATATGCCTTTATCGCAAAAATACGCATCAGTTGCATATACGCTTGCTGGACCTCCGCTTAAAATAATACCTTTTGGTTCTTTCGCCTTAATATCAGCCAAGCTTACATTAAAAGGTAAAATTTCTGCATAAACTCCTTGTTCCCTTAAGCGTCTTGCTATAAGCTGAGTGTATTGAGAGCCAAAGTCTAAAACTAAAATATCTGCTTTTTTCATTATTTACCACCTATGTAATTGTTCGTATTTTTTAATGGTTTTTACCGAACCATTTTGTTCATAGCTTGTGTATTGAGGGTTGCCTTTATATCCGCAAGCACAGAAGAAAATTAAGAAAAGAAATGCTAAAATCATCTTATGGGAAAAAGAAATAATATTAAGATGACTAAAAACGCTAGTGCTGTTATTAATGAATTGATGGATAAACCTCATTATAAGCCTTTAAAAACCTTATTTTTTTGCAAAGATTTTTTAAGTTCTTTTCCGCTTGCTAAGCAACGTTTGATTGCCAAAATTTATGTAAAAAATCATATTTTAAATATAATAACCTTACATCCAGCAGCTTATCAAGAATTAAATCATGATGATAGCAAAATTTATATTAAATTTCTCATAAAAGCATATGGACAAAAATATCCTTTAAGTGGATTTGTTGATATAAAAGATATAAAAATCTTTTCTCAAAAATACACTTATACGGTAAATAAAAACAAAAATGATGAAAAACTCTCTAAAAATTCTTATTTGGAGCTTTCTAAGGGTGAATTTAAAAATTGCTTTGAAGATAAAAAATTATTTAAGAAATTTGAAGATTTAAGAGAGCTTATAAAAAAAGGTTCTAATCTTGATTAAAGAGAATTTAGAAAATGAGTTAAAAACTCTTCCCAATAGTGCTGGAGTGTATCAATACTTCAATCAAGAAGGAAAGCTTTTATATGTAGGCAAGGCTAAAAATCTTAAAAATCGTGTCAAATCTTATTTTGCCTTTACTCCAAATTTACATGCAAATCCAAGAAATTCTTTAAGAATTCAAAAAATGATTGAAGAAACAGTGCATTTGGAATTTATTGCTACTAATTCAGAGGCTGATGCTTTGATTTTAGAAAATTCTTTTATCAAACAACTGCATCCAAAATATAATATTTTGCTAAGAGATGATAAAACTTATCCTTATATTTATGTGGATTTTGAAGAAGAATTTCCACGCTTTGAGATCACTAGAAAATTAGTAAAAAAAAGCAAAATTAAATATTTTGGCCCTTTTTTTAAAGGCGCTAGAGAGCTTTTAGATGCGCTTTATTTATACTATCCTTTAAAGCAAAAAGCAAGTTGTAAATCCCCTTGTATTTTTTATCAAATTTCTCGTTGTCTTGCACCTTGTGATAAACTCATCAGCAGGGAAAAATACCTTGAAATTTTAGATGAGGCTATACACGCACTTTTAAATCCTAGTGTTTTGCTTAAAAACTTAGAAAAACAAATGCTTGTTTTAGCACAAAATGAAAATTACGAAGAAGCAGCTAAAGTAAGAGATCAGATTGCAATGATTAAAGATTTGGAAGTTAAGGTTGAAATAGATATTGCGAAATTAGAAGATTTTGAAGTATTTGCTTTAGCTTTTAAAAATTCCGTGCTTTCAACCTTGCGTTTTGTGGTGCAAAATGGAAAAATTATCAGTGCAAATTCTAAGATTACTCCTATAAGAAATGATATACAATGGGATCAAAATGAAATTTATAAGCAACTGATTTTAGAAAATTTTAGCATGGATATTCCTTTGCTTGCAAATGTTATTTATGTTTATGAAGAATTTGAAGATAGAGTGCTTTTAGAAGAAATTTTAAGCCAAAGGTTTGATAAAAAAATCAGTATTAAAATCCCTAAAATAGGAGAAAAAAGAAGAATTTGTGATTTGGCTTTTCAAAATGCCCTTTTAAATATAGAAAAAGAGCAAAAAAATCATGATTTTACTATACAAAAAGAATTAAAGTTTTATTTTGAGCTTGAAAATTTACCAAATGATATAGAAATTTTTGACAATTCTCATTTGCAAGGCGTGGCAAATGTTGGAGCTATGGTAACTTATAGAATAAATTCTTGGGATAAGTCAAAATATAGAAAATTTCATTTAAAACATAAAAATGACTATGATCAAATGCGTGAAGTTTTAACGCGTAGAGCTTTGGACTTTGATAAAATACCTCCTCCTGATTTATGGCTTATAGATGGGGGAAAGGCTTTGCTTGATTTGGCTAAAGAAATCATTGTAAGTAGTGGGGCAAATGTCGATATTTTAGCTATTTCAAAAGAAAAAATCGATGCAAAAGCACATAGAGCTAAAGGGGGTGCTAAGGATAAAATTCATTCCTTAAAAGGAGAATTTAGTCTAAGCATTAACGATAAAAAACTACAATTCTTACAGAAATTAAGAGATGAAGCACACCGTTTTGCTATCAGCTTTCATCAAAATACTAAGAAAAAACAGGACTTGAATAGTTCTAAGCTTGTAAATTTAGGACTTAGTTCAGGGGTTATACAAAAACTTTTAGCGTATTATGGAAATTTTGAATCTATATATAAGGCTGATTTTAAAGATCTTACAATGCTTGTAGGCAGGAAAGCGGCGCAAAAGATAAAGGAAAATTGATTTGATATTAGCAGGGATAATTTTTATTTTTAATCTAATTTTAGCGTATTTAAGTATTGATATCTCAAAGCTTGATAGTGTTACTGAACAACTGAAAATAGGTATGTTTTCTAGCATTTTTGTTTTATCTTTAACACTTTTTATTTTTGCTTTTAGGCAAAATAGAAATATAAACAAAATATATCAAAAAATTTTTTGCATGCAAAATGATTTTTTAAATTTTCAAAAAAAGATTGATGTTGATAGTGCGCTTGATTTGTTAAAGGAAAAATTTGAAACTACGAGCCAAAATTTAACTAAAATATCCCATGAAAAAGATAGATATTTGCATTTATTGGAGGAAAATTTATATCAGCTTGTAAATATATCTAATGCAATGCGTTGCTTAAATGAAGGGTATAATAAAGAAATTAATTCTTTGATTTTAAATGCCTTAAATTCTCAAAAAGATCAAATTAGATTAGAATTAAATGAGGCTTTAGAGCATCATAAAAGCATTATAGGAACATCTCATGGAAAGGTTTTGCAATTTGAAGCAAGTGTGGCCATAGTTAATAATGATGAGCTTGAGAATTTTTTACTTGCAAATTTACTTTCGTATTTTGGCATAGAAAGCACTTGTTTTAAAAATTTAAGTTTTGATGTTAATGACTTTCATTTGATTTTTATCAAGGATAAAATTTTCAATAAAAATGTAAAGAAAAATTATGATTTTATAGTGATGGGTCGGCATAAAAATACACATTATGAGTATTTTTTAACTTTACCTTTTGAAAAAAAAGATCTTGAAAATATTTTGCAAAACAAGCTTGATAAGGTTTGCACTTTAAAATTTAAAACCCCTTATCAAAATAATGTATTGCTTTTTAAACAAAATGATTTTGATGCAACCTTGTTTTTTAATATAATAGAAAAACAATGTGATAAAAATATATGTATAAATTCTTTTAGTCAATTAAAACAAGAATTAAGCAAGGAGACTTATCGTTTGATTTTACTTGATTATGAATTAATTAAATTTGATCTTGAGCAAATGAGAAATTTGCTAAGTGCTTATAAAAAACAGCATCCACAAAGCCATATCATCTTTTTTTCAAAGGAAAAAGTTAGGGATTTTGATTGTGTGAGCGAAGTTTTAAGTGATGTAAGTAGAAATGATCTTATAACTTTACTTAGAAAGTATTTGCCAAAGGCCTAAACTTTATAAAATTTAACTCCAGCTAAATCGAGAATTTTTACCTTTTTTTCTTTGATAAGTTGATTTAAGAGAGTTTTGGATTGTTCATCAAATTTCACTTCAATGTCTATTTCGCTTTGTGAGCGCAAATGAAGCATTTTTAATAATTCTTCTTCATTGAAGCTTAGTTTTTCACCTTCATAATGTCTTTTGGCTAAGAGTACGGGAGTAGAATCTATAAGTTTAGAAAGTTCTAAAAGTTTTTCTTCGCTTACTTTTTTAACAGCATAAGCAGGAGGTCTATCTATGGTGCTTAGATCAACTCTTAAAGGCATGATTTTTTTTAAAGCTTGATTAAGTGCTTCAAATTCTTCTTCGTTGTCATTAAGATCTTTAACAACTAGAATTTCCATAATCAAATCTCCATTAAACCTAGCTCTAAAATCTGCCATTTTTTCTATCATTTTTTCTAAGTCAATGTTTTTTAAAGCTCTATCAATACGATAAAAAGTTTTAGCAACTGCACTATCCAGGCTAAATTTGACCACATCTAGTTTTAGCAAAGCATTAAATTTGTCTTCATCTAATACAGCTGTACCATTGCTTAAAATAAGCAATTTTTTATCTTTAGCAATGCTGCGTAAAGATAAAATAAGCTCATTTAAATAAGGATAAAGACTAGGCTCTCCGTTGGCAGTAAGGGTAAGAAAATCAAATTCAACATTTTTTTCAAGCATAACTTTAACTTCGGAGATAATTTTATCTATGCTGATAATTTCATCCTGTTTTTCTTGGGCTTTTTTTGGATCAAGCTCGCAATAAACACAATCAAAATTGCATTGTTTTTTACTAGGGCTTAAATCTATACCCAAAGATCTTCCAAAACGCCTTGAGCTAACAGGACCAAAGAGTATTTTCATTTAGCTGAACTTTCTTGTACAAGCTTGATAAAATATTTTGCATTTTCAACAGGAATATCAGGCAAGATCCCATGTCCTAAGTTGAAAATATGAGCTTTATTTTGCATGGTTTTTAGTATTTTTCCGACTCCTTCTTTGATGGCATTTTTATCATAAAGTCTACAAGGTTCCATGTTGCCTTGAAGAGTGTATTTGTGCGATAGTTTATCACGTGCTAAATCAAGCGGAGTGCTCCAATCAACTCCAAAAACATCAAAATTACCATCGATTCTATCCAAATAACCGCTAATGCCTTTAGGGAATAAAATTACAGGTATATTTGGGTATTTGCTTTTAATAAAATTTGAAATTTCAAGCATATAATTAAAAGAGAATTCAAAAAACTTATCATATTCTAAAGCACTTGCCCAGCTATCAAAAATTTGTATAGCATTAGCACCTGCTTTAATTTGCTCTTCTAAATAAAGTTTTAAAACTTGAGTTAGTTTGTTTAGAATTTTATGTAAAAGTTCTGGGTTTTGATAAAGCATTTTTTTACACTTTGCATAATTTTTACTTCCACTTCCTTCTATCATATAGGTAGCTATAGTCCAAGGGCTTCCGCAAAATCCTATTAAAGCCTTGTTTTGAGATAATTTTTCTCTTGTAAGCTTTAAGGCATCATAGACATAATTTAATTTTTTATGTGCATTTTGATCGTCAAGTTTTTCTAAATCTTCTAGGGTTGAAATAGGATTATCAAAAACAGGCCCTTCTCCTTTTTCAAAACGTAAATTCATACCCATTTCAAGAGGAACAACTAAGATATCTGAAAAAATGATTGCTGCATCTACATCTAAAATATCAATAGGCTGTAAAGAAACTTCAGAAGCTTTTTTATAGTCTTTGCATAAAGAGAGAAAATCACCCGCTTGTTTTCTTACTTCCATATATTCTGGCAAATACCTTCCTGCTTGACGCATCATCCAAATAGGGGTGTAGGGTGTAGGTTTTTTAAAGCAAGCATCGATAAAAATCATTATTTTCCTTTGTTTTTAGCAAAATTATAACAGAATTTGATAAATTAAATTGGTCAATTTTTCTATATTTTCTTCATATAGAGGAAATAATAAATTTTTTCATTTTATCCAGAGTTATTAGAAATTTTACGAGAATTATTGGAATTCTCGTTTATGTAGTTTGAGTTTTGATTGATTTGTATATTAAGCCTTTGTATTGTTTGTGGCATTTCCTGCGTCAATTGTAGTAAAAAGCTTATTTAGCAAAGTTTCCTCATTTTTTTTGTATTGATCTTCTCTCATTTTTTGCCAAGCATAAGATCTAAAATCTTCTCTAACAGCACCAAGATCAATGTCTTCGTTAGTAAATTTGCTTGAGTTTGTTTTTTTATCTTCCTTTTCTTCTTTGTTTTTTACTTCATTTAATGTGGCTTGAAATTCATCTGCCGAAGTATTTTTTTCTTTAACTTTAGTTGTGGTGCTAAAGATAGCATTTGATGTTTTTTGAGTATTATCTACTACCATTTTCTCCTCCTTTATTTAACTTTACATTAAATAAGCAAGCAATTTCTATTCCAATTTATACCTTTGTAAAACTTTTTCTTTGAAATTTTTTATAATTTAATTTATCTTTGGCAAAAAGCAAGGCAAAAATCAAAGCAGGGCTTACAAAAAGTGCTGAAAATAAAGCATTAAATTCTATACCCAATCTTGCTAAAACAATCCCACCTAAAAAACTTGCTAAAGCTATGCCTACATTAAAAGCTGCTTCATTCACACTTACTGTACTGTCTATGACTTTATAAGTATGGCGTTTAGCTTTAGTAATGCTAAGCATTTTTAGTGCAGGTATGGTTGAAAAGGCAAAAAATCCTATCAAAGCTACGCTAAAAATGATTAAAATTTTAGAATGCATGGTGAGAAATACACTTAAAAATACTAGAACTTGTATGCTTAAAATAAGACGCAAAGAAAAAATAGCACCTTTTTTATCTACTATTTTTCCGCCCCATAAATTCCCACAAATTGCACAAATTCCATATAAAAGCAAGATATAAGCTGTATCTTGGACTTTAAAACCGCTTATTTCTACAAGTATTTTTTGCAAATAAGTATAAAGAACAAATTGAGCCCCACAACTACAAATGGTTATAGTATAAGTTTTTAACAAATTTTGATGAGAAAAAGCAGGGATTAGATTTTTAAGACTGGTTGGGCTAGGATGTAAATTTTTGGGCATCATATGCCATACTCCAAAAAATGCTAGGCTTGTAATGATAAAAATGAGTAAAAAGATAAATTTAAAGCCAAAATAATGCCCTATAAAAGTTCCAAGCGGCACTCCAGTAACTAAGGCTACAGTAAGCCCTGTGACCATTATAGCTAGAGCACTTGATTTTTTATCATCTGGAGTTATAGCACTTACAGCTAAGGTGGCAATGACAAAAAATACCCCATGTTGTGTTCCTGCTATAAAGCGTGCAAAAGCAGTAAGATAGAAATTTTGGCTAAAAAAGATGATGAAATTTGCTAAAGCAAAAATTCCAAGATTGATTAAAAGTTGTGTATGTCTATGAAAACGACTTAAAGGTATGGTGATAAGAGGAGCACCTATAACAACACCTATAGCATATAAGGTTGTAAGATAGCCCGCGGTTTTTGCATCTACGCTAAAATACGCTTCAACATCAACCAAAACTCCTGCCATAACAAATTCAGTTACGCCCATACAAAAAGCACTAAGAGCTAGTGCAAAAAGAGCTTTTTTGTAATTTTGCATTTTAAGTTCCTTATAAAAAATAAAAACGCATTATAATAAAATAAAGGCTTAATTTCCTTAAAAAATTCAAAATATTTTTGTTAAAATAAAATAAAAATTTTAAAGGTAAATAATGAAAAAAATTATTTTATTGCTTGGTTTAAGTTTGGCGAGTTTAGGGGCTTTGAGTTTTGATGAGCTTATTTATAAAGATGAAGTAAAACCTAGTTTTGATTGCTCTAAAATCAAATATGATGGCAAAAGTGATGATGAACTTATGATATGCAATAAAATTGGTGTGCGTAATGAATTTGATAATAAAAAACTTGCTTTAGTAGATAACATCTATAGTAGTTTATATCAAAATATTTCAAAAAAAGCAGATAAAAAGATGAAAAAAGATTTTAAAGCCATTTCAAAAAAGATGCTTAAAGAAAGAAAAATTTGTATAAAAAATATGCAAAATACAAAAGCAGGGGAAAATCCTATTTTATCTTTACTCAATGCAAGTGATTGCATGCAAGAAGCTTATATTAAGGTTTTATTAGAACTTATGCAAAGAGCAAAAAAAGATACAAAGACTAAAGAAGTTTTAGAGCAAATTTTTAAAAATAAAGTTGATAAATATGAAAATTTACTCACTCAAAGTTTAAATACCAATAAAGATTTGCAAGATTTTATAGACAGCTTAGCTAAAGAAGATTTGATTGATTCTAGGGCTAAATTTAAGCTTTAGAATGTAAATTGATTGCAAATTTAGCCGCTTCAAAATAACTTTTAGTGTTGATTTTAGCATTTTTATAGGCCTTATCAAAGGCCGTGCCATGATCAACGCTAACGCGTATGATAGGTAAATTTAAACTTACATTGATGCTTTTATCAAAATACAAGGCCTTTAAAGGAGCAAGGGCAAGATCGTGATACATAGCCACTAAACGATTGCAGTTTTTTAAACCAGTCTTAGTAAAAGCTGTATCAGCCACTAAAGGATAGGGTAGATAAACGCCCTTGCCTTTAAAATTTAAAAGCAATTCTTTTTGTAAATTTTCATCTTTTAAGGCTTTTTTGAAAAATTTTTCATCTTTTTTAGAGTGTAAAAAGGCATTAACAAAGGCTATAGCTTTTTCCATGATCTTTTCTTCTTCTCCACCTATAACTCCATAATCTCCAGCGTGAGGATTAAAACCTAAAAGCCCCATTTTTTTAAAATGTGTTTCTTTGTAAAAATCTTTTAAAAAGATACTTAAATTTTTAAAAGTGATTTTTTTACTCACCTTAGCTAAAGGTATATGTTCGCTAAAAAGCCCTACAAAAAGTTCTTTGCAACCTAACATCATAATGGCATTTTTTTTAAAAAAATCCCTTAAAGCATCGGTGTGTCCTTTGTATTTAAGTCCTGCATCTTCCCAAGCTTTTTTGTGTATAGGTAGAGTAAGCAAGGCATGGGCGTGTTTTTCATAGACAAAATAACTTGCCGCCTTAAAACTTAAAAAACCATAAAGTCCACTTTTTGTATCTATTTCTCCGGCTTTGATTTCAAAATTTTCATCCACTTTAAAGCCTAAAGGAAGGTAGAAAGAGTAAATTTCAAGAGAATTTTCTTTTTTTACAAAATTAAACTCATAGTCTTTTCCATCTTTAAAAGCTACGATTTTTGCATTAAAAAGTTTTAAATTTAAAAGTTTTGAAGCTTTATCAAGCAAGCTTTCGTGGATAAAATAAAAAGGTGTGCAGATTTTGCTTAGTTCTTCATGAGAACGCACTAAAATTTCAAGTCCTATGCCGTTTATATCGCCTATACTAATGGCTAGTTTTTTCATCTTTTAATAAGTTCTTTCATTTCCAAAATAGCGTTTTGAAGTCCTGTAAATACAGATCTTGCTACAATGCTTTGTCCTATATTTAGCTCGCAAATTTCTTTAATTTTTACTACGGGTTTTACATTTTTGTAATTTAAACCATGTCCCGCGGCTACTTTTAAGCCAAGTTCTAGGCCTTTTTTGGCACAGAGTTCTAAATTTTGTAATTCTTTTTCAAATTGAGCTTGCAAGGTTTTTTTATCTTGATTGAGTTCTTTTAAGGCAAAAGCAGTATGAGAGATATTACTAAAAAGTGCGTTGTGCAAATTCGCATAATGTCCTGTATGAAGCTCTATGAATTGGGCTTTTAAAATTTTTGATTTTTCTATATCTTCTAAACTAGGATTGATAAAAAGTGAAACTTCAATGTTTGCATTTTGAAGTTTTTCTATGCTTTGTCTTAATTTAGCATGATTTAAACAAAGCCCCCCTTCTGTAGTAAGCTCTTCTCTTTTTTCAGGCACTAAAGTAACGCGGTGAGGTTTGAGTTTAAGAGCTAAATTTAAAATTTCATCATTTAAAGCACATTCTAAATTGATAGGGCTTTTGCAAAATTTTATAATATTTTCCAAGTCAAAATCCTGAGCATGACGGCGATCTTCTCTTACATGCAAAGTGATTTGATCTCCGTGTCTAGCTACTATAAAAGCAGCTTCTAAAAGATCAGGATCATTTACCATTCTAGCTTGTCTTAACACTGCAATATGATCGATATTTACACCTAAAAGCATATTTTTCCTTTAGAACTTTTTTGCTATTATACTATAAAATCAAATAAGGAAAGTCATGTTAGGTATAGATCTTGGTTCAAATACTTTAAGAGCAGTACAAATGGATGAAAAATTAAATAAATTAAAAGAATATGAATTTGTTATTGGGGCAGCGAAAAATCTAAATCAAAGTGGAGAAATTTCTAAAGAAGCCATACAAAGATTAAAAAATACTTTGAGTATTTTAGCTAAAGAGCAAGATTTAAGCAAAGCGAGAGCTGTAGCGACTGCAGCTTTTAGAAAGGCAAGTAATACAAATGAAATTTTTGCCCATTTAAAAAAAGAATTTGGGATTGATTTTAAGCTTATAGATGCCAAAAGTGAAGCTAAGATCAGTGTTTTAGGTATGCAATCAGGTTTAAGAAGGCTTAAAATTTGGGGAGAGTTTGCGTATTGTGATTTAGGAGGGGCTTCTTGTGAGCTTTCTTTTGGAAAAAGTTTTAAAAGTTTTGATTTTGGTATTATTAGTTTTTATGAAAAAAATTACCATTCTTATTATAAATCTTGTATTTCTTATAAAAAATTAATAAAAAAATATCCTAAATTTATCATAAATATTAAAGATAAAAAACTTAAAATTCATTTTTTAATTGCAAATCCCTATTTAAAGCATCTAGCTTTTAGGGCTTTTGATGAGGTGGCTATGATTAAAAAGGAACTTCGTTCTTTAGGGGCTAAAACGGTGGTTTTAAATTCCGGAGTTCCTACCACACTTAGCGCATTAAAACAAAATATAAGCTATGAAAAGTATGAAGCAAGTAGAGTAAATGGTAAAAAACTTTGCCATAAGGATTTTTTAAATTATGCTATTAAACTTTTTCATATGGAAGAAAAAAAAGCTATAAAAGAAGTAGGCACGATGAGAAAAAATTATTTGAGTGCAGGTTGTTTGCTGTTTTATGCTTTGTTTGATAAACATAAACTTCTAGTCATTGATGAGGGTTTAAGAGAGGGGGTTTGTTTAGCAAGTATGAAAAATATAAAATTTTAGTTTTTTTGAAATTCGAAAAAATGAAATTTTTCATCAAAATTAAAAAATAAAATTTTAGCTTGAGATAAAAAACTTTCGTAAGTTTTAATGTTTTTATTTTTTGCGTATTCTAATAAATCTTCAAAACCAAAATCCATGAAAGCAAGACTTTGTTTTTTAAAAGCTAAAGGTTTAAAATCATATTCTTTGATGAGTTTTTGAAGATGAGTAAAATTGACATTATAAGTTAGATCGCTTTTGCCGAAAAAATCTTTTAAAGATACTTCAAAAGGGCTAAAAACTTCGTGCTTTTGATAGATTCTTAAGCTAAAACTTTGTGGATTTAAAGTTCCATAGTCAAATCCCGCAAATATAAATCTCTCACAAGTTTGGTTTAAATCTTTAAAAAAATTTTCAAGCTCTAAACTGAGTTCACCTTTTTTAAGATTTAAAGCTTTGCATTTTGTGATTAAATTTTCATCCATATTTTTAAAAATAAGTTTAAAATTTTCTACAAATGCCATTTTATCATGATCTATAAGTTCGCAAGCAAAACTATCAAAAAGTTCATTGCAAAAGAAAAAAGCGTTCTTAAAATGGCATTCTTTAAGACTATTTTTGTGAGTAAATTCCACTCCTTCTAAAGTCTTTTTTTGTAAAGTTCTTAATTTTTCATGCGGTTCTATGACGAAAAAAGAAATTTGAGAAAAAATTTCAGGTCTTAATTCAAGCAAAGCGGATAAAAAATCACGACTTAAATATCCTTCATTAGCGCCTATTTCTACAAGTTCTAAAGGGAGTTGTAAAATTTTTTTATCTATTAAATTTAAAAAATGCTTGGCTAAAAGTGTGCCAAAAAGATTTCCTACGCTTACAGCAGTAAAAAAATCTCCGTTTTTTCCTATACTTACAGCATTTTTATAATAGCTTTCATGGAGCCAAGCATGGAAAAAGTCACTAAATTTCATTGAAAAATAGCATTAAATTTGGATACAAAATCCAAAGGATCAACTTGTTTGCCTCCAGCTAAAATTCCAAAATGCAAATGCGGCCCACTTACCCTACCACTAGCTCCGCTAAGTCCTATAAGTTCGCCTTTTTTTATCTTTTGTCCCACTTTAACATCGATTTTAGAAAGATGATAATATTGTGAATAAATTCCAAAACCATGATCAATGACTACTGAATTTCCTGCGAAATAACGATCTTTTGCAATTTTTACTATGCCTGAGTTGGCTGCATAAATAGGTGTTCCTGTGGCAGCTCTAAAGTCCGTTCCGCTATGATAACTTGCTACTTTTTCATTAAAAGTTCTTGCTTTGCCAAAATCACTTGTGATAAAAGAATTTAAAGGTATATTAAAAGCACCGTTAAATAAAGCTTTTGGAGTATAAGAACTATAAATCGCATTGGCTTCTTTTAATTCTTTAGTGATGCGTTCTTGTATGGTTTTTGGTGGAAAAATCTTTTTGTTTTCAACTTGCAATTTTTCACTTTTATAATTACCTTCTAAAGTTTTTATGAAAATTTCTTCTTTTTTATCTTTATAAAATGCGATAAGTTTTGTATTTTGCGGGGGATTTTTGTAAGGTAAGGAAAAAATAGCTAGAACTTTTTCTTGATTTTTAGGATGTGTAAAAGTGGGAATATTTTTACCATTATTTTTTAAAGATAAAAAATCTTTCTTATCTAGCTCCAAAAATAAAGCTTGACCTTTGATGAGTTCTAAATTTTGAGCTCCAAAAAGCCAAAGAGTAAGGCTTAAAAAAAGCCATAAGGCTTTCATAGGCTTAACTCTTTAAGATCGGCGATTTTTAAAAACTCCGCATAAATTTCATAAACCAAAGCTTGGCGATTATTTTTAAGTTTTTCATCTTCAGCATTAATCATCACTTGATTAAAAAACTCATCAATAAAAGGCTTAAGTGCAAAAAGATTTTCAAGTTTTTCTTGTAAAGAGTTGGCTTTAGTTTTTTCTTGAAAAGCTTTGTAAAGTTTACTTTCTGCTTCTTGAACAAAAAGACTTTCATCAACTTTATGAGGATTTTTAGTGGCGATATTGGCTAGTCTTTTAAAGGTTGCAAAATTTTCATTAAAATTATCTTTTTTGCTAAGTTTTATAAGAGCATTTACGCTTTGATTGATATGGATAAGATCTGTATTTTGTGAGCTTAAAACCGCTTTTACAAAAGAAGCATTGACTGTATAAAAAGTATAAAGTCTTTCAAAAATAAAATCTTTTAAAATTTGCATATCAAAGCTTTTATAATGATTTGAAAGTTTTTCTAATAAAATTTGGATATCAAATTCTTTATTTAAATTTAAAGCAATTTTAATGATCCCATTGGCAGCTCTTCTTAAGGCATAAGGATCCTTTGTTCCGCTTGGAATTTTTCCTATGCTAAAAAGTCCTATAAGGGTATCAAGCTTGTTTGCAAGGGCTACTATGCTTGAAAATTCTGTACTTGGAAGTGGAGCTTGTTCGGAATTAGGAAGATATTGTTCTTTGATGGCTAAGCAAATTTGATAATCTAAGCCCATTTTTTGCGCATAATAACTTCCCATAATGCCTTGCAAATCAGTAAATTCATAAACCATTTGTGTGGCTAAGTCTGCTTTGGCGTATTTTAGTGCTGTGCTGATATTTTCGATTTTATCATTATGGAGCATTTGACATAAAATTTCAGCAATTTTAATCTCTCTTAAACTTTTATCTTGCATTGTGCCTAAACCTTCAAGATAGGTCATTTTGGCAAGTTTTTCAGGTTTTAAGCCATTTTGTAAATCATTTTGATAAAAAAACATTGCATCGCTAAGTCTTGCACGCAAAACTCTTTCATTTCCATGTATGATTTTTGAATAATCCTTGCATACTGCATTACTTACTACTATAAAATGATTACTTAAGCCTTTATCGTTAAAAACTGCAAAATAACGTTGATTTTCTCTCATTGAAGTGATGATTACTTCGCTAGGAATTTCTAAAAATTCTTCTTCAAAACTTCCTAAAAGTGCATTAGGATATTCTGTGATAGCAACTACTTCAGCTAAAAGCTCTTCATCTTCTCCAATTTGTATATTTTTTTGACTTTCTATGAGTTTAAATTGCTCAAGTATTTTTTCCTTTCTTTTGATTGGATCAAGGATGATATAGTTTTTTTCTAGTAGTTCAAAATATTCTTTTGCATTGTTAAAATCTTGCAAATCATAACTTACGCTTCTGTGAATGAAAGTTTTTTTAGTACTTTTTACTCCATAGCTTTGAAAATTAACAAGTTCATCATTTAAAATGCAAGCTATAGAACGGATCGCACGGATGAATTCAAAAGAATTTGCACCCCAGCGCATACTTTTGCCAAAACTAAGACTTTTTAGAAATTTTTCTACCATTTCTCCTAAAATTTCTTGACTTTGCAAACCTTTAATAGCTTTTTGATGGTACAAAACTTCCTTGCCTTTGATTTCTTTAAAAGAGAGTTCATTTTCACTGATCCTTGCTCTTTGCAGGAAGCTTTGTCCCGCAGGAGTTAAAACTCCATCTTTATAAGCAACATTTTTAGGTGCTCCTATAAATTCAGCAAAGCTATCTTCTTGTTTGTCTGCAAAATTTTCATGAAAAAAAACTAAACGACGCGGAGTATAATAAAATTTAAAATCACTTACCAAGCGGTATTCTTCTAAAACATTGTTCCATTTTTTTTCTATATTAGCTAATTCTTTTAGCAAAGGAATAGCAGGTAATTCTTCTGTACCAATTTCTATTAATAATTCACTCATAATTTACTCTTTTTAAAATTTATTTCTAATTTTAACTAAAATTTCATTAAAAAACTTATAAATACTTTTGCAAAAAGCCTTTAAGTTCACTAGAGTTGCTAAATTCATTTTCTTTTAAATTTTTTTGATACCATTTGGCATGAAAATAAGGCAAATTAGCATTTTTAGCACATTCTTTATCTTTTTGACTATCTCCTATAAAAACGCTTGTTTTATATGGAGCCTCGCTTTTTAAAAGCTCTAGCATCATAGGATGAGGTTTGGGTTCTATGCCTAAACTTACGCCTAAAATTTTATCAAAATAAGGAATGATATCGTGTTTTTTAAGTATGTTTGAAAGTGAGCTTTGTGGGGCGTTAGTAGCAATAGCTAAAAAACAATTTTTGCTTTTTAAAAATTCTAAAAGTTCTTTTACTCCTTCAAAAAGCACCACGCTTTGTTCATAGTGCTTGACAAAATATTTTTCATAGCCTTCTTTAAAATTAGAATGATGGAAATTTTCTATATTATAAAGTTCTTTTGCCCAGTCAATATTGGGAGTATTGATGGTTTGCATAATGATTTCTCTTGAAAGTGGGGCTAGATTTAAATCCTGTCTTATTTCATTGACTGCACAAGAAATGGCATTTGCACTATCGATTAAAGTTCCATCCATATCAAAAAATACATTAATCATTCATAATCCTTTAAATAATTTTTATGTTTTTCTTTTTTCCCACCTTGTTTTTTTTGCTTATCTAAAGCATTGGCAAGATTTAAAAGCTCGTTTTTTTCTTTGGAAAAATCTAAACAAGCATTGACAAAAAATTCAAGATTTTTTGCATAGGTTGAGTTAAGATTTACCGCGGGATTTTTTTCAAAAAATTTAGCATTTTTTAACATTCTTTCTTCAAATTTAGTTTTATCAAAATCTTCTTTTTTAAGTGCAGATATAGCGCCATTGAAAAATTTTTCAAGATTTCTTAGGTATTTTACGCGTAAGGCTTTTTCTTCATTTTTTGTCAAAATTCTTCCTTAGGTATTTTTGTGAATGCGGCATTCTAGCGCTTCTTGAACTAAATTTCTAGCGATTACTTTTTCAGAGCGAATGATGCGTATATTTTCATCTATGCTAGAAAAAAGCATCTTTTTTAAAGTTCCATTTACATGAATGATGGTGTCTATAGGTTTTGGATAATTAGCTAGCACTTGACATAAAATTTCAAGTTTAGCTTCATTTGTAACTGTGATAATAGCTACGGCACATTCTTCTATATTGGCAATTTTTAAGGTTTCTTCTTGAGCAGCATTGGCAAAAACGACATTTTCACCTCGACTAACTCCAAGTTCTACTAAATTTAAATCACTTTCTAAAACAAGATAAGGTACGCCTGTGTTTTTGATTTTTTGTACGACTTCTTGTCCTAAGCGTCCGTAGCCAAAAACAACAAGATGATTTTTAAGCTTGATATTGCTGTCAATATTTTGCACAGTGTTGGTATTAAGTGCTATATCTTCTACAACATTGGTAATTTTTCTTATATTGTTTAAAATAAAAGGTGTGATAATCATGGTTAAAATAGAAACAACAATTAAAATTTGTGAAGTTTTGATATCAAGCATATTTTTTGCTTGTAAAAGAGAAAAAATTGCTAGGGCGAATTCGCCAATTTGAGCTATGGCAAAAGCTGTTTTAAGCGCTACTCTTTTTTTGGTGTAAAGAAATAAAAAGCCAAAAACTATGCCAAATTTTAAAGCCATTACAAGAAGGGTTAAAACTATGATTAAAAACCAATTTTGTGCCACTACATCAAGTTGAATTTGCATGCCTACAGTTATGAAAAAAAGCCCTAAAAGCAAATCTCTAAATGGGATCAAGTCCGCTTCTATTTTGTGTTTATATTTTGTTTCTGCTATCAAAGCACCTGCTATAAAAGCACCCAAAGAATAAGAAAATCCAAAATAATTTGCTAAAAAACTTGCTCCAATAACCATAAATAAAACAGTACTAATAAAAATTTCCTGAGAAGAAGTGTGGATAATGAGTCTAAAAATTCTATCCACTAGATATTTACCTATGAAAAATAATAAAGTGATTAAAATAAGTGCTGAAATTAAAGTGGTAAAAAGGAGTTTTTCTATGTTTTGATTGTTGGATGAAAAAATATCTACAAGCAAAAGCAAAGGAATAACGGCTATATCTTGAAAAAGCAAAATTCCCAATGCTTTTCTACCATATTGCTCATTGATATCGCCATTATCATTTAAAATTTTAAGCACCACTGCGGTTGAAGAAAGTGCTAGTGCAAAGCCTACTATAGTAGCGCTTTTATCTCCAAGTCCTAAAATTCCTATAGCAAGTAACATAAAAACAAAGCCACAAGTAAGCATCTGCAAAGAGCCGTTTAAAAAAACTTCTTGTTTCATTGCCATTAAATGCTTAAAAGAAAATTCAAGCCCTATGGTAAACATTAAAAACACTATACCAAATTCGGCTATATGGGTGATTTCGCCTTTGCCACTTAAATGATAAATTTCAGAAATGATTTCTCCAGCAGCTATATATCCAATGATAGTTGGAATTTCAAATTTTTTAAATATGACATTTAAAACTATAGCTATAGCAACGGTGATTAAAAAAATTTCTAAAAAATTATCCATTATTTTTTATTTTTTCTCATAAAAAATCAAATCAAAGCTATTTTTATGCTTAACAACGGCTTTACTAGCCGCTTCTTTATCTTGTTGTTTGCTTAATTCTAAGCGTAGTTCATCAATTAAATTTTCAAATTCGTGAAGTTGGTTTTTCAATTTTAAGATAACATCTACTCCAGCAAGATTGATTCCCA
The DNA here is from genome assembly GCF_012897395.1 of Campylobacter sp. CFSAN093224. Taxonomy (NCBI): domain Bacteria; kingdom Pseudomonadati; phylum Campylobacterota; class Epsilonproteobacteria; order Campylobacterales; family Campylobacteraceae; genus Campylobacter; species Campylobacter sp. CFSAN093224. Next base: position 1,165,863 of record NZ_CP040607.1, on the reverse strand, counting down.
TGTCTCTTGTTAAACGCAATATAAGTTTAATACGGTCAATATCTCTTTGAGAATAAAGTCTTATTTTGCCATCGGTTCTACTTGGCTCTATCAATCCTTCTCTTTCGTATTGCCTTAAGGTTTGTGGATGTATGCTTAAAACTTTAGCCACAACACTGATTAAATATACAGGTTCATCATAATGCTGTTCCATATTTTATTCCTTTCTTTAAGGTAATTTTTCTTTTAAGAGTTCTATAAATTTTTCATCAAGGGTATCTAAATTTGGCAAAACAACATTTAAAATCAAATACATATCCCCATAAATATCACTTTTTCTATTTTGCACACCATAACCTTTTAAACGAATTTTTTGGTTATTTTTTGAATTAGGCGTTATGTTAATTGTTGCTTCTTCCTTGCCTTCTTTGAGTGTTTTTATATTTATTTTTCCACCAAAAAGTGCAGTTTTTAAAGAAATATCAACCTTTTGATATAAATCATCATCTTCTCTTGTGTAAATAGGACTTTCTTCTATTTTTACAATAATGATTAAATCTCCTCTAGCTCCATTTCTGCTTTGTTTTCCTTTAGAGCGAATTCTTAGTTTCTCGCCTTCTTTTATACCATGTGGAATTTTAAATTTAATGGTTTCGCCTTGAAAATTAAAACTATGTTCCCCGCCTTTAACAGCTTTTTCGAAAGGAATGTGAAGCTCTAGATTGCTGTCTAAAATTTCTTCTTCAAAACCTCCAAATCCTCCAAAACCACTGCTAAAGCCTTTTGAAGAAAAGCCGTTAAAACCCCCTCTTGAGCGTCCACCAAAGCCTCCTCCAAAGAGATCTTTTAAAATATCGTCCAAATTTACCCCACCAGTATTTCTTGAAAAATCATGAAAACTTTGTCCACCAAACATAGAATCGCCGTATTGGTCATACTGAGCTCGTTTTTTTTCGTCACTTAAAATTTCATAAGCAGCATTAATTTCTTTAAATTTTTCTTCAGCACCTTTTTCTTTGTTGATATCAGGATGATATTTTCTAGCTAGGCGACGGTAAGCTTTTTTTATTTCATCTGCACTAGCGTTTTTGCTAACTCCAAGAGTTTCGTATAAACTATTCATGTTATATTTCCTTAAAAATTTTTACTTGATTATATAGAGGATTAAATTATAACATAAACTTTAGCCTAAGTCAATCAAGTTTTATAAATTTTTATCACTCAAGGTTTTATTTACAATTTTGTAAATTTTCGGTTTTATACTATGAAGACAGTAAAATATTTTACGAGATAATTTATCTTTAAGAACAAAAGGAAATGAAATGAAAAAGATTTTTTTATCATTAAGTTTAGCAAGTGCTTTATTTGCTGCAAGTATTAATTTTAACGAATCGACTGCAACGGCTAATCGTGTGAATCCTGCCGCTGGAAATGCAGTGCTTTCTTATCATGATTCTATTAAAGATGCAAAAAAATCAGTGGTTAATATTTCCACCTCAAAAACTATTACAAGAGCAAATCGTCCAAGCCCTTTGGATGATTTTTTTAATGATCCTTATTTTAAACAATTTTTTGATTTTGATTTTCCTCAAAGAAAAGGAAAAAATGATAAAGAGGTGGTGAGTTCTTTGGGATCAGGGGTGATTATTTCAAAAGATGGTTATATAGTAACAAATAATCACGTTGTAGATGATGCTGATACGATTACAGTGAATTTACCAGGAAGCGACATAGAATATAAAGCAAAACTTATAGGTAAAGATCCAAAAACAGATTTGGCTGTTATAAAAATAGAGGCTAATAATCTTTCAGCTATTACTTTTACAAATTCTGATGATTTAATGGAAGGAGATGTTGTTTTTGCACTTGGAAATCCTTTTGGAGTTGGTTTTAGTGTTACAAGTGGGATAATATCTGCTTTAAATAAAGACAATATAGGTTTAAATCAATATGAAAATTTTATACAAACAGATGCTTCTATCAATCCAGGAAATTCAGGTGGAGCTTTGGTGGATAGTCGCGGATATTTAGTAGGTATTAATTCAGCTATTCTTTCTCGTGGTGGTGGAAATAACGGCATAGGTTTTGCCATACCTTCAAATATGGTTAAAGATATAGCTAAAAAACTTATTGAAAAAGGCAAGATTGATAGAGGATTTTTAGGTGTGACTATTTTAGCTTTGCAAGGTGATACTAAAAAAGCTTACAAAAATCAAGAAGGAGCTTTAATCACTGATGTTCAAAAAGGTTCAAGTGCTGATGAAGCAGGGCTTAAGCGTGGAGATTTAGTTACTAAAGTTAATGATAAGGTTATAAAAAGTCCTATTGATCTTAAAAATTATATAGGAACTTTAGAGATTGGTCAAAAAATTTCATTAAGTTACGAAAGAGATGGAGAAAATAAGCAAGCAAGTTTTATTCTTAAAGGTGAAAAAGAAAATCCTAAAGGCGTACAAAGCGATTTGATTGATGGTTTGAGTTTGAGAAATTTAGATCCAAGACTTAAGGATCGTTTGCAAATTCCAAAAGATGTTAATGGTGTTTTGGTTGATAGTGTTAAAGAAAAGAGCAAAGGAAAAAATTCTGGTTTCCAAGAGGGTGATATTATCATAGGTGTTGGACAAAGTGAAATTAAAAATTTAAAAGATTTAGAACAAGCTTTAAAACAAGTTAATAAAAAAGAATTTACCAAAGTTTGGGTATATCGCAATGGTTTTGCGACTTTGCTTCTGCTTAAATAAAAATAACGGAAGGATTTTCCTTTCGTTATAAATTTTAGTTTAAAATTAAAATTAAGTTTAAAATAAAGGAAAACTATGACAAATATTCTTATGATAGAAGATGATTTAGAATTAGCAGAAATTACAGCTGAATATTTGGAAAAATTTGATATGAAAGTTGATATAGCTCATGAACCTTATATAGGTCTTTCTAAGCTTGCATTAAAAGAATATCAGCTTATCATTTTAGACCTTTCTTTGCCAGGGCTTGATGGGCTTGAAGTGTGTGAAGAGATTCGTAAAAAGTATGATACGCCTATTATTGTTTCAAGCGCAAGACATGATATTACAGATAAGGTTAATGCTTTAGAGCTTGGAGCAGATGATTACCTACCAAAACCTTATAATCCAAAAGAATTACAAGCACGTATTAAAAGTCATTTAAGACGTATTTCAAATACAAAAAGCGCCATAGCAAAAAGTGTAAAAGATCTTGTTTATGATCAATATAAGCATATTATTACCATGAAAGGACAAGAGCTTACTTTAACTAATGCTGAATTTGATATTTTAAGCTATTTGATTAAAAAAGAGGGTGGAGTGGTAAGTCGTGAAGAGCTTGTTTATAATTGTTCTTCTATTAGTGAGGATTCTAGTAATAAAAGTATAGATGTTATTATCAGTAGAATTCGTCAAAAGATGGGAGATGATCCAAAAACTCCAAAATATATTCACTCTATACGTGGAATAGGTTATAAGCTTACTCAATGAATAAATCTTCGATTTTTTATACTATAACTTTTATTTTTATTTTTGCTGGGGTTAGTGTTGTACTTGGCTTTTTGTGGCTTATAGAATATGATCAGCAAAATTATACTAGAGAATTAAATACAAAATATTCTTTGATAGCTAATGCAAGGCTCTTAAATTTTGCAGGAGTTATCAGTGAAAAAGAATTTGAAGAGCAGACAAAAAATTATAATAAAATGGATGAGATAACAGAAGCAAAGCAGATCCGTAAAATTCTTTTTAGAGGTGATGTTTTAGCTAGGGTTGAGGTTAACAATGGCTTAATCGAGATTATTTCTTATAATAGACAGGTGTATTTAAATATTATTTATGATGGAAAGGTTTATCTTTATAAGGATCAAGATTATCAAACCTATAGGTATTTTATTATCAAAGCTATAGCTGTAGCTGTGATTTGTATTCTTGTATTGCTTTATATTTATATATTTAAAAAATTAAAACCACTTAAAAGACTTAAAAAACAAATTGATAAATTTGCCCAAGGAAAGCTTGGTGATATAGAAGATGTAAGCACTGGGGTGGATGAAATTTCACAAGTAAGTGAAGCTTTTTATCAAGCTATTGTTCAAATTCGAAAGTTAAACCAATCTCGTCAGTTTTTTTTAAGAAATATTATGCATGAACTCAAAACTCCTATTACTAAAGGGCTCTTAACTTTAGAAATGATAGAAGATAATAAATATAAAGAGCGCTTAAATGGGGTTTTTACTAGACTTGAAATTTTAATTAATGAATTTGCTGCTATTGAGCAAATTACTTCAGGGGCTGCTTTTATAAATAGAAAAAAATACAATATTTTAGATGTTTTAGATGAAGCCAAAGAAATTGCAATGCGAGATGATAGCAATATACGTATTTTTATGGAAGAAAGTTTTTTTGTAAATGTGGATTTTAAACTTTTTACTACGGCGATTAAAAATATGATAGATAATGGTATTAAACATTCTGAAGATGGGTTTGTGCAAATTGATATTATAGATGATTATATTTGTTTTAAAAATCGTGGTCCTGAGCTTAACAATACTTTAGAATACTATACTCAAGCTTTTACTCAAGGATCAAAACAAAAATCAAGTTTTGGATTAGGGCTTTATATTGTAAATACTATTTTAGAAACACATGGAATGAAGCTTGATTATTTATATGAAGATGGGGTAAATTTGTTTTATTTTAGAAATTTAAAAAGTGTTATTGTTAAGGAGTAAATTAATTTTTTTACATAAAAAATGCATTTTTGTGAAAAAACCCTTGACAAAGTTTTTTAATTTCACTATAATCACATTTTACTTTTAAATATTCCGGATTAGCTCAGCGGTAGAGTAGTCGGCTGTTAACCGATTGGTCGTAGGTTCGAATCCTACATCCGGAGCCACTTTTTTAACTCCATTTTTAATATTCATAAATGTATTTTAATATAAAAAATTAATAAGTCTTTATCATAAAAAAATTGTGATAAAGTTTTTATTTTGTTTGTTTAAGATTTTTGACAATTTTATCTATTTTTTTACTTGCCTTTTGATAATCCCCATCTTTAAGTTCTTCTAGGGCATTAACAGCAAAAGAAAAATCTTCAACTTCATTAAGATAAGCCTCTATGGCTTCTTTTACTATGGTTGATTTTGGTTTAGAAAGATTTTTACTTAAATTATCCAAACGCTCCTTAAGCTCTAAAGGCATTCTAAAAGAATAAGTTTTTACATTGCGTTTCATTTTATCCTCCTTAAGAATATTTTTTGTAAAATTTTATAGCTTGTTTACAAGTTTTACAAGTAAATTTATGACCTTGTAATTCTATTTTTTGATGAATGCTATAAGGAACATCGTGAATTTTACCAGGACAATTACAGGTATAAAGATAAAATTGTGGATGCTCATTATCTTCATCTTCTGCTGCTTCAAAGCTAACATCGCCACCATCATCTGTAGACAAAGAAGAACTTCTCCATTTTTCAACTTTCATGTCTTCATATAGTATGTGTTCTAAAAGCCACTTTTTAGCCACTATATAAAGTTTTTCTTTAAGATCATTGGTTGATTTGATATCTTTGATTAAATTAATCATGGTTTGGATGATTTCTTTATGTATTTTTCGATGTTCTTCTAAATTTGGATAGCCTATTAGCTGCATGTATTTTTCTTCATCATTAAAGTGATCTTTCATATAATTAAAAAATTCAGCCAAAAGTTCTTTGACTTCATTTTTACTTACAGATCTATCTGATACAACTTCAACTTTTGCAGCAAGTTTAAAAAGCTTTTTATGCTGCTCATCAATTTTAGCATTGTGCACACTATAGCTGTTATCCCATTTTGGAAGCATTTTAACTCCTTAAGGAAAAATTTATTTGTATGAAAGGATTATAGATAAAAATAAATTAAATAAAAATGAAATTTTATTAAATAATTGATAAGAATTTTGATACAATGATATATATTTAAGAGATTTGAAGTTAGAAAGATTTAAATTATGGCTGCTAAAATTTTACTTTTAGAAGATGATTTGAGCTTGAGTGAGATCATTGAAGAGTTTTTAAACGATGAGGGATATGAAGTATTTTTATGCGATAATGCGCAAGAAGCTTTAGATATGGCTTATGAAAGATATTTTGATCTTTGGATTTTAGATGTAAAAGTTCCTTTAGGAGATGGATTTTCATTACTTAAAGAATTAAGAAAAAGCGGAAAGCAAACTCCAGCAATTTTCATGACTTCTTTAAACACAACAAACGATTTAAAACAAGGCTTTGACGCAGGTTGTGATGATTATATAAAAAAACCTTTTGAACTTGCCGAGTTATCTATCAGGGTTAAAGCTTTGCTTAAAAGAGCTTTTTCACATAAAAATGAAGATTTTGAAGATTTAGGAGATGGATTTAGATTTGAATTTACTACACAAATTCTTTACCATAATAATAAAGCCTTGACTTTACCGAGTAAAGAAATTAAGCTTTTGTCTTTATTACTTAAAAATAAAAACAACTTTTTAAGTACAGAGAGAATTTTTGAAGAACTCTGGGATTATGATGAGGAGCCTAGTGAGCTAAGTTTAAGGGCTTATGTGAAAAATTTACGTAAAATTTTAGGAAAAGAAAAAATTATAAATCAAAGAGGCAGGGGATATTGCTATGGCTAAAAAAGTCATTAGGCAAATTTTATTAATCTACCTAACAACTACAGGTATTTTTTTAACTATTTTTTTTGCATTATGGTATCAAAAATTATATGAAGAATTAGTTGTTTTAAAGGGTGCCACTTTGAGAGAAAATCATAGAAACATTGTTATAAGCATCTTAAATTCTCGTTTTACCCCTATAGATATAAGTGCAAAAAATATTGCTCAAAGCACAGCACTAAAATTTGCTATATTTGATGTTAAAAAGATTGTTTTTAGTAATATAGATTTTGATTTAAGAAAGGCAAAGATAGAGCTTAAAGGTAGAGGTATTTGTGATAATAAGGTTTTTTTCCTTGCTCCTATGAGTGCAGATCATTATTTTTTAAGACATGCTAGCAATGAAGAAGTAAATACTAACGATGGTTTGCAAATTTTAATACAGGGTGAAGATGTTGGCAAAGATCTTTTTTGGATTAGAACGAAAGTTTTTGGTTTTGCTATTATGGCTTTTTGCATATTGGGTTTAATATCTTATATTTTAGTAAAAATTGCTCTAAAGCCTTTGGAGGATAAAATCAGCACACTAAATCGTTTTATTAAAGATTCAACTCATGAACTCAATACCCCATTAAGTGTTATTTTGATGAGTATAGAACAACTTGAGCATCAAAATTTAGGAGATAATGCTAAATTTACAAGGATTAAGCTTGCTGCAAAAAGTTTGTCTCAAGTGTATTCTGATCTTGTTTTTTATAATTTCCCTAATACCTTAGAAACAGAAAAACAAAAATTTGATTTAAGAATACTACTTGAAGAAAGATTGGAATATTTTAAAGTATTTTTTGAGCAAAAAAAAATTACACTAAAGCTTGATTTAAATCAAGCAAATATTTTTGCTCCTAAAAGTCAAATTTCTAAATTGATTGATAATCTTATAAGCAATGCTATTAAATACAATAAAAAAGGTGGAGTAATTTCTATAATTTTGAAAGCCAATTTTTTAAGTATTGCGGATACAGGTTGTGGAATTTCAAAGTCAAATTTAAATCATATTTTTGATAGATATACAAGATTTAATACCGATCAAGGAGGATTTGGTATAGGGCTTTCTTTGGTAAAAAAAGTTTGTGATGATAATGATATTAAGATTATTTGCGAATCTGTAGAAAATCAAGGGAGTGTTTTTAAATTAAATTGGTAATCAGCAAGGAAAATCCTTGCTGATAAGAGGTTAGAGCAGATATTACATCATTCCGCCCATGCCACCCATTCCTCCCATACCGCTCATATCTGGCATAGTAGGTTTATCTTCTTTAATTTCACTAATTGTTGCTTCTGTGGTTAAAAGCATACTAGCTACAGAAACTGCATTGAGTAAAGCTACTCTTTCTACTTTAACAGGATCGATAATTCCACTTTCAAGCATATTAACATATTCACCTTTTGCAGCATCAAATCCTGTGTTTTCATCTTTAGCATTTTCTACGCTATTTACAACCACACCTGCATCAAATCCTGCATTTTCAGCAATTTGTCTTAAAGGTGCTCTTAAAGCTCTTTCAACGATAGCTGCGCCAATTGCTTCATCACCCTGTAGATCAAGTTTGATTTTAGCTTTTGCTTTGATAAGCGCTGCACCACCACCGATTACTATACCTTCTTCAACTGCTGCTTTAGTAGCGCTTAAAGCATCGTCAACGCGATCTTTTTTCTCTTTCATTTCAGTTTCAGTTGCTGCACCTACTTTAATAACTGCAACACCACCACTTAATTTTGCAAGTCTTTCTTGTAATTTTTCTCTGTCATAATCTGAAGTTGTTTCAGCAATTTGTGCTTTGATTTGATTGACTCTCGCATCAATATTTGCTTTTTCGCCTGCACCATTTACTATGGTTGTATTGTCTTTATCGATGATTACACTAGAAGCTTGTCCAAGATCTTGTATAGTCGCACTTTCAAGAGTTCTTCCAAGTTCTTCAGAAATCACTTCTCCACCTGTTAAAATCGCTATATCTTCAAGCATAGCTTTTCTTCTATCGCCAAAACCTGGAGCTTTCACTGCTGAAATATTAAGAACACCGCGAAGTTTATTTACAACCAAAGTTGCAAGCGCTTCACCTTCAATATCTTCAGCGATAATTAAAAGTGGTTTGCCTGTTTTTTGAATTTGTTCTAAAACCGGTAATAAATCTTTTAAATTTGTAATTTTTTTATCAAAAAGCAGGATATAAGGGCTTGAAAGCTCTACTGTCATTTTTTCTGCATTAGTGATAAAATAAGGGCTTAAATAACCTCTGTCAAATTGCATACCTTCAACTACATTTAATTCATCATTGATTGATTTTGCCTCTTCAACAGTGATAACACCATCTTTGCCCACTTTTTCCATAGCATCAGCGATTAAATTTCCGATTTTTTCATCAGAGTTGGCTGAGATTGTAGCAACTTGTGCAATTTCTTTTTTATCTTTTACTTCGCGAGAAAGTTTTTTAAGTTCTGCTACTATAGCTTCGCAAGCTTTATCCATACCGCGTTTTACCTCGATAGGATTTGCACCTGCTGTGATATTTCTTAAACCTTCTTTGAAAATTGCATGAGCTAAAACCGTTGCAGTAGTTGTTCCATCGCCTGCTTGATCAGCTGTTTTACTCGCTACTTCTCTTACGAGTGAAGCACCCATATTTTCAAGACTATCTTTAAGCTCTACTTCTTTAGCAACACTTACGCCATCTTTAGTAATGCTTGGAGCACCAAAGCTTTTTTGGATTAAAACATTGCGTCCTCTTGGCCCCATAGTTACTTTTACCGCGTCATTAAGTTTTTTAACGCCCTCATAAAGTTTATTTCTTGCTTCATCTGAAAAAATAATTTCTTTTGCCATTTTTTATCCTTATTTTATAAATTATTTTAAAATTCCTAAGATATCATCTAAATTTAAAACTAAATATTCATTATTATCAAGTTTAATTTCTGTTCCACCGTATTTAGCAAACACGATTTTATCACCATTTGCAATATCAGTGATTTCTTTACTTACTGCTACTACTTCACCCATTAAAGGCTTTTCTTTAGCATTATCTGGTATAATTATGCCTGAGGCTGTTGTTTTAGTTTCTTCTACGCGTTTGACTAGAACACGCTTTCCTAAAGGTTGAAAATTCATTTTTGTCCATCCTTAAAAATATTGATTTTAGCACTCTTTTATTTAGAGTGATAATATCATACTATAAAAAATGAATTTTGTCAATACTTTAAATTAAAATATTTATAAAAGTTTAGTTTTATAGACTAAAGTTATTTTATAAAATAAACTAAAGGATAAAAATGAAAAAGATTTTTTATGGAGTTATAGCTTTTGTTGTTGTGCTTTTGATTGCTATTTATACCATACTTTTCACAAGTTTTGGTAATAATATAGTGGCAAATATAGCGCAAAAAAAGATCAAAGAAAGTGCGGGATTAGATGTAAATATCACGCATTTTAATTTACGTTTTTCAAGCCTTGAATTGCAAGCAAATATCGCAAATATGGCAGATTTTAATCTTAAGGGAGCTTTGAGTCCTTTTAAGCTTGGATTTGATCTTGACTATCTTATTTCTTTAAATCAAAATTATGCTAAAAATTTAGGTTTAAATTTAAATCAAAACCTTTCTTTTGGCGGTAAGATTCAAGGTAAAGCAAGTGATTTTACTTTAGATGGAAAGGGTTATTTACTAGGTTCAAATGTACTTTTAAATGCAAGAATGTATAATTACAGCCCTATTGCTTTAAATTTAGATGCGCAAAATCTTAAGATAGAAGAAATACTTCATCTTTTATCTTACCCTAGTTACGCTAAAGGTTTTTTAAATGCTCAAGCAAAAATTTCAGCACAGAATTTAAAACCTGATGGAAATATCATCATAAAACTTGATACAAGTTATATAAACTATGAGGCGATAAAAAAAGATTTTTCTTTAGACTTGCCTTTAAATTCTAATCCTAAAGCAGAAATTTTGGCCAATGTTAAAGAAGATAAGATTTATGCTGTAAGTAAAATTTACAATGATTATCTTAACTTACAAACCCAAAAAACTCTTTATGATATTAGCAAGAATGCTTTAAGTACTGATTTTAATTTAAGTATTCCTTCTCTTGTAAAGCTTGAAAAACTTACAAAAACTAGACTAAATGGTAGTTTGGATGTGATAGGTCAAACAAGTGTTGTAAATAATGCCTTATCAAGTTTAAATGCTCAAGTTATCGGACTTGGTGGAGAGGTAAAGGCAAGTTTGAAAAATAATAAAATTTTTGCAGATATTAATGAAGCAAGTTTGGAAAAATTATTAGCTCTTGCAGGATACGGAGCTTTGGTTTCTGGAAATTTAAATGCTAAACTTCTAAATGCAGATTTGGATTTTTCTAATTTTGATCTTGAAGCAAAAATAAACAATGCAAAGATTAACACCAATGAGCTTAAAAAAATAGCTAAAATAGAACTTCCAAATGCAATTTTTAGTTTTGATGCTAAAGCAAATGCAAAAAATAGTAATATTTCTTACAATGCTTTACTTGCTTCAAATTTGCTTAATATCAAAAAACTTCAAGGAACTTATAATTTAAAAAATAGTGAGTTAAATACAGATTTAAATGCTTTTATTGATGACTTGTCTCAGTTTAGTGCTATAGCAGGACAAAAATTACAAGGTAAGGCAGATCTTACTGCAAAAGCTCATATTATAGGCACTCAAGTACAAAATTTAAATGCAAATGCAAATTTGGCAGATGGTGTAATCAAGGCTGATTCAAATGGTAAAAAACTTGATTTAAACATTGATAAACTTGATTTATCTAAACTTTTTGTTATAACAGGTATGCCAAATTATGCCAGTGGGATTGTTAATGCAAAAGTTAATTTAGATAATATCGATTTTAACAATCTTAATGGTAAAGCAAATTTAGAAGCTAAGGGTATTTTAAATGCTGCAACTTTAAGTAAAATTTTAAATAAAAATTTTCCAAACAATACAAGTTATGATTTAAATACCAAAATTAATTTTAAAAACAATATCGCTCAATTTGATTCTGTTTTAAATTCATCTTTAGCTGATCTTACAAAACTACAAGGAAGTTTTGATATAAGTAAGATGCTTTTAAATTCGGATTTTAATTTAAAGATAAATGATTTTTCAAAACTAGGCTTTTTGTTAGATAGAAAACTTAAAGGTAAGGCAGAATTTAATGGAAAGGTAGGTTTTGATAAGAGTTTAAATTTTGTTGTAAATAGTCCAAATTTATTTGAAGGAAAACTTCAAAGCACATTTAAAGATAACCTTTTACTTGCTGATTTAAACGGAGTGGATTTAAGTAGTCTAGCTCAGGGTTTGGATTTTATGGATATTTATCAAGGTAAGGCGGACATGAAGGCAAATTACAATCTTTTAAGCGAAGAAGGCGAGGTTAATTTGGATATGAAAGAGGGTAAATTAAAACCAAATCTTATTACCAATGCTTTAAAAATTTTAACACTAAAAGATATTACCAATGATGTTTATCGCACTGCTAATGCTAAAGCTTTGATTAAAAAAGAAAATATCAAGCTTAATCTTAATATGCAAGCAGATCGTTCTTATATTTTAGTACAATCAGGAGCTTTAAATTCTAAAAGCGGGGCTTTAAATTTGCCTTTTGATATTAAACTCGATAGAGCTAATTTTAAAGGAAGTATTACAGGAACTACGGAAAATCCTAAAGTAAATTTAAATGCAGGAAGCGTGTTAAATTCTATTAAAAATGTAGTGGGTGGCGGTGTGAGTGACGGTGCTAAAAGTACTGGCGATAAAGTTGATAAAGCGGTGAATAAATTATTAAATAAGATTTTTTAAGGTAAAAAATGTTTAATGGACTCATAAGAGAAATTGCTAAAGTTCAATCTTATCAAAATAATACTTTAAGCTTAAAAGCAAAATATCGCCCAAATCTTGGCGATAGCATAGCCGTAAATGGAGCTTGTTTAAGTGTAACAAAACTTTATGAAGCGGGTTTTGAAGTGGAGCTTTCTCGTGAAAGTCGCACTCATATGGCTATAGAGAATTTAAAAGATAAAGTTCATATAGAACCTGCTTTAAGATATGGCGATAGAATCGATGGACATCTTATGCAAGGACATATTGATTTTATCGGCACACTTGAAAAGATTCAAAAAGATGAAAATGGAGTAGATTTTCATATATCTTTACCCAAAGAAGCTATGAAATTTATGGCAGAAAAAGGAAGTATAGCTGTTGATGGAGTAAGTCTTACTATCAATGAAATTTTAAAAAATGGTATTAGGCTTACTATTATTCCTATTACCTTTAAAGAAACGCTTTTTAAAGACTATCAAGTAGGTAGAAAAATCAATATAGAAAGTGATTTGCTTGCTCGTTATATTTATGCACAATTACAAGGTAAAAACAAAGGATTATCATGGGAAGAAGTCGAAAGAATTTCTTATCTTTATTAGAAAATGATAAAGTCGGTATTTTTTGTGCTTTTGATAAGGATTATAATGTTTTTAGAGCTAAAATTCATAATGAGAATTTATTTTCTCATTTAGGTTTTAAAGATATTGAAAAATGTGTTTTTATGGATCAAATTCATTCTCATAAAGTTATCATTTATGATGAAAATTTAAAAAATCTCAGTTGTGATGGACTTATAAGCAAGGAAAAAAATATCGCTCTTTGTGTTTTAAGTGCGGATTGTCTGCCTTTGATTTTATATCATGAAAGTGGTATTATAGCAGCTTTGCATTCAGGTAGAAAAGGAAGCTTTGAAAATATCCTAAAAGAATGCGTTGATCAAATTACTATGCAAAATTCACATTTAGATAAGAATAAATTTCATCTTTTTATCCTGCCTGGAATTTGTGCTAAAAATTATGAAATAGATGGAGAAATTTTAGAATTTGCTAAAAAAGAATTTAAAGAATTTGTTCAAGATGATAAACTTGATTTAAAAGCTTTAGTAAAATTTCAAGCGCAAAATTTAGGCATTGAAAATATTAAAGATTGTGGAATTTGTAGCTTTGATGATGAGAGTTTTTTTTCTTATCGTCGTGATAAAACGACTAAGCGTTTTGTGAGTGTGGTTTATTTAAAGGATTAAAATGTATGAAAGAAAAGATTTAAGGGTGTTAAAAATCATTCAAAAAGCTAGAGAATTTGGCGATGGAGATTTGTTAAATGAAGCTTTGGTGAAACAATTGATTGATGCAGATTTTTGTGAAATTAATGAAAAAGAAAAAGAAGAGCTTGCAACTCTTCTACATTCTTTAATCAATGCAAAAGATAAAGCGTTATTGAGTAATTAAAATTCTATATAGTTTTCAAAATCTTCTTCTTTTGGAGGATTAGGTTGATTCGAGGCTAGGGCTTCTTTAACAACCTGCTCGTATCCAGCTATGATATGTTTAAAATTCTCTTTCGCTTTTCCACTAAGTTCTGATTTGGCGATTTTTACAACAGATGCAGGATTTATAGCTTTATTATTTAAATATACTCCAAAATGCAAATGAGGACCTGTGCTCATACCTGTTGAACCAACATATGCAATTACTTGTCCTTGATTTACCTTTTGTCCGTTTTTAATTTTTGCAAAACGACTAAGATGAGCATATAAAGTCATATAACCTGAGTCATGCTTGATTTGAATTACATTTCCATAACCACCTTTTGTGCCTATAAAGGTTACTACTCCTTTGCCAGCACTTTTCACAGGAGTTCCAGTAGGTGCAGCATAGTCTATACCAAGATGGGCACGATAGCGTTTTAATATAGGATGATATCTTGCTGTTGTAAAAGGAGAAGAAATTCTAGTGTAATTCACAGGTTTTGTAAGTAAAAAAGATTCTAATTCTTTGCCATCACGATCATAGAATATATCATTATAAGAAAAGACTTCTCTAGCGCTTTTATTGATTTCTACCATTGCCATTTTTATATTTATATCACCCCAAAGTTTACCCATGCGTCTTTTTTGTTCATAATATAGGGTTACTTCATCACCTTTTTGGATATTGCGAAAATTTATACTTCCTCGAAAAGCACGAACCATAGCACGAGCTAAAGTACTGCTACCACTTTCTTCATAGACATCTTGATAAGCAGAGCTTTTAATGGTTAAATGTAAAATTCTATCTTCTTTTTGATAAGATACAGGAGTAAAAGCAAGAGTGTATTGTCCATCTTTATCTTTATAGATATGAATTTGTAAATCATCACTAATTGGAATTAAAACTTGTTCTATGTTGTTGTTTTCATCTTTTAAAACTTGATATTTTATTTTATAGGCTATATCAGAAGCAAGTTCTTGATCTTCTCTATCAAGTCCATAATAAAGCGACATAGGTATGGAATTTCTTTGTAGGAATTTAAGCAAGGTATCTCCATTATCCCAAGTTAGCTCTTCAACACTTAAAGCTGCAAAACTTTGAACAACAAAAATAAATAAAAGCAATAATTTTTTCATGAGATAACCTTAATTTTTAAAAGAATTTTGAAATTTGAAAGCTATATTTTACTTTATTTTTCTTACAATTGCTTAACAAAAAAGGATTATAATTCTATAAATTTTTATTTAAGGAGCAAATTTGTTTAAAACTATAGTGTGTTTTTTAGCTTTAAACCTTAGCCTCTTTGCGGTTGGATTTGATTTAAAACCTATAAAAAGTGAACTTGTAAAAGTTGATGATATTTATGGTTATATTAAAGATAGTGATGATATAAAACTTTATTCAAGTGGCGTAGTAGTGCAACATTTTAGCAATTCGCAAAGTATCATCGCTAGAGCAAGTGTTATAGATAAAAAAAATGGTTTGGCAAAATTAGAATTTAGTGTTTTTTCAGCTCTTAAGCAAGATGCTTTGCCTTTACCAAATGTTTTACCTAAAGTAGGTGATGAGGTTGTTTTAAATTTTCTTTATGATAGAGGATTGGTAATTGCTCCTGATGAACAAACTTATAATGAACTTGTTAGAGAATTTCCGCAGATATATTTTACCCATATTGATATTTTTGGAGCACAATTAATTAGAACGGCTACTCTTTCTCCTAAGCGTTCAGATTTTAGGCAATTTTGTGATGATAATGCGGTCGGCATTTTGGTTGTGGCTTTGGAAAATCATGCAGAAGTTGTGGATTGTCAAGATTTTAATAAGCTTTATGAAGTGCCTATAAGCAAGCCAACTAGCGTTCAGGTTCCTTTTTATTCTCGTATAGGTGGATATAAAAGTAATTTTTTTGATTTTAACTCTCAAGAAATAGGAAATTATTATAGGTATTATGATGCTTTGATTAATCTTCCTAAGGTGCAATAAACATGAAAAAAGAATTTGAACAATATTTTAAACGATTTTTAGGAGAAGAAAACGCTTATTTTGATGAAATTCACAAAAGAGCTTATAGCTATGATGCGACAAAAAAACATTATTTACCCGATGGGGTTCTTTTTCCAAGAAATGAAGAAGATATTGCTCGAATTTTAAAATTTTGTAATGAAAATAATATCATAGTCATACCGCGAGGCTCAGGATCTGGTTTTACAGGAGGAGCTTTAGCTGTTAATGGCGGGGTGGTGCTTGCTTTTGAAAAGCATATGAATAAAATTTTAGAAATTGATCTTGAAAATTTAGTGGCTGTTGTGCAACCTGGGGTTATTAATATACATTTACAAAAAGAAGTAGCCAAATACGGACTTTTTTATCCACCTGACCCTGCTAGCATGGAGTATTCAAGCTTAGGGGGTAATGTAAGCGAAAATGCTGGGGGAATGAGAGCTGCAAAATATGGCATTACAAAAGATTATGTGATGGCTTTAAGGGCTGTTTTGCCTAGCGGAGAAATCATTCGTGCAGGGAAACGCACTATTAAAGATGTAGCAGGTTATAATTTGGCAGGAATTTTAATCGCTAGTGAAGGTTCTTTGGCAGTTTTAAGTGAGCTTACTTTAAAATTAATACCTTTGCCTAAATTTAAAAAAACTGCTTTTGCTATTTTTCCAAGTGTAAAAAGTGCTATGAATGCGGTTTACAAAAGTCTTGCTAGCGGTGTAAGTCCTGTATCTATGGAATTTTTAGACAATCTTAGCATTAGAGCGGTTGAGAGCAAATTTAATAAAGGTTTGCCTATAGAAGCTGGAGCTATTTTGATTGCTGATGTGGATGGTAATGTTAAAGAGGCTATTGATGAGGATTTAAGAAATTTAGAATATTATTTTTTAGAAGCTGGCGCTAGCGAATTTAAAATAGCAAAAGATGAACAAGAAACCGCAGATATTTGGTTTGCTAGAAGAAATTGTTCTCAAAGCATTGCCATGTATGGAACTTTAAAACTTAATGAAGATATTACAGTTCCGCGTTCTAAACTACCTACTTTGCTTGAAGGTATAGATGAGATTTCTAAAAAATATGGTTTTAAAATTCCTTGCTTTGGACATACAGGGGATGGAAATGTGCATACTAATGTTATGGTTCCTGATAAAAATGATAAAGAGCAGGTGAAAAAAGGCTATGAAGCTGTGGAAGAGATTTTTAAATTAACAGTGAAACTTGGAGGAACTTTAAGCGGAGAGCATGGTATCGGACTCTCTAAGGCACCTTTTATGAATTTAGCTTTTTCTGAAGCCGAAATGAATTTAATGAGAAATATTAAAAAAGCTTTTGATCCAAATAATATACTAAATCCTTTTAAAATGGGACTTTAGAAGGTGAAAAATTTTTTTACTATTTTACTAAATTTGCGTGATAAGGAAATTTTAAATTATGCAGCAGCGCTTAGTTTTTATACTGTATTATCTTTAATACCTATTTTATTTGTATGTTTTTCTGTTTTTACGCAAATTTCCAGTTTTAAAGCTTATTATGAAAAAGCAAAGCAAGTAATTTTTGCTTTTTTAATACCAACGCAACAAGATGTTGTTGCTACCTACATCGATACTTTTTTAAAAAATAGTGTAAATTTGGGTATTGTAGGTCTTATTGCTATGGCATTTACTTCTTTAGCTTTTTTTTCAGGCTATGATTTTGTAATCAATCGCATTACTAAAAATGAACCTAAAGGACTTTGGCAAAGTATTAGTTCTTATTGGACTCTTTTAACTCTTGTTCCTTTGGGGCTTGGGCTTAGTTTTTATATTTCAGGTTTTATCCAACAAACTTTAGATGATTATAAAATAGGGTTTAATTTTTTTGAAATTTTACCCTTTGTAATTATTTGGGGTTTATTTTTTATATCTTATTCAAGTTCTGTTCATAAGGGAACTCTTAAAAGTTTAGCTTTAGTATCTTTTGGAGCGGGTACTATTTGGTATATAGGAAAAAATTTATTTGTATATTACGTGGTATATAATAAAACATACGCTAGCGTTTATGGATCTTTTTCTACTATTTTATTCTTTTTTATTTGGATTTATATTTCTTGGATTATTTATCTTTTTGGGTTTAAACTCTATTATTTTCTAAATCACAATCATAATGAAGGGAATAAAATTCGCAAAAATACAAAGAAAAGCTAGATATTTAAATCGCACAGAGATTAAAGAAGCAATAAGATAACTTATAAAAATCCAAAATGGGATATGGATATTAGTTCCATAAATTTTAAATTTAAAAAATTCATCTAAGATAAAATTGAGCAAATCTCCATAGTTTATAAGATGCAAAAATAATACTAAAGGATAAAATATTACAAAAATTCCACTCAAAATAATACCTAAAATTTGTTGGTAGCTTATAAGTGGAAAAAAATAAAGCACAGGTAAAACCATAGCAAAAAAAGTCCAAATATTAAGCAAAATAATATTTATAAGATTATTAAATTTATTTGCAAAATGATGCATATATAAAAAAATATAAAAAACACCTAAAATAGAAAATAAAAATCCAATACTAAATAAAAGTCTAGGGTAAAGAGAAATGCACAATAAAATACTACAAAAAAGCGTAACGAAATTAATGATTTTTATATTTTTACACAATAGATAAAAAACCCAAAAAGCCATAATCAAGGAGCGCACAAAAGAAGGGACAAATCCTATTAAACAAGCATAAGCTAAAAGTAGTGCAAAAATTAAAATACTTAAATCTAAACGTAAATTTCTATAAGGAAAATATCTTTTTTGGAAAAAACTATAAATTGGAGCTAAAATAAAGAAAATTAAACTAAAAAGTAAGCCTATGTGATAACCGCTAATTGCTATAAGGTGTGCTATACCGTAGTAATTTACATCGTTTCTAAGCTCTAAAGATATGGGCAGTGCAAAAAATAAAGCACCATAAAATTCTTTAATCTTTTCATTTGTATGTTGATTTAAGAAGTAAGATATAATGGGATTGTATTCTTTTTCTTTTAATTTTTCAAAATCATAAGAAGGTGCGTAAAAACTTTTACTCAGATAGTCTTTAAAGTTAATATTATGGGTGATAATTCTAAGGCTTAAAAATTGATTCTTGCTTAAATTTAAATCCTTAAAACTTGTAGTATAAAAAGTGAAGTTTTCAGTTTGTAACTTTAAAACCCAGTATTTTTTATTTTTTTTATTATATTTTATATATTGGTGCGTTAATAGAGCGTTGTCTATAAGGTAATGTTTTTGGTTTTTAAAGTTTAAAAAATTATTATATTCTAAAAGGATATTAAAAATAAAAATAACAACAACAGAGAAAAATAAATAATGAAATTCTTTAAAAGAGTAAGAAAAAGAATTCCATAGAGACATTATTTTTTAGAAAATTTACTTAAATAAAGCCAAATTATTCCGGCTAAAAATAATAAAAATAAAGGAGCAGCATAAGGATATAAACTCAGTTTATCAAAAATTGCTTCAATAACATACCCAAAAGTATAAGCAGTAAAACCTAGAACAATAGCCCATGCCAAACTAGCTAGAGTATTGATAATAAAAAATTTAATAAAATTATATTTTGCCATACCTGCAGCTATGGGAATGAAAGTTTTTAAACCATAAATAAATTTTTGAGTTACAAGTAAAATAATTCCATGTTGTTTTGTTTTTATCATAGCAAGGGCTATCTTGCGTCGGTGTTTTTTAAAATAAGGCATAATGTCTTTTTTATAATATTTTCCAAGTATAAAAAGCAAAGTTGAACCTATGGTATTAGCAATAAAAGCAAGAGCAATGCAAAAACTAAGATCCATTTTTCCTTGAGAACTTAAAACTCCTGCAGCTAAAATTCCAACCATCCCGCCCCCTAAAGAGTAAAAGAATAAAACAATATAACCATATTTTATTAAAGTATCAATCATATCTTGCATAATAAACCTTATTTAGCGTATTCTACAGCTCTAAGTTCACGTATAACATTGACTTTAATTTCACCAGGATATTGCATTTTTTCTTGAATTTCAGCTGCTATTTCCTTAGCTAAAAGTACACTTTCATCATCATTAACAAGCTGAGCATTGGCTATGACGCGAATTTCTCTTCCGGCATTGATTGCATAGGCATTTTTAATTCCTTCTTTACTTTTAGCGATATCTTCTAGCTCACTGACTCTTTTTAAGAAAGCTTCTAACACTTCTCTTCTAGCTCCAGGTCGTGCAGCACTTAAAGTATCTGCTGCACAAACAGCTGCTGATTCTATGCTTGTAGCTTCTTCGTGTCCATGATGTGCGTAAATAGCATTGATTACTACAGGATGCTCTTTGTAGCGTTTGCAAAGTTCTGCACCTAAATCCACATGAGATCCTTCAAAATCATGGGTTAATGCTTTTCCTATATCATGTAAAATTCCCGCACGACGTGCTAAATTCTCATCTCCACCACACTCAGCAGCAATGATTCCTGCAAGGTGAGCCACTTCCAAAGAATGTGCTAAAGCGTTTTGTCCATAGCTTGCTCGGTATTTGAGTTTTCCTATGAGTTTTACAATTTCAGGGTGTATTTTATTTAAACCTAGATCCATAACTATGGTTTCGCCTTCTTCTAGAATGGCACTATCAAATTCTTTACACACTTTTTCGTGAATTTCTTCTATGCGCGCGGGTTGAATTCTGCCATCTTCAACTAAAAGTTCTATAACTTTTGTAGCAATAGCACGGCGATAAAGATTAAAACAACTTACTATAATAGCACCTGGTGTATCATCGATGATAATATCAACACCTAAAACCATTTCCAAGGTTTTAACATTGCGCCCTTCTTTACCAATGATACGTCCTTTAAGTTCATCGTTTTTAATGTTAATAACATTGATAAGTCTTTCAGCTGCAAATTCACCTGCAAAACGAGAAGTAGCTTGAGCAATGATGAAATTAGCTTTTCTTTTAGCTTCATTTTTTGCTTCTTCTTCATATTTTCTTACTATATGTGCAATTTGCTCGCGAGAATTTTCTTCTACTTTTTTAAGAATGATTTCTTTGGCTTCATTTTGTGTAAGTCCTGTCGAATGTTCTAAAATTTTTAAAACATCGTCAAGTTTTTCTTGATATTTATTTTTTAATTTATCAACATCAGATTGTAAGTTTTGAATGTGTTTTTGTGACTTGCAAAGGTATTCTTTATCTTCTTTTAGTTTTTCTTCTTCTTGCTGAAGTTTTTGTTCTTTTTTAGAAAGATCATCAAATTTTTGATTAAAATCTTTTTGAATTTTGTGAGTTTTTTCTTCGTATTTTTTTTTAACTTCTAATTCTGCATTAAGAATTGAATTTTTTGCATCTTTTAAAATAAGCTCCGCTTCGTATTCTATAGCTTTGGCTTTAGCTTTGGCTTGTTCTACGAAAATTTCATATTTGGCATCATTGATTTTTTTTGCAACTAAATATCCTATACCGAGTCCAACTATAGCGGCTATAAGTGCGATAAGTGATTCTATCATTTTTTCTTTCTTTCTTGTAATATTTTTTATAAGGGTTTATGTATAATTTTCCTGAAATATCATGCTTTTGTGTTAGATTATTTTGACTTAAAGCATCTATACTTTGGACAAATATTATATGAGGCTTGTAATTTAAATTTTCAAAAAATCTATCATAAAAACCTTGCCCATGTCCTATTCTTTTTAAATTTTTATCGACGCCAATTACAGGCACAATAGCTAAATCAATTTTTGCTTTAAAAAAAGAATCTATAGGCTCTAAAACCCCAAACCTTTTTTTAATAAAAGGCAATCTTAATTTTACAATTTTTAAACTTTTATCTTGCATAAATGGAACAAAAAGTTTGTAATTTTTATTTAGAATATGGCGAAATTTTATTAAGTTTGGTTCATAATGCAAAGGAATAAAAATTAAAATATTTTTAGCTTTAAATAGCTTTATTATTTTAAGACATTCTTTAAATATTTTATAATCTTGTTTGAAATTTAGTTTTGAATGTTTGAAAAGGCGTATTTTTTGCAATGCCCTAAAATCTGTTTTTTCCATTAATATGCCTTTAAAAAAATATTATCTTATGTATGTTATAATTTTAGCATTTTTATAAAGAAGAATAAAGGATTGATAAATAATGAAGATTAAAAAAATACTTTTACTAGTGGCAATATCTTGTTTGTTTGTTGCTTGTAGCAATGATAAAGAAAAGCAGCAAAATGATGTAAATTTAAGCACCGAGGCAAGTATAAATCAAAGTGATGATATGAATTTTAAACTTAATTTGATTGATGGAGGATCAATTTCAGTTAAAAAAGAAAATACCGTTTTAAATTTCAACGATGAAGATAAGGCAACTTTGTTTGTATTTTTTACCACTTGGTGTACCCCTTGCATTGCTGAAATCCCTCATCTTAATAAATTACAAGAAAAGTATAATAATGATTTTAATATAGTTGGGGTTTTATTAGAAGATAAATCTAATGATGAGATTCAAAAATTTATAGAACAGCATAAAATATCTTATAAAGTCGCTAATGGTGAAAATAACTATCTTTTAGCTAAAGCTTTAGGCGGGGTAAATGGAATTCCTACCATGTTTCTTTACAACAAGCATTCTAAATTGATTAATCAGTATTTAGGGCTTATTCCTGAAGAAATGCTAGAAATTGATATACAAAAGGCTATACTTTAATGTTTAATTTTTTTAAAAAAGGACTTGCAAAAACTCTTGAAAATATTGTTGGAGTTAAAGGAGAGAATAAAAAGATAACCAAAGATTTGCTTGAAGAAATTTTGCTTGAAGCAGATGTAAGTTATGAAATAGTTGAAGAGATAATTTATTATTTACCACCTCAAAATGAAGTAAAAAAAGAAGATTTAAAGCGTGTTATGGGTTCTTATTTTCTTTATGAAAAAAAAGAAACCAATCAAGAAAAACCTTTTGTAGAGCTTATTTTAGGAGTAAATGGAGCAGGAAAAACAACAAGTATTGCCAAGCTTGCTTATTTATACAAAAACCAAAATCAAAAAGTGATTTTAGGAGCGTGTGATACTTTTAGAGCAGGTGCGATTGAGCAATTAAAACTTTGGGCGCAAAAAGTGGATGTAGATATAGTTTTAACTGCACAAGGGCATGATCCTTCAGCGGTTGCTTTTGATACCATTTCTAAAGCAAAAGCAAAGGATTTTGATAGAGTTATTATCGATACAGCAGGGCGTTTGCAAAATCAAAAAAATTTAGCTCATGAGCTTGAAAAAATTGTAAGAATTTCAAACAAAGCTTTAGAAGGCGCACCCCATAGAAAAATTTTAGTTTTAGATGGAACACAGGGAAATGCTGGAATTTTACAAGCTAAAGCTTTTAATGAGCTTGTAAAACTTGATGGTGTGATTATCACAAAGCTTGATGGGACAGCTAAAGGGGGTGCACTTTTTAGTATAGCAAGAGAGCTTGAGCTTCCTATTTTTTATGTAGGCGTGGGTGAGCAAATGACGGATTTGCAAGAATTTAATGCAAGTGCTTATTTAGATACTTTATTAGATCCTATTTTTGAATAATGGCAAAAAATAAAGCACTTTTTGAATGTCAAGCTTGTGGAAATCAACAAAGCAAATGGCTTGGAAAATGTCCTGATTGTGGAGCTTGGGATAGTTTTGTAGAATTAAAAGCTGAGCAAATTAAAGTTTTAAAAGAGCTTGCGCAAGTTAGCATGAAAACAAGTGAGGCTGTTTGTATTGAAGATGTGGAGTTAGAGCATTTTACAAGATACAGCACAGATGATAATGAGCTTGATTTGGTTTTAGGCGGAGGGCTTGTTGAAGGTTCTTTAGTGCTTATAGGCGGAAGTCCAGGTGTGGGAAAATCTACGCTTTTGTTAAAAATTGCTTCAAATTTAGCTAAACAGGGTAAAAAAGTGCTTTATGTCAGTGGCGAAGAAAGTAAAGCCCAGATTAAATTAAGAGCTGATCGTCTTGAGGCTAATACTCCGAATTTATTTTTACTTACTGAACTTTGCCTTGAAAATATTTTAGAAGAATTGCACAAAAAAGATTATAGCATTCTTATCGTTGATTCTATACAAACTCTATATTCAAATAAAATCACTTCAGCAGCAGGAAGCATCACTCAGGTGCGTGAGATTACTTTTGAGCTTATGCGTGTGAGTAAGGCTTATAATATCAGTACTTTTATCATAGGGCACATTACTAAAGAAGGTGCTATAGCAGGACCTAGAGTTCTTGAGCATATGGTAGATGTGGTGCTTTATTTTGAGGGAGATGCCACTAAAGAAATCAGACTTTTAAGAGGCTTTAAAAATCGTTTTGGTGGAACGAATGAAGTAGGTATTTTTGAGATGACTGCTAAGGGTTTGATCAGTGCAAAAGATTTGGCAAATCGTTTTTTTACTCGTGGAAAGGCTATTTCAGGAAGTGCTTTAGGTGTTGTAATGGAGGGATCTCGTGCTTTGGTTTTAGAAGTTCAAGCTTTGGTGTGTGAAAGTTCTTATCCAAAACGCAGCGCTACGGGCTATGAAAAAAATCGCTTAGATATGCTTTTGGCTTTGCTTGAAAGAAAGCTTGAAATTCCTTTGGGGCATTATGATGTATTTGTAAATATTAGTGGCGGAGTAAAAGTAAGCGAAACTGCGGCGGATTTGGCTGTGGTTGCAGCTATTATTTCAAGTTTTAAAAATCGCCCTTTGAGCAAAGATAGTATTTTTATAGGGGAGCTTAGTTTAAATGGAGAAATTAGAGAGGTTTTTAGCCTTGATACGCGTTTAAAAGAAGCTAAAATGCAAAAATTTAAAAATGCCATTGTTCCTTCTAAGCCTTTGGAAGATATAGGGCTTAAGTGTTTTGTTGCTAAAGAACTTTCGCAAGTTTTAGAATGGATGTAAATTTTCATTAAAATATAAGTAAGATTTTGCTAAAATTTCGAGTTTAGAATAAAATTTTTGAGGAAACCATGAAAGATTTATTTTTATTTAGCTCTTTGCTTGATGCAAGTCATACTTTTTCTTATTTTTTTCACATAGGTTTGGTAGCTTTAATTGCTGTTATAGTGGCTATGATGGCTACTCGTTCTATGCAACTTGTTCCACGCGGTATGCAAAATTTAGGTGAGGCTTTTTTAGAGGGAGTTTTATCTATGGGTAGAGATACCATGGGAAGTGAAAAAGGTGCAAGAAAATATCTTCCTTTGGTTGCAACTTTGGGGATTATAGTGTTTTTTAGTAATATTATAGGTATAATACCTGGTTTTCACGCTCCAACTGCAAGTTTAAATTTGACTTTGTCCTTGGCTATTATAGTTTTTGTATATTATCATTTTGAGGGTATTAGGGCACAAGGTTTTGTAAAGTATTTTGCTCATTTCATGGGACCTATTAAACTTTTAGCTCCTTTGATGTTTCCTATAGAGATAGTCTCTCATCTTTCTCGTGTGGTTTCTTTGTCCTTCCGTTTGTTTGGAAATATTAAAGGCGACGATTTATTTTTAATGGTAATTTTAGCTTTAGTTCCTTATATAGCTCCACTTCCTGCTTATGTGCTTTTAACTTTTATGGCATTTTTACAAGCTTTTATTTTTATGATTTTAACTTATGTATATTTAGCGGGTGCAACTGTTGTTGAGGAAGGTCATTGATCTATATTTTAGAATTTTTCAAAGGTGCATCTTTAGCTTTAATGCTTTTTGGTGCACTTTTCTTCTTTTTTAAATATAATTCTTTTTTCTATCTTTGCTTGGGTATTATACCAGGTTTGCTTTTATCTTTAATTTTTGTTTTACTTATAGAAAACCATAAGCTAAAAAATGAAAATAAGTTAAGATAAAAGCAAAAAATAGTTTATTTTCTAAGCATGAAGCTCTTCTTTAAGCAAATGCTTTACAGCTTCATAAATTTTAATAGCCGCTTTGGATTTATTCATAGTATAAAGATGAATTCCATCTACACCACTTGTGATTAAATCGACAATTTGATCGCAAGCATACGCGATACCTGCATCTTCTAAAGCCAAAGTATTATTTTCATATTTTTCTAAAATTTTAACAAATTTAGGAGGGATTTTAGCTCCGCAAAGTTGAGAAATTTTTAAAACCTGTCTTTTGTTAGTAATAGGCATAATACCTGCGTAAATAGGTATGTCAATATCTGCTAAAGCACAATTTTGTTTAAAAGTATAAAAATCTTCATTATCGTAAAAAAGTTGAGTAATGAGCTTATCTGTTCCTGCATTTACCTTAGTTTTAAGATGGTGTATATCCTCGATGAAATTTTTAGATTCATTATGTTTTTCGGGATAGCATGCGGCATAAATTTCAAAGTATTCTTGTTTTTTTATAAAAGAAATTAAATCACTAGCATAAGAAAAATCTTTGCTTTTTTTTAAATTTTCACATATATCGCCTCTTAGGGCAAGAATTTGATTAAGATTTTTTTCTTTGCATTTTTGAAGTATCTGAGTGATTTTTTCTTTACTAGAATGGATGCAAGGTAAATGTACTATGCTAGGAATTTGATATTCTTTCTGGATTAAGCTTGCAACTTCTAAAGTATTTTGTGAGTTAATAGAGCCTCCAGCTCCAAAGGTTACGCTGATAAAATTAGGGCTTAATTGCCCTAAATCATCTAAGATAGTATGAAGATTTTTGATATTTTCATCCTTTCTTGGTGGAAAAACTTCAAAAGAAAAACTACACATGAAAACTCCTTATAATTGTTCTCGTATTTTTTGCGTAGCCGTAACTAAATTTTTAAGAGAGGCTATAACTTCTTCATAGGCTCTTGTTTTAAGTCCGCAGTCTGGATTGATCCAAATTTGCTCCTTAGGTAATTTGTTTAAAATTTTTTCTATAGTTAAACTTAATTCTTCTACGCTTGGAACTCTAGGGCTATGTATATCATAAACTCCTGGTCCCACCTCAGTTTTAAAACGAATAGCTTTTAGGGTATCTAAAAGACTTAAGTTTGATCTTGAAGCTTCAAAAGAAATCACATCAGCATCCATAGCGTCAATTTCTTTTAAGATATCACTAAATTCACTATAACACATATGAGTGTGAATTTGAGTTTTAGCTTTTACCCCGCTATGCACAAGATTAAAAGCAGGAATAGCCCAATCTAAATACTCACTATGCCAATCACTTTTTCTTAAAGGCAGTTTTTCACGCAAAGCCGCTTCATCAATTTGTATGATTTTTATACCTGCATTTTCAAGATCTAACACTTCATCTCTTATAGCTAAGGCAATTTGCTCAGTGCTTTCTTTTAGACTGATGTCTTCTCTTGGAAAGGACCAATTAAGTATGGTTACAGGTCCAGTTAGCATACCTTTTACGATTTTTTGACTTAAACTTTGTGCAAATTTAGACCAAGCTAAGGTGATAGGCTTTGTGCGTGATACATCACCCCAAATCACAGGAGGTTTAACGCACCTTGTGCCATAGCTTTGCACCCAACCATTTTGAGTAAATAAAAAGCCCTTTAGATTCTCTCCAAAATACTCCACCATATCATTTCTTTCAAATTCTCCATGCACTAAAACATCAAGTCCTATTTCTTCTTGAATTTGTATGCATTCTTTGATTTTTTGTTGGTTAAATTCAGTGTAGTTTTGAGCTGAAATTTTTTCTTGCTTAAAGGCAAGGCGATTAGATCTTACATCGGCACTTTGAGGAAAGGAACCTATGGTTGTGGTTGGTAAAAGAGGGAGTTTTAAAAATTCTTTTTGGATTAAGGCGCGTTCTTTAAAACTAGGCGTTCTGGTAAAATCTTCTTTTTTTAAGGCCTTAAGCCTTGCTTTGACTTTTTCATCTAAACGCTCTGGGATATTTTTAAAAAGCTCTTGATTGGCTCTAAAGAGCGGATTTTCTTCGCTAGAATTTAGAATTTCTTTTAAATCTTTAAGTTCTTGAAGTTTTTCTTTAGCAAAGGCAAAAAGTTTAAGATAGCTTGAATCTAATTTGCTTTCAAATTCAGTGCTATAAGGCACATGCAAAAGCGAACAAGAGGTGTTTAAGACGATATTTTGTGTATATTTTTGAAGTTCTTTAATAAGCTTTAGGCTTTTAGCATAATCATTAGCATAGATATTTTTGCCGTTAATAAGACCTGCAAAAAGGATTTTATCTTTAGCAAAGCCGTATTTTTGAATCAAGGCTAAGCTTTGTTTACCTTCGATAAAATCAAGACCCAAAGCATCAAATTTGCTTTCTAAAAGTTTAGGATAAATATCTCTTAAGTCTCCAAAATAGCTTTGAAGTAAAATTTTAAGATCTTTTTTGTGATTTAAAAGCTCTTGGTAAAATTCTTCAAACAAAGCGATATCTTCCTTGCTTAAATCATAAACCAAATAAGGCTCATCAAGTTCAAGCCATGTCACTTTAAGTTCATTTAGTTTATCAAAAAGCTCTATGTAAGCGTTTAAAAGCTTTTCTTTAGCGAGTTTTTGAGTTTTTTCATCTTTAAAGGCAATGAGTTTAAAAAGTGTGAAAATGCCTATTAAAACAGGCTTGCTTTCTATGCCAAGCTCTTTAGCTTCAAGGTATTCTTTAAAAATTTTATCCCCTGTTAAAGCTATAATATCAGCATTATCGCACTCAGGCACCAAATAATGATAATTTGTATTGAACCATTTTTTCATTGCTAAGGCTGTAACATCTCCATTTTCTCCTTGATAACCTCGACTTTGAGCAAAGTATTCATCTAAAGCATCTAAATTTAAATTTTTATACTTTGTATGAACAATGTTAAAAAGCACAGCTGTATCTAAGACATTATCATAAAGTGAAAAATCATTACTAGGGATAAAATCAATGCCAGCTTTTTGAATTTCTTGCCAGTGTCTAATCCTTAAATCCTTAGCACTTTTTAAAAGCTCCTCTTTAGAACTTTGGTTTTTAAAGTATTTTTCAATAGCAAATTTTAATTCTCTATTTGCACCTATTCTTGGGTAAGAAATGATTGAATTTTTCATATTTATTCTCCTTAAAATGTAGGGATTAAAGCACCCTGATATTTTTCTTCTATAAATTTTTTAACTTCATCGCTTTGCAAGGCCTTTACTAGGGCTTTGATTTTAGGAAGGTTTTCATTACCTTCTTTAACAGCGATGATATTGCCATATTCACTATATTTACTTTCTGTATAAAGCCCATCTTTTACAGGGTTTAAACCTGCTAAAATAGCAAAATTGCTATTAATAAGAGAATAATCTACATCATTTAAACTCCTTGTAAGTTGAGCGTCTTTTAACTCTACAAATTTAAGCTTCTTAGGATTTTTAGTGATATCTAAAGGAGTGATGAGCTCATTATCCTTAACTTCTATAAGTCCTTTGCTTGCTACAATGCGTAAAGCACGGCTTTCATTTGTAGGATTATTGGGTATAGAAATGCTTTGTCCTTCCTCGGGGTTAAATTTTTTATGTTTTTTAGAATACACCGCCATAGGTTCTATATGGATACTGGCAACTTTTACAAGATGGGTGCCTTGCCTTTGATTGAATTCTTTTAAATAGGGTTCATGCTGAAAATAATTAGCATCTAACTCACCATTTTCAACCATTACATTAGGGATTACCCCATCATTGAATTCATAAATTTTTAAATCATAACCTTGTTTTTGAAGTACTGATTTTATAAATCTTAAAATATCTGCATGAGGTGTTATAGAAGAGCCAACTTTAAGTTCTTCATTTGCCCATGCAAAACCGGTAAAAAGAGTAGCGACGCAAAAAGCTTTAGTAAATAAAGTCATTTTTTCTCCTTTACGCAAAACTAAATTTTTCTATCAAGTCACTATGATAAATACTTGCCACATCAGGATGAGAGCGTATCATTCTTTTAAAATAATTACTTGCAACATTTCTTAAAAGTGGATTTTTAGGATCAGTATCCACACCTTTACTTTCTTTAGCAAGCTCTGGGTTTAATTTAAAAATGGGTATGTCTTTATCAAGTTGCACTCCAAGAAAATAAGCTATGCTAAAGCGTTCTTTTGGGCTTAAATTCACGCGGTGAATAGTAGCTTTTAAATAGCCATTGGTAGCTAGTTCTAAAAATTCTCCTATATTAACTACAACGCTATTTTCAAGTGGGGGTATACTAAGCCATTTACCATCTATAAAAGCTTCAAGTCCACTTTGTTTTTCTTGAAAAACAAAAGTGATAAGCCCACCATCTTTATGTGAACCTACGCCTTGAGTGATATTTTTTGAGCTTTTTGGATAATGTATGATTTTACAATGTTCGTAAGAATTTTCTCCATAAAGTTTATCAAAAGCATTGCTAGGTAGATCAAGAGCTTGAGCAAAGGCTTTTAAAAGCTTTAAACAAGCTTTTTTGGTTTGTTTGTGCCAAGTTAAGAAAGTTTTTTTAAGTTCTGGAATTTCACTAGGCCAAAGATTAGGACCTTCTAGTCTTTGCCATAAGGGTGAGTTTAAATTCCAGTTTAAAGCATCTCTTTCTGTGCCTATATCCAGTTGTTCTCTATAATCCTTAGTTCCTGCTGTGTATTCAAAACCTTCGCTAGTATAACCTCTAAATTGAGGAGAATGTACCATAGAAATAAGCTCTTTAGAACTTCTAGAAAGATTAAAAAATTCTTTGCCAAGTTTGAATAATTTCTCGTTTAAATTTTTATCTATACTGGTATTGATAAGATAAAAAAAACCTATTTTAGAAGCAATTTCTCTTAAATTTTTAAGAAAAGTGCTTTTATCTTTTTCATAAGCTTGTAAATCAAGTATAGGTAAGTTCATTTTTGCTCCTTAAATTAAAATTAAGGATAAGAAGATATTTTGAATTAAATTTTATTTAGAGAAATTTTTGTAAGTTAAGATTTTAAATGAGTATTTTGAAAAAATAAACTTTTTTGACTTTCTTACACATTATATCTCCTTATCCACTTTTTGGACCTTTGGAAACATAATGTTAAGCCAAAGGACGCACTAGATACTACACATCTCGCACATCAGTTTCATTTTTTCTCCTTTTAAAATAATAAAATTTCAAAATCATATATAAAAATATATTAATTAAAGCTTAATCGTCTAAAAAATAAAGATTCTTTTTAAGCATTCTCGAGTTTTAATTCTTTGTTATTCATTATGCTAATACCTAGATTTAAAACCTTTTGGGCAATTTGTTTGGCTTCATCTAAAGAATGCATTGCGCAAGTTCCGCATTGATAGATATTAAGTTCAGGAATTTTGCTTTGATCGCTTACGCTTAAAACATCTTTCATAGCTGCTTTCCAAGCTTTTGCAACACTTTTTTCATCTGGTGTTCCAATTAAACTCATATAAAAACCCGTGCGACAACCCATAGGTGAAATATCAATAATTTCAACTGAATTTGAATTAAGATGATCTCTCATAAATCCTGCAAATAAATGTTCTAAGGTATGTGTACCTTTTTCGCTCATAATGTCTTTATTTGGTATACAAAAACGCAAATCAAACACGCTAATATCATCACCCTTAGGTGTTTTCATAACTTTAGCTAAACGCACAGCAGGAGCTGGCATTTTAGTATGGTCAACTTTAAAGCTGTCTAATAATGGCATTTTAACTCCTTAAATATAAATTGTCTAAGAATTATAGCATTTAAAGTTAATATTTAAAGCCTTTCTAAAAGAAAAAAAGATAAAATAAAACATTTAAAAATTCAAGGAAATTTTATGTTTGAAGTAGTTATAGGTCTTGAAGTTCATACTCAGTTAAATACAAAAACAAAAATCTTTTGCTCATGTGCAACTTCTTTTGGAGAAGCTCCAAATACCAATGTTTGTCCCACTTGTTTGGCCTTACCAGGAGCTTTGCCTGTTTTAAATGAAGAGGCTGTAAAAAAAGCTATAGCTTTTGGAAAAGCTGTCAATGCAACAATTAATAAAAAAAGTGTTTTTAATCGTAAGAATTATTTTTATCCAGATTTACCTAAAGCCTATCAAATTTCACAATTTGATATCCCTATAGTAGAAAAAGGTGAGCTTTTTATCAATGTAAAGGGTGAAAATAAACGCATAGGTATTACAAGAGCACACTTAGAAGAAGATGCAGGTAAAAATATCCATGAAAATAATTTTTCTAAAGTGGATTTAAATCGTGCAGGAACTCCTTTGCTTGAGATTGTCAGTGAGCCTGAGCTTAGAAGTAGCGATGAGGCGGTGGCTTATCTTAAAAAACTTCATTCTATTATACGCTTTTTAGATATTTCAGATGCAAATATGCAAGAAGGAAGTTTTAGATGCGATGCAAATGTTAGTATAAGGCCTAAGGGCGATACAAAACTTTATACTAGAGTAGAGATTAAAAATCTTAATTCTTTTCGTTTTATCCAAAAAGCCATAGAATATGAGGTAAAAAGACAAAGTGAGGCTTGGGAAGATGGAACTTACGAACAAGAAGTAGTTCAAGAAACCAGACTTTTTGATACAACAAATTTAGTTACAAGAAGTATGCGTGGCAAAGAAGAAGCGGCTGAATATCGTTATTTTCCAGACCCTGACTTGCTTCCTGTTTTGTTAAAAGATGAGTTTTTGGATATTAAAATTCCTGAACTTCCTGATGAGAAGAAAGCACGCTTTATAGACGAGCTTGGTATAAAAGAAAGTGATGCCGAGGTTTTAATCAGTTCTTTAGAAATGAGTCGTTTTTTTGAAAGTCTTATTTCTCAAAATTTAAATTCTAAGCTTTGCGTAAATTGGTTAAATACTGAACTTATGGGACTTTTAAAAGGAGAATTGACTATAGAAAATTCTCCCGTAGATGCTCAAAAGCTTGGAGTTTTAATTAAACGCATAGAAGATGGCACCATCAGTGCAAAAGCGGCTAAAGATGTCTTAGCTTTTGTATTTGAAAATACTAGCGTGGAAATTGATGAAGCTATAGAAAAGCTAGGACTTAAGCAAGTAAGTGATGATTCAGCCATAGAAGCGGTGATTGAACAAATTTTAAATGCAAATGCCGATAAGGTTGCAGAGTATAAAAGTGGTAAAGACAAGCTTTTTGGATTTTTTGTGGGTCAAACAATGAAAGAAGGCAAAGGAGCTTTTAATCCTGCAAAAGTAAATGAAATTTTAAAAACAAAGCTTGGTTGATGCGTATAGCGGTTATTGGTGCGGGAAAATGGGGCAGTGCTTTACATCTAGCCTTAAAAGAAAATCACAATTGTTTTATCAGTTCTTTGCATCAGCGTGATTTAGAAGATTTTGTTAGCATAAAAGAAGCTTTAGAATGTGAATATCTTGTTTTTGCTTTAAGTTCTCAAGGGATGCGTGCTTGGCTTAAAGAAAATTTCATCAACAAGGGACAAAAAATTTTAATTGCTTCAAAAGGCATAGAAGATCAAAGTTGTCAATTTTTAGATGAAATTTTTTTAGATTTTGTACCAAAAGAAAATTTTTGTGTTTTAAGCGGTCCTTCTTTTGCTGCTGAAGTAATGCAAAAACTTCCTACTGCTTTGATGATTAGCGGGATAAATCAAGAGCTTTGTAAAAAATTTGCAAGTTTTTTCCCTGATTTTATTAAAACTTATATTGATAATGATGTTCGTGGTGCTGAAATTTGTGGTGCTTATAAGAATGTTTTAGCAATTGCAAGTGGGATTAGTGATGGGTTAAAACTTGGCAATAATGCAAGAGCGGCACTGATTTCAAGAGGGCTTATAGAAATGCATCGTTTTGGTAAATTTTTTGGTGCTAAAGAAGAAACTTTTTTAGGGTTAAGTGGGGCAGGGGATTTGTTTTTAACTGCAACGAGTGTTTTATCAAGAAATTATAGAGTAGGTTTAAAACTGGCGCAAAATCAAAAATTAGATAGTATTTTAGTCGAACTTAATGAAGTAGCAGAAGGTGTAAAAACTGCTTATGCTATAGAAAAACTAGCAAAAATGAAAGGAATTTATACACCTATTGTAAATGAAGTAGTGGCAATTTTTAAGGGTAAAAGCGTGCAAGAAGCAACGCAGAGTTTATTAAAGCAAAATGATTAAGGAAAAATCATGATAATTAAAAATGCAAAAATTTATGGAGATTCTTTACAAGATATAGAGATT
Organism: Campylobacter sp. CFSAN093224; assembly: GCF_012897395.1. Lineage (NCBI taxonomy): Bacteria > Pseudomonadati > Campylobacterota > Epsilonproteobacteria > Campylobacterales > Campylobacteraceae > Campylobacter > Campylobacter sp. CFSAN093224. The sequence continues at coordinate 1,131,830 of NZ_CP040607.1, read as the reverse complement.
AAAGAAGGAAAAATTACCAATATTGGTTCTAATTTACAAGGCGAAGAAATTTTAGATGCTAAAGGTATGACTTTACTTCCATCTTTTGTGGATTTGTGTGTGAGTTTAAAAAACGATAAATTTTCTTTAGCTAATTTAGAGCTTTTAGAAAATGAGTGTCTAAAAGGAGGAATTTCTAGTATAGTTTTGCGTGATTGCATGGATTTTGATGAAGAAAGTTTTGCTTTATTTTTACAAAATTTAGCTCAAAGAAAGATGCAAATTTTTTCAAGTGTGCGGGTTAAGGATGCAAACGGCAAGCTTAAAAATTTAGCCACTCTTTTAAATAAAGGTGCTTGTGCTCTAGAACTTGACAGCTCTTTAGATGCAAATACTTTAAAAGTAAGTTCACAATATGCTTTTATGAAAGACTCTCCAATTTTTGTGCGTTGTTATGATAAGGATTTTGATGATAATGGAGTGATGAATGATTGTGAAATGAGTTTTGAGCTAGGGCTTATAGGCATGAGTAAAATCGCTGAAACTAGCCAGATAGCTAAAATGAAAGAATTGGCTAAATTTTATAAAAATAAAGTTATTTTTGATCTTTTAAGTTTGAAAGATTCTTTAGTATTATTAGATGAAAAGGATTTAAAACTTGTAAGCATTCATCATCTTATCAAAGATGATAGTGCTTGTGAAGATTTTAATACGGCTGCGAAACTTATGCCACCTTTAAGAAGCAAAGAAGATGTTTTGGCTTTAAGAGAGGCTTTAAAAGAAGGAAAGATTAGCTTTTTAACTTCCCTGCATAGTGCAAAATCAATTTCTTTAAAAGATTTAGCTTTTGATGAAGCGGCTTTTGGAATTCATAGCGTATGCGAATTTATAAGTCTTTGTTATACTTTTTTAATCAAAGAAGGATTTTTAAATTGGCAAGAGCTTTGTCGATTTACAAGTAAAAATCCTAGTGAATTTTTAGGTTTAAATAGTGGAGTTATAGAAGTTGGCAAAGAAGCTAATCTAGTTCTTTTTGATGAGAATGAAGAAATTTTTGCTCCAAAAAGTTCTCTTTATTCTGAGGATAAACTTTTTGGAAAGATTAAAATGCATATAATTAAAGGAAAAAATATTTTAGAAAAATAAGCTTTACTTAAATTCCTAAAGATAGTTTAAATCCTAAAAATACAAGTGCTGCCATAATACCAGCGGCTGGTAAAGTGATAATCCAAGCCAATCCTATAGGTTTCATCATAATCCAATTTGCGTTTTTATTATACACTCCTATACCCAAGATAGCACCTATGAGTATATGGGTGGAGCTAACAGGAATTCCAAATTGTGTAGCTAAGAGTATAACTATGCTTGCACCAAGTTCTGCAGAAAATCCAGTAGTAGGGCGTATGGTTGCAAGTTTTGAACCCACTGTAGTAATCACTTCTTTACCTAAAAACCAAAGCCCTACAACTAGAGCAACTCCAAACATAGCTAAAGCAGCAAAAGGTACAGGAGAAGTCGCGTTAATTGTGCCGTTTTTTAAGACATCTAAAATCGCTGCAAAAGGACCTATAGCATTGGCTATATCATTGGCTCCGTGTGAAAATGCAAAACTAGAGGCTGTAAATATTTGAAACCATGAGAAAATTCTATCAGTAGTTTTATTAAGTTCTGTTTTTTTAACGATTTTGACTATAGCAAATGTTACAACATAACTTATAGTTCCTATAATTCCGATAATCCAAAAGTTTTGTAAAATATCCAAAGTGCTAACATTATTTAAACCTTTAAATAAAAACATTGCCGAAATGATAGCAGCAGCAATACAAGCAATGATTGGCATATGAGTTTTTAAAATAGAGTAAATATCTATATCTTTTTCTTGATCCTTAAATTCCTTCATTTTATTTCTATAGAAATTATTTTCTTGTTCTTCTTCATCCAAAGCTATAGCGGAAAGTTCTTTGATTTGTTCTTCTTGGGATTTTGTTTTTAAATTTAAAAAATATTCTTCTTTGAATTTTTTTCTTTCTTTTTTGATATTTTTCAAATCATCATTTAGTTTTTCTGATGGTTTTAAAATTTTCTTATCAATATATGAATAAATAATATAAGCTACAATACCCCCTAAAAGAGGCGAAGCTACCCAAGAAATAGCTATTCTTAAAATTTCACTCCATTTAACCATAGAGAGTGTTTGGATCCCATCAAATTTTAAAAGCCCCATCATAATGCTAGCACCTACAATCCCACCAACTATACTGTGTGTGGTTGATACAGGTAAGCCTTTCTTGGTTGCAATAAAAATCCAAACCCCAGAGCTTAAAAGTGCAGCAAGCATAATGATAACAAAAAGCATAGGATCTAAAGAATTTGGAAAAATAACAATACCGCTGCGTATGGTCTTAGTAACTTCTGCGCCTGCGAAGATTGCCCCGCTTAGCTCAAAAACAGCTGCTATAATTAAAGCTTGTTTAATGGTTACTGTTTTTGCGCCAACGCTTGTTCCAAAAGAATTGGCTACATCATTTCCACCTATATTAAATGCCATAAAAATGCCAAATATAGAAGCAAGAATAAAAAGAATCAATTGATGTTGCGAAATATAACCAAATCCCCAAATAACAAATGCGATAGTACTGATAATAAAAATAACAAAAGCTATGAGGTTGTCTTTTTGCATTAATAACCCTTTTTTATTTTAATTATACACTTATTTACTTTAAATTTGCTAATTTTATTTTTTAGTCTTTGTGGAATTTTTATTTATATTATTTTTTTATAATAAATACTTAAACAAGAAATAATAAGGAATATAAGAATAATGAGGGGTATTTTTTATATAATAGCATTGTTTTCTTTACTCAATGGCGATGAACTTACAGAGGCTTTAGCAAAAAATAATAATCAAAATTCTTGGGAGCACTTTGATTATAAAAATACCAAAGAAGCTCCAAAAATTCAAGAAGAGAATGTGGATTTTAAAAGCACTTTTGATAGCTTACTTTCAAAAACTTTAGAAAATAATAATGGTATAGATAAAACAGATGGGAATTTAGATTTTCAAAATGAAAACGCGCAGGTTAAAAATTTAAGTTCTCTTTATGAGGGGGAGAATAATTCTTTGCTTTTTCAAAAAGAACTTTTTGTGGCTCAAAATAATTATAATTACTCAGGGGGTTTAATCAATCGTTATGAAAAAGATGATTTTTTATTTGGAGTTAATGGTTTTATTGATAAACAAAAGGAACAAAAAGATACTAAAAGCTTTGGTACAGAGTTTGGTTATAGTAAATTTATAAAGGCTTATAGTAATTATTATATACCCAATGAAGCAGAAAAAAATTTACAGCTTGGAATGAGTTTTGTAATTCCAACTTATACCGCTTTTGCTTTTGATATAAGTAAGGATAATGATAAAACTAATTATCAAGTATCTTACTCTCCTTATAGTGTATTTAGTTTAAATTTATTGCGTCGTGATTATAGTGCAAGAGAGACTGTTGATGATACTGTTGTTCAAGTTGGATTTAGTTTTAATTTCAATGAAAGTTTTTTAAAGCAATTTAGAAAAAAAGATAATACTTTAGAGGAGGTTAATCGATATGATTTCCTCCAAAGAACTCATTAGTTCATTCCAGCATTATGGAATTTTTCTGGATTATCCATAGCATAGCGGAATTTTTCCCAATCAATTTGTTTATCCCAGATGGCAACGATTAAGGCTGCTACTGAATTTCCACAAAGATTTCCAACCGCCCTCATTTCAGACATAAATTTGTCAACACCTAAAAGAATACCTATAGCAGTTACTGGTAGAACTTGTGCTAAGGTTGCATTTGCTTCTGAAATTTCCATATTTCCTAGAGCCGCAAGCGTACTTCCAAGCACTATAAAACCTGATCCAGTTACACCTACTGCACCTTTTGAGGCTATCATTAATACTATTAAAATACTGATTTCGTGTGCTAAACTTAAATTTACATTGAAAGCTTGTGCTAGAAAGATTAAGCTCATAGCTAGATAAATATTTGTACAATCAAGATTAAAACTATATCCCGTTGGTAAAACAAGTCCGACTGTTGCTTTAGAAAGTCCTGCTTTTTCTAGTTTTCTCATTAAAGGAGCAAGTGCAGACTCGCTTGAACTGGTTGCAAAAACGATCAATACTTCTCTTGAGATAAATCTCATAAATTTGAAGATATTTACTTTTGCAAAATAACAAATCAGACCTAAGATTCCAAATATAAAAACAAGACATGAAATCAGCATTACTAAAAGTAAATATGCTAAGTTGATCAAAGAGCCAATTCCGTATTGAGCTATGAGTACAGCCATTGCTGAAAAGGCGGCAATAGGACTAAAATACATAATGATTTGTAGAATTTTAAAAACAAAATTTTGTACCACTTCAAAAACTCTTTGAATTGCCTGTTTGTCTTCTATTCTCATTAAAGAAATAATCAAAGCAGTAATTATAGCAATAACTAAAACTTGTATGGTTTTTCCTTCTGTAAAAGGTGTGATAATATCAGTAGGCATAGCATCTTTTAAAATATGCATAATCTCAGAGCTCGCACTTACTTCTGTGGTTTGAGAAATGTATTTTTGAACGCTTTTTGTATCAAGTTGACTTGGATCAAGATTCATTCCATGGCCTGGTTGCATAACATTTGCCATAAAAATACCTATAGCAAGTGCTAAAGTACTTACAACTTCAAAGTAAATAACCGCTTTAGCACCAATGCTACCTACTTTTTTTAAACTTTCAAGACTAATGATGCCCAAAACCAAAGTAACAAAAATAATAGGGCCTATAAGAACCTTTAAAGCACCTATAAAATAATCAACTCCTGGTTTGCTAGCAATGGCTAATTCTTTATCTGTATAGCCAAGTACAATACCTGTAATAATGCCTATAATCACCCAAAATCCAAGACTTTTGATAATACGTTTATATAAAGGCGGTTTTCTTTCAGCTAAAGTTTGACTTAAAGTTTCCAAGTTTATTCACTCCTTTTGATCTTTGTAAAATATAATTTTAACAATGTGTATCGTAAATTTTAACAAAAAAACAAATCTAGAAATACTTTCTTTTATATGATATGATAATTTTTTATATAAACGTTACAAAATTTCTCATTATTTGCATTATAAAATTTAAAATATTTTTGAAAATTTTATAATTTTGTAATTCAGTTTGCTTTTTGTTATTTATTATTGGTAATAATTCTATTTTTGATTTATTTGTTTTATTGGGATGTTTTAAATTATGAAAGAAATAGTTTTGTCTGAAAATGCTTTAATTACTTCTAAAACAGATCTTAAGGGGAATATCATTTATGCCAATAATGACTTTTTAAAATACGCAGGTTATAAAGTCGATGAGCTTTTATATAAATCTCATAATATAGTAAGACATGAAGATATGCCACGCACTGTATTTAAATGTCTTTGGGATTATATTCAAAAAGGAGATGAAATTTTTGCATTTGTGAAAAATAAATCCAAAGATGGTAATTTTTACTGGGTTTTTGCAAATGTAAGTGCTTCATTTGATGCTAATGGAGATATCGTCAATTATTATTCTGTTCGTCGTGCACCCAATAGAAAATCTCTTTCTATAATTGAAGAAGTTTATAAAATTTTACTTGAAAAAGAGCAAAAATCAGGCATTAATGCTGGAGTTTCAGCTTTAATGGATATTGTAAGTTCTTATAAAATGACTTATAATGAACTTATTTTTAACTTACAAGAAAATAACTAAATAAGATATATTTAATCTTTTTTATTGTATAATTTTCGCCTAAAAATTAAAGTAATATATTATTAAAGTATTGTTTTGATTTATGATTTCAAAAAATTTTCAATAAAAGGGGTAAATTTATGGTGAAAAATGGATTATTATCAACTATTTTTCTAAGTGTTATCGGTGTTTTAGGTGTCATTTTTATTCATATTTTTGTTGGAGCGATAATTTTTGTTTTAATCGCTGTTTTAATGATTTATTTGCTTAGACAACACAAAGATGAGCAAATAATGATAGATAAACTTTTGGTTCTTTGTAGAGAGTTAAAAGAAGGAAATTTTGACAATAGAATTATCTATGTAAAAACAAAAAGCAAAAAATTAGCCGAAATAGCAGATAATCTTAACAATACTATTGATGGGCTAGAAGCTTACTTAAGGGAAATTAATACTTCTATTTCTTGTTCTCAAAAAGGTGAATTTTATCGCAAGGCTTTGCCTGAAGGTTTAAAAGGAATTTTTGCTCATAATATCGAATTTATAAATAAAGCTTTAGCAAACATAGAAGTGACAGCAAGATCTACTTTTAAAAATGCTTTATCAAGAACTTTAATGGATTTAAGCCTTGGAAATCAAAATAAAGACATGTCTCAAATTTCTAGCTCATTAAATCAAGATATTAGCATGATGAAAAATGTATATGATACAGTGGATGCGCCATTTCTCATACAGCTACAGAAAATGGCTCAGAAGTGGATTCTTTACAAAGTGCTATGGGTTCTTTAATGGATGTTGTAAATTCGAGCAAGGAGACAGTACAAACTTTTGTGGCTAATTCACAAAATATCACTTCAGTGGTTGAAGTAATACGTGATATAGCCGATCAAACCAATCTTCTAGCTTTAAATGCTGCTATTGAAGCTGCGCGTGCAGGAGAGCATGGTAGGGGCTTTGCGGTTGTGGCTGATGAAGTTAGAAAGTTAGCAGAAAGAACTCAAAGATCTACAAGCGAAATTTCTATTGCAATTCAGACTATGCAACAAGATTTTGTAAATATCCAAAGTGGCAGTGAGCAAGTTTTTAACATTGTTAGTGAATCTGAAGAAAGAATTAATAAATTTTCTCAAGCTTTTAAACGTCTAGAAGAAAATAGTAGTGCTCTTGGTGTTAATTTTGGATCCTTTGCAAAGAGATTGATTTTGTCTGTGGTTAAAATCGATCATATTCTTTATAAATCAAATATATATTTAAATTTAAATGGGGCTCAAAATTTCAATCTTGAAAGTGTAGATCCAATTTCTAATCTTTGTCAAGATGAGAGAGCTCAAGGTGTTATTAATGAGCTTAGTTCTGAAACTGAGTTAAAATTAGCTAAAGAATTTATAAAAGATAACGCTAAAAAAGCAATAGAAGAATCAAGTCAAGATTATATCGATCAAAAAGCTTATGATGCGATTGTAAATGATATTAAATCACTAGAGCAAAGAAGTGCTGAAATCTTAGCAAAATTAAAAATATAAATTAAGAGGGTGGGAAAATGTCAAGAGAAATTTTTTTACAAGAAGATAGTTTAATTACTTCTAAAACAGATTTAAAAGGTAAAATAGTTTATGCAAATGATGATTTTTTAAAGTATGCAGGTTATACCATGGGTGAAGTTTTAAATAAACCTCATAACATAGTAAGACATGAAGAGATGCCAAAAACTGTTTTTAAATATTTATGGGATTATATGAAAGAAGGCAAAGAAATTTTTGCTTACGTAAAAAATAAAACCAAAGATAACAATTACTATTGGGTTTTTGCAAATGTAACCCCATCAATAGATGTTAATAATAATATCATAGGCTATTATTCCGTTCGTCGTATGCCAAATAAAAGCGCTATTTCTACAATAGAAAGTCTTTATAGCGATCTTTTAAGAGCAGAACAGCAACAAGGCTTAAATAAGGGTGTTGAGATGCTTAAAAATTTCTGCAAAGATGCAGATAAAACTTATAATGAGCTAATCTTTTCTCTTCAAGAAGCTAAATAAATTTTTGTTAGACTTAAAACGAGTTTGTTTTAAGTCTAAATATTATATAATCTTTCTTTTAAAAATTCACATTTTTCAAGGCAAAATATGTTTGATGTCATTGTTATAGGTGGTGGACATGCAGGTGTTGAAGCAAGTGCTGCTGCTGCTAGAATGGGTAAAAAAACCTTACTTTTAACTACATTGATTGAGCAAATAGGAGCGGCAAGTTGTAATCCAGCCATAGGTGGACTTGCTAAAGGGCATTTGGTAAAAGAACTTGATGCCATGGGTGGTCTTATGGGTGAAATCACCGATGAAGCAGGGATACAATTTCGCATTTTAAATGAAAGTAAGGGTGTAGCCGTTCAAGGAAGTAGGGCACAAATTGATATGGATAAATACCGTATCATTACACGTAATAAACTTTTAAAACTTCCAAATTTAGAAATTTCTCAAGAACAAGCGAGTGTTTTAATCGTAGAAAATGATGAAGTTAAAGGCGTAAAAACAAATTTAGAAAATATATATTTTGCCAAAAAAGTGATACTTACAACAGGAACTTTTTTAAATGGACTTATTCACGTAGGTGAAAACAAACTTCAAGCAGGAAGGGTAGGGGAGCTTGCTTCGGTAAATTTAGGAAATTATCTGCAAACTTTGGGTTTAAAAATGGGACGTTTAAAAACAGGAACTTGCCCAAGAGTGGATGCAAAAAGCATTGATTTTAGCGTGCTTGAAATTCAAGATGGTGATGTAAATCCTAAAGCTTTTAGTTTTCGTTCAAGAAATTTCAATCCTACTCAACTTCCTTGTTATATCGCACGCACTAATACAACTACACATGAGATTATTAAGAATAATTTTTATCGTGCCCCGCTTTTTACAGGACAGATTGAAGGTGTGGGGCCAAGGTATTGTCCTTCTATAGAAGATAAGATCAATCGTTTTAGCGACAAAGAAAGCCATCATCTTTTTATAGAGCCTCAAACTATCGATGCGACGGAGTATTATATCAACGGTTTTTCTACTTCTTTGCCTTATGAGGTACAAATTCAAATGCTGCGTTCTGTAAAGGGTTTTGAAAATGCTAAAATAACCCGTTTTGGTTATGCTATAGAATATGACTATATAGAGCCAACTGAACTTAAGCATACTTTAGAACTTAAAAAGATTAAAAATCTTTATTGTGCAGGACAGATTAATGGAACTACAGGTTATGAAGAGGCTGCAGCACAAGGCTTTATGGCGGGAATCAATGCAAGCTTAAGCATAGATATGAAAGAGCCTTTGATTTTAAGGCGTGATGAAGCTTATATAGGAGTTTTAATCGATGATTTGGTAGTAAAAGGCACAAAAGAACCTTATAGAATGTTTACTTCAAGAGCGGAATTTAGACTGCTTTTAAGGGAAGAAAATGCTATACTTAGACTTGGAAAATATGGCTATGATTTAGGGCTTTTAAGCGAGCAAGATTTTACTTATATACAAAATATTGCAAACAATCTTCAAAAAGGACTTGAATTTTTACTTTCTAAAGAATTTACGCCTAATAACCAAAATAATGCTTTTTTAGAGAGTTTAGGAGAAGATAAAATTTCTTCTATAGTCAATCTTCAAAAAATTGTTGCAAGAGCAAGTTTTGATATAGAAAAATTAAAAAAACTTGACCCTATATTTGAAATCATGGATAATTATTCTTTAAGAGAAATTTTAAATGAGGCAAAGTATTATCATTACATTAGTATGCAAAAAGCTCAAGTAGAAAAAATGAAAAATCTTAGTGAGCTTAAAATTCCTGAAAATTTTGATTTTAAAAGTGTAAGTGGTTTGAGTAATGAGGTTGTAGAAAAACTTAATCATCATAAACCTCCAACCATTTTTGCTGCAAGTCAAATCAGTGGAATCACTCCTGCAGCGTTGGATATTTTGCAAATTTATATCAAAATGCAAAAGAAAAAAGCTTAAATGCTTGCTTTTTTTATTTTTTTATCTACTTTAGTTTTACTTTTTTGGCGTCCATGGAATTTACCTATTTGGGTATTTTCTAGCTTGGGGGCTTTTTTTGTTTTTATTTTTCAATTGGTAGATTTTAAAGATGCTTGTTTTATTTTTTCTTTGGTTTGGGATAGTTCTTTAACTTTGGTTGGGTTGATTATCCTTTCTTTTAGCTTGGAAGCTTTGGGATTTTTTGATTTTATTGCGAGTAAAATTTTGTATTTTTCTAGAGAGAAAAATCAAGAAAAAATTTATATCAGTACAAAAAAAATGATGTTATTTTTGTTGATTTTTGTATTTTTTCTTTCTGCATTTTTTGCTAACGATGGAGCGATTTTAATCATTACACCTATTATTATAGCTTTATTTTCAACTCTTAAAGATTGTAAAAATCATGCTTTTATTTTAAGTTCTTTTTTACTTAGCCTTTCTTTTTTATGTGATGCAAGTTCAAACGCTTTGGTTATTTCAAATTTAACCAATATCATCACAGCAAATTATTTTAAGATAGAATTTTTAGAATTTGCTAAAAATATGTTTTTGCCAAATTTTTTTGTTTTGCTTTCTACTATAGTTACGGTTTTTGTGCTTTATGTGAGAGTTTTACCTAAAAGGCTTGAATTTAAATTAATCAAAAAAGAGCAAATTTCATTGAAATTGTTTTTTCTTTGCATAGTATTTTTATTTCTTTTTGTTATCAGTTTTTTTATAGGTGAAATTTTTAATATTAAAATAAGTTTTTTTGCTTTGCTTTGGGCGGGAATTTTTTGGCTTATTATTTTAAAAATTCAAGGTAAAAAAAGTATTAAAATTCTTTTTGAAGCACCTTATGGAGTTTTGCTTTTTAGTTTTGGGCTTTATATGGTGGTTTTTGCTTTACATAAAATAGGTGTGAGTGAAATTTTGGTTAAAAGCTATGCTTTTTTGATGCAAGATAAGAGTGGAATTTTTGGTGTGGCCTTGATTTCAGCTTTTGGATCTTCTGTGTTTAATAATTTGCCTATGGTTTTAATCGGAGATTTGGCATTAAAAGAATATTTTGAGAATTTTTCTTTTGATTCTTTGATGATTTATGCACATCTTTTAGGTGTAAATATAGGTCCAAAACTTACGCCAATAGGTTCTTTAGCAACTTTGCTTTGGCTTGGAGTTTTGGCTAGAAAAGGCATTAATATTTCTTTTTGGCAATATTGTAAATTTGGCTTTTTGATAACTTTACCTGTGCTTGTTTTTTCTCTTTTTGCTCTTATTGTCTAAATATCAAAACTTGTTAAACAAAGAAAAAATTTATTTTAATTTCGATAAACTTTTAACTTGGTTAAAAAATAAAATCGAAAGGAGCAAGTTATGGCTACATCTGAGAGTAGACGAAGCTTTATGGGCTTTGCATTTGGAAGCGTAGCTGCTGTAGGCGGTGTTTTCTCACTTGTTGCGATGAAAAAAACTTGGGATCCGCTTCCAAGTGTTAAAGCTGCAGGTTTTACTACAGTAGATTTATCAGGAATGCAAGATGGGGAGCTTAGAACTATAGAATGGCGTAAAAAGCCTATTTTTATATTAAAAAAAGATGCGAGTATGCCAAAAGATGAAAAACGTGATGTTGTGGTAGATAACGCAGCTTATACTGTGGTTATAGGACTTTGTACGCATTTGGGTTGTATACCTGCTTACCAACCAAGTGAGCAATTGTTTAAATGCGCCTGTCATGGTGGAGAATTTGACACAAGTGGAAAAAATGTCTTTGGACCTCCTCCAAAGCCTCTTGAAATTCCTCCTTTTAAAATTGATGGAACCAAGCTTGTTTTAGGTGAAGAGGGTCCTGAATATAAAAAAATGATAGCGGAGGCTTAAGATGGCACAAATTAGAAAAGCTAATGGTCTTGTAGATTGGCTTGATCAAAGACTTGCGGTACATAAACTGCTTGATGTTTTAATGGTAAAGTATTGGATACCAAAGCAAATTAACTTTCTTTGGGCAATGGGGGTTATTTTAACCACTCTTTTTGCAGTGCTTTTTGTTACAGGACTTTTACTTGTGATGTATTATAAACCAGATACTGCACTTGCTTTTGATAGTGTGAATAAGACTATTATGCAAGAGGTGGACTATGGATGGCTTTGGCGTCACATGCATGGTGTTGCCGCTTCTGTTGTATTTTTGATTATATACATACATATGCTAACAGGAATTTATTACGGTTCTTATAAAAAAGGTCGTGAGATGATTTGGGTTAGCGGTATGCTTTTGTTTGTTGTATTTTCTGCTGAAGCTTTTAGTGGGTATATGCTTCCTTGGGGACAAATGAGTTATTGGGCAGCTCAAGTAATCACTAATCTTTTTGGAGGGATACCATTTATTGGCCCTGAGCTTGTGATTTGGATTCGTGGAGATTATGCGGTTTCTGATCCAACTTTAACAAGATTTTTTATGCTTCATGTGTGCTTGCTTCCTATAGTTATCATTGCTATTATAGCATTTCACTTCTATTCTTTAAGAATTCCTCATGTTAATAATGAAATTTCTGAAGAACTTGACTTTGATTTAGAGGCTGAGAAATATATGGCAGGTGACACAAAGGGTTCTAAAGTGATTCCTTTTTGGCCAGGATTTTTATCAAAAGATTTTATGTATATAAGCTTTTTTATGATTTTCTTCTTTTATTTGGTCTGTTTTAAATTTGAATTTGCAATGGATCCAATTAATTTTGATCCAGCTAATGCGCTTAAAACACCAGCTCATATTTATCCTGAGTGGTATTTCTTATGGAGTTATGAAGTTTTAAGAGGATTTTTCTTTGATATTGCAAGTATTAAAGCTTTTGATATAGGTTTGGCTGCATTTGGTATTGCTCAAGTGATTTTCTTCTTGCTTCCTTGGCTTGATAGAAGTGATGTGGTAAAACCAGCTCATGAAAGACCTTTATTTTTCATTTGGTTTTGGATATTGCTTATCGATTTAATTGTTTTAACAGTTTATGGAAAATTACCTCCAACAGGTGTAAATGCTTGGGTAGGATTTTACGCTTCTATAGTATTTTTACTTTTACTTATTGTAGTTTTACCGGTTATTACTATTATGGAGAGAAAAGGAGCTAAACAATGAGAGAAATAAAAATATTTTTAGTTGTAGTAGTTTTTACTGCACTTGTATATTGGGGGGTAGAGCCTTATGCTCATTCAGTGATGAAGCCTCATGTTGCTCCTGCAAATTTTGATTTTGCTGTTGAAGATACTACTTTTGCAAAAGGTATAGTTGAAGCTAAAGAATTAGCTCTAAAAGATGCACAAGCTTCAGGAGATGCTAAAAGAATAGAGAGTGCAAACAAAGAACTTGAAAAAGCAAAAGAAGAATTAAGCAAGGTTGAAACACTTTGGGCAGATGTTGCAAAGATCGATTTTGCTAAGGGTGATGCAAAAAAAGGTAAAGAATTTTTTGAAAATAACTGTTTTGCATGTCATGGTGTAAAAGAAGATGGAATAGCAGCTAATATTACTGATTCTTCTATGGGAGTAATACCGCCTGATCTCAGTGCAGCTGGTGCTATTTTTGATGAAAAATTTTTAGCAGCTTTGATTATGCATCCTGCGCTTGCTTTAAAAGTAGATCATAAATTTGGTGATGCTTTTATTATGACAGCTTACAATAAAGATACTTCAGGAGAAAGTGAAGAAGCTACAAATGCAAATATAGCCAATGTAATTGCTTATCTTAAAGATGTGAGTGTTAAATTTGAAGCCAATGAAGATGCTACTATTAAGAAAGATGTTGAGGCAAAATATGCTAAAATGGAAAATAGTGCTCAAAAAGCAGCTTTAATGGAAAAAGATATAAAATTTGCTAAAGATAAAGCAACTTTTATTGAGGCTTGCGGACGTTGTCATGATATGAAATACGATAGCTTTTTTACTCCATCAAATCAAAATGATTTAAAAACTTATTTAGGTTCTGTTCCACCTGATCTTTCTATGATGATAAGATCTCGTGGTGAGCAATATTTACATGATTTTATTAATAATACTCAAAAACTTCTTCCAGGAACCGCTATGCCAAGAGTAGGTTTAACAGAAGCTGCACAGGCTAAGGTTGTATCTTATATTGATCAAGTGGGTGATAGCAAAAAAGAAGAAAGAAAAACTACAGGAATTTATGTAATGATATTCTTTGTAATTTTAAGTATTTTTGCTATAGGTTGGAAGCGTTCTGTTTGGTCTAAATTACATTAGTATTATAAAATTTTTGCCACTATTTTATATCTGTGGCAAAAATTCTATCTTTTCTTCAATTTTATCAAATTTTAAACATAATTAAGAGATACTATCAAATAATAATTTTTATTAGTTGGAGTATGTCATGCTTGAAAAACAAATGATTAAATTTATTCTTTCAAAATGGAATTATGGAAATTTTAGAATTGTATTTTGGGATCAAGAAGAATTTCATGTGGGTAATCAGCCTGCTAAATTTTCTTTAATTTTCAAAGAAAAAATACCTTTTTTAAAATTATTTAGTGATACGAGTTTAGTTTTTGCAAAACATTATATGGAGTCTAAACTAGAAATAGAAGGTGATTATGATGAAATAGCTAAAGTTTTGTATTATTTTTCAAATAAGCGTTTTTTAAAAAATACAGAGGATATCTTGAGTAAAATAGCCCAAAAACAGGAAAGTAAAAATATCAAAAGTCATTATGATATAGGTAATGATTTTTATAAGCTTTGGCTTGATGATACTATGAGCTATTCTTGCGCTTATTTTAAAGAGCCTAATAATACTCTTTATGAAGCTCAAATTAACAAAATAGAACATACTCTTAAAAAACTTGATTTAAAAGAAGGAGAAAAGCTTTTAGATATAGGTTGTGGCTGGGGTTGGCTTTCTATTATGGCGGCTCAAAAGTATGGAGTTAAGGTTGTTGGAATTACTATTTCAGAGGAGCAGTGTAAAAAAGCTAAGGAAAGAGTAAAAGAACTTGGTCTTGAAGATAAAATAGAAATAAGACTTCAAAATTATCAAGATTTAGAATTTGAAAATTATTTTGATAAAGTTGTTTCTGTGGGTATGTTTGAACATGTAGGCAAAGAGAATTTAGGACTTTATTTCATGAAAGTAAAACAAGTGTTAAAACCTGGAGGTTCTATGCTTTTACATTCTATTTTAGCCATGTTTGAAGGAAAAACAAATGCTTGGATAGATAAATATATTTTTCCAGGAGGATATTTACCTTCTTTAAGAGAGGTTGTAAGTGCTATGAGTGAGTGGGATTTTCATCTTCTTTTAGCAGAAAGTTTAAGAATGCACTATGCAAAAACTTTAGATTTATGGGATGAAAATTTTAACAAAGTATTGGACAAGGTAAGGGAAAAATATGATGAAGAATTTATAAGAATGTGGGATTTATACCTTCGTTCTTGTGCCTCTGCTTTTCGTGTTGGAAGCGTGGATTTGTTTCAATTTTTAATCACAAAAGAAATCAATAATAATCTAAGCCTTACCAAGGACTACATATATAAGTAAAAACTAAACTTAAATTTGATAAAATATTAGCTTCATTTCACACGCATCAATCCTTTTTAGCTTGTGTAAATTAAGGGATGTGGAGGAATAAAGCTAAATTTACAAGGAGAAACTCATGGTTAGTATGAGAGATTTATTAGAATGCGGTGTGCATTTTGGACACCAAACAAGACGCTGGAATCCAAAGATGAAAAAATTCATTTTTGGCGAGAGAAAAGGTATTTATGTAATTGATTTACAAAAAACTTTAAGATATTTTAGATATACCTATAATATCGTTCGTGACGCTGCTGCCGAAGGAAAAACTATACTTTTTGTCGGGACAAAAAAACAAGCAGGTGGAGCGATTAAAGAATACGCTGAAAAATGCGGTATGCCTTATGTAAATCATAGATGGCTTGGCGGTATGATGACAAATTTTGGTACCATTCGCCAATCAATTAGAAAATTAGAAGTAATTGAAAAAATGGAAGAAGATGGAAGTATTAAACTTTTAACTAAAAAAGAAGCTTTAATGCTTACAAGAAAAAAAGAAAAATTATTAGCTTATTTAGGTGGAATTCGTTATATGAAAACTCAACCTGATATGATTTTTGTTATTGACACAGTAAAAGAAAAAATTGCTGTTCAAGAAGCAAATAGATTAAGAATTCCTGTTGTAGCTCCACTAGATACAAACTGTGATCCTGACTTGGTAACTTATCCTATTCCAGGAAATGATGATGCAATTCGTTCAGTGCAACTTTTCTGCCAAGAAATGGCTGAAGCGATTAATGAAGGAAAAGCTTTAAGAGAACAAGATGGCGAAGCTTTAGCAAATGAAGAAAAAGAAATCACCGATGAAGAGAAAAAAGAAGTTTTAGATGAAGCGATGAGCGAAGAAGACTTCGGTGAGGAGCAAGAATAATGGCTGAAATTACTGCTGCAATGGTAAAAGAACTCCGCGAAAGTACAGGCGCGGGGATGATGGATTGTAAAAATGCTTTGAGTGAAACTAATGGAGATTTTGATAAAGCAGTACAACTTTTAAGAGAAAAAGGTTTAGGTAAGGCTGCTAAAAAAGCAGATAGACTTGCTGCAGAAGGTTTAGTAAGTGTAAAAGTAAGTGATGATTTTACAAGCGCAACTGTAAGTGAGATTAATTCCGAAACAGATTTTGTGGCAAAAAATGATCAGTTTATCGCTTTAACAAAAGATACTACAGCTCATATTCAAAGCAATAGCTTGCAAAGTGTGGAAGAGCTTCACTCAAGTACGATTAATGGTGTAAAATTTGAAGAATATTTAAAAAGTCAAATTGCAACTATAGGAGAAAACCTAGTTGTAAGAAGATTTGCAACTTTAAAAGCAGGTGCTAACGGCGTTGTAAATGGTTATATCCATACAAATGGCCGTGTGGGCGTTGTGATCGCTGCAGCTTGTGATAGCACTGAAGTGGCTTCAAAATCAAGAGATTTGTTAAGACAAATTTGTATGCATATTGCAGCAATGAGACCAAGTTATTTAAGTTATGAAGATTTGGATATGACTTTTGTTGAAAATGAATACAAAGCTTTGGTTGCTGAACTTGAAAAAGAAAATGAAGAAAGACGCAGACTGAAAGATCCAAATAAACCTGAACATAAAATTCCTCAATTTGCAAGTCGCAAACAATTAAGTGATGCAATTTTAAAAGAAGCTGAAGAAAAAATCAAAGAAGAACTTAAAGCTCAAGGTAAACCTGAAAAAATTTGGGATAATATCATTCCAGGTAAAATGAATAGCTTTATAGCCGATAATTCTCAACTCGATAGCAAACTTACTTTAATGGGTCAGTTTTATGTAATGGATGATAAAAAAACTGTAGAACAAGTAATTGCTGAAAAAGAAAAAGAATTTGGCGGAAAAATTAAAATTGTTGAATTTATTTGCTTTGAAGTTGGCGAAGGTTTAGAAAAGAAAACTGAAGATTTTGCGGCTGAAGTTGCTGCACAACTTTAAAAACGGTTAAAAATGGAACTCTTAAGAGCGGAAAATTTAAGCCATAGTTTTGATTATCCGCTTTTTGAGGGTTTAAATCTTACTTTAAATACCAAAGATTGCATTGCTATTCAAGGGAGTAGCGGTTGTGGTAAATCTACTCTTTTGCATATACTTTCTTCTTTATTGATTCCAAAAAAAGGTGAAGTTTTTTTTAAAGGTTCTAGTCTTTATCAGATAGATGAAAACGAAAGATTAAAAATTCGCCGTTATGATTTTGGTATTATTTTTCAGACACATTATCTTTTTAAAGGTTTTTCGGCTTTAGAAAATATCGAACTTGCTAGTGTTTTATCGGGTCAAGATTTAGATGAGAAAATTTTAAAAAGGTTAGGTATTGATACGCTTTTACATCAAAAAATAGGAAAGCTTAGCGGCGGACAACAACAGCGTGTGAGTATCGCACGTGTGCTTTGTAAAAAACCAAAGATTATTTTTGCTGATGAAGCAACTGGAAATTTGGATTTTGATAATGCTAAAAATGTTATCGAACTTTTAATTTCTTATGTTAAAGAAAATGATGCGGCTTTATTTTTTGTAACTCACGATAGTAAGCTCGCAAGTTTTTGTGATAAAATTTATACTATAAACGTTAATGGAATTTGTTAATTATTTAGGCGATAAAAATGTTGTAACTTTTATGTTGCTTCTTGCTAGAATGAGTGGTCTTATAGTTTTTTTTCCTTTTTTTTCACATAATTCTATTCCTATGATAATAAAAAGTACTATAGTTTTATTTTTGACTATGTATTTATATCCTTTGGCTAGATTAGAATCTTTGCATTTAGATAGTTTTTTTGTTTTACAGCTTATTAGTGAAGTGATTTTTGGAATGATGGCAGGATTAATGCTTCAAATTATTTTTGCTATTATTATGATGGCAGGTGAGCAGATTGCTTTTACTATGGGATTTACTATGGCAAGTATATTAGATCCAAGTTCTGGAACGAGTATGCCTATTACGGCACAAATTTTAAATTTACTTGCTTTGATGTTTTTTCTTGCTTTTGATGGCCATCATTTAATGCTTTTGTTTTTAAGTCATTCTTTGGGTTATATTAGTTTAGGTGGATTTTATCCGCATGAGAATTTAATGCATTATTTAAATATGGGTATGTTTAATATTTTCATCATAGGTTTTACTATGAGCTTTCCTATACTTGGAATTTCACTTTTAGCCGATGTTATTTTTGGACTTTTGATGAAAACAATGCCACAATTTAATCTTTTAGTTATTGGCTATCCTATAAAGATAGCTCTAGGTTTTGTAGTTTTAATTGCTATTTTACTAGTTATGATGCAATATTTTAAAAATTTAATTTTAGAACTTTTTACTCATATGCAAACTCTTTTTTTCTCCTAAGGAAAGGATAAATGAAATTATCGTAAAATAGCGATTATTTTTTAAGGATTAAAGTGATGAAAATTTTACTTTTAAATGAAAACCCTGTAGTTTCAAGACTTGTAAGCCTTAGTGCTAAAAAAATGTCTTATGATTTTGAAGAACTTAATGCTTATAGTGAAAATTTGGGTAATTATGATGTGATTGTTGTAGATAGTGATACTCCAGCACCTTTAAAAATTCTTAAAGAAAAATGCGATAGATTGATTTTTTTAGCCCCGCGAAATCAAAATGTAGAAGATATAGATGCGCAAATTTTACAAAAACCTTTTTTACCTACAGATTTTTTAAATTTACTTAATAATAAAGATGCGAACAAGCATACATCTATTGATTTGCCAATGTTAAGCAATGATGAAAATCCTTATGCTGATATAAGCTTGGATTTAGATAATTTAAATTTAGATGATTTGCCTGATGAAAATTCTTTAGATATAAATTCAGAGGGAATGGAAGATTTGAGTTTTGATGATGATGCTCAAGATGATAATGCAAACAAAACTTTAGAAACTCAAAATTTAGAACATGACAATTTAGAACAAGAAACAATTAAAGAACAGACTCAAGAAGACACTCAAACTGATTTAGATTTAACTTTAGAAGATGGCGAAAGTGAAAAAGAAGACTTAAGCCAAGAACATACAGCTTTGGATACTGAGCCTAGTTTAGATGAGCTAGATGATAAAAATGATGAAGATTTAGAAATCAAAGAAGATGATAAAAATGAAGAAATAGAAAAGCAAGAATTATTAGACGATTCTAAAACAAATACATTAGAAATGCAAGAAGAGCTTAGCGAATCTCAAGATGATAATTCAAACAAAACTTTAGAAACTCAAAATTTAGAACATGACAATTTAGAACAAGAAACAATTAAAGAACAGACTCAAGAAGACACTCAAATTGATTTAGATTTAACTTTAGAAGATGGCGAAAGTGAAAAAGAAGACTTAAGCCAAGAACATACAGTTTTGGATACTGAGCCTAGTTTAGATGAGCTAGATGATAAAAATGATGAAGATTTAGAAGATAATAAAGAATTACAAGCTAATATAAGCGATTTTGATGATCTTCCTGAGGTTGAAGAGCAAGAAAAAGAAATGGATTTTGATGATCTTCCTGAGGATGCTGAATTTTTAGGTCAAGCAAAATATAATGAAGAATCAGAGGAAAATTTAGAGGAGTTTGCTCCTGTTGTGGAAGAAGATGTTCAAGATGAAATAGATGATTTTGCTTCAAATTTGAGTACTCAAGATCAAATCAAAGAAGAACTAGCTCAACTTGATGAGCTTGATTATGGTATTGATAGTGACAATAGTAGCAAGGTCTTAGAAGATTTTAAAGATGAACCAATTTTAGACGATAAAGAATTAGGAACAAATGAAGAGGAAGTGGTTGTGCCAAATTTAAATATAAGTGATTTTGATACATTGAAAGAAAGTGATATACAAGAAGCTCTTGGAGAGGAAATCTTAGAAAAAAATGAAGAGCCTATAGTAAGTGATGTGACTAAAGATGATAATAGCGAAGAGATAGTTAATGAGCTTAGCCAAAGCATAGCAGGAGCGATCACTTCAAGTATTAAAGATGATACCTTAAAAGCTGCTCTTAAGGGTATGAATATGAATATAAATATAAACATTAGTTTTAAAGAGGATTGAAATTGCAAGGTTTTGTTTTGTTGATTTCAGGTCCTAGTGGTGCTGGAAAATCAACTCTTTTAAAAAAACTTTTTGATGAATTTGAAGATGAGCTTTATTTTTCTATTTCTTCAACAACTCGCAAACCAAGAGAGGGTGAAAAAAATGGAATACATTATCATTTTATATCCCATGAAGAATTTCAAAAAGGTATAGATAGTGATCATTTTTTAGAATGGGCTAGAGTGCATGAAAATTTTTATGGTACTTCTTTAAAGCACACTCAAAATGCTTTAGATAATGGAAAAATAGTTGTTTTTGATATTGATGTGCAAGGATTTAAAATAGCCAGAAAAAAAATGGCTGATAAGATTGTTTCTGTTTTTATTACTACAAAAAATAAAGATGAGTTAAAAAAAAGACTTATTAAGCGAAATACTGATACAATAATACAACTAGAAAAAAGATTACAAAACGCTAGTGATGAGATGAAAGAGCTTAGCGAGTATGATTATCTTATCATTAACGATGAGTTAAAGCAAAGTTATGAAGCATTGCGAGCGATTTTAATCGCCCATAAATTTAGAACCAAAGGGCAGAATCTAGGGCAAATTCAAAATATTTGGAATGAAGGAGAATAAAATGGGTGGTTGGTCAAGTCCAAGTCATTGGTTGATTATTTTATTGATTGTTGTATTGCTTTTTGGAGCAAAAAAAATTCCAGAACTTGCAAAGGGTTTAGGTAAAGGTATTAAAACTTTTAAAGATGAAATGAATAATGATGATGAAGTAGCAAAAAATACTCAAAAAATAGAAGAAAATAAAAACACAACTAATAATACAAATGCTGATGCAAGTATAGACGAAACAAAAAAAGCTTAAGGTTTAGTCTTTTGAAAAGTATTATTTTTAATGTAATTAAAAAGATTTTAGAGTGTGATTTTGCACTTGAAAATCCAAAGGATAAAAATTTAGCACATTTTGCTACCCCTTTGGCTTTTTCACTGGCTAAGGAATTAAAAAAATCCCCTATGTTGATCGCTAGCGACTTAGCGAGCAAATTTCAAAATCATGATTGTTTTGAATCAGTTGAAGCTGTAAATGGGTATTTAAATTTTAGAATTTCCAAAACTTTTTTAAATGAACTTGCAAATCAGGCTTTAACAAATCCAAATGATTTTACTAAAGGAGAAAAAAAACAAGAAAGTTTTTTGCTTGAATATGTGAGTGCAAATCCTACTGGGCCTTTACACATAGGACATGCAAGAGGCGCTGTTTTTGGAGACACCTTAACAAGACTTGCAAGACATTTGGGCTATAAATTTAATACAGAATACTATGTCAATGATGCGGGTAATCAAATTTATTTACTAGGGCTTTCTATTTTACTAAGTGTGAAAGAAAGTATACTTCATGAAAATGTTGAATATCCAGAGCAATATTACAAAGGCGAGTATATAGCGGATTTAGCAAAAGAAGCTTTTGAAAAATTTGGTAAAGAATTTTTTAGCGAAGAAAATATCCCTAGTTTGGCTGATTGGGCAAAAGATAAAATGCTTGTTTTGATTAAACAAAATTTAGAACAAGCAAAGATTAAAATTGACAGCTATGTAAGCGAAAGATCGTATTATGATGCTTTAAATGCAACTTTAGAATCTTTAAAAGAGCATAAAGGAATTTACGAGCAAGAAGGTAAAATTTGGCTTGCTTCTTCGCAAAAAGGCGATGAAAAAGATAGGGTAATTATCCGTGAAGATGGACGCGGGACTTATTTGGCAGCAGATATTGTTTATCATAAAGATAAAATGAGTCGTGGTTATGGAAAGTGTATTAATATTTGGGGAGCAGATCATCATGGTTATATCCCTAGAATGAAAGCTGCGATGGAATTTTTGGGATTTGACTCTAATAATCTTGAGATTATTTTAGCACAAATGGTTTCCCTACTTAAAGATGGAGAACCTTATAAAATGAGTAAAAGAGCAGGAAATTTTATCTTGATGAGCGATGTGGTTGATGAGATAGGAAGTGATGCTTTGCGTTATATCTTTTTGAGCAAAAAATGCGATACGCATTTGGAATTTGATATCAGTGATTTGCAAAAAGAAGATAGTTCTAATCCTGTGTATTATATCAACTATGCACACGCTAGAATTCATCAAGTGTTTGCTAAAGCTGGTAAAAAAATCGATGATGTAATGAAAGCTGATTTACAAAGTTTAAATCAAGATGGCGTAAATTTGCTTTTTGAAGCTTTGAATTTAAAGGCTGTTTTAAACGATGCTTTTGAGGCTAGAGCTTTGCAAAAAATTCCTGATTATCTTAAAAATTTAGCTGCAAATTTTCATAAATTCTACAATGAAAATAAAGTTGTAGGCTCTGCAAATGAAAATGATTTGCTTAAATTATTTTCTTTGGTTGCTCTTAGTATTAAAACCGCATTTTCTTTAATGGGCATTGAAGCGAAAAACAAAATGGAACATTAAAACCGCATTTTGCTGTTTTAATAGTTTAGTAAAAATACTGCTATTATCACGATAATGATACCTAAAATTCCTATTTTGTTTAATTTTTCTTTATATAAAATCCATCCACCAAGACAAGTTCCTATGATGCCTATAGCACCCCAAGTTGAGTAAGCTATGCTTAAAGGAACATATTTTAAAGAAAAAGAAAGTAGAAAAAAAGCAAGTATAGCATTGACAATCGCAGCTAAGCCCCAAATTTTATTCTTAAAACCATCTGATTTTTTTAGCAATAAATTTGCTACGATATCTAACAATGCCGATAGAACAATAATAAAAATATACATTATTCTTTAACCTCGCCTATATTAATCATGATAATTCCAACGATAGAAAGAACAATGCCTAAAATTTGAGTTAAGGTTAAACTCTCTTTAAAAACTATAAAAGAAACTAAAAGTATAAGAATAATCCCTAAAAGTTCCCATACGGCATAGGCTATGCCTACTTGAATTTTTTTAATCGCCTTGCCCATAAAAAAATAAGAAAAAGCTATAAATAAAGCCATAAATATATAGCCTAAAATTTGATTTTCCATTTTTAAAAAACTAGTACCTAAAACTTCAAATACAATAGCAGCAATCAAGAAAAACCAAGCAATAAAAAGTTCTTTTTTTGCGATATTCAAAAAGCTTCTCCCTAAAAATAAATGGTAAAATCATACCATTTAAAGCTTTAATTAGCCTTTTTAGTTTATACTTTTAAGTTTAAAAATCTTTAAAGAAAGTGAGAATTTATGGGACGAGCGTTTGAATACCGAAGAGCTTCTAAAGAGGCTAGATGGGATAAAATGAGTAAGCTTTTTCCTAAGCTTGCTAAAGCCATACAAGTAGCTGCTAAAGAAGGTGGCACTGATCCTGATATGAATCCAAAATTAAGAAGTGCTATAGCCACAGCAAAAGCAAATAATATGCCAAAAGATAATATAGATGCGGCTATTAAGCGTGCAAGTGGAAAAGATAGCGCAGATATTAAAAACATTCATTATGAAGGAAAAGCTGCACATGGAGCTTTGGTTATAGTTGAATGTATGAGCGATAACCCTACGCGCACCGTGGCTAATGTTAAAGCCATTTTTAGCAAAAATGGTGGAGAAGTTTTACAAAATGGATCTTTAGGCTTTATGTTTACTAGAAAAGCGGTTTTTCATCTTGAAAAATTTGCAGGAGATTTAGAAGAATTAGAACTTGATTTGATCGATGCAGGGCTTGAAGAATTAGAACAAAATGAAGAAGAGTTAGTAATTAGCGGTGATTATACTGCCTTTGGTGAGCTAAGTTCTGCTATAGAAGCTAAGGGTTTAGTTCTTAAAAAAGCAGGGCTTGAGTATATACCAAACAATCCTGTAAGCTTTAGCGAAGAACAGCTTAGCGATATAGAAAAACTTTTAGATAAGTTAGAAGATGATGATGATGTTCAAGCTGTTTATACAAATATAGATTAAGGAGAAATAATGATAAAAACAATCGACACAAGCAAAGTAAACGAATATAAATTTGCTCTTATAGAAACTGAAAAAGGCACAATGAAACTAAAACTTTTTGGCGATGAGGCTCCACAAACGGTTTGTAATTTTGCTACTTTGGCTAATGAAGGATTTTATAAAGATTTAAATTTCCATCGTGTGATCCCAAATTTTGTCATACAAGGAGGTTGTCCACACGGCAATGGTATAGGTGGGCCTGGATATGAAATCATTTGCGAATGTGATGATCAAGAACATAAACATGAGCGTGGAACCTTATCTATGGCACACGCAGGACGCGATACGGGTGGCTCTCAATTTTTTATTTGTCACAGCCCTCAAGCTCATTTAGATGGAGTTCATACTGTTTTTGGGCAAATTGATCCAAAAGATGAAGAAAGTTTGGAGGTTTTAGACTCTATACGTCAAGGAGATAAAATTTTAGACATAAAAATTTGCAATAAAATTTAAAAATTTAAAATCTTAAAACTTTTTTGAAACTACAATATTTACAAAGCTAGTCATAAGTTTGACTAGCTAAAAATGATTAATGTATAATTTTTTTTTAAACTTTTTTTTCTATAATCACAATTTTAATTTACTAAATGTAACAAAATTACAAGGAGTTATGATTATGAAAACTAAGTTTTCACTTATTTTAAGTGCTTGTCTTCTTTCATCTTCACTTTTTGCTAAAAATACAGATGATGAGATAACCAAGCTTCAAAAACAGCTTGCACAAATTCAAGCTGAACTTGCAGAAATCAGAAAAGAAAGGGAAGCTCAAGCTAAGCAAAATGAAGCTGTAAAAGCTGAACTTGCCGATCTTAATGATAGAGCCGATGAAACAGAATTTCAAGCTGCTTTAAGTAAGGTTAAATTTGGTCTTGAATTCTCAACTGCTGTATCCAATACAAACTATAAAGTTAGCGGACAAGATTATAGCGCTAATAACAAATGGATGAATGAGCTTCATTTAAATATGAATGCTGATATTAATGATAAAACCAAATTCTATGGTCGTTTATCTATGGCTAAAAACTGGTCTCAAATGGGTTGGAGTGGAAGTCCACTTGACTTAGACGCAGGAAGAAACACAAGATCAAGCGGGCCTGTACTTTATGTAGATAGAGCTTATCTTGACTACTATATCACACCTGAGTGGATTGCAACCATAGGAAGACAGCCAGGAACCGATGGTCCAGGAAGTAATCTTAGAAACAATGCTTTAAGACAATCAACTTATCCAGCTTTAGCAATCAATGCTTTAGGTGATGCAGCAGTGATCACTTATAAACCTGAAAGTTTGCAAGATCATAAGGTAGCTATCCGTGCAGCTTATGGTAAAACTTATCAATGGGATGAAGAAAATGGTAAAGTAAGAGACTGGATGAGTGATCAAAAAGATGCTGATGCAAATCTTTACTATGCTGCAGTAGAAGGAGAGCTTCCTATAGAAGGTATGGGAGATAATCTTATTATCTTCAATGTGGCTCATATGACTGATTTTGCATTGCCTATTCCAGGATCTATGTCA
The DNA here is from genome assembly GCF_012897395.1 of Campylobacter sp. CFSAN093224. Taxonomy (NCBI): domain Bacteria; kingdom Pseudomonadati; phylum Campylobacterota; class Epsilonproteobacteria; order Campylobacterales; family Campylobacteraceae; genus Campylobacter; species Campylobacter sp. CFSAN093224. The sequence continues at coordinate 1,105,991 of NZ_CP040607.1, read as the reverse complement.
TTGGGTGATGATGATGAAGTTGTTAATTTAGGTAATCTTACTTTAGCTAATATTCATTTTGAAAATTACAAAGCTTTTGGAACAAATTTTAATTGGTTCGCATCTTTGGGATATTCTAATGGAAGCAATAATGAGATAAATCCATTATTAAGCACAGCTCTTCAAATTCAAAGTAAAGGTTATAGCAATGGTAAGTTCAATGAAAAAGACGGCTATGCTGTGCATGTAGGCGGACGCTATGATTTTACCAAGGCTTTAAAAGTAGGGTATGAGTTCTTCTGGGGAAGTAGATACTGGTATACTATGAGCCGTCCAAGTATCAACGATCCGCTTAATATAAGAATGACAAGAGGAACGGCACATGATTTTTATGTGATTTATCAACTTGATAGATATCAATTCTTACGCTTAAGCTATACTAATATCCAAAATATTTGGGGTAATCGTGGCTTACCATTTGGTGGAGCGAAAAAAGATAAAGCAAGAGCTGATAATATCATGTTAATGTATAATGTAAAATTCTAAGGAGCAAAAGATGAGAAAAATACTTTTTGCAAGTTTATTACCTATCATTGCTTTGGCTGATTGTGCAAGTTTGATGGCAAAATACGAAGCTCCAGAGCCAGAGTCAAAAACAATGAAACAAGTTGAACGCTGGATTAATAAAAAAGTTAGCGATCCAGCTGATGCTGCTGTTTTAAAAGAGTGTATGATCGCTCGTGCAGCGGACAATCCAAATCAAGTTTCAGTTGCAGGTAAATAAAAAAAGCGGTGTAAAACCGCTTTTTACTGTTTAATCTTTTAAGCTACAATTTTTTAAAATTTTCTTCAAATAAGGCTAATATGCAAGAAATCATTTCTTTTATTGTTGAGACGGCTAGTGCTTGGGGGTATTTGGGTATTATTATCTTAATGACCTTAGAGAGTTGTTTTATACCTTTTCCAAGTGAAGTTGTTATGATACCTGCTGGATATTTGGCACATAAAGGCGAACTTGATATCACTCTTTGTATACTTAGTGGGACTTTAGGTTCTGTTTTAGGGGCTTTGATTAATTACTATATTTGCTTTTTTTGGGGTAAAAATTTTGTATTAAAATGGGGTAAGTATTTTGGTATAAATGAAGTCAAATTTGCTAAATTCGAAGAATTTTTTAACAAACACGGGGAATTTTCAACCTTTACTTGTCGTCTTTTACCAGGAATTCGTCAGTACATCTCTATGCCCGCAGGTTTGGTAAAAATGAAACTTGTAAATTTTATACTTTTTACTGCACTTGGTAGTGCTATTTGGGTGGCTATACTTGTATTTTTGGGTTATTATATAGGACAAAATGAAGAGTTGATTAAAACTTATTTAACTCAAATTTTAATCATTATAATTGTTTTTGTGATTTTAGCAAGTTTAATTTATATTAAAATCAAAAAGCCTTTTAAAAAGGCTTAAATTTTATCTTTTACGCTTTGTATCGCGTTTTTGATTTGTTGTTTTGAATTTTCTAATTTTGTTTTTTCTTTTTCATTGAATTTTAATTCAAAAACCTTTTCTATACCATCTTTTCCTATGATAGCAGGCATTGAAAAAGCTATATCATCGAAAACCACACTTACAGGATGTAAACTTTTTCTATCTTCTAGGATGGCTTTGGCTAAATTTGCACAAGAAGTTCCTATGCCAAATTCTGTCCTTCCTTTGCGTTCATAGATGAAATATCCCTCGCTAATCACGGCTTTTTCGAGTTCTTGTATGTCTAAATCTTTGCCTAATTTTTGCTTGTAAAAATCTAATAAATTTTGTCCTAAAACGCTTGCATTAGAAAGTGCTGCAAACTGAGAATCTCCATGTTCACCAATCATACAAGCAAAAATATCTTTTGAATTTATGTTTAAATCTTTGGCTAAAAATTTCTTAAGTCTTGAACTATCTAAATTTGTTCCACTACCAAAAACATGATTTTTAGGTAATTGGCTTAATACTTGAGTGTAGTAAGTTATGGTGTCATTTGGATTTGTTGCGACAATGTATTTGCCTTTAAAATTAGCATTTTTTAAGGTTAAGACAATGTCTTTAAGTTCGAGGATATTGTTTTTAAGTTCTACTAAGCGACTAGGTAATTCTTTTAAGCTTTCTTTTCTAAAAGCTAAAATGATAATATCGCAAGAAGCTAAATTTTCTAAATTTGGCACATGAAAAATTTTTGTATAAGAAAAATGAATGGCTGACACATCTTCCAAATCTCTTGCATGAGCTAGAGCTAAATCTTGTTTTATATCATATAAGTAAAGTTCTGAACAAATTCCTTGAGTAACTATGCTATAAGCACTAGCAGCTCCTACATAACCTAAACCAACTATACCGATTTTTGCCATTTTTTTTCCTTATTTATTTTAAAATTTGCTATAATTATAACAAATTCAATCAAAGATTATTAAAATATGGAAAAACCTGATATACAAAGATTAACTAATTTTTTAATCGTATATACTAAAACTTTGCTAGGTGCTGGAACTTATACAGCTAGGGTGGCAAAATGCGTAGGAAGAATAGCTGAGGTTTATGGCTATGAGATAAATATCAATTTCTTTTTTCATCATATTACTTTAAATGTTGTAGATATGGATGATAACTCCATTCAAAGAACTTATGTTATACCCAATCATCATGCCCATATTAATTTTAAACTTATTTTTGATTTAAGTGCTTTAAGCTGGGCTATATATGATCACAAATACGATCTTGAAAAAGCAAAAGTCGTTTTTGAGCAAATTTCTCAACAAAAAAAGCATTCTTATTTGCTTAATCTTTTATTTGTTTCTATGGCAAATTCGGCTTTTTGTAGGCTTTTTGGTGGTGATTTTGGCGCTGGAAATTTAGTGTTTTTTGCAACTTTTGTGGGATTGTTGTTAAGATATATTTTAACTAAAGCAAAGATTGATTTAAGAATTCAATACATCCTTTGTTCTTTTGTCTCATCGTGGTTTGTATTTTTTGGACTGGATATGGGATATACCAATACTTCTGATGTGGCTTTGGGTTCTAGTATCTTGTATCTTATACCAGGGGTATTTTTTATAAATTCTGTGATTGATATATTAAAAGATCATATTTTAATGGGGCTTAGCCGTATTATCAGCGTGGCTATTTTGATTTGTTGTATAGCACTTGGAATTTACATGACACTTAGTATTTCGGATTTTGGGATTTTAAGATGATTGAATTTATTTTAAGAGATATGTTTTTTGCTGCTGTGGCGGGATTTGGCTTTGCTTATGCTTGCAATCCACCTTTAAAAACCCTTATTTTATCTGCTCTTTTAGCGGCAATTGCACATGGGCTTCGTTTTACCTTGGTGGAATATTTTCATTTTCAAACTTTAGCAATCGCAACTTTTGTTGCTTCATTTTGCATAGGATGTTTAGGAATTGCTTTAGCAAAAATCATCAAAACCCCTGCTGAAATTATCGCTTTTCCTGCTCTTATTCCTATGATACCTGGAATTTATGCTTATAAAGCGATTTTGTATCTTATTTCTTTTATACGCAGTGATGATTTGAAGGCTAAGTCTGAATTTTTGGTTCAATTTTTTGATTATTTTTTTACAACTGTTTCTGTGACTTTGGCTCTAGCTATAGGAGTGAGTGTTACTTTGCTTATATTTTTTGAACAAAGTTTTATGATGACTAGACATGCAAAAAAACATTAAAACTTGTTGTAAATTTGTTTAATATTTCTTTTTATAATTTTAAATCAAAAATTTAAAAAAAGGTATTGTATGTTATGTCCAGTTTGTAATGTAGATTTGGTTATGAGTGATAGGAGTGGAGTTGAGATTGATTATTGTCCAAAGTGTCGTGGCGTTTGGCTTGATCGTGGAGAGCTTGACAAAATCATAGAACGCAGTGTCCCTAATACAGCAAATTTTAACCAAGCTCCAAGACAAGAGTCAAGATATAATGACTCAGCTTATCATCAGCACAATGACTACTATAAAAAGAAAAAGAAAGAAAGTTGGCTAGGCGAGCTTTTTGACTTTTAATTTTTATAAAAATAACAAATATTTATATCCTTTTTAGCTTAATATCTTAAAATGTCAAGCAAAAAAGGATATAAGATGTATAAATTTTTATCACACGAGCCTTTAGCTAACAAATCTTGTCATCATAATCACGAAGAACATTCTCATGAACATCATCATTCCCATGCTGATGCAAGGAGTGTGGATAAAAAGATTTTAAAAATTTCTCTTTTAATGACTTTTTCTATGATGCTTGTGCAATTTATTTATTCAATCCTTTCAAATTCTTTAGCACTTTTAAGCGATACTTTGCATATGTTTTCTGATGTTTTTTCCTTAGCTCTTAGTTTTTTAGCCATTATAGCCGTAGAAAAATGGCAAGATCATCAAAAGACCTTTGGGTATTTTCGTCTTGAAGTTTTAGTGGCTTTTATCAATGCTCTAACCATTATTTTATCGGCTTTATTTATCATTTATGAAGCTATAGAAAAATTTATTAATCCAAAAGAAATTGATGTTAAAACCATGATAATTGTAGCTATTTTGGGCTTTTTGGTAAATGGGATTAATGCTTTGATGATGTTTAAGGGTGCAAATTTAGAAAATGTCAATATGAAGTCCGCTTTTTTGCATATGATGAGTGATTTATTGGGTTCTTTAGCGGTTATTATAGGTGGGATCGTGGTGTATTTTAGCGGTATTGTTTATATAGATACGATTTTAGCTATTGTATTATCAATCTTGCTTTTAAGATGGGCGATTATCTTGCTTAAACAAAGCGCTAATGTCTTGCTTGAAAGTTCTCCTGTGGATATAGAAAAAGTAAGACAAGTTTTGCTTTTAAATCCTAGTGTGGATGAGGTAGTGGATTTGCATATTACTCAAATCACTAATAAAATGCTAGTAGCCTCTATGCATTTAAAAGTAAGAGTTTGCAATCTAAAGGAATTTGAAAAACTATCTCAGGATTTATCTCATAAGTTATTGCATGAATTTGAAATCGGGCACATTACCATACAACCTATAAGGAGTGAAAATGAAATTTAAAGTAAAAAATGTTAATTGCATGAATTGTGTAAATTTGATCAAAAATTCTCTTGAAGATGAATTTGGAAATATAGAAGTGGATTTGGAGCAAAAAATTTTAAGTTTAAATTTAGAAGAAAATCAAGTATCAAATTTTACAAAAGAATTTCAAGATTTAGGTTTTGAGATTGTAGAGCGTTTATAATGGAAGAATTGCGTATAAAAATAGGCAAAATGACTTGCGTTAATTGTTCTAATGCTATAGAAAGAGCTTGTAAAAAAATTGATGGTGTTAAAGATGCTAGTGTTTCTTATGTGAATTCTAGCGGGGTTTTTTTACTTGAAGATCAAAAAAAACGCAAGGATATCATCGCAAAAATTCAAAATTTAGGCTTTGAAATTTTAGAAGATGAACAAAGCTTGAACGCATACAAGGCAAAAAAACACTTAGAATTAAGAAAAAATTTGCTCTTAAGTATAGTTTTGAGTGTGATTATTATGTATTTTGAAATGTTTGTTAAAAGTTCTTTTTCTCAAAATATCCAAATGGCTTTGAGTTTTTTTGGGATATTTTATTGTGGGAGAGACTTTTTTTCTCATGCTTTTTTAGGACTTAAAAGTAAAAATTTAGATATGAATACCCTTGTAGCTTTGGGGACTTTGAGTGCTTTTGTGTATTCTTTTTTGGTGTATTTGCAAATTTTCAAAGAAGAAGATTTGTATTTTAGTGGTGCAATGATGATTATTTCCTTTGTGCTTTTAGGAAAATATCTTGAAAGTAAGGCTAAATTTAAGGCACAAGATTATCAAAGAATTTTAGAAAATATAGACACAAAAAAGACAAAAATTTTGCTTGAAGATGAAAGTATCAAAGAAATTTCAAGTTCTTTTGTCAAAAGTGGCGATGTACTTTTGGTAAAAGAAGGAGAAAGTATTGTTGCAGATGGAGTAGTGCTTTTAGGGAGTGCAGAGCTTGATATGAGTTTTTTAAATGGGGAGTTTTTGCCTGTTTTAAAAAAAGAAGGCGATGAAGTTCAAGCAGGAGCAGTAGTTTTAAATGGTGCTTTAAGGATCAAAGCAAACAAAAAGGCCATGGATAGTACTTTAGAACAAATCAAAAATCTAGTTTTTGAAGCAGGAAGTATCAAAAGTCCTTTGGCAAATTTAGCAGATCAAATTTCTAAATACTTTGTAGGGGGTATAATATTTTTTGCTTTTTTAGTTTTTGTTTTTTGGGTGCTAAAAGCAGATTTAAATACAGCTTTTTTACACTCTTGTGCTGTGCTTTTGATCTCTTGTCCTTGTGCTTTAGGTCTTGCAACGCCTATAGCTTTGGTTGTGGCAAGTGCAAATGCGGCAAAAAATTTCATTCTTATTAAAAATCCTGCTGCTTTAGAAAAATTAGCCTTAGTTAAGTATGCTTTTTTTGATAAAACGGGTACATTAACAAAGGAAAATTTGAGTATTTTTAAACACAATCTTTCTAAAGATGATTTTGATAAATTATGTCAAATTGAAAGTTTAAGCTCTCATCCTATAGCTAAGGCTTTACATAAAGATCATTTTTTTGATTTAAAGGGTGAGGGAAGAGTGATTGTGGGTTCTGGTATAAAATACAAAGAAGATAATGATAATTATCTCGTAGGCAATGCACAGTTTTTGCACGAAAATGAAATTGACACAAAAGAAAGTGATATCTTTTTTGATACTTTTAAAGAATATGTTAGGGTGTATTTTGCTAAGAATAAAAAGTGTTTAGGCGGTGTTTTGTTAAGCAATGCTTTAAAAGATGGAGCCAAAGAGCTTGTGTTAAATTTAAAAAAGCAAAATCTTAAAACTTTTATTTTAAGCGGCGATCATGTAAAAAATGTAGAAAAAATAGCCAAAGAATTACAAATAGACGAATTTCACGCTCAGCTTAAGAGTGAAGAAAAACTACAAATCATTCAAAAATTTAAAAAAACTCTTTTTGTAGGAGATGGGATCAATGATGCGGCGGCTTTATCTGCTGCAAGTGTGAGTATGAGTTTTTCAAAGGCAAATGAACTTGCTAAAAAAACAGGAGATTTTATCTTGATAAAAGATGATTTATCAGCGATTTTTAAATGTTTTAAACTTGCTAAAAAAACACGCGGTATTATTAAGCTAAATCTTTTTTGGGCTTTTATTTATAATGTGCTTTGCATTCCTATCGCGGCAGGATTTATACCTTTTATCTCTTTAAGTCCTCATATAGCAGCACTTGCAATGTGTTTTAGTTCTATTACTGTAGTGCTTAATTCTTTAAGACTTAAAAGAATTTAAAAATTTAATTTTTATTAATAATATATTATATATAATTAATATTACTAAAATATATTATTAAAAGAGTATAAATGCAACAAAAATGTTTTTGCATAAGCAAAATGATTAGATTTTCAAAAATTATTATTTTGCTTACCGTTGTATCGTTAGCAGGTATAGTGGTTTTTGGAAATGTGACAGATTACAATTCTAATTTCCAATTTGTTTCGCATGTGATGAGTATGGATACAAAGCCTGATTTATTTAGGTAATGCTGTAGTTTATAATGGCTATTACTTCTCCCGTGATTTATCATATAGGCTATATAGCAATTATTCTTTTTGAAACTTTTATTGCCTTAACAGCTCTAAAAAAGGTGCTTATGATATGTTTAAAGCTAGAAATTTAGATGCTCAAAGCTTTCATAATGCTAAGATTTTTTGGGATTATTTCTTTAACTTGTGTATTTTATGGTTTTTTGCCTTCCAAGTAGTTGTTGCAGAATGGTTTGGAATGTGGATGAGTAAGGTTTGGAAAGGTTTACCTGATACTATAAGATTGGTAACTTATATGTTTTTAGCTTTGATTTTCATCTCTCTTAAAAATGATGATTAATTTTCTATACTAGGCTCTCCAAAACAATCTTTAAGAGCCTCTTTAAGATCTTCTTGTGGGTCAAATTTTTTGGCCCCTTCTTTAAGCATATTAATAGAACTTTGAATATCTATGTTTTTATTTTCATTGTTTGGTAATTCTTGAGTTAAGGATTGAAGCTTATTTTCATCAATTGTTAGTGCTTTTTGCACATTAATTTTAGCATTTTCTCCAAATTTAGCTTTAAAAAGTTCTTGTATGAGTTTAAAACCTTTATTGAGTGTATCGCGATTTTGTCCTTGTGCGTTTGAGCTTATATTTAAGGTATTGTTTTCAAAACTAATAAATTTTGTGCTTTGTTTAAAGCATTCTGCAAGATCAAAATCCCTATCATAAATACTATCAAGCAAGATTTCATAAGCATTTTTTTCTATTTTTTTCTCAAGATTAGGTATGATAGGAGAAGGTGTGATCCTAGGTGTAATATTTGTTATATTTTCTTGTTTGATTTCTTGGATTTGTGCATCAATTTCTTTTAAATGGCTTGCTTCCATCATCATAAAAGCCATAACACAAAGCGTAAAGCCATCATCATCGCAAAGCATATTTTTAGCTTTTGATAAAATACGGAAAAATCTTTCATAAATTAAAATAGAAAATTCCGTACTTTTTGCAAAAAAGCTTTCTTTTAAATAAAAAAGCATTTCATCAATCACGCTTGAGGCTTCATAGTCTTGTAATTCTTCTAAGTATGCAAAAACTTTTTCCTTGTCTTTTGTTAAGATAGCCTGATAAAAGGCTTTGATTTTTTGAGGATCTAAAAAGCCTAGCATATCGGTAATCTTGCTAATGCTGATTTCATTTTGACAAAAAATAATAGCTTGGTCAAGCAAGGTTAAAGTATCTCTTAAAGATCCATTACCGCTTCTTGCTATGAATTTTAAAGCTTCTTCTTCAAATTTAACATTTTCTTTAAGTAAAATTTCTTTAAGATGATTTAAAATTTCACTCTGTGGAATTTGTTTAAAGCGAAAATGTTGCGTTCTTGAAAGCACGGTAGCTGGGAGTTTTAAAGGATCAGTGGTTGCAAGTATAAATTTAACATAACTTGGGGGTTCTTCTAAGGTTTTTAAAAGTGCATTTGCAGCCTGTGGGGTAAGCATATGTACTTCATCAATGATGAAAATTTTAAATCTTGCCATAGAAGGGGTGTATTTGGTTTGTTCGATTAAGGCTTGTATATCTTCAAGCCCACGGTTGCTTGCAGCATCCATTTCTATAATGTCTATATGTTTGCCTTCAAGTGCTGCAAGACAGTGTTTGCAAGTGCCACATGGAGTATCACTTGGTCCTTGTTCGCAAACTAAAGCACGAGAAAAAATTCTAGCACTTGAAGTTTTTCCACTTCCTCTAAGTCCTGAAAAAAGATAAGCATGAGCTAAGCGATTATGATTTAGGGCGTATTTTAAACTTACGCTAACTGTCTTTTGTCCTATGAGTTCATCAAAGGTTTTTGGTCTGTATTTAATCGCTAAAGCTTGGAGCATTTTCTACTCGTTCATTATAGATAAAAGTTCTACATTGTCTTTGGTTTTAAGCATTTTAGAATATAAAAATTTCAACGCTTCAACATCATCCATTTGAGAAATCGCTGAACGGATTGCCCAAATTTTTTGAAGGTTTGCCACACCTTGGAGTAATTCTTCTTTTCTTGTTCCTGATTTGATGATATTAATCGCAGGATAAATTCTTCTATCGGCGATATTTCTATCAAGAACTATTTCGCTATTTCCTGTGCCTTTAAATTCTTCAAAAATCACATCATCCATTCTTGAACCTGTATCAATTAAAGCTGTAGCAACTATGGTTAAAGAGCCTCCATTTTCTATATTTCTAGCTGCACCAAAGAAGCGTTTTGGTTTGTGTAGGGCATTAGCATCCACCCCGCCGCTTAGGACTTTTCCACTGCTTGGAGTTGCGGTGTTATAAGCACGTGCCAGTCTTGTGATACTATCAAGTAAGATGATAACATCTTTGCCTGTTTCTACCATTCTTTTGGCTTTTTCTATCACGAGTTCGGCTACACGCACATGATTATAAGCAGGTAAATCAAAAGTAGAACTAAAAACTTCGCCTTTTACACATCTTTGCATATCGGTAACTTCTTCAGGTCTTTCATCGACTAAAAGTACGATTAAATGCATTTCTGGGTGGTTTTTTGCAATAGCAGTAGCAAGTTCTTTCATAAGCTCTGTTTTACCTGTGCGTGGTGGAGCAACGATAAGCCCGCGTTGTCCTTTTCCTATAGGAGTAAAAAGATCCAAAACACGACCTGTAAGCTTCATTGCATCGTATTCGAGTTTGATTTTTTCTGTTGGAAAAATAGGGGTTAAGTTATCAAATAAAGGTCTTTCTTTGGCTTCTTGTAAAGGCAGATAATTGATCGCTTCGATTTTTAAAAGAGCGTAGTATTTTTCTTGATCTTTTGGTTCTCTAACTTGTCCTGTAACGATATCGCCTACACGCAGAGCAAATTTTTTAATTTGTGAATTTGAAACATAAGCGTCATTAACACTATCGCTAAGATTAGAGTCCATACCTCTTAAAAAGCCATAACCTTCGGAAGAAATTTCTAAAATCCCTGTAAAAAGTATAAAACCGCCTTTTTTTGTTTGTGCTTTTAAAATTTCAAAAATAAGTTCTTGGCGGCGAAATTCTCTTGGGTTTTCGATTTCGCATTCATTGGCGATTTTAACTAGATTTTCTAAATCTAATAATTTTAATTCTTCGATTTTATAACCTTCCACTGGAACGTGGGTTCTTTGATGTTGTTTTTTTTCTTTTTCCATAAGTCCTCGTAAGATTTAGCAGAATAATTTTTGTAAAATGTGATTTTAATAAAAAAATGCACTTTTTGTCAAATTTGTTTATAATTATAAAAAATATTTTTTTAAAGAATGATTATGAAATGTGAACATTGCAAACTTGATTATAAACAAGCCCAAATGATAGAGTATAAGGGTAAATTTTTTTGTTGTAAAGGTTGTGAGAGCGTTTGGGAAATTTTGCATGAAAGTGGATTAGATGAGTTTTATGAAAAGCTTGGAAATCAAACTTTAAGCCCTGTAAATTTTCAAAATGAAATGAAAAATTATGATGAGTTTATCACTAAAACCAAAGAAGGATTTAGTGAAATTTATCTCATGATACACGGTATAGAATGTGCAGCTTGTGTGTGGCTTAATGAGAAAATTTTAACCAAACAAGAAGGAATTTTAGAACTTGATATTAATCATTTAAACCATAAAGCACGCATTGTTTTTGATGAGCAAAGCATTTCTTTGGTGCAAATTTTAAGACTTATTGAAAGCATAGGCTATAAAGCGAGTGCTTATGATGCGAGCAAGGCTTCAAAAAAAGCGGATTTACTAAAAAGGGAATTTTATTCTAAGCTTGTTGTGGCTATAGCTTGTGTGATGAATATCATGTGGATAGCAGTGGCAAAATACGCAGGATTTTTTAGCGGTATGGATAAGGACACTAAGGATATTTTAAATTTTGCTGAATTTATCCTTTGTTCTCCTGTGCTTTTTTATACGGGATCTCATTTTTATAAAAGCGCTTTTAAAACTTTAAAAATGCATAGTTTAAATATGGATGTATTGGTGATTAGCGGAGCGAGTTTGGCTTATGTTTATTCTTTATGGGCCATGTTTTTTAGGGTGGGGGAAGTGTATTTTGACTCTGTGGCGATGATAATTTGCTTTGTATTTATAGGTAAATATCTTGAGATGTTTAGCAAAAAGCGTGCTTTAGATACCATAGATGGGCTTAATGATTTTTTGCAAAATGAAGTTTTAGTTTTCAATGGTAAAGAATTTGTTTCTAAAGAAGTGCAAAAGGTTTGTTTAGGAGATAGAATTTTACTTAAAACTGGAGATAAAATTTTAATCGATGGGATTTGTAAAAGTGGTGAAATGAGCGTGGATACCTCTTCTTTAAATGGAGAAAGTATTCCAAAACTCATACAAAAAGAAAATGAAATTTTTTCAGCTTGTATAGTGCTTGATGGAAGTGTGGAGTATGAAGCAACAAAGCTTTACAAAGATTCAAAACTCAGTCAAATTATCCAGCTTTTAGAACTTGCGAGTTCTAAAAAAGCAAAACTTGAAAGTTTGGTCAATAGTCTTTCGGCTTATTTTTCTAGAACGGTTTTATTGATCGCTTTTATTTGTTTTGCTTTTTGGTTTTTTTATAAAGATGCAAGTTTTGAAATTTCTTTAGTCAATGCGATTGCAGTTTTAATTATCGCTTGTCCTTGCGCTTTGGCTTTAGCAACGCCAGTGAGCAATCTTGTGGCCTTAGGTAGGGCTTTAAAAAAGCATATTTTGTTTAAAAGTTCTAGTGTGATAGAAGATTTAAGCAAATGTGATTGCGTGGTATTTGATAAAACGGGTATTTTAACCAAAATAGAGCTTGAACTTAAAGAGGTTTTTTTAGATAAAGCGCTTGATTTAAACGAGCTTTATAATTTTGTAAAACTTTCTAAACATCCTATATCTCAAAATATTGCGTCGTATTTAAAGCAAAAAGGAGCTAAGGATTTAAATTTGAATTTTAAAAAGCATTCAAGTATTCAAGCTAAAGGTTTAAGTGCTGAGTTAAATGAAGGGTTGCTTTTAGGCGGAAGTTCTAAATTTTTGCAAGAAAAGGGTATTGTGGCTAAAGAATTTGATAATACACATTTTATTTTTGCCAAGGAAGGTAAAATTTTAGCTTTTTTTGAGTTTGATAGTGTTTTAAGAGAAGGTGCAAAAGAGCTTATTGCTTATCTTAAAAAAGAAAAGAAAGAATTAATGATACTTAGTGGCGATCATCAAAAAGCAGTGGAAAAAATCGCTAAAAAGTTAGAAATTCAAAATTATCAAGCTTCTTGTTTGCCTGAAGATAAGATGAAAACTATAGAAAATTTAAGTAAAAATTACAAAGTTTTATTTGTAGGTGATGGGGTAAATGATGCACTAGCTTTAAAATACGCAAGTGTTTCAATGACTTTAAGAGAAGGAAGTGATCTAGCTATAGAAAGTAGTGATGTTTTGCTTTTGAAAAATGACTTGCTTTCTTTAAAAAAAGCCATCAAATTATCTAAAAACACCTTTAAAATTATCAAGCAAAACCTTGCTTTTTCTTTGTTTTATAATGCTTGCACCATACCTTTGGCTTTTTTGGGTATGATAAATCCTTTATTTGCTGCTATTTCTATGTCTTTTAGTAGTATAATAGTCGTTTTAAATGCTTTAAGGATTAAAGAATGAATAGTATAATCATGATGATGATAGGAGTTTCTATCTTAGCGTTTTTTATCATTTTGGCAACTTTGCTTTGGGGGATTAAAAATAAGCAATTTGATGATGATTATAAATTTACTACTTTAAATGATGATGAGGATTCTTTACGTGATGCTATAGAATTAGAAAGACGTAAAAAAGAAGCTTTGGATAAAAAAAGGCTTTCTTAAAAAGGAAAGCCTTTTGTAGAAATTATTTTAAAGTTTCAATATGAGCTTCGATAGCTTTAAAATCTTCTTCAGTTAAACCTTTAAGGTTAAGTTTCATGATCGCACCTTGACCATAAGCATTTCTTTTACCTTCTGAATATTCTTTCATGTATTGAAGTCTTTCAGCAGAAGAAAGAGTTTTTAAGGCTGGAACTTTGTTTAAGTAAACTTTGTCAGCATTTGCACCATGGCATACTGCGCATTTTTTAAAAAGTGTAGCACCATCTGCAGCAAAAGCAGAAACACCAAGACATGCCAAAGCAGAAACTACTAATAATTTTTTCATTTGATTTCTCCTCAGTAAAAATTAGATTGCTAGATATTATATATCTTTATTTTTATAAAAATCTTAAGAAAATAAAGATAATGTTTATTTTCTTTTCAAAAAAGCTATATTATAATGTTTTTTATGAAAACAAAAGCATTATTTTTAGATAGAGACGGTGTGATTAATATAGATAAAAAATATGTCTATAAAATAGAAGATTTTGAATTTTGTGATGGAATTTTTGAACTTTGTAGATATTTTTTAGCTAAAAAATATTTGCTTTTTATAGCGACAAATCAATCAGGCATTGCAAGAGGATATTATAAGGAAAGTGAATTTTTTAAGCTTTGTGATTATATGCTTAAAGAATTTACTAAACAAGGTATAAAAATTGATAAAATTTATCATTGTCCGCATTTAGAAGGTTGTGAATGTCGCAAACCTAAAGCAGGAATGCTTTTAAAAGCAAAAGATGAGTTTAATTTAGATATGAAAAATTCTATTTTTATCGGAGATAATCTAAGCGATATGCAAGCAGGGTTAAATGCTAATATTGGCACTTTGATTTTGGTAAATGAAGAAAAAAAAGAAGGCGATTTTTTTAGACAATTTAAAAATTTAAAAGAAATTTTGAGCTTTTTTAAAGAAAAGGACATTTAAATGAGAGTAGCAATCACAGGTGGTGCAGGATTTATAGGTTCGCAACTGGCTTTAAATTTGCAAGAAAAACATGAAATTTTAATCATTGATAAAATGCGTAGCAATGCGACTTTTGAAAATGGAAATTTACAAAGTTTTGGGCATTTTAAAAATTTACTTAAATTTGATGGAGAGCTTTTTGCAGGTGATATTAACGATGAAAAAGTTTTAAAAAAGATTGAAGATTTTAAGCCAGAGATTATTTTTCATCAAGCAGCAATTTCAGACACTACGGTTTTTGATCAAACTAAGGTTTTACAAACCAATTTAAATACTTTTAAAGATTTTATAGAACTTAGCATAGATCTTAATGCAAAGCTTATTTATGCAAGTTCAGCTTCGGTTTATGGTGATGCAAAAAGTCCACAAACTGTAGGTAAAGATGAAGAACCAAAAAATCCTTATGCTTTTTCAAAATTGATGATGGATAAGTTAGCGAAAAAATACTACGATAAAGCTCATTTGGTAGGACTTAGATATTTTAATGTTTATGGAAAAGGCGAATTTTATAAAAACAAAACCGCTTCTATGGTTTTGCAATTTGGCCATCAAATTTTAGCAGGAAAAAATCCACGATTGTTTGAAGGAAGTGATCAAATTTATAGGGATTTTACTTATATTAAAGATGTTATTAGTGCTAATTTAATCGCCCTTGATTCAAAATGTGGGGTTTATAATGTAGGCAGTGGTAAAGCAAGAACCTTTCAAGATATAGTTGATATTTTGCAAAAAGAGTTAAAGACTGATTTGCCTTGTGAATATATCCCAAATCCTTATGTAAAATCTTATCAGTTCCATACTGAAGCAAAACTAGATCAAACTTGGAATTATCAGCCAAAATTTAGCCTTGAAGAGGGTATAAAAGATTATTTAGGCGAGATAAAAAGACTTTTTGAAAAGGAAGTAAATGCTTGAGTTTTTAAGTCAGCAAAAACCTAAAATTTTGATTATAGGAGATTTTATGGTGGATAATTACACTTGGTGTGATTGTTCGCGTATCAGCCCTGAAGCCCCTGTTTTAATAGCTAAAACTCTTAAAGAAGATAAAAGATTAGGCGGGGCTGCGAATGTTTATGCAAATTTAAAAAGCTTGGGAGCTGATGTTTTTGCGCTCGGTGTTGTGGGCGATGATGAGAGTGGAAAATTTTTACAAGAAAATTTAAAAGGAGAATTTTTGATCCAAAAAGGACGCAAAACTCCTTTTAAAAATCGTATTATGGCGCATAATCAGCAGGTTTTAAGACTGGATGAAGAAGATATAAGTGAGATTTTGCTTGAAAATGAGCTTATTGCTTTGTTTGATGAAAAGATTAAAGACTTTAAGGCTGTGGTTTTAAGCGATTATGCCAAAGGTGTTTTAACCCCTAAAGTTTGTAAGGCTGTGATAGAAAAGGCTAAGGTTTTAAATATCCCTGTTTTGGTTGATCCTAAGGGGAGTGATTTTAACAAATACAGCGGTGCAACTTTACTTACACCTAATAAAAAAGAAGCTTTAGAGGCTTTGAAATTTGAAAATTTAGAGGGTGAAAATTTAGAAAAAGGCA
Organism: Campylobacter sp. CFSAN093224; assembly: GCF_012897395.1. Lineage (NCBI taxonomy): Bacteria > Pseudomonadati > Campylobacterota > Epsilonproteobacteria > Campylobacterales > Campylobacteraceae > Campylobacter > Campylobacter sp. CFSAN093224. The sequence goes on along the minus strand of NZ_CP040607.1, from coordinate 1,090,005 downwards.
TCAAAAAATTAAAAGAAGATTTTTCTTTGCGTTATTCTATCATCACTCTTTCAGAAGCTGGAATTGCACTTTTTGATGAGGGTTTGAAAATCGCACCTGCTAAAGCCTTAGAGGTTTATGATGTAACAGGAGCGGGCGATAGTGTGATTGCCGTTTTGGCTTTTTGTTTGGCAAATGAAATTGAAATTTTTAAAGCTTGCGAACTTGCCAATGAAGCCGCAGCTGTTGTGGTAAGTAAAATAGGTAGCGTGAGTGTGAGTTTTGATGAGATTAAAAGTTTTAAGCGCGTGGATTTTGAGAAAAAAATCAAAAGCAAAGAAGAACTTTTGGTACTTTTGAAACAAAATAATAAAAAGATTGTTTTTACAAATGGTTGTTTTGATATCGTGCATTTTGGACATATAAAATACCTTGACAAAGCTAAAAGATTGGGCGATGTTTTGATTGTAGGTTTGAACTCAGATGCGAGTGTGAAAAGACTCAAAGGCGAGAGTCGTCCTGTAAATTCAGAATTTCAAAGAGCTTGTATGTTGGCAGCTTTTTATTTTGTTGATTTTGTAGTGATTTTTGATGAAGACACGCCTTTAGAACTTATAAGCTTTTTAAAGCCTGATATTTTGGTTAAAGGAGCTGATTATAAAGATAAACTTGTTGTAGGTGCAGATATCGTTTCAAGGGTTGAATTAATCGACTTTGAAGAAGGATTTAGTACAAGTAAGATCATAGAAAAGATTAAGGATAAAAAATGATAAATTTAGTGGAAAAAGAATGGCAAGAACATCAAAAAATTGTTCAAGCAAGCGAAATTTTAAAAGGACAAATCGCTAAAGTAGGTGAGCTTTTGTGTGAGTGTCTTAAAAAAGGTGGTAAAATTTTAATTTGCGGAAACGGTGGAAGTGCGGCTGATGCTCAGCATTTTGCGGCTGAACTTAGCGGGCGTTATAAAAAAGAACGCAAGGCTTTAGCAGGCATAGCACTTACAACCGATACTTCAGCACTTAGTGCCATAGGAAATGACTATGGTTTTGAGTTTGTTTTTTCAAGACAAGTGGAAGCTTTAGGAAATGAAAATGATGTTTTAATCGGTATTTCAACGAGTGGAAAAAGCCCTAATGTTTTAGAAGCTTTTAAAAAAGCAAAAGAGCTTAATATGCTTTGTTTAGGACTTAGTGGAAAGGGTGGTGGAATGATGAATAAGCTTTGCGATCACAATCTTGTCGTGCCAAGCGATGATACAGCTAGAATTCAAGAAATGCACATTTTAATCATACACACACTTTGTCAGATCATAGATGAGAGTTTTTAAGTAAATTTTTAGCCTGTTCTATCACTTTTTCAGGCTTTAGATCTTTCATGCATTTGTGGTGTTTTAAAGGGCAGGTTTTTTGCATACAAGGCATACAAGCTAGATCTAAATGCACTAATTTTGCATTTTCATTTTGCCAAGGTGAAGTTTGAGTAAATTTCGTAGGGCCAAAAATAGCTACGGTTTTTACCTTATAAACCGCACTTAGGTGCATAGGTCCACTGTCATTTGTGATGAAAAGATCGCAAAAAGCGATATTTTGACAAAGGGTTTTGATGGTGGTTTTATTGCAAAGATTTTTTACTTTTATGTTTTGTTCTTTTAAAATTTGATAAATTTCATTACAAAGTTCTTGTTCGGCTTTTCCTGCACCAAAGATTAAAATATCATGACTTTGGCTGAAATTTAAAGCCACTTTAGCAAAATAACTCGCATCCCATCTTTTTGCACTTCCAAAGCTTGCACCAGGGTTGAGTCCTAGAATTTTTTTACCATTTCTTAAGATAAGAGGGTTTTGAAATTTTAGCTTAAAGGGAAGCTTTAAGTCCTTAAAATGAGCTTTTATACTAAGTGAATTTTCTATAAAATAAAGGTATTTTAAAACTTGATGTTCTTCTTTGTACTTGTTTTTGTCAAAAAAATATCTTTGTTTTGTTTTAAGGATATGCAAGATAATCTTAGAAGAGAACGCAGATCTAAAAGCAAAGCTAAGATCGATTTTACCAAGTTCTTTGCGTAAAGATAGAGCTTGTTTATAACGGGATAGTTTATTTTCTATGATGATTTTAGAATTAGGAAATTCTTTAAAAAGTGCTGTAGAAACAAAAGAACCATAAAGGATAAACTGAGCATCTTTAAAATGTTCTTTTATAGTGTATAAAGCAGGTGAAGCCATTACCGTATCGCCTAACCAGGTGGGAAGATGTATAAAAATTTTCATAAATTTCCTAAACTTTGATAGAATTGTTTTTATTATTTTAACAAAATTTAGGAAAAATATGCCACAACTTTCTATCATAATCCCGCTTTTTAATTCTTGCAATTTTATCTCAAGAGCTTTGCAAAGTTGTATAAATCAGACTTTAAAAGATATTGAAATTTTGATTATCGATGATAAAAGTAAAGATAATAGTTTAAATATGGTTTTAGAATTTGCTAAAAAAGATCCAAGGATAAAAATCTTTCAAAATGAAGAAAATTTGGGCACTTTTGCAAGTAGAAATTTGGGAGTTTTGCATTCTAGTTCTGATTTTATAATGTTTTTAGATAGTGATGATTTTTTAACTCTTGATGCTTGTAAAATAGCGCTTAAAGAGATGAAAAAAGGTTTTGATTTGCTTTGCTTTGATGCTTTTGTACATAGGGTAAAAACCAAGCAATTTTATCGTTTTAAACAAGATGAGTTTTTTAATCAAAAAGAATTTTTAGAATTTCTAAGCAAACAAAGGCATTTTTGCTGGTCGGTTTGGGCTAAGTGTTTTAGAAAAGATATTATCTTAAAAAGTTTTGAAAAAATTAAAATAGATGAGCGTTTGAGTTATGGCGAAGATGTGCTTTTTTGTTATGTTTATTTTATGTTTTGTGAGAAAATAGCTGTTTTTAAAACTTGCATTTATCATTATGAATTTAATCCAAATGGAAGATATGAAAACAAAAATAAAGAAATTTTATGGCAGAATTATCAAGATAAAAAGAAAAGCAATGAACTTGTAAAAAAGCTTTGTTTAAACTTTAAAAATAATGATTTTCATAAGAAGTTGTTTGAGGTTTTAGAGAAAGAAGAATTTGATTTACAAAGAAGGGTTGATGAAGCAAGAAATTAGTAGTTTTTGGTATACACCTAGAGGTTATAAAGGTATTGGTTTAATGGAGCTTTTATCTATAAAATCTTTTATAGATAATGGTTATAAATTTATACTTTATACTTATAATTTAGATGATAAAATTTTTAAAAAATTAGATGAATTATTTGATGATTTTGAATTAAAAGATGCAAATGAAATTGTTTCTTTTAAAAATTATTTTAGAGACGATAGGGGATCTGGAGTAGCAGCGTTTAGTGATTATTTTAGATACAATTTACTTTATCTTAAAAAAAAAAGGGGGGGGGTATGGGTAGATCTTGATATGATATGTTTAAATTATATTGATTTAAATGAAGAATATATCTTTACACAAGAAGTGGATGAAGATAATAAAAAATCAAGAATCACAACATCCTTTTTAAAATTTTCTCGATATTCAGATTTTGGAAAAAATCTTATACAAGAAGCAGAAAAAATCATTAATAAAAGAAAAAAAATCTCGTGGGGTGTTATAGGACCTTGGTTTTTAGCTGATCATGTAAAAAAATGTGGTTTAGAAAATTTTGTTTGGGATTATAAAAGAACTTGTCAGATTCCATGGTGTAATGTAAAAATTTTTTTAGATAATACTTCAATAGATATCAGTCAACCTTTCTTACATTTATTTTCAGAAATGTGGAGATTAAATAATATGGAGAAAAATACTTTTCATCAAATGGGAGTTTATGGACAACTTTTAAAAAAACATGAGATAGAAAAATTATATAATCAGATAAATACTTGTTTAAAAACATCAATGCTAGATAATATAGCATCCTTTTTAACCAAGTTTTTTATAAAAAAATTATAAGAAGCTTATATTATTAACTCTTTTTAAATCCTCTGTTGTATCTATATCCAAACTAGCTTTTTCGTCCATTATATAGCAACTTGTTTTTTCTTGTAGAAAAGTTGGGTTATTTAAAAATAAATTTGACTTTACTATATAAATTGCACCATTACTCATATAAGTTTTTGGTAATTTTTGTCTAGGCATAAATGGATATTTGTTATCACAAATTCCTTTTAAGTTACCATTATCATCTATAAAAGCTTTTAAAATTTTATTATCACATTCTACAACACTTATTAATGCATTTGAGTTTTCATTTTTAAATTTTAAAAAAGCTTCATCTATATGTACATTTGTCCTTAAAGGAGAAGTGGGTTGTAATAAAACAATATTTTCATAATCTTTATAAAAACTCAAGGTATGCAATACAACCTTATCACTAGTTGTATCATCTAGCGCTAATTCTTTAGGTCTTTTTAACACATCTACACCTTGAGTTTGTCCATATTCTAATATATCATCGCCATCACTACTTAAAACAATTTTATCTACATACTTTGAATTTTTTGCTGCATTGATAGTATAATACAACAAAGGCCTATCATGCAAAAGAGCTAAATTTTTATTTTTTATACCTTTTGAACCAGCTCGAGCAGGTATTATAGCTAAAGTCATTTTTTTACCACTCAATTTAAATTTATCTAATATTTCACGAATTACTTTTTCATCAAGCATTGTATAATTTATTTTCTTTATTTTTCTATGTCTATAATGGATTTTTTTAAAATCTTCTAAAGTTAAAGCATCCAAATGTTTTTGATAATCATTTCTATGATATTTTAAAGCAGGAAAATGCCATTGAAGTAATTCTGCTTGTAAGATTTTTATATGTTTGGGTATAATTTGCTGTTCAGAATACAATTCTTTCACAGTTTTTTCAGGATCAATCCACTGACTTTGCTTTGAAACCATTCTTTCTATAAATACACTATTGCACTTTTGAATTAACAATTGATCCCCTCCATCGATAAAACCACATTCTCCTATATTTTGAATTACAATTTTTCTAGTATTAAAAAATTAATTCTTGGAAATCTAACAGCAGTATTTTTTGATGCCATATAAAAACTCTTATATAATTTTTTTGCATCATAGTAATGATCCACATCTATTTTTATAAGCCACTCATCTTGCGGTATAAAACTAGCTACATAGTTATAATAACTATGAAGTTTATTTTCTTCGCTTTGCGGATTTTCAATTTGCACCTCATGGGGATATTTTACTGGTATAAACGAAGGGTATTGTTTGCAAAATTCCAAAATAATTTCTTCACTTCCATCAGTACAATCATTATATCCTATAACACCTCTTTGTATGGCAGGTAACATACTTTCAAGTGATACTCTTAAAGTAGTGGCTTCATTTTTTACTCTTATAAAAGCCCATGGATTTAAAGGAGATTTTGTATCTTTTGAGTTTGGATCAAAATCAAAAAAACCTTTATGCTTTTCATTGTAGATTTTTTTATTTAAGTTTAAAAAATATTCATTATCAAATTTTAATTTTTTATCAATTTTAAGCAATCTTAAAAAAGCTATAATTTTATAAAACAAAGTCATTTTTTATCCATGAATATTTTTTGCTTGTTTATAGTAAATAAAATATTATTTTTCAATAACCTATAAAATTGCTCAGAACTATTTAAAATTTCTAGTCTTTTATTTGTAATATTAGTGCATTTACTAGTATTTAAAATCGCTTCCAATATATCCTTTTCCTCTGCATTTACTCTTATTGTTTTATTAATGTCAGTTCTACCATCTTGTCTTGAACCAACTAAAATTCCATTTATATTAAGATATAAAGCTTCTTTTATTATACAACTTGAATTTCCTATGATAAAATTGGCATTTTTTAGCAAACTTATAAAATACTCAAATCTTAAAGAAGGAAAAATTTTAAATCTTTCATTATTTTTTAGCCTTTCATAATTTTGCAAAATTAATTCAAATCCTAAATCATTATTTGGATAAATAACTATATAATTTTTTTCACTTTTTATAAGAGCATTTACAAATTCTTCACTTTGTTTATATAAAGAGTTTATTTCGGTTGTAATTGGATGAAATATAGCTATGGCATAATTTTTAAATTTTATATCATAATATTTTTTTGCTTCATCTAAAGATATAGTATTATTTAGCAATTCTAAATCAGGAGAACCTATAATAAAAATAGATTTCTCATCTTCACCCATTTGTATTAATCTTTTTTTTGCTATTTCATCATTTACTAAATGAATATGTGCTAATTTACTAATAGCATGTCTTAAACTCTCATCTATAGTTCCTGAAAGCTCTCCGCCTTCTATATGTGCCACTAAGATATTATTTAAACTTCCTACTATAGCAGCAGCTAAAGGCTCCACTCTATCACCATGCACTACTATTAAATCAGGCTCTATCTCATGTATAAATTTAGAAAAACCATCTATTGTTGATGATAAAGCCTTATCCATCTGATAATACTTATCGTGATTTATATATTTATATATATTTTTAAAACCACATTTTTCTATTTCCATATAAGTAGAACCAAACTTTTTACTCATATGCATACCGGTTACAAATATAAATAATTCAAATTCATTTGAATTTTCAACTTTCATCATTAGAGATTTTATTTTAGAAAAATCAGCTCTAGTTCCGCTAACAAAAACTATTTTTTTCATTCAAAATCATCCCATGTTAGTTGTATATTATTTTTTATATCTTTTTTTGCTCTTTTTCCAAGTATGGCTTCAAAATCCTTTGCACTTATACCACCTTTTGAAGGTCTTTTTACCCAAATATTATCCATAGATAAAATTTCACCCTTTTTTATATCTTTAATACTTACTACACTAGCAAATGCAAAATCAATGGTCACTTGCTCTTCTTTTAAAGGATTTTTATTATTATCGCCTCTTAAAAGCACCATTTCTTGTGTTTGATTTATAAGATCTTTTAAAGTGCTTTCATCCATAGAGCAAACTATATCAGGGCCTTTTCTGTCCATGGTATCTGTAAAGTGTCTTTCTAGTACACTTGCTCCAAGAGCTATTGCACCTATACATGCAAGATTGTTTGTGGTATGATCACTAAGTCCATAAAGACAATTAAACTCTTTATATAATTCTAACATAGCTTGTAATCTTACTAAGTGCGATGGAGTAGGATATAAATTTGTAGTATGAAGCAAAACAAAAGGTATTTCATAATCTCTAAGTATCTTAACTGTGGGTTTTATACTTTCTATGCTATTCATTCCGGTGCTTATAATCATAGGTTTTTTAAATTGTGCTATATGTTTTATTAAAGGATAATTATTACATTCACCTGAGCCTATTTTATAAGCACTTACACCCATATCTTCTAAACGATTTGCTGCAGCTCTACTAAATGGAGTGCTAAGATATACCAAACCTTGCTTCTCTACATACTCTTTTAAAGCTAGTTCATCTTTATAGTTTAATGCACATTGTTCCATAATCTCATAAATGCTAATATTTGCATTACCCGGTATAACATTTTTAGCCTCTTGGCTCATTTCATCTTCGACTATATGAGTTTGGTGTTTTATTATCTTAGCTCCTGCTCTTTTGGCCGCATCTACCATAAGTTTTGCTATTTCTAAACTACCATTGTGATTTATACCTATTTCAGGGATTATCAAAGGATTTTTCTGAGAAATAGTTAATTTATCTATTTTTATTTGCATATTTTTCCTTTAAGTAGTGTTTTATGTCACTTGGAAGTCTAATTAGATCTTTTATTAGCTTATAATGGAGATTTTCTTTTAACCTACTTTTTTTTCCATAATATCTTTCTTGTGCATACTTATCTGGTATCAATATATCATTTATATATTTTTTTGGTTTTTTACTCAATACAAAATCACTTCCAATATCCGGAGCCAATTTAAAATACTCATCTGAATTTAAACTATAAATATTCACATCATACCTTTTCATTAGATAATCTAAAGCTTGTAAATCACATGCCATTGAATGATTGATAAATTTGAATTTTTGATTTTTAAAACCAGTGCATTTATTTAATAAATTTTTTTTATTATTATCGAAGGCATATAAATTATTTGTATCTTGATAAAAATCAATACCACTTATATATATACTTTTATATCCCAGAGCCACAGCTGTAGCACACATATAAACTCCACTAGTAATTCTTTGCCTATTGTATATTTCATTATATTTAATATAGGCAAAAAAATCTTTAAGCTTTTTTATAATCTCATGACCTAAAAAAGCATCACTAAAGTATAATTCAAAATTATCAACAAATTGAAATCCATCTATGTATTCTAAATTAATAGTAGAACAAACTATATTTTCTATGTTATATTCTTCGTTTTGTATAAGTTTTTTACTAGTATAGTATTGTTCAAAAAACACAAAAGGATTAAAAAAAACATATTTTACATCTTTACCCACAAAATATCTATCTTCAAAATAAAACTGATTGCATCTAAATACATCAAATTGTTTTGGTAACCTTTTATAATCTATATTTTTTAAACTAGGTCCATTACCGCATACCAAAGCATTAATATTCATACTCATTTTATTACCTTAAATTTATAGTATAATTATATCAAAAAAAAATAAAGAGCTAAAATGAGTCAAATTTCCATCATACTACCAACTTATAATGTGGAAAAATATATTGCTAGAGCATTAGAAAGTTGCATTAACCAAACTTTTAAAGATATAGAAATCATTGTAGTAGATGATTGTGGTAATGATAAAAGTATAGATATAGCTAAAGAGTATGCTAGTAAAGATGATAGAATAAAAATCATACATAATGAAGAGAATTTAAAGCTTTTAAGAGCAAGATATGAAGGTGCTAAAGTAGCAACTTCACCTTATATCATGTTTTTAGATTCTGATGATTATTTAGAACTTAATGCTTGCGAAGAATGTATTAAAATTTTGGATATGGGTGGGGGGGGGTAAAATTGATTTGTTGTGTTTTGAAGCTTTTATTACCAATGCAAAAAAATCAATAAAAAAATTAAATATAAAACAAGGAAAATACAACAACAAAGAATTTACAATGCAAATACTTAAAACTAAAAATCCATTTTGGACAATGTGGGCTAAAATAATCAAAAAAGATATTTATTTAAAAGCCTTCAACATGTTAAATCTCAAAAAAGAAATCAAAATAAATATGGCAGAAGATGCCTTATTATATTATCCTTTGACAATATTATCTAATGAAATATTTTACTTAACACAACCTTTGTATACCCAGCATGTAAATAGCAATTCTATAACAAATAATATTAATTCTTTAGAAGCTAATATTCAAGAACATAAAATTGTTTTAAATGTTTTAAAATCAATTAAAAATAAAAAAACACCTCTATATTTTCTAATTATATATTTATTAAAAATTCAATTATTGAAATATGAACAAAATTTTAATAAAAGAAATATAAATCTTATTTATTATAAAATAAATATTTTATATCAAAAATATCAATTCAAATGGAAAAAATTTTTATATAATTTAATTCCGTAAAGATATTAAAAATTTCATAACTTTATATCTTATTTTTGAAATTTTATAGGGTTTTAATAGTTGCAATTTCTCTTTAATACACAAAGGATCTTTATCGAATTTTTTAATTTTAAATGCATTTTTGATATAAAAATACAAAATAGTATCTTTCAGCAACGAAGAAATTTTTTTATCATGATAATTTTCTACAAATCGCACTAATTCTAAACTGGTTTCCACCCAACTAACATATTTAAAATACTCTTTTGCTAAAGTTGCATTCTCTTCAAATGCAATAAATATATCTTTAAAATATGGAAGTATATTATCTTTAGTGATTTTTTTATCTTGATTTGTCAAAGAATTAGCTCGAATTCTATAATAATAAAATACTTTAGGATAGACATAAATATTTTTAGCTTGCGAAAAAAGCAAAATTCCAAATAAATGATCTTCAGCAAAAATAGCGTCTTTAAATTTCATTTTTTTATCTTTTATATAATCAAAATCAATTATGCCACTCCACGCAAATGCAAAGTCTTTAATTTTATTTTGCCTTAGAAGCTTAAGCCACTCTATAGGATTTATTCTACATTCTTTCTTTATATTAATATCTTTTAAACGACTATGATGCTTGAAATAACTTTTTTCTATATCATGATATTCAATACTATCAAACCAAACCACATCTACCCCATCCATTCTAGGTACACATTCTTCTATGCAGTTTAATTCCCAATAATCATCAGAATCTAAAAAGATGATATAATCTATAATAGGATAAGTAAAGTTAGTTAAATCTTGTTCATTATTAAAAGCTTTATAGCTTTTATATACAGTATATATTTCATAAGGATTATTACCTTCTATGTTAAATTCTATTAAAGAATTTTCTTTTATAGTTTGAGTTTTATTTTTGAGTTTATATTCTCCACTAAAATATTCTATACCTACATTTCTAGCACTACTTAAACCACCATTTTTTTTATCAAAAAGAATTATTCTTTTATCTTTTAAAGTATATTCTTTTGCAATATTAAGTGAGTTTTCATCTGTACTACCATCATTTACTAGTATGATTTCTAAATTAGTATAAGTTTGATTGATTACACTATCTAAACATTCTTTTAGATATTTTTCTACATTGTATATGGGGATTACTACACCTACGGTTTTCATATATACATAACCTTAATTATTTTTGATATTATATCAAAAAACTTTTTAGGAATATATATGCAAATACAACAAAACAATTCTTTAATTTATAATACTTTAACAAAAAAACTAAGCTCATTTATACCCATAAAATCAACAAGAAGAAAATTAAGAAATCATATTCAATATAAGCTAGAACACCCTAAAGTGACTAATTATCTTTCAAACAACTATATTAATCCTTTTTTAGAAGGGAAAATTCCTCATTTTGATTTTGAAAAAAAACATTATTTTAAAAACGATAAAATTATTTGGCAATTTTGGTATCAAGGTAAAAATCAAGCTTCACCTATGATACAACAATGTTTTAACTCTGTACAAAGTCAAATGAAAGATGACTACACAATTATCATTTTAGATAAAGATAATATAAAAGATTACCTTGATTTTCCACCATTTGTTATAGAAAAATTAGAAAATAATTTTTTTGGAGAAAAAACTATAACTTTTTTTTCAGATCTTTTAAGAGTATGCTTGCTTGCAACTTATGGAGGTATATGGTGTGATGCAAGTATATTTTTAAGTTCTAAAATTCCTAGTGAACTTTGTGATAAAGACTTTTTTACCTTTGAAAGATCAAAAATAAAACCTAGTAAAGAAAAATTGAAAAAATTTATCAAAAGTGGATATTTTTCTTATGGATACTTTAACTGGAATGATGATTTTAAAGTTAAAATGCTAAGTAGTTTTATGATAGCCAAAACAAACAATACTTTTATTCAAACTCTAAAAGATATTTTAATGAATTATTGGAAAAATGAGCAATCAAGTGAAAATCACTATTATTTTATACTACATATCATATTTGAACTTTTAAAAGAGCATGGCTTTGTAAATGATATCTATAAAAACATGAGCGATATAGAATGCCATTTATTACAATTTAGTGCCAAAGAAAAATTTAATTCAACTCTTTGGGAAGAAATTCAAAAACAAAGCTTTTTACACAAACTCACGCATTTTAAATCTATAAAAAAAGATTCAATGATAGATAAAATCATTTTGCAAAGTTGATTTTATCTAAAATACCCTTTATTTTTTGCCAAATTTTCCAAAGATCATAAGGAATTTTTGTTTGGATAAAAGGTTTAATTATAGGTAATTTTTCCTTTAAATTCAAAGGATCTTTTTTAAATTTTTTAATCATCAAAGCCTTTTTTACATAAAAAGGCAAAAAAGCCTCTTTTATGGCTTGAGAATTTTCATTTTTTTGATCTTTAAAAAATTCTATCAACTCCAAAGCTGTTATCATCCTACTTGCTGCTTTTAAATAGTTTTTTGCCTCTTTAGCATTTTCTCCAAAAAATTCATACAAGTCTTTAAAATACTCTGACACATTTGCCTTTGTAACTTTTTTATCATGATTTGATATACTATTTGCCCTCAAACGGCATAAGTACAATCTTTTTGGTAAAATATAGATACTATCAGCACTCGCAAACAAAACCATGCCAAAATGAATATCTTCATTGATGATTTTGTTGATAAATTTAAGTTTTAATTGTTTTAAAAATGAAAAATCTATCATACCACCCCAGCTAAACGAGATATCCCTCGAACCTACTTTTATAGCTTGCTTAGCATAGTCTCTTGGAGTGATAGTGCATTCTTGAGTAAAATTAAATACATTCATCCTTGTTTTTTGACCCTTATCTTCTATACCATCATCATAAATACAAGCATGGTCAAACCATAATACATCTACATTTTGCATTCTTACAACACACTCTTCTATGCAGTTTAACTCCCAATAATTATCAGAATCTAAAAAGATAATATAATCAATCTTTGAAATTTCTAGCTTATCACTCGCTAAAGCATTTTTGTACTTATAAATTTTATAAATATTTTGTGGATTATCGCCAATAATCTTAAAAACATTTAATTCATTTTCTTTTTCAATATATTGTGTTTCATATTCTCCACTAAAATATTCTATACCTACATTTCTAGCACTACTTAAACCACCATTTTTTTTATTAAAAAGAATTATTCTTTTATCTTTTAAAGTATATTCTTTTGCAATATTAAGTGAGTTTTCATCTGTACTACCATCATTTACTAGTATGATTTCTAAATTAGTATAAGTTTGATTGATTACACTATCTAAACATTCTTTTAGATATTTTTCTACATTGTATATGGGGATTACTACACCTACTTTTTTCATGTTTTATCTCCAAGTTGTTTTTTCATTTTTTATAGTTTCAAGATAAATTTGATGATTGATTTCGAGCATATTTTTGCTATTTTCTTCATGATAGATATGATAAGCCAGAGCATTAAATTTAAGCCTTTTAAACACTCCATCATTAAATAAAAATCTAGCTACAAACTCACTATCTTCCCTACCCCAGCCTATAAATTTTTCATTAAATCCCTCAATGGCTTCAAAATCACTTTTATAAAAACTCATATTGCAAGTTTTACTACCTTTAACAAGTTGTGATTTTTTAAAAAATTTCTTAGTTAGTTTTGAAAATTTATATACACATTTAGCTAAAAAAATACTTCTTTGATTTTTAAAACCTTTTTTATTAAAAGCTAAACTATAATTATTGTTTTTTAAGATTTCTTCGCTTTCATTTTTATTTAAAATTACTCTTGAACCTTGTAAAATTACTTTGCGTTTTGCAAATTCTAAATGATTTTTTACAAAGTCTTTTTCTAAAATCATATCACCATCAATTAAAATTATATATTCACTTTTAGAAGCTTTAATAGCATTATTTCTACTTTTTGCAGCACGAAAACCCTCATCTTCTTGCCAAATGTGTTTTAAAGGGCAAGGAAAATCTTTTTGATATTCTTCAATAAGCCTTGCTGTATCTTCTTTGCTACCATCATCTGCGATTAAAACTTCATTGGGTAAAAAGGCTAGATTTTTAACACTATCAAGCACTAATTTAAGGCGTTCTTTTTGATTATAAGTTGTTATTATTAAAGCGCAAGTTTTTGGCTTTTGCTTTTGAAGTTCATATAATTTCATGTATTTAAAAAAAGTCCCTAAGGCATTGCAAACGCTAATTATAAAACCCTTATAACCATATAAAAAGCCATTTTTTAAAAAATAATTTCTAAAAAAAGTCCAAAAAGCTCTTAAATTTGCTTTTAAAACACCACTTTTTTTGTGTATATTTTGTTTTGCCCAAAGGCTTGAGTAGTACTGCATTTTATCAATTAAGTGAGAAATATCTCTAAAAGCATAATGCCTTAATCCATTTTTAAGATGAATTTTTTTAACATTACTTGGTAAAACAAGGCTTTCGTGTACTAAATTATCATTAAAACGAGTGAAATTTTTATTAAAAATTCTTAAAACATAATCAGGCCACCAACCACATGCCTTTATCCATTCGCCTTTATAGAGATTTTTACGACTAAGTGCGATGATATTATCTTCTTGAAGTTCTAAATTTTTAAGCTCTTTAATACACTCATTTTCAAGCACTTCATCAGCATCAATGCTTAAAATCCAATCATTTTTTGCATAACTTAAAGCAAGGTTTTTTAAAGCTCCAAAACCTATAAAAGCACTGTGGTAAATGTGCAAATTAGCAAAATCTTTTTTAAATTCATTAGCTATATTTAGGGTATTATCACTACTTTCATTGTTAAGTAAAATAATTTCATCAAAATCTTTTAAAGAATTTAAACACTCAAGCAAGGTTTGTTTTGCATTTTTTACGATGATAATAGCACTTATTTGCTTTAGATTCATTTTGCATCCTTGTAAATTTCCTTATTATAACTTGCAAAGCGTCTATGAAAAAAAAAGTATTCCCAAGGTCTTTTTTTAATCATTTCTTCGCAACTTTGTGCTTGATAAAGTGTCAGTTCTTCTAAGCTTGCATTTTGAGAATCTTTTACTTTAAAAAACTCTATGCAAAATTTACCATCTTCTTTATAGGCATAAACAGGGATGATCAAAGCATTACTTCTTTGTGCGATAAGGCTTGCTCCCATTTGATAATTCACTTCTTTGTTAAAAAATTTTAATCTTACGCTTTCGTTTTCTACACAGTCTTGATCAGTTAAAATTCCCAAAGTTCTCCCTTTTTTTAGAGCGCTTAGCATTTGTCTTATGCCGCCTTTTTTGTCGATAAGTTCTATGTTAAATTGGGTGCGACTTTGGCTTAAAATTTCATACATAATTTCACTTTTTAACTTTTTCCCTACTATAGAAATCGCACCATATTTAGCTGCATAAGCAAGGCTTAAAATTTCCCAGTTTCCATAGTGTGCAGTTGTGAAGATAATAGGACGATTTAAAGCTAGAGCATCTATAAGAAAATTTTCATTGATGAAATTTACTTTATTGAGAATTTTTTCTTTGGTGGTGTTTTGATTTTGCAAACAATCAATCCCAAATTGAGCAAAATTTTCATAAATTTTTAAAGACAATTTATCGCGTTCTTTTTGAGTGTATTGAGGAAAACAGATTTGCAAATTTGTATTGATGATTTTGCGGTGTTTTTTGTTAAGATAAAAAGCGATTCTTGCTACAATCAAAGCTAAAAAATGCAAGATACACTCAGGCATAAAAGTAACAAAAAATTTCAAAATATAATAAAGACTAAGATATATTCTATCACTATTTTTCATTAAGTAAGCCTTTGGCAAGTTTGAAGATATCTTCTTCTTCTATACGCGTGATACAAAAATCACTTTTATCGATATGCTTGGCATTTTGGATTTTTTTACCTGCATCAATGATTTTATTGATATGAGTTTGAAAAGCATTGCGGTAGCTTGGTGTTGCACCAAAAATCGTAATAGATGCCTTATTTAAAGCAAAAGCCAAATGTGTTGGGCCGCTATCATTTCCTATGATTAAATTCATCATTTTTGTAAAAGCCATTAGTTCTTCAAGATTGAATTTTGGCGCTAATTCTATATGTGTTTCATCAATACCACTAAGATTTAAAACCTCTTTAGCAAATTCGTATTCTTTTACATTTCCCCAAGCGAGCCAAATTTTTGTTTGTTGAAATTCATTGATTAAAAGCTTACAAAGTATAGCAAGTTTGGTTTTAGGATAGATTTTATTTTCTACACTTGAGCCCACATGTATGAGTATGTTTTTTTCGTTTTTGTCGAGTTTGAGTTTATTATTTAAGAGTTGTTTTAAATTTTCATCTACGCTAAAAATATCTTGTTTAAAGGCTAAATTTTTGACATTAAAATCAGTATTTAACATAAAGGAGGTAAGACTTAAGTATCTTACAAATACATTTTCATTGTAATCTAACTCAAGTTTTTGGTTGTAGAAATTATGAGCAAAACTTTCTTTAAGACTATTTTTATCAAAACCAAAATTATTTCTACTTAAAATTCGACTTACAATAGCAGATTTTATGAGCCCTTGTAGATCTATTACTGCATTATAGTTGTTTTTTCTTGCTTTAAGAAGAATTTTTAGGCTTTTTAAAATTTTTTTGTCTTTTAAGGGCAGGGCATAGAGTTTGTTTATTAAAGGATGGTTTTTAAGTATGCCTTCAAATTTTTCATCTACAAACCAATGAATTTCTATATCTTTTTTAAAATTTTTGATAAATTGCAAAACTACGGCACTTTGTATAATATCACCAAGTGCTGACAAACGAACAATTGCTATTTTCATTAAAAGCCTAATATTTTAAAATTTTTGCTATGATTTTAGCGAAATTATTTAAAAAAAGGTTAAAAATGGCAAAAAATGAAGGTTATATTTGTGTTTTTGATTGTGAGAGTGTGCCAGATGTTGAGCTTATCCGCAAAACTTTGGGTTTTGAAGGAAGTGATTTAGAGGTAAGTTTAAAAGCACTTCAGTGGCAAAAAGAACAAAGTGGGAGTGAGTTTTTGCCTTTGCCTTATCATAAAATTATCAGTATTTGTGCGGTTTTAAGTGATAATTTTGGAAAATTTATCAAAGTGAATAAAATTGATGGACAAAATGAAAAAGAAATGATTGCTAATTTTTTTAATTTTATAGAAAATTATGAGCCAAAATTAGTCAGTTTTAATGGTAAAAATTTCGATATGCCTGTTCTTGTTTTAAGGGCTTTAAAATACAATTTAAAAGCAGCAACTTATTTGGATACTCAAAGTGATAAATGGAATAATTATAAAACAAGATTTTCAGAATTAAAACATTGTGATTTATTAGAATCCTTAGGATCTAACGGGCGTGGAATAAAGCTTGATACACTTTGTTCTATGGTGGGTTTGCCAGGAAAATATGATGTGCATGGCGATGAGGTAATGAAACTTTTTTATGAAAATAAACTTGAAAAAATCCACGAATATTGTGAAAGTGATGTTTTAAACACCTATATGCTTTTTTTAAAATATGAACTTATTAAAGCTAATGTTGATGAAGAAGATTATGTTGGTTTTCTTTCTTATATGAGAGATTTCTTGTGTGCAAAAAAATCAGATCGTTCTTATACAGAAGTTTTTGCAAAAGCTTGTGAGAGTGAAATTTCAAAAGTTCGATCTTAAGTATTTAAGAAAATATATTAAAATTTATTTTTGACATTTTTAAAAAAAGGAATGATGATGAAAATTCTTATTAGCGGTGGTGCAGGTTATATAGGTTCTCATACTTTAAGACAATTTTTAAAAACAGATCATGAAATTTGTGTTTTAGATAATCTTTCTAAGGGTTCTAAAATCGCAATAGAAGATTTGCAAAAAACAAGAGCTTTTAAATTTTTCGAACAAGATTTAAGTGATTTTCAAGGCGTAAAAGCATTGTTTGAGAGAGAAAAATTTGACGCTATTGTGCATTTTGCAGCAAGCATTGAAGTTTTTGAAAGTATGCAAAATCCTTTAAAATATTATATGAACAACACTGTTAATACGACAAATCTCATCGAAATTTGTTTGCAAACTGGAGTGAATAAATTTATATTTTCTTCAACGGCAGCCACTTATGGCGAACCACAAACTCCTGTTGTGAGCGAAACAAGCCCTTTAGCACCTATTAATCCTTATGGGCGTAGTAAGCTTATGAGTGAAGAGGTTTTGCGTGATGCAAGTATGGCAAATCCTGAATTTAAGCATTGTATTTTAAGATATTTTAATGTTGCAGGTGCTTGTATGGATTATACTTTAGGGCAACGCTATCCAAAAGCAACCTTGCTCATAAAAGTTGCAGCTGAATGTGCCGCAGGAAAACGTGACAAACTTTTCATATTTGGCGATGATTATGATACAAAAGATGGTACTTGCATAAGAGATTTTATCCATGTAGATGATATTTCAAGTGCGCATTTAGCGGCTTTGGATTATTTACAAGAGAATGAAAGTAATGTTTTTAATGTAGGTTATGGGCACGGTTTTAGTGTAAAAGAAGTGATTGAAGCGATGAAAAAAGTTAGTGGAGTGGATTTTAAAGTAGAACTTGCCCCACGCCGTGCAGGTGATCCTAGTGTATTGATTTCTGATGCAAGTAAAATCAGAAATCTTACTTCTTGGCAGCCTAAATATGATGATTTAGAGCTTATTTGCAAATCTGCTTTTGATTGGGAAAAACAGTGTTAAAAAAACTTTTTTTTATTTTAAGTAAGGAAGATAAAAATTTTTTATTTTTCTTGCTTGTTTTTTCAATATTTGTTTCTTTTATAGAAACTTTTGCAATTTCTTTAGTAATGCCTTTTATCACTTTGGCCAGTGATTTTTCTTATTTTGATCGTAATAAATATTTAATCAGCTTAAAAGAATATCTTAATATCCCTGTTTTTGAAATCATTGTTTATTTTGGGGTGGGGCTTATTGTTTTTTATGTGTTTAGAGCTTTGTTAAATGCGTATTATTTTCATCTTTTAGCAAGATTTTCTAAAGGGCGTTATCATGCGATCGCTTATAAGGTTTTTTCTAAATTTTTAAATATTAATTATGAAAAATTTACTCAAAAAAATCAATCTGAAATTTTAAAGTCCATTACAGGGGAAGTTTATAATCTAAGCACTATGATTTCATCATTTTTGCTTTTGATGAGTGAAATTTTTGTAGTGCTTTTGCTTTATGCTTTAATGCTTTTGATTAATTATAAAATCACTTTATTTTTAAGTATTTTTATGGTGTTAAATGCCTTTATTTTAGTGAAAATTTTAAGCCCTATCATTAAAAAAGCAGGAGTAAGACGCGAAGAAGCGATGAAAAATTTCTTTGAAATTTTAAATACAAATTTAAATAATTTTAAATTTATCAAGCTTAAAACCAAAGAAGATGGAGTATTAAGTCTTTTTAAAGCGCAAAGTGAAGCTTTTTCTAAAGCAAATATTACCAACGAAAGTGTAGCTGCGGTGCCTAGAATTTATCTTGAAGGAATAGGTTTTTGTGTACTTGTTTTTATCGTGGTATTTTTGGTGTTGAAAAATGAAAGTGATATTTCAGGTATTTTATCCACGATTTCTATTTTTGTTTTAGCACTTTATCGCTTAATGCCAAGCGCAAATCGTATTATTACAAGTTATCATGATTTGCTTTATTATCATTCTTCTTTGGATATTATTTATCAAAATTTAAGACAAGAAGAAGAAAATTTGGGCGAGGAAAAATTAAGCTTTAATCAAGAGCTTAAAATTTGCAATCTTAGCTTTGGTTATGAGGGAAAAAAACATTTATTTAAAAATCTTAATTTAAACATTAAAAAAGGCGAAAAAATCGCTTTTATAGGGGAGAGTGGTTGTGGAAAAAGCACCTTAGTAGATCTTATCATAGGACTTTTAAAACCAAAAGAAGGGCAAATTTTAATTGATGAGCAAGAATTAAATGCAAATAATACAAAAAATTATCGCCAAAAAATAGGCTATATCCCGCAAAATATCTATCTTTTTAATGACAGTATAGCTAAAAATATCACTTTTGGAGATGCGGTTGATGAAGAAAAACTTAATAGGGTTATCAAACAAGCAAATTTAGAGCATTTTATAAAAAATTTATCTCAAGGAGTGCAAACAAAAGTGGGTGATGGGGGGAGTAATTTAAGCGGGGGACAAAAACAACGCATAGCTATAGCAAGAGCTTTATATTTAGAGCCTGAAATTTTAGTGCTTGATGAAGCAACTTCTGCTCTTGATACTCAAAGTGAAGCAAAAATCATGGATGAAATTTATAAAATTTCTAAAGATAAAACCATGATTATTATCGCACATCGCCTTTCTACGATAACGCAATGTGATAAGGTTTATCGTTTAGAACACGGTAAGCTTAAAGAGGAGAAATGATGAAAATAAGCTTTATTATCGCAACTTTAAATTCAGGAGGCGCTGAGCGTGTTTTAGTAACCTTAGTTAATGCACTTTGCAAAGAGCATGAAGTAAGTATTATTAAATTTCATGCAGGAGAATCTTTTTATAAGCTTGAAAATGAAGTTAAAGTTACAAGTTTAGAACAATTTAGATTTGATACGCTTTATCATAAAATCGCAAGTCGTTTTAAGAAATTTTTTGCTTTAAGAAAGGCTTTGAAAGAAAGTAAGGCTGATGTTTTTATTTCTTTTTTGGATACGACTAATATTGCTTGTATTGCTGCGAAAATAGGGTTTAAAACTCCACTCATTATAAGTGAGCATAGCAATGAAGCGTATTTAAAACCTAAAATTTGGCGTTTTTTAAGAAGGGTAAGCTATCCTTTTTGTGATGCTTTAAGTGTGCTTGGAAGCAGTGATAAGGTGTATTATGAAAGATTTGTAAAAAGGGTTAGGCTTTTATTAAACCCTTGTCATTTTAGCGATGAAATTCCTTTTGATTCTAGTTTTGAAAAGGAAAATTTGGTTCTTTTTATAGGGCGTTTAGATCACAACAAAAACCCTGCAATGTTTTTAAAAGCTATAGCGCATTTGGATAAAAATTTGCAAGAAAATTATAAATTTGTTATAGCAGGAGATGGACAGTTAAGGCAAGAACTTGAATACAAGGTAAAATCTTTAGGAATAAAAGTTGATTTTTTAGGACGAGTTGAAAATGTCAAGACTCTTTATGAAAAAGCAAAAGTGCTTTGTCTTTGTTCTTTTGTAGAGGGTTTGCCAACGGTTTTAATTGAAAGTTTGTATTTTGAGGTTTGTAGAATTTCAAGTTCTTATTATAATGGTGCTAAGGATTTAATCAAAGATAATCATGATGGGCTTTTGATAGGTTGTGATGATGAAATAGCACTTGCTAAAAAACTTGAACTTGTTTTAAATAATGAAAATTTTAGAAAAGAACTTGTAAATAATGCCAAACAAAGGTGTAAAGACTTTGAAATTTCTCATATCAAAGAAGAATGGCTTAAGCTTATAGCTGAGGTTAAAAATGCCTAAACTTTCTGTTATAGTACCAACTTTTAATCGTCAAGTTTTACTAGAAAAGGCTATTAAAAGCATACAAAATCAAGATTTTAAAGATTTAGAAATTATTGTAAGCGATGATAATTCTAGCGATGATACTAAAAGTGTGGTGCAAAATTTACAAAAAGATGATGATCGCATTAAGTATTTTTTAAATCAAAATTACAAACAAGGCCCAAATGGCAATAAAAATAATGGCTTAGATCAAGCAAGTGGCGAGTTTGTAACTTTTTTAGATGATGATGATGAACTTTTATCTGGGGCTTTAAGCACCTTGATGCAAAAAGCAAATGAGGGTTATGCTCATGTTTTTGGAAATTGTTTGATAGAAAAAGAAGGAAATTTAAGCAAGGAATTTAGCGGCAAGGGCTTGGAAAAAGATAGTGAAATTTCTAAAAAAGATTTTTTAATGGCTAAATTTAGCGGAGAGTTTTTTTCTGTTTTTAAAAAATCTCTACTTGAGAACCAGCGTTTTAATGAAGAATTTTATGGCAATGAAGCCACGCTTTGGGTAAATTTATACAAGGAAAAAAGTTTTTATATCCATAAGGCTTTTAGGATTTATAGGATTTTTAGGCAAGATAGCGTGACTTTGGGGGCGAGTAAAAATGCTCATAGGGTATATTTGGGATATTTAGAGCTTGCTAAAATTTTAGAAAATGAACTTAGAATGAGTAAGGATAAAGATTATAAAAAAACTTGTGCGAGTTATTATAAAATGGCAGCTTATTATGCAAAACTTGCAAAAAATTATAAAGCTCTTTATAAGTGTTTGTTTAAAAGCTTGAGTATAAAAATCAACGCTCCTGCTTTGATATTACTCATTTTAAGTATAATTCCAAATAATATGATTGAAAAATTATCAAAAATTCGGGTGGCTTTATGCAAAAATTAGGCATTTTTATTTATTCTTTAGGAAGTGGTGGTGCTGAAAGAGTTGTGGCGACTTTATTGCCTATTTTAAGTTTGAAATTTGAAGTGCATTTGATCTTGATGAATGATAAAATTTCTTATGAAATTCCAGAGTGTCAAATTCATTTTTTAGAATGTTCAAAACCTAGTGAAAATCCTATTTTGAAATTTTTAAAACTACCTTTTTTGGCTTTAAAATATAAAAAACTTTGCAGAAATTTGGGCATTGATACAGAATTTGTTTTTTTAAATCGACCTAATTATATAGCCTTAATGGCAAGAATGTTTGGAAACAAAACTCGCCTTGTGATCAATGAATGCACTACGCCAAGTGTGATGTATGTAAAAAATAATTTTAATTCTTTGGCAAATAAATTTTTAATTTCTTTGCTTTACCCAAAAGCTGATTTAATCTTGCCTAATTCTAAAGGAAATTTAGAAGATTTAGTGCAAAATTTTAGTATAAATCCAAAAAAATGTGAAATTTTATACAATGCCATCGATTTAGAAAACATAGGGCAAAAAGCCCTTGAAGACATAGCTTTAAAAGATAAATTTATTTTAAGTGTAGGCAGGCTTGATAAAGGTAAAAATCATGCTTTATTAATTCGTGCTTATGCGAGATTGAAAACAGATTTAAAGCTTGTGATTTTAGGTGAAGGTGTGCTTAAGGATGAGCTTTTAGCTTTGATTAAAGAATTAAATTTGGAAGAAAAGGTTTTGCTTTTAGGATTTGATAATAATCCTTATAAATACATGACTAAATGCGAATTTTTTGCTTTTGCTTCTGTGTTTGAAGGTTTTTCAAATGTTTTAATCGAAAGTTTGGCTTGTTCTTGTGCGGTGGTTTGCACTGATCATAAAAGTGGTGCAAGAGAGCTTTTTGGCGATGATGAATTTGGACTTTTAGTAGAAGTAGATAATGAAAACTCTATGTTTCAGGGTTTAAAAACTATGCTTGAAGACGATAAATTAAGAAAAGCGTATAAAAACAAAGCTAAAACTAGGGCTAAAGCCTTTGATAAAGTAAAAATTGCACGCGATGCTTTGAAATATTTATTAGGATAAAAGATGTTGAAAAAAGAGTATTTAAAAAACCCTTATTTAGTTTTGTTTGCGATGATTGTATTAGCTTATGTTTTTAGTGTATTTTGCAGGTTTTATTGGGTTTGGTGGGCAAGTGAGTTTAACGAGTATTTTTTCAATAATCAATTAATGATCATTTCAAACGATGGCTATGCTTTTGCTGAGGGCGCAAGAGATATGATAGCAGGTTTTCATCAGCCTAATGATTTGAGTTATTATGGATCTTCTTTATCTACGCTTACTTATTGGCTTTATAAAATCACACCTTTTTCTTTTGAAAGTATCATTTTATATATGAGTACTTTTTTATCTTCTTTGGTGGTGATTCCTATTATTTTACTAGCTAATGAATACAAACGCCCTTTAATGGGCTTTGTAGCTGCTCTTTTAGCAAGTGTAGCAAACAGTTATTATAATCGCACTATGAGTGGGTATTATGATACGGATATGCTGGTAATTGTTTTACCTATGTTTATTTTATTTTTTATGGTAAGAATGATTTTAAAAAAAGACTTTTTTTCATTGATTGCCTTGCCATTATTTATAGGGATTTATCTTTGGTGGTATCCTTCAAGTTATACTTTAAATGTAGCTTTAATTGGACTTTTTTTAATTTATACACTTATTTTTCATAGAAAAGAAAAGATTTTTTATATAGCTGTGATTTTGTCTTCTCTTACTCTTTCAAATATAGCATGGTTTTATCAAAGTGCCATTATAGTAATACTTTTTGCTTTATTCGCCTTAGAGCAAAAACGCTTAAATTTTATGATTATAGGAATTTTAGGTAGTGCAACTTTGATATTTTTGATTTTAAGTGGTGGGGTTGATCCCATACTTTATCAGCTTAAATTTTATATTTTTAGAAGTGATGAAAGTGTGAATTTAACACAGGGCTTTATGTATTTTAATGTCAATCAAACCATACAAGAAGTTGAAAATGTAGATCTTAGCGAATTTATGCGAAGAATTAGCGGTAGTGAAATTGTTTTCTTGTTTTCTTTGTTTGGTTTTGTATGGCTTTTGAGAAAACATAAAAGTATGATTATGGCTTTACCTATATTGGTGCTTGGGTTTTTAGCCTTAAAAGGGGGGCTTAGATTTACCATTTATTCTGTACCTGTAATGGCTTTAGGATTTGGTTTTTTATTGAGCGAGTTTAAGTCTATATTGGTTAAAAAATATAGCCAATTAACTTCAAATGTTTGTATTGTTTTTGCAACTATTTTGACTTTAGCTCCAGTATTTATCCATATTTACAACTATAAAGCGCCAACAGTTTTTTCTCAAAATGAAGCATCATTATTAAATCAATTAAAAAATATAGCCAATAGAGAAGATTATGTGGTAACTTGGTGGGATTATGGTTATCCTGTGCGTTATTATAGCGATGTGAAAACTTTAGTAGATGGTGGAAAGCATTTAGGTAAGGATAATTTTTTCCCTTCTTTTGCTTTAAGCAAAGATGAACAAGCTGCGGCTAATATGGCAAGACTTAGTGTAGAATATACAGAAAAAAGCTTTTATGCTCCGCAAAATGATATTTTAAAATCAGACATTTTACAAGCCATGATGAAAGATTATAATCAAAGCAATGTGGATTTATTTCTAGCTTCATTATCAAAACCTGATTTTAAAATCGATGCACCAAAAACTCGTGATATTTATCTTTATATGCCCGCTAGAATGTCTTTGATTTTTTCTACGGTGGCTAGTTTTTCTTTTATTAATTTAGATACAGGAGTTTTGGATAAACCTTTTACTTTTAGTACAGCTTATCCACTTGATGTTAAAAATGGAGAAATTTATCTTAGCAACGGAGTGGTTTTAAGTGATGATTTTAGAAGTTTTAAAATAGGTGATAATGTGGTTTCTGTAAATAGTATCGTAGAGATTAATTCTATTAAACAAGGTGAATACAAAATCACTCCAATCGATGATAAGGCTCAGTTTTATATTTTTTATTTAAAGGATAGTGCTATTCCTTATGCACAATTTATTTTAATGGATAAAACCATGTTTAATAGTGCTTATGTGCAAATGTTTTTTTTGGGAAATTATGATAAGAATTTATTTGACTTGGTGATTAATTCTAGAGATGCTAAGGTTTTTAAACTTAAAATTTAAGGGTTGAAAATGAGAATAGGATTTTTATCACATGCAGGAGCGAGTATTTATCATTTTAGAATGCCTATTATAAAAGCGTTAAAAGATAGAAAAGACGAAGTTTTTGTTATAGTGCCGCAAGATGAATACACGCAAAAACTTAGAGATCTTGGCTTAAAAGTAATTGTTTATGAGTTTTCAAGAGCTAGTTTAAATCCTTTTGTGGTTTTAAAGAATTTTTTTTATCTTGCTAAGGTTTTGAAAAATTTAAATCTTGATTTTATTCAAAGTGCGGCACACAAAAGCAATACTTTTGGAATTTTAGCAGCAAAATGGGCAAAAATTCCTTATCGTTTTGCTTTGGTAGAAGGCTTGGGATCTTTTTATATAGATCAAGGTTTTAAGGCAAATTTAGTGCGTTTTGTTATTAATAGTCTTTATAAATTAAGTTTTAAATTTGCGCACCAATTTATTTTTGTCAATGAAAGTAATGCTGAGTTTATGCGGAATTTAGGACTTAAAGAAAATAAAATTTGCGTGATAAAATCTGTAGGGATCAATTTAAAAAAATTTTTTCCTATTTATGTAGAATCGGAAAAAAAAGAGCTTTTTTGGAAAAATTTAAACATAGATAAAAAACCCATTGTACTTATGATAGCAAGAGCTTTATGGCATAAAGGTGTAAAAGAATTTTATGAAAGTGCTACTATGCTAAAAGACAAAGCAAATTTTGTTTTAGTTGGTGGAAGAGATGAAAATCCTTCTTGTGCGAGTTTGGAGTTTTTAAACTCTGGCGTGGTGCATTATTTGGGTGCTAGAAGTGATATAGTCGAGCTTTTGCAAAATTGTGATATTTTTGTTTTGCCAAGCTATAAAGAAGGCTTTCCTGTAAGTGTTTTGGAGGCAAAAGCTTGCGGTAAGGCTATAGTGGTGAGTGATTGTGAAGGTTGTGTGGAGGCTATTTCTAATGCTTATGATGGACTTTGGGCAAAAACAAAAAATGCTAAAGATTTAAGCGAAAAAATTTCACTTTTATTAGAAGATGAAAAATTAAGATTAAATTTAGCTAAAAATGCCGCCCAAGATGCTTTACAATACGATGAAAATATAATCGCACAGCGTTATTTAAAACTTTATGATAGGGTAATTAAGAATGTATGAAAAAGTTTTTAAAAGAATTTTTGATTTTATTTTAGCTTTAGTGCTTTTGGTGCTTTTTTCTCCGGTGATTTTAATCACTGCTTTACTTTTAAAAATCACTCAAGGAAGTGTGATTTTTACCCAAAATCGTCCCGGGTTAGATGAAAAAATTTTTAAAATTTATAAATTTAAAACCATGAGCGATGAAAGAGATGAAAAGGGTGAGTTATTAAGCGATGAATTGCGTTTGAAAGCTTTTGGAAAAATCGTTAGAAGCTTAAGTTTGGATGAGCTTTTGCAACTTTTTAATGTTTTAAAAGGGGATATGAGTTTTGTTGGACCTAGACCTCTTTTGGTTGAGTATTTGCCTCTTTACAATAAAGAGCAAAAATTGCGTCATAAAGTGCGTCCAGGTATAACAGGATGGGCGCAGGTAAATGGTAGAAATGCTATTTCTTGGCAGAAAAAATTCGAACTTGATGTGTATTATGTGAAAAATATTTCTTTTTTGCTTGATTTAAAAATCATGTTTTTAACAGCCTTAAAGGTTTTAAAACGAAGTGGGGTAAGCAAAGAAGGACATGTTACAACGGAGAAATTTAATGGCAAGAACTGAAAAAATTTATATTTATGGTGCTAGTGGTCATGGGCTTGTTTGTGAAGATGTGGCTAAAAATATGGGTTATAAAGAATGTATTTTTTTAGATGATTTTAAAGGAATGAAATTTGAAAGTACCTTACCTAAATATGATTTTTTTATAGCTATAGGAAACAATGAAATTCGAAAAAAGATTTATCAAAAAATTTCAGAAAATGGCTTTAAAATTGTCAATCTTATCCATAAAAGCGCGCTTATAAGTCCTAGTGCAAGTATAGAAGAAAATGCAGGAATTTTAATCATGCCTTACGTGGTAATTAATGCTAAAGCCAAAATAGAAAAAGGCGTGATTTTGAATACTTCAAGTGTGATTGAACATGAATGTGTGATAGGGGAATTTTCTCATGTGAGTGTAGGGGCTAAATGCGCAGGTAATGTAAAAATTGGTAAAAATTGTTTTTTAGGGACTAATTCTTGTGTTTTGCCTAATTTAAGTTTGGCAGATGATAGTATTTTAGGTGGTGGAGCAACTTTAGTTAAAAATCAAGATGAAAAAGGTGTTTTTGTGGGAGTACCTGCAAAAAGAAAAATATGAAATGATTATAAAAAGATTTTTGTTTGATTCTTTGTAAATTTTTTTAGGTAAAATAGAGTCAATTTATAAAAATTTTGTTTTACACAAAGGATAAATCATGAGATTTTTTCTTTCTCCTCCGCATATGGGTGGTAATGAATTAAAATATATAGAAGAAGTTTTCAAAAGCAATTATATAGCACCTTTGGGTGAATTTGTAAATCGCTTTGAACAAAGTGTCAAGGCTTACAGTAAAAGTGAAAATGCCTTAGCTTTAAATTCAGCCACAGTGGCTTTGCATTTAGCTTTAAGGGTGGCAGGGGTAAAACAAGATGATATTGTTTTGGCTTCTTCTTTTACTTTTATCGCTTCAGTAGCACCTATTTGTTATCTTAAAGCAAAACCTGTATTTATAGATTGTGATGAAACTTATAATATCGATGTAGATTTATTAAAGCTTGCTATTAAAGAATGTGAAAAAAAACCAAAAGCATTGATTTTAACTCATCTTTATGGCAATGCGGCTAAAATGGATGAAATTGTTGAAATTTGCAAAGAAAATGAAATTGTTTTAATCGAAGATGCTGCTGAAGCTTTAGGAAGTTTTTATAAGAATAAAGCTTTAGGAACTTTTGGAGAATTTGGAGCTTATTCTTATAATGGCAATAAAATTATCACCACTTCAGGTGGAGGTATGCTTATAGGAAAAAATAAAGAAAAGATTGAAAAAGCAAGATTTTATAGCACTCAAGCTAGGGAAAATTGTTTGCATTATGAACATTTAGATTATGGTTATAATTACCGCTTAAGCAATGTTTTAGGAGCTATTGGCGTAGCGCAAATGGAGGTTTTAGAACAAAGAGTGCTTAAAAAAAGAGAAATTTATGAGTGGTATAAAGAATTTTTAGGAGAGTGTTTTAGCTTTTTAGATGAATTAGAAAATTCAAGAAGCAATCGCTGGTTAAGTACAGCTTTGATTGATTTTGATAAAAATGAACTTAATTCTTGTCAAAAAGATATAAATATCAGTCAAAAAAATATTACTTTGCATCCAAAAATTTCAAAACTCATAGAAGATTTGAAAAATGAACAAATAGAAACAAGACCATTATGGAAAGCTATGCACGCTCAAGAAGTATTTAAAGGAGCTAAGGCTTATCTTAATGGCAATAGTGAGTTATTTTTCCAAAAAGGAATTTGTTTGCCAAGTGGCACGGCGATGAGTAAAGATGATGTTTATGAAATTTCAAAACTGATCTTAAAGAGCATAAAGGCTTAAAATGATTTTTTATAAAAGCAAAAGATTAGCATTTTTTTTAACTTCAGATATTGTTTTAATTTTACTTAGCGTTTATCTGGCTTTTTCTTTGAGATTTAGTGGAGATATTCCGAGTATTTTTTATCATGGTATGATGGTTTCTGCTATTATTTTGCTTGTTTTAAAACTTTCATTTTTGTTTGTTTTTAGAATTTATAAAGTAGCTTGGAGATTTTTTTCTCTCAATGAAGCAAGAAAAATTTTTATCGCTTTGCTTTTAGCTGAGTTTTGTTTTTTTCTTATTTTTTATTTTTTTAGTGATTTTTTTAATCCTTTTCCAAGAAGTGCTATTGTGATAGATTTTGTTCTTTCTTATATGTTTATAGGTACTTTAAGAATTAGCAAAAGAATGCTTGTGGATTTTAAACCTTCTAGAATGAAAGAAGAAGAAACTCCTTGTATTGTAGTAGGGGCAACTTCTAAGGCTTTGCATTTGTTAAAAGGTGCAAAAGAAGGTTCTTTAGGGCTTTTTCCTGTAGGCGTAGTTGATGCGAGAAAAGAGCTTATAGGGACTTATTGTGATAAATTTATTGTAGAAGAAAAAGAAAAAATAAAATCTTATGTAGAACAAGGGGTAAAAACTGCCATTATTGCTTTAAGACTTGAACAAGAAGAGCTTAAAAAACTTTTTGAAGAACTTGTAGCTTATGGTATTTGTGATGTAAAAATATTTTCTTTTACAAGAAACGAAGCAAGAGATATCAGTATAGAAGACTTGCTTGCTAGAAAACCAAAAGATTTAGATGATAGTGCTGTGGCGGCTTTTTTAAAAGACAAGGTAGTTTTGGTAAGTGGAGCAGGTGGAACTATAGGCAGTGAACTTTGTAAGCAATGTATTAAATTTGGTGCTAAGCATCTTATTATGGTTGATCATAGTGAGTATAATCTTTATAAGATCAATGATGATTTAAATTTATATAAAGAAAAAATTACTCCTATTTTACTGAGTATTTTAGATAAGCAAAGTTTAGATGAGGTATTAAAAACTTATAAACCTGAGCTTATTTTACATGCAGCCGCTTATAAACATGTGCCTCTTTGCGAACAAAATCCACATTCAGCAGTAATCAATAATATTTTAGGAACTAAAATTTTATGCGACAGTGCTAAAGAAAATAAAGTAGCTAAATTTGTGATGATAAGTACAGATAAAGCAGTGCGACCAACAAATATTATGGGTTGCACTAAAAGAGTTTGTGAGCTTTATACTTTAAGTATGAGTGATGAAAATTTTGAAGTTGCTTGTGTGCGTTTTGGTAATGTTTTAGGTTCTAGTGGTAGTGTGATACCGAAATTTAAAGCACAAATTGCCAATAATGAGCCTTTAACTTTAACGCACCCTGATATAGTGCGTTATTTTATGCTTGTGGCTGAGGCAGTGCAACTTGTTTTACAGGCTGGAGCTATCGCAAAAGGAGGAGAGCTTTTTGTTTTGGATATGGGTAGGCCTGTGAAAATCATAGATTTAGCTAAAAAAATGCTTTTACTTTCTAATCGCAATGATTTAGAAATTAAAATCACAGGTTTAAGAAAAGGTGAGAAGCTTTATGAAGAGCTTTTGATTGATGAAAATGATGCTAAAACGCAATATGAGAGTATTTTTGTAGCAAAGAATGAGAAGGTTGATCTTGATTGGCTTAATAAAGAGATAGAAAATTTACAAATATGTGAAGATATTTCAGAGGCTTTATTAAAGATTGTACCTGAATTTAAACACAATAAAGAAGGCGTATAATGTATATAAAAGATATACAAAGATTTGAAGATAATCGCTATCGTGCTAGGGCTTATATGAGTTATATTTTAACAAGAAATCTGCCCAATAAACTTCCTGACATTCACCTTGAAACGATTAAAACAGCTTTGGATAAAATAGCTCATGAAGTTGTTGTTTTTGATGCTTTGTATATTTTAGATATTTCAGGCATGCAAATAGAAAATGCGATTTCCTTAAATAAGGCTCATGAAATAGGACAGGGTGAGGATAGAAGTACTCGTTCTTATTTTTATAGAGCTGTAAAATTAAGACGATGTGTTTTGAGCGATCCTTATCCTTCGGTTTTAAATAATGAGCTTTGCGTGACAGCTTCTATGCCAATTTACGATGATAAAAATAACTTGCTTTTTGTTGTTTGTATTGATATAAAACTTGAAGATATTTTAAAGATTATTCAAGCAGGAAAATTTGAATTTGTTTTTACTCAATTTAGTCGTTCGGTATATTTTTGCTTCGCACTGGTTTTATTTGTGATTACTTGTTTTTTATTTCAAAAAGGTTTTTTTAGTCTTTTTGATAATCAAGCTATAGGTATAGAACATATGTTTGAAAGTACCATCGCTATAACTTTGGCTTTAGCTATTTTTGATTTGGCAAAAACTTTGATCGAACAAGAAGTATTAGGAAGGACAAAAAAAGAAGAAGGTGGAATTCAAAAAACTATGGTGAGATTTTTGGGTTCTATTATCATTGCTTTAGCTATAGAAGCTTTGATGTTGGTATTTAAACTTGCTATTGGTGATCTTTCTCAGATGATTTATGCGATTTATCTTATCGGTGGAGTGAGCTTGCTTCTTTTAGGTTTAAGTGTATATTTATTTACGGTTAAGTATAAAAATAATAATATTTGAGTAAAAATTTAAGTAAAAGATGATATAATGCTGTTTTTTAAAATTTTTTAGCTTGATTAATAAGGCTAAAAAGGGTAAAATAAAACTATAAAAACTTTGAAAGGACGAAATTGTGAAATTGTTAGTTGTTGATGACAGTTCTACTATGAGAAGGATTATTAAAAATACCCTAACAAGACTTGGACACGATGATGTTTTAGAAGCTGAGCATGGCGTTGAAGCTTGGGATTTATTAACTAAAAATGAAGATGTAAAAGTTTTAATTACAGATTGGAATATGCCAGAAATGAATGGCTTGGAGTTGGTAAAAAAAGTAAGAGCAGAGAAAAAATATGAAGATATGCCTATCATCATGGTTACGACTGAGGGCGGAAAAGCTGAAGTGATTACTGCTTTAAAAGCTGGCGTAAATAACTATATTGTAAAACCTTTTACTCCACAAGTTTTAAAGGAAAAACTTGAAGATGTTTTAGGAACAGGAAGTGGAGAAGGTGCAGCTGAGTAAAGGCTGATTTTTAAAATTCTAAATGCAAAAAAAATATTATGAATTGTTCTTTATCGTAGAAGAGCAGTATAAAAATTTATTTCTTGATTTTGCTTTTGATTTAGGTATAGAAGCCATAGAAGAGAAAGATAATGGTGTTTACATTAGATCCCATGAGAGTTTAGAAGAGTTTTCATGGGCACTTGAAATATTTGCTCAAAAACTTACAACTACTTTCAATTTAAACCATAAAATTATTTCTAATTTAAGTCTTGTAGAGAAAGAAAACAAGGACTGGATACAAGAATATAAAAAAGGCATAAAACCTATCTTAGTGGATAATGTTTACATCCATACAACTTGGCAAGAAGAAAAGAAGAATTGTATAAATATAAAGATTAATCCAGCCTTAGCCTTTGGCTCAGGACATCACGAAAGCACATATTCTTGTGTAAAATTTTTACAAAAATTTTCTAAAAGTAAATTAAGAGCTTTAGATCTTGGTTGTGGTAGTGGAATTTTGGGTATTATTATGGCAAAGTTTGGCTGTAATGTTGAAATTTGTGATACTGATGAGTTGGCTATTGATAGTTCTTTAGAAAATGCAAGATTAAATGGTGTCGATTTTCACAAAGCTTGGTGTGGATCTATAGATAAAGCAAATGGTTTATATAATCTAATTGTTGCAAATATCATTGCAGATGTGATTTTAATTTTAGAAAAAGATATTAAAAACCATTTAGAAGATAATGCTATACTTATTTTGTCAGGAATTTTAGATAAATATTCAACAAGAATTAAAGAAAAATTTCAAGATTTGGAACTCATTGATGAAATGCAAATCAATGAGTGGTGTAGTTTTGTATATAAAAATAATAAAAAAGGATAAGTAATGAATAATAATACCCCAAATAATAAGGGTAATCCGCAGGGTAATAATTTTTTTAACAAAAATCCCATTTTTATTTTTGCGATTTTTGCAATTGTAATGATAATTATTTTTAAGGGATTTTTTGATGGCAATGGTTCTTTTGGCGGGGCATTGAATGGCAATGAAGTAAATAAAAATGTCCCTTATTCTGAGTTAAAAAAGCTTATTGAAAGTGGACAAATCAATCAAGTTAGTATAGGACAAACAACAATCAAAGCGATTTCAAGCTCTCACAATACTGTTTATACAGCAAAAAAAGTTAATGATCCTGAGCTTGTGAGTTTACTAGATAGTAAAAATATCGCTTATGGTGCGTATTCTGAAACAAATTGGTTTACGGATATACTTTTTTCATGGGTTTTGCCAGTATTTATTTTCTTTGGTATTTGGATGTTTTTGGCAAGTCGTATGCAAAAAAATATGGGAAGTTCTATATTGGGTATAGGAAGTTCTAAGAAGCTTGTAAATTCAGAAAAACCTAAAGTAAAATTTAGCGATGTAGCTGGTGTTGAAGAAGCTAAAGAAGAAGTAAAAGAAATTGTAGATTTTTTAAAGTATCCTGAAAGATATATTAAATTGGGAGCTAAAATTCCAAAAGGGCTTTTACTTGTTGGGCCTCCAGGTACAGGAAAAACTTTGCTTGCAAAAGCAGTTGCAGGTGAAGCTGATGTGCCGTTTTTTAGTGTTTCAGGTTCGTCTTTTATAGAAATGTTTGTGGGTGTAGGTGCTTCTCGTGTGAGAGATTTATTTGAAAATGCAAAAAAAGAAGCTCCTGCTATTGTTTTTATAGATGAAATAGATGCTATTGGTAAAAGTCGTGCAGCAAGTGGCATGATGGGTGGAAACGATGAAAGAGAGCAAACTTTAAATCAGCTTTTGGCTGAAATGGATGGCTTTGGGACAGAAAGTTCCCCAGTCATTGTTTTAGCAGCAACAAATCGCCCAGAAGTTTTAGATGCAGCGCTTTTAAGACCAGGAAGGTTTGATAGACAAGTTTTAGTTGATAAACCTGATTTTAAAGGTAGGTGTGATATTTTAAAAGTGCACATGAAAGATGTCAAAATCTCCCCAAAAGTTAAAGTAGAAGATATAGCACGCTTAACCGCAGGGCTTGCAGGAGCTGATCTTGC
Source organism: Campylobacter sp. CFSAN093224 (assembly GCF_012897395.1). Lineage (NCBI taxonomy): Bacteria > Pseudomonadati > Campylobacterota > Epsilonproteobacteria > Campylobacterales > Campylobacteraceae > Campylobacter > Campylobacter sp. CFSAN093224. Next base: position 1,056,046 of record NZ_CP040607.1, on the reverse strand, counting down.
AAATATTATTAATGAAGCAGCGCTTTTAGCGGGTAGGGATTCTAAAAAATATGTAGAACAAAATGATTTAGTTGAAGCTGTTGAAAGAGCTATAGCAGGGCTTGAGAAGAAATCACGTCGTATTAATGAAAAAGAAAAGAAAATTGTTACTTATCATGAATGCGGTCATGCTTTGATTGCTGAAACTACCAAAGGCGCAAAACGTGTAAGTAAGGTTTCTGTGATTCCGCGTGGTCTTGCGGCTTTAGGTTATACTTTAAATACTCCTGAGGAAAATAAATTTTTAATGCAAAAACATGAACTTATCGCTGAAGTAGATGTACTTTTGGGTGGTCGTGCAGCTGAAGAAGTGTTTATAGGTGAAATTTCAACGGGTGCAAGTAATGATTTAGAAAGAGCAACCGATATCATAAAAGCTATGATTTCTATGTATGGTATGAGTGAAATTGCAGGACTTATGGTACTTGAAAAACAAAGAAATACTTTCTTAAGTGGTGGACAAACTATCAAAGATTATTCTGAAAAGATGGCAGAATCTTTAGATGATTATGTAAAGAAAACCTTAGATGAACGCTATAAAGATGTTAAAGATACTTTAAATACTTATAAGGGAGCGATTGAGACTATGGTTGCAGCCCTTTATGAAGAAGAAACTATTGAAGGTAATAAAGTGCGCGAGATTATTAAAGAGTTTGAGGATCAAAATAGTCTACCAACTCGTTTACAAGAACTCGAAGAAGTTAAAACTGAAGTTAAAGTAGAAGAATGAAAGATTTTATTGCAAAAGATGGATATTTAAGCCTTATTATTTTAAGCTTGATTTTTATTTTTGTATGGATTTTTTATTCTTTTTCCATTTTACTATTAACATTAATTGTAATTTGTATTTTTCTTTTTAGAACACCCAAAAGAGAACTTGTTTGTAGTGATGAAAAAGCTATTTTTGCACCTATAGATGGTAGGGTTACTAAAATAGAAAATATTCATCATAAAGATTTGGGTGAATGTGTTGAAATTACTATTAAAAATGCTCTTTATGATGCTGGAAATTTTAATACACCTTTTGCAATGTCTATAATAGATGTTCGTTTACGACATGGGCTTTTTTTGTGCAGTGAATTAAAATCTGCAAAAATGATGAATGAAAGAGCTTTTATTTTGGCAAAAGTTAAAGAGAATAAAACGATAGCCTTGCGAATCTATGCAGGTTCTTTTGATAGAAAATTAAAGCTTGATAATATTTCTCATGATTTAAAAGCAGGAGATAGAATGGGTTTTTTAATTAATGGCTCTATAAGTTTACTTTTACCAAAAGATACTAGAATTCATATAGGCTTAAATGATGAAATTAAAGCAGGTTCATTGCTAGGCTATTTTGCGTAAGGAAAAATAATGAATAACAGACCGCAACTAATTTATATTTTACCCAATCTTTTTACAGCTGCTTCAGCTTTTTTAGGGGTTATTTCTATTATAGCTTCAATACATGGAAATTATTATACAGCTTTGATTTATATTATTTTATCTTTGATTTGCGATGGGCTTGATGGCCGTGTTGCAAGACTTACAAATTCTACTTCAAAATTTGGAGTAGAATTTGATTCTTTGGCTGATCTAGTAGCTTTTGGAGTTGCTCCAGCGGTTCTTTTTTATATGGCGATAGGTTATGATTTTGGAAAACTTGGATCTTTGATTACAGCTTTTTTTGTGGTTTTTGGAGCTATTCGTTTGGCGAGATTTAATGTTACCACAGGCACTTATGAACCCTCCGTTTTTATAGGTCTTCCTATACCTACTGCAGCAGTTGTGAGTGCTATATGGACTTATGCGTTTATCAGTTATGATTTTTTAAAGCCTTATGGCGTAGTTTTTTTGGTGCTTCAAGCAATTTTAGGGCTTTTAATGGTAAGTAATATACGTTATCCTAGTTTTAAAAAGCTTGATTTTAATCGTTCTAGTGTTTTAAAAGTTTTGATTATTTTAATTATAATATTTTCATTTTTATATCTTTACCCTCTTGAAAGTTTAGTAATTTTAGCAAGCTTGTATGTGCTTTATGGAATTATTCGGGTTTTATATACCATTATCGTTTCAAAATTTAAGATAAGAAATCAAGAGTAAAATTTTTCAATGACTTCGCATTCTTCTTGAGTGAAGCCAGCTTTGATTCTTGCTTGAATGTTAAGTTTTTTTCCCGCAAGAGAGAATTGTTTAAATGTTTTGCAAAGCTCAATAAAATCATACCTGTTTTGATTTGCAAATTTCCACCAAGTATCTCCTTTTTTAACGTGTTTTATTTCATCATTAAGTATAATTTCAAGATATTCCATTAGAAGATTTTTAATGGAATGATTGGAACTTTGAAGTTTTTGAACAACAAAGGGGTTGGCATCAAGCCCTTTAGCTTCTAAACCTCTATGAACTACTCCCATTCTAAAGCTTAAAGAGTCTTTTGTAGCTTCTAGAGCAGATTCTAAATTATCATGCACTGGAAAATTTCCATATTTGTAACTAAGTTCTTTAAGTGCTGAATTTAAAAGTTTGAAATGTTTAATTTCCTCATCTGCTACCTCCAGCCAATCGTAATAAAATTGCAAAGGTAGATTTTTAAAGCGATAACTCGCATCTAAAGCCAGGTTAATTGCATTAAATTCTATATGAGCGACTGAATGAATTATTTTAGCAAGCGCATGAGTTGAATTGACAAATTTAGGCCTTCTTATACGCGTAGGATGAAGCAAGGTAATTTGTTGTGATGTATTTTTTTTGAAAATGCTTTGATGCTCGTGATTAAAAATCAATTTGTGGCTTTTAAAGTCTTCATAAAAATTTTGAAAAGAGTGAAATTTTATAGTTATATTTTTTTCATATAAAATATCTTGAAGTTCTTGAAAAAATTCTTTTTGCATTTAAAACTTTCTTGAAAATTATAAAAATTTATCATTTAAAATTGAAAATTTAATTATATAATATAAAAATTATTTTACAAGGGTAGATCATGAAAGAATTAAATGAAGAAGAAAAAAAAGTAATTTTAAATAAAGGAACAGAAGCTCCTTTTAGTGGGAAATATAATGATTTTTATGAAAAAGGAATCTATCAATGCAAGCAATGTGGAGCTTCGCTTTATAAATCCGAAGATAAATTTAAATCAGGTTGTGGATGGCCTAGCTTTGATGATGAAATAAAAGGGGCTGTTAAAAGAATTCCTGATAAAGATGGGATTAGAACCGAGATTGTATGTGCAAATTGCAATGGACATTTAGGTCATGTTTTTGAAGGAGAAGGATTTTCTGCTAAAAATGTAAGACATTGTGTAAATTCTATTTCTTTGGAATTTGTAAAAACTAAGGATTGATAGTGTTTTCTAGTATGGGTTCTGAGCTTTATTTGATGTTTTTTGCTGCAATTACTTTACTTGCTATATTAAATCCTTTTGGTAATTTAACTCAATTTTTGGCTATGAGTGATGGATTGCCTTTAATGCTTCGAAAAAAACTTTTTAGAACTATTCTCTATACAGCTTTTACTATAGTTTTGGTGTTTTTATTATCAGGACCTTTATTTATGAACTATATTTTTAGAGTTTCATTGGATGATTTAAGGGTTTCTGGTGGTTTGGTTCTTATTATAATGGCTATTAAAAATTTACTTTTTTCAACAAAAATTGCAACTAAGGATTTTAGTTCTTATCAAGATATGGATGATAAGGAAATTTTAAGACAGAGTTTAATACCTATGGCATTTCCTATGCTTGTTGGGCCTGGAACTTTAGCTAGCGTTATTGTTATAGCCGAAGATGGTGGGCTTGATGTTGCTCTTGGCGGAGTAATGATAGCTTTTATTTTTATGTTTATACTTTTTCATTTTGCAGCTACTATAGAAAAAATAGTTGGAAAATTGATTTTACATGTTTTTTCTCGTATAGCACAAGTATTTATTGTTGCTATGGGGTTTAAGATGATTATTGTAGGTTTAAAGGATATATTTAACTTATAAATTAATATAATTTTAAGTAAATAATACTATATAAATATGATATAATTTTAAAATAATTTATTATTAAAAAGGTGAGTTTTATGTTTGGTGCTAAGAAAAATAATACTAAAATAATTGAACAACTTGAAAAAAAATGTAATGGTTTAGGAGATATTTTAAGATCTATTGGGAATACCATGGCGGTAATTGAATTTACTACCGATGGCGTTATTTTAGAGGCAAATCAAAATTTTTTAACAACTATGAAATACTCCCTTTCAGAGATCAAGGGTAAGCATCATAGTATGTTTTGTTTGCCTGAAGTTGTTAATTCTTCAGCATATAGTGATTTTTGGAAAGATTTAAGAGATGGAAAAGCTAGAAGTGGTCTTTTTAGACGTATAGCTAAGGGAGGGATAGATGTTTATTTAGAAGCAAATTATCTTCCAATTAGTGATAATAATGGTTATGTTTATAAAATTATTAAATTTGCCAATGATATAACTCAAAGACATTATGAAATGCTTGATCTTAGAAATACTATTGCTGCTGCTAATCGTTCTATGGCTATTATTGAATTTAAACCTGATGGGACTATTATTACGGCTAATGAAAATTTTTTAAGAACTATGGATTTTAATATTGATGAGATTAAAGGAAAGCATCATAGTATGTTCTGTGATTCTAATTATAGACACTCTAAGGACTATGTTCAATTTTGGGAAGATTTAAGAGAGGGTAAATTTCAATCAGGTAAATATATAAGATACGGAAGAAATAATAAAAAAGTATACCTTGAAGCAAGTTATAATCCGGTTAAAAATGATGATGGAAAAATTTACAAGGTTATTAAATTTGCTACAGATATAAGCGAACAAGTTAAAAAAGATCAAGAAAAACTTCGTCTCATAAGCGAACTTGCAGAAAAAAATGATAATCTTACTCAAGATGGAGATCGTGTAATTGAAAACACTGTTTCAAATGTTCAGAATATTGCTGATATGATGTCTCAAAGTTCAAATCTTGTTTCCTCTTTAAATCAACAATCAGATGAAATTAAATCTATTATTCAAACTATTAGTGATATTGCTGATCAGACTAATCTGCTTGCTTTAAATGCTGCTATTGAGGCAGCACGTGCTGGTGAACATGGTAGAGGTTTTGCTGTTGTTGCTGATGAAGTAAGAAATTTAGCTGAAAGAACAGGGCATTCGGTTAATGAAATTACCACTACGATTAATTCTATTCGCAATGTTACATCACAAGTGGTTGAGAGTATTAAAAGCGGTTTAGAGGATGTTAATCAGAGTGTTGAACTTGCAAAAGAAGCAAGAGAGTGTATGGAGAAAATTCGTGAAAGCTCTGCTGAAGTTGCTAAAGCGATGTCATAAGCGTGATTTTCACGCTTATTTTTAAGTAATTAAATCTTTAAAATTTTTAAAACCACTTTCTTGATTGCATTTTTCTTTTAAAATATTTAAAAATTCTTTCCTAGAAATATTATGAGCACCCATAAATTCTAAATGTTGGTTATAAACTTGACAATCTATGATAAAATCATAAGGTTTTAATAAATCACAAAGTTTAATCATGGCAACTTTAGATGCATTTTTTTTAATGCTTACCATGCTTTCACCAAAGAAAACCTTGCCTAAAATTAAACCATAAATTCCACCTATAAGTTCATTATTTTCATAAAGTTCAAGGCTATGCGCATAGCCTTGGGTAAATAACTTATAATAAGTGGTAATAAATTCATCATCTATCCAGCTTTGAGAGCGTGTATCGCGACATAATGTAATTAATTTTAAAAAATCATAATCAAGTTTAATTTGATAGAGATTAATAAATTTTTTCATATTTTTTTGGATGTGAATTTGATTTGGAATTAAAATGCATCTAGGATCTGGACACCACCAAGTTACAGGTTTACTTGTCCATGGGAATAGACCAAAAGTATAAGCTTTTACAATAAAATCAGCTTCTAAATTTTGACTTAAAAATACAGGAGCATTTTTAGGCGCATTGAGTAATTTAGAATATAAATTCGAGCTTTTCATTTTTACCAAGTTTGATTTTAGCTATACCACCTTTTTTAAGCTTTCCAAATAAAATTTCATCACTGATTTTTTCTCCTATTTCCTCAGAAATTATGCGTTTTAAAAGCCTTACTCCAAATTCTTTATTATAGGCTTTTTTAGCTAAATAAATTTTAGCTTTATCATCCACTGATAATTTTATATTATTTAAATTTTTAGAAATTTCGTCAAGTTCTTTTTCGATAATTTTAACAAGTATAGCATCGTTTAAATCATTAAAATGTAAAATTTTATCAATGCGATTAATAAATTCTGGAGCAAAAAAGTCTTTGATAGCACGATTACTTTTTTCTTCATTTTTACTTAAAAAACCAAGCTCATTGCTTTCTTTAAGTCCTAGATTAGATGTCATAATAATGATTGTATTTTTAAAATCTACTTTAAGACCACTATTGTCGGTGAGTTCAGCATTGTCAAAAATCTGTAAAAAGGTATTGCTTAAATCAGGATGAGCCTTTTCTATTTCGTCAAAAAGAACAAGACTGAAAGGATTTTTGCGAATAGCATTGCTTAAAAGTCCACCCTCTTCAAAACCTATATATCCAGCTGGAGATCCTATTAGTTTACTTATAGCATGTTTTTCTGCATATTCACTCATATCAAAGCGTTCTAAATTTAAACCTAAAAATTCAGCTAAAGCTTTGCAAAGTTCTGTTTTTCCAACTCCACTTGATCCAGTAAACAAAAACACTCCGCGTGGTGTATTGGAATTTTTAAATCCTGCGAAACTTTGCTTAAGTGATGAAACAAGGCTATCTATAACTTCATCTTGGCCAAAAATTTTTGCTTTTAAATTTGTTTTTAAGTTCATTAAAGCTTTATTTTGATCGAATTCAAACATTTTGTGATGGTGGGTCATTTTTGCTAAAACATTTTCTAAATCTTTTAAATTGGCATTTTTTTTAGCTCTTGGATTTAAAGCAAAAGAAGCGCCAAGTTCATCGATCAGATCTATAGCGCTATCAGGTAAAAATTTATCATTAAAAAATTTTTTACCCCAAATTACAGCATATTGAAGAATTTCATCGTTTAATTTGATATGATGAAATTCTTCATATTTGTTTTTTAATCCTTTAAGAATTTGCAAGCTTTCTTCTTGGCTTGGTTCATCTACATTTATTTTAGCAAAACGGCGACTTAGGGGTTTATTTTTATCAAAAGTATTTTTATATTCCATAAAAGTTGTTGCACCTATGCATTTTAAAGTTCCATTGCTTAGAGCTGGTTTTAAAAGATTGGAAAAATCAGTATGAGATTCTCCTGTGCTTCCAGCTCCTACTATAGTGTGAATTTCATCAATAAATAAAATAGCATTGGGTATTTTCTCAAGTTCACTTAAAATTTCTTTAATTCTTTTCTCAAAATCTCCACGGTATTTTGTTCCCGCAAGTATACTAGCCATATCAAGACTAAAAATTTTTGCATTTTGTAAGTTTTTAGGCACCTTTTTTTCCGCAATAGCCAATGCTAATCCCTCTACAATGGCTGTTTTTCCAACTCCTGCTTCTCCTACTAAAATAGGATTATTTTTCTTGCGACGTGAAAGAATTTGCATCATTCTTTCAAGTTCAAATTTTCTTCCTATTAAAGGATCAATTTTGCCATTTTGAGCTAAAAGTGTTAAATCACTTGTGTGGTTGTTTAAATTTTGTATATTTTCATGATTTTGAAGTTCTTGAATTTTGTTAAGATTTATGTTGTGTTTTTTTAAGAGATAGCTAGAATAACTTCTTGAATCCTGTATGAGCTTTTCTAAAAAATCTATAATTTTAATTTCATTATTTTTATTTTTAGATGAAAGTAAGATTTCATCTAAAACAACAGATATTGTAGGTTCTATTTCTTGTTTAATAACTTGATTGTTTTGAGAAATGTAATTTTTTAATTCAGTTTCTAGAAGTTCAAGATCTCCATCTGAAAATTCTTCAAATATATCCTTAAAATCAGTGCTTAGTTTTAGTAATGCAAACAGTACATGCTCACAGGTAACAAATTCATGGTGATTTATTAAGCTTAGATTTTTGGCATTATCAAGATATTTTTGTAAATTTTCTTGGTATTTCATTCTTCTTCCACCTTTGCTTGTAGTGGAAAATTAGCAAGTTTAGCCGCATCCATAACTTTTTTTTGTTTTGAAAGAGCTATTTCCTGGGTGTAAATGCCACAAATTCCAGAACCATTGTGATGAATTTCTAACATTGTTTGACTTGCTTTCTCAAGGTTTTGATGAAAAATATTCATCAAAATTTCTATGACAAAATCCATGGTTGTTACATCATCATTTAAGAGTATAACTTTATACATTTTTGGTTCACTAAGTTTTGTTTGCTCTAGAGTTTGGGTTTTTGGCATTATTTTCCTTTGTAGATTTTATTTAAATCTTCTTGCATGAGTTCTGTTGGAATTTTACCAAGATAAAAATTTGTTGGAGTATTATTATTCCAGTAATCGCTTATTTTTTGATAAATTCCATTTTTTAAAACAACTTTAAAAGGAAGTTGCTCCATATTTTGATAGTCTATATCTTTTAAAATTTGAGCAATAATACGATCATTAGAGCTGCCATTGCTTAGAAAATAGTAAGCACCATAATCACCCGCGAATTTTTTAACTGTTTCATCGCTAACATCTTCAAAATGTGTAAGTCCTATAATGATAAATTTGCTAGAATTATTTTTCCAAAGTTTGCTAAGATCTAAAGCTTCTTCTTTACATGGGGTGCAAAAAGTGCCAAAAAAATCAAACATTAGAACTTTTCCTTCCTCTCCTTCCACCACAAAACCTTTATCTGTTCTTATTAAAGTTTTGCTTCCACCATTTACACTATTTAAGACTATTTTATCTCCTTTGTGATACTCTTCAAACATAAAATCATTTTGAATTTCTTCTTCCTTGGAGCAAGCATTAAGAAAAAATGCTAAACTTATTAAAAATAGGGCTGAAATTTTTTTCATTTATTTTCCTTTATTTGTAATTTTTCATAGCAGCTCTAGCTTCTAAATCGGCTTGCTTTTTCTTTAAAGTTTCACGCTTGTCGTGCAAATTTTTCCCTTTAGCTAAAGCAAGGGTAGCTTTTACTTTATTTTTTGTGTTAAAATAAAGATCTAATGCAACGATAGTATATCCTTCTATACTTACTTTACCTAATAATTTATCAATTTGCTTTCTATGCATTAAAAGCTTTCTAGCACCTCTTTCTTCGTGTTTATAGAAAGAATGTGTAGTATGAAGCAATGAAATATGAGAATTAAGTAAAAAAATCTCATTTTTTATAATGCGAACAAAAGAGTCTTTAAGATTTGCTCTTCCTGCTCTTAAGGCTACAACTTCACTTCCTTTAAGGACAATTCCGGCTTCAAAGCGTTCTATGATGCTATAATCAAATAAAGCTTTTTTATTTCTCGCAATAATTTTCATCGATCAACCTTAAAAACACTACTACCGCTACCGCTTAGAAAAAAATCTTCTTGCAAGTAAGACTTCATTTTAGGATATAAAGTTGCACAAGGAGTAAATAAATCATTTAATTCTTTGTTTTTAAAGTTTTGTAACAACTCTTTTGTGCTGAGTTTTTTGTAGATTTGCGCTTGATTATTGTTTTTTTGAAAGTCAAATATTCCTCTATCAAATTCATCATAAACAGCTTTAGTTTGGCAAGATATTTGTGGAAAAGTCCATTTTAAATTAGGTATGTCATCTTCAAATTCTTCTATAATTTCGCCACAGCTACTTACATTAGCAGAGTGAAAGCCACTTAAAAAAAAGGCAATATCACTTCCTAGTTGTATGCTTAAATTTATAAGTTCTTGTAGGTTTAATTTTAAATTTAGGGTTTCATTTATTAGTAGTAAAAAACTCGCACAATCGCTACTTCCACCACCAAGCCCAGCACATACTGGGATATTTTTTGTGAGTTTTAGACTTTTTTTGCTAAATAATTCTTTTAATTCGTTATTATATCTTCTAGAAAGTAGCAAATAAGCCTTTTGAATAATATTATTTTCGCATTTAAAATTACTAATGATTTCAAATTCTTTTTTAGAATCTGATTCTTTGTCAACAAGCTCAAGCTCATCAAAAACATCTTTTAAAAGTATAAATCGTGATTCTAAAAGATGATATTTTCTTGAGTCAAAACCGGTAAGTTTTAAAAAAATATTTGCTTTAGCGTAAGCTTTCATTTGATTAGTTTTTTGCTTAAGTCATCAAGTTTAATATCATTCTGAACAACAGAATGCAAATTTTCATCCTTTACTTGTTGAACAAGTTCTTTTCTAAGTATCATAAGGGATTTTGGAGCTTCTATGCCTATTTTGGCATATCCTTTCCCTGTTTGAACGACTTTGATTTCTATACCTTCTCCGATAATTATACTTTCATTTTCTTTTCTTGATAATATTAACATTTTTCAACCTTATTTAGAAGATATTTTACTGTATTTTCTTTAATATTAATTATGCTAAAATATTTTTCTGTTTCAATATAATAATCTCCTTCATCATGAAATTCTAATTCTTCGACAAAAATTTTAGCACCATTTTCGAGTTTATTTAAATCCTTGATAAAATTTGGCTTTAGGTTAATGTATTTTAACACATTTAAGCTTTTCTCATTATTATAAACAAATTTGCCTTCTTTAATGCGCTCTAAAGAGCTTAAAGTCGCATTAATACCTAGTTTTCTAGCAAAAAGTTCACAATAAGATCTTATATAAGCACCTTCACTGACTGTGATTTCAATATTTAAAAAAGGATGATTATAGCTTAAGATCTTGCAATCAAATACTTCCATTTGGCAAGGTTTTAAATTTACTTCTATACCTTTTTTTGCAAGTTCATAGGCGCGAGTTCCATTGATTCTTTTGGCGCTAAATTGCGGTGGTGTATAGGAGATAATTCCTTGCATTTGATCAATGATTTGTTGTAAATTTGGAAGATCAAATTCTTTTATATTTTTAATTTCTTTTATATTTTGATCATCAAGACTTAAGGAGTAAACTCCAAGCCATAAAGTAGCTTTATAGGTTTTTGGAGTTTTTTTTAAAAAACGGAAAAGTTTTGTATATTGTCCAAATGCAACGATTAAAACCCCTTTGGCGAAAGGATCAAGAGTGCCAGAATATCCTGCTTTTTTATTTTTATATTTTTTCTTTAAAGTACTTAAAAAGGCATTAGAACTCAAACCCCTTGGTTTAAAGGCTGCAAAGATCTTGTTCATACTGCTTTTTCCACAAAGCTTGCCATGATTACACGCATTATACCACCAAAATTAATATTAAGCTTTTCCTCTTTTCCGCTTTTATTAACTTCAACAACCCTGCCAATGCCAAAAATTTTATGTTTAACTAGATCTCCTTTGCAAAAACTAGTTTTTTGTATATTTTGATTTTTTGATTTTTCATTGATTAATTTACTTTCTTCTAAGAAGCGACTAGGATTGATATTTGCTCTTGAACCATGATAAAAACGAGAATTTGCAACACTTATTGTGAGAAATTTCTTGGCGCGAGTGATGGCAACATAAGCAAGACGGCGTTCTTCTTCGAGATTTTCTTCGCTATTTAAAGGAAAAAATCCTTCATCAAAGCCTATTATAAAAACATAATCAAATTCCAAACCTTTGCTAGCATGAATACTCATCAAGCAAACACATTCTTCATCTAAATTATCTTGATCACTTAATAAAGAAATTTCACTAAGTAGATCTTCTAAAGAAGCTTCGGGATCTTCTTTGAGTTTTTCTCTTAGATTAGCATAAAACTCATCAAGATTTCTGATTCTTTCATCTCCATCATCTTGCTCTGAAAAATAATCTTTGATTTTAAATAATTCTTCTATATTGTCAAAAACCTTTTTTGCATTATCGTAGCTTTTTAGAGTGTGAATATTTTGTATAAAAATATTTGCTTCATTTTGTGCTTTTTTTGTTGTTAAAATTCCTACACCACCATCGCTTTCGCATAGGGCATCAAAAAGTGAAATTTGACGTTTTTTTGCATATTCTTCTAAATTTTTTAGGGCTTTTTCTCCTATGGATCTTTTGGGGCGATTAATAATACGTTTAAACGACAAATCATCGCTTGGATTTAAGATAAGTCTAAGATACGAGATTAAATCTTTTATTTCTAATCTCTCATAAAAACGCATACCACTAAGTAGTTTATAAGAAATTTGTTTCTTCATAAATGCTTCTTCTATTGCTCTTGATAGTGCATTAACTCGAAATAAAATGGCGATCTCTTTAGCTTCTACTCCAGAATTTAGCAATTTTTTCACTTCTTGAGCGATATATAAACCTTCATCTTTTTCGTTTTCGTTTTTTAATATTTTAATATTTTCCCCAGTATCTTTAGTGCAGATTAAAGTTTTTCCAAGTCGTTGCTCATTGTGAGATATGAGATTATTTGCTGCTTGTAAAATAGTCCCTACTGAACGATAGTTTTGTTCAAGTTTTACAAGTTTAACATTTTTAAAATCATTTTGAAAATTTAAAATATTTTCAATTTTTGCTCCACGCCAACTATAAATACTTTGATCATCATCACCAACAACTGTGATATTTTCATGCATACAACATAGATTTTTTAGAATTTTATATTGCAAGGTATTAGTATCTTGATACTCATCAACTGTAATGTAATTATAAAGTAAGCTTTGTTCTTTGGCAAAATTTATATCATTTTCTAAAATGAGATTGCTTAGCAATAAAAGATCATCAAAATCTACAAAATTTTGTTTTAATAAGTATTCTTCATAAGCACGGTAATAGTTGGCAAATTTGTATTCATTTTGATATTTTTCAAAATTATGTTCTTTTAGTAAATTTAAATCTTCAAAGACATTGCTTACTCTTTTGCCTTCATTTTTGCAATAAGATATGTATTGGATAATATCATAGACATTATCTTTGTTTTTATCATGGATTAAGTCTTTAATTATTTTTTTTGTATCATCTGTATCGATAACAATAAAACTATTTTTACGCTCCAATCTTTCAAAATGGAGTTTTAAAAATAAAAGTCCAAATTTATGAAAGGTGCAAAGCAAAGGATTGTGATTGCCTTGTAGAAAATTTAATGCTCTATGACGCATAACACTAGCTGCTTTATTTGTAAAAGTAAGAGTAAGAGTGTTATGTGAGGGGATGCCTACTTCACCGATAAGATAAGCAAGACGAGTGGTGATAGTTTTGGTTTTTCCACTACCTGCGCCTGCTAGGATAAGCATGGCTCCATCAATGTGGCTTACCGCTTGTTTTTGACTATCATTTAAATCTTCAAATAGATTCATTTTTTGAAAATATCTTTATTTTTTGGATTATTTAAAAATATATTTTTAGATTTTTGTAAATTTTTGCTATCTTCACGTTTATAAAGACTAAAATTAACGAATAAAATGCTATTTTCTACTTGAATTTGCGTGATAGCTCCTAAATCAACCTTTACAAAACTATCAAAATCATCATTTCCAAAACCTGCGTGAAATTGAATGAAATCTTTATTTAGTTGTATGGATTCAAAGGTGTATCCTCCAAGAGCAAAAAGAGCATAAGGATTTTGTTTAATATCAAGCTCTTTGGGAAGTTCAGGGTTAAAATCTATGAAATTTGTATTTGCAACTATGGAAAATTCTATATTTTCTTCTATAAGGTGTGAAATAACTTCATAACAATGCTTTTGCATGGTATGGATAAAATTTTCATTTTTTAAGATTGTTTCTAGCATGATTGTAACTCCATGAATTCATTGATGAGTTTTTGAATTTCTTTTATGCCTATTTCCCAAAAATTTTCATCTTCTATATCAAATCCAAACATTCCTACTAGTTCTTTTGGACTCACGCTTCCACCTAAAGAAAGCATTTTGATATAAAGTTCTTTAAAATTTTCACATTTTTTACTTTTGTAAAGTCCATAAAGAGCTAAAACTAAAAGTTGTGCATAAGCATAAGCATAGCAGTAAAAAGGAGAATGGATAAAATGAGGAATATAACTCCACCAAGAAGCATAATTTTTTGTAAGTTTTACGCTGTCTTGAAACATCTTTTGAGATTCTTCCATCCAAATTTTATTGATTTCTTCAGTGCTAAGTTCATTTTCTTGAGCATGTAAGCGTCTTTCAAAACAAGTAAAATTAATTTGTCTATAAAAAGTTGCAAAAATATCTTCGATTTTATTTGCATATAAAGATAAGAGTTCTTCTTTTTTTAACTTATCTTTAATAAAATCAAATACGAGCATTTCAGCAAAAACTGAAGCTGTTTCTGCGGTGGTTAAAGGTGTATTTTGATTTAAATAGCTTACATTATAAGAAAGTTTTTGATGGATAGTGTGTCCTAATTCATGTGCAAGTGTAAAAAGATCGCGTCTTTTATTGGTGTAGTTTAATAAAACAAAAGGATGTGCATCAGAAGTTGCAGAATGCGAAAAAGCACCCCCTTGTTTATTTTCTTGCGGATAAACATCAATCCAACCTTGATCAAAAGCATTTTTTGCTATATCATAAAATTGAGGAGAAAAAGCTTGAAATGCCTCTAAAACAATATTTTTACTTGTTTTAAAATCAAAACTTGCTTCTTTTCCTATGGGTGCATATCTGTCATAGTCTTTAAGCTCATCATAGCCTAAAATTTGTTTTTTTCTTTTGTAAAATTGCGATACTAAGTTAAAATGTTTTTGCGCACTTGCTATCAAAGAATCAACGCTTTTTTGTGAAATTTGATTGCTGATATGTCTTGAAATTTCAGCATTTTCATAACCTCTTAATAAGCTTATATTTTTTCTTTCTGTTTTTATCATATTGATAATAAAACTTAAAAGTCTGCTATTTTTTTGTAAGACTTTACTGAATTTTTTAGCAGCTTTTTTGCGTATCTTTCTATTTTCATCATACATTTTGCTTAGAATTTCTTCTTCGCTAAGTTTTTTACCTTCAAAAGGGATTTTTAAAGCACTCATACTTTCATCAAAAAGTCTACTAAAAGCATTTGCACCTGTATTGGAAAGATAAAGCATAATGCGTTCTTCGTTTTTGCTAAGATTATAGCGTTTGTTTTGCAATAAATTAGAAAGATAAAAATCATAATCTTTGCAAAAAGTTGTAAATTCTCGACTTTTCTCAGGAGCTAACTCGCAAAATTCAAGCTCGAAAAAGAGTAAATTTTCTTCTATTTTTTTGCATTCTTCTTCGTATTGTGCATAAAAAGAACCATTTTGAGTGTTTTTAGCAAAAAGCAAATAAGCATAAGTCATGATTTTGCCAAGGGCTTGATTTAAATTTTCATAATCTTTTAAAGCTTGTAAAAACTCATTAGCATTTAATGTATAAAGTTTATTTTCATAGTTTTTTTTAAAATTTAAACTTTGTTGGATTTGGTCTTGTGTAAAATTTTGCAATGCTTCTTTATCGTGAAATAAAGCACTTAAATCCCATTCTAACATTTTTTATCCTTCATTTTCTAGTATGAGTTTTTTAAGAACAGCCATTCTAATAGCCACTCCATTTTTAACTTGTTTTAAAACTAAAGTCCTTTCATTGCTCATCATTTCATCGCTTATGTCAATATTGCGATTTACAGGGCCTGGATGTAGTAAAATAAGCTTTTTATCCTTTACTAAGCTTTTTTGAATGCAAAAATCATTTGCATAGTCTTTAAGTGAAGCATAAACGGTTTTATTATGTCTTTCTGTTTGTGTTCTAAGACTCATGATAATATCTGAATTTGCTATGATATTCTCATCAAGCTTATAATGTTTTTTAAGATGGGTATTAGGCATAAAATGTGGTGGAGCTACTAGGGTAATATCAAGATTAAATCTACTTAAAAGCTCTATATTGGACGCTGCTACACGAGAGTTTTTAATATCACCTACGATGCAAATTTTCTTACCTTCAACATTACCTTGAAAATGATTATAAATCGTAAACAAATCGAGTAAAGCTTGGGTAGGATGGGCGTGTTTTCCATCTCCTCCATTAACAACTGGACAATGCATATGCTTTGCTAATATCAAAGGAACTCCTGAGTTTGCGTGTCTTACAACAATAGCATTAGGACTCATGGCATCTAAATTAGCAGCAGTATCATAAAGAGTTTCTCCTTTGCTAGAGCTTGATCTTGAAACATCAAGGCGTAAAACCCTAGCACCTAATCTTCTTGCAGCGCTTTCAAAAGATGAAAGGGTGCGTGTAGAGTTTTCAAAAAAAATTGTCGTGATGCTTTTTCCTTCAAGAAAAGTCCTAGGTTTTTCATCTAAGAAATCACTTGCTTCTTTAAAAAGCTCCATAATTTCGACTTTATTAAAATCCTTTGTAGTGATGAGATGACGCATGTTTTTACCTTATTTGATATTGTAATTTAATTCATTTTTAGAACAAATTGCTGTAAAAAGAACATCTGTAGAACTATTTAAAGCAGTTTCAACACTATCTTGAATAACCCCTATAATAAAACCTATGGCAACTACCTTCATAGCAATATCATAGTCTATATTAAATAAAGAACAAGCCAAAGGTATAAGCAGTAAAGATCCGCCCGCAACTCCGCTAGCCCCACAAGCTGCAAAGGTGGCAATAATGCTTAATAAAAAGGCTTGTAAAAGACTGATTTCTATACCAACGGTATTGGCTGCAGTAAGACTTAAAATAGCTATAGTAACTGCTGCTCCTGCCATGTTGATAGTAGCTCCTAAAGGTATAGAAATGCCATAAAATTCTTTATCTATGCCAAGTTTAGCGCAAAGTGCCATATTTACAGGAATATTTGCCGCTGAACTTCTTGTAAAAAAGGCAAAAAATGCACTGTGCCTTAAGCAGATAAAAATTAAAGGAAAAGGATTTTTTCTTGTATAAAAAAAGACTATTAAGGCATTGATAACAAAAGTAACAAAAAGCATAGTAGCTACAAGTAAAATTAAAAGTTTTACATAACTTAGCAAACCTTGTGCTCCTGTTTGTGCTACAGAATTAGCCACAAGTCCAAAAATTCCAAAAGGGGCAAGTTTTACTACAAATTTAACGATTTTTAAAACCCCTTCATTGATATCTATAAAAACTTGTTTTGCTTCGTTAGAACAGTGTTTTAATGCTATACCTCCAGCTATTGCCCAAGTTAAAATTCCTAAATAATTTCCGCTTGAAAGAGCATTTATGGGATTATCGACAATTTTAAATAAAAGATCTTTGAAAATATCACTCATGTGGGTTGGAGATGAGTTTGTGGCAGTTTGAACTCCATCTAAAACAAGCTTTACAGGGAAGAAAAAATTAGCAAGAACTGCACAAGCTGAAGCAAAAAAGGTGCCTACTATATATAAAATGATAATATTTTTGATCTTAGCACCACTTTGAGAAAAATCTTTAGTGCAAATTGAGGTTAAAATTAAAATAAAAACAAGCATAGGAGCGATAGCTTTTAAGGCACTTGTAAAAAGTATTCCAAGTAAATTTGCAATTTCAGATATTTCTTTAGAGCTAATGCCTATAAGTATTCCTAGTGCTATACCTATGCAAATTTGAACTATGAGGTTGCCTTTAGCGTAGCTTTGAATGATTTTAGAAAACATAAAAACCTTTTAAATATTTTTTATATCAAAAGTTGATTTTAACTAACTTTTGCTTAATTTTAGAGAATTTTTAATTTATCAAGCTTTGATAAGTTTATTTGGATACAATTGTGGTTCATTTTAAATGAAAGGACTTTTTATGTATCTATTCACTTCAGAAGTCGTAAGTGCAGGTCATCCAGACAAGTGCGCTGATATAATCGCTGATACGATAGTGGATATACTCTTGAAAAATGACAAAAATTCAAGGGTGGCGAGTGAGGTTTTTGTCGCAGGAAATAAGGTTGTGATAGGAGGCGAAGTTAAGTCAAATCACAAACTTAGTAAAGCTGATTACGATAATTTAGTTAAAGATGTTTTAAAAAACATTGGTTATGACGGAGCAGGCCATTTTAGCAAAGAGCAGTGTTTACATCCTGATGAGGTTGATGTTATGGTGTTTTTAAATGAACAAAGCCCTGATATCAACCAAGGTGTCGATCAAGAAGATGGCGAAACAGGAGCAGGTGATCAAGGCATTATGTTTGGTTTTGCAAGTTGTGAAGCTGAGGAATATATGCCAGCAGCTATTAGTTATGCAAGAATGCTATGTGATAGAGTTTATGCTTATGCAAAAGCAAATCCACATGAACTTGGAGTGGATATTAAAACTCAAGTGACTATAGATTATGGCACTAAGGCGAATTTTGAAAATTGCAAACCGCAAAGTATTCATACTATAGTAGTTTCTGCACCTTGTGTTGAAAGTATGAAAATAGAAGATTTAAGATCTTTAGTGATGAAACTTATCTTAGATAGTAATTTACCAAAAGAACTTTTTGATCCTAATAAGACTAGAATTTTAATCAATCCAACTGGTAAATATGTTAATCATTCTTCTTTACATGATAGTGGTTTAACAGGAAGAAAACTTATAGTAGATAGTTTTGGAGGTTATTCTCCAATAGGTGGTGGTGCGCAATCGAGCAAAGATTATACTAAAGTTGATAGAAGTGGACTTTATGCAGGTAGATGGTTAGCTAAAAACATAGTTGCAGCAGGGCTTGCTAAAAAATGTATAGTTCAACTTAGTTATGCTATAGGTGTTGCAAAACCTACTTCGGTAAGCGTGGATTGTATGGGCACAAATACCAGTGTAAATGACGATGTTTTAAGTGATTTTGTAATGCAAAATTTCTCTTTAACGCCAAATTGGATCCGTGATAAATTTCATCTGGATAAACCAAGTAAAGAAACTTTTCTTTATGCGGATGTAGCAGCTCGTGGGCAAGTAGGACAAAAGGACTATCCTTGGGAAAAACTTGATGCTCTAGAACAGTTTAAAAAGCTACTTTAAAAAATTAACAATATTATACAAGCTTAAACAAGGCTTGTATAATTATAAAGAATTAATAAAGTTATATTAATTTTTGACTTAGAGGGATATTTTTCAATATCCCTCATAAATATAAAAGTTAGGAAGGAAGCTAAATTAATTTAGCTTTGGGGTAAAAACCCCTCTAAGTCAAAATATTGTTTGACAGAATTATAATATAAAATAACTTAAATTACTTTAAAATTAAAATTTTAATATTATTTTTTATCATTAAATATTTCTTTGGATAAATTTTTCCAATCTTTGCTTAAAAGCTTTTTAGGGAGTATAACTATATTCTCTTTGCCATTTGTAGCATGATAAACACTAACCCCATATTTACTTGCATAAAATTTCATTAAGAGTTGCTGGAGTTTGTATTCGCTACTATTATTAAACCAAGCATTGTTGCTTAGGGCTATAATAATTTGTGAATTTTGATAGTTTTGTTCTTTGGTAGCTTCATAACAAATTGCATTTGTGATAATTTGATTATCTAATTTATATTTGCTTTGTATAGGACCTTTAGAAAATTCTTCAATATTTTTAAGAAAATATTTTTTTGTTAAGTCTTTAAAAAATGGAATTTCTTCACCAAAGGGAACTAAAAAATGCTTATTTAAAATATAGACATTGCCTTTTTTAAAGATATAAGTGCTATTGTAAGTATGTTCTTTTTCAACATGAAATGCTCCTGTAATAATGGTGATTTTATAAGATAATTCTTTAAGCATGAGCTCATATTTGGTATTTTTTAAATCAAAAGCAAAAGCGGTTTCAGGCAAGATTACAAGTTCTTTTTTTTCATTTATAGCTTGAAGTATATCTTGAATTAAGATATCAGAATTTGATTTTAAATTTTCTTGTAAAAATTTTTGATTTTGAGAGATATTAGTATTGATGAGTTTGTAGTTTAAATTAAGAGTTTGAGCTTGTTTTTCATTATATTGAAATCCACTAAAGAATAAAATAAGAACAATCGCTATTTTATAATATCTTGATATATAACCCTCATAGATGAAATATGCTATTAAAAATATGCAAATAATACCACGATAACTTGGGTCAAAAAAACCATAAACTGTAAAAATC
This sequence comes from Campylobacter sp. CFSAN093224, assembly GCF_012897395.1. Taxonomy (NCBI): domain Bacteria; kingdom Pseudomonadati; phylum Campylobacterota; class Epsilonproteobacteria; order Campylobacterales; family Campylobacteraceae; genus Campylobacter; species Campylobacter sp. CFSAN093224. The sequence continues at coordinate 1,035,961 of NZ_CP040607.1, read as the reverse complement.
CCCCAATTAAGCCAATCAAATCCTAAAGGATGGATAAAACTTATGCAAAAAATTCCACAAAGCCTTAAAAAATCAAATTTTAATAAATAACATAATCTAAAAAGTAACCCATAAATAAAACCAATGATAATTGGTATAATTGGTACTAAATAGTTTAGATTAAAATAAATTGAAGATAAACCAATCCACCAAAACCAAAGAATCCCTACAAAAAAACCTATCCAAAAATATTGTTTAGAATTTTTACTTTTTAGAAGTAAAACTAACCCCCAAATAGCTAAAAATGGGCTAATAGTTTGTGTAAAAGTATTTTCAAAAAATGATAGATAAATAGAATTTGAAAGTAAAATTGCAATAAAAAAGACTTTTATTATTTTAAAAATGATAGAATTAGTGTTTAATTTTTTTGGAATAAAGGAAAAATATGGCAGAAAATTCAATTTTAACTTCATTGTTACCTCTTGTAGTGTTATTTGCAATTTTTTATTTCTTGGTGATCAGACCGCAACAAAAACAAGCAAAAGCACATAAACAAATGCTTGAGTCTTTGCAAAAAGGAGATAAAATCATCACTAATGGCGGACTTATTTGTGAAGTCGTAAAACCAGAGGAGGATTTTATCAAAGTTAAGCTTAATGAAGACAATGTTACTGCAAAAATTTCAAGAGAATTTATAGCAAAGAAAATTGATGCGTAATTCTAAAATCAATTATCGCTTGATTATTTTTATAGCGGTATTTATTTTTGGAGTGGCTTTTTCACTCCCTTCTTTTTTGCAGTCAGAACGTGGTGCGAAGATTAATTTAGGGCTTGATTTGCAAGGTGGGCTTTATATGCTCTTAGGTGTAGATAATGAAGAAGCTGTAAAATCTAAAATAAAATCAATTGCATCTTCATTGAGTTATTCTTTTAATAAAGAAAATATTTTAAATGATGGCTTAAATACCCATGATGATATTTTAGAATTTACTTTGCTTGATAATGCAGATATTGCAAAAGTTGAAAATTTGCTTAAAGAAATAAAAGGAATTAATATACAAAGTGAAAATATGCACTATAAAATTTCTTTTACCTCAGAAGAAGTAAAAAATATAGAAAATTTTGCACTTTTGCAAGCAGTTGAAACCATAAGAAATAGGCTTGATCAATTTGGTTTAGCAGAGCCAACAGTTGCTAAACAAGGTGATGATAAGATTTTGGTTGAACTTGCAGGGATTAAAACCAAAGAAGATGAACTAAGAGCAAAAAAACGCATCACAAAAGCAGCACATTTGCAACTTATGGAAGTTGATGATTCTAAAATGGGTCAAGCTTCTACAATGAGCGATGCTGAGGCTGCGAGTTATGGACTGATTTTAGTGCCTGATTCTAGAAATCCAAATTTAAAATATACCTTAAAAAGTATACCTATTTTAGATGGATCTATGCTTACTGATGCTAGAGTAGGGATTAGTGATAAGAATAATTATCCTGTGATTAATTTTACTTTAAATGCCGAGGGTTCTAAAAAATTTGCTGATTATACAGGAGCAAATGTTGGAAAGCGTCTTGCTATTGTACTTGATAATAAAGTATATTCTGCTCCATCTATCAATGAACGCATAGGTGGAGGTAGTGGGCAAATCAGTGGAGCTTTTACCCAAGAAGAAGCGCGTGATGTGGCGGTAGCTTTAAGAAGTGGAGCTTTGCTTGCGCCTGTAAAATTACTTGAACAAAGAAGCATAGGACCATCTTTAGGTGCTGATAGTATTAAAATGAGTATGATAGCCTTAATCGGTGCATCGGTTTTTATTGTAGTATTTATGATGATGTATTACGGTGTGGCAGGAATTTTTGCAAATATTGCAATGCTAGTTAATGTTTTGGTAGTAGTTGCCGTTATGGCTATGTTTGGAGCAACTTTAACTTTACCAGGGATGGCAGGACTTGTTTTAACTGTGGGTATGGCAGTAGATGCAAATGTGATTATCAATGAGCGTATACGAGAACTCTTGCGAGATGGAGTAAATATAAGAGTTAGTATAGAACAAGGTTATAAAAATGCTATGAGTGCGATTATAGATTCAAATATCACTTCTTTAGTTACTTCGGTAGCGCTTTATGCCTATGGAACAGGAGCAGTTAAAGGTTTTGCTGTGACTTTGGGAATTGGTATCGTTGTTTCTATGATTACAGCTATTTTAGGAACTCATGGAATGTTTGATTATTTTATGCAACGCATAGAAAAAAATAATAATACAAGATTTTGGTTTGGTTATAGGAGAAGATAATGCAGTTTTTTAGCGAAAAGAAAATTTATGATTTTATGAGAATGCGTTTTGCTGCTATTTCCCTTTCTTTTATTTTGTTTTTTGGTTCTATTTATTTACTTTGGGATAGGGGTTTGCAATATGGCATTGATTTTAGCGGAGGAACTTTAGTTCAGCTTAAATATGAAAATGCAGCTCCTATAACGCAAATTCGAGAAATTTTAGAAAATCAAGGAACTTTTCAAAATTTATCTGTAACTGAGTTTGGAAGCAATGAAGAAGTAACTATACGCTTTTTAGGAAGTAATGATAATGTAAGCAATGATATAGGTGAGCATATAAGCACTCTTTTAAAGGATACGGGAAAATTTGAAGTGCGTCGTGCTGATGTGGTAGGTCCAAAAGTAGGTGATGAACTTAGAAATAAAGGACTTATGGCTATAGCTGTATCTTTGATAGCAATTTTAATTTATATAGCGTTGCGTTTTGAGTGGCGTTTTGCTCTTGCGGCTATAATCAGTGAAATTCATGATGTTGTGATTACTTTAGGAGCAATTTCTTTATTTAAAATTGATGTCAATCTAGATACTTTGGCTGCTGTTTTAACTGTGCTTGGATACTCTTTGAATGATACAATTATTATTTTTGATAGAATCAGAGAAGGTATTAAAACAAGTAAAAAAACCGAACTTGCACCTATTATTAATGAAAGTGTTTCAGCAACTTTATCAAGAACGGTTTTAACTTCAGGGTTGACTTTAGCAACCGTTGTGATACTTTATTTCTTTGGCGGGGAAATGATACAAGGATTTTCTTTGGCTTTAATTGTAGGTATTATAGCGGGAACTTTAAGCTCTATTTTTGTTGCAAGTCCGACATTATTATGGTTTAAATTTAGTGTGCTTGAGTTTAGAAATAAAGAAATTGAAAAAGCAAAAAGAAAACAAGATAAAGAACGCAATCGTGCAATGTATGAAAAAGGAACTGTGTAAGGAGAATTTATGGCTTATGAAGCAAGTTTAATAGAAAAAAAATGGCAAAAAATTTGGGATGAAAATGAATATTTTGAGCCAAAAGATGACTTAAATTTGCCTAAAAAATATATTTTATCGATGTTTCCTTATCCTAGTGGACGCATTCATATGGGGCATGTAAGAAATTATACTATAGGTGATGCTTTGGCAAGATATTATCGCAAGATAGGTTTTAATGTTTTACATCCTATAGGTTTTGATAGTTTTGGCATGCCTGCTGAAAATGCAGCTATTAAACATAAAATTCATCCTAAGTCATGGACTTATGAAAATATAGCTTATATGAAAAAAGAACTTTTTTCTTTAGGTTTTTCTTTTTCTAAAAAAAGAATGCTTGCTACTTCAGATCCACTTTATACAAAATTTGAGCAAGAATTTTTTATTAAGATGTTTGAAAAAGGTTTGATTTACACTAAAGAAGCAAATGTAAATTGGTGTGAACAAGATCAAACGGTTTTGGCTAATGAGCAAGTTGAAGACGGAAAATGTTGGCGTTGTGGTCATGAAGTAGTGCAGAAAAAAATGCCAGGTTATTATGTAAAAATCACTGCTTATGCTGAGGAACTTTTAAAAGATTTAGAAGAATTAAAAGATAAATGGCCTAATCAAGTTTTAACTATGCAAGAAAATTGGATTGGTAAAAGCGAAGGTTTGGAATTTTCTTTAAATTTAGACGAAGAAAGCAAGCAAAAAACCAAAGAAAGTTCTTTAGAAGTTTTTACTACAAGAGCAGATACAATTTATGGAGTTTCGTATATCGCTTTAGCTCCAGAACATAAGATTGTTCAAAATTTGCTTTCGCAAAATTTATTAAATCAAGATGTATTAAATAAAATCAAAGTTATTCAAAATCAAAGCCCAAGAGAAAGACAAAGTTCTGAAAAAGAAGGTTATTTTTTAGGAATTTATGCCATTCATCCTTTAAGCGGAGAAAAAATTCCTTTATGGGTGGCTAATTTTGTCTTGGCTGATTATGGTAGCGGAGCGGTTATGGCTGTTCCAGCTCATGATGAAAGAGATTTTGAATTTGCAACAAAATATAATCTTGCCATCAAACAAGTTGTTCAAACTCAAGAAAATTTACCTTATATGCAAAAATTAGGAAAATTAATTAATAGTCAAGAATTTGATAATCTTGATTGTAATGAAGCAAGATTAAAAATCATTTCTCAGTTTGAAGCTAAAAATATAGGAAAAAGGGTTGTAAATTTTAAAATTCGTGATTGGGGTGTTTCGCGCCAAAGATATTGGGGTGCGCCTATTCCTATGATTAAATGTCAAATTTGTGGTATAGTGCCTCAAAAACTAGAAAATTTACCTATTACCCTACCTGAAGATGTGCAAATTACAGGTGAGGGTAATCCACTTGATAAACATCCAACTTGGAAAAATTGTATTTGTCCCAAATGTGGCAAAGAGGCTCAAAAAGAAAGTGATACTTTAGATACTTTTTTTGAAAGTTCTTGGTATTTTGCACGTTTTGCAAGTGATGAGAAAACTTGGCAGGAAAAAGCTTTAGATGAAAAAAGTGTAAAGTATTGGATGAGTGTGGATCAATATATAGGTGGTATTGAACATGCAATCTTGCATTTGCTTTATGCGAGATTTTTCCAAAAAGCTTTAAGAGACTTGGGTTATTTAACACAAAATGAACCTTTTGATAGACTTTTAACTCAGGGTATGGTGTTAAAAGATGGAGCTAAAATGTCAAAATCAAAAGGCAATGTTGTAGATCCTGATGAGATTATAGAAAAATACGGTGCTGATACCGCAAGACTTTTTATACTTTTTGCTGCGCCTCCGGCTAAAGAGCTTGAATGGAATGATGATGCGGTTGAAGGGGCTTATAGATTTATTTGTAAACTCTATGATAGGGCGCAAAATGTTAAAAAAGGTGAGCTTGTAGAATTAAAACAAGAAAATTTAAATAAAGAAGAAAAATATGCAAGATTAAAGGTATATGAAGCTTTGAAAAAATCTTTTGAAGTTTATCATCAAAGTTTTGCTTTTAATACTTTAATTGCAGCTTGCATGGAAGCTTTAAATGCTTTAGCGCTTTGTAAAAATGAAGCTTTGGAGCAAGAGGCTTTTTATATTATTTTAAATATTTTAGAGCCTATTATTCCTCATGTTTGTTTTGAGCTTAGCGAGGAGCTTTTTAAATGTAAAAATTTCAAAAAACTAGAACTTAAGGAAGAGGTTTTTGTAAAAGATACTTTAAATTTAGCTGTAAGTATTAATGGTAAAAAAAGGGCTGAATTTGAAATTTCAAGTAGTGCGAGTAAAGAAGAAATTTTAGCTTTTGCAAAAGAAAATACTGCTAAATGGCTTGAAGGTAAGAGTATAGTTAAAGAAATTTATGTGGAAGGAAAGCTAGTTAATCTAGTGATTAAATGAAAAAGATTTTAATTTTTTGTATAGGTTTATTTTTAGGTGCTTGTGGATATGTTCCTACATCAAAAATCGCTAATAATATTTTCGATGAGAAGGTTTATGTTAATGTTGAATTAAGTCAACAAGACCCAAAAAATAGTATCTATGTTGCCGATACTTTAAAAGAAATGGTAATTTCAAAACTAGGGCGTAAGCTTGCTTTAAAACATGAAGCTGATGATGTAATCAATGTTAAAATGAATAATTTAGAATTTATTCCTTTAGCTTATGATAAAAATGGCTATGTTATTAGTTATAAAGCTAAATTAAATTTAGATTTTAATGTTGTCTTTAAAGATGGTTCAAGTCAGGCTTTTAGTACAAGTGGAAGTTATAATTTTGAAATTTCTCCAAATAGTATTATTAGTGATTCTGCAAGGTATGAGGCTATTCGAGCAGCTTCAAGCGAGGCATTTGATGAGTTTATTTCCGTAATTGCTATTAAAGGGCAAAAACGTGATTCCAAATACTAATGAAATAGCAAAGCAAACTTTAATTACATTAAAAGAAAGAAAACTAAAACCAACTCCTGAAAATTATACGGAAATTTTTGAAGAATTATCTTTAAAATATGGTATTACAAGTTCAAATAAGGCTAAACTTGATAAATACAAAACCTTGCTTTTACCGATTTATCAACAAGAATTAAATTCTAAAACTATAAGAAGTTTAGAAGAACTAATTAGTTTTTTAATTTCTGTTTTAAATAGACAAAGCGGAAAACAATTTAGTGAATTTTTTGATTTTTTATATACCATATCTAAAACTTTGCAAATAAGTAAGGATAAAAAGATAAGAGATTTGGCTAAGGTGACTTCGATTAGAATTTCTAAAACTATGGATAGTGAAAGTATTTACTTGCTTACTAAAAAATGGAAAGAGCTTGAAAGAAATTACGATGAAAATGACTTAGAAGAACAAGCTCGCAAATATGGTATTAGTAAATATGATGATTATGATAGCGTGATTAAAAAACTCTTAGTTAAACTTGAAGAGCGTAGTTATGAGCACTTTAGTGAATTATTATGCTTGGGTTTAAATCCTTCATTGGTAGAAGATTTAAAAATTCAAGGTTTTATACAAAATTTAACACAAAAGCCTTTTGTAATAGGCGAAGAAAATTTTAAAAATGAACTAATGGAATTTATAAATCATCGTATAATGGTTGATAATATGTATGTCCAAAAAAATTTAAATTTTTTTAATGATAATCTAAAAAAAATCTATGAATTGCTTGTCTTACTTAATAAATCGAATGAAAAAAATATGGATTTTATCAATACTTTAAAACCAGATGAAAATGGGGAAGTAAAACTTAGTTTTGAGGATTTAAAACTAAAATTTAAACAACTTGGAGAAAAAATTACATCTTTAAATAATCAAATTGAATTCACGCAAAGCTTAGAAGAGAGAGAGGCTTGGAGTGTTCTTAAAGAGCTTGATAAAATGGATGAAAATTTTAATAAGTATAAAGTTAATTATTCTTTAGCTTTATTTTCTATAGTAAATTACCGTTTCATTATGGAAAAATACGGTATGGGAAGTTTGAATGAAATTTTTGTTCGATTTAAAAAAATTTTAAAAGATTCTTGTAGCGAATTTGATGAACTGTGGATGATAGATGAAAAGAGTTATTTGATTGTTTCGCCAGGAAAAAGCAAAGATGAAATTACACAGCTTGTAAATACAAATCTTAAAACTATAGAAAATTTTAGATTTATTTATAAGCAAGATATTATAACTCCTAAAATTCACGTGGCTTATCTTGATAAGCAAAGTAAGCCAAGTATTAATATTTTAGATGAGTTAATAAAGCAAATTGCAGCGGTTAATGAACAATATAATGAAAGTTGAGAATTTTTTAGCTCAAAAAAGTATAAATTACGATAAAATTGATCGTTTTTTGATGTTTAGAATGTATGAAAAATATAAGAAATATTTTAAAAATATTCCTATAATCCAACTTATAGGCACAAATGGTAAAGGTAGCACGGGTAGATATTTAACCCAACTTTTAGAAAATTTAAATTATAAAATAGGGCATTATACTAGCCCGCATATTTTTAGTTTTAATGAAAGATTTTATCTTGATGGTAAGATTGCAAATGATGAAGAATTAGAACAAGCTCATATAAGACTTGAAGAAATTTTTAAACAAGACTTGCAAAAATTAAGTTATTTCGAATATGCTACTTTTTTAGCTATGATTTTATTTCAAAAATGCGATTTCATTGTTTTAGAAGCAGGAGTGGGTGGAGAATATGATGCTACTTCTGTTTTTGAAAGAAGAATGAATATTTTTACAAGAATTGGATTTGACCATATTCAAATTTTGGGCAATTCTTTAGAAGATATTGCAAGAACCAAGCTTAAAGTTATGGCGCCTATAGCACTTATAAGCGATGAGCAAGAGCAAAATGTTTTAAATTTAGCAAAAAAAATTGCTTTTTTAAAAAAAGCTAATTTGCAAGTTTCTTCTTTAAATCCTTTTTTGAAAGAAACATTTGAGATTTATTGTAAAAAGTTTGTTTTACCTTGTTTTTTAAAGCATAATTTAAAGCTTGCATTAAAGGCTTGTGAAATTTTAACTTCACAAGAAAAAACCTTAGAAGCTTTAAAAAAGTTGCAAGAGTTAAATTTGCAAGGAAGATGCCAAGAAATTTCTCCAAATTTTTTTGTTGATGTGGGTCATAATCCTATGGCTGCTAAGGCTATGATTGATAAATTTCAAGGAGAAAAAATAAATCTTATTTATAATGCTTATTTGGATAAGGATATTTTTCAAATTTTAAATACATTAAAGCCTATTATTGATACAATACAAATATATAAATATAAAAGCGTAGAACGAAAGCTGGCTGATGATGAAATTTATAGTATTGCATCAAAGCTAGGCATACAATGCAAAGAATTTGTAAAATTAGAAGAGAATAAAAAAAATCTAGTTTTTGGTTCTTTTATGTTAGTAGAAAATTTTTTAAAGGAGTGGTGTGGTAAAAAATAAATTCACTATTACCATTACAGATATTAACGGTTCAAGACATTTTTATTTAAATCAAATAATCAAAAAAATAGTTTTTTATACTATTGCTTTTATTGTTTTATTTTTAGTTTTTAGTGGTTTTTATATCAAATATCTCGATAGCAAACTTAGTGATATTAGTGAAAAGCGTGAGGAGCTTTTGAAAAAAAGCAAAGAATTGGAATTATCTAATTCGCAAATGCAAAAAAGCATAGAAGAAAAAACTCAGCAGTATGCAGCTATAGAAGATAAAATAGCTTCTTTTGAAGAGGCTTTGGGCTTAGAAGCAGAAAATAATCTTACAATTAGTGCAAGACTTGATAATCTTCAGCTTACCAATGAGCAGCAACTTGGAATTTTGGGGCAAATTCCTAATGGATGGCCTATTGAAAATAAAGGCATTACAGGAAATTTTGGCTGGAGAGAGCATCCGCTTTTAAAAAGAAGAGAATTTCATCCTGGTATTGATTTAAGAGCGGAAATTGGTACTCCTATTTATGCACCAGCAAGTGGAGTAGTGGAATTTTCAGGTTATAGTGATAATGGCTATGGCTATAATGTAATTTTATTGCATAATTTTGGTTTTAAAACAGTATTTGCTCATATGATGCGCAAAGAAGTGGTCAAAGCAGGTCAATTTGTTAGCAAGGGGCAGTTGATAGGTTATAGTGGCAATACAGGTCTTTCTACGGGGCCGCATTTGCACTATGAGGTAAGGTTTATTAATAAAACTTTAGAACCTTTGTATTTTTTAAATTTGCAAAGAAAAAATATGAATGATTTTTTTAATCAAGAAAGGAGAGTTCCATGGCAATCTTTAATAAAGGCGGTATCAGCCCAACATCCAGCTCTAGCTCAGAAACAACAGTAATTTCTTCAGGTGCGAGAATTGAGGGTAAATTTTATTTTGCTTCTATGCTCCATGTTGATGGAGAGTTAAGTGGCATTATTCATTCTGAAAGCATTGTGGTTATCGGAAAAAATGGAAATTTAAAAGGTGAATTACAAGCAGATAAAATTGTAGTAAATGGGTATTTTGAAGGGCAACTTGAGGCTAATAGTTTAGAAATTTTAGCGGGCGGAGTTGTTAATGGTGATATTTCAACGCAAAAAATTTCTATAGAAAATGGCGGTCGCTTTAATGGAACTAGTAAAATTAAAGAAGATACTATCAAACTTATTGAAAATAACAACGAAGAATAATGCAAGCTTCATTTTATGAATACTTACAAAATCCAAAAATTTGTGAACTTTTTCTTTGTAAAGATGAAAAACAAGCAGATTTACTCGCTCAAGTTTCACGATTTAAGGGTTTAAAAACCTTTGTTTTACCTGATTTTAGAGCGCAGTTTGGAGATGATTTAAGGGCTTTTTCTAAAGAACTTTTTGATCTTTGTAAGATTTTAAATGCTTATCATAAAGAAGAAGAAAAAAAAATCCTTATTTCTCCTTTAAATACTGTTTTAAAAAAACTTCCTTCAAAAAAACATTTACAAAATTATCATATCGATAAAAAACAAAATTTTGATTTGAAATGTTTTGAAGATGAAATTTCAAGATTGGGATACGAATTTGTAGATATAGTTCAGGATAAAGGTGAAATTTCAATTCGTGCGGATATTATTGATATTTTTTGTATCAATGAAGAAAATCCTATTAGAATTTTGCTTTTTGGCGAAGAGATTGAAAGTATAAGATATTTTGATTTGCAAAGTCAAAAGTCTATTCCTAATGAACTGGAACATTTTGAAATTTGTCCTTTTTTAAAATATTTTGACAAAGAAAATTATGAAATTTTTAAGGATAAATTAGAAGATTTTCAAAGCGATACTTTAATACATGATATCAATTCTTTAGGGTTTTGGTGTATTGATGATTTTTTTGATTATTTGGAGCTTGATTTTTTAGCTTGTGAAAAGTTTGATATTAATGAATATGAAAAAGATATAAGTTTTGTGAATGCAAAAATTTTACCTCAAGCTAAAAAATTTAAAGAATTGCAAAGTTCTTACAATAAAGATTTTTTTGAATTTCATAAAAATAAAAAAATCACACTTTTAGCTAAAAACGAAGCTTTATTTAAAGCTTTAGAGCTTGAAGATACTCAAAATATCCATTTTATAAAAAGTGATTTAAGACTTAATCTTATTAGTCCTGAAGAGCTAATCATTTCTTTAAATCAAAAAGAAAAACAAAAAACAAGAAAAAAAGCTAGTTTGATTATAGATGAGCTTAAAAATGGGGATTATATAGTACACGAAGATTATGGGGTAGGTAAATTTTTAGGTCTTGAGATGATAGTGATAAGCGGAGCAAAAAAAGAGTTTGTTGCTATAGAGTATCAAAATTCTGACAAGCTTTTATTACCAGTGGAAAATCTTTATTTGATTGATAAATATTTGGGCGTGAGTGGATCTATTCCAAGCTTAGATAAACTAGGTAAAACAAGCTTTATTAAACTTAAAGAAAAATTAAAAACTAAACTTTTAGCCATAGCTTCTGAAATTGTTATTATGGCGGCTAAAAGATCTTTGGTGCAAGCAAAAAAAATTACAGTGGATTTAAATAGACAAGCTGATTTTATAGCTAGTGCGGGTTTTGTTTATACAAGTGATCAAGATAAAGCCTGTCATGAAATTTTGCAAGATTTTCAAAGTGGAAAAGTCATGGATAGGCTTTTAAGCGGTGATGTGGGTTTTGGAAAAACTGAAGTTGCTATGAATGCTATTTACTCAGTAGTTAAAAGTGGATTTTGCGCATTTTTATTTGCGCCTACGACTTTGCTTTCTCATCAGCATTATAAAACCTTAAAAAAGCGTTTTGATCCTTTTGATATAAAGGTTTTTAAACTGGATCGCTTTACAAGTAGTGCAGAAAAAAAACAAGTTTTACAAAATTTAAAAGAAAGTAAAGCTTGTGTAGTTGTAGGAACTCATGCACTTTTAAGTGTAGAATGTGAAAATTTAGCCCTTGTTATTATTGATGAAGAGCATAAATTTGGAGTGAAGCAAAAAGAAAAGCTTAAAGAAATCACTCAAAATTCACATATTTTATCCATGTCAGCAACCCCTATACCAAGAAGCTTAAATCAAGCTTTAAGTTCTATAAAATCTTATAGTGTTTTGCAAACTCCACCAGAAGATAGAATGGATGTAAGAACTTTTGTCAAAGAAAATGATGACGCACTTTTAAAAGAAGCTATAGCAAGAGAGTTAAGACGTGGTGGGCAAATTTTTTATATTCATAATCATATTGCAAGTATAGAGCAATGTAAAAAGCATTTATTAGAACTTTTTTCTACTTTGCGTATTTTGATTTTACATTCTAAAATCGATGCCAAGATGCAAGAAGAAGAAATGTTGAAATTTGAAAACAAAGAATATGATTTGCTTTTAAGTACCTCTATCGTAGAAAGTGGGATTGATTTACCAAATGCAAATACTATCATAGTAGAAAAAAGCGATCGTTTTGGCATGGCTGATTTGCATCAATTGCGTGGGCGTGTAGGAAGAAGTGATAAGCAAGGTTATTGTTATTTTTTAATTGAAGATAAAAATGCTATCACAAAAGATGCTTTAAAGCGTCTAGTTTCCTTAGAAAGTAATTCTTTTTTAGGCGCAGGTTCTATTTTGGCTTATCATGATCTTGAAATTCGTGGCGGTGGAAATTTATTAGGCGTAGATCAAAGTGGACATATTGAGCAAATTGGATATAGTTTATATCTTAAAATGTTAGAAGATGAACTTAATGCTTTAAGTAAAAATGAAGTGGATCAAAAAGAAAATAAACTTGATTTAAAACTCAATGTTAATGCCTTTTTAAACAGCGAACTTATCAGCGAAGATCGCTTAAGATTAGAACTTTATAGAAGACTTAGCAAGTGTGAGCAAGTTCATGAGGTTTATGAGATCGAAAGTGAAATTGAAGATCGCTTTGGAAAACTTGACATTTATACTAAGCAATTTTTATCTTTGATTACTATTAAAATTTTAGCTTTAAATAAATTTAAAAGCATTAGTAACTATGAGCAAAATATTCAATTTACTGCTTTAAATGATGAAAAAGAACTCATCAAGGCAAAAAGCAAAGATGATGATGATATTTTAGAGGCAATTTTAACGCATTTAAGAAAGGCTTAAAATGGATTGGAATAAAACTTATGCAGCAATTTATAGAGCAAGAAAAGATTATTTAAAGCCTATTTTTGAAATCGATCCTATTGCTTTAAAAGATTTAGTAGGTATGGAAAGTCAAAAAAAAGCACTTTATGAAAATACTTTAAATTTCATTCAAGATAAGGGAGCAAATCACGCACTTTTATGGGGATCTAAGGGCACTGGAAAATCAAGTTTAATTAAAGCTATATTTAATGAATTTAAAGAACAGGGCTTAAGACTTGTCGAATTAAATAAAGAAGATTTATTTGCCTTAGCAGATATCATCGATGAAATCAGATTAGAAAATTTTAAATTCATACTTTTTTGTGATGATTTTTCTTTTGAAAAGGGAGATGATAGTTATAAATTTTTAAAACCTTTACTTGAGGGAAGCATAGAAAAAGCCCCAAATAATGTAATTATTTATGCGAGTTCAAATCGTAGGCATTTATTAAGTGAAAGCATTACTGATAATCTTGATACGCAAATCACACATACAGAACTTCATTTAAGCGATGCTGCTGAAGAAAGATTAAGTTTGAGTGATAGATTTGGTTTGTGGTTAAGTTTTTATCAGGGAAATTTAGAAGAGTATTTAAAGATGATAGATTTTTATTTTAAAGATTATTCTTGTGATAAAGAGCTTTTGCACGCTAAAGCTAAAGAATTTGCTACTCTAAGAGCAAGTAGAAGTGGTCGTACCGCAAAGCAATTTTATTTAGCTTTTAAGGAGAATTTTAAATGACTGGAGCACAAATTTTTACCAAGCTTTTAAATTTGGATTTAAATTATCATGATTTTGATTGGCTTGAAAATCAAGGATTGAGTGAATTTGAGCTTTTAATTTCTGTCGTTTTAACTCAAAATACAAATTGGAAAAATGTCTTAAAAGCTTTAGAAAATTTAAAAAAAGAAAATATTGCAAGCTTAGAACAAATCAATACTTTATCCAATTTAGAACTTGCAACTTTAATTAAGCCTAGCGGATTTTATAATACCAAAACTAAGCGTTTAAAAGGTTTGGTAGAAAGTATCATAAACACTTATGAAAATTTAGAAAATTTTAAAACAAATGCAAGCAGAGAATGGCTTTTAAATATCAAAGGTTTGGGTTTTGAAAGTGTTGATGGTATTTTAAACTATCTTTGCAAAAGAGAGATTTTGGTTGTAGATAGTTATAGCTTGCGTTTGGCTTTTTGCTTGGGTTATGAGTTTGAAAATTATGAAGAATTAAGAGAATTTTTTCAAAGTGGTGTAGAGAGTGAGCAAGAAAATTTGTGTAAAATTTTAGAAAAAAAATGTGAACTTTACGAACTTTATCAAATTTTTCATGCTTTGATTGTAGCTTTTGCAAAACAGAGTTTTAAAGGACAAAAATTAAGCCCTAAGGGTGAAGAATGGATCAAAATTTTAAAGGAAGATTTATGAAAGCAAAAGGAAGCGAACTTATACCTGTTTTAACTATAGCAGGGAGTGATTGTAGTGGTGGAGCGGGGATACAAGCCGATCTTAAAACCTTTAGTGCGCACAATCTTTTTGGTATGAGTGTGGTTTTAAGTGTGGTAGCTGAAAATACTGCAAGGGTGATTTCTGTACACGATATACCTACTCAAAGCGTGGATGAACAAATGCTTGCCGTGTTTGAAGATATAGCGCCAAAGGCAACTAAAATCGGAATGATAGGTTCTTGTGAATTAATGAGCTGTGTAGCTAAAAATTTAAGCAAGTTTAAACCTCAAAATATAGTGATTGATCCTGTAATGTTTGCCAAAAATGGCTATGCTTTAATGCCTCAAGAAAATTGTGATTTTTTCAAACAAACCATAGTAAAATTTGCAGACATTCTTACGCCTAATATTCCTGAAGCAGAGTTTTTATGCGGTTTTAAGATTGCTAATGAAGAGCAGATGATAAAAGCAGCTAAGCATTTATGCAGCTTGGGGGCTAAGGCTGTTTTGCTTAAAGGTGGGCATAGTGAAGAAAATGCCAATGATGTGCTTTATAATGGAAAAGAAATTCATATTTTAAAAGGCGAACGCATAGAAACCAAAAATACTCACGGTACAGGTTGTACGCTTTCTTCGGCTATTGCTAGTAATTTAGCTAAGGGCAAGGATTTATTTCACGCCGTTAGTGAAGCTAAAGAATATGTAAGAAATGCGATTTATTATTCACTCAATCTTGGAAAAGGTTGTGGTCCTACAAATCATTTTTTCAAGTTTTTAGATGAAAAATAAATTAGATCTTAGTCTTTATCTAGTTGCTACTAAGGGAAATAAAAGCGAGGAGTGTTTTTTAAATACTTTAGAAAATGCTATAAAAGGCGGAGTAAGTATCATACAACTTCGTGAAAAAGAACTTAATGCAAGAGAATTTTATAAACTAGGCTTAAAGGTGCAAAAACTTTGCAAGTCTTATAAAATACCTTTTTTGATTAACGATAGGGTGGATATAGCTTTAGCCTTAGATGCTGATGGGGTGCATTTAGGACAGGAAGATTTAGAAGCAAAATTAGCTAGAAAGCTTTTAGGAGATGAAAAAATCATAGGCTTAAGTCTTAAAAAGTTAGAACAACTTGAGTTTATACAAGGAGTAAATTATCTAGGTTGTGGAGCTATTAAGGCAACGCCTACTAAAGAAAGTTCGCTTTTAAGCCTTGAGCTTTTAAGTCAAATTTGTGATAAAAGCCCTATAGGGGTTGTAGCCATAGGTGGGATTGACAAAGAAGCACTTGTTGAGTTAAAGGGTATAAATTTAAGCGGTGTGGCTGTGGTTAGGGCGATCATGGATGCTAAAGATGCTTTTTTGGCAGCTAAAGAGCTAAAGCGTAAAATCTATGAAAATTTATCTCTTAAATGAAACTCCTTTTGAAGGGGTGGAAAATCTTATTTTAAATGAGATTGTTTTTTATGATTTTAGTGTGGATTTGAGTTTGTATGATGCTTTAATCTGCACTTCAAAAAATGCTTTAAAAGCTTTACAACATGCAAAAATCACTTTAAATTTCAAACTCAATTTATACGCTGTGGGACAAAGTACAGCTCAATACGCTAAAAATTTAGGTTTTAAAAAGATTAAAATTCCATCAAAGGCTTATGGAAAAGATCTTTTTCTTGAATTTAAAGAGGAGTTAAAAATGCAAAAATGTTTGTATTTAAGGGCTAAAAATATTGTTTCAACTTTAAATTTGGATCTTAAAAATGTAGGTGTGGATTTAGATGAAATGATTGTTTATGAAAATGTTTTTAAAAAAGGCGACAAAAAGCTTATCTATCCTGCTATTTTTATATTCACCTCTCCTTTAAGTGTAGAAAATTTTTTAAAATTTTATAGCTTAAAAGAAGAAGATAAGGTTGTAGTTATAGGGCAAAGCACAGCAAAGAAGCTTTTAAATTTTAAAAATCTTTATATATGCGAAAATCAAAGTCTTTTAGACTGTGTTAAGCTCGCTAAGACTTTGGTTTAATTTTTTAAATTCCAAAAATTTTCTTTGGGATAAATAATAATGCTTTTTGTGAGTAAAATTTCATCATTGACGTTTTTATCACGATTTAAAGCAATACTAATGTGGGCTATAAT
Organism: Campylobacter sp. CFSAN093224; assembly: GCF_012897395.1. Lineage (NCBI taxonomy): Bacteria > Pseudomonadati > Campylobacterota > Epsilonproteobacteria > Campylobacterales > Campylobacteraceae > Campylobacter > Campylobacter sp. CFSAN093224. The sequence continues at coordinate 1,019,487 of NZ_CP040607.1, read as the reverse complement.
AACACCATCTTTGCTTAAATTTGCATCGGGATTGAAGTTGGAAAATTTAAAATTAACACATTGTGCAATAGGATAAAAATATTTTATTTTAATCAAAGCTTTTGTGTAATTAAAATATATATTGTCTAAACATTCTTTATTTTCTTGCTTTGCTTGATATAAAAAATATTTAGAAAATTGTGTTGCATTGTGACTTAAAATTTGAGCTTGAAGGTAGTAATAACTATCTTGGATTATTTTTGGAGTATAGCTGGATATGTTTAAGGTCAAGCTCATCCATAGACTTATTAGTAGTATTAAAAAAATTGTCCAAATTAAAACATAAGCTTTTTTCACAGTAAAATTCTTTTTTCAAGGCAATGTTTTGTTTGTCTTTTTAGGCAAATTTTTAATTTATTGTTTTGCAGGTTAAATGAGCTTATGTTTTTAGAAATTAATCCTTGTTGGTTTAATTGTTCATTAAATTTTGGCTTTATTTCATATATAAGTTCTTCATTTTGCAATTTGATAACTAATTGAGCTTGCAAAGGAATAAAACTACCTGTAAAATTTGCAGATATACCATTTTCCAAGATAGATATTTTTTCAATCTTATTAATTTTATAAGCATAGCTAATATGTTCATTGTCGTTATATAAATCTTTTCTATTTTGGAGTTGTGTTTTAAAATCAGAATGAGGTGAATAAAGTGTATGATTATTTTCTAAAATAAGAGCAGAATTAATAAGATAAAGTTTATTATCTTTTAGGCTAATTAACTCATCTTTTAAAAGACATTTTAATGTATTCTGTGAAAATGTAATATTAATACAATTTTGTATTAATTTTTCTATTTTAAGCAAGTTTAAATGTGCTTGAGTGATAAGATTGTTTGTATGTAAAGCAGTAAAATTTAAATGATAAAAATCCATTAAAGGTTTTGAAAGTAAGCTAGTTATAAAAGTAAAAAGTATTAGTGATATTATAAGTTCAAAAAGTGTAAAAGCTTTGCTCATTCTTTAAAATAAACGCTATAATTTTGATCTTGAAAGTATAATTTTTGAAATTGAAATATACCATCATTAACAAACTGTTCTTGTAAAACTATAGGTTTTAAGGCTGAAGTTTGAAGTATGATGGTTTTAAAAATAGGCTTTTCATATAATTCTTCTTGAAGTTTATAGAGTCTTTCAAAAATATTTAAATTTTCATAGTTTTTGTAAAGTTGAATATAGTAATAAAAAATGCCAATGAAAATTAAAGATATGATCGTTATAGCACTAATGCTTTCTATAAGTATGAAAGCCTTTTTCATTTAGCGCTGCTAGCATTTATGGCTTCAAAAAAACTTCCGCGAATTCCTTTTTGTTCGAGTATTTTTATGCCTTTTACTGTAACTCCGCCAGGGGAGCAAATATTTTCTTTGATAATAGCTGGATGTTCATGTTCTAGTAAAGCACTAGAGCTTTTAAATAAAGAGCGCGTAAGATTGAGACTAAGTTCTTTTGACAAACCTTCATAAACTCCAGCATTAGCAATGCTTTCTGCTATAAGTGCTAAAAAAGCAGGAGCGCAGCCGCTAATCGCCATAGCTGCATTCATTTGTATTTCATTATCTAATTTATAAGCCGAGCCAAAAGTTTTTAAAATGTCTAAAATTTCATTTTCGAAATGAGAGTTTTTAAGTATATATGGTGTGGTTGAAGCCTTATATTTAGCTGCTGTATTGGGTATTATTCTAACATAATTTTGAGCTTTGATGGTTTGTAGTTTTTCAAAATCAACATTGGCTAAAACAGAGATTAAGATACGTGCTTGTCCTTTTAGCATTTGAGCAATATTTTCTAAAGCATAAGGTTTAAATGCTAAAATAACATCTTTACCTTCTATGTTAAAATCTTTGTAAAGTAAGGTTTTAAAGCCTTCTTTGGCGAGGGCTTGAAGTTTTTCTATACTTCTTCCTACTATACAAATTTCATAATCATCTTTTAACCCATAGGCTAAGGCTGTTGCCATAGATCCATTTGCAAGTATATAGAGCATTATTTTTTAATATAATTAGCAATTTGATCAGCTTGAAAAAAGTCGGGATAATTAACTGTATCTAGTATCACTTGTACCATAGTATTATTATCAAGATTAATGACTACTGGAGCTAGAAAATTCACTGTCGATTCTTCAATGCTTTTTGCTATGGCTACTATATTAAAAATTTTCATATTAGATTCAGGTGTTAAAGAAAGAAGCTCTTGATAATAAGTTGGTATATCAAATTCATAATCAGGTCTAATCAAATAAGGATTAATTAAAACAAAAGAAAAGTCTTTACCATCAAGACTTTTAAGTCTTACAAATACTTCATCGATAGTTGAAAATTCCATATTTTTGGTTTCTTCAAAACCTAAGATAGGGCATTTAACAGCTAGGGTCATGTTTTCTCCTCAAGTTATAATGTTTAATATTTTAACATAAAATAAGCAATAATCATTCCAAAATTTTAAATTATTTAATTAATTTTATTATAATTTTAGAAGAACATAATTATAAAATCGTTAAAATATATATTTTTGAGAATATAAATCAAGGTGAAGTATGAAAAAAGGTATTTTTTTATTGGTTTTTTTAAGTGTTTTTTTTAGTGCGTGTAGTACGAAAAATGATGAAGGTTTATACAATCTTAGTGCTAGTGAGTGGTATAAGCAAATTATTAAAGATTTGCAGGACAAGGATTTGGAAAAAGCTGATGATCATTATAATGGTATGGCAAGTGAGCATGTTGCCGATCCTTTATTGGAAACTACTTTAATTATTTTAGCACAAGCTCATATGGATGAAGAGGAATATAAGTTAGCTGAATTTTATTTAGATGAATATAATAAAAAATTTGGAAATTCACGCAATGCTGATTATATTCGTTATCTTAAAATTAAGGCAAAATTTGATGCATTTGCAGTGCCAAATCGTAATCAGGCTTTAATGCTTGAAAGCCAAAAAGAAATAGATACTTTTTTGAAAGATTATCCTTATACAGAATATGAACCTTTGGTTCAAACAATGCTTACAAAATTTAATTTAGCGGTTTTTTATCTTAATAGTACTATAGAAAATCTATACCAGCGCATAGGGCATGATGAAAGTGCACAAATTTATAAACAAAGACTTCAAGAAAGTGAATTTTATCAGCAAAGTATTATCAAACCTGAGCTTCCTTGGTATAGAAGTATATTTGAAAGATTTTAATAAACAAGGAAAATAAATGCAGATTGAAGAGATACAAAATTATCCAGCAAATTTACCAGTATTGGTTGAAGATGAATTATTTTTATATCCTTTTATGATAACTCCTATTTTTATTAACGATTCATCCAATATGAAAGCTTTAGATCTTGCGATTAAAAATGATAGCATGCTTTTTGTTGCACCTTCAAAGTTGGAAAATGGAAGAAATTTTGATGAAATTTATAATTGCGGAGTGATTGGGACTATCATGCGAAAAGTTCCTTTACCTGATGGAAGGGTGAAAATACTTTTTCAAGGATATGCTAAGGGTAAAATTATAGAGCAAATTTCTAATAAACCTTTAGAAGCCAAGATAGAACTTATAAAAGAAGACTTTTTAGAAGGAACTAAAAAAGAAGCGCTTCTTGAAGTTTTAAAAGAGAAGGTAAAAAATTTGGCAAATATTAGTCATTATTTTTCTCCGGATCTTTTAAGAACAATTGAAGAAGGTTTTGATGCATCTAGGATTTGCGATTTGATTTTAAATACTGTGCGTATTAAAAAACAAGTTGCTTATGAGTTTTTTGTTTTAACAGATCTTGAGCAAAAATTAGTAAAATTAATAGATTTAATTGCTCAAGAAATAGAAGCTAATAAAATTCAAAAAGAAATTAAAAATAAAGTACATTCTCGTATTGATAAGGTAAATAAAGAATATTTTTTAAAAGAACAATTAAGACAAATTCAAAAAGAGCTTGGTTCTGATACGCAAAAAGAAGATGAGGTTAGAGAGTATCAAAAGCGTCTGGAGTTAAAGAAGAAATTTATGCACGAAGACGCTTATAAAGAAATCAAAAAACAAATTGAAAAATTCGAACGCATTCATCAAGATAATTCCGAAGCATCGATGATTCAAACTTACATAGAAACAGCATTAGATGTTCCTTTTGAAAAAATTTCTAAGAAAAAACTTGATATTAAGGAAGTTTCAAAACAGCTCAACCATGATCATTATGCATTAAATAAACCAAAAGAACGCATAGAAGAATATTTTGCAGTTAGGGAACTTTTAGAAAAAAGAAAAATAGCAGAAAAAGATGGTGCTAAAGTTATACTTTGTCTTTATGGGCCTCCTGGCGTGGGTAAAACTTCACTGGCAAATTCTGTTTCAAAAGCTTTAAAAAGAGAGCTTATTCGTATAGCTTTAGGTGGACTTGAAGATGTTAATGAGCTACGTGGTCATCGTAGAACTTATATAGGCGCTATGCCTGGACGTATTACTCAAGGACTCATAGAGGCAAAACAAATTAATCCTGTAATTGTATTGGATGAAATTGATAAATTAAATCGCAGTTTTAGAGGCGATCCAAGTGCGGTGCTTTTAGAAATTTTAGATCCAGAGCAAAATTCTAAATTTAGGGATTATTATTTAAATTTTAATATTGATTTAAGTAAAGTCATTTTTATAGCAACGGCAAATGATATTAGCAATATTCCTGCACCTTTAAGAGATAGAATGGAATTTATAGAACTTAGCTCTTATACTCCAAGTGAAAAATTTCATATAATGAAAAAATATTTAATTCCAGATGAGCTTAAAAAACATGGCTTAAAATCCAATGAATTATTTATTGATGATGAAACTATAGAGCTAATCATTAGCGATTATACTCGTGAATCAGGAGTTAGAAATTTGCGTCGCAAAGTGGCAGAGTTGTGTCGTAAGAGTGCTAAAAAACTACTTTTAGAAAATATTAAAAAAGTCATTATTAATACAAAAAATTTGAATGAATTTTTAGATAAAAAAGTTTTTGAAATAGAAAAAAATAATGGAGAAAATCAAGTAGGTCAGGTCAATGGTTTGGCTTGGACAAGCGTAGGTGGAGATGTTTTAAAAGTAGAGGCTGTAAAAATTAAAGGTAAAGGAGAATTAACGCTCACAGGAAGTTTGGGTGATGTAATGAAAGAATCAGCTAGAATTGCTTTTAGCATGATAAAAGTTTTAATCGATGAAGGAAAAATAAAAATACCTAAAAAAATAATTATTGATCCTAAAGTTAATGTTTATGATAGTTATAATATTCATATACATGTGCCAGATGGAGCTACTCCAAAAGATGGCCCAAGTGCAGGTATTACGATAAGCACAGCTATTGCTTCTATTTTTAGTGATAAAAAGGTTAAAGCAGATGTTGCAATGACGGGTGAAATAGATTTAAAAGGAAAAGTTTTACCAATAGGCGGATTAAAAGAAAAATTAATTGCAGCTTATAAAGCAGATATAAAAACAGCTTTAATTCCAAGAAAAAATTACGAAAGAGATTTAAAAGATATTCCTAGTGAGGTTAGAGACAATATGGAAATCATTGCTGTTGATACTTTCAGTGATGTTTTAGAATATACTTTGGTTTAATTTTATTTTGAGAATAAATGTATAAGAAAGCAAACTTTTTACAAGTTTGCTTTAAAAGATTATAGTCCTTCAAAAGGATTATTGATTACTTCTTTTCTATCCACTATATAAGGGATAAGAGCTACATGTCTTGCACGTTTGATTGCAACTTCTACCATTTCTTGGTATTTTTTGCTTGTGCCTGTTAAACGGCGTGGCATGATTTTAAATCTTTCAGATAAAGCATGTTTTAACATTGCTGTATCTTTATAATCAATAAATTCAACTTTTGCTTCAGTGTATTTGCAATATTTGCGAGAGTATTTTCTTTTTTCTGCCATAGTTTATCCTTTAAAATGGTAAATTAGTATCATCGCTATCATAAGCATCGATATCAATTTCTTTTAATTTTTCTTCGTGTTGTGGGCTTTGGTTTCTCTGTGGAGCAGGGTTTGCTTTTGCTTTATTAAAATTTTGATTTTCACTCATATAAGGATCATAGCTTTGATTTTCATAGTTTCCACTATAATTGTTGTTTGAAAAGCTATTATTGCCAAAATTTCCGCCTTGTTGTGGAGCATTGGAATTGCCAAGCATTTCCATATTTTCAACTTGAATGCTATGTTTAGAGCGATTTTGTCCATTTTGATCACTCCATTGTTCAAATCTCAAACGTCCTTCTATGAGTACTTTTGAACCTTTTGTAAGGTATTGGTTTGCAACTTCTGCGGTGCGACCATAAAAGCTTATATCAATAAAGCAAGTTTCTTCTCTTTTTTCTCCATTTGCGGTAAATCTTCTTGTTACTGCTATAGCGGAAGCTCCAATAGCACTACCGCTTTGTGCATAACGCATTTCTATATCACGTGTAAGATTTCCAACCAAAACAACTTTGTTAAACATCTTTTTCCTTACTGAATTTCAGGAGCATCTAAAGGTTTAATTTCTTTTTTAGATTGCTTAATCCCGTGGCTTAGTTTTTCCCAAGCTGCAATTTCTTTTTTATTTTCATATTTTACGATTAAAAATCTTATTACTTCTTCAGTGATTCTTAACACCCTTTCAAGCTCAGCGATCAAGTTTGTAGGAGCTTTGAAATAAATCACAAAATAAGTTCCTCTTTCGTATTTTTTGATTTTATACGCTAATTTTCTAGTACCCATTGGAACAACAGTTTCAATTTCTGCACTATTTTTGGTTAGGACTTCTTTAACGAATTCCAACTTCGCATTCACTTCCTCTTCAGTAAGTGTTGGTTTTAAGATAAATAAAACCTCATAATGTTTCATCTTTTCTCCTTATGGATATTAAAGCCCATTTTTATGAGCAAGGATTTTGCATAAAGCAAGACTAGATTATATCAAAATATACTTAATTAGTCTTGAATACTTAAGGTTTTATCTAAATTTGTTTTGATTTCTTCAAGCATAGCAAAACGTTTTTTATACATGGAGCGTTTTTGCGAAGGGATTTCTTCTAGGTTTTTTTGAGAGTGGTGGAGTTTATAGTATTTGTGTTTATTGATTTTTATTAATTCTCCACCATTTTCTAGCCAAATTTTTTGATAATCTACAAAATAGCCTTTTTCTTTTCCTTTTTGAGAACGGATTTGATTTTTTTCATGTACACCTAAAGTAGCTTGAAGTTTTAAAATTTCACAAAGCATCTTAGAGCATTCTATAAGTAAAGCAACAGGGCGCAAACCATGACATTTTTTAGTTAAAATTTTATTAATTTCTAAAATATTAAAATCTTTGTATTTATGTCCTTGTATACAAGAAAGTAGAAGATTGTTTTCTAAAGTAAAGCAAAAATTACATTGTAAGATTGTGTATTTTTTAAATTTTAAAGAAAAAGCCCAAAAACCTTCTTCGCAAACATTATAGTTATATCCTAAAAAAAGCTCAAAATCTTCATCAAAAGAAAAAATTATTTGTTCCTCGGGAAGAAATTTAAAACAAGCGAGTCCCTTATCAACATCATAAATAAGTGTTTTAACACGTTCATTTGCTTTAAAACTTTTATCGCAAAATCTTCTTGTAGCATTGTAACAAGCATAGGGTCTTTGAGAGAAAAAGTCTTTTAAATGTTTATTTTTTTCTTTATTAAGCGTTTTTTCTAGAAGTCTTACTTGAGGAAAATATAAAATTTTTCTTGCTTGAAAACGCAAATAGCGCCAAAAGATTATACTTTTTCTTCTATCAGTAAAATTTGGAATAGGGTAGGAAAATTTTTTATTCACCTATAATCCTTGATATATCATTATAAGTTGCAAAGAGCATTAAACTTAAAAGTATTGCCATGCCTGTATAGCTTAAATATTCAAAAGTACGCTGTGGAACTTTGCGTCTAAAAATCATTTCATAAAGATTAAAAAGTATATGTCCTCCATCAAGCATAGGAATAGGTAAAAGATTTAAAATGCCTAAATTTATAGAAATTAAAGCAGTGATAAATAAAAGCAAAGTAAAGCTATTTTGTGCAGCCTTTGAGGTAATTTCAGTCATGGTGATAATACCGCCTAAATTTTTTGCTTCAACTTCACCACTTATGAGTTTTACAATACCCTTGATGATGAGTGTAGAAGCTTGAAAACTTTCTTGTGCGGCATATTTAAAACTTTCTAAACCTTGGTGTTTTACAAGAGTGCTTGTCCCATTTGGACTGACTCCAAGTTGAGGTTTTTCAACGATTTGTCCAAAGTCATTGTATCCTTGTCCTATTTTTGGAGTTAAAATAAATTCTAAATTTTTTCCTTCTCTATTGATTAATATTTTCAAAGGATCTAAACTTAAATGCTTTGAAATTTCATCAAAGGTTTGAATTCTTATACCGTTAATTTCTAAGATAGTATCATTTTTTTGAAGTCCTATTTCTTGTGCAGCAGAGTTTGGCGCTATGTTTCCTATTTGCGGAGCAAGTTTGTTTAGACCTAAATTTCCTATGATAATATAAAGAAAAAAAGCTAAAATTAGATTAAAAAATGGTCCAGCAAAAAGAATATAAATCTTTTTTAAAGGACTTAAAATGCTATAGCTATCTTTGTCTAGATTTTCAAAACCAGGACGCATATCATCTTGTCCTTTAAGTTTAACATATCCTCCAAGTGGTAAAGTGCTTAAGCGATAGTTTGTGCCTTTAAATTCACGCTCTATAAGACTTTTTCCAAATCCTATACTAAAAACTTCAACTTTTACACCCAAAGATCTTGCAGCCAAAAAATGTCCTAATTCGTGAAAGAAAATTAAAAATGAGATGACTAAAACAGTTGCTAAAAATTCAATAGAATAAAATTTAATTCCCAAAATCAAAATAACAATTAAAAATAATAAAGATCTCATTTTTCTCCTTTTTTTTGAGCTTTTATATAAGTATAGATGTATTCAAATCCAGAATAAAGAGTTAAAATCAAAGCTATGTAAAGTAGAATTTCACCGCCTATCCACTCCATGATTAAAAATCCTATCGCAGTCATTTGAAAAGCGGTTTTAAGTTTGCCTGCAAAAGAAGCATTGACATTTAAATTTTCGCTAATCATTACAACTCTAAAACCTGTGATAAAAAATTCCCTTACTAATATAATATAAATTACCCATTCATTAGCTTTTCCTGTAAGTAAAAGCCCTAAAAAAGCTGCTAAAACAAGCATTTTATCGGCTAATGGATCTAAGATTCCACCCAGTTTTGTAGTTTGTTTCCAAGTTCTTGCGATGTATCCATCAAAAAAATCACTTAAAGCTGCTAATGAAAAAGTTAAAGCAGCAAAATAGTTAATCCAACTTTGATGAATATTTTCAAAATGATGAATTAATAAAAAAAATAGCAAAGGCGCTAAAACCATTCTAAAAATCGCCAAGATATTGGGTAAATTCATAACAAGCCTTGTGAAATTAAATGTAAAATTATAATCAAAATTGTATAAAATTTAAGCAAAGACTTAGTAAAAATACAAAAAAGAATCAGTTTATTTTTATTTAAATTTTGCTTAAAAGCAAAATTTAAATAAATTTTACAACTTCATCAAAACTAAAACGATTTTTTTGAGGATTTTTTTCATCGTTGCAATATCCTAAAGCCACCACCAAACTTGATCTTTCTTTTTGAATATCAAGTGATAAATAAGAATTAAGCTTTTGTTTATCAAAACCACCTATAGTGCAGCTTGCTATATTTAAAGCATTAGCACTGTAAAGTATGCTAGCTAGAGCTATATGAGCTTGTTCTCTTGCATAAGATATTTTTTCTTCTTGATTTAGAGATTTTAAAAAAGGCATATAAGCATCTAAGCGTTTTTGCATTTCTGTTTCACTCATATCTCTTTTTCTAAGTTTTTCTTCAAAATAATCCAAAAAATCAAGTCTTGAAATGATGATAATTAACGCAGCGCAATCTTTTACATGTTTTTGCTGGTTGCAAATTTTAGAAAGTTCTTCTTTTCTTTTCTCATCTTGCACTACTATAAATTTCCAAGGTTCCAGTCCTAAGGAGCTTGGGCTTAATCTTGCTATTTCTAAAATAGAATTTAAATCCTCTTTTTTGAGTTTTTCATTTTTAAAATTTCTACAAGAATATCTTGTACTAAAAATTTCAAGTTCTTTTTTCATTATTTTTCCTTGTAAAATTCGACGACTTCATTAAAATTTAAGCGTTGAGTAGAATATTTTGGTTCATGGGCTTTATATCCTAAGGATAAAATTACAGCAGTTTCAAAAGGATAAGTTAAATTAAGAAAATCATCAACCTTAGCTTTTTCAAAGCCACCTATCATACAAGAATCAATACCTAAGCTCATTGCAGCTAGTGACATTTGCATCATAGCAAGATAGCATTGAAGTTGTGCATAATGATAGAGTTCATTATCATTCATTGCATTGGTTTTATGAGTATAAATTTCTAAAATTTTTTGAAAATTTTCTTTCGCTAGAACCTGAGAAACGACGCACTTGTTTTTGTGCAAATTCATCTTTGCTTTGAAGATCTTTTCTTGCTAGAAAAATAATATTATGACTCGCACTTGCTACATTTTGTTGATTGTAACATAGAGTTGAGAGCTTAAGATTATGTTCTTTTTGTTCTAATACTACAAATTTCCAAGGCTCAAATCCATGTGAGCTTGGGGCTAAGACTCCGCTTTCTAAGATAAAATGCAAATCCTTTTCATTGATTTTTTTATCATTAAAAAGTTTACAAGCTCTGCGTTTTGAAATTAGTTCTTTAAAATTCATTTTATTCCTTAAAATCAAAAATAATAATATTAATTATAAAATGCAAAGCTTAATCAAAAAATATTATAGTTTGATATTTTTCTTAAAAACAAAACCGGATTTTTCAAAACCCATTTTTTGGATATAAAATTCATGAGCTTGTGTTCTAAAAAAACTTGAACTTAGTTCTAATTCTTCATATCCTCGATCTTTTGCCCAAATTTGGATTTTTTTCAAAAAAGCTTGACCTATACCCTTTCCTCTTAAAGTTTCATCTACGACAAAATCACAAATATAAAGACAATGATTATGATAAAGTATATTAAAGGGCATGACTCCACAAGCTGCTTTGTAGCTTCCCTCATTTTCATAGGCAAAAAGTTTATAATGTTGAGTTTGTGTAGCAAGTTGGATTTTGTCTAAAAAATCTTTCAAAGATAGGTTATTTCTTAATTGTTTTATCAAGGGATAAATTTTTTCCAAGTCTTCTTTTAGCTTAATTTCTTTCATTTTTAAATCCCTTAAATTTCAAAAATTTCAGGTTTTAATTTTAGAAGTAAGCAAAAAGTTGCCAAAACAGCTTGTTCTTGCATAAATTCACGATCTCCATCTAAATAAAGCGTTTCTTGGATAAAAGTTCCATCTCTAAACATTGCACCTATATAAATAGTGCCTGATTTTATTTTTCCCTCATCTTTTTCGCCAACTACTCCGCTAATAGCTAAGGCAAAATCAGGATTAGCTGTTTTAAAAATACCTTTTAGCATAAAATAAACACAACGTTCACTGTATTCGCCATTATTTTCTAAGACGCTTTCGCTAATTCCAAGCCATTCGTGTTTGATGCGGTTGGAATAACTTACAATAGAACCTTCAAAAATTTCACTTACACCTGAAATTTTGGTTAAGGTACTTGTACAAAGTCCACCTGTGCAACTTTCAGCAAAAGAAATTTTTAATTTTTTTTCTAAAAGTTTAGAGCTTATAAAATGTATAGGATCTTTACCTAAAAACACCTTTTGTCCAAAAAGATTTTTTACGCTATTTAAAAAACCATCAAGTTTTCCAAAATTAGCGCAAGTGGCCTTAATAAGCACAAGATTATCTAAAAGCTTGGTTGATTTTATACTTATCTCATAAGATTTTGTTAGGGTTTGCAGTAGTAATATAGCGCTTTCATCATCCATGCCAAAAATGCAAAAATATGCAAAATTTAATTTTATATGCCCAAGAAGATTGGGTAATTTTTCGCTTGGATTTATTTTAACGACATTGATTTTTGAATTTGAAAAATTACACACAAAGCTATTTTTACTAAATTCTGCTTTATCTGGAACCAAGGTATCATCTTTTAAGATAAGATTATCATCATTTAAAGTTGCTAAAATTTTAGCAACAGTCGCATAATGCAAAGGGCTTGTAAATAAAGTGATAAAATCATACTGATTTAAGAGATTTTCAAGCAAAAAGGGTAAATCTTTATCGGTTTTATTTTGTATGCGAATTTCGTTAATTTCTTTAAATTTTTCTTCATAAGTTCTATAAATATAATTTTTGAATTTTTCGTTTATAGTAAGCTCATCTCCTATAAGATAAAGCAAATGTTTCATAAATTTTCCTTTTTTTCTTATAATTATAGCTAAAAACAAAGTAGAAATTAAAGCTAATTTGAGTAGAATTTAAGATTATTAAAAATTAGGTGGAAAAAATGGACTACAAAGAAACTCTACTTTTGCCCAGTACTAGTTTTGCTATGCGGGCGAATTTAGCGGAACTTGAACCGCAAAGATTTAAAAAATGGTTTGAGCAAAATTATGCTTATGAAAAAATGAAAGAAAATCGCAAAAATGCGAAAAAAAGTTTTACCTTACACGATGGCCCCCCTTATGCTAACGGACATATCCATATAGGACATGCTTTAAATAAAATTTTAAAAGAAACTATTATCAAAACGCATTATTTTAAAGGTGAGAGTGTGCGTTTTACTCCAGGGTGGGATTGTCATGGTTTACCTATAGAACAACAAGTAGAAGTAAAGCTTGGAGAAAAGAAAAAAAGCTTAAGCAAGAAAGAAATTCGTGAGTTTTGCAGACAACATGCGAGTGAATTTGTAGATATCCAAAGAGAAGAATTTAAAAATTTAGGCATTATTGCGGATTGGGATAAGCCTTATTTGACTATGAAATTTGAGTTTGAAGCAGCGATTTATAGAACTTTATGCGAGATTGCTAAAAAAGGCTTACTTTGTGAGCGTTCTAAACCTGTTTTTTGGAGTTGGGCGGCAAAGTCAGCTTTAGCGGAAGCTGAAGTAGAGTATCAAGATAAAGAAGATTATTCTATCTTTGTGGCTTTTGATTTAGATGTAAAAGCTTGCGAAAAATTAGGCGTTTCAAAAGCAAGCGCAGTGATATGGACAACTACGCCTTGGACTTTGGTGGCTAATCAAGCTATAGCTTTAAATCCTAATGAAAATTATGTGATCACCAAAGAGGGTTTGATTTTTGCAAGTGCTTTACTTAAAAGTATGGTAGAAAAAGGACTTACAAGTGGAGAAATTCAAAAAGAACTAAACGCAAAAGAATTTGAAAAACTTGAAGCTATCAATCCTTTAAATGGAAGAAAATCTGTTTTAATTATGGGCGAGCATGTATTGATGGATGGTGGAAGTGGACTTGTACATACTGCACCAGGACATGGCGAAGATGATTATTATGCTTGTTTGAAATATGGCATTGAGGTTTTAATGCCTGTTGATGATAGCGGATGTTATGATGAAACTTTAAGAGCTAAAAGGCTTTTGCCTTCTCATTTGCTTGAAGAGTTTATAGGTCTTCATATTTTTAAGGCCAATGAAAAAATTTTAGAACTTTTAGGCGAAAAACTTTTACATTCTTCTAAATTTATACACTCTTATCCATTTTGTTGGAGAACGCATAAGCCTGTGATTTATAGAGCTACTAAACAATGGTTTATTTTAATGGATGAACCAAAACTTCAAGGAAAAACTTTAAGAGAGTGTGCAAAAGAACAACTTTTAAAAACAACTTTTTATCCGCAAAGTGGGGTAAAAAGAATAGGTTCTATGGTGGAAAATCGCCCAGATTGGTGTATTTCAAGACAAAGGGACTGGGGAACGCCTATAGCCTTTTTTAGAGATAAAAACACTAAAGAAGTCATTTTTGATGATGAGCTTTTTGACTTTGTAGCGGCTATTTTTGAAAAACACGGCGCTGATGCGTGGTGGGAGTTTGAAATCAAAGATTTAATTCCTACAAATTCAAAATACAACGCTGAAAATTTAGAAAAAGTATATGATATTTTAGATGTTTGGTTTGATAGTGGAAGTACTTTTAATGCGGTTTTAAATAGCGGACTTTATGACGCAGGAGAAAAAAGAGCAAGTATGTATTTAGAAGGAAGCGATCAACATCGGGGTTGGTTTCAAAGCTCTTTGCTTGTAGGTACAGCGATCAATGAAAGTGCACCTTATGAAAGCATTTTAACTCATGGTTTTACCACCGATGAAAAAGGGCAAAAAATGTCTAAATCTAAAGGCAACGTGATCGCTCCTGAATATGTAGCAAAAACCTATGGAGTTGAAATTTTAAGACTTTGGATACTTTTAAGTGATTATTCAAGTGATTTAAAAATTTCAGACAATATCTTAAAACAAGTAGGCGAACAATACCGCAAAATAAGAAACACTATAAGATTTTTACTTGCCAATACCAATGATTTAAAAGATTTAAAAGTTAAAGAATTTAGTTTTATTGATAAATGGATATTAAGCCGTGCAACTAAAGTTTTTAAAGCAAGCAAAGAGGCATTTTTTGCTTATGAATTTGCTAAAGGTTTTAGTTTGCTTTTAAATTTCTTAAGTGCGGATTTAAGTGGGATTTATCTTGATATCAGTAAAGATAGACTTTATTGTGATAGCGAAAATGCCCAAAGAAGAAAATCTGCTCAAGTGGCTATGGCTTTGATAGCAAAAGAGCTTTTAAATTTACTTGCTCCAAATTTAAGCTATAGTGTAGATGAGGCTTTAGAACATGCTAATGTTTTAATCAAAGGCGATGCAAAAGATGTATTTGATCTAAGTTTAACTCAGGATTTTGATTATGATTTTGGTATAGATGATACATTTTTAATGAGTGCTAGAGAGAAATTTTTTGAACAGATTGATATACTTAAAAAAGATAAAATCATTAAATCTACTTTGGAATTAAATTTAAACATCAGTTTTAATAAATTCCCAAATGAGGAATTAGCCGATTGGTTTATGGTAAGTCAAATCAGCAATGAAAATGAAGAAATTTTGGCTGAATTTGAAGTAGAGAATGAGAAATTTAAAATCACCAAAGCTTCACTTTGTAAATGCCCAAGATGTTGGAAACTTCAAAGTAAAGATGAAGAAACACCTTGTTTAAGATGTGAAGAAGTTTTAAAAGGGATTCAATGCTAGAAAATCCTATTCCAAATAGCATTATCATCACAACTATAGCGGTGGTTTTGGCTTTTAGTGCTTTAGCAGTATTTTTGATCAAAAAAACAAAGGAAAATAAATGATAACTTTAAAAGAAGCTTTAAAATACTCCAAAGAAGAACTTGAAAATTTAAAAAAAGAACTCAATGAAAAAGCAAAAAAAGAAAAAAAAATAGGTGCTTATATCGAACAATTTTTAGATAAAGACTTAAGTGTTTCAGGTGAAGGTGTGCCTGTAGCTATAAAAGATAATATCAGCGTAAAGGGCTGGGAGCTTACTAGTGCGAGTAAGATTTTACAAGGTTATATCGCTCCTTATGATGCAAGTGTGATTGTTAATTTAAAAGCTAATGGTTTTTCTCCTTTTGGGCGTTGCAATATGGATGAATTTGCTATGGGAAGTTCAACAGCGAGTTCTTATTATGGCAAAACTTTAAATCCTTTAAATTTTGAGCGTGTGCCAGGTGGTTCAAGTGGTGGAAGTGCTGCTGTGGTAGCGGGTGGCTTGGCTTTGGCAAGTTTGGGTTCTGATACAGGAGGATCTGTACGTCAGCCTGCAGCTTTTTGTGGTTGCGTAGGATTTAAACCGAGTTATGGAAGAGTGAGTCGCTATGGCTTAGCTTCTTATTCTTCAAGTTTGGATCAAATTGGGGTTTTAACGCAAAATGTAGAAGATGCGGCAATTTTATATGATGCGATCGCAGGATATGATAAAATGGATAGCACGAGTGCAAATATCGAGTTTATCAAAACCGCTCCAAATTTAAATGCAAATAAAAAATTAAAAATTGCAGTGATTGAAAATTATGTCAATGATGCAGATAGTGAAGTAAAAAACGCACTTTTAAAAACCATAGATATGTTAAAAGCTAATGGACATGAGATTGTATATAAAAATTTGCTTGATTCTAAGTTTGATATCGCAGCGTATTATATCATCGCAACAGCTGAAGCAAGTGCAAATTTAAGTCGTTATGATGGGGTGCGTTATGGCAAGCGTTCTGAAAATATCCAAAATTTAAAAGAAATGTATGTAAATACACGCAGCGAAGGTTTTGGAGAAGAAGTAAAAAGAAGAATTTTGTTAGGAACTTTTGTTTTAAGCAGTGGATATTATGATGCGTATTATATTAAAGCACAAAAAGCTAGAGCTTTTATTAAGGCAAAATATGAAGAAATTTTGCAAGATTGTGATCTTATTTTTATGCCTGTAACGCCTACAACGGCTTTTAAATTTGATACTCAAAAAAGCCCTATGCAAACTTATTTAGAAGATGTTTATACTATCTCTGTAAATTTAGCAGGACTTGGAGGCATTAGTGTGCCTGTTGCAAAAGATAAAGAAGGGCTTAATATATCAGCACAACTGATTTGCAAAGCTTATGATGAACAAACCTTGTTAGATGGGGCTTTAAGTTTAGAACAAATGATTAAACATTAAGGATGAAAGATGAAAATTGTAAAAAGAGCTTTAACTTTTGAAGATGTATTATTGCGTCCTGGGTATTCTGAAGTTTTACCTAAGGAAGTAAAAATTCACACTAAATTAACAAAAAATATCACTTTAAATATGCCTTTAATCTCTGCGGCTATGGATACAGTTACTGAACACAGGGCTGCTATTATGATGGCAAGACTTGGAGGGCTTGGAGTGATTCATAAAAACATGGATATAGCCTCACAGGTTAGAGAAGTAAAAAGAGTGAAAAAAAGCGAAAGCGGGGTGATTATCGATCCTATTTTTGTAAGTCCTAAGGCAAGTGTTGCGGAAGCTTTAGAAATTATGGCAGAGTATAGAATTTCAGGTGTTCCTGTAGTAGATGAAGATAAGAAACTAATAGGCATACTTACCAATCGTGATTTAAGATTTGAGAGTGATTTTTCAAATTTGGTTGAAAATGTTATGACTAAAATGCCTTTAATCACTGCTCCAAAGGGTTGTACTTTAGATGATGCGGAAAAAATTTTCAGCACCAACAAAGTAGAAAAACTTCCTATAGTTGATGAACAAGGACGCTTGGAAGGACTTATCACTATAAAAGATCTTAAAAAACGCAAAGAATATCCTAATGCCAATAAAGATAATTTTGGAAGATTACGCGTGGGTGCGGCTATAGGAGTAGGGCAAATGGATCGTGTGGATGCTTTAGTTGAAGCTGGCGTTGATGTTGTTGTGCTTGATTCTGCGCATGGACATTCTAAGGGTATTATTGATACGATAAAAGCGATTAAAACTAAATATCCAAATTTAGATCTTATCGCAGGAAATATCGCCACTGCAGCTGCAGCAAAAGCACTTTGCGAAGCAGGGGTAGATGCGGTTAAAGTAGGTATTGGGCCAGGAAGTATTTGTACTACGCGTATTGTTTCAGGTGTGGGTGTGCCTCAAATTTCGGCCATTGATGAGTGCGTGGAAGAAGCAAATAAATTTGGCGTTCCTGTGATAGCTGATGGCGGGATTAAATATTCAGGTGATATCGCAAAAGCTTTAGCTGTAGGTGCGAGTTCTGTTATGATAGGATCGCTTTTAGCTGGAACAGATGAAAGTCCAGGAGAGCTTTTTACTTATCAAGGAAGACAATATAAGTCTTATCGTGGTATGGGCTCACTTGGGGCTATGCAAAAGGGAAGTTCGGATAGATATTTTCAGCAAGGTACTGCTCAAGATAAACTCGTTCCTGAAGGTATAGAAGGGCGTGTTCCTTATGTGGGAAGTATAAGAAGCGTGGTGCATCAACTTTTAGGAGGTTTGCGTTCTTCTATGGGTTATGTTGGGGCTAAAGATATAGAAGATTTTCAAAAAAGAGCCGAATTTGTTGAAATTACCACTGCAGGGCTTAAAGAAAGTCACGTGCATGATGTTACTATCACTCATGAAGCACCAAACTACAAGGTTAATCATCAATGAGTTTTGAAGAAAATTTAAAACACGCTAATGAATCTTTGGAAAAATTAAATAATCAAGAGCTTGCCTTAGATGAAAGTGTAAAAATTTATAAAGAAGGTTTAGAGAGTATCAAAAAAGCAAGACTTGAGCTTGAAAAAGCAAAATTAGAAGTGGAGCAAATCGATGAGTAAAATAGCAGCTTTACAGTTTCCAACTTTAGCTTTAAGTGAATCAAGGCTTGATTATTATCTTAAAGCTTCAAAAGACAATGGAGCAAATTTAGTAGTTTTGGGAGAATATGTGATCAACAGTTTTTTTACAGAACTTTTGCATATGCCAAAAAATATGATAAAAGAACAAAGCGAAGCTAAAAAAGAAAGCTTGATTAAACTTGCTAAAAAATACGAATTAGAAATCATCGCTCCTTATGTTAGTGTTGAAGCTAAAAGTTATAAAAAACTTTGCTTAAAAGTTACTCCAAATGGTGTTAAAAGTTATGAACAGCAAATTTTAATGCCTTATGAACATTGGAATGAAGAAAAATTTTTCAGCAACAAAACTCCATCAGAATTAAAAATTTTTACTTTTAATTATGAAAAATTAAAATGTGCTTTGCTTTTTGGTTTTGAGACACATTTTGATATTTTTTGGCAACAGATTATGGCGAAAAAAATTGATTTGGTTATCGTTCCTAGTGCTTGTACCTTTGAAAGCAAACAAAGATGGGAAGAACTTTTAAAAACAAGAGCTTTTTTAAATTCTACAAGCATTTTAAGAGTAAATCGCATAGGCAAAACAAAAGATGAGTGGAATTTTTACGGCGATACTTTGTTTATCAATGCTTTTGGTGAGATAGAAAGTAAATTAGGTTCTGAAGAAGAAATGCTTATTATAGAGCCTAAAAAAAGTGATGAAGCAAGAAAACTTTGGGGTTTTGATAAAATTCTTAAGAATTTTTAAAGAAGGTGAATATGAGAAAAATTTTACTTCAAATTTTTATTTTTAGTGTATTATTTATAGTAACTTTTACCATTAATCGTATTTTAATGCAAAATTCTTTTATCCCTACTGGTTTAATTAGTGATAAAAATGAAATCTTTTTAATGTATCTTTTAGGTGTTTTTCATGATATAAGATTTTTAAGCGCAGCGTTTTTACCATTCTTGCTTTGTGGTTTTTTAAGTTTAATTTTTTCTAATATAAAAATAAATAATAAATTAGTAATATATAGTAAAAATTTTTATTTCATTTTTTCAAGCATTTATATAATTGTTATTTCTTGTCTTTGTATAGGATTTTCTTATGCAAAATACTATTATTACGAAATTTACAAGACTAAATTTGATATTTTTATGTTTACTCTAAAAGATGATAACGCAAAAACTATTTTAAGTATTATTTATCACGATTATCCAATTTTAAAAATTTTAGCTTTAATGTTGATTTTTGGAGTTTTTGTATTTTTTTTAAATTTGAAAATATTAAATTTAAAGCTAAAACCTGTTAATTTAAGATTATTTCCCTTGATAGCTTTAAATTTAATATTAATTATTGTTTATGTTATAGCCTTAAGGGGTCCATTTAAGCATGTGGCTATAAATGTGCAAAATTATTCTTTTAGCGAATATAGTGTTGTAAATGATACAATGTTAAATCCAATTATGGCATTTTCTTGGGCTTTAAAACAATATAAAGAAGAAGCAGCTTTGAAGGCTATCACACCTTTAAAAGCACAAGAACTTAAAGAAAAACTTTTTGATTATTTGCATCAAAGTCCTATAAATCTAAAAGCTGAAAAGAATCATCCTAGTGTATTTGTTAACTTAATGGAAAGTTTTGGGCTTAATTTGGCTGATTTTGCAAATACAGAACATAATTTTTTGGGTTCGTTAGATAAACATTTTAAGCAAGATTTTTTATTCAAACGTTTTTTGAGTTCTAGTAATGGAACTATACCAAGTTTTGCAAACTTATTTTTTGTAAGTCCATTTTCTAATATTTCCACAAGTAAATTTCAGAAAACTTATTTAGATTTAACACCTATTGCTATTTATAAGAAAGCAGGATATAAGGTGATTTTTGTAAGTGCAGGTAATGGATCTTGGCAAAATATTAAAAATTATCTCAGTATTTTGGGGGTAGATGAGATTATAGATGAAAATATTTTAATGAAAGAGTATAATGGAGCAAAAGATAGCGAAAATGGTTATGGGGTAGCTGATGAGTTTTTATATAAAAAAGTTTATGACTTACTTCAAAAAAATCCACACAACACCCTTATAATTGCTCTTACTATTTCTAATCATCCACCTTATAAAATTCCACAAAATGATTTGCCAAAATTACAAAACATTCCGCAAACTTTGCTTAATATGCTTCCTTATGAAAAAGATAAACAAGATAACATTATCAAAGCTTATACTTATGCAAACAATGAATTTGGAAAATTTCTAGATAAAGTAAAACAAAGTCCATTTAAGAATAGTGTCATTATAGCAGCAACTGGAGATCATAGAGTACGCGAAATGAGTATAGATTTAAATTCCCAAAAAGCTTTTGCTTATAGTGTACCTTTTTATCTTTATATTCCTAAGGATTTGCAAGATAATATTTATTATGATAAAGATCGTGTAGGATCTCATAAAGATATTTTTCCAACTCTTTATGCTTTAAGTTTAAATAATGTCAAGTATTTAAGCGTAGGCGGAAGAAATATGTTAGCAAGACCAAGTGATGAGAAATTAGAATTTGGGATCAACGATGCTGTATGGATTGATAAAAAAGGTATTTATAGTGGCGGTAAAGGGTACTATTTTGAAAGTAATGATACTTTAAAAGATATGAATAAAGCTTTTAATCTTGATGTTTATACTAAAGACTTTGATAAATTTTATAGAGAGTTAAATTTATATCAATTAGCCGAGCGTTTAGGCATTTCAAAATAGGATTTATATTTTCTTTTTAGTAAAAAAGTGCTAAAATTTAGCCTTTAAAGTATAAAGGTTTAAATGATGCAAAATATCCATTTTATCGGCATAGGCGGTATAGGAATTTCCGCTTTAGCAAGATTTTTAAAAGAAAAAGGTTTTAAAATTAGCGGAAGTGATCTTAAAGAGAGTAAAATCACTAAAGAACTAGAAAAAGAAGGGGTTAAGGTCAGTATCCCTCATCATAAAGACAATATTTTAAACAAAGATTTAGTTATTTATTCTGCTGCTATCAAAGAAGAAAATCCTGAATTTAAACACGCTAAAGAATTAGGCATTAAATGCCTTTCACGCAAGGAGGCCTTACCTCTTATCTTAGAAGATAAGCGCGTTTTTGCAGTTGCAGGAGCACATGGAAAAAGCACAACTTCAAGTATTTTGGCTTCTTTGCTTGATGATGCTTCTGTGATCATCGGAGCGATTTTAAAAGAATTTGGTTCAAATATGATTTATAAAGAAAGCCAAAACCTTGTTTTTGAAGCTGATGAGAGCGATAGTTCTTTTTTAAATTCAAATCCTTATTTGGCTATAGTTACTAATGCAGAAGCAGAGCATTTAGATCATTATGGCAATGAAGTTTCAAAACTCCATCATGCTTATACGCAGTTTTTAGATACGGCTAAAATTCGCGTGATTAATGCTGAAGATGAGTTTTTGAAAAATTATAAAAATGAGTCAACCAAGCTTTATCCGAACAAAGATATCAAAAACTGCACCATGCGTATAGAAAATTTCAAACCTTTTACAAGCTTTGAGTTGAAAGATTTAGGTGAATTTAAGGTTTTTGGCATGGGATATCATTTAGCCCTTGATGCGTCTTTGGCGATTTTGGCGGCTTTAAATTTCTTAGATATAGAAACGATAAGAACTAGGCTTAAAAATTATCAAGGTATTAAAAAGCGTTTTGATATTTTACATGCTGATGAAAATTTGGTTTTAATCGATGATTATGGTCATCATCCCACCGAAATAAAAGCGACTTTAAGTGCAGCACAAGAATACGCAAAATTAGGTAGATATAAAAAAATTACAGCCATTTTTGAACCCCACCGCTACACGCGTTTGGCTACAAATTTAAAGGAATTTGCAAAGGCTTTTGAAGGTGTTGATGAGCTTGTAATTTTACCTGTTTATGCTGCAGGAGAAAAGCCTATAGAACTTGATTTAAAAGCGGTTTTTCCTAAGGCTTTATTTGTAGAAGATATCAAAAGAGAGGGTAAATTTTTAGTAGCTTCCAAGGGACAGGTTTTTGAAGAAGGGCTTATTATAGGTTTTGGTGCAGGAGATATCAGTAATAAATTAAGGCAAAAAAATGAGTAGGGTTTTTTTATATCTTTTAATCATCTTAATTTTAGCCTTAATCACTTTTGCTTTGCGTGAAAAATTAGGCAAAAAAACTAAACCTTTTTTTGGTATTTTGCTTGTGATTTTTATTGTTTTAGCAGTATTTTTTGAATTTGAAAACACACAAAAAAGTCATTTAAGAACAGATATTATCGTAGCTTTTAATCAAAATAAAAATATTTTATGTAAAGATATCAATGTTTCTAAGGCGTATTTTAATTATGAATTTGGTACAGGAAGTTTTATTTCAAAGGATAATAATCAAAATTTTAATTCTTTAATCATAGATATTAAAGATTGTAGGTTAAATGATGAATGATACAAAAGAAGAATTGATCTCAAAGCTTGATTTAAACAGCTATTTAGAAGAGTTTAAAGCCCTTTTTGCAAGAGATAAGGAGATTTTTTTGCAAGGAGATTCTAATCTTCATTTTAAACGCATACATGAGCTTTGCGAGGTGGAATTTCCTACTATACCAGAGCTTAGCAATCTTGATAAAGCCTTAGTTCATTTAAGCAAGCAAGGAATTTTACATTTAGATGAAATTTTTGAATTTGTAAAAATTTTTCGTTATTTTGAAAAGTTAAAAAAAATAAAACTAGGAACAAATTTAGACTCTTGGCTACAAAAGATAGAATTTGTTAGCGGGGCTTTGGAGCTTTGTTTGAATTTCGATGAAAAAGGGGAGTTGAAAGAAAGTTTAGATGAAAGACTTGTAAATCTTAATGCCGCTCTAAGATTAAAAAATGAAAGCATAATAGCTGAGTTTAAGAAATTTTGCTATACAAAAGCTTTGATGCCTTATCTTATCGATACACAAATCCATCTTATAAACAATCTTGAAGCCTTGCTTGTAAGAGGCGGGTTTAATCACGCTATTAAAGCAAAAATCATAGGTAGAAGTAGTGGCGGTGGCTTTTATATCGTGCCTTTAAGTGTTGAAAATTTGCAAAATGATATAGAAAAAATCAAAAATCAAAAAGAAGAAATTTATTATGAATACGCTAAAAATTTCTCAGCTTTTTTAGCAAAAAATCTACCTTTTTTAAAATTTATCAATACAGCCTTTGATCTTTTTGACCATTATAGTGCTAGAGTTTTGCTTGCTAAAAAAAGGGATTTTGAATTTATTTTGTGCGATCAAAGTACGGATTTAGTGCTTAAAAATTTCGCCCATCCTGCCTTAAAAAATCCAAAAAGCGTGAGTTTGGAATTTAAAAAACAAGTTTTAATCATCACAGGGGTAAATGCAGGCGGAAAATCCATGCTTTTAAAATCCATGCTAAGCGCAGCATTTTTAGCTAAACATCTTTTGCCTATGCATATAAAAGCAAGTGAAAGTAAAATCGGTACTTTTAAAGAATTTGATGCCATCATAGAAGATCCGCAAAATGTTAAAAACGACATTTCAACTTTTGCAGGAAGAATGTTGCATTTTTCTAGACTTTTTTCTAAGAAAAATTTGCTTTTGGGTATAGATGAAATAGAGCTTGGAACAGATTTTGAAGAAGCGGCTTGTTTGTATAGTGTGTTAATTTCAAAACTCATAGCTAATAATCTTAAAATCATCATCACCACACACCACAAACACCTTGCCATGCTTTTAGCAAAGAATGAGCAAGTTGAACTCATTGCTGCTTTATATGATGAAGAGCTTTCACGCCCAAAATATGAGTTTTTAAAAGGTACTATAGGAAAATCTTATGCCTTTGAAACCGCTTTGCGTTATCAGATTCCGCCGAATTTAGTTAGCGAGGCTAAAAAGCTTTATGGCGAGGATAAAGAAAATTTAGAAGAGCTTGTGGGTAAAAATATCAATCTTGAATTAGAACTAAAAGCTAAGCTTGAAAATGTCGAGAAAAAAGAGCAAAAAGTCGATGAAATTTTACTTTCCTTAAAAGAGCAAAAAGAAAAAAATGAACAAGAATTTCGTACGAGTTTGAGAAATTTAGAATTTAAATTTCACAAAGCCATAGAAGAAGCTAAAAAAACCATACAGCTTAAAGATATAAAAGACAAGCAAAGAAGTCTTAATAAAGCCAATGAACTTAAAAAAGAAATCATCTTGCCAAGTATGGAGCAAAACGAAGAATTGCGTGTGGGGGATTTTGTAAAATATGAAAAAATTAAGGGTAAAATCATAAGCATTTCTAAAAATGATGCTATGGTTGAAAGTGATGGGATCAAACTTCGTGTGCCTTTAAAACTGCTTAAAAAAAGTGGCGCAATGCCAAAAAAAGTAGCAAAAACAAGTATAAGCATAAGCAAACCAAGCAATCTAAGTGTAACTTTGGATTTGCATGGACTTAGGAGTGATGAGGCTATTTCAAGGCTTGATAAATTTATTTCAGATGCTTTGCTTGCAGGATTTGATGAGGTTTTGATCTATCATGGCATAGGCACAGGAAAGCTTGCCTTTGCGGTAAGAGAGTTTTTAAAAACTCACAAAAGTGTCAAAGGCTTTAATGACGCACCGATCAATCAAGGTGGTTTTGGTGCTAAGGTGGTGAGATTATAAGGAAATAAATGATTACAAAAGATAATTTAAAACAAGTTCTAGAAAACTTAGGCTTTAAAAATAAAAATGAAAATTATGTAAAAACAATCAATAATTACACACTTTTAATAGATTATAAAAACCAAAGTATTAATTACCCAAAAGAAATAAAAATTCACGATAAAACTACTTCTAATTTTTCACACCCTGAAAATTTTGTAGTTTTTGAATGTGTGCATAGACTTTTAGAAAAAGGTTATAAGGCTGAACATTTAGAGTTAGAGCCAAAATGGAATCTTGGTAGGGATAAAAAAGGTGGTAAGGCTGATATTTTAGTAAAGGATAATGAAAAAAATCCTTATTTGATTATAGAATGTAAAACCACAGATTCTAAAAATAGTGAATTTATAAAAGAATGGAATAGAATGCAAGAAGATGGCGGGCAGCTTTTTTCTTATTTTCAGCAAGAAAAAGGTGTAAAATATCTTTGTCTTTATACAAGTGATTTTAGCGATAAGTTAGAATATAAAAATTACATCATACAAGCTTACGATAACGAAGAATATCTAAAAGAAAAGGAATTACAAAATTCTTATAAAAAATCTAATAACAATATAGAACTTTTTAAAACTTGGAAAGAAAGTTATGAACTGCAATATTTTAAACAAGGTATTTTTGAAGCAAATGTCAATGCTTATAAAATTTTAGAAATTACTCCAACTTTTGATAATCTTAAGGAACTTAAAGAAGAAGGTAAATATCACGAATTTGCAAAAATTTTACGCAAGCATAATATATCAGGCAAGGAAAATGCCTTTGATAAACTTGTAAATATTTTTCTTTGCAAAATTTATGATGAAACTTTTAATAAAAACAATCTCAAATTTGGATATTTTGGCGTAATGGCAGATACTTATGCAAATATGCAAGATAGATTAATGTGGCTTTATAAAGAAGCTATGAAAGAATTTTTAGGAGAAAAAATTACCTTTGTATCTAATGAAGATATAGAAAAAGACTTTAAGCAATTAAAGATAAAAACTTTAAAAGAAGTAATGCAAAATTACATCAAAGAATTAAAATTTTATTCAAATAATGATTTTGCATTTTTAGAAGTGCATAATAAAGAATTATTCTTAAAAAATGCACTTGTATTAAAAGAAATAGTAGAGCTTTTTGCAAATTACAAGCTTACTCAAAACTCTACAAATCAATTTTTAGGCAATCTTTTTGAACTTTTTTTGCAAAAAGGTATGAAGCAAGATGAAGGGCAGTTTTTTACCCCTATTCAAATTTGTGAATTTATTATGTATTCTTTACCGCTTCAAGAAATGTTAAGCAAAAACTCTAAAGCTTTAAGGGTGATTGATTATGCTTGTGGTGCTGGACATTTTTTAAACACTTATGCCAATGAGCTTAAGCGTTATCTAACAGAAGATGAGCTTAAAGAGCATTATAAAAATATTTATGGTATTGAAAAAGAGTATCGCTTAAGTAAGGTTTCTAAGGTATCAAGTGCAATGTATGGGCAAAATGAAATCAATATTTTATACGCTGATGCACTTGCTTCTTTTGAATTAGCAAATACAAATAATTTAGAAGGAGAAAAAGCAAAACCACAAATAGAATCAAATAGTTTTGATTTGCTTATAGCAAATCCGCCTTATTCTGTAAAAGGATTTTTAGAAACTTTAAGTGATAAATCTAAGAATACCTATAAACTTTTTAACGATGATATAAACATAGAAACAAATAATTCTATCGAATGCTTTTTTTGCGAGCGAGCAAATCAAATTTTAAATGATAATGCTAAAGCTGCTATTATCTTACCAAGTTCTATTTTAAATAAAGATTCTATTTATAAAAATACAAGAGAAATATTATTTCAAAATTTTGATTTTATTGCCATTGTAGAGCTAGGTAATCAAACATTTGGAGCAACAGGGACAAATACGATTATTTTATTTTTACGCAAAAAAGAAACTTTTAAACAAGAAAATCATCTTATTTCTCAAGATTATAGTTTGATTAAAGAACGCATAGAAGCTGAAAATTTAAAAGACAATGAAAGCTTTTATCAAAATTATCTAAATACGTATTGTGATTTTAGAAAATTTGATAAAGAGCTTTATAGCAATTTTTTAAATGGAAACTTAGATTCTAAACTTGCAGAGTTAGAAGCCTTTAAAGATTATCGCAATGCATTTAGGCAAACAAGTGATTATAAAAAACTTAAAGAATCTAAAATTTATAAAGAAAGTAAAGATAAGCAAGATTTAGAAGATAAAGCCTTTTTAGCTTATGCTCAGGCAATAGAAAAGGATAAATTGCTTTATTTTAGTCTAAGTCTTAATCAAGAAGTTTTAATCATAAAATCCCCAAGTGATATAAAAGAACAAAAGAAATTTTTAGGTTATGAGTGGAGTAATAGAAAAGGTGATGAAGGTTTAAAAGAATTGCACGAGCCTTATTTGAGCCCACTTTTTGAAAGAGGCAATCCACAAAATGAGACTAAGCTTAATACTTTAATTTGTAAAGCATTTTTAAAAACTCTTAGCGATATACCAAAAGATTTGCAAGGCTATGCTAGTAAAGCGAGGCTTATTGATATGATGGATTTTGAAAAAGTGGAATTTAATAAAGCTATAAGTTTAAATCCTAGCAATTCAACGCAAAGTGAGATGTCTAATCCTTTTATAAATTCTAAATTTGAGTTAGTAAGACTTAAAGATTTTGTATTAGATATTCAAACCGCAAAGCGTCCTAGTGGTGGTGTCGGCAAATATGAAAACGGTGCACTGAGTCTTGGTGGAGAACATATAGACAATAAAAGTGGGTATATCAAATTAGATAATCCTAAGTATGTACCAATAGAATTTTATGAAAGTTTTGCGTTGCAAGATAAAGGAATTGTAAAACAATTTGATATTTTAATATGTAAAGATGGTGCATTAACTGGAAAAATTGCAATGGTGCGTAATGAATTTATTAGGAAATCTGCAATGATTAATGAGCATATTTTTTTATTGCGTTGTGATAATATAGCAAAACAAAAATATTTATTTTATATATTACATTCTTATAGTGGACAACAAGCTTTAAAATCTAAAATTACAGGTTCGGCTCAAGGCGGAATCAATAAAACAAATTTAGAATCTATTTTAATACCAAATGCAGACTTTGAGATTCAAAAGCAAATCGTGGCAGAATGTGAAAAGGTAGAAGAGCAGTATAACACAATAAGAATGAGTATAGAAGAGTATCAAAATTTAATCAAGGCAATACTTCAAAAATGCGGTATTATAGATGATGGGGGGGGTATGAGCTAAATTCTATTTTAGAAAATTTGCAAAAATTAGAATTTAAGCTTGATTTTAATCTTTTGCTTTCGCTAATTGAAGAACAAATCAGTCATTCTGAAGTATTAGTTGAAGAAACTCAAAGCAAGGAAAGAAAGCAAGATTTTAATGCTTTTAAAAACTTTTCTAAAACTATACAAGAGCTTTTACAAACTCTCTCAACTCCACCAAAAGATGGCTGGAAGAGAATTTCTTTAAAGAATGAACAATATATGGAACTTAATCCTAGCAAAAAAGAAATATCAAAACTTGATGAAAATATGCTTGTCTCATTTATAGAAATGGCTAGCGTTTCAGATAAGGGTTATATTCAAAGTAAGATAGATAGGTCATTAAACGAAGTAAGAAAAGGCTACACATATTTTATAGAAAATGATATTTTGATTGCAAAAATTACTCCTTGCATGGAAAATGGTAAATGTGCTATCGCAAAAAATCTAACAAATAACATAGGTTTTGGTAGCACAGAATTTCATATTTTTAGAGCAAAAACAGGGCTTGATAGTAGTTTCTTATTCTATAATCTAAATCAACAAAATATAAGAGAAAAAGCAGCTCTTGCTATGACTGGAGCAAGTGGACACAAAAGAGTTCCTATAAGTTTTTATGAAAATCTTACAATCCCACTCCCACCGTTAGAAATTCAAGAAAAAATTGTTCAAAACATTGAATTAGTAGAACAACAAATTGATTTTCTTAATCTTAAATTAGAATTTTTAGAAAAAGAAAAAGAAAAAATCTTGCAAAAATATTTATTTTCTTAAAGCATTTTTCGCTAAACTTTGTAAATTTTATAAGGTTTAGCGATGAAAAACATTATGATATTAAGCGGAGCGGGTTTGTCTGCTCCAAGTGGGCTTAAAACTTTTAGAGATAATGATGGACTTTGGGAAGAATACGATGTGATGGAGGTTTGCTCTGCAACAGGTTTTAGAAAAAATCCTAAAAAAGTACTTGATTTTTACGATGCAAGAAGGGCACAACTTCAAAATGTAAAGCCAAATCACGCCCATGAAAAAATCGCACAGTTAAAAGAAAAATGGGGTAAAAACCTTTTTGTCATCACGCAAAATGTAGATGATTTGCTAGAGCGTGCAGGGTGTAAAGATGTAGTACATTTGCATGGCTTTTTGCCCGAACTTCGTTGCCTAAAATGTGAAGGAATTTTTAATATAGGCTATGAAAAATTCACAGATAAACAATGCCCAAAATGCAAAAGTAAGGATTTAAGACACAATATAGTCATGTTTGAAGAGCAAGCCCCTGCTTATGCTACGCTTTATTCTTTGCTAAATCAAACTTCGCTTTTTATCAGCATAGGCACAAGTGGGGCGGTTTTGCCTGTAGGGCGTTATGCTTCAATGTGCGAAAAAAGTATTTTAAATATCTACGAAAAAGATGCGAATTTAGAGCGGTATTTTGATAAAATCTATATAGAAGATATTATAAACGCTATTGATAAAATCGCACTTGATATAGAAAATTTTATGAAAGATGGTAATGTTTGATTCTTTTTTAAGTGGAGTTTTTTTGGGCTTTGGAGTGAGTGTTCCTTTTGGACCTGTAAATATTTTGATTTTAACTTATGCACTAAAAGCTTTTAAAAATTCCATAGCTGTAGGACTTGGAGCATTTAGTATAGATATGCTTTATCTTTTTTTGCTTCAATTTGGGCTTTTAAATTTCTTAGACAATGTCATTTTTATGCGTTTTTTGGCGATTTTTGGTTTTTGTTTTTTAACTTATATGGCGTATTTGATGCTAAGAAAAAAGAAAGAAAGCTTAAATTTAGAGCATAAAGAATTTAAAGAAAGTCTTTTGAAAAGTTATATTAAAGGAGCTTTTTTAAATGGTTCAAATCCTTTTGTGATAGGATTTTGGCTTAGTGCTGCAAGTGTGGTTTTAAGCAGCGATCATGCTTATTTGATGACTTTAGGGCTTGTTGTGGCTATACTTTTTTGGGTAAGTGCTTTAGCCTTTGTGGTGGCAAGATATAGTCATGTTTTTAGTGCAAAAGTTGTTTTTATAATCAATATAATTTCAGCTATAATTATAGAGTATTTTGCTCTTAATTTATTATATAAAACTTTTTTAGGATGAAAAATGAATGCAAAAGAATTTTTAATCGAACTTTTAAAATTTAAATCTGTTACACCAAATGATGATGGAGCTTTAAATTTCATCGCTATGGAACTGAGTGATTTTGAAACTTTTTTTATAGAAAAAGAAGGCATTAAAAACCTTTTACTCACTAAAAAATTTAAAGATGAAGGCGAGCATTTAGCTTTTGGTGGGCATGTAGATGTGGTGCCTGCAGGCGAGGGTTGGAGTAATAATGCTTTTGCGCCTGTGGAAAAAGAAGGCTTTATCTATGCAAGGGGTGCTCAAGATATGAAAAGCGGAGTAGCAGCCTTTGTGGATGCGGCAAAGAATACGAATTTTAAAGGAGCAAGACTGAGTCTTATTTTAACAAGTGATGAAGAAGGCGAAGCTATATATGGAACTAAGGCTGTTTTAGAATGGATGCAAGAAAGAGATATGCTACCTGATTATGCTGTGGTTGCAGAGCCAACCTGTGTTAAAAAAATCGGCGATAGTATTAAAATAGGGCGTCGTGGTTCTATCAATGGAAAACTTTTAATCCGTGGAAAACAAGGGCATGTTGCTTATCCTGAAAAATGTATCAATCCTGTGCATGATTTTGCACCGGTTTTAAAGCTTTTAGCGGGTTTTGATCTTGATCCTGGAAGTGCTGAATTTAGTCCTTCAAAAATCGTTATAACTGATATTCGTGGAGGTATGGGGGTATGTAATGTAACGCCAAATGATTTAAAACTTATGTTTAATGTACGCAATTCCCCTGATACAAGCTTAGAAGATGTAAAAAGTTATGTAGAAAAAATTTGTCATGGTCTAAACTATGAGTTAGAGTTAAAACAATCAAGCGAAGCTTTTTTGACAAATATCGACAATAAAATCGTTCAAAAAATGAATGAAAGCGTTCAAAAAATCACTCATGAAGTGCCAGAGCTTAATACCAAAGGCGGTACAAGTGATGCAAGGTATTTTGCAAAATACGGTGTAAAGGTAGTAGAATTTGGGGTTTGTAATGATAGAATTCACGCTATTGATGAAAGGGTAAGTATAGAAGAATTTGAAAAACTTTGTCTTGTTTTTAAAGACTTGATAGAAAATTTTTAAAGGTTTAGAATGATTATCAATGGACAAAAGCTTGAGTTAAAAGAGCTTAAATTTATGGATTTTATCAAAGAAAAAGGCTTGAAAATAGAACTTATCGCCTTGGAATTAAATGGAGAGATTATACCTAAGAGTGAATTTGAAAATTTGATTTTAAAAGAAAACGATAAAGCTGAAATTGTAAGTTTTGTAGGAGGTGGATGATGAGAGTAAAATTTAATGGCAAAGAACTTGATACAGACTTTAAAACAAGTTTGGAATTTTTTGAAAATATCAGCAAAAATGAAAATGATGTATGGATTATCAATGGTTTTGCAACAAAAGAGAATATCGCTTTAAACGAAGATGATGAGCTTTTTTGTATAGAAAGAAATACTTTACCTCCAAAAGATGCGCTAGACGCTATGATGAGAGCAAGACACACTCCAAAACTTCATGATAAACTTAAAAATGGGCGCGTGGCAGTTTGTGGTTTAGGTGGGCTTGGATCGCACATTGCGATAAATTTAGCAAGAAGTGGAGTGGGGTATTTAAAGTTGATTGATTTTGATGTGATTGAGCCTAGCAATTTGAATCGTCAAGCTTACCGTGTAAGTGATTTGGGTAAATTTAAAACCGAAGCTTTAAAAGAGCAAATTAGCGAAATTAATCCTTATATCAGCATTGAAATTTGCACTTTGAAAATCAATGAGGATAATTTAAAATCTTTGTTTAAAGATATAGATATAGTTTGTGAAGCCTTTGATAGTGCTATCGCAAAAGCAATGATGGCACAAAATTTTCATAGATTTTACAAAGATAGTATTTTAATCTGCGCTTCAGGGCTTGCGGGTTATGGTGATAGCAACAGCATACAAACAAGAAAAATTGCTAAAAATTTCTATGTGTGTGGGGATTTGGTAAATGGTGCTAAGCTAGGAAATGGACTTATGGCGCCAAGGGTAAATATTTGCGCAGGACATCAAAGTAACCTTGTTTTAGAGCTTTTAGCAAATAAGGAGTAAAAATGCAAGAAAATTTAAAAAACGATAAATTAAAAATAGGCAAATACGAGTTTGATTCAAGATTTATTTTAGGTTCTGGAAAATATTCGCTAGAGCTTATAAAATCAGCTATAGAAGAAGCTAAAGCACAGATTATCACTCTAGCCTTACGCCGTGCAAATACAGGGGAAATTGCTAATATACTTGATTATATCCCTAAAAATATCACACTTTTACCCAACACTTCAGGCGCAAGAAACGCCGATGAAGCCTTACGCATTGCAAGGCTTTCAAGAGAGCTTGGTTGTGGAGAACTTATCAAAATAGAAGTGATAAGCGATAGTAGGTATTTGCTGCCTGATAATTATGAAACGATTAAAGCTTGTGAGCTTTTAGCTAAAGAGGGTTTTACGCCCCTACCTTACATGCATGCTGATCTTTACGCAGCTAGAGCTATGCGTGATGCTGGAGCTGCGGCTATCATGCCTTTAGCAGCGCCTATTGGGAGTAATAAAGGCTTATGTGCTAAGGAATTTATACAAATTTTGCTTAATGAAATTGATTTGCCTATTATTGTAGATGCGGGTATTGGAAGTCCTTCACAGGCTTGTGAAGCTATGCAAATGGGAGTAAGTGCGGTGATGGTAAATACAGCCATAGCTGAAGCAAAAGATGTTGCTTTAATGGCTAAAGCGTTTTCTTTGGCAGTAAATGCGGGAAGAGCGGCTTTTTTAGCAGGTTTGGCAAGTGTGAGTAAAGCTAAAGCAAGTTCTCCATTAACAGGCTTTTTAAGGGATTGATTATGCAAGATTATATGCAGTATTTACCTCATATGCAGGAAATAAAAAGCGAAATTTTAAACAAGGTTTTAACTCAAGTTCAAAGTTATGATGAGAGTCAATTTAGCGCTAAAGATGTTAAAAATGCTTTAAATCAAACACATTTAAGCATAGAGCATTTAAAAGCTTTGCTTTCAAGTGCAGCAGAAGATTTCATAGAAGAATTAGCCTTTAAATCCGCTAAAGTCAAGCAAAAATATTTTGGAAATTCTATCTCTCTTTTTACCCCACTTTATTTGTCAAATTATTGTAATTCTAAATGTGTTTATTGTGGTTTTCAAAAAGGTAATAAAATCGCAAGAGCCAAGCTAAGTGAAGCTGAAATTCACGAAGAAATGCAAGCCATTGCTAAAAGTGGTTTAGAAGAAATTTTAATGCTAACAGGCGAGGGTAGGGAGTTTGCAAGTGTAGAATATATAGCAAATGCTTGTAAAATAGCTAGAGAGTATTTTAAGGTTGTAGGCGTTGAAATTTATCCTATGAATGAAGATGAATATAAAATTTTGCATGAAAAGGGTTGTGATTATGTGACTGTTTTTCAAGAAACTTACAATGCTTTAAAATATTCTAAAATTCATTTAGCTGGTGAAAAACGCATTTTCCCTTATCGCTTTAATGCTCAAGAAAGAGCTTTAAAAGCGGGTATGCGTGGAGTGGCTTTTGGCGCACTTTTGGGTATAGATGATTTTAGAAAAGACGCCCTTGCTACGGCACTTCATGCGCATTTTTTACAACAAGCTTATCCTCATGCTGAAATTTCTATTTCGGTGCCTCGTTTAAGACCTATTATCAATAATGCTAAAATTCATCCTAAAGATGTGAGTGAAAAACGCCTTTTGCAAGTACTTTGTGCTTATAGACTTTTTTTACCTTTTGCAGGCATTATCATTTCAAGTCGTGAAAGAATAGGCTTTAGAGATGAGGTTATCAAGCTTGGTGCTACTAAAATGAGTGCAGGAGTGAGTGTGGGTATAGGTGAGCATAAGGGTGAGAAAAAGGGTGATGAGCAGTTTGAAATTTCAGATGATAGGAGCGTGGATGAAATTTTAGCTATGCTTAAAAGATCCAATTTACAAGCTGTGATGAGCGATAGTATCTATGTGGGATAAAAAAATCATCGCCATAAGCGATAGAAAATGTGTAGAGATAGACTTTTTAAAGCAGATTGAAAAACTTGCTAAGGCTAAGGTAGATGCTATAGTTTTAAGAGAAAAAGATTTAAGCGAATTTGAGTATTATGATTTAGCAAAAGAAGTTTTAAGCATTTGCGCAAAGCAAAAAGTGACTTGTTTTTTGCATTTTTTTGATAGGGAGTGTTTAAAATTGGGGCATCGTTATTTTCACGCACCGCTTTCTTTGCTAAGAAAAGAGCCTAAATTAATAAAATATTTTCATATACTTGGCACTTCAGTCCATAGTAAAGAAGAGCTTTTAGAGGCGATGAGTTATAAGGTAAATTATGCTTTTGTAGGGCATATTTTTGAAAGTTCTTGCAAGGTGGGTTTAGAGCCTAAAGGGATTGATTTTTTAAAATCCTTGCTTGAATTTAGTCAAATTCCACTTTATGCTATAGGCGGTATCAATGCTCAAAATATAGAAAATTTTAAAGATATAAATATAGCAGGCGTTTGTATGCGTGAAATTTTAATGAAAGAAAAAGATCTTAAAAAGTATCTTTTAGAATGTAGGCAAAATTTACGATGAATAAAATTCTTTCTTTGCCAGAAGATTTAAAGCAATTAAAAGGTGTCAATTATAAAAAAATTAAATCTTGCACTTTTGCTAAATATACACAAACGGATACTTCACATTCTACTTTTGTTAATGTAGGAAGTCATCTTTTAACTTTTGTTCGCAAAGGATATAAAATTTTACACACTGCATCAAAAGATTATAAGATTAACTCTTATGAAACTTTGTTTTTAAAAGCTGGGAGCTATACTTTAAGCAATGTAGGACTTAGTAAAGGAGTTTATGAAGCTTATTTATTTTTTTTTGACAATGCATTTTTAATTGAGCTTATTTATAAGTATAAAGATTTTTTTAAACTAGATCAAAAGTTTCAAAACTATGAAATTTTTTGGGTAAAAAATGATAAGATTTTGCAAGGAATTTTGGAAAGTTTTTCACCGCATTTTGAAGAAAATACGCAAATTTTAGATCCTATAGTGAGTTTGAAATTTGAAGAGATTTTTTTACATTTGCTTTTAAATAAGAATATTTATTTTATTAGTTTTTTATCAGGAATTTTAAAAGAATTTCGCCTTGATCTTTCCCAGCTTTTTGAGTATTGTGGTAGAGAATTTTTAAGCGTAAATGAAATGTCTAATTTTGCGAAATTAGATTTAGCAACTTTTTCTAAAGAATTTAAGAAATGTTTTGGACAAAGTCCTAAAAAATGGTTAGATGAAAAAAGGTTGCAAAAAGCAAAGATTTTACTTAAATTTTCTAAAAAAAATATCAATGAAATAGCTAATGAGTGCGCTTTTTCTTCGGTAGCTTGGTTTATTGAAAGATTTAAAGAGAAATATGAGCAAACTCCTAAGCAATATCAAAAAACAAAAAACTTGTATTTTTTATCAAAAAACTAGCACATTTTTTTTATCTAAATAAATATAATTCTAACGAAAATATTTTTAAATAAAGGAGAAAATATGAAAAAATATGTTTTAAGTTTAGCGCTTCTTGGAAGTTTGCTTGGTGCAAGTGAATTAAAATATCAAGAATTTGATGGTTTTAAAAGCCCTGAAAGTATTTTTGTAAATAAAAACTATGTTTATGTATCTAATGTGGGAGAAAAACTTGAACCTTTGGCGAAAGATAATGATGGATTTATTTCTAAGCTTGATAAAAATGGCAAAGTGCTAGAATATAAATTTTTAACCCATCTTAATGCACCAAAAGGCATGATGGAGATTGGAAAAACTCTTTATGTGGTAGATATCGATGTTTTACGCGGTTTTGATCTTAAAACTAAAAAAGAAATTTTTAATTTACCTGTTAAAGGTGCAATCTTTTTAAATGACATAGAAAAATTAGACGACAATACGCTTTTGGTTAGCGATACTGGCACAGGGCTTATTTTAAAGGTTGATTTAAAAACTAAGCAATATGATGAATTATTAAAACTTGATTTAGCAAAATTTGGCGGTCCAAATGGGTTATATCTAGATAGAAAAAAACATAAGCTTTTTATAGCTGGTTATCATCCTGATGGTGTAAGTGGCGGTGTTGTAATGGCTTATGATTTAAATACAAAAGAACTCAGTATAATTAAAAATGAAAAAGAATCTTATGATGGAATAGTTCCTTATAAAGATGGTTTATTGGTAAGTTCTTGGGGAAATAATCTAAATGGATATATTTATAATTTAGATAATGTTAAATCTGTAAAACTTGAACTTCCTTTGATGAAAGGTCCTGCAGATATATTTATTGAAGGTAATATTTTATGGATTCCTAAGATGGTAGAAGGTAAAATATTCAAAGTAGAACTTAACAAATAAGGCTTTTATGGCTTCTTTTAAAAAGATATTTTGGATTAATGTTATTATTGTAGCTTTTAATCTTAGAGCCCCAATTACTGCAGTGGGGCCTATTATTGATATTATTAAAGATAAGTATTATTTAAACTCAACCGTAGCGGGCATACTTACAAGTCTTCCTTTGATAGCTTTTGGAAGTATTTCTTTTATTGTGGGATATTTTTCTCCTATTCGTGCTATTGTTTTTGGAATTTTTTAATTTTTTTTAGGCGAAATTATTCGTTCTTATTTTGGTGTATATGGCTTATTTTTAGGAATGTTAGCAATGGGCTGTGGTATAGCAATTGCAAATGTTTTACTTCCTAGTTTTATTAAAGAAAAATTTCCAAAAAAATGGCAAGTATAATGGGAATTTATAGTCTTGTTTTGAGTATTTCTTCGATTATGGGTATTGCTTTAGCTATACCTTTGCTTAGTGTATTTGATTTAGCTGGAGCTATGTTTTTCTGGGCTATTTTTTCTTTTGTAGCTTTAGTAGTTTACTATCCTCAAGCTAAAAATGGTAGATTTTTTCGTATTAAGAAAAAAGCTCATAAAAAAATCAATCTTTTTATAAATTTAACAACTTGGAAAATTACTCTTTTTATGGGATTTCAAAGTTTTTAGCTTATTCTTTGTTTTTTTGGTATGTTCAAATTGTTGTAGAAAAAGGATTTGATAAAGAATTTTCTACAAGTATGGTTTTATTTGCTCAACTTGTTGCAGCTCCAGTGTCTCTTTTTGGCCCTTTACTTTTAGGAAAATTAAGACAAAATTTACATACTTTTTACATAGCAGGTTTGTGCAGTATGTATGTGATCGCTTTTGGTATGCTCTTTATTTTTGATAGTAAAATTTCTATTATTATCAGTGCTTTGATCATGGGTTTTCTTTTATTGCACAAAAAAGCTCTAATGCTCAAATAGCAGCGAGACTTTCTGCTTTAGCTCAGGGTTTTGGATATTTAATTGTAGCACAAGGACAATGGATTATAGGTTGTTTGCATGACAAATTTGAAAATTTTTCATTTGCTATTTTGATGTTAGTTTTTGTTGGAATTTTAGTAAATATCTTTGGATATTTATCTTATAAAAGTCAAATTATCAAATAAAGCTTTTTGGATTAGCATATCTGCGCCATTTTTTTGGGTTATATTTTGCAATCTTGTAGAAATATTTTCTAGATTTAGTTTTAATATTGACTTAAAAAATTCATCAAGATTAATAGAGTTTTGCATAAAAATTTGACATAAAGCTTGATCTTGTAAAAATTTAGCATTAAAGTATTGATGATTTTTAGCTGCATAAGGATAAGGTATAAAAATAGTGGGCAAAGTATTAGCACAAAGTTCAAAAAGAGTACTTGCACCTGCTCTTGATATAGCTAGATCTGCATTTTTCATTTTTTCTTCCAAATTTAAACTAAAATCAAAAATATCAGCTTGGATATTTAAGCTTTGATAATGTTTTTTGCACTTTTCAAAATCATTTTTTCCACATTGATGGATGATTTTGATATTTTGTTCTTGAAGTTTTGGTGCTAAATTTAAAGCTAGTTCGTTGATAAATTGAGCTCCTTGTGATCCTCCTAAGAAAATAATATTTTTTAATTCTTTGCGAATCCTAGCATTATCAAAAAATTTATCTGCTACAGGATAAGGGCTAATTTCTTTTTCAAAGGCGCTAAAAAATTTTGTAGCGAAAGGTTTTAAAAGCATATTTAAAGAGCCGCTTTTTGAATTTTGTTCATGTATAAAAAGAGGCAAATGTGAGAATAAAGCCGCAAAAGATGCAGGAGCTGCACTGTATCCACCTACACTAAAAACGGCTTGGATGTGGTATTTTTTAAAAATTTCTCTACAATCTTTGGAGAGTTTTAAGGTGTGGAGTAAAGAACTGATTTTGTCAAATTTGCTTTGATTAACCACTCCTTTAGAGCTTAAAAAAAATTTTTCCTTAAAGCGTACTTCATTTTCAAACCAAGCTTTATCTTGACCATTTTGACTGCCTATGTATACACATTCTATATTTTTTTTAATCGCACTTTCTAATAAGCAACGCACTATGGTCAAATGTCCTCCAGTTCCACCACCTGTTAAAGCTATTGTCATAATTTAACCTTTTTTGAAATCATTAATACATATCCTATGCCTATGCAAATTGCCCACATTGAACTTCCTCCATAGCTTAAAAGTGGAACCGCTACACCTTTTAGTGGAGTAAGAGAAATAATACCAAAAGCATTCATAAAGAAAGAAAAAAGTAAAAGTAAGGCTATGCCTGAACAAAAAATAAAATCTTGTTTAGCTTCACATCTTCCTGCAATTCTAAAAATTCTTAAAATCATCCAAAGATAAATATAGCAAATAACCCCAAGACCTAAAAGTCCTATTTCTTCAGTAATTCCTGAAAGAACAAAGTCAGTATGCACTTCACTTAAAAAGCCTAATTTAAAAGTTCCAAGTCCTAGGCCTTCGCCAAACATTCCTCCATGGGCTATAGCATTTAAAGAGTGTGAAATTTGATAAGGCTCGCTGTTGTTACTTACTCTTAAAGCATTTGCCAGCCAATCAGGAAGCATAGGTAAAAAAGCATCTTGTATATTCCCCCACCAAGAAGCGATTCTTTGAATTCTTCTTTGGTTACTAAAAATTACCATTATACCTATCATCATAATGATTAAAGTTCCAAAAGCAAAAAGTCTTTTACTAGCTCCTGCAAAAAAAGCTAAAGCTAGAATCAAAAAGAAAGAAATTACACTTTGTCCTAAATCGTTTTGAGTGATATAAATATATCCTATAACTATAGAAGCTAAGATACAATAAGGCAGAAGAATTAAAGCCTCGTGTCTGATAGCTTTTTTACTATCATCAATACGCCTTGTATAGCTCCATGCTAAAAAATAAATCAATCCTATTTTAAAAAATTCCACAGGAGAGATAGAGAGTGGGCCTAAGCGTATCCAGCGTTTAGCTCCTCCGCTAGCTGTTGCTAATGCAGAAGGTAAAAATGGCAAAATGATGATAAAGATAAAAGAAATAATCAAAATAGCTAAAATAATTTTTTTAGAAAGTGCTTTATCAGGATCCAATCGAGAAATAAAAAACATTATAAGTATGCCACTAATTCCAAAAAAAAGCTGACGAATAAAAAAATGAAACTCGCTATAGTCAAGAAAAAGAACAGTAAAAGCTGTAAGAGAGTATGAAAATACTATTCCTATGGTGATTAAAATACAACTTAAATAAAATAATCTTTTATCAGCAACCATTATAATTATAACTTTTCTTTATTGGAATTAAAATTTTAAAAAGTTTTATTATAACTAAAATAAATTAAATTTTTTGCTAAGTTTTTGTAAGGAAAATTTGCTAAAATTAACAATAAAAATATAACAAAAAAGGCAAATTATGAATCAAATCCATAAAATTCTCATAGCAAATAGAGCTGAAATAGCTGTTAGAGTAATCCGTGCTTGTAGAGATTTACATATTAAAAGTGTTGCAGTTTTTACAGAGCCTGATTGTGAATGTTTGCATGTAAAAATCGCAGATGAGGCTTATCGCATAGGAACGGATGCTATAAGAGGATATTTAGATGTTGCTCGTATTGTCGAGATTGCTAAGGCTTGTGGTGCTGATGCGATCCATCCTGGTTATGGATTTTTAAGTGAGAATTACGAATTTGCTAAGGCTTGTGAAGATGCTGGAATTATTTTTATAGGTCCAAAATCTGAAGTAATCCATAAGATGGGAAATAAAAATATCGCTCGTAAGTTAATGGCTAAAAATGGCATACCTATTGTTCCAGGGACTGAAAAATTAAATTCCTATAGCATGGAAGAAATTAAAATTTTTGCTGAGAAGATTGGTTATCCTGTTATTTTAAAAGCTTCAGGTGGTGGAGGTGGACGCGGAATTCGCGTTGTTCATAAAGAACAAGATCTTGAAAATGCCTTTGAATCTTGCAAAAGAGAAGCTTTAACATACTTTAATAATGATGAAGTATTTATGGAAAAATATGTAGTTAATCCCAGACATATAGAATTTCAAATTTTAGGAGATAACTACGGAAATATTATCCATCTTTGTGAAAGGGATTGTTCTATTCAAAGAAGACATCAAAAGGTAATTGAGATAGCACCTTGCCCTGGAATTTCAGATAATCTTAGAAAAACCATGGGTGTTACAGCTGTGGCAGCTGCTAAGGCTGTAGGTTATACAAATGCTGGAACTATAGAGTTTTTGCTTGATGATTATAATCGCTTTTATTTTATGGAAATGAATACAAGAATTCAAGTTGAGCATCCAATTACTGAAGAAATTACAGGTATTGATCTTATTGTAAGAC
Source organism: Campylobacter sp. CFSAN093224 (assembly GCF_012897395.1). NCBI lineage: Bacteria > Pseudomonadati > Campylobacterota > Epsilonproteobacteria > Campylobacterales > Campylobacteraceae > Campylobacter > Campylobacter sp. CFSAN093224. The sequence goes on along the minus strand of NZ_CP040607.1, from coordinate 978,242 downwards.
AAATTCGTATTGCGGCAGGAGAAATTTTGGACTTAGAACAAAGCGATATTAAACCTAGGGGTTTTGCTATTGAAGCTAGAATTACTGCTGAAAATGTATGGAAAAATTTTATTCCAAGTCCTGGAAAAATAGGAGAATACTACCCAGCTCTTGGACCATCTGTTAGGGTTGATAGTCATATTTATAAAGACTATACTGTGCCGCCTTATTATGATTCCATGCTTGCAAAGCTTATTATTAAAGCAACAAGTTATGATTTAGCGGTTAATAAACTTGAGCGTGCTTTGAAGGAATTTGTGATTGATGATATTAGAACAACAATACCATTTTTAATTGCCATTACAAAAACAAGAGAATTTAGAAGGGGGTATTTAGACACCTCTTTCATAGAAACACATATGCAAGAATTATTAGAAAAAACAGAAGATCGTCATCAAGAAAATAAAGAAGAAGTTATAGCTGCAATAGCTGCTACGCTTAAAAAAATACGAGAAAGTAGGGAATAATAGATGGATTTTTTAGACAGTCTTAAAAGTATTAAAAAAGAAATGCAAGCTAACACCAATACTTCAAAATTAGCGAAGAAATCAAGCAAGAGTGGTGCAAGTGTAAAAAATTTAGAAAAACTAGCTAAAGATATTCGCGAAAAAAATCAAGAAACAAACATAGATAAGGAAATGCAAGAAATTTTCTTAAAGCAAGAAAAACTACAGGATGAATTTTCCGAATTTATCAAAAATACAGATATTAAGAAAATTTAATGCTTGAGATTGGTTTTTGTACTCTTGAAGATCAGTGTCCTTACTTAAAGGATAAACGTTCAAGAATAGAGTATAAATACATTGAAAATTGCCCTAAAGAAATCAATAATGAGCTAATAAAACGAGGTTGGCGTCGTTTTGGTAGGTATTTTTCACGCCCTATTTGTAAAGATTGTGATGAATGTTTAAGTCTTAGAATTTTAGTTAATGAATATAATTTTTCAAGAAGTGAAAGAAGGGTTGTAAATAAAAATATTAACACCAAAGTTATACTTAGAACACCCAATTTAAGCAATGAACATTTGTTTTTATATGATAAATACCATCGTTTTATGGAAGAAAAAAAGAACTGGAAGCGTTATGATTTAAGCTTTAAACAGTATTATAATCTTTATGTCGATGGTTTTATGAATTTTGGATATGAGCTTGCATTTTATATAGAAGATAAGCTCGTTTGTGTTGATTTGATTGATATTTTAGAGGATGGAATTTCAAGCATTTATTGTTTTTATGATCCTGATTTTTCGTATTTTTCTTTGGGTAAATTTTCTTTGCTCAATGAAATACAAATAGCTAAAAAAATGAACTTAGATTATATTTATCTTGGGTATTTTGTAAAAAAGTGTCAATCTTTATCTTATAAAGCCGATTATACACCCAATGAAATTTTAAAAGGCACTAAAGAGCTTTTTGAAAATGAGGTTTTATGGGAGAAATAGATGCAAATCGTGCAAACTTTAGAAACTATCAATGTTAATACAGATGATATTAGCGTATTTCAGTATTTTAAAGACTTGATTACCAAAAATTTCACAAAGGTCATAGGACGAAAAAATAAAATTTTTTCTTTTTTTGAAGAAAATGAAATTCCACAGCGCCGTTATTTCTTAAAAGTTTTAGATCAAAAATATCGTAAAAGCACAAATGAAGGTATAGAGAATTTACAAGATGCTCATTTTAAAACTTTTAGATTAATTTTTGAGCAAAATAATATGCTTAAGCCTATGTTGTTTATCAAGATTGATTTTGTTGCGGGTAGAATTTTGATGAAGTTAAGCTCTAATGAAAAATTATTTATTGCTTATATAAGAAATTATTTTCAAGATCATAATATAGAATATAATGAAATGACAAATATTCTAATTTTAGAATATAAAAACGAGAATACCTTTGAACTTTTTGAAGTTTTTGCAGATGAGAGCGAGCATTTAAAATATTGCGTGAATTTTGAAGTTGACCGCGAAGAGTATAAAAAATTTCGCCAAAATATTCACAATAAAGAAAATATGAAATGGAAATTTAATGCTTTAGCTAAGCTTTTTAGTAATTATTTTAATACTTTAGAATGCACTCCGCAAAATGATCTTAGTGAAATCAGACAAAAATATTTGATTTTGGTAAAACTTTATCATCCTGATTTTCATCAAGGAAAAAGTGCAATAGAAAAAGCTTACGCAAGAGAACAGTTTGAAAAAATACAAATCGCCTATGATAACTTAAAAGCACTTTATAAGAATAATACTTAAAAAAATTAAATTAATCATTTTGGTTAATTTAATTTTTCTCTCTCATAAATTTTTCTTAATTTGCTATCTAGTTTAAAACAAAATTTAAAAAGTGCAGGTACTACGAGTAAGGTAAGCAAAGTCGAACTTATAAGTCCAAAGATAATGGCTATTGCCATAGGAGAATTAGCTTCATAGCCCGCACCCCTTGAAAGAGCAAGTGGGAGCATAGCAAAAATCATAGCAAAAGTTGTCATCAATATAGCCCTTAAGCGCGATTTTCCAGCGATTAAAAGAGCTTTATCGGGATCTAAACCTTCATGGCATTTTTTATTAGCTACATCTACGAGTAAAATAGCATTTTTCCCCACCATACCAAAAAGTAAGATGATGGCAATAAGTACAAAAAGTGAAAAATTATGCCCTGTGATAAAAAGCCCTATAGAAGCTCCGCCAAAGGCTAAAGGCATGGTTATCATGATGATTAAAGGCAGAATAAAACTTTCATAAAGTGCGGCTAAAACAAGATAAATTAAAACAAAAGCAAGTGCTACTGCCATAGCAAAACCTTGCACGGTTTCACCTAAAAGATTGATAAAGCCTGAAAAAGCATAGCTAAGACTTGGATTGTTATTTAAAATTTTATCCATATTATCTAGTAAAAGTTTTTGCACCGCTCCTAAGGAAAGATCATTCACTCCAGCTGTGATTTTCACAGAGCGGTTTTTATTGTAACGATTGATAGTTTTTAAATCTTTACTGTATATAAAATCCACCACGCTTGAAAGTTCTAAATTTATACCTTGGTTGTTTTTAATGCTAATGCGCTTTAAAGCTTCTATGTCTTTTTTAAATTCTGGAGCAAAACTTAGGATAATATCATCTTTTGAATTGCCTCTATCCATGCTTCCTACGCTAAGTTGCGAGAAAGAATACCCTAAAACCCCAGCGATATATTGAGGATTGACATCTAAAAGTTTGGCTTTTTCTTTGTTGATGTGTAAGGCTACTTCATCTTTTGTAGCATTAGCATTATCACTTATATCTACAATGCGTGCATTAGTGCCTAAAATTTCTTTTGCCTGAGAAGCAGCTTCTTTTAGAGTGTTTAAATCATCTCCTAAGATTAAAAATTGCACGGGATCATCAATGCCTGCACCCTCTATCTTTGGAAGTTCTAAAATTTTGATTTTTAAACTTTCATCTTGAAATTTTTGACGATATAAACTTACTATGGCACTTTGTCTTAAATTTCTTTCGTCTAAATTTTTAAGTTTAACATAAATTTTAGCCTTTGTAGCATCTTTGGCATCATCATAGCCTACAAGTAAAAAAGCGTATTTGACATTGCTATCATTTTTGATTTTTTCAAGCAAATTTAAACTTTTTTCTTTCATGGCTTCTAAACTTAAATCCTTTTTGCTTTCAAGCAAAACTTGAATTTCACTATCATCTTCCATAGGTAAAAAATCAAGCCCTATGCGAGTGGCTAAAGCAAAAGAAAGCCCTATAAAAACAAGAGTGGCTAGGATAAATTTTACTTTATTTTGTAAAATTTTATAGAGTAAATTTTCATACTTTTGCTCTATTTTTTCAAAAAAAGCTTCTGTTTTTTCATAAAACTTGTTTTCTTTTGGATTTAAAAATCTTGCCCCAATACTAGGTATTAAAAATACAGAAACCAAAAAGCTTATAACTATCCCACTTGCAACGCTTATGCCTAAGGCATTGAAAAAAAGCCCTGATATAGAGTTCATATAAGAAATAGGGATAAAAACACAAAGTAAAACTATACTTATGCTTAAAACGCTAAAACCTATTTCATTGATACCCAAAAAAGCAGCTTGTAAAGGCGGATAAGTTTTTAGTTTTTTAGCAATATTTTCAATCACTACTATAGCATCATCGATAAAAATTCCTATGCTTAAGGTTAAAGCTATAAAAGTTAAGCGGTTTAAATCATAGCCTAAAAGATCGATAATAAAAAAAGTTGAAATGATAGAAGTAGGTATAGCTATGCAAGCAATGAGAGTTGCACTTAAATTTCTTAAAAATAAAAACACGATAACAAGGGTTAGAAAAATCCCCAAAACCATATCAAAAATCACTTGAGAAAGGTGCTTGTGGATATTTAAGCTTTTATCATAAAGCATATTAATGCTTATATCTTTTGGAATTTGTTTTTCTAAAATAGGCAAGGCATTTTTGACATTTTTAATCATTTCAAGGGTGTTATAATTTGTGATTTTTCCGAGTTCTAAAAGCACCCCTTCTTTACCTTCGTATAAAGCACTTTGTTTTTCATCTTCATAAAGGCTTGAAATATTAGCAATATCACTTAAAAATACTCCTGTTTTTATGCGAAGATTGCTAAGTTCTTCTAAATTTGTGGCTTCAAAATAGCCTTTGATGATATAGTTATCTTGATTGTTGTTAAGTTCGCCTAGGGCTTGTTTAAAATTTTGACTTTTGATGATATTTGCTACATCAAGGGCGTTAAGATTGTATTTTCTAAGTTCGTTTGGTTTTAATTCTATGCGAATTTGGGGTTCTAAAAACCCCTTAGCTTCGATTTTACCTACTCCTTCAACTCTTTGCAAAAAAGGTTTTATTTTGTCATTGATTTCACGCATGAGTTGTAATTTATCTTTAGAATATAGAAAAAGTGAAATAGCAGAACCAGAATCTGAACTGATTTTTTCAATTTCAGGCTTAGAAGGTAGGCTCAAAGTTCCTATTTTATCACGCACATCATTGGCAGCTACTTCAAGATTTTTACCCAGTTTAAACTCGACTACACTTACACTAAAATTATCATATGCAGCTGAGGTTATGGTCTTTACTCCATCGATTTCACTTAAAGCATTTTCTATTTCTTTAGTGACTTTTGATTCTACGAAATTTAAATCCCCATTTATCTTGCTTGTGATTTTTATAAGAGGTATGGAAACATTAGGAAATAAATTTACACTCATGCTAAAAGCAGAGATTAGCCCAAAAATCATAAGAGCTAAGAAAAACATTAGCACGGTAATAGGTCGGTTTATAGCTAGTTTAAACATTTTTAATCTTTAGTGATGATTCTACCTTCACCAAAAAGCCCTGGTGTTAGATTTGTGGTTTGCACTTCAGCATAAATTTTTCTTGTTTTTACTTCTATACTTGGATAAATAAGGCTGATTTTTCCTTTCAATTCTGTACCATTTTGATCGATTTTATAAAAGAAATCATCGCCTAATCTAACTTTATCTTTATATTTTTCATCAAAACTTAAAATCAGTTTGCTTTGTGGATAGGAAAAAATTTCTATTAAAGGTTGAGCTACTCCTCCTACTCCTTCGCCCACTTGTATAAATTTGTTTGCGATAATAGCATCATAAGGTGCGCGTAATTCTTTTTTTGCCATGATATTTTTATAATAAGCTATATTGATTTTTGCTTTGTTTAAATTTAAATTAGCAGCATCAAACTTAGCTTTCATATCTTCATAGCTTTGTTTGTCTATAACATTTTCTACAGCTTTGATTTTTTGCATCCTACTTTTGGTATTTTCGTATTCTACAAGGGCAAGTTGATAAGAATTTTGAGCATTTTGAAGAGCTATTTTTTCACTTTCTTGATCAAGAGCAAGTAAAAGTTCTCCTTTGCTGACTTTTTGTCCAATTTCTACAGGAATTTTTTGAACCAAACCTATGCTTTCAAGGGCAAGTTTGCTTTGTTTTGATGCTTCTACATTGAAACTTGCGTAAATTTCTTCGCCAAAGGCGCAATTAAAAATAAGAAGTAAAAATAGAATTTTTTTCATTCTTTAACCTTTGAATTAAGATCTATACCCGCATTAAAATAATAATTTGCTTTAGTAATTTCAAATTCATTTTTAGCAAGCTCTAAATCGCTTTGTGCTTTAAATTTAGCTTCTAAAGCTTGAAGATATTCTACATAAGAAACAAGTCCTGCTTGGTATTTTTTATCTACACTTTCAAAAGCTAAATTTGCAGCATTTAAGCTAAGATTAAGAGCTAAAATTTGTTCTTGTAAAACTTTTAAACTTTTGTCTAAATAATTTAATTCTTCTTTATTTTTTCTCTCGCTAAATCTTGCATTTGCATTGGCTATTTGAACATTTAAACGCTCTTTTTCAACTTCTTTAGCCCTTGCATTGAAATCAAAAATTTTCCATTCCATACCTAAAATAAATTGATTACCTTGAGAATATTTTTCTAAGAATTGATCCGCTAAATTTGCAAAAGGAGCTGGAACTTTTGGATTATAATTGTTTTTATAAAAGTTAAAATTATCTTGAATATAAAATTTTGGAAAATATTCAGCTTTTGCTAAATTTACACTTTCTTTAGCAAGATTGATTTGTTCTTTAGCTATCATTACTTCATAGTTTTGACTTTTTTCTTGTTGCGGATTTTCTAAAAAAGCATTCCCTTGCACTTTAAAATCTGTATCGCTTAAAATTTTAATCTCTTTTTGTATATTGGCAAGTTTTAATTCATTTTGACTGAGCTCTAATAAGCTTAAATGGTATTTAGCCTTAATGCTTTCAAGTTCATCTTTAGGGCTAAGTCCTGCGTCGTAAAATTTTTGCAATCTTTCAAAAGTTGATTTTAAAAAAGATACTTTTTGTTGATTGGCTAGTAAAATTTTTTCAAGACTTAAGGTGTTAAAATAAAGTGTGATTGCATTTAGGGCAAGGTAATTTTTACTTTGTTCTTTGTCTAAAAGGCTTAATTTTTCTCTGCTTTCTAAAGCTCTTAAATTAGCCTCTCTAGCACCTCCATCAAAAAGCAAAAAATTAAGAGAAACTTTAGCAAATAAACTTTCTTGTGGATCGATAATGAAGCGATCTTTATTGTTGGCTACATAAGCTGAGCTTAGACTAAGAGAGGGTAGGTAATTTCTAAAAGCTTGTTCTTTGTCTAAATTTGCTTGTTCGCTTTGCATTTTCTTAATGAGATAGGATTCATTATTTTGACTTAGTGTTATAAATTCGTGCAAATTAGAAGCTAACATTGCTAAGGGATAAAGAGCTAAAAATATAGCTGATTTTAAATATTTTTTAAACATTTTGATATTTTAATATACTTTATATAAATTTCAATTGAAGTTTTTTATATAAAATAAAATTTATTTGTTTTAAACATAAATTTTGTTAAAATCCTAGCTTTAAAATTTTATATTTAGGATGAAATTTTGTCGGTAAAAAATATTAGAAATTTTTCTATTATAGCTCATATAGATCATGGAAAATCTACTCTTGCAGATAGGATTATTAGCGAGTGTGGTGCTATTAGCGATAGGCAGATGAGTTCACAAGTTATGGATACTATGGATATAGAAAAAGAGCGTGGTATCACCATAAAAGCACAATCAGTGCGTTTAAATTATAAATTTAATAATGAAAATTTTGTTTTAAATCTTATTGATACTCCTGGCCATGTGGATTTTTCTTATGAAGTGAATCGTTCTTTGGCAAGTTGTGAAGGGGCTTTGCTTGTAGTAGATGCTTCTCAAGGTGTTGAAGCACAGACTATAGCTAATGTTTATATAGCGCTTGAAAATAATCTTGAAATCATTCCTGTGATTAATAAAATCGATTTACCTAATGCTGATGTTGAGAAAGTAAAGCATGAAATCGAGCATATTATAGGTATAGATTGCAAAGATGCAATTTGCGTGAGTGCAAAAACAGGAGTGGGTATAAAAGAGCTTATAGAAACAATTATTACTAAAATCCCTGCACCAAAAACAGATGATGAAGCTCCTACTAAGGCTTTAATTTATGATTCTTGGTTTGATAATTATTTGGGTGCTTTGGCTTTGGTTAGGATTTATGAAGGAAGTATTGCTAAAAACGATGAAGTTTTAGTCATGAGTACGGATAAAAAACATATAGTTCAAGATCTTTTTTATCCCCACCCTTTAAGTCCAATTAAAACTCAATCTTTACAATCAGGCGAAGTAGGTGTGGTGGTTTTAGGGCTTAAAACCGTAGGTGATGTACAAGTAGGCGATACCATCACTTTGGTAAAAAACAAAGCTAAAGAAGCCATAGGTGGTTTTGAAAAGGCTAAAGCTTTTGTGTTTGCGGGACTTTATCCTATAGAAACGGATAAATTTGAAGATTTAAGAGATGCTTTGGATAAATTAAAGCTTAATGATAGTTCTATTACTTATGAGCCTGAAACTTCTTTGGCCTTAGGCTTTGGTTTTAGGGTAGGATTTTTAGGGCTTTTACATATGGAAGTTATCAAAGAAAGGCTTGAGAGAGAATTTAATCTTGATTTGATTGCTACAGCTCCAACTGTGACTTATGAAATTTATCAAACCGATGGAGAGCTTATTAAAATTCAAAATCCTAGCGAGCTTCCTCCTGTTAATAAAATCGATCATATAAAAGAGCCTTATGTTAAAGCTACTATCATTACTCCAAGTGAATTTTTAGGGAATTTAATCACTCTTTTAAATCGCAAAAGAGGAGTACAGGTTAAAATGGACTATATCACACCTGAGCGTGTTTTGCTAGAATATGATGTGCCTTTAAATGAGATTGTGATGGATTTTTATGATAAATTAAAGTCCTTAACAAAAGGTTATGCGAGTTTTGATTATGAGCCTATAGAATTTAGAGTAGGGGATTTGGTAAAACTTGATATTAAGGTAGCGGGTGAAAATGTTGATGCGCTAAGCATTATCGTGCCTAATGAAAAAGCGCAAAGTAAAGGAAGAGAACTTGTTAGTGCTATGAAAGAAATAGTTCCTAGACAGCTTTTTGAAGTGGCCATTCAAGCAAGTATTGGAAATAAAATCATCGCAAGAGAAACTGTTAAATCCATGGGTAAAAATGTGACAGCAAAATGTTATGGTGGGGATATTACTAGAAAAAGAAAGCTTTTAGAAAAGCAAAAAGAAGGTAAAAAAAGAATGAAAGCTATAGGTAAGGTAAATTTACCTCAAGAGGCTTTTTTGAGTGTTTTAAAGATAGATTGATGATAAATTTAAAACTTGGCTTGAAATTTGCTTGTATTTTTAATACAATTTTAAAATAATTTTCTAAGGAGAAAAAATGTTTAAAAAATTTTTGATTTTTATAGTGCCTATTTTATTTTTGAGTGCTTGTGCAACTAAACAAGATACTTTTGCTCAAGTTAATCAAATTTCTAAAAATTCTCAATGCAGTTCTTGTGAAAGTCCTGGTGGTTTTGAAGCAAAGATTAAAGGGCTTTTATACATTAGCGATGTTGGAATTCAATGTTGTGCCAATAAACGCACTTTAGACACTGGTATTGCTTTGAAAAAGGTTTATTTACATAGATTTTATGATTTAAAAGAAGGGCAAAAGGTTTTAAATGCTAAAGGGAAAAAGTTATTTGTTGATGTGAATTTTAATGCGGTATTTTATACTTATTTAAAACAAGAACTTGAAGCTAGAGGAATAGTTGTGCTTGACAATAACGATCAAAATTCACCTTATGTGAGTAAGATTGATTTAGAATTTATATCTTATGGAGCAACTCAAGATGCTATAGGATTACATTCAAAACTAGTAGGAGTTTTACAAGTTAGTGATATAAATAAAAATAAGAAATTTACAATCCGCACCAAGCAAGATGTACAAGGTTTTGATGATTTAAAAGAAACAACTTTTTATACTCATTTGTTAATAAAACAAATGGCAAATAAAGCAGCTAGTTTAATCTCTGAACTTTGAGGTGTATAAATTGCGGAGCTTTTGCTCTGCTCTGCTTTTGTGAATTATGCGAGCTAGAGCTTTCTGAATTTTCCTTAAATGTAAGAAAGCTTGATAATAATTTCAAAGTCTATTCTTTTTATAAATACCATGAAATACAACACTTGCTTCACTCTAAACATTATTTTTATGGTTATTTTGTTTATAAAATGCTTGCTAAATTAAGTTTTGCAAAATTTAAAGATTTTTTTGATCCTAGAATGACAATTAATGTTATAGCTTTAGATGATAAGGTTGAAGATATGCTTTATTCGCATTCTGCTATTTTAGCTAGATATCTTAAAACAAAATTTGTAAAACCTGTTTTTAATGTTTTAAAAGCACAAAATCATATTAAATATTCTGGAAAAAGTTTAGAATTTCGTCAAAAACATAAAAGAAATTACAAACTCTTAAAAACCATTCACGAACCTGTAATTTTAGTAGATGATATTGTAACGACTGGTTCTAGCCTTTTGGAAGCTAAAAAAGTTTTAGAAGAAAATAAAATTTCTGTACTTTTTGCTCTTGTTTTAGCTGATGCAAAAGTTTAATATGCTATAATCAAAACTTTGAACTAATAGAAGGATTTTTATGGAGAATATTTTTAGCAAAGATTCTGATATTGAACTTGTAGATATAGAAAATTCTATAAAAAGTAGTTACTTAGACTATTCTATGAGTGTTATTATAGGTCGTGCTTTGCCTGACGCAAGAGATGGTTTAAAGCCTGTTCATAGAAGAATTTTATATGCTATGCAAAATGATGAGGCAAAAAGTAGAACAGATTTTGTCAAATCAGCCCGTATAGTGGGTGCTGTTATAGGTCGTTATCATCCACATGGAGATATAGCAGTTTATGATGCTTTGGTTAGAATGGCTCAAGATTTTTCTATGAGATATCCAAGTATTACAGGACAAGGCAACTTTGGATCTATAGATGGTGATAGCGCTGCTGCGATGCGTTATACTGAAGCAAAAATGAGTAAACTTTCTCATGAGCTTTTAAAAGATATAGATAAAGATACGGTCGATTTTGTTCCAAATTATGATGGTTCAGAAAGTGAACCTGATGTCTTACCTTCTAGGGTTCCAAATTTATTATTAAATGGTTCAAGTGGTATAGCTGTAGGTATGGCGACAAACATCCCACCTCATAGTTTAAATGAGTTGATAGATGGACTTTTATATTTGCTTGATAGTAAAGATACAAGCTTAGAAGAGATTATGCAGTTTATCAAAGGTCCAGATTTTCCAACAGGTGGAATAATTTATGGTAAAAAAGGTATTATAGAAGCTTATCGCACAGGGCGTGGTCGCGTGAAAGTGCGCGCTAAAACTCATATTGAAAAAAAGACAAATAAAGATGTTATTGTTATAGATGAGCTTCCTTATCAAACCAATAAAGCTAGGCTTATAGAGCAGATTGCAGAGCTTGTTAAAGAAAAGCAAATTGAAGGAATATCTGAAGTAAGAGATGAGAGCAATAAAGAAGGAATCCGCGTTGTTATAGAGCTTAAACGTGAGGCTATGAGTGAAATTGTTTTAAACAATCTATTTAAATCTACTACTATGGAAAGTACTTTTGGTGTGATTATGTTGGCAATTCACAATAAAGAACCTAAAATTTTCTCTTTGTTAGAACTTTTAAATCTTTTCTTAACCCATAGAAAAACAGTTATTATTAGAAGAACGATTTTTGAACTTCAAAAGGCAAGAGCAAGAGCTCATATTTTAGAAGGTCTTAAAATTGCACTTGATAATATAGATGAAGTGATTGCTTTAATTAAAAATAGTTCTGATAATAATACCGCAAGAGATTCTTTGGTAGCTAAATTTGGTCTTAGTGAGCTTCAAGCCAATGCTATTTTAGATATGAAACTTGGTCGTTTAACAGGACTTGAAAGAGAAAAAATCGAAAATGAACTTGCAGAATTAATGAAAGAAATTGCAAGACTTGAAGAAATTTTAAAAAGTGAAACCTTGCTTGAAAATTTAATTCGCGATGAATTAAAAGAAATTAGAAGTAAATTTGATGTGCCACGTATTACTCAAATTGAAGATGATTATGATGATATTGATATTGAAGATTTGATTCCTAATGAAAATATGGTTGTAACTATTACGCATCGTGGTTATATTAAGCGTGTGCCTAGTAAACAATATGAAAAGCAAAAACGAGGCGGAAAAGGAAAATTAGCCGTTACGACTTATGATGATGATTTTATAGAAAGTTTCTTTACGGCAAATACACATGATACACTTATGTTTGTAACAGATCGTGGACAGCTTTATTGGCTTAAAGTTTATAAAATTCCTGAAGGCTCAAGAACGGCTAAAGGAAAAGCAGTGGTAAATCTTATTAATTTACAAGCTGAAGAAAAAATCATGGCTATTATTCCAACCACGGATTTTGATGAGAGTAAATCTTTATGTTTCTTTACTAAAAATGGTATTGTAAAGCGTACAAATTTGAGTGAATATCAAAATATCAGAAGTGTAGGAGTTAGAGCGATCAACTTGGATGAAAATGATGAGTTGGTAACTGCTATTATTGTTCAAAGAGATGAAGATGAAATTTTTGCCACTGGTGGTGAAGAAAATTTAGAAAATCAAGAAATTGAAAATTTAGATGATGAAAATCTTGAAAATGAAGAAAGTGTAAGCACACAAGGTAAAATGCTCTTTGCAGTAACCAAAAAAGGTATGTGTATCAAATTCCCACTTGCTAAAGTGCGTGAAATCGGCCGTGTAAGTCGTGGGGTGACGGCTATTAAGTTTAAAGAGAAAAATGACGAATTAGTAGGTGCAGTTGTTATAGAAAATGATGAGCAAGAAATTTTAAGCATAAGTGCAAAAGGTATAGGAAAACGCACAAATGCTGGAGAATATAGATTGCAAAGCAGAGGTGGTAAGGGTGTAATTTGTATGAAACTTACAGAAAAAACCAAAGATCTTATTAGCGTAGTTATAGTAGATGAAACTATGGATTTGATGGCTCTTACAAGTTCAGGTAAGATGATACGTGTTGATATGCAAAGCATTAGAAAAGCAGGGCGTAATACGAGTGGTGTCATTGTAGTTAATGTGGAAAATGACGAGGTGGTTAGCATCGCTAAGTGTCCTAAAGAGGAAAATGATGAGGATGAGTTAAGCGATGAAAACTTTGGTTTAGATTTGTAATAAGTTTAAAGTTGGAACGCTTATTGCTTTTTATTTTTTACTAATTACAATATTTTGAAGGTGTAAAAATGAAAAAAAATTATTTTATGCTAGCAATAGCAGGAATTCTCGCTGGTTGTGTACCAAGTGCAAACAGTGCAACTAAAAATTCAAGTGCAAATAGCACTGCCCCATCTCAAGATGTTATCGTGCAAAAAGTCGATAAAGATGATGTGCGTGATATTATCAGAGAAGAAAAAATGTTGGCTCCAGATGCTAGCGAAACGGAACTTAGTTTTACAGCAGTTGGTGAAGGGATTGCTCCGATGAATACAGTTTCTACTGCTCAAGCCCTAGCTTTAGCAAAAAGAGCAGCGATTACAGATGCTTACAGACAGCTTGCAAGTAAGCTTTATGGTGTGAAAGTGAATGGTAAAGATACTGTAAAAGATGCAATGCTTAGAAGTTCAACTATTACTGCGCAAGTAAATGGTTTGATAAAAAATGCAAGTATTATTGATCAGAATTTTAATCAAGGGCTTTATAGGGTAAACTTAGAACTTAAAATCGATGCAGACAAGTGGAAAGAATTGTTTGCTTATTAATCTTTCTTAGCTTTAAGCTTTTTGCCCAAGATGAATTTATTTTTTGGGCAGAGCTTTCTAGTAAAAATTTCATTCTCTTTCATCAAAATCAAAATTTATCCTTAGCAATGACGCAAAGCGAAAATGTTGAAGAACAATGGGTATGTGAAATTTCTTATAGTGATCAAGATTTAAAAGTTTTACCTCGAACTTCTTTAGGATTGATTGATGATAATATGCCAAAAACAATTAAATTTAATTTTTTGAATTCTCATAAAGATGAGTTAAGCGATTGCTTTATAGGGGCTAGAATCAGTGTTAAGGATATTGTTAATACTGACTTATTACGTGCTCAAAGTGAAACTTATGTTAAAATTTTACCCTTGCGTTTTACCGTGGAATTTGGCGAACAAAGTGCGATAATTTATTATCTTAAAAAAAAGTAAATTCAAAATTAAGCGCAAATTGGATACTATAGTAGAAATTTTTTAAAAGGCTTAGGATGAATTTAGTCATAGTAGAAGATGATATTAATATGCGCAAATCCTTAGAAATTGCATTAGCAGAGTATGAAGAATTTAATATTAAATCTTATAAATCTGCTACTGAAGCTTTAAAAAAAATAGATGAGAATACAGATTTGATTATTACAGATATTAATATGCCAGGAATTGATGGTATAGAATTTGTTAAAGCCTGTGAAAATAAATATGATTTTATTATTATGACAGGAAATGCTACTTTAAGCCGTGCTATAGAAGCGGTTCGTTTGGGAGTAAAAGATTTTTTAACCAAGCCTTTTGATGTTGATACTTTAGTCGAGGCTATTAAGCGTGCTAAAATCATAAGAGAAAAAACAGCCGATAAAAAAAGCAAAAAAAATGAAAAAAAAGAAGAAAATAAAGATTTTTTTTCAACTTCTCCTAATTTAGAAAAAACATTAAATTTAAGTCAAAAAGCGGCTAAAACTGATGCCTCTGTAATGTTTTTTGGAGAGAGTGGAGTAGGAAAAGAGGTATTTTCTCGTTATATTCACACTCATTCTAAACGCTCTAATAAGCCTTTTGTTGCTATTAATATGGCAGCCATTCCTGCAAATTTAATTGAAAGTGAGCTTTTTGGTTTTGAAAAAGGTGCTTTTACTGATGCTAATGCAACTAAAATAGGGCTTTTTGAAATGGCTAATGAGGGCACTTTATTTTTAGATGAAATTGGCGAAATGCCTTATGAAATTCAAGCCAAACTTTTAAGAGCTTTGCAAGAAAAAGAAATTACGCGACTTGGAAGTACAAAAAGCATCAAAATAGATGTAAGAATTATCAGTGCAACTAATGCAAATTTGGATGAAAAAATAAAAAATGGCGAATTTCGTTCAGATTTATATTATCGTTTAAACACTGTTCCTATTAATATCCCGCCTTTAAGAGAGCGTAAAGAAGAAATTTTAGGTATAGCTCAAAAGGTTTTAGAAGATACTTGTAAAGAATATGATTTTAAGGAAAAACAGCTCAGCCAAGAAGCTAAAAATGCTTTACTTGAATATGATTTTCCTGGTAATATTAGAGAATTAATATCCGTTGTACAAAGAGCTTGTATTTTAAGTGAAAATGATGAAATTTCAAGTGAAGATTTGTTCTTAGAAGCTAGAAGTATAAAAAAAGATGTAAAGAATTTAGAAAAAGAATTGATTTGTGAAGTTCTTTTAAGTGTAGATTATGACAAGGATCAAGCTTCTCAAATTTTAGGTATGGATATAAAAATTTTAAATGAAAAAATTAAAAAATATCAAATAAAGGATAAGTAATGTCAAAAAAACAAAAAATAGCCATTGTGGGTGCTACTGGTGCGGTTGGGGAAGAGCTTTTAAATGTTTTAGATGAACTTGATTTCCCAGTGGAAAGTATTTTACCTTTAGCAAGTGCAAAAAGTGTAGGTAGTGAAGTAGAATTTAAAGGCAAAGCTTATAAAGTCAAAGAACTTACCGAAAATATATTTAAAGAAAATCCTATTGATATTGCTTTTTTTAGCGCAGGTGGAAGTGTGAGTGAAAAATATGCTAAATTTGCAGTAGAATCTGGTGCTGTTGTTATTGATAATACAAGTCATTTTAGAATGGAAAAAGATGTTCCTTTGGTGGTTCCTGAATGCAATCCTGAGGATATTAAAGATTGGAAAAAAACAGGGATTATTGCTAATCCAAATTGTTCTACTATACAAATGGTGCAAGTTTTAAAACCTTTAAATGATGCATTTAATTTAAAGCGTGTTGATGTAAGTACCTATCAGGCTGCAAGTGGAGCAGGAAAAGAAGGAATGCAAGAATTGGTTGAAGCTATGCAAAGTTTTTTTGCTTTTAAACTTGATGAATTTGAACCTCAAACTTTTCCTTATACTTTGGCACTTAATCTTATTCCACAAATTGATGTTTTTATGGATAATGATTACACTAAAGAAGAACTTAAAATGATTAATGAAACTCAAAAAATTTTACATAAAAATTTAGAAGTTTCGGCAACTTGTGTTAGAGTGCCTGTTTTAAGAAGTCATAGCGAAGCCATTACTATGCATTTTGAAAAAGAAATAGATGTAAAAAAAGCTAAAGAAATTTTAAAAAAAGCACCGAGTGTTATTGTCATAGATGATCCTAAAAATAAAAAATACCCTATGCCTTTAATGACTAGCGATACTAATGAAACTTATGTAGGAAGAATTCGTGCTGATGTGTATGATAAAAAAATACTCCATCTTTGGTGTGTGGCGGATCAAATTCGTGTAGGTGCTGCAACAAATGCTGTGCGTATTGCGCAAAAATGGTTAGAATTAAAAAATAAATAAGGAAAAAAATGTTAGAGAAAATATTTGAATCTTTACTTGTTAGAAGTCGTATTGTTACAATTTTACCCGTAATTTTTGGTTTAATTGGAGCTTTTGTATTGTTTTTTATTGCAAGTTATGATGTTTTAAAAGTTATATTTTATACTTATAATTATTTTTTTGATGCAGGTTCTAATGTGGATTTGCATGAGGATGTGGTGGCTTTAATTATAGGAGCTGTTGATCTTTATCTTATGGCTTTAGTTTTGTTTATTTTTTCTTTTGGAGTTTATGAGCTTTTTATCAGCGAAATAGAAGAATTTAAACAAACAAAACAAAGCAAGGTTTTAGAGGTGCATAGCTTAGATCAATTAAAAGACAAGCTTGCAAAAGTTATCATTATGGTCTTAGTAGTAAATTTCTTTCAAAGGGTTTTACAGATGAAATTTGCTACTCCTGTGGATATGGCTTTTCTTGCTGGATCGATTTTAGCTCTTTGTGTAGGACTTTATTTTTTACACAAAGGTGGTCATTAACAAGGATTATCTTTTTTTGATATAATCGTTTTTTTGTGTTTAAAGAATAAAAATGAAAAAAATATTTTTAATTGGTATGATTTTAAATCATTTTGTTTTTGCAGCTCCGTTAGATGAAGTCTTTAAAGATATAGAAGTTTCAGGGACTGTTCGTTATCGCTATGATATTAAAAAAGAAAAAAAATACAACAAAAAAACACATAGATATCAAAATAAAACACAAACAGAAATTACAATAAAATAAGGAAAATCATGATTGCACGCTGGTTGTTTATTAGTTCAATATTTGTTGTTGCGCTTTTTGGTATTAACTTGAAATCATTTTTTACTTATACCTTTGATGCAAATAAGCAATATGATATGGAAAAAGCGAAGGCTTTGTATTTTCAAAATAAATGCAATACTTGCCATGGAGATAATGCTGAAAAGAGTGTTATAGGATCTAGAATTTTAAAAGATATGTCTCCTGAGGATATTAAAGGAGCTTTGATAGGTTATACTCTTGATAGTAGCAGTTCTACAACAGCTTCTCAAATGGCTTTTTATGCTAGAAATTTAAGCCACGAGGATATAGATAATATTATTGCTTATATTAAAGGTGGAAATTTTGCGCTTGATTTGCAAGTAAAAGATCTTCTTGAAGAAGAACCTGCGCAAAAAACAAAACATAATATATTTCTAAAATAAAATGTAAAAACTATAATTAAAAGGAATACTATGAAAAAACTAACTTTAACTTTAAGTGTTTTAACTATGGTAAATTGCTTATATGCTAAGGATATTAATATAGGAGTAGTTTTACCTTTAACTGGAACTGTGGCAGCTTATGGGCAAGATGTTTTTAACGGAATTGAACTGGCTAATAAGCTACAGCCAAAACTTTCAAATGGAGATGTTATTAAACTTATCACAATAGATACAAAAGGAGATAAGCTTGAAACTTCAAATGGAGTTAATCGTTTAATAGCAACAGATAAAGTCCTTGGGATTATTGGTGAAGCTACAACTCCAAATACCATTCAAGCTATTTCTATAGCAGAAGAGAAAAAAATTCCCCTAATAGCTCCAGTGGCATCTGGAGATAAATTGCTAGATAAAAAGAAATATGCAAGTAGAGTTTGTTTTAAAGATAGTTTTCAAGGAGATAAATTTGCTACTTATGTATCTAAGGATTTAGGACTTAAAAATGCTGTTATCATCATAGATCAAAGCAATGTTTATTCTTTAGGTTTGGCAAGAGCTTTTGAAAATTCTTTTAAGAATAATGGTGGGAAAATTATAAAAAAACTTGTTATTAATTCAGGAGATAAAGATTTTAGAGCTGTGGTTTCTCAACTTAAGAGTTTAAATCCTGATTTTGTTTATATGCCTATTTATCATCCTGAAGCTGCTTTAATTGCGAGACAAGCAAGACAAATTGGTTTTGATAAACTTTTAGCAGCAGGAGATGGTGTTAACAATCAAACTTTTATAGATCTTGGCGGAAGTGCTGTTAATGGAGTAATTTTCACTGATAGTTTTGATTATAACAATCCATCTACACAATTAGGAAAAGATTTTGTTGTAGCTTATGAGAAAGTTAAAGGAACAAAAGAACTTCCAGCATTTTCGGCTATGGGGGCTGATGCGTATTTTGTAATGCTAAATGCTATGAATGCTTGCGTTGATAATCTTAGCAGCGAATGTATTAATAGCAAAATTCATCAAACTAAAGATTTTCAAGCTGTTGGTGGTGTGATTAGCATAGATGAAAGCGGTAATGCCATTCGTTCTGTTGTGATTAAAGAAATTCAAAATCAAAAACAAAATTATAAAACAATTATAAATCCATAATTACTAAAATAAAGGTAGAGAATGAAAAAAAGTTTAATTTTAGCAAGTATTCTAAGTTTAAGTTTAAGTGCTGCGGAAGTCAAAATAGGAGTTGTTTTACCGCTTAGCGGAGCTACTGCAGCATATGGACAAAGCGCACTAGAAGGGATTAAACTTGCAAATTCAATGCAATCAGCTTTAAGTAATGGAGATAAGGTTTCTCTTGCTATTATTGATACTAAAGGTGATAAATTAGAATCTTCGAGTGGAGCAAATCGTTTAGTTTCTCAAGATAAAGTTATAGGCCTTATAGGGGAAATGGTTACTGCTAATACATTGCAAGTTATGCGCGTAGCAGAAGATAATAAAATTCCATTGATCGCTCCTGCTGCAACTGGTGATAGATTGCTTGATAAAAAAATATATTCTTCTCGAGTATGTTTTATGGACAGTTTTCAAGGTTCATCTTTAGCAAAATATGTTTTTTCAAAACTTAATTACAAAAGTGCTGTTATTGTAGTAGATCAAAGCACTGACTATTCCTTAGGTTTAGCAAAAGCTTTTGAAAAACAGTACAAGTCTAATGGTGGTCAAATTCTTAGAATTTTAAGAGTTAATTCAGGTGATAAAGATTTTAGAGCTATTGTAGCTCAAGTTAAAAGTTTAAATCCAGAATTTATTTTTTTACCGCTTTATTATAGCGAAGCTTCTTTATTTGCAAGACAATCAAAACTCGCAGGTTTAAATATTCCTATGGGTTCTGCAGATGGAGTTGCTGATCAAACTTTTATTAGTTTAGCTGGAGATGCAAGCGAGGGTTATATTTTCACAGATAGTTTTGATGCTAATAATCCAACTACAAAATTAAGCAAAGAATTTATCAGTGTTTATGAAAAAGCTAAAGGAACAAAAGAAGTTCCAAATTTTTCGGCTATGGGTGCTGATGCGTATTTTGTAATGCTAAATGCTATGAATGCTTGCGTTGAAAATCTTACTAGTAAGTGTGTCAATGAAAAAATTCACCAAACTAAAAATTATCAAGGTGTTTCTGGTGTTATCAGTATTGATCAAACAGGAAATGCAACTCGTTCTGTAGTGGTTAAAGAAATTAAAAATCAGAAGCAAAATTATAAAGATATTATCAATCCTTAAAGGAAAAATAGAAAGATTATGGATTCTACTTTATTTTTACAACAACTTGTTAATGGACTTAGTTTGGGCAGTATGTATGCCCTTATTGCTGTTGGCTATACTATGGTTTATGGCGTGTTAAGACTTATTAATTTTGCTCACGGCGATATTATGATGGTTGGTGCTTATGCGGCTCTTTTTTGCATGACTAATCTAAATGTTCCTTTTCTAGGAGCTTTGTCTTTAGCAATGATTTTTGCTGCTTGTGTTGGAATAGCTACAGATAGAATCGCTTATAAACCTTTAAGACAGGCTCCTAGAATTTCATTGTTGATTACAGCAATCGGTATTAGTTTTTTCTTGCAAAATCTTTTTAATATGCTTTTTACTTCAACACCTAGAACTTTTACACCGCCAAGTTATTTTGAGGAAAGTGTTAATTTTGGTGGAGTGATAACAACTTATGGTTCTTTAATGGTTCCTGCTCTTACATTTGTTATTTTAATAGCAGTGTTATGGATTTTGTATAAAAGCAAATATGGTATAGCTATTCGTGCTTTGGCATTTGATATACAAACAGTAAATTTAATGGGTATAGATGCAAATCGTATTATTGCTATAGTTTTTGCCCTAGGTTCAGCTTTGGCAGCAGTTGGGGGTGTTTTTTGGGCTGCAAATTATTACTCTGTTGAACCTACTATGGGAACTTTAATAGGTTTAAAAGCTTTTGCTGCTGCAGTTTTAGGAGGTATAGGTTCTGTAGTAGGTGCAGTTTTGGGTGGACTTATTATAGGATTTACTGAAGTTGTTGTTGTGGCTTTTTTTCCAGATTTATCAGGCTTTAAAGATGCATTTGCTTTTATTTTTTTGGTGTTTATATTGTTATTTAGGCCTACGGGAATTTTAGGTATAAATTTTGAAAAGAGTAGGTTTTAATGATGGTTAGAATTAAGGTTTCACATTTAATCTTTTTAATTGCTTCAATTATTTTTATTTTCATTTCTCCTTATATTTTTGGGGATTATGGATTAAACATTGTTAATCAAATTGCTATTTTTATTATTTTGGCTGTGAGTTACAATCTTATTAATGGTGTAACTGGACAATTTTCACTAGAACCCAATGGATTTGTTGCGATTGGAGCTTATGCGGCTGCTTTAGTTCTTTTAAGTGCTGATGCAAAAAATGATCAGTTTTTTTTAGATGGTCCTAGTTCTTTTATTTTAGCTATCCATTCAAATTCCTTTATTCTAGCTTTAATTGTGGCTGGAATTTGTTCATCTTTACTTGCCCTGATTTTGGCTTTTGCTGTATTTCGCGTGAGAGGGGATTATTTGGCTATTGTAACTTTAGGCTTTGGAATAATTATTAAAATAGCTGCTATTAATTTTCCTTCTATTACTAATGGCTCAAGAGGGCTGGTAGATATTCCACAATTTTCCACGATCTATTGGACAGGTGGTATTGCTATTGTAGCGGTTATTTTAATTTTAAATATAGTTTATTCTAAATATGGTCGTGCAATGAAGGCTATAAGAGATGATGAAGATGCTGCAAGCGCTATGGGAATAAATACTTTTTGGATAAAAACTTTAGCTTTTAGCACTTCAGCATTTTTAGAAGGTGTAGGTGGCGGACTTTTAGCTTGTCTGTTGACTACCGTATCTCCAACTCAATTTGATTTTTTACTTACTTTTCAGCTTTTGATTATTATTGTTTTAGGTGGACTTGGTTCTACTACAGGTGCTATTATAGGTGCGATATTGGTTATTGGTGGAAGTGAGTGGCTTAGATTTTTAGATGAGTTAAATATAAAAATAGATTCTTTAAATCTTGATATCCAATCAACGCCAGGGCTTAGAATGGTTGTTTTTTCTATTGTTCTGATTTTAGTAATGCTTTTTGCAAGAAAAGGCATAATGGGTTATTATGAGTTGAGTGATGTGATTAGAGGGATTAAAAAGCGTTTTAAAAGGAGCAAAAAATGATTTTGGAATTAAAACAAATTTCAAAAAGTTTTGGTAGTGTTAAGGCTATTAATGAAACTTCTTTTAAAATCAATGAGGGTGAAATTTTTGCTTTAATTGGACCTAATGGGGCTGGCAAAACAACTCTTTTTAATATTATAACAGGTAACTATAAACCTAGTTCAGGTTCGGTTGAATTTCTAGGAGAAAGAATTGATCACTTAAAACCTCATAAGATTGTGCATTTAGGAATAGCTAGAACATTTCAAAATATTAGGCTTTTTTCAAGCATGAATGTGCTTGAAAATGTTCTTATTGGTTTTAATAAACAAATGAAATATAATATTTTTGAAGCCTTTTTGCATTTAGGGCGTTTTGGAAAAATAGAACAAGTATTTAAAGAGAAGGCTTATGCAATATTAGAAGAACTTGGTATTGCAGAATTTGCCTATGAAAAGGCTACTAGCTTGAGTTATGGACAACAAAGAAAAGTTGAGATTGCAAGAGCAATGGCTACTCAACCAAGATTATTATTGCTTGATGAGCCAGCCGCTGGGATGAATAGCTCTGAGAGTGATGAACTTGCTGAGCTCATTTTTAAATTACGAAAAGATTATAAAATTAGCGTTTTGCTTATAGAACATGATATGAAATTTGTAAATAAATTGTGTGATCGCGTATTGGTACTTGATTATGGAAAAACAATTTTTGAAGGTAAACTTTGCGATGCTGTAAATCATAAAGAAGTAATTGCTGCGTATTTAGGGGATTTTGATGCTAATAGTTAAAGATTTGCATGTTTATTATGGATTAATTGAAGCTGTTAAAGGGATTGATTTTAAAGTGGAAACAGGTCATATTGTTTCTCTTATAGGTTCAAATGGAGCAGGTAAAACTTCAACTTTAAATGCGCTTTTAAACTCAGTTAAAAGAACTGGTGAGGTTAATTTCTTAGGTTATGATACTAAAAGGCATTTAACTCATACTTTAGTTCAAAAAGGTATAGCTTTAGTTCCTGAAGGAAGGCGTGTTTTTATTAATTTAAGCGTAGAGGAAAATTTAAAAATAGGTGCTTTTAATAATGCTGAAAATTATGAGCATTTAAGAGAGCAAATGTATAAACTTTTTCCAAGACTTGCAAGTAAAAAGCATGCTTTAGCTGGAACATTGAGTGGAGGGGAAGCGCAAATGCTTGCGATTTCAAGGGCTTTAATGAGTGAACCAAAACTTTTGATGTTGGATGAGCCTTCTTTAGGACTTGCTCCAAAGATTGTGGGTGAAGTTTTTGATATTATTGTGCGTTTAAAAGAAGAGGGTATAACTATTCTTTTGGTAGAGCAAAATGCTTATTCTGCATTAAAAATAAGTGATTATGCTTATGTTTTGGAAAATGGTCGCATTGTAATGGAAAACGAGGCTAAAAATTTAATAGGTGATGATGAGATTAGAAAGAAATATTTAGGGCTTTAAAATTTAAAGGAAAAAGAATGAAAAATATAATAAAAAGCATAGGGGATTTAAGAGTTTCGGTTGTATTGTTTTTGCTTTTTGCGCTTTTTTGTGCTTTGGCAACTTTTATTGAAAGTGCTTATGGAACTCCTACGGCTTGGGCAATGGTTTATGATACTTTTTGGTTTGAATATATACAACTTTTACTTGGTATTAATTTACTATGCGGGATGTTTCGTTATAAAATGTTTGGGCTTAAAAAATTACCTTTAATGATTTTTCATATTTCTTTTTTATTTATTTTAGTGGGTTCTGCAATGACAAGATATGCTGGTTTTGAAGGTATTTTACCTATTAGAGAGCATACTCAAAATTCACTTATAGAAAGTTCTAAGACTTCTTTGCGTATTTCTGCTATAAAAGATGGAGAACGCTATAGTGCGGTTAATGATCGTTATATAGGAAATTTGCCTTTTGCTAATTCTTTTAAACTAAAACTTAATTTAGGTGATGATCAAGCTGTATTAAAATATAAAGATTTAATCTTAAATGCTCATTATACTTATAAAGAAAATAATAATTCTGATCCTTTATTGGTTTTGATGCTTTCTCAAAAAGGATCTCAAGGTGTTGATGTTAAATTTGAAAAAGGTGAAGTTAAGAATATAGAAGGGGTTAACTTTGCTTTTATGAATGATAATGTTAAAGCACCTTTTGTAAAAATTGATGAAAATTTAACTTTAAGTTCAAGTGAAAACTTACATTTTCTAAGTATGCTAGATGGACAAAATTTAGACCTTAAAATTGGAGAAAAGGCAAATGCTAAGGAAAGAAGACTTTATGAAATTAATGATATTAGTTTTGTAGTTAAAGCTGCTTCTTTCCATGCGCAAGAAGCTTTAGAAGGTTCCAATAGACCTCAAGATGAAAGTTTTTGGTTATGGTTTAAATCTGCTTGGTTAGAAGTGGGTAGAACTATGTTGATTTCTACTTTTGGCGAGCCTCAAAATTGGAAAAATTCTTTATTATTGCATTTTAAAGATTTTGCCTTAAGCAATGAGAATAAAAACTTAGAATTAACTGGCTCTAATGCTTTAAAATTAGAATTAAGCTATAAAAATGAAAGTAAAGAATTTTATATTTTTGAATATAATAAACCTATTATGATAGAACTTGCAGATCAAAAATTCTTTATTTCTTGGGCGCTTTCTTATGAACAATTGCCTTTTGATATTTATTTAAGAGATTTTGTATTAGATCGTTATCCAGGTTCTATGTCTCCAGCTTCTTATGCAAGTGAAATTACCGTAAAAAATAATAATGAAAATTTTGATTATAGAATTTTTATGAATAATGTTTTAGATTATGATGGCTATAGATTTTATCAAAGTTCTTATGATCAAGATGAAAAAGGGACTGTTTTATCTGTAAATAAAGATCCGGGCAAAATACCAACTTATATAGGTTATTTTCTGCTTTGTCTTGGAATGTTTATGAATTTTTTAAATCCACATTCTAGATTTAGAACTTTGGCAAGATTAATTAATAAAGACACTTTAAAACATACAAGTGTGATTATTTTTATTTTATTGTTATCTTTTGGTTCTGAAAAGACTTTTGCTCAAGATTTAAATTCGACCTTACCTGTGGTAAATACTAATCATGCTAAAGCTCTTGCCACTTTAATAGTTCAAAAATCAGCAGATGGAAGAATGGTGCCTTTTGATACGCTATCAAGAGAAATTTTAGAAAAAATTCATCAAAGTGATAGCTATAAGGGTCAAAATTCTAACGCTGTTATGCTTTCCATGCTCGTTGATGTAGATAAATGGCAAATGGAACCTTTTATTTTAATGCCACAAAATCAAGCAGTTCGTGATGCTATTGCAAATATTTTAGAAATTCCTAGTGCTAAATATATTTCTTATAAAGATTTCTTTGATGAGAATAACCGATATAAACTTCAAAAATATGTTGAAAATGCAAATCGTAAAAACCCAAATGCAAGAGGAGTTTTTGATAAGGAAATTATAAAACTAGATGAAAGAGCTAATGTTGTAAATTTAGTTTTTAGTGGTGAATTATTTAAATTTATTCCTGTTCAAAATAATCCAAATAATGTTTGGCTTGCACCTTTTTCTGCTGTAACTACTCTTAAGGGGGATGAAGGGCATATTGTTTTGGCTTTAATACAGAATTATTTTAGTGCCGTGGAAAATGCTTTTAAAGATGGTAATTGGACTAGAGCTGATGAAGGCTTGAAATTTATCAAAGAATATCAAGAAAAAATAGGATATAAAGTCATGCCTAGTAAAACCAAGGTTGAAATGGAAATTTTTTCTAATAAGGCTGAAATTTTCGTTAAACTCGCTCCTGTATATTTAATTGCGGGTTTTTTACTTTTGATTCTTGTTTTTTCTAAAATGGTCGTACCGAATTTAAAAATCTCTTTTATATTTAAAGTGGTATATGTTTTAAATGTTTTAGCTTTTGTAATTCATACAGTAGGTCTTGGACTTCGTGCTTATTTATCAGGTCATGCTCCGTGGAGTAATGGCTATGAAAGTATGGTGTATATAGCTTGGGCATTGTCTTTGTCGGGTATATTTTTCTCTAGAAAAAGTCCTATAGCCTTGTCATTAACTTCTATTTTATCCGGTGTTGTATTAATGGTTGCACATTTAAGCGAAATGAATCCGCAAATTACAAATCTTGTTCCTGTGCTCAATTCTTATTGGCTTAGTATTCATGTATCTGTTATTACTGCTAGTTATGGATTTTTAGGACTTTGTGCCTTACTTGGTATCTTTACACTGTTCTTAATGTGTTTTCTTAAGAAAGATGGAAAATATAATCTTAATATTTTGAGAAATATTACAGAGGCTACAAGAATTAATGAAATGGCAATGATTTTTGGACTTTGTTTACTTACTGTAGGAAATTTTTTAGGTGCAATTTGGGCAAATGAAAGTTGGGGGAGATATTGGAGTTGGGATTCTAAGGAAACTTGGGCTTTAGTTAGCATTTTGGTTTATGCAGCAATTTTGCATCTTAGAATGATTCCAAAATATTGTAATCAATTTGTGTTTGCTTTATGGAGTATGTTTGCTTATTGGGTTATTATTATGACTTATTTTGGAGTAAATTACTTTTTAACAGGACTTCATTCTTACGCCGCAGGCGAAGCGGCTCAAATTCCTAATTACGTTTATTGGGGATTTGCATTGATGGTGGTTTTAGCTTTTTTTGCAAGAAGGAAGCGAAATTTTGTGGGCAAACTTTAAATGAACCATATTTTTTTGGTTATTTTTTGTGCTGCTTTAGCGCTTTTATTGTTTTTAGGCGTGATTGCTTATCTTATTACAAGTGATGGCAAAAAAACAATTAAAAAGCAAAAAACTAGCCAAAAGCAGCATGTAGCTGAAAAGACTAAAAAATTTGATACAGACTTAGATAAAATGATAATTGCTGCTTCCGATGTTAAACTAACGGATATTGAATTAAAAGAACTTGCCAAACTTTATGTGCAGACACATAAACTTGGTTCAAAAACTTCTAAAGAATTAGATGAAGCAGCAAAAAAGAAACTAGAATTTGTTTCTGCTTTGGCTGCAAATATTAATGCAAGTGCACAAACAGTAAGTTACTTAAATAAAGAACTTAAGAAAATTTCTGGATCTTACAAAAAAGAAATTGATGCTTACGAGCATATGGGATTAGCTAAAAGAAAAATTAAAGAAGATAAATAATATGGTGCGCTCAAGAGGATTCGAACCTCTGGCCTTTTGAACCGCAATCAAATGCTCTATCCAGCTGAGCTATGAGCGCAAAAATAAGTTAAAATTATATATAAATATTCTTAAAATAAGCAAAATTTTGCTTATTTTGTTTGTTTTTTAGCTTTTTTACCTTCATCTAAATCAAATTCTTTAGTCTTTTTTGAATGATAAAATATAAAACCTACAATCAAAATACAGCAAATCAAAGAAAAAATATAAAGTGTACCATAAGGGCTATCTTTGAAAAAAAGATTATTAGTATTCATTCCAAAAAATCCTACGATCAAATTTAAAGGTAAGAAAATAGAAGAAAGTATGCTTAAAAGATAAATACTTTTATTCATTTTTTCATTTTTAATTGCACTTGTTAATGTATAAAGAGTATCAATTCTTGTTAGATGTTCTTTGGTATTTTTATTTAAGATGCTGATGGATAAATTTAGAATTTTTAAATGTTTTTTGTATTGTGCTTGTTCGCTAAGCAAAAGATTGAAAGCTTCACTTAGAAGATTAATTTGCTTTAGATTTTTGTTAATTTTTTGTCTTAAAACAAAGGATTTTTTGTAAAAATTTTTAACAAAACCACCTTTTAAGATAATACCTTCTTTGTGTTCTAAAAGGTTTTGAAAATGAGTATTTTGTACTTTAAAATCTTCTAAAATAGATTTAATAAAATTTGAAAATTCTTCTATGCTAGAAAGCTTAAATTCTTCATTTTGAAGTTTATAAATTTTTTCATCATTAAAAAGCCAAGTTTCTAAATTTAATCCCACGTAAACAAAAATTTTTTGTCCATAAATTTCGCTATAGAAAGTTTCTAAATTCTTTGCTTGCAGGATTTTTTTTAGATTTTCGTGTAGCTCTAGCATTTTATTTGCCTCTTAAGTGATAAAAATTTCTTTTAAATTGCGTAAAAGAATTGTTCAAAATTGCTTCACGCATCTTTCTTGCAAGTTCAAGATAATAATGTAGATTGTGCAGACTTGCCAAACGAAAAAAAGTAAGTTCTTTAGCTTTAAAAAGATGGTTTAAATAACCCCTTGAAAAATTACGACAAGTATAACATGAGCAAGTAGGATCTATAACTTCATGATCGTTGATAAATTCTGCTTTTTTAATATTAAATTTTCCAAAACTTGTAAAAAATGTTCCATTTCTTGCATTTCTAGTTGGCATCACGCAGTCAAACATATCTACCCCTCGCTCAACATTTTCTACTAAATCTTCAGGCGTTCCTACGCCCATTAAATATCTTGGACGATTTTCGTCTAGATAAGGGTTTAAGTTTTGGACTGTTTCGTACATCAAGGCGTTTTCTTCGCCCACGCTAAGCCCACCTATAGCTAAACCATCAAATGGCATTTCATTTAAACTTAAAGCGCAACGCTTTCTTTCTTCATAATCTGTACCACCTTGGATAATACCAAAAATATTTTGCCCTATACCTATACCTTTATTTTGCATATTTTTATGATAAGTAATAGCCTCTTTTGCCCAAAGTATAGTGCGATCAACAGAAATTTTAACCCTTTCTTTGGTTGCGGGTAGGGCTACTAAATCATCTAAAATCATCATAATATCAGAATTAAAATCATATTGAGTATCTAAAACACTTTTTGGAGTAAAAAGATGACGACTTCCATCAATGTGACTTTTAAATTCTATGCCTTCATTAAAATGTTTGGAATTTTTACTTAAAGAAAAAGCTTGAAAACCACCACTATCGGTTAAAAAACTTCTATCAAATTTCGTAAATCCATGTAAACCTCCAAAATCTTTTACTACTTTGGAAGTTGGACGCAAGTACATGTGATAGGTATTTGCTAAAATAATTTTTGCATCAAGCTCATTTTTCATATCATTAGCATCAAGACTTTTAACCGCTCCTACTGTGCCAACAGGCATAAAAACAGGGGTTAAAAAAGTGCTGTGTGCGGTAGTGATTTCACAAACCCTTGCCATTCCATCTTTATGCTTTAATTTAAATTCCATTTGTTATAATTTCCTTTTTGGAGTTTAAAATGAATAATATTTTAATTATAATAGATGGTATTTTAGCAAAGCATTTCTTAGAAAGGCTTTGTTTTGAAAAAGGCTTAGGTTACTTTTTTACAGTAGTGTGTCAAAATAGTGAAAAAAATAACTTAAATATTTCTAGTGAGTATATTGACTTGCATTATTTTGATCCTACAAGCACAGCGCGTCTTGAAAATATTATGAGTAAGGATTTTAAACAGGCTTTTATTTATATGCAAGATGAATTTGAAACTAAAAAAAGTTATGAGGCTTTGCGTTCTTTAAATCCAAATTTAGAAATAGAAATAATGGATTTTTGGGGATTAAGTGTTAATGATACTCATGCAAATTTAGCTGATGCTAGAATGACTTTAAGCCGTAGATTTATGGATTTTTTACCAGATATTGCTTTAACAGCTCAGTATATAGGACTTGGAGTTGGAGAGATTATGGAAGTAAAAATTCCAGCAGGGTCTATTTTTGCTTATAGGCACATAAGTTCAATACAACAAAAAAGGTGGCGCATAGTCCTTATTTATAGAAATTCTAAAATTTATTTTGTAAAACCATCTTTTGTTCTAGAGCCAAATGATAGCATTTTGATCGTTGGGGATCCTGTTGTTTTACAAAGTATTTTTCATAATATAAGAGGCAAAGCAGGGCAATTTCCTATGCCTTTTGGAAGTAATGTTTTTGCTTTAATTGATATGAAAAATATGAATCAAAATATGCAAGAAAGAGTGCTTGATACTACTTTAAAATTAACTCAAAAAAGCAATGCAAAAAGATTTTTTATACATGTTATCAATCCTAAATTAGGGGTAATGTATGAAAAATTAAAAAAACTTTCTGAGGATAAAGAAGGTGTGTTTTTTGATTATTTCAACACGGATTTTAAACAAATTTCCACATGGTTGCAAAATAATGATATAGGATTAGTTGTAACCGATATAAAAAATTTTGAGAAAGAAAAACAAGCTTTTTTTGATTTAAAAATTCCTATTATGAAGGTGGGTGAAGCTTCTTTTGATGAGCTTAAAGAAGCGATTATTTTAAGTGCCGATGAGAGTGAACTTGAAAACAATGCAAATGTCATTACTGATTTAAGTAAACAGCTTGATTTTGGAGTTATTTTATATTATTATAATCCAAATTCTCAAAATACTACAGATATGGAGGAGTATTTTAGAAGTTTATCTAAGCTTTATGATAAAAATATACAAATTATTAATAAAAATGATGAAAACCCTCTTTTAAATTTGCAATATCGCGAAGATTTGTTACAATTTGTGAGTTTTCAAAAAGAATTACTAAATAGAGATTTTGGCAGAAATTTAAGTACAAATTTAAATAGGCATTATTATAAAATGAGACAAAATTACCAACTTTTCATACCAGTAGAATAAATAATTAATTAAATGTGATAAAATAAATGCAAAAAGAGTAGTTCAATGCAAGTAGAAGTTAAGTTAAAAGAAAATGCTTATAAGGTTTATATTGATGAACTTGAAGAATTAGAATTTGATAGTAAGGTTTTTATACTTTCAAATCCTAAGATTTCAGGTCTTCATTTGAAAACATTACTTTCTAAAATTAAGGCAAAAGAAATTTTTATTGCCACTGTGAAAGATGGTGAAGAATATAAAAATTTAAGCACCATGGAAGAAATTTTAAACCAAATGTTTAATTCTAAATTGGATAGAAAAAGCGTACTTATAAGTTTTGGTGGTGGCGTGATTAGTGATATGGGCGGATTTGCTGCTAGTATTTATCAAAGAGGTATTGATTTTATAAATATTCCTACTACACTTTTAGCTTGTGTTGATGCAGCAGTAGGTGGAAAAACAGGTGTTAATAATAATTTTGGTAAAAATCTTATTGGCACTTTTTATCAACCTAAAGCTGTATATTGTGAGAGTTTTTTTTTAAAGACTTTGAGCTCTAGAGAACTTGCTGCAGGCATGGCTGAATTTATTAAAATGGCAGCAATGTTTGATGATAGTATACTTGATTTTATAGAAAAAATTGATGAAAAAAGTTTCTTAAATGCTACTTGTGAGAATGAAATTTTTACTCAGATTATAGCAAAAAGCATAGAGCTTAAATCAAGGGTTGTTGAACAAGATGAAAAAGAATCAAGGCTTAGAATGCTTTTAAATTATGGTCATACTTTTGCTCATGTTATAGAAAATTTTACAGATTATAAGCTTTATTTACACGGAGAAGCGGTGGCTATAGGTATGGTTATGGCAAATCAATTGGCTTTAAATTTAGGGCTTTTGGATAAAATGCAAAGTCAAAGAATAAAAGATATTTTACTTAAATTCGGTTTGCCAATATCATATAAAATCAACAATGTAGATGAATTTTATGAAGCTTTTTTCATGGATAAAAAAAGCTCTAATAAAAAAATCAATTTTGTTCTTGCTAGTCCTTTGGGTAAGGGTTTGATAAAAGGTGATATTTCTAAAGAAGATATAATTGCAACTTTAAGAGAATTCCAATGAAAAAAATTATTATTTTAACCTTTTTTGTTGTTTTTGCTTTTGGTGATGTAAATCGGACTATTATTAATAATATAAATGAGAAAATTAATACTTTAAATACTGTAATCAGTGCTAGTATTTGGAATATACGTTATGAAAATTTTATAAAATATCAAGATATAAATGATGAATTAATCATTTTAAATCTTAATTTAAAAAAGACTTCCGATATTCACCAACAAGAAGAACTTAAACGCAAGATAGCAAATTTAGAAGAGCAATTGAACTTGCTTAAAGAATATAAAGATTTAAATTTTGCACAAAGTCTTAGTGCCCCTGATAATATAGAAACTTTATCTAAGCTTACTAATCCTTTGGCTATTATAGGAGCTTTTTCTCATATTAAGAAATTAAAAGGAGAAAAGGAAGAGTATATATTTAAATTTAATGATTTTAAAAATTTAGTAGATAAAATCAGGGAAAAAAACTCAGAACTTAAGGAATTAGTTGAGCTTAAACCAAGTGTTGAGAATATAGAAGCTTTAAAAGCTTCGGATAAAAAGCTGGAAGAATTTGAGCAAGCTTTAAATTTTGCTAGTGTTTCTTATTCTGTTTATGAGAAAAAAATTGATGAAGAGCTTTCTCGAGTAAGTGCTGAGATTAAAGTTCAAAGCTTAAGGGCTGTAAATATACTTGTTGCTATTGTTATTGTTATAGCTATAGCTTTTATGTTGAAATTTATTGCTAAAAAGTACATTAAGGATAGTGAAAGATATTATACTGCTACGAAGATTATTAATTTTATTAATATAAATATTATTTTTCTTATTTTGCTCTTTGCTTATATAGAAAATATTACTTATCTTGTAACTATACTTGGTTTTGCCTCTGCAGGCTTAGCTATTGCTATGAAAGATATGTTTATGTCTATGCTTGGATGGTGTGTGATTATTTTTGGCGGAAGTTTTAGAGTAGGGGATCGTATAAAGGTTTTTCAAAATGATACTACCTATATAGGAGATATTATAGACATTTCTTTTTTACGCATTACTCTTTATGAAGAGCTTACGCTTGAAACTTATAATAAAAATCGTCGTAGTGGGCGTATTATATTTATTCCTAATAACTATGTTTTTACAAATTTGCTTGCTAATTATACTCATCATGGTATGAAAACCGTGCTTGATGGCATTGATATAAGTGTTACTTTTGATAGCAATCTTGACAAAGCTCAAGAAATTGTGGAAAATATTGTTACACGCCATGCCAAAGGTTATACTGAGCTTGCTAGAAAAAATATAGCTCGTTTACAACATGAATATAGTATTAAAAATCCTAAAGTGGAGCCAAGGTTTTTTATGTTTTTTGAACATTGGGGAATGAGAATTTCTGCATGGTATATGACTAATGCTTATGCGGCTTTGGTATTAAGAAGTACGATTAGCAAAGAGATTATAAAAGAATTTAATAAGCATAAAGATATAAAAATTGCTTATCCATCGCAAAATTTATATTTAGGAAATTTAAATCAAAATCATTTTGAACAACATTATGAAAATATGTATTTTCATGCAAGGAATAAGGATTGAAAGAAAAAGTTTTTTTTAAAACCTTTGGGTGTCGCACAAATATTTATGATACAGAGCTTTTAAAAAGTTATGTAAAAGATTATGAGATTATAAATGATGAGAATAAAGCACAAATTATCGTTGTAAATTCTTGCACGGTTACAAATGGAGCTGATAGCGGGATAAAGTCTTATGTAAATACCATGCAAAAAAAAGGCATTAAAGTTATACTTACAGGTTGTGGTGCTGTAAGCAAAGGTAAGGAGCTTTTAGATAAAAAGCAAGTTTTTGGAGTGCTTGGAGCGTCAAATAAAGATAAAATCAATGAATTTTTAGGAGCAAAGACAAGTTTTTATGAACTTGGAAATTTAAATTTTATTGATAAAGATATAGTTTGTGAGTATGAAAATCATACCAAAGCTTTTGTGAAAATTCAAGAAGGTTGTGATTTTGCTTGTTCTTATTGTATTATTCCTAGCGTGAGGGGAAAATCAAGAAGCGTGGATGAAAAAGCTCTTTTAAAACAGGTTGAAATTTTAGGAGCTAATGGTTATAGTGAAATTGTTTTAACAGGGACTAATATAGGTTCATATGGGCTTAAAAATGGCACAAGTTTAGGCAAGCTTTTGCAAAAAATGGGACAAATTTTAGGTATAAAACGCATAAGGCTAGGTAGTTTAGAACCTGCACAGCTTGATGAAAGTTTTTTAGAAATCTTAGATGAAGCTTGGCTTGAAAGGCATTTACATATTGCATTGCAACATACAAGTGAAAAAATGCTTCGTATAATGAGAAGAAGATCACATACGGATAATGATTTAAAGCTTTTTAATACTATAGCAAGCAAAGGATATGCTTTAGGGACGGATTTTATAGTAGCTCATCCAGGCGAGAGTGAAGAGCTATGGCAAGAAGCTTTAAGAAATTTTAAAGAATTTCCACTCACTCATATCCATGCTTTTATTTTTAGCCCTAGAAACAACACGCATTCTGCTACCATGAAAGATGTGATAAATGGAACTTTAGCTAAAGAAAGGCTAAACACTTTAAAATCCATAGTAGAAAAAAATAATTATGAATTTAGGAAAAAAAATCAAGTTTCACTTGAAGTTTTGGTAGAAAATCAAAAAGATGGTTTTTTTGAGGGTTATGATCAGTTTTTTAATAAGATTAAAATTAAAAGTGATAAAGATATAGCTAAAGAATGGATCGTTATATCTGAATATGAAGTACAAGAAAAGTCTAACTTTGCAAATTTAAAAGGCTAGATAATGAAAAATAAAAAGATAATTTTAGCATCTTTTATGGTTTTATGTATGCTTTTGGGAATTTTATATTTTAAAAATGAACCTAAATATATAGATGAAAATCTTTATCAAAGTCTATTAAGCCAAAATTTAATCCAAAAAGCTGTGATTGATAAAGACGAAATTTGGCTTAAGGCAGAAGGTGAAAATTACGTAATTATAAAAGATGGCATAGATATAAAAACACTTTTATCAAAAGTTCCCGTAGAGGTTAAAAAAGATAATACGCTTTGGGTGTTTTTTATTTTACTTGTTTTTATTATCGCACTTTTTATAAGTCTTGGCTATTTTGCTCGTAAAAAAGAGTTAACTAAATATCCAATATCAAATAAGAATCAAAATCACACTCAAGCTCAAAATTCAAATATAAATTTAGAAAGTTCTCATATAAAACCTGTGATTTCAAATATTACTTTTAATGATGTAGCAGGTGTTGATGAAGTTAAAATGGAGCTAAGCGAACTTGTGGATTTTTTACAAAATCCTAAAAAATATAAAGAATTTGGTGTAAAAATGCCAAAAGGTGTTTTAATGGTAGGCCCACCTGGTGTAGGAAAAACATTGATAGCAAAAGCAGTTGCAGGAGAAGCAGGGGTGCCATTTTTTTATCAAAGTGGTTCAAGTTTTGTTGAAATTTATGTAGGTATGGGTGCAAAAAGAGTTAGAGAGCTTTTTTCAAAAGCTAAAATGATGGCGCCTAGCATAGTTTTTATTGATGAAATAGATGCCGTAGGTAAGGCAAGAGGAGAAATGTCAAATGTTGAAAGAGATAGCACTTTAAATCAACTTTTAACTCAAATGGATGGTTTTGAGGACAATAGCGGGGTTATAGTTATAGCTGCGACAAATAAAATCGAACTTATGGATCCTGCTTTATTGCGTTCGGGGCGTTTTGATAGGAGAATTTTTTTATCTTTGCCTGATTTTAAGGATAGACTTAAAATTTTAGAAATTTATATGAAAGATAAAAACAATAATATCAATTTAAATAAAATCGCTAAAGCAAGCGTAGGTTTTAGTGGAGCAGGGCTTGAAACTTTGGTCAATGAAGCAGCAATTAATGCTTTAAGAAGAAATAGTGCTTTAGTTGAGGAAAGCGATTTTTATGCTGTATTAAATAAAGTTCTTTTAGGTAAGAAAAAGATTTTAAGTTTTAATAATGAAGAGAAGAAAATTCAAGCCACTTATCAAGCTGCAAAAGCTTTGAGTGCGTATTATTTTGACATAGGATTTGAAAAAATCACTCTCATTGAAGATCGTTTTAAAGAATATGAGCATAATATAAGATCAAAATCAGAGCTTATCAATCGTATAAAAGTTTATTTGGCTGGTTCTAGAGTCATGAGATTGATTTACAATGAAAGTTATACTAACTCGCAAGATGATTTTTTAAAGATTAAAGAATTGCTTGATTATATGTTGAGTTTTGATATGTTGAAAGAGTCAAATTTAAGTGAACAAAAAAAAGAAATGGATGAATTTTTAAATTCTATGAAGGATAAAATTTTAAAATTATCAGAGCTTTTGCTTGAAAAAGAAAAGATAGAATATGACGATGTTAAAGATATAATGCAGGTTTGATGATATGTTTAATCATCAAATTCTTTATATAAGATAGTTCCATTAAAATCTATAAGAATTTTTATATCGTTATCAAGTTTAATCTTATAATGGTTGATTTTTCTTTCAATTTCTCTAGCTTTTGTATTTGGAAATTCGTTTTTGATGATATTGGCTAAATTTTGAGGTAAAAAATCTAGATCAAAAGGAAAGGCTTTATTTTCAATTTCCTTCCAAGCTCCATCTATATCAAATTCAAGCTCTGTTCCATCGCTAAGATAGACTTCATAGGAATTTTTGTCTTTTTGCACGATCCCTATAGGCGCTTTGAAATTATGTTGTAAAAATTCTTTAGAAACATTTGGTAAATTATCAGCAGAAATTATTATATCAGCATTTAAAGATAAACTTAAAATAGTAATAATATTTAAAAATTTAATTTTCAATATTTTTCCTAAATTATTTTTTAGTAAAATTGTAAAGAATTTATGTGAATTTTATGTGAATTTTAAGACAATATTATAAAAAATAAAGGTTTTATATTTTGCTTACAATTTTTTTAATTTTTTTAAATATTTTATGTTATTTTTTGATTTCTTATGATTATTACAATATCCTTGGTTTGAATATTTTATTTTTTAATGGAGCTTATTGGCAGCTTTTAAGTTCAATGTTTTTACATGGAAATTTAACTCATCTTATATTAAATATGATAGTTTTGTTTCAATTTGGGCGTATGTTAGAAACTTATTTGGGTGCTTTGTGTTTTATTTTTATTTATTTTATTGGCGGATTGTTGTGCTCACTTTTAAGTGTTTTTTATGTGTATTTTGATTTTAAATATTTTGGAGAAAATATAAATGTCATAGGCGCTAGTGGTGCAATTTGTGTTTTAATAGGCTTTTATGCTGTTATTGATAAAAATAGCACAAAAGGACTTATAGTGGCAATTTTACTTATGAGTTTTGTGCCATTGCTTATGGGAGTAAATGTTGCTTGGTATGGTCATATTTTCGGGTTTATGTGTGGTTATATTTTAGCTAAAATAAAAGAGGTAAAATGAAAAAAATTTATATTATAAGACATGCAAAAGCAAGTAAGAGTGAAGACATCGATGATTTTGAAAGAAAACTTACTAAGAGTGGAAAGGAAGATTTAAAAAAACTTTTTAAAAATCTTGCTTCGCATGAAATTCATCCTGATTTGGTGCTATCGAGTCCTGCTGTTAGAACCGCTAAAACAGCGAAAAAAATAGCCAAATTTTATAATTTTGATAAAAATAGAATTTGTTTTGATGAAAGATTGTATCTTTGCAATGTTGAAAATTTGCTAAAAATTCTGCAAGATATTGATGATGAGTTTAATGAAGTATTTTTAGTGGGTCATAATCCTAGTTTAATGGAGCTTGGAGAGTTATTAAGTTCGCTATGTTTAGCTTCTTTTCCAACTTCTTCTATCTTGTGTTTAGAATTTGATATTAAGGAATTTAAAAATTTAAAAAAACATAGCGGAAAATTAGTTTTTTTTGAACATGTACGCAAGTTAAAAGAAGAAAAAGATCTGGGTTTTTAGTAAGGAGATTGACTCTTACTTCCAACCTTCTATATAATTTTTTAGTTTTCTTCCTACTTTAGGGTGTTTGAGTTTTTTTATAGCTGAGCTTTCTATTTGTCTCACTCTTTCTCGAGTGACATTAAGTTCCTTTCCAATTTCCTCTAAAGTTCTATCACTTTCATCATCCATTAAACCAAAACGCATACGAATTACCGCTTTTTCTCTATCGTTTAATTGATCTAAAACTTCATCAATTTGTTCTTTTAAATCATCCTTTAAGATATGATCCATTGGAGAAAGTGAATTTCTATCTTCAACAAAATCTCCAAATTTACCATCATCTTCATTTCCTATTGGAGCTTCAAGAGAAATTGGTTCTTTTGTGATTTTAATAACTTGTTTAACCTTATCTACGCTTAAACCTACTTCTTTAGCTATAACACTGACATCAGGTTCTTTTCCATCTTTTTGTAGATGTTCGCGGATAATTTTGTTAATTTGATTGATGGTTTCTATCATATGGATTGGAATTCTTATGGTTCTTGCTTGATCAGCTATAGCCCTTGAAATAGCTTGCCTGATCCACCAAGTTGCATAAGTGGAAAATTTATAACCCCTTTTGTATTCAAATTTATCCACAGCTTTCATCAAACCTATATTTCCTTCTTGGATAAGGTCTAAGAAAGGCAGACCACGATTTGTGTAGCGTTTAGCTATGCTTACAACAAGGCGCAAGTTTGATTTTGCCATTCTTCCTTTTGCTTCATCAGAGATTTTTTTACCGCGTTTAATTTGCTCCAAAATTTCTTTTAAGCGTGATTTTTCAAGATCAAAGCTTTTTTCACTGGCTTCTTTAGTTTGAAATAGTTTTTTAATTTCCATATAAGTGCTTACCATGGTTGTTTCTAAAGCTCGCTCTGTGATTTCTTCTTTGCTCAATTTTGTAATATCTTTTAAAATATCTGCATGGCGTTTTTTAAGTTCATCAGAAAACATAGGTAAGCGGTATTCTAAACGCTTAAGTTCTTTGTCAAATTCTTCATCACTTTTTAGTGCAGTTTCCATTGATTTTACGATTTCGCTAATAAGTTTTGAAGTAGGGCCTAGATCCATTAATTTTTCTTTTAAAATATTTTTTTTGAACGCAATGCTTAATTTATCTAAAAGTTCATCTCCGCTTTCTTTGTCTTTGGATGTTTTTAGCCAATCTTTTTTAGCTTTTTCTAGAGCTTTAAATTTTTCTATAACTTTTAAAGTTCTTTCATCTTCTTTTTTGCTGTTTTTTTTAGTATTTTCTTTATCTGATTCTAATTCTGTTTCGTTTTCTTCATCTTCATCTATATCAAGTTCATCAAGTTTATCATCACTTTTTTCTTCATCGTCAAAGCTTTTAAATAGTTCTTTTACCCTTCTTTCTCTGTTTATTAAAGGTTCTTTATAATCTAAAATAAAATCTATCAAATAAGGTACAGAACAAAAAGCATCAATGATAATATCTTCGCCAAGTTCTATTTTTTTGGAAATTTCAATTTCTTCATCTTTGTTTAATAAAGCAATTTGTCCCATTTCTCTTAAATACATACGAACAGGAGAGTCTGATCTGCTCCATTCTAATAAATCGTTTTCATTGGCTAAATCAAATTCGTTCTCAAGGCTTGTATCTTGGAGTTTTTGTTTTTCTTCTTGAAGTCTTTTTGCATCTTCTATGTTTTTCATTTGTGCAATTTCAGCTGCTGAAAAAAGTTGCACTTTGTGTTTTTTCATTAATGCTTGCACTTTTTTAGTGGTTGATGCACTTGGTTGTTTTGTAAGATATTTTACCAATTTTTCATATGTGATATAATCTTTTGCATTTTCTTGAAATAATTCTTCTAATTCAGCTTCTTGAGTTTTGGCGTTCATTGATTATCCTTGAAATTTATATAAGCTTTGGATTTTATCTAAAAATTGCTTAACTTTCTATATAAATCGGTTATTATGTTTATGATTTGAATATTTTTTCAAATTTTTCTAAAGCTCTGTTAAAATTATAATTTTTTCTTTTTAAGGTATAAAATTTACGCTTTAGGTCGATATTTTTTAATTTAATTTCATAAAGTGTTGAATTTTTTAATTCTTTTTCTATGCTTTTTTTGGAAAAAATAGAGATTGCTTTTTTTTGTAAAACAAGTTCTTTAATCGCAGCCATTCTATCAAGTTCAAGAAAAATATTAAGTTTTTTTGAGCTTGCACCAATTTCGTTTAAAAATTTATCCCTTAAGCCTGAGCCTACTTCTCTTAAAATCCACTTTTGTTCCAAAAGTTCATCGATATAAAATTCTTTTTCATTGAGTTTTTTATCACTTGTAGCTACTATAAGTTCATCATCTTGCCAAAAATTTATTTCTAAATTTTCATACTCCACTAAAGCTGGATCAAGTTCTGCTTCAATGATTGCAAATTCTATATTTCCGTTTTTTAGTAAATTTAAACATTCTTTTGAATTCTGCGTTTGAGAGCGAATTTCTATGTTTTTAAATTCTGCCTTAAAATCAAATAAAATAGGAGCTAAAAAATGTTCAGAAATGCTTTGAGTTGAGGCTATTTTTATTTCCCCTAAGAGCATACTTTCGTCGTTTAATTTTTCTAAGCTTTGGTAGTAGGCTTGTATAATTTTTAACCAATTTTTTCCTAGTTCTAAAGCTTTTGGTGTAGGTAAGAGTTTTTTTCCAAGTCTTTCAAATAAAATGCCATCAAATTTATTTTCTAAATTTTTAATTACTATTGAAACATTAGGTTGAGTTATGGAAAAATTGTTGGCTGTATGAGTTGGACTTTGAGTGTTTAAAAGATCTAAAAATATTTCCATATCTTTGATTTTCATGAGTGATTCCTTTATTTAATAAAAAAAATTTATTATAAAAATTAAAATAATATATTTCTATAATTTTAATAAAAAAAATATAATAACACAAAATTTACAAAAAGGAAAATAAATGAAAACAAGTTTTTTAGCACATAGCGTGGCTATAGTGCGATCAAATTTTAAGGGTTTGCTTTTTACTGCTTGTATAGTGATTTTTGCTATGTATCTTTCTAGTGTTCAAAGTATCAAAGATACCACTCATTTAGCAGCGACTGCTTTTGCTATTATCATAGGAGTGTTGCTTTCTCCTTGGTTTTTTAAATACCAACATCATTTTCAAGCCGGAGTGCATTTTAGTGCGAAAAAACTTTTAAGACTTGGCATTGTTTTATATGGTTTTAATATCACTTTAACTGAGCTTTTAAGCGTAGGATTGAAAGGATTTTTGCTTTCTGCTATAGTGATATTTTTTGTTTTTATTATTGCTTTATTTGTGGGAACGAAAATTTTTAAACTCGATAAAGAAACTTCTATGCTTGTTGGAGCTGGAAGTGCGATTTGCGGTGCGGCAGCGGTTTTAGCACTAGAGTCAAGTTTGAAAAGTGATCCTTTTAAGGGAATTTTAGCTGTAGGTACGGTGGTGATTTTTGGACTTGTATTTATGTTCTTATATCCCATAGCTTTTTCTTTAAATCTTTTTCCTTTTTTTGATCAAAATGCTATGGGTGTTTTTATGGGAGCTACTTTGCATGAGGTGGCAAATGTCGCAGGTGCTGCTGAAATGGCAAAGGATATGGCAGGATTTGAGCAAGGTGCTTCTAATGTTGCAGTGATTATAAAAATGATGAGAGTGATTTTACTTGTGCCTTTTTTGCTTATAGTGACTTATTTTTTCGCTAAAAATCAACATTCAAGCAGTGGAAAAACTGCAAAAAGTATCACTATACCTTATTTTGCTTTTGCATTTTTAGGCATGATAGTTTTAAATACTTATTTAGCAAGCAAAGAAAGTATTTTAGGTATTGCTACGAGTGATATCATCTCTTTAGGTAAAACACTTTGTACTTTATGTATCGTTTTTGCTATGGCAGCTTTAGGCTTGCAAATTGACTTTAAAAAATTTTTAAAAAGTGGCTCTAGGGTATTTGGCTTGGCTTTTGTTTTAGGGCTTGTTTTGATTTTTGGAGGATATTTTTTAACCTTAGCTTTTAAAGGTATACTTTGGTAATAAAAATTATTTTTTAGAAAATTTTTATTTTATTAATCAACTAAGAATATAATTTAATTCATTAATTAAATTTATTAAAAAGGAATAAAGATGAAAAAAATTCTTGTAAGTGTTTTAAGTTCTTGCTTGTTAGCTTCGGCTTTAAGTGCTGTATCTTTTAAAGAAGATAGTTTAAAGGTTTCTTTTGAAGGATATAAAACTAAAGATATGATAGGAACAAAAGGTGAATTTAAAAATGTAGAATATAAATTTTCTAAAAATATAAAGGATTTGGCAAGTTATCTTAAAGGCGCTAAAGCTACCATAAAGCCAAGCAATGCTTTTATGGGTGAAGGCAATGATATTATAACCAATAATATCACAAAAGTATTTTTCCCTGCTTTATTGGGAGATACGGATATTAAAGTTGTTTTTCAAGATGTGATTGCGGGTGAAAATAAAGGTGTTATTTCAGCAAAAATTACTATGGATAAAAAAAGTACTATTGTACCTTTAACTTATACCATCAAAGATAATAAATTTGAAGCTAAAGGACAATTTGATTTGCATACTTTTAAAAATGGTTCTAAAGCATTAAAAGCATTAAGCGATGTTGCTGCAGGACATGGTGGAATTTCTTGGCCTTTAGTGGATATCAGTTTTAATGCTGATTTAGCAGAATAAAAAGTAGCCTTAGGGCTACTTTAAAATACAATATCTTCTTAAATTATTTTCAAAAATTTCATAATCTTTTATATTTTCAAGTTCTTGATAAATTTCACTACCTTTCCATAAAATAAAAACTGTATTTTCATCTTTTAGATTTTTGCAAATTTCAAGCAAAGGCTTGACATCCATTAAGGCTCTTGAAGTGATGATATCAGCTTTAAAGGTATGCTTGTATTCTTGAACTTTTTCTTTGTAAATATGTAAATTTGGAAGTTCACATTCTATTTTTAATGTCCGCAAAAAGGCAGCTTTTTTGGGATTGGGTTCGAAAAGATGAAAATTGCTTTGCAGTAAAAAAGCTAAAAATACAGCTGGAAATCCTGCGCCACTTCCTATATCGGCAATATTTTTTGCTTTAGAAAAATCATAAAAATCTAAAATTTTAATACTATCAAAGATATTTTCATCTATATTTTTTAAATGAGTAAGATTGTGAATGCGGTTAAATTTAGATAATAATTCTTTATAAATTTTTACCTTTTCTTCAAAGTTTTTTAAATCGTAGTTTTGCAAAAAATCATAATCTTTAAAAATCATTTATTTAAGATGTCCCATTTGAGTTTGTTTTATGTTTAAATACTCTACATTAAAACGATTAGGTTCTATTAAAATCGGTATGCGTGTGATGATTTTTTCTTTGATAGAATCTAGCTTTTCAGGGTTATTTGTGAGTAAATTAACCTTAGAAATTTCATAGTGTTTGAGTATAAATTCTACAATTTCATAAGTTCTCTCATCGGCTTTAAAGCCAAGCTGATGATTGGCTTTAATCGTATCAAAACCTTTATCTTGTAAAGCATAAGCATTAACCTTGTTAAAAAGCCCTATACCCCTTCCTTCTTGCCTAAGATAAATCACCATTCCGCCATTCTTTTCTATATATTTTAGTGAAAATTCAAGCTGTTCCCCACAATCACACTTTAAACTTCCTAAAGCATCTCCTGTTAAGCACTCTGAATGAATTCTTAGATTGAGTGTGTCTTTTGGAGTATTTTTAAATATACATAAATGTTCTTTATCATTTTCTTTGAAACTTTGTATTTGGAAATTTCCCCATTTGCTAGGTAAATTCGCAATTTCTGAAATTTTTATTTTCATTTACTACTCTCTATAATCAAATTTATGTTAAGATTTTAGCAAAAAAAGGACAAAAAAATGTTTAAAAGATTTAGAAGATTAAGGCTTAATGAAAACTTAAGAGCCATGGTAAGAGAAAATTCTTTAAGTGTAAATGATTTGATTTATCCGCTTTTTGTGGTTAATGGAACGGGGATAAAAAAAGAAATTTCTTCTATGCCTGATGTGTTTCAAATGAGTTTAGATGAAATTTTAAAAGAGTGTCAAAATGTAGTTAATTTAGGCATTAAAGCCATTATACTTTTTGGCGTTTTGGAAAATGAGAAAAAAGACAGTTGTGGAAGCGATGCTTTAGATGATGAAGGGCTTGTTGCAAGAAGTATAAGAGAGATTAAGAAAAATTTTCCAGATCTTTTTATAATCAGCGATCTTTGTTTTTGTGAATACACAGATCACGGGCATTGTGGGATTATCGATCCAAAAACAAAAAGTGTGGATAATGATGTCACTTTAGAAATTTCAGCCAAACAAGCCTTAGTTCACGCAAGAGCAGAGGTAGATATGATAGCACCTAGTGGAATGATGGATGGTATTATCACTACTTTGCGC
Organism: Campylobacter sp. CFSAN093224; assembly: GCF_012897395.1. NCBI lineage: Bacteria > Pseudomonadati > Campylobacterota > Epsilonproteobacteria > Campylobacterales > Campylobacteraceae > Campylobacter > Campylobacter sp. CFSAN093224. The sequence goes on along the minus strand of NZ_CP040607.1, from coordinate 934,046 downwards.
AAAGCTTTAGATAAGGAAGGTTTTGAAAATTTGCCTATAATGGCGTATTCTACTAAATTTGCATCAAGTTATTATGGGCCATTTCGAGATGTAGCAGAATCAGCTCCAAGTTATGGAGATAGAAAAAGCTATCAAATGGATTTTGCTAATGGTAAAGAAGCTTTAGAAGAAAGCTTAGAAGACGAAGCACAAGGAGCTGATATTTTGATGGTAAAACCCGCTCTTGCTTATCTTGATGTGGTTAAAGAAATATCCCTTCATTCTAACTTGCCTTTGTGTGTTTATAATGTAAGCGGAGAGTATGCTATGTTAAAGGCAGCTAAAAATGCAGGAGTGATTGATTATGAAAAAGTTTTGTATGAAACTATGATAGCTTTTAAAAGAGCAGGGGCAAAGCTTATCATCACTTATCATGCTAAAGAATTAGCTAAAATGTTAAAAGGAGAAAAATGAAACATTTTTTAACTTTAAGAGATTTTTCTAAGGAGGAAATTTTAAGCCTTGTAAATCATGCTAGCGAGCTTAAAAAAGAGCCTAAAAAACTTTTACAAGATAAAACTTTAGCAATGATTTTTGAGAAAAACTCTACAAGAACAAGAATGGCCTTTGAATTAGCCATAACAGAGCTTGGCGGAAAGGCTTTATTTTTAAGTAGCAATGATTTACAACTTAGTCGTGGCGAGCCTGTAAAGGATACAGCTAGGGTGGTAGGGGCGATGGTTGATTTTGTGATGATGAGGGTCAATAAACAAGAAACTTTACTCGAATTTGCAAGATATTCTAAAGCTCCTGTGATCAATGCTTTAAGCGAGCTTTATCATCCTACTCAGGTTTTAGGGGATTTGTTTACTATCAAAGAATGGAATAAAATGCAAAATGGTATAGCAAAAGTTGCTTTTATCGGAGATAGTAATAATATGTGCAATTCTTGGCTTATTGCGGCTGCGATTTTGGGCTTTGAAATTAGTATAGCTATGCCAAAAAACTATAAAATTAGCCCTGAAATTTGGGAATTTACTATGAAACAGGCTTTGATTTCAGGAGCTAAAATTTCCTTAAGCCATGATAAATTTGAAGCCTTAAAGGATAAAGATGTAGTCATCACCGATACTTGGGTTTCTATGGGTGAAGAGAATGAAAAAGAACGCAAGATTAAGGAATTTGAAGGATTTATGATCGATGAAAAGGCTATGAGCATTGCCAATAAAGACGCGATATTGCTTCATTGTTTGCCTGCTTATAGAGGTTATGAAGTGAGTGAAGAAATTTTTGAAAAACATGCAGATGTGATTTTTGAAGAAGCAAGAAATCGCCTTTATGTGGCAAAAGCCTTGCTTTGCTTTTTGGATAATCAGAGAGGAAGAGAATGAAAGAGCTAGAAAAGTATAGCACTTGCTTAAAGCGCATTGATGAATTTAGTCAAAATCTAGGAATAAAGAAAAAAGATAGAACGATTTTTAAAATGAAGCAAAGCGAGAGTGAAAACGAAAAATGTTTAGTTCTTGAAAATGGAAGTTTTGATTCTCCTGAGCCTTGGTTTGTGATAGATGAAAACGATGAAATTCACACTTTGCTTTCTTTACAAAGTCTTAAGAATATACTTGAAAGTTTAAAACAAAGTCAAAAAGAGAATTTTGAATTGCGTTTAGAAAAGGCGATTTATCAACAAATTCCTGTAGATTTTAACGATGTTTGGACGGTTGCCATGGATGAGATCAAGCAAAAGGCACAAAATGGTACTATGGAAGTTAGTATTGATCTTGAAAAATTAATTTCTAAAATCAAACAAGAGCATCCAAATTTATTTGTAGATATGCAAGCGATGATAGAAAGGGTAAACCAAAATGAGAGATTATAAAGCTTTTGTAAAATACTCTAAAGCAGGACCACGCTATACTTCTTATCCTACAGCAGTAGAGTTTAATACAAATTTCAAATACGAAGAATATATAGAAATTTTAAAAAAACAAGATAGATCTTTATCGCTTTATTTTCATTTACCATTTTGTAGGAGTGCTTGTTATTTTTGTGGTTGCAATGTCATCTATACTGCAAAAGAAGAGAGTAAAGAAAGGTATTTAACTTATATTTTTAAAGAGCTTGATATTTTAAGTACCATTTTAGATACTAAAAGAGAAGTGGTGCAAATGCACTTTGGTGGCGGAACTCCAACTTTTTTTAGCGCTAAACAACTTCAAAGTTTGATTTTAAAAATCAGATCTGTTTTTGGAAATTTTTCTAAAGATGCAGAGATTAGCTGTGAGATCGATCCGCGTTTTTTAAATGAGGAACAAGCCACAGTTTTAACGCAAAATGGCTTTAATCGTATCAGCTTTGGAGTGCAGGATTTTGATGAAAAAGTTCAAAAAGAAATTCATCGCATCCAGTCTTTTGAATTAACACAAAATGCTTTAAATCTTGTAAGAAATAAAGGCATAAAGTCTGTAAATATGGATTTAATTTATGGTTTGCCTTATCAAAATTTACAAAGCTTTACACAAACTTTAGAAAAAGTTATGCTTTTAAACCCTGATCGTTTGGCGATTTTTAATTACGCTCATGTGCCTTGGCTTAAGAAAAATATGAGAAAATTTGATGAAAATACCCTGCCAAGTCCTGATGTTAAACTTGAAATTTTAGAATTTTGTGAGAATTTTTTGAGTAAAAACGGCTATAAAATGATAGGAATGGATCATTTTGCAAAAGAAGATGATGAGCTTTTTAAAGCTTTAGAAAATGGAACTTTACATAGAAATTTCCAAGGTTATACCACCAAAGGCGGTGCTGATTTAGTCGGTGTTGGGCTTACAAGTATAGGTGAAGGACAAAGACATTATGCACAAAATTTCAAAGATATGTCAAGTTATGAAGCTGCATTAGATAAAGGAGTTTTGCCTTTTGAAAGAGGTGTAGTTTTAAGCGATGATGATGAGCTTAGAAAAGCAGTTATTATGGAGTTAATGGCAAATTTTAAGCTTGATATTAAGTCAATAGAAAAAGAATTTTGCATTGATTTTCAGGAGTATTTTAAAGAGGATTTAAAAGCTTTAGAAGAATACAAAGATTTTATTAATTTTGATGAAAATTTTATCAAAGTCAATGAAACAGGCGTTTTGCTTATAAGAAATATTGCCATGTGTTTTGATGCTTATATGAAAAACATTAGTGAAGATAAAAAAGTATTCTCAAAAACGGTGTAAGATGAAATTTAGTCAAATAAGTGATGCTTGTGTTAAATGTGGCAAATGTATACCTGTTTGTACTATACATGAAGAAAATCGCGATGAAATTACTAGTCCAAGAGGATTTTTAGATCTTTTAGCTGCTTATAAAGAGGGAAGTCTAGAGCTTGATAAAGAAGCTAAGAAAGTTTTTGAATCTTGTTTTTTATGCACCAATTGTGTTGAAGTATGTCCAAGCAAATTAAGAGTAGATAATGCCATAGAAGAAGTTCGTTATGATATAGCTAAAAAATTTGGTATAGCTTGGTATAAAAAACTTATTTTTTTCTTTTTAAGAAGACGCAAAATTTTAGATTTGGTAGCTAAGCTTGGTTATGTGTTTCAAAGTTGTGCGTTTAAAATTCAAAATGAGAATGAAAATACAGGTATGAAGGCAAGATTTTCCATGCCTTTTGTTAAAAAGGGAAGATTGCTTACAAGTTTTAATAAAAAAAGTTTCTTAAATTCTAATCCAAAATTTATCAATAATGATGGAGAAAAAACAATAGGTTTTTTTGTAGGTTGTTTGGCGAATTATTTTTACATAGATACGGCTAATGCAGTGCTTAAAATCACTAAGGAATTAAAAATCAATGTGGATTTGATGAAAGAACAAGTGTGTTGTGGAGCACCGCAATTTTTTACGGGTGATTTTAAAAGTGTTGAAGTTTTGGCTAAAAAAAATATTGAGTATTTTGAAAAAAAATTAGAAAAATTAGATGCTATTATAGTTCCTGAGGCCACTTGTTCGGCTATGTTAAAGATAGATTATGAACATTTTTTTATAATGCAAAATGATTTAGACTGGGCAAAACGCGCAAAATGTGTGTCATCTAAGATATATATGGCTAGCGAGTATTTTTATAAATTTACTTCTTTGGAAGAAATTTTAAAAACAAAAAATAAATTTAATTATAGCATTACTTATCACGATCCTTGCCATGCAAGAAAAATGCAAGGGGTTTTTAGAGAGCCAAGAGAACTTTTAAAAACAAATTATCATTTTGTAGAAATGAGTAATTCTAATACTTGTTGCGGTTTTGGCGGGGTGGGTATGCAAACGGATTATTATGATAGAGCCTTAAGTGTAGGGCTTAAAAAAGCACAAATGATCGATGAAAGTAAGGCTAGTGTGGTAAGTGCCGAGTGTTCAGCTTGCAGAATGCAAATTTCAAATGCATTAGAACAAAATTCAAGCAAGGTTGTTTTTGCTAGTCCTTTAGAACTTATAGCAAAAGCTTTGTGATGATGAAGATAGTATTTAAAGGCAAAAGTTCTGAATATGAAATTCAAAGATCGTGTTTTTGTGTTGATGCTTTTGTGATTAAAGATAAGATTGAAGAACGAGATGGTGTTGATTTTATCACTTCAAATGTAGATCTTTTGGAATTTGATGATGACAGTTTTACTTTTGAAGAAATTGTAAAACATTTTAATATTTGTGATAGTGAAGATATGATTATCGTTGAAGATTTTGACATGAAATCAAACAAAAATAATCAAAACCAAGAATATGATATAGAACATGACATCTTAAAATCCGAAAAAATAATACATGAAAACACAAAACAAACAAGTATGCAATTTAAAAATTTAAAATTTTTTTCAAGAATTTTTAAAAATGAAAATTTTCTTTCTGATTTTAAAGAAAGTAAACAAGAAGTTGTTGCTATCAAAAAACATGAAAAACTTGAAATTTTTAAAAATTTATCTCAAGAAGATCAAGAAATTAGCTTTGTTAAAATTGAAATTTTAAATTATGATAGTAATGAAGATAGTTTAAGTTTTAATCTTGATATATTTCCAAGCGGTATGAGCTATAAGTACGGAATTTTAAAAGGCTCTATGCATATTATTTTACAAGGTAAAACTTCTAGTACGATACTTTTTCCGTTTTTAAAAAGTATGATTTATAAAAATAAAAGCGAAAATTCAAGTGAAAAAATTTTTACTTTAATGATAAATCAGAAAAAACACTATAAGCTTATCGCAAATCTTTCTTAGTTTTATTTTATTATATTTTCTATATTAGAGCGATTTTTTTCAATTAAAGAGCGATTTTTTTGAGTTGTTTCTTTAAGATCGGCTATATCTTCTTTCATATTTTGTATGTTTTGGTTGAGTAATTTTATCTTTTTTTCATAGCGAGTAACGATGATAAAGACTACAAATAAAAATATAATAATCAAAAAAATAAATGCTAAAAATTCCATATTTTTCCTTTTTAAAACTAGATTTTGAAATATATCATTTAAATACTTCAAAAAACTTTTACGGGTTTTTTATTTTGTATTTTAGTTTTTTTATCTTTAAACTTATATATAAATTGTCAAAAAGTAACAAAAAAATATATAAAAAAATAATTAAATTAAAAAAATAATTAAAGATAATAAATATCTTATTTTTTTATGTTATATTTTAATAGATATCTAAAAAGGATTTTAATATGGAAAAATCACTTTTATTTCATTTTAGACGCATTGGAGTTGAATTTATCATTTTTAGTGTTTATGCTGTTTTTAGTATCTCTTGGGCAGCGACAGGGTCTTTGATGCCTTTGATTTCAAATGATCTTGCCCTAAATACTCAGCAAACTACTTTAATCACTACCATGATAGTCGCGAAAATTTTTGGTCCTTATCTTGGATTATTTTTTAAAAGAAAAAATATCTCTTTTAAAATAATGCTATTGTCTGGAGGAGCGTGTATTTTTATATGCGGATTTTGTATGTTATTTTTACAAAATTTAGTATTGATACAGATTTTTGCTGTGTTATCAGGCATTTTTTATTCTATGTGGTTTCCATTTTTCTTTAATCTACCTTCAGAACTAAAAAATTCCAATCCAAATCAAACTGCTTATATTATGAGTGCTTTTTGGAGTATTACCTTTGTTATACTATCATTTAACCTATGGGTAGTATCTTGGAGTGTTGATAAAACCCATAGTTTTACTTTGGGTTTTGTTTATATTTTTGCTTTGATTTTTATTTCAGCGATCTTAGCACAATTTGTTTCACCTAGAAGAGAAAATTTTATACAAGGAGAAAAATAGAATGAATTTAATTCCAGAAATACTAGACTTACAAGGCGAATTTGAAAAAATTCGTCATCAAATTCATGAAAATCCTGAGCTTGGTTTTGATGAATTATGTACTGCAAAATTAGTGGCACAAAAATTAAAAGAATTTGGTTATGAGGTTTATGAAGAAATAGGAAAAACAGGCGTTGTAGGGGTTTTAAAAAAGGGAAATAGCAATAAAAAAATAGGACTTCGTGCAGATATGGATGCTTTGCCTTTGCAAGAATGCACAAATTTGCCTTATAAAAGCAAAAAAGAAAATGCAATGCATGCTTGCGGTCATGATGGACATACTACTTCTTTATTGCTTGCTGCAAAGTATTTAGCAAGTCAGAATTTTAATGGCACTCTAAATCTTTATTTTCAACCTGCTGAAGAGGGTTTGGGTGGTGCTAAGGCAATGATAGAAGATGGATTGTTTGAAAAATTTGATAGTGATTATGTTTTTGGATGGCACAATATGCCTTTTGGTAGCGATAAGAAATTTTATCTTAAAAAAGGTGCGATGATGGCTTCTTCGGATAGTTATAGCATTGAAGTTATTGGAAGAGGTGGTCATGGAAGTGCTCCAGAAAAGGCAAAAGATCCTATTTATGCTGCTTCTTTGCTTGTTGTGGCTTTGCAAAGTATAGTATCTCGCAATGTTGATCCCCAAAATTCAGCAGTTGTAAGCATAGGAGCTTTTAATGCAGGACATGCTTTTAATATCATTCCAGATATTGCAACGATTAAAATGAGTGTTAGAGCATTAGATAATGAAACTAGAAAGCTAACTGAAGAAAAAATTTATAAAATTTGTAAAGGTCTTGCACAGGCTAATGATATAGAGATTAAAATCAATAAAAATGTTGTTGCACCAGTGACTATGAATAACGATGAAGCTGTGGATTTTGCTAGTGAGGTTGCAAAAGAATTATTTGGCGAAAAAAATTGTGAATTTAATCATCGTCCTTTAATGGCAAGTGAGGATTTTGGATTTTTTTGCGAAATGAAAAAATGTGCCTATGCTTTTTTAGAAAATGAAAACGACATTTATTTACATAATTCTAGTTATGTTTTTAATGATAAGCTTTTAGCTAGGGCTGCAAGTTATTATGCGAAGCTAGCTTTAAAATACTTAAAATAAAAACTAATCTAGAATTTCAAGTACAATTTCTTCCTTTAAACCTTTGATTTGAATTTCTTTGAGTTTTAGGTTTGAAGGAAGGTTTGCTAAAAGCTCTTTATTGTTTTTTACTTGGTTTTTTGCACTTATGGAGAGTAAAATTCCCCTATAAGCTTTAGCAAAATGACTGATGACTTTACCATTTTTTACAAATTTATAAGTATAAAATTTCTTTTTTGGGGTGTAGAATTTATCATAAAATCCTGCTCTAAGGTCAAGTATTTCTTTATTTTCTAAGTATTCATCTAAGGCTTTACTAAAATGTTCTTTATAAAATTTCTCTATGGCAAAATTTCCTATTTTAGCCCCTTGCTTGAATTTATAAAAGGGTAGGGTATCACTAGCTCTTACAACGCCAAAAAGATTAGAAAATATAAGAGTATTTTCTAAAATATAAGTTTGACTTTTTTTATCTAGGATTTTAAAATTAAGATATTCATAACTTACCCCAGTATAAAGCAATATAGCTTCTTGAGTGGGAGCTTGTTTTAAGTCGTGTTTAAATTTATCAATTTCATTTTCATTTTTAATGCCAAAAAGTTCTTGTAAATTCTGTAAACTTGCGTTTTTGATAAATTCTTCATAATGCTTTAAAGTTTCCATTCTATAAGGAAATAATTCTTTAAATATAAATGAGTTTTCATTGATAGGATTTTTTGTACAATTTTCATTTTTGCTTTCACTAGGGGAGAATAAAATTTTCATTTTAGCCTTTTTTGTTAATGTTATGAAAACATTAAGAGCAAAGAATTTAATCTTGCTTTTAATGTTTTTGAAGTTTTTATCATTTTAAAATTTAAAATGACGCTCCGCCCATTAACATAGAAAACATGATAAATGGAAGTATAATTTTTAACGCTTCTGTGGCATCTTGATTGTTGATGCTCAGTTTTTCTATACTGTCGATTCCCTGTGTGCTATAGTCACTAACAGGGATGTTTTTAAATTTTAAATCAAGATTGAGTTTATAATCATCGTTTTGAGTGATATTGTTTAAAATAGCTAAAGCTTTATCAAAGATTAATGCTTGTTCTTCATTTTGACTTTGAGTTTTTAAGGTTTGTAAATTTTCCTTAGCAGTTGTTATATAGCTGCTAAATACGCCTTCGGTTTTAAGAGTTGAATCAATTTTAAAATTGTTTAAGATGATGTATTTTTGGATTGTATTGCTAAAATCTGAAGCTTGTTCGTAGTTTGCTATATTAAGAAGTTCATTGATAGCTTGTTCATCCATAGCTAAAGTTTGAGTGTTAAATTTTATACCCTTAGAATCAAGGTAATTAAGCAAATCTTCTTTTAGATTTATATTTAAATTTGTATTGAAATTTAATTTTGCGTTATAAAATTTTATATCAAGATTATCTATATAATTGTTTTCCTGTTTGTTGATGGAGTTGTCAAATGATAAAGTATAAGAATCTGAGCTTAATTTATTGATAAAAGAGCTGATTTTTGGATCTTGTTGAAATAAGCTTGCATTGATGTCACTAACAACTTTTTCTCCAAGTTTAAAATCTTCAAAAACCAAATTTGATTGTATGCTTTTTTGGTTTTTAAAAAGATCGTTGTAATATTCTTTAATGCTAATTGATGTATTTGCTTCGCCTTTGTAAATTTCATTTGAGCGAATTTTGATATTTTTTGCTTGAAATAGTTCTTGATACTCATCGTTATTATCTTTTGCAAGAGTTTTGAAATTTGGACTTAAACACGCTATAAAATCACCATCTGCATTGCATTTAAAATCAGAAAATTCAATTTTTATTCCAGAATCCTGAGAAAGGCTTGCAATTTCTTGTTTAACTGTTTGATTTAGTTGATTTTCATATTTTTTAACTGTTTTTTCATCTATGGAATTTCCGCAAGCTGAAAACAAAACAGCTATTCCAATAGAGAGAAAAATACCTTTTTTCATAGTTTTCTCCTTAAAAATTTAAAAAAAGATTATATCTTTTTTTTACTTAAAATTTAAACAATGCTAAAAGAGAGTGTGAGATTAATTACATTTTTACACATAGGAAAATCTTTTTAGTTTGTTTCAAATGCATTATTTATAATTTTAAGTATAATTAACTTTGCAATTATTATATATTTTTGCAATAGCTTAAAGCTTATTTTTAAAGAAAGGAAATGTATGAAAAAAATACTTCTAAGTGTTTTAACGGCCTTTGTTGCAGTAGTATTGGCTGCTTGTGGAGGAAATTCTGACTCTAAAACTTTAAATTCTCTTGATAAGATCAAGCAAAATGGAGTTGTTAGGATTGGGGTATTTGGCGATAAACCACCTTTTGGTTATGTGGATGAAAAAGGCAACAATCAAGGCTATGATATAGCTTTAGCTAAACGCATAGCAAAAGAACTTTTTGGCGATGAAAATAAGGTGCAATTTGTTCTTGTTGAAGCTGCAAATAGGGTTGAGTTTTTAAAATCAAATAAAGTAGATATTATTTTGGCTAATTTTACTCAAACTCCGCAAAGGGCAGAGCAGGTTGATTTTTGCTTGCCTTATATGAAAGTAGCTTTAGGCGTAGCTGTACCAAAGGATAGTAATATAACTAGCGTAGAAGATTTAAAAGATAAAACCTTGCTTTTAAACAAAGGCACAACAGCAGATGCTTATTTTACGCAAAATTATCCTAATATTAAAACTTTAAAATATGATCAAAATACCGAAACCTTTGCCGCTTTGATGGATAAAAGAGGCGATGCTTTAAGTCATGATAATACCTTGCTTTTTGCTTGGGTGAAAGATCATCCTGATTTTAAAATGGGTATCAAAGAGTTAGGTAACAAAGATGTTATCGCACCAGCGGTTAAAAAAGGCGATAAAGAACTTAAAGAATTTATCGATAATTTGATCATTAAACTAGGCCAAGAGCAGTTTTTTCACAAGGCTTATGATGAAACTTTAAAAGCTCATTTTGGAGATGATGTTAAGGCTGATGATGTAGTGATTGAAGGTGGAAAAATTTAATAAAGGGCTTTTTGCCCTTTATATTGATTTAGGATAAAATATGCAAAAAAAATACAAAAATATTATTTATGCTTCTTTGGGTGGAATTTTAGAATTTTATGATTTTGTGCTTTTTGCCTTTTTTTTGGATATTTTTACTAAGGTATTCTTTCCGCAAAATGATGCTTTTTGGATGCAGATAAATGCTTATATAGCCTTTGGTGCTGCTTATTTAGCGCGTCCTTTTGGTTCTATTGTGATGGCACATTTTGCTGATAGATATGGAAGAAAGAATATTTTTTATATTTCTATGCTTTTGATGGTTTTGCCTAGTTTTGCTTTAGCTTTTTTGCCAAGTTATGAAAGTATAGGTATATTTGCTACTTTGATTTTATTTACTATACGCATTTTGCAAGGTTTAGCCGTTGGAACTGAGGTGAGCGGAGCTTGGATTTATGTGAGCGAATTTGTCAAAGGGCGTCAAATTCCTTTGGCTCTTGGTTTTATTTCAGCGACTTTAACCATAGGTTTATTGCTAGGAAATATTGCCACTTTAGGCATAAGATCTTATTTTACCCCAGAAGAAGTTCAAAGCTATGCTTGGAGAATTCCTTTTATCATAGGAGGATTTTTTGGAATTTTAGCTTTGTTTTTAAGAAATAAACTCAGCGAAACTCCAGAATTTATAAAAGTTCAAAATGAAAAGAAAATTTTAAGTTTTCCATTGTTCGAAGCTTTAAAAACTCATAAAATGAGTATGCTTGTTTGTTTTTTAATGACCATGGTTTTAACAAGCGGTGTGGCAACTTTGATGATTTTACCTAAGTATTTTGAAAGTCTTTTAGCTATGAGTAAAACTTCTGCTTTATGGGTGCAAAATTTTGCTATTTTAGCGGTGATTTTTGGAGCTTTATTTCAAGGTTTTTTAGCAAGCAAATGGGGAAGCTATAGGATTTGTTTTATTTTTAGTATAGCTTTTATTATTTTTGGTGTGCTTTTTAGTTTTTATGATGAGAATTTTTTATTTTATTTTTTACTGGCTTGTTTTGCACAAGGTATTATTACTTTCGCGCCTGTTTTTATGACGCAAATTTTTAAAAGTGAACTGAAATTTAGCGGGCTTAGTTTTGCTTATAATATTTCTTATGCGATTTTAGGTTTTTTAACCCCTTTTATAGTTAATGCTTTTTATAAAGAGTATTTGGGTATTTATCTTGCTATAGTGGGATCTTGTTCCTTGCTTTGCGTGTTTTTGTTAAAACGCGTTTTTGCAAGAAGCAAGATTAAAGAATTAAGCATTGTCTTTTAAAACTTCAAAAACAACCTTAGATATTTTTTCAACTGAAGCGATTTCACAATGCTCATCAGTTGAATGAGGATTATGGATATTTGGGCCTATAGAAGTGCATAAAAGCTCTTGTTTTTTCTCTATAATGCCACACTCAAGCCCTGCATGGATAGCTGAAACTTTGACATTAGGCGATACTTTTTTAAGTGCTTTAAAAACCATGTCGCTAAGTGCGTTTGGTTTACCTTCCCAAGGTGGATAGAAATTAAAACTTCTTACTTTAAAATCAAAAGCCTTGAAAAATTCTAAAGTTTCAAATTCTACTTGCTTAAGTCCATCAAGTATATTAGATCTTGCAAAAAGTGCGAATTTGATTTGTTTATCTTGCATTCTTAAAGTAGCTAGGTTAATGCTTGTTTGAACTATACCTAGATTTTCATCATAAGCTCTAACTCCATGAGTAAAAGAATTTATAAGGCTTAAAAGTTTTTTACTTTGATCGCAAATTTCAAATTCATTTTCTTCTTTAAATTCGCATTTTATCCAGTCGTTGCTCTTTACTTCATTTTTAAAATGCACTAAAGCTTTGGCGTGTTTAGGTATAGAATTGATTCTTTCTCCGCCTTCAAAAGAAATGATTTCTCCTTCATTTTCTTGTATGAATTTAGCCATTTCTTTGATGGAACTTTTTTCATTGCGTATGATATTTATGCCTGAGTGTCCACCTTTAAAATTTTGCGCACAAAGCTCATAAATTTTACCCTTTTTTCTAAGGGTATTAAAAGACAAACTTGCTTCTATATCTACTCCACCTGCACAGCCTATCATGATCTCATCATCGCTTTCATGATCTAAATTTAAAAGCATTTTAGATTCTAAAGTGTGCTCGAGTGAATTCACTCCCATGAGTCCTACTTCTTCATCGTTTGTAAAAAGACATTCTAAATTTTCAAATTCAGCCATAGCACTCATCATGATGGCTATACCTATGCCATTATCTGCACCAAGACTTGAATTTTTGGCTCTTAAAAAGCCATTTTCTTCATAAACTTCTAAGTTTGGTGCATCGCCCATACAGACCATATCATAATGGCTTTGTAGACAAATTTTTGGTTTGCCTTTTATGGCATGAATATTTCCTGCTTTATCTACACTCACTTTAAAGCCTTTATCTTTAGCATAAGAGCTTAAAAATTCTTTCATTTGTTCTGTTTCATAACTGCAATGAGGAATTTTGCATAATTGTTTAAAATTTTCTATAACATTTTGCATTTTATCTCCTTTGTTTTGATAAAATTATGGCATATTTTTTAAAATTTAAAGGCAAAATGATTAAAAAATGAGAATAAATTATAAAAAAATATTTAATCTAAGAAAATTATTAAGTGATCCAAAAAAACTTTTTTCTGTATTAATCTTCACTCTTGTAGTTGTTTTTATCCAGAACTATATTGCCCAAAATTCTAGTTTTGAAGGAAAAGTAGTTAGAATTATTGATGGAGATACTATAGAAGTTAATCATGAAAACAAACTCGCTAGAATAAGATTTTTTGGTATAGATGCACCAGAACTTAAACAAAGTTTTGGAAAGCAATCAAAAGAAGCTTTAAGTAGAATTTTAAGCGGCAAACAAGTTGAAATTATTTATAAAAATAAAGATACTTATGGTAGAATTGTTGCTATTGTAAAGCTTAATGATGTTGATATTAATCGATTTTTGGTAAGCAAAGGCTATGCTTGGGCTGATACTTACTATAGTAACGCTTATACCAAAGAACAAGAAAATGCTAAGAAAAATCATTTAGGTCTTTGGAAAGAGAGTAATCCTATAGAGCCTTATAAATGGAGAAAACACAATAAATTCTAAGGAAAAACATGAAAAAATATACTTTAATGGTGCTATTAGCTTTAGGAATTTCTGGATGTTTTGTAAATGAAAGAGGGATTTCAAATCGTTTTTATGATGATTGTAAAGAGTATTATGATGGAAGTGGAACTTATCATAAGGATTGTCCAAAAAATTGGGTAGATATTAAAATGACTCCTTGATTATTTTCCACCCACAGAGGCCATTAATGCAGCTGCTACAGCTTCTGGATTGTTGATTTTGGCACCTTGTTCTTGATTTTCTGTAGGTTTAACAGTGTTAAGTGGCGGACGCTTGAGTTTAAATATATGCTCATCGGTGCTAACAACTTGTATCGTTCCTTCAAACATTTTAACTTCTTTAACATGTCCAACCACTTTTACATCTCTTTTTTTGGAGGTTTCGTCAAAAAGTGCATGAGCTTCAAGTTCTAAAACATCGCCTAATTTAAGCGGAGCATAAAAAAAACACTTTGATCCAATAATCACTGAAAATTCTTTATTGATAGAGGCTTGTGCTACATAGTTTGCCGCAGCGAAAATAAAGGCATCAAAAATCAATCCTTGATCATCTGCTACCATTTCGCTTGTGGTTATTAAAATTGATTTGGCATAGTTTTTATCAATTTCTATAATGGTTCCAGCAAGCGAGGTGTTTAATTCAGGACAAGTGAGTAATTCTGCTCTAACGCGAGATATATCTTCTGCAGATGCGTATTCTTCAAGTTGTGCATATTCTTCAAAATTATCTTTTTTTGCCATATCTAACCTTTAAATTCTACTTATCTACTTCAAAATATCTAATTTTCAATATCGGTAAAAAATAAAAAGAATTTATATTTTAATGCGTATATAAACTCTTTTGGGTGCTTCATAGCCTTCAATGGTAAGATTTTTATCCTTTGGATCTAAGAAATTTTCCAGCGAAAAAGAGTCTATCCATTCTGTTTTTCTTTGTTCGTTTTCATCGGTTTTTTTTGTAGCCAAAACTTCAAATTCTTTAAATCCTGCTCTTTCACACCAGTTTTTTAATGCACTAATGCTTGGTACAAAATAAATATTTGGAATTTTAGAATAAGTTTTATTAGGCACAAGAGCGATTTCTCTCTCATCTTCTATATACATGGTATCTAAAAAAACAACTCCATTTTTATTAAGTCCTGCTTTTAAATCTTTTAGCATTTTTATAGGATCACTTCTATGATAAATCACCCCAAGACAGAAAATCACATCAAATTTCAAGCCATAGCTTGGAAGATCTTCTACGCCTAAAAGTTCGTATTTTATAGGAGTTTTAGCTAAAGCGTTAATGAGTTCAAATTGCAAACGGTATTTGATAGAAGGATCAAAACCTATGAGTTTTGCAGGATTAAATTCAAGCATTTTAAACATATAATAACCATTATTACAGCCTATATCAGCAACGCATTTTTGAGAAATTTCGTTCATGAAAGGCTTTAGAATGTTGAATTTAATAAAACTTTGCCATTCTGTATCGATGAAAAGATCGTCTATTTTAAAAGGACCTTTTCTCCATGGTTTAAGTTCTTTTGCTATAGCTAAGATTTCATCTTTGGCTTGAGAATTTGTAGATAAAATTACACTATCATCTAAAGAAAAATTACAAGCAAGATTGAGAGCTTTAAGTTCTTGAATTTTAGCGTATAAAGGGTGATTTAGAAATTGTTTTTCAAGTAAATTTTCTTGCATTTTTATCCTTGACATTTGCTTTTAATGCTAAATTATAACATTAAAAGCTTTTATGGCAATATAAATTATATGCATTAAATATTTGATCAAAAATAACTCAAAAATACTTTCTAAAGATTATATAAGCTTTAGAACTATAATCATCATCTAGCTTATACTTCTTTAAAGCTCTAGCTAAATCAAGCTTGACATAAAAATTCCCTGTTTTATTATAAAGCAGTTGTAAACCATAAGCATCTATATAGTTTGTATAAGAATCATTCTCATACCAAGAATAACTTATATCATAAAAAGGAGTAATATAAAAAATCTTTTAAAGGAGTAGCCATTCTAAGTCCAAAGCTGGCCACTACAGCATTATCTCATTATTATAAGCCCTTACTCCATAAGGACCTCCTAAAGATATGGTTTCACTACTATCTAATGTAGCTCCATTGATAACTTGTTGATAATTTAAACTAAAAAGATGAGTAAAGGTATCATTAAAGAAATAAGCATTGTTAAGATTGACGTTAAGTTTAGCAAATTTTCCAAATTCTACTCCACCTACTTTGCTTGTTCCTATACCTACTATAGTCATACCTTCATCTTTAACATTACCATAGCTTACATTAGCACTATAAGAAAAACTATCATTGCTAATGCCATTATAAACTCCTTCTATACCAAAGCTTATCGTATCAGAGCTTTTATCAAAGGTTAAAATATCAAATTTAGAATCACTAAGTTTTTTATGATAATAGCTTGAAGTTAAATAAAAAGAATTATAAGTCGTAATCCACAAAGGATATTTTAAATCTATACCTAGATTTTCAGAAGTTCCTATAAAGTCAAATTCTCTCCAAATTCCCCCTAAAGCATAGTTTCCTTTAGAATAACTTGGAGTGATTTTTAAATTCCCTAAGAAAAGTAGTATAGCTTATACCATAGTTAGTTTGTGCTTCATCGCTTCTTTGCAAATAAGCATTAAGACTATCTCCTTGATGAGCTATGTTATTAAAACTCATACTAGCACCACCCCTATATCTACCTGATTCTTTTATACCGTAATTATCTCCATAAAACAATACAGAAACAAAGCTATCACTAGGGGTAGTTTCTATCACTACATCTGTTTCACCTGGATTATCTCCTGCTTTTAAAGAAGCAAGGGTTTGTATGCCATACATTTCATTGACTTTATAAACTGCATCTTCTACTAATTTAGTAGTGATGATTTCACCTTTGTGATTAGGTAATTTACTTTCTATAGCATAATCTCTTACACTAGAATTGTTTTGAACCACATATTTACCTAAAACACCTAAGGTGATATTGATTTGAATTTGATCTTTTAGTTCTTGTTGTGGGATATAAGCTGTAGCAGCAGGATAACCACTAACTTGAACATAATAAGAAATGATATTGGCTATATCTTGTAAGTCTTGAACTGAAATACTTTCTTTTTTGTAATCGTTTAAGGCTTCTTGTAAAACTTGCTCATCTAAACCTAGATCTTTAAAGTTTATGTTTTTATTGGTAATATGAAAGCTAAAGCTAACTTTATGAATTGATTCTTCTTTAGAAGTATTTTTTAAAGAAGGAGTGTTTGAATTTGGGGTTTTAGTTTTTAAAGTATTATCATTAGACAAGTTAGGTTGATTTTTTTGAGTGTTGTTATTATCTTTTTGAATGTTTTTCTTTGTGTTAGTGGTTTTTGAATTATTATCATCACTAGTATTAGAATGATCTATGATAATCACTCCATCTTTTACTTTTAAAGTGTTATTGTAGTTTTTTAAGTTAGCATCTTCTTTATAAGGAGATTGTTCTAACATTTGTATGGTTTTTTTATTATCTTTAGTATCACTAGCATAAAGGCTTAAGATAGCTAAACTAGATAGTAAGATAATGCGTTTCATTTGTGTTTTTCCTTTTTAATGATTTCATAAGAGCTTGTTTTTAGATTTGGTTTTTAATCTTTTTTATTTTTTGCTTTTTCTGTTTTTATTTTTTCTTTCTTTTTATCTTTTTATTTTTTGTATTTGCTTGATTGATTATCAATCTTTTTTGATTTTTAATCTTTAAATTTTGTTTTATTAATTTTTAACAAGATCCAAAAGGCTTTTAACCTTTTGGATTTTATCATCTTGAGCAAGGATTTCCTGCTTTAAAATTATCTGATACTATACAAGTATTACCACTTAATTGAGTGCTGGCTTCATCTACTGTAGGTTCTTTATCATCTTCATCTTGTTTTAAAACACTTTTATCCATTTGAGTAAGTAAAGCTTCAGAGAAAGGAAGTGGAGCATTTGCTTCAGGATTGCTTGTATCTCCACCTTCATTATTTGGCTTATCTAAAACAGAATCTAAAGAAGCTAGTTTAGTATCAAATTCTCCTTTGATGCTAAAATGATTATTACTTTGAGATAAGGCTTGTGTTTTATAAGATTTTAAAGTATCATCAAATTTATAAGTATCAAGATATCCTTGTGCTTTAGCATAAAGATCATTTACTTTGTTTTTAAGTGAAATAAATTCTGCATCTTTAGAACTTGCTGCACCTTGATTGATTAAAGCTGCGTAAGCATTGTAAGCATCAATGGCTTTATCAAGATCTTCTTTGGTGTTTTGAAAGTCATTGTAGTTATTTACAAGATTGTTTACATTTCTTATGAGTGCTTGTATGTTTGTTTTTGCTTGAAGGATATTTTTAATTTCTGTTACACCTTTATTTTGAAGATAAGTATTTGTAAAATCACTTCCTAAAGCTTCCATGAAATCAAAGCTTTGATTTAGGGTATTGATATCATTGCTATCTATATGCACATTCATAGGATTGTCATTGACATTAATCCAAGAATCTACATTAGCATCTGCTAAAATACTATTAATGACATCTTTATCAATATCATCTTGAGAGATTTTATTGTTAGTTTCACTGGTAACCAGTTCTTGGTTAGCATTTGGGTTGATATCAGGAACTTCTACTGTAAAATCTGTAGTAAAGATAAGATTTCCATTTTTATCTTTTTTATATCTTTTAATTTGTCTAAAACTACATTTTTAAAGTTTTCATTTGCACTAGCTTGTTCGATATAACTGTGAATATTAATTTTACCATCTTGACCTGCATCATCAAAGCCAGAAACTAGATTCCAAAAACCATTATCAACATATTTATTAGAATCTGTAAAATCAGTATTATATTTGTATATATGGATGTTATCGGGTTTATTTAATTTATTTGCATTAAGAGCAACAAACAATCCAACACTACCATCTGAACCATCTGAAATAATTTCTGTATTTTTATTTAAAAATATATAGATATTGGAGAAAGTTGTATAACCTGAGATATTTCTAAGATATCCTATAAATCCCCCTACATAGGTTCCCAATTTACTATTACCACTCATATTTCCTATATTATTTAAGCTAATATTTATAAATTTATCATCATCTCCAACTTCTCCAGCAAATCCACCTATATAATCACCACCGTCAATATTACCTATATTATTCAAACTAATATTTGTAAAAGTACCATAGGTATTCCCAGTAAATCCACCTGCATTATAACCATTTGATTTTATACCGCCACCCTTATAATCTACAGTTAAATCTTTTATTACACTATTATTGCTATTATCGTCACCTATATAACCAAACAACCCTGCATTATTTATATCATTTCTTACTGTCGTATCTATATTAATATTACTTAAAGTATGACTATTGCCATTAAAATTTGCATAAAAAACATGACTATCATCTTTCCCTACTATCATATTCACACCTTGAAGCTCACTATTTCCTGCTACATTGAAATTTGCATAATTTTGTCCTGTGCAAACTCCTTCTGAGTTACAATTTGCCCCAAAGTCAATATCAGAAATCAGATCAAAGGTATCCACAGATTTCATACCTGTTTTACCTTCATTTATCCCCTTTGCGAAATAAGCCCAGTCTTCTACATTGGCTATAGTGGTTTTTTTAGTCATTTGAATTGTTTGTAAATAGTTCGTTAAACCATTGTAGTTTTGAGCTTGAACTCTGCTATCAAGATTGTTCGTATTGTTTTTATAAACATCTGTAGTTGATTGTCCTAAAGTAGCTGCAGTTTGAGCTGATACGATAATACTATTTGCATTTTTAATGCTTCCTACATTGACCTTAACCTTATCTCCTACAAATTGGACTTTACCATTATCTTGGAGATTGAAATTTCCCACTCCATCTGCACCTACATTGCCCACCTCATTCCCAATAATTAAAACATCATTAGCCTTGATATTTCCCATATTAATCACATTGCCTTTATTGGCTGTAAATTTAGGAGAGAACACAGGACTTTCAAAGGTACTTCTATCTGCAAATTCTTGCATCGCTTTGCTATCTATACTTGAAGTAGACACTCCAAATTTATTTGCATTGATAGTTCCACTTTTGCCTATAACCACACCATTAGGATTAATAAGATAAACATTATTACCTGTAGCATTAAGTAAACCATCTATTGTAGAACTTTTGGTTCCATAAGCAATGTTTAGGTAGTTTTGGTTAGTTTTTCCTTGTCCAAAATTTACAGTTTCACTCTTAGCTATATTAAAACCACCACCCCATTGGATAACAGAATTTACTTTATTACCTGTAATATTCATGGTATTACCATTTACATTTATAGTTCCACTTGTTCCATGAGTGAACTTACCCCCACTTGGTAAAGCATAGCTTTGGGAGAAAAGTAAAGAACTTACAACAATTGATAAAATGATTTTATTGTTTTTCATGGTTTATCCTTTCTTGGTTTGGTTTAGTTCTAAGAACTTATCTTTGTTTTTCTTTTTTCTTTTTTTATCTGTTTGTTTTATTTTTTCTTTTTAAAAACAAAAATAAGTTCTTAATCCTAGATTTCTCTAGGATTATTAATTGTTGATAACTTTGATTTGTTATTGTTTTTATTGTCCATCCTTATTTACTTTATCTTTGCGTAAATGCTTTTGCCATCTTGAGATATTCTTGCTTCATAAGAAAGCTTTTGTAGGTTCATATTTTCTAATCTATACTATAGAACTTAGTTTAAAATCTTCTTTGTTTTTTGCATTTTTTCAATAAAGCTTTGAAGTTCTTCTTGATTTAAAATATTAGAGTTTTCATCTATAAAACCTTGCTCACTTTGTAAGATTAAGATTTCTTTATTTTTAAGGTAGGGGTATTACTCTTTGGAGGGTATAAAGAGCCAATACTCCCTAGCTAGAAATATTAATAGGAGCATCGTATGACTTCAAAAGGGGAGTTGTGTTGATTTTATTGGATACAATAAGATAATAATGCTCAAAGTTATTAATAATTCTAGCTTCAACTTTAGTATTTAAAATCAGTCTATTGTTTTTACTTAAACTGATATCTGAAGGAGCTATAGCATTAGAAGCACTATAATTATCTTCATAATGTACTAAGGCTCCTGCTAATATATCTATGAAAGTGTTTTTAAATATATTTAAATTCCCACCTATATATAAGGTATTATTATAAGATTTAGCTTCACTTAAACCTGTAATGGCTGAAGGAGCTATAAAAATAGAATTGTTATTTTTATACTCATCAAGATTGAGATTGTTTATGATTAAGGTATTATCATGGCCATTGTTTGAAAGTCCAGCTATAATACTTAAAATCCCTTCTCTTTTATCTGAAGCTACACCAAATAAAGTATCATTGATAATGATTTTATTATAAGCAGCTTCATTATAAGCCATAATCAAATAAGCATTATCAACTGCATTAGAAGAATAGTTTTTTATATCTATGGTATTATGATTGGCTTTATCTAAAGCTCTTATGATGATTTTAGAACCTTTATCTATATTACTTGCATCAGTAATGCTTTGAACATTGTTGTAATTTATAGTATTATAAGAAGCTTCTTTGGCTTCTGTTAATACAGTTAGATTTCTAAGAAGAAGCAAAGTCTTTAATCACTACTTCATTGTTATTAGCATTACTAGGATAAAAGTCTTGATTATTAAGAAGGTTTTTCTTAGCTGTATAAATATATACAGTAGAATTATTGATATAAACTTTATTATAATCTGCACTGCCTTCTAAGGTTCTAGCAGCTACAATATTTAAAGCATCTTTATAGCTTTGAGAAAGATCGGTTGTGGTAAGATCGTTTTTAATGTTAATGGTATTATGATTAGCTCCTTTAGTTGCAAAGCCACCATAAAAAGAATGTTGGTTATAACCTAAGAAGTTATTAGCGATTTCTAAAGGATGTTTTAATTCTATGTTTAAGGTATTATAATTTACTTCTCCATTATTATAAGCTCCTGCGTAGAAGTTAAACAAAGCTTGAGCAAAAATGTTCTCATTGTTTTTATTTTTTTAGGTTTTTAATATCTTTTAATATTGATAGTATTATCTAAGGCTTGTCCTTGTTCGGTTTTTCCACCCCAAAAATCAGCAAATAAAACAGAATTATAAGCTAGGGGTTGTTTATCATGGTTCATATACATATCAAGATTAAAACCATCTATGTCTAAAAGGTTTTTACTGGCTTGAAAGTTTTTATCTGTTCCACTATCTATATAACCTGCACTAATATGAGCAGCAGCTAAACTAGCATAAGCTTTGCTTGGACCATGGATAATCATATTAGCATCTTTGAAAAGATTTTATTGTTTTTTACATTGCCTTGATAAGCTAAACCACCTACAAGGTGAGTGATTCTTTCATCAAAGGTATTATTACCATTTTTATCTTTTTTAGGTAAGGAAGTAAAAAACTCTACACTACTACCTGCTTCTATATTTAAACTATTATTTGTAGAATCTCCATAAGTGGCTATAGCTCCGATTAAATAAGGAGCACCATTTAAGGCTAAATCATAAGTGTTCTCAACTCCCATACTAATATGGGCATCTTTTTGAAGTATGGTTTGGTTATAGCTTGCATTACCATAATGAGTAAAGGTAGAACTCATTAAGAAATTCATGCGTTGATTGCTTTTAGAATTACTAGGGTTTTTTATATGAGTATCTTTAGGTTTAAGATAAAAAACTGAACTAAGTTCTCCTTGTTCTAATATAAGTTTATTATAACTTGCATCAGCATGATCGGTTTTTGCTGTGATTAAAAAAGGAAGCACTCTAACTGTTTTTATACTATGACCGGCTGTATTAACACCATGCCTTGCTTTAAAAGAAAGAACTTCATCTTCTCTCATATCAGGAGTAAGTAAATAATGTTTAAAATTTAAATCGTTTATATTTGTAATATTTGGTTTAGGATTGTTATATATTAAAGTAATATTGTTAATATCTTGTTTAGAACTCTTAGCATAATAATTTATACCTTGGAGTTTTTTATAAGCAGAATTGCTTTTATCATAAAGTTCGTTATCATTAAAATAATGCTCTGGAATATTGAAATTTCGATTGTCTGTAGTATTTGCTTGAGTGGCTGCAAAAGCGTTGATGCTTAAGAAGGTAACAATAGAAAGTTTAAAACAAAATTTCTCTATACCCCCTCCCCGTGAAGTTAAAAAGCTTTATTAAATTAAGATTGGACGGAATTTTTTAATATAAACTAAAAAGCGATATCAAAGAATTTCCGTTGTATAATCTAATGTTTTTTAAATGTAAAATATTTTTTAAGGTAAAGCGATGAAAATGCGTGTGTATTATGAAGATACTGATGCGGGTGGAGTGGTGTATCATAGTAATTATTTAAAATTTTGCGAGAGAGCAAGAAGTGAAATTTTTTTCAATAAAAAAGTAGATATTTTTGATGCGTCTAAGGGATATTTTTTGCTTGCAAAAGCAAATTGCAATTTCTTAAAACCTGCAAAACTTGGAGATATGATAGAGATTAAAACAAAAATTTTAGAAGTCAAAAATGCTTCTGTGGAAATTTTACAAGAAATTTATAAAGATGAAATTTTGCTTTTTAAAATGGAATTAACTTTAGCTTTTATTAAAAACGAAAAACCAGCTAGAATGGATATGCAGTTAAAAAAGCTCTTTGAAGAATTATTTTAATTCTTCAAAGCTTGCTTGTTTGCCTTGCATAAGACGCACTTTGTAATCAACTTGAGAATTTTTGATTTTCTCATCAAATAAACTTTCGCTTTTTTTATTTAAGAATTCGGTATAAAAGTAATCAACTCCTATACTAGTAGCATAAGCAATCCAGTTATAATCTATACTTTGATTAAAAATTTCATTAAGATAGACTAAGTTATCATCGTGGTTATTGATGGAATTAGCAATGATGAAATTTTCTCTATCTCCTTGTTGTGTTAAACTTAAAAATGTTGGATTATAGTTGATTTGAGTGGATAAAAGCACATAAGGATGAATGTTATAAATTCTTAGTTGAGAACTTGCTAGAGCTGTTTTGATCAATGGAGTGTTAAAAAATATTGAGGCATTATTAACTCCGCCTTGTGATCTTAAAAGTCTGCTAAAATCAAGCTTCTCTCCTTCTATAGTATATATTCTAGCATTATTATTTTGAGCAAGAATTCTTGAATTTAGATTGCTTGATAAGGCAGAGCCATCGCTAAATATTGCGATATTAGCATTTGATTTGCTTAAAAGTGTGGCAATTTGAGTATCATAGTCAATACTTCCAAAAATAATATTTTGATTTGAAATTTGTATGTTGTTTTTATGGATAGTCGGTATGAAAATTTTCATATTTCCTGAGTAATTTTTCAACTCATTAGCACCTTTTAGAGTAAATCCAGCTATGGCATACTGATATCCTTGAGCTTGTACTGCATCAAGCGCGGTTCGAATTTTATCACTATCTTCTGTGCCGGTTAAAAAAACTTTTACTTTGATTTCGGCTCTTTGTCTTAAAAGATAGGCTATGCTTGAATTTATTATAGTATTTGAGTAGCTTTTTATGGTTTTTTCTGGGATAATTATCGCAAGTTTAACAGAAGTAATTTTTTGAACATTTTTTTCAAAATCAGTAATGGAATTTAATAATTTTGCATAAACATTAGATAAAAATTGATCGTTTTGATCTGCAAATTCACTTAAAAAACTAAGATACAATCTTGATTCTAAAAGATCAAAAAGACAATTTGTGTTGCATTCTTGAACGCTTAATTTAGGATAAAAATTTTCAACGGGTTTTACATCGACTAATTTTTGCTCTTTTGCATTAAGCAAAAAGCAAGATAAGAAAAATATTAAAAATATTTTTTTCATAAAAATCCTTTAATTTTTTTTAAATCTTGTATAAAATTTTTTTCATAACTTGGATTTTTTTCTATAAAATCTAAATCATAACTTGGCATTATGAAAAAATTTTTATAAGCAAAAACTTCACCTTTTAAAATGTGATAATCTTTAAATCCCAAGCTTTTAAACGTATATTCTCCTAGACAAAGCAAAAAAGCAGGTTGAATCAGTTTTAGTTCGTTCCAGAAAAATGGTAAGCAAGATTGTAGCGAAAAATCATCAAATTTTCCATTACAAAAACATTTAAATAAATAAGAAAAATAAAAATCTTCATCGCAAAGCTCTAAAATTTGATAAATATAGTGTTTTAATTTTTCACCTTTTTTTGAATTAAGTAAAATTCCACTTTCATTTTCACTTTTTTGCCCAAAAACATCAAGAATTAGTAATTTGGCATTTTTTATCTTAGGTTCCATAAGACTAAATTTTCTTGTTTTGGAAAATTGGCATAAGGTGCAAGATGAAACAAGTTGTTTTAATTCTTGAAAATTTTGTACTTGTTCAAAGTGGTTTATATGTGTATCAACAAAGTTAAATCCCATAGCTTTTAAATAATAAAGACTTCTTATCATAAATCACATAATTTTTCTAAATTTTCTCCACTTAGACGATAATTTCTCCATTGTTTAAGATGTTTAGCGTTTAAACTTTCATAAAAATTAATACCTAAAATATTATCATTTAAGCAAACCCAGTCGAGTCTTTTTAAATTTTCTTTTTTGCAAATTTCTCCTAAAAATTTAAAAACAGCTTTTCCATAACCTTTTTTACGAAAATCTTCTCGTATATAAATATCTTCAAGATAAATTCCACCGCTGCCCCAAAAAGACGAAAAAGTATAAAAATAAATCATATAGCCTATAGTTTTTTCATTTTCTTTTAACAAAAAAGCACGAGCAAATTTATTTTTTAGTAAAGAATGTTCCAGTTTTTCTTTCGTGCATTGAAGAAAATCTAACATATCTTCGTATTTTGCAAATTCTATGATCATTTCTTGTAAAATATCTAAATCTTCTTGTCTTAAATCAATAATTTTAAATTCTGACATTTTTAACCTTTTAAAAATAATTTCAAAATTTATCAAAAGAATTTAAAAATTACTCTTAATCAAAAGCAATTTATAAGTAAGATTAAGATAAAATACAAGTTTATTTTATAATTTTTTAAGGAAAAATCAAATGAAAAGAACTTATCAGCCGCATGGTACTCCAAGAAAACGCACTCATGGTTTCCGTGTTCGTATGAAAACTAAAAATGGTCGCAAAGTGATCAATGCAAGACGCGCTAAAGGTAGAAAAAGACTTGCTGTGTGAAAAATTTTGATAAATTTAGCACAAACGAGGAATTTTCATCTGTATATAAAGTAGGCAAAAAATGGCATTGCGAAGGTGTGATCATTTTTTATCTGAATAGTTATGAAAAAAAAATAGCAGTTGTTGCTAGTAAAAAAGTTGGAAAAGCAGTGGTTAGAAATCGTTCAAAACGAATTTTAAGAGCTTTGTTTGCTAAGTTTGAAAGATATCTTCAAGATGGCAAATATATTTTTGTAGCTAAAAATGAAATCACTGAACTTTCTTTTTCTAGGTTAGAAAAAAATCTAAAATGGGGATTGAAAAAACTAGAATGTTTCAAATGATATGCCTAAAAATACTCCGTTTTTATCAGAAATTCTTAAGCCCTTTAAAACCCGCTGCTTGTAGGTATTATCCTAGTTGTTCTGAGTATGCGCTTTGGCAGTTTCAAAAAAAGAATTTTTTTCTAGCTTTTTTTTCTACTTTTTTTAGAATTTTAAGATGCAACCCTTTTTTTAAAGGGGGTTTTGATTATCCTAGAGTTTCTAAAAATTTTTATCCTATAAATTTATGTTTTAAGCCTATATTTTTAGCAGAAAAACAACTTTGTTTTTTATATATACCTTATAAAAATAAAAGTTTTTATCTTATAAAAATCATCTTTAAAAGGACAAATCAGTGAATAATTCAAATAATATTTTTCAGCAAAAGCGTATACTTTTAGCTGTTGTGATTTCTTTTTTATTTTTTGTTATTTATGATTATTTTTTCATTCCAAAGCAACCTTTAAAAATAGAACAAAACATTACACAAAAAAATCAACAAAACACAAGCATAAATAACACTCCTAATATACAAAATGCCACCACAAATACTCCAAGTGCGGCTTTAGTTTCGCAAGATAGTGTGATATCTAAGGTTCAAAGCAAGCATTTTGAAGCACAAATTGACTCTTTTGGTAGAATTTCTGCTTTTTATTTAAAAGATAGAAAATACCAAAATGAGAAAGGAGAATTTATAAATCTTGTTAGCAAGGAAAATAGTCCTTATCCTTTAGAAATGCGTTTTAGTGATCCAAGTATTAACTCAGAGGCTTTTAAAATTCCTTATGTTGCTAACGCTAGCAATCTTTTTGTTGATGAAAATGGAAGTCAAGTTTTAAAACTCACTCAAAATCTTTCTGGATTGAAAATCGAAAAAGATATTACTTTTTATCCAAAAGGAAATTATGAGATAGAAGTTAAACTCAGCAAGAATGCAAATTATTTTATAAGTCCAGGATATCGTCCAAATATTGCCGTAGATAGTTATACAGTTCATGGTGCTTTGGTAATGGATAATAAAGAAACCATCGAAACTTATAAAGATGGAGATGTAGAAAAGGATGAAAGTGCTAATAATGTCGTAATGACTTCGGCTTTTGATAGATACTATGCAACTTTCTTTTATAATTTTGATAAACCTTTAAATGTGGCAATCAGCAAGGATGCTAATCAAAACCCTATAGTTTTTGCTTATAGTGATAATGAATTTAAAGCAGGGGGCTATATAGGCTCTAAAGAACATGTGATTTTAAGAAGTATAGATCCACGCCTTGAAGCAGTTGTTGAATATGGTTGGTTTACTTTTATTGCTAAGCCTATGTTTGAGTTTTTGAATTTCTTGCATCAGTATATAGGAAATTGGGGTTGGGCTATCGTTGTGATGACTTTAATTGTGCGTATTATTTTATTCCCGCTAACTTATAAGTCTATGATTTCTATGAATAAACTTAAAGATCTTGCTCCTAAAATGAAAGATATTAGAGAGCGTTATAAAGGCGATCCACAAAAAATGAATATGCACATGATGGAGCTTTATAAAAAACATGGTGCAAATCCTATGAGTGGTTGTTTGCCTATACTTTTACAAATTCCTATTTTCTTTGCTATTTATCGCGTTTTGCTTAATGCTATTGAGCTAAAAGCAGCTCCTTGGGCGTTTTGGATACATGATTTATCGGTAATGGATCCTTATTTCATTTTGCCTATTTTAATGGGTGCAACGATGTTTTTACAACAACTTATTACACCTATGACTATACAAGATCCTATGCAAGCTAAGATTATGAAATTTTTACCAGTGATTTTTACTTTTTTCTTTATCACTTTCCCAGCAGGACTTACGCTTTATTGGTTTGTAAATAACCTTTGTTCTTTGGTTCAACAATGGGTTATCAATAAAATATTTGCTAAAGAACATCACAAAAAACAAGCGGAGCATGAAAAATGAAAATCGAAGCCATTGATCTTCAAAGTGCCTTAACAGAAGCTTCAAGAAGTTTAGAATGTTCTGTGATGGACTTAGAATATGAGATTATTCAGCATCCAAGAAAAGGTTTTTTTGGATTTGGAAGAAAAAAGGCAATTATAGAGGCTAAAGCAAAAAAAAGGATTTTGAAAAAAAATCCTAAAAAAGAATTTACAAGTTCAAAAAATCACAAACCAGAAACACATGAGCCAAAACAAGAAAACAAGATTGAAACAAAAAATGAAAAAAATAAAAGCCAAAAAGAAAAATATACAGTAAAAAGTGATGAAATTTTTGATAGTTTTCATCGAGAAAGCAAAGGAGTGCGTAATACTCAGGATATTTTAGATGAGATTCGCATTCAGCTTGTAAAACTTTTAGAAAGCTCCCAGTTTAAAATAGAGCTTAGTGAACTTAGAATGTATGATGAAGATTGCGTTTTGATTCGATTGGATGGGGAAGATGCTGCTTTGATGATAGGTAAAGAAGCACATCGTTACAAGGCTATTTCTTATCTTTTACATAATTGGATCAATTTAAAATATAATCTTTTAGTGCGCCTTGAGATCGCTCAATTTTTAGAAAATCAAATTCAAGGTATGCAGCTTTATTTACAAAACGTGATTGAAAAAATTAAAATTCATGGACGCGGACAAACCAAACCTTTAGATGGGGTTTTGATAAAAATCGCTTTAGAGCAGTTAAGAGCTGAATTTCCAGATAAGTATGTAGGAATTAAGCAAAATAATGATCAAAGATTTGT
The DNA here is from genome assembly GCF_012897395.1 of Campylobacter sp. CFSAN093224. Taxonomy (NCBI): domain Bacteria; kingdom Pseudomonadati; phylum Campylobacterota; class Epsilonproteobacteria; order Campylobacterales; family Campylobacteraceae; genus Campylobacter; species Campylobacter sp. CFSAN093224. Next base: position 905,175 of record NZ_CP040607.1, on the reverse strand, counting down.
TGTAATAAACGACTTTTTCAAAAAAGATGAGTGATACTATAGCGGCTATTGCCACAGCTCATGGTGTGGGTTCGATTTCTATTGTAAGATTAAGCGGTGAAAGGGCTTTAGAATTTGCCTTAAAGCTTAGCCACAAAACCAAACTTACCCCACGCCATGCTACTTTTACAAAACTTTTTAATCAAAATAATGAAATTATCGATGAAGCTATAATGATATATTTTAAAGCCCCTTATAGTTTTACAGGGGAAGATATAGTAGAGTTTCAAACTCATGGAGGATTTAGTGTGAGTGAAGTTTTACTCGAAGAACTTGTGAGTTTAGGAGCAAGACTTGCTTTAGCAGGGGAATTTAGCAAAAGAGCGTGTTTAAATGGCAAAATGACTCCTTTAAAAGCTTTAAATATACAAGATCTCATACTTTCAAAATCTGCACTTGCAGCTAAAATTATAGCACGCAACATGCAAGGAAACTTAGGAGAACTTTTAGAAAAAATTCGCACAGATTTGGTTAAAACTTTAGCTTTTGTAGAAACTAGTATTGATTATGCTGATGATGATTTACCTTCTGATTTATTAGAACAAATTTCTACTATGTGTGAAGAAAATTCTAAAATTTTAAAAGAAATTTATACGCTTTCTCAAAGCAAAAAAGGACTCATAGAAGGTTTTAAAATCGCTATTGTAGGTAAGCCAAATGTAGGCAAATCTTCGCTTTTAAATGCCTTGCTTTCTTATGAAAGAGCTATTGTTTCAGATATAGCAGGCACCACTCGTGATACTATAGAAGAGAGCTTTAAATTAGGAACGCATTTATTACGCATTATAGATACAGCGGGTATTAGGGAAAGTAAAGATGTTATAGAACAAATCGGCGTAGCTTTAAGTAAAAAAAGTTTAGAAGATGCAGATATTATTTTAGCAGTCTTTGATGCTTCAAGAGTGCAAGATAAAGAAGATGGGAAAATTTTTGAATTGCTAGCAAATACTGATAAAAAAATCTTTTGGATTTTAAATAAAAGTGATTTAGAAAATGTTTTCAAAAATACTCAAAATAAAAATTTTATCAAGCTTAGTGCTCAAAAAGACATCACTTTGTTAAAAGAAGAATTGCAAAATTATCTTAATTCTTTTGATAGTGAAGGTATTATGGTAAGTTCTTTAGATCTTATTAATGCTTGTAAAATTTCAAGTGAAGCGATTTTTAGAGCTAAAGGGCTTTTAGAGGAAAGTTCTTTAGAACTTTTTGCTTTTGAGCTTAATTTAGCGATTAATGAACTTGCAAGATTTACCAAAGATTTTCAAAGAGATGAAATTTTAGACGAAATGTTTGGTAATTTTTGTTTAGGAAAATGAAAGGATAAAAATGAACAAAGAAACCATAAAAGCACATAAAATCAGTGATGAAGAATATGCACAAATTTTAGAAATTTTAGGACGCGAGCCAAATTTATTAGAACTTGGGGTTATTTCTGCGATGTGGAGCGAGCATTGCTCTTATAAATCCAGTAAAAAATATCTTAATGGTTTTCCAACTAAAGCACCTTGGGTGATTCAAGGCCCAGGAGAAAACGCAGGGGTTATTGATATTGGGCAAGGTATGGCAGCAGTTTTTAAGGTAGAAAGTCACAATCATCCTAGCTTTATCGAGCCTTTTGCAGGTGCGGCTACGGGAGTAGGGGGAATTTTGCGTGATGTTTTTACTATGGGTGCAAGAGTGGTTGCAGGGCTAAATTCTTTAAAATTTGGCAATATTCATGATGAAAAATGCGGCAAACATCAAAAATACCTTGTTAAAGGTGTGGTAAATGGAATTTCTCATTATGGAAATTGCATGGGTGTGCCAACTATAGGCGGAGAATGTGCTTTTGATGAGTGTTTTAATGGAAATATCTTAGTTAATGCCTTTGCTTTAGGGGTTTGTAAAAGTGAAGATATCTTTTATGCTAAGGCTGAAGGTGTAGGAAATCCTGTGATTTATGTGGGTTCAAAAACAGGGCGTGATGGACTTGGTGGAGCGGTTATGGCAAGTGATAGCTTCAATGAAGAAAGCAAATCTTTGCGTCCTACAGTGCAAATTGGCGATCCTTTCAGTGAAAAACTTCTTATGGAAGCTTGTTTAGAGCTTTTTAAAACTGATTATATTGTGGGTATTCAAGATATGGGTGCTGCAGGGCTTACTTCAAGTTCTTTTGAAATGGCAGGAAGAAGTGGCAGTGGCATGAAACTTTACTTAGATAAAACTCCTATACGTGAAAGCGGTATGACTCCTTATGAGTTAATGCTTAGCGAGTCTCAAGAAAGAATGCTTATTTGTGCGAAAAAAGGCTATGAAGATAAGGTTATAGAAATTTTCAAAAAATGGGATTTAGATGCTGTGGTTATAGGTGAAGTTACTAATACAGGAAAAATGGAGCTTTTTTGGCATGATGAGCTTGTAGGGCTTATTCCTATCGAGCCTCTAAGTGAAAAAGCGCCGATTTTAAGTCGTCCTATAAGTGAGCCAAAATATTTAAGTGAAATTAAAGATTATAAATTTGAGCTAAAATTAAGCATTCAAGAGCTTTTTATACAAATGCTTCAAAATGAAAATATTAACAACAAAGCTTTTATTTATGATCAATTTGATTCAAGTGTGCAAACCAATACTATAAAAGCTGATGGAAAATTAGGTGCTAGTATTATTCGTATCAAAGAAAATGGCGCAAGTGTGGCTATGGCTATAGAATGTAACTCACGCTTAAATTATGTAAATCCTAAAATAGGAGCAGCTTTAGCAGTAGCTTCTGCAGGAAGAAAAGTTGCTTGTACGGGGGCTAAACCTTTGGCAATAAGTGATTGTTTAAATTATGGAAATCCGCAAAATCCTGAAGTGATGTGGCAATTCGCACAAGGTTGCGAAGGTATTAAAGAAGCTTGTAAAGAGTTAAATACCCCAGTAGTAAGCGGCAATGTTTCACTTTATAATGAAACTGAAGGAGTAAGTATTTATCCAAGTCCTACTATAGTAAGCGTAGGGGTTTTAGAAGATGCAAATAAAACCTTAAAAGCTAGTTTTGAAAAAGAAAATTTAAGCGTTTATCTTTTGGGTGAAAGTTTAGGAGAATTTGGCGGATCTATGGTAATGAAAATCCAAGATAAAAAAGTATCAGGAAGTCTTAAAGAGCTTGATTATAAAGCTGAACTTGCACTTTGGGATTTGCTTTATAAAGCCAATCAAAATTCTTTACTTGAGTGTGCCAATAGCGTAGGAATAGGGGGTATTGCTATGACTTTGGCAAAAATGTTTGCTATTTCTAGTGTGGGTGTAAATTTAACAAGTGGTTTTGATGATGAAAAAATGATTTTTGATGAGAGTGCAAGTCGTGCTATAGTAGGGCTTAGCAAAGAAAATGAAGAAGCTTTTTTAAATTTAGCCAAAGAATTTGGAGTAAAAGCTTATAAATTAGGTGTGAGTACAAGCCAAAAACATTTTAAACTTGATAACATTGAGTTAAGCAAGGTTGAACTTGACAAGCTTTATTTTGAAAGTTTTAAAGAGCAAATCCAATGACTTTAGTTTTAATTATACTCGTTATTTTGGTGTTTTACTGGTATTATAAAACTTGGGGAAAACAGGATTTTTTAAACTCAGCTACAAGAGGAGCCAAAGGCTTTGCTAAGGGTTTTGCTCGTGGGGTTATGGAAGAAAGAATGGATGAGTTTAAAAGGCGTATGAATTACTATGTTATCGCACTTTTGGCAAAAATTGCAAAAAGTGATGGTAGGGTAAGTGAAAATGAAGCTGAAATGATCAAAGATCTTTTAGATGCAAATGCCAAAGATGAAAAAGAAAGAGCTTTTTTAAAAGCAAGTTTTAATGAACATAAAGAAAATTTAAGTGATGCTTTTTATGTGGCAAAAGATTTTTTAAAAGAAGTGCCTTTGCCTAAAAATGAGCGTTTTAATGTCTTGCGTGTGCTTGTTTTTATGGCTTTAATCGATGCAGATTTTAATGCTAAAAAGCGTGAAATTTTAGAGCAAATCGCTAAAGCCTTTGATATAGCAAAAAGCGAATTAGACGCTTTTATAGCAAGTCTTTCAAATTTAAAAAGTACTAAAAAAGAATTAAGCCTTGATGAAGCTTTTGCTATTTTAGAACTTTCAAATAATGCAGATTTAAATGCAGTAAAAAAACAATACCGCAATTTAGCAAAAAAATATCATCCTGATATTTTAAATGCAAACAATGTTAGTGAAGAAGAGCTTAAAATCGGTGTAGAGAAATTTCAAAAAATCAACGAAGCTTACGAAAAAGTTAAAAAACATTTAGAAAGGTAAAAATGAGAGCATTACTTAGTGTGAGTGATAAAGAAGGCATAGTAGAATTTGGCAAAGAGCTTGAAAATTTAGACTTTGAGATTCTTTCAACAGGCGGGACTTTTAAGCTTTTAAAAGAAAATGGAATAAAAGTTATAGAAGTGAGTGATTTTACAAAGAGTCCTGAGCTTTTTGAAGGGCGTGTGAAGACTTTGCATCCTAAGATTCACGGTGGGATTTTACACAAAAGAAGCGATGAAAATCATATCAAACAAGCAAAAGAAAATGAAATTTTAGGCATTGATCTAGTTTGTGTAAATTTATATCCTTTTAAAAAAACCACTATTATGAGTGATGATTTTGATGAAATTATAGAAAATATCGATATAGGTGGGCCTGCGATGATAAGAAGTGCAGCAAAGAACTATAAAGATGTGATGGTACTTTGCGATCCGCTTGATTATGAAAAAGTGATTGAGACTTTAAAAAAAGGTCAAAATGATGAGAATTTTCGTTTAAATTTGATGATAAAAGCTTATGAGCATACGGCAAATTATGATGCTTATATTGCAAATTATATGAATGAACGCTTTAACGGAGGTTTTGGAGCGAGTAAATTTATAGTAGGGCAAAAAGTATTTGATACAAAATATGGAGAAAATCCACATCAAAAAGGGGCTTTATATGAGTTTGATGCCTTTTTTAGTGCAAATTTCAAAGCCCTTAAAGGCGAAGCAAGTTTTAATAATCTAACCGATATTAACGCAGCTTTAAATTTAGCTAGTAGTTTCGATAAAGCTCCAGCTATTGCTATAGTAAAACATGGAAATCCTTGCGGTTTTGCTATAAAAGAAAATTTAGTACAAAGCTATATACATGCTTTAAAATGCGATAGCGTTAGTGCTTATGGAGGAGTGGTTGCAATCAATGGAACTCTTGATGAGGCTTTAGCAAATAAAATCAATGAAATTTATGTAGAAGTAATCATCGCAGCCAATGTAGATGAAAAAGCTTTAGCTATGTTTGAAGGTAAAAAACGCATTAAAATTTTCACTCAAGAAAGTCCATTTTTAATCCGCAATTTTGATAAATATGATTTTAAACATATTGATGGGGGTTTTGTATATCAAAACAGCGATGAAGTTGGCGAAGATGAGTTTAAAAATGCAAAGCTTATGAGTCAAAGAGAGGCAAGTAAGGAAGAATTAAAAGATCTTGAAATCGCCATGAAAATAGCAGCATTTACCAAATCAAACAATGTTGTTTATGTAAAAAATGGCGCTATGGTGGCTATAGGCATGGGTATGACAAGCAGAATCGATGCAGCAAAGGTAGCAATCGCTAAAGCTAAAGAAATGGGGCTTGATTTGCAAGGTTGCGTTTTAGCAAGTGAAGCCTTTTTTCCTTTTAGAGATAGCATAGATGAAGCAAGTAAAGTAGGGGTTAAAGCTATAGTAGAACCAGGCGGAAGTATAAGGGATGATGAAGTGGTAAAAGCAGCTGATGAGTATGGTATGGCGCTTTATTTCACAGGAGTAAGACATTTCTTACATTAAGTTTAATAGAATGTTATGTTTTTTACACATAATTCAATAAAAATTAAATAAATTATGTGTAAAATATTTCCGAAAAATTTTATTTTTAGGAAACTATGATGTTTAAAACTATAGGATTTAAGGTTTCTGCTGCAATTTTTGTGGTGTTGCTTATAAGTTTTATCGTAATGCAAGTGATTTTAAATTTGGACTTTAAAAATACTGCTAATAAAATGAGCAAGGCAAATTTAAATACCGTAAGTACTTCTGTTTTTCAAACAATGAGAATGGCTATGAATTTAGGAGATCCTGAAAAAATTAAAGAAGCCATTGAAGATGTAAAAAGTATAGAGGGTATTAGTGATATTAAAATTTATCCTTCAAAAGATACTATAGATCTTTTTGAGATGAAAGCCCCTCAAATTTCAAATGATAAGCGTATTATAGAACAATTTTCAAATCCTAAAATTCAAGCTTTGGAAGAAAATATAAATGGTGTTGTGTATTTAAGATTGATACGCCCTTTGATTGCAGATGAAAGTTGTGTTACTTGTCATGAAATGCTAATACAGGAAGTGTGATTGGGGTTATGGATATATTACATTCTTTAGAAGGTGTTTAAAAAGATATAAGCAAAACCGGTCAATCTTATATTATAATATTTACTATTGCTTTGATTTTTACCCTTTGTGGTGGTTCTTTTAATACTTAAAGTTGTTGTTGGAAAGCCCGTTTTAGAGCTTTTAAATCATGCTAAAGAATTAGCTCAAGGAAGCAGCAATTTTAAAAGCTCGTATTTCAGTTAAAGGTCAAGATGAAATTGCTTTAGCTTGTGGATATATCAATCAATTTATCGAAAAAACTCACAAGGCAGTTAGCAGTGCAAGTCATAATTTAAAAAATGTAGAAAAACAAAGCAATCTTTTAAATTCAAATGCTATTTTTTAAGTGATATCAGTTCACAAAGTCATAAGCAAATAGATCAAAGTTTTAAACTTGGTGCAAATGTTGGCAATGAACTTAGAGAACTTGCTAGTTTGTCAAATAAGGCAAATAGTGCCAATGAAAAATCCTTTTTATTATTAGAGCAAATGCTTAAATCTTTGTTTAATGTTGCTAATAAAGTATCAATAGTATCCCAAAATGAAAATGAATTGGCTAAAAAAGTTGAAAACATGGTCAATCAAGCAGGTAATATACAAAAAGCAACTCAAATGATGGATAAGATCGCAGATAAAACAAAATTACCATCCCTAAATGCTGACATAGAAGTAGCTAGGGCTGGTGCATTTGGACTAGGTTTTTCTGTAATTGCTGAGGATGATAGGCAGTTGGCTCAGAACAGTGAAGAATTTTTGGGAAATGTAGCTCAAATTACAAAAGAGCTTTTGCAAAGTATTAATGAGGTTAACGCAGAATTAAAGAAAAATACTCAAAGTATACAAGCTTTAAATGATGACACCGCTTTATTGGTTGATGATGCTAATGAGGTTAAATTATGTAACGAAGATGCTAGGGCTTTGGTAACTCAATGTACTGAAAAAATAAAAATTTCCCAAGAGAATATATAAAATTTACTTTTTCGTATGCAAGAAAATGTTGAAGTAAGTGAAAAGAATGAAGAAATTTCTAAAATTCTACTTCAAGTTGTAGATGAGTTAAAAATAGTGTGTCATAATCTCGAAAGCGAACTTAACCAATTTTAAATTTAAAGGAATAAAATGAAAAAAACGCTTCAAATTGCTTTAGCTGCAACTTTTTTTGCAGGTTGTGCTAGTACTTCTGTTACTTCATCTACTTCTAAAGGTAATAATGAACTTGTACAAAATCAGCTTTTCAAAATAGAAAAAATTATAGTTAATGGTAAAACTTTTGATCCAAAAAACGCAGAGGAAAGTCCAAATATTAGTTTTGAAAATAATAAATTTTATGGTTATTCAGGGTGTAATCGTTTTTTTGGTTCTTACCAAACTAAGGCGGATACTTTGCAAATCGAAGGTGATCGCGTAGCTTCAACTCAAATGCTTTGTCATCCAATGGATGTAATGGATTTTGAAAATTCTTTCCTTTCAAATTTCAAAGGAATTTTTAAAATTTCAAATGAAAATGGAAAACTTGTTTTAAGTAATGATGAAATGAAGATCTTTTTTAAATAATACCCTAAAGCCTCGAAATATCGAGGTAATCTTCTTAAATTTGACAAAAGTCTAAAAAATGATACAATTATAATTTTATTATCAAAAAAGGTAGTTAAATGATAAAATCAATTCCTGAATGGAGTGAGCAAGAATACCTCATGCTTTCTTTACCCCATGAAAAAAGCGATTGGAATCCCTATTTAGAGGAAATTTTGCAAAGTTATAAAGAATTTGTAAAAGCAGTGAGTGAATTTCAAAAAGTTTTACTTATAGCTCCTAAACAGAGTGATTTTGAAAATTTTAAAGATATAAAAAATGTAGAGTATTTTAAATGTGATACCAATGATACTTGGATACGTGATTTTGGAGCTATAGATATAATAGAAAATGGTCGTTTAAAGGCTCTTGATTTTACTTTTAATGCTTGGGGAAATAAATTTCAAAGTGAGCTTGATAATGCTGTAAATTCTAAGCTTTTTAAAGAAAAATTTAAAGAGGAACTTAAAAAGGTTGATTTTATTTTAGAAGGAGGAAGTATTGACTTTAATGGAGAGGGTGTGATGCTTACAAGCTCTCATTGTCTTTTAAATGAAAATAGAAATTCTCATCTAAACAAAACCCAAATTGATATAAAATTAAAAGAAATTTTTGGTTTAAAGCAAATTATTTGGCTAGAAAATGGTTTCATAAAAGGTGATGATACAGATCATCATATCGATACCTTAGCAAGATTTATAGATAAAAATACCATAGCACATTGTATTTGTGAAGATGAAGAGGATGAACATTATTTGCCTTTGCAAAAAATGAAAGAAGAGCTTAAAAAAACAGGCTTTGATTTAGTAGAACTTCCTATACCTAATCCTTTATACTATGAAGGAAGAAGATTGGGCGCAACTTATGCGAATTTTGTTTTTATAAATAATGCTTTAATTGTGCCTTTTTATAAGGATAAAAATGATGAAATCATAGCTAAAAGACTTTCTAAAGCTTTACCTAGTCATAAAATTATAGGAGTAGATGCAAGAGTGTTTTTACGACAAAACGGTTCTTTGCATTGTTCTTGTCAAAATCGTTTCAAAGGTTTAAGATGAGTTTGCAAAAAAAAGCAACTCTTGTAGCAAGTTTATGTGCCATTGTTTTAGCCTTGGTTAAATTTATAGTAGGCTTAACAAGTGGTTCTGTTGCAGTACTTTCAAGTGCGATTGATTCTTTAATGGATTTTGCTATTTCTGCTTTTAATTTTTTGGCTCTTAAAAAAAGCTCACAAAAGGCGAATGAAAATTATAATTTTGGTTTTTCTAAAATTGAAGCTTTAATGGGTTTGTTAGAAGGTGTTTTTATAGTTGGCGTGGGGATTTTTATTTTTTATGAGAGTATTTTAAAGATTTATTATAAAGAAGAAATTAAAGATTTAAATTCAAGCATCTATGTGATGATTTTTACTTTAATTATGACTTTTTTTCTTGTACTTTTTTTAAATTATGTAGCTAAAAAAACCAAAAGTTTGATTATAGAAAGTGATGCTTTGCATTACAAAACAGATTGCTTAACCAATGCTTGTACTTTAGGGGCTTTGGTTTTGATTTATTTTACAAATTTACATATTATTGATGCTATTTTTGGGATAGTGATCAGTCTTTATACGGCATTTTCTGCTTTTAAAATCATTAAAAAAGCTTTAGCTTTTTTAATGGATGAGGCTTTACCTAAGGAACAAGTGGATAAAATTTGTACTTTGATTTCTAATAATCCTGAAATAATTTCCTATCATGAATTAAAGACGCGTAAAACTCCAAGTTGTAATTATTTAAGCGTGCATTTGGTTTTTTGCCCTATAATTTCGCTTTTAAATGCGCATAAAATTTCAGATGAAATAGAAGAAGGTGTGCGTAAGATGTTTGAAAATGAAAAATGGGATATACAAATTCATTTAGATCCTTATGATGATGCAGAACAAGAAAGGCAAAGACAATGAAAATCGCTTTAATACAACAAAAATTTCATTTAAATAAAGAACAAACTATAAAAAAAACTTGCGAATTTATAGAAGAAGCCTCTAAACAAGGAGCTGAGCTTGTTTGCTTAGGAGAACTTCATCAAAGTGAGTATTTTTGTCAAAGTGAAAATGTGGATTTTTTTGACTATGCTAATGATTATGAAAAAGATGTGAAATTTTGGGCAAATATAGCTAGAAAAAATCAAATAGTGCTTATTGCTTCATTGTTTGAAAAACGAAGTGCCGGACTTTATCATAATACTGCAGTGGTTTTTGAAAAAGATGGTTCTATAGCAGGCAAATATCGCAAAATGCACATACCCGATGATCCTTGTTTTTATGAAAAATTTTATTTTACTCCTGGAGATTTGGGTTTTGAACCTATAAATACAAGTTTAGGTAAGCTTGGAGTGCTTATTTGTTGGGATCAGTGGTATCCTGAAGCAGCAAGAATTATGGCTTTAAAAGGAGCTGAGATTCTTATTTATCCCACGGCAATTGGTTGGTTTGATAAGGATAAAGATGAAGAAAAACAAAGACAGCTCAATGCTTGGCTTGGCGTACAAAAAGGACATGCTATAGCTAATGGTTTATATGTAGTAGCTATCAATAGAGTAGGTTTTGAAAAAGATGTAAGCGGGGTAGAAGAGGGCATTAGATTTTGGGGAAATTCTTTTGTTTTTGGCCCTCAAGGTGAAGAACTTTGTCTTTTAGATTCTCAAAACGAATGTGTAAAAATCATAGAAATAGATAAAAAAAGAAGTGAAAATGTGCGTCGTTGGTGGCCTTTTTTGCGAGATAGACGCATAGAATATTTTACAGATTTAACTAAAAGATTTATTGATTAAATCAATAAATCTTATTTGTTTTGTATATTTTCAAGATAGCTTTTTATTTGCTCTTTTTCTTGTTCGTTTAAATTTATAAAACTTATTTCTTTAAGTCTTGATAAAAGCAAATTATCTTCTAAAATTTCATTTTTTCCTATTTCTAAAGAAGTGATGACGCTAGAACTTATGAGAAGTCTTTGGGTTGCATCTTTTCTTAAGCCCCATATATTATGTATGGCAATATTATTATCTGTAATTTGCCCTGCATAAAGCATAATATGTCCAGGTAAATAAAGTAAACTAAGATAAGCTTTCCCAAAGCGGTTTAAAAAATCTTTTTTTTGAGAATTACTAAGAGTGCTTATATCAAAATGATTAAAAGAATTTTTTTGTGCAGCTGAATTTCTTGGTAGATAAAGTCCAAAAGCTGAAAAGATATCACGAGTTAGTAAAGAACAATCTCTTTCAAAATTATAACCGCCCCAGCCATAAGGCAAATTTAAAACTTGTGAAAGTTGATTTTTTAAATTTTTATCATTGAATTGTAAAGGAAATTTAGATACATCTTTTTTAGAAATTTTATATTTTTTAGAACCTATTTTTCCATAAAAATAGTTTTTATCTTCTTTGTAGTAAGGATAGATAGCACCAATTCTACTTTCAAATAAAAATTTACCATCCTCGCTATAGATAGCAAATTTTTCTTTTAGTGGTGTGATAAAGTTGAGATTTTCATAGATTTTCGCTCTATCGTTTGAGAAAAATTCCAAATTTTTACTTTCAACAAATCCAAATCCAGCTTCACCTAAAACAAAAGCATAACGCTTATCTTTACTAAAATGTGAAATTAAGACAGGGGCTCCAGTATTTAAAATGCCATCGCTTGCATAGTCAAAAGGAATTCCTTCATTTTCAAAAAAAGGATTTTTTAAGATAGCTCTTTGGGTTGGAAGATTTTTAATGATTGTATTTTGGATAATTAAAGCTTTTTGATTAAGTTTACCGAATTCTTGGATATTTGCGTTATTTATAGCGTTTTTAAACCATGAAAGTGGAATAATTTGTTTATTGAAAAAATAATAAGTATTTTTTGAATTTAAATATAAAGGAAAGGACCAAAAAATATTTTGTCCTTTGTAATTTTTAAATGAATCATGCCAAGGGTTAAAGAAATATTTTTTATATCGTTTTGCATCAAAATTAATATCGTAAGCAAATTGTGGCAAAATGTTTACATTTTGTTCGTATTCAAGTTTTGCATAATGTTGATTTTCATTTTTTTGTTCTAAATTTTCACGATGAAGTGAAGTTAAATTTTTTGTTGAACAAGCTGTTAAAAATAGCACTATAAAAGTAAAATATAAACAAGATTTCATAATCAACCTTTTAGAAAAAATAGTTATAATTAAAGCCAAGGAAATATAATGTTTGATAAACTAGAAAAAATTTTAGCTTATGATAATGTTTTTTTAAGTGGTGGTGCTGGAGTTGGTAAAAGCTTTTTGACAAATGAGCTTATCAAATCTTATAGAAAACAAAAAAAATTAGCCATAGCTCTTGGTTCTAGTGCTCTATCGGCGTTTAATATAGGCGGTGTTACTTTACACAGCTTTTTTTGTTTAGGGTATTGTGATGATATGATGAAATTAAGTGTATTGGATCGCAATCAAAAACAAAAAGAAAAATTAACAAAACTTAAAGAGCTTTTAAAAACGATTGAGCTTATTATTATCGATGAAATTTCCATGGTTAGTGCAAATGTTTTTGAAATGATAGGCTTTAGACTTAAAAATTCTCAATTTAATGGAAAAATTTTAGTTGTTGGAGATTTTTTTCAACTGCCTCCAGTAATTAAAGAAAAAAAAGAAACTTTATTTAACCATTCTTATTATGCTTTTTCTTCATTTTTTTGGCAAGATTTAAATTTTAAGAATATTAAACTTTCTCAACCTAAAAGAACGCAAAATATGGAATTTTATAACCATTTATCTTTGATTAGACAAGGTTTTTTAGATGAAAAAATTTTAAGCTTTTTTGAATCTTTGCGAATTGATTATAAAGAATTAGAAAATTTAGAAGATGATTATACTTTACTTTGTGGTATCAATAAAAAAGTAAACAATATCAATCAAGAAAAATTAAGCAAACTTGAGACCCCGCTTGTATGCTTTAAGGCTCAGGTTAAAAAAGAAGATAAGAGAATAAAAGATGAAGAGCTTGATTCTTGGATTAGAAGCTTAAATATATTGGAAGAATTAAATATTAAAATAGGCGCTCGTATTATTTTTTGCGTAAATAATTGGGATAAGAATTATTATAATGGAGAGCAAGGCATTATAGAAGATATTCTTTATGAAGAGGAGAAAATTTATATTAGCATTATTAAAAATAATGGGATGAAAATTTTACTTGAACCTTATACTTTTTTCATGGAAGAACTTGAGCAATCAGGTAAAGATTTTGTTGTTAATATTCTCGCAAGTGTTACACAGTTTCCTATTAAATTAGCTTATGCTATTACTATACACAAATCACAAGGTATGAGTATTGAAAAATTAGTGTGTGATATTGATCATATTTTTGAAAATGGACAGCTTTATGTCGCTCTTTCTCGCGCTACAAACCCAAATACTTTAAAAATTTATTCTACAAAAAAGATAAATTTTGGATTTTATTTTGCTAATATTTTAAAAATAGATTCTAATGTGATTGAATTTTATAAAAAACATAATTTTTTAGATCTCGAAATACAAGAACAAATCATTTAAAGGCATTAAATGAAAAAAATATTTTTAAGTGTTTTTTTGGTTTTGAGTTTAAATGCTCAAAATCTTGAAATAGATAAAATAAGAACAGATTTGTATTCTAAAAGTGGAGCAAATGTTCTTAAAAAAGTTGAAATTTCTTTGGAATTTGATGGGAATAATTTAAAAGAAAATGAAAATAAGTTAATTGATGCTGTAAATACAGTAATTTCAGGGTTTTTTTATGAAGATATTTTTACAGAAATTGGAAAAAATAATTTTAAAAAAACTTTAGAAAAATTTTTAGATAAGAAATATAAGATTAAACTAGATGATATATATATCATATCTTTAAGTGGAGTGGAAAAATTTGATTTAGAGGAGTTTAAACGCTTTTTAGAAAGTACTGAGGCTAAAGAGAAGGGTATGGGTAGCGAGGTAAAAAAAGCACTTGAAAACTTAGAAGTTCCTAAAACTCAAGTTCCTAGTGTTGAAAAGATCCCAACTCCTAGTGTTCCAAATTTAGAAGTCAAGCAAGTTGAACAGCTTTTCAAAGATCCAGATGAAGAAAATAAAAATGACAATGGAGAAATCAATATAGATAATTTAAATACACCTAAAATGACTCCAGATATAGAAGAAAAAATTAAAAGAGATTTAATCGCCAATCCTCCACAAATATTCAAAGAAAATAACGCAAGCAAGCCTTATCATTTGCCACAAACAGGCTATGATATAAAGCTTGATGAGAATTCAACGCAAAATTAGCGAACTATATCATAATTTTGCGGAATTTTTGCCTTAAAAACATCGGAATTAATTTTTGGATTTTTAATTTGATTGTTTAGATTGATTATAACATCATTTTCAAATTCATCTTTATAGGATATGCTTTGAATTTGCTCTTGATTGAGTTTAATTGTATAATTTATATTATCATATTTTGCTACAAGTTTATCTTTGTCTATAAGACTTGCTTTTTTGAAAATTTCATTAAGATTTGGAATGTTATCAAGATGAGAGAAAATGACTTGTTCTAGATCGTGCTCTACTATGGTTACTTGATTTTTGTTGATATAAATCTCTTTTTTACTAGGAGTATCATAACTCCAATATGCTTGATCTTTACTCAGTATAAAATGCCCAGAATAAGAAAGTGTAGAGTTTTTGGATTTCACTATTTGGGTAAAATTGCTTGAAAAGGTATTAAAATTAAGATCAAGGGCAAAAAGTTGTCCTATAAAAATAAAAAATATCAAGAATGTTTTTTTCATTTATTTTCCTTAAAAAAATATATTTTTTATGTCATTCTAGCTAATTTTAATTAAATAATCGTTATAATGATAGTTTGAAAAATTTATAAAGGTTTAGAAATGTTTTTAAATGCTTTAAAAGCCGTGTTTGGCACAAAAAATGATCGTGAAGTTAAGAAATATTTCAAGCGTGTAGCACAAATCAATGCTTTAGAAGGCAACTATCAAAATTTAAGCGATGATGAATTAAAAGCTGAATTTGCAAAATTTAAAGAGCAAATTTTAAGCGGAGAAAAAAACGAAAATGATGTTTTAAATGATGTTTTTGCTATAGTCAGAGAGACAGGTAAGAGAACTTTAAATATGCGTCATTTTGATGTGCAGTTAATCGGTGGTATGGTTTTGCACGATGGAAAAATCGCAGAAATGAAAACAGGAGAAGGTAAAACTCTTGTAGCAACCTTACCTGTTGTTTTAAATGCCATGAGTGGCAAAGGCGTACATGTCGTTACAGTAAATGATTATCTAGCCAAAAGAGATGCTGAGCAAATGAGTGCGATTTATAATTTTTTAGGTTTTAGTGTTGGCGTGGTGCTTTCTTCTCAAAATAGTGATATAGAACACAAGCAAGCTTATGATTGTGATATTACTTATGGAACCAATAATGAGTTTGGTTTTGATTATTTGCGTGATAATATGAAATTTTCAAAAGCTGAAAAAGTTCAAAGAGAGCATAATTTTGTTATCGTAGATGAAGTAGATAGTATTTTAATTGATGAGGCAAGAACTCCGCTTATTATCAGTGGTCCTACAAATCGTACTTTAGATGGTTATATTAAAGCCAATGAAGTAGCTAAACAAATGCAAAAAGGTGAAGCAGTTTTACCCCCTGCAAAACCTGAGGGTGATTTTGTAGTAGATGAGAAAAATCGTAATATTTTAATTACAGAAGCAGGTATTGCTAAGGCTGAAAAACTTTTTGGCGTAGAAAATTTATACAGTCTTGATAATGCTATCTTAGCTCATCAGCTTGATCAAGCCTTAAAAGCACATAATCTTTTTGAAAAAGATGTGCATTATGTTTTAAGAAATAATGAAGTTATCATCGTTGACGAATTTACAGGGCGTTTAAGCGAAGGACGTCGTTTTAGCGAAGGATTGCATCAAGCTTTAGAAGCTAAAGAAAATGTAAAAATTCAAGAAGAAAGCCAAACTCTAGCAGATATTACTTTTCAAAATTATTTTAGAATGTACAATAAACTTGCAGGTATGACAGGAACTGCACAAACAGAAGCGACTGAATTTTCTCAAATTTATAGTTTAGATGTTATTTCTATACCGACAAATATTCCTATTAAAAGACAAGATAAAGATGATCTTATCTATAAAACTCAAAATGAAAAATTCAAAGCTGTAATTGAAGAGATTAAAAAAGCCAATGCTAAAGGTCAGCCTGTACTTGTAGGAACCGCAAGTATAGAGCGCAGTGAAGTTTTTCACAATATGCTTGTAAAAGAGAAAATCCCTCATCATGTTTTAAATGCTAAAAATCACGAGCAAGAAGCTTTGATTATCCAAGATGCAGGTAAAAAAGGTGCTGTAACTATCGCTACAAATATGGCAGGTCGTGGTGTGGATATAAAAATCGATGATGAGATTAGGGCTTTGGGTGGGCTTTATATCATCGGTACAGAAAGACATGAAAGCCGCCGTATTGATAATCAACTTCGTGGTCGTGCAGGAAGGCAGGGTGATCCTGGAATAAGTCGTTTTTATCTAAGTTTAGAAGACAATCTTTTAAGAATTTTTGGTGGGGATCGTATTAAAAGTATTATGGATCGCTTGGGCATAGAAGAGGGCGAAAGCATAGAGTCAAGAATCGTTACAAGAGCGGTTGAAAATGCGCAAAAAAAAGTTGAAAGCTTGCATTTTGAAAGCAGAAAGCATTTGTTAGAATACGATGATGTAGCAAATGAACAAAGAAAAACTATTTATCGTTATCGTAATGAGCTTTTAGATGAAAACTATGATATTAGAGCTAAAATTTCTCAAAATATCGCTGAATATAGCGCAAATGTAATGAATGATTATATGCTTGACGAAAGCGGTTCTAATGTAAATTTTGAAAATTTGAAAGCAAAAATTTTGTATGAATGTTCAACTCAGATTAGTGAAAAAGATTTTGAGAATTTAAGCGTCATTGAAATGCAAGACAAGCTAAGTCAAATTCTTGAAAATTCTTATAATGAAAAGATGTTAAGACTTGAGATTAAAGAATTGCGTAATATAGAGCGTATTTTATATTTGCAAGTTTTGGATAATGCTTGGAGAGAGCATTTGTATCAAATGGATATTTTAAAAACAGGAATAGGACTTCGTGGATACAATCAAAAAGATCCTCTTGTGGAATATAAGAAAGAAAGTTATAATCTTTTCTTGGAGTTGGTCAATCGTATTAAATTTGATAGTATTAAACTACTTTTTAGCGTGCAATTTAATCAAGAAGAGGCGCAAAATTTAGAAAATAAAGCCAATGAAGAAAATGAAAAGCTACTTCAAAGCTCAGTAGAAATGGGCGCAAGCGAAGATAATCTTGGCGAAGCTGAATTTAAAAAAGTTCCACGCAATGCTCCTTGTCCTTGCGGAAGTGGAAAAAAATTTAAAGAATGCCATGGAAAAAGTGGTCCTAAGCAAGGAATTTTAGCTTGAATAAAAGCGTTTTAAAATATTTACTTTTTAAGTATTTAAGATTTGATAAAGAGCAACCCTTTATCAATCTTTCTATGCTTTTGGCCTTTTTAGGAGTTTGTGTAGGACTTTGCGTTTTGCTTGTAGCTATGGCAATTATGAATGGTTTTGATAAAGAATTTGAAAAACGCTTTTTTGTGATGAATTATCCTATTACTATTTTGCCTAAATTCTACGCTCCTGTAAATGATGAATTTATAGATGAGTTAAGAAAAACATTTCCAAATTTGTTATTTAGCCCTTATTTAAGCACTCAAGTTGTTGTAAAGGGAGATAATCGTTTTGAAGGTGGTGTGCTTTTTGGCGTTAATTTTAATGATGAAAAAAAAATAAACGAAGTGGTTGCTAAAGCTTTAAAGGATGAGAATTTAAGTGGTTTTGATATACTTGTAGGATCAGCACTTACTGATGAATTTGGTTTGCATAAAAATGACAAACTTTCACTTATTTTTTCAAATCTTAATCCTAGTGGTTTTTCTTTAGTACCGCAAACTAAACGTTTTGATGTTAAAGCGCGTTTTACTTCAGGGCTTGCATTTTATGATAAAGCTTATATGTACACAGATGTTGATGCATTGAAAAAAGTACTTGGAATACCTAAAAATCCAAATTATGATGGAATTCATGTATATAGCGATAATGCTTTTAAGGATGTTGAAAAAATTAAATCTTATTTAAAAGATGATTATGCTGTGGTGGGTTGGTGGGAGCAAAATAAAAATTTTTTTTCAGCCTTAGAACTTGAAAAAAGAGCGCTTTTTATAGTGTTGATGCTTATTATTTTGGTTGCAAGTTTAAATATAGTAAGTTCTTTATTGATGATAGTAATGAATCGTCGCAGTGAAATAGCACTTTTACTTGCTCTAGGTGCAAGCAAAAATGAGGTAAAAAAGAGTTTTTTTGCCTTAGGTATGCTTATTGGTGGTGGTGGTATGATAGTGGGTGTGGTACTTGCATTTTTTGCTTTATGGCTTTTGGGAAATTTTGATATTGTAACTTTACCTGTTGATGTTTATGGAACCAGTAAATTACCACTTGATTTGTCTTTAATGGATTTTTCTTTAACCATTGTGGGTGCTTTAATAATCATAGCTTTATCATCTTTTTATCCTGCAAAAAAAGCAACTCAAATTAATATTTTAGATACTTTAAGAAATGAATAAATTGTAATTTTGGAGATTTTTATTGTCTTTGTTTACTCAAAAAAATAAGAATTTTAAACCTTTAAAACCTCTATCAAAGTCAAAAATAATCACTAATTTAATTCTTTTGATTTTATTTTTAATATTGTTTTGTTATTGTAGTTTTAGTATAAGTGCTTATCATTTTGATTTTAGCGCAATTGCAACCTATAAAGAAAAATTTCTTCAAGGTTTTTTAAATACTTTAATAATCAGTTTTTTTTCTTTATTGTTGAGTATAATTTTGGGTGGAGTTTTTTGTGCTTTTTCTTTAAGTTCGATTGTTTTTTTAAGATTTTTATCTACATTTTACATAGAGCTTGTCAGAGGAACCCCTTTACTAGTGCAGGTATTATTGATATATTATATCATTGCAAATAATTTAGGACTTGATAATCGATATGTGGCTGGAGTTATTATTTTATCATGTTTTTCTGCTGCTTACTTAGCTGAAATATTTAGAGCTGGAATTTTAAGTATTTCTATATCTCAGCTTGAGAGTGCTAGGGCTTTAGGGTTAAAAGAGATGCAGGTTTTTGCGTATGTAATTTTTCCCCAAGCTTTAAAAAATATTTTAGCACCGCTGAGTGGACAATTTGCAAATTTAATTAAAGATAGTTCCTTATTAAGCGTTATTGCTGTAAATGAATTAACCCAAAGTGCGCAAGAGATAAATTCTTATACTTTTGCTACTCTTGAAGCTTATGTAATTTTGGCTATTACATATCTTGTTTTGACTTTACCTATAAGTATATTTTCTCGTTATTTGGAGAGAAAATGCCAAAAATGATTTAAAAAAGCTTGACAAATAGAGCTAATTTTGGCATAATCACATTTTTATTTCAGAAAATGTCTCGTTAGCTCAGCCGGTAGAGCATCTCCCTTTTAAGGAGGGGGCCGTTGGTTCGAATCCAACACGGGACACCATTATAAAGGTCGCTTAGCTCAGTTGGTAGAGCGCCACCCTTACAAGGTGGATGTCATAAGTTCGAGTCTTATAGTGACCACCATTTTATAAAATCATAAATAGGTTTTATAATCTCTACTTCTTTACTTTGGATGCAGCGGTAGTTCAGCTGGTTAGAATGCCGCCCTGTCACGGCGGAGGTCGCGGGTTCGAGCCCCGTCCGCTGCGCCATATTGTCTCGTTAGCTCAGCCGGTAGAGCATCTCCCTTTTAAGGAGGGGGCCGTTGGTTCGAATCCAACACGGGACACCATTTTTATTGTTAGGGTTATGACCCTTTCGTCTAGTGGCCCAGGACAACACTCTCTCTGTGTGGAAACAGAGGTTCAAATCCTCTAGGGGTCGCCAATCATAGGTCGCTTAGCTCAGTTGGTAGAGCGCCACCCTTACAAGGTGGATGTCATAAGTTCGAGTCTTATAGTGACCACCATTTTATAAAATCATAAATAGGTTTTATAATCTCTACTTCTTTACTTTGGATGCAGCGGTAGTTCAGCTGGTTAGAATGCCGCCCTGTCACGGCGGAGGTCGCGGGTTCGAGCCCCGTCCGCTGCGCCATCTTGCTTGGTAACAATTTTATAAGTATAATTTACAAAATAATAAAAAATAGAGCTAAGGAAAAAAATGCTTATTATTGGACATAAATTATTAAAAAATTTAGATTTTTCTTTTATTGAAAGTGTTGAAGAAGTTAAAGATAATAAAGTTTATTGTATTGTTTATGATGAAAAATTGATTTCTTATTTAAGTCAAAATGATTTTGAATTTGCTATTTTAGTTCAAAATAAAGATGAGATATTTTTAGCCAATGCTTTAGGAGCTAAGTTTTTGCTTTGTAATGATAAAAAACTTGCAAAATTTGCTAGTAAGGTTGCAGAATTTTATGTTTTTGATAGTAGGGTTTTAATGATTGTTGATAAATTAGAGAATTTTAAAAAATTTTATAAATTAAAAATCGATGGAATTATTTTAAAAGATAATATAGATAATTTTCCTAAAAACTGATAAATTCTTTTGTAAAATAAGTGCTAATTGACGAGGTTTAAATAATGCAAAAAAAATCTTTTTTGAAAATTTACGGATTAATTCCTTTTTTACTTATAGCATTCATCAATGCTTTTGTGGATTTGGGACATAAAATTATTATTCAAAATACTATTTATAAGGCCTATGAAGGAAGTGAGCAGTTATTTTTAAATGCTATAGTTAATGCTTTGATTTTACTTCCTTTTATTCTTATGCTTTCTCCTTCGGGTTTTTTAGCGGATAAATATCCAAAAAATATTGTAATGAAAATTTCAGCAATTTTCAATGTTATACTCACTTTAATAATTTGCATTTGTTACTATAGCGGTGCTTTTTGGATGGCTTTTATTTTTACTTTTATAATGGGAGCACAAGCAGCGATTTATTCACCAAGTAAATACGGTTTTATTAAAGAACTCGTGGGAAAAGACTTTCTTGCTATGGGTAATGGTGTAATTAATGCGGTAAGCATTGTGGCAATCTTAGCGGGAATGGCTTTATTTTCTTTAAGCTTTGAAAGTCTTTATAGTTCTATGTATAATCAAACAGATGAAATTTTAAAAGAAGTAGCGCCTTTAGGAATTGTGCTAATTTTATTTTCTTGTATCGAAGTATTTTTTGCGTGGCGTTTACCTAAGCTCAAACAAACAAATAAAGATTTAGTTTTTAATAAAAAAGACTATATTCGTGGAAAACTTCTAATAAATAATCTTAAGCTTGTTTTTAAAAATAAAACTATTTGGCTTTGTATAATTGGAATTTCATTTTTTTGGGCTATATCTCAACTTTATCTTGTCAGCTTTCCTGTCTTTGCTAAAAATGAACTTTTCATAGAAAATACTTTTTATGTGCAAATTTCACTCGCTTTTTCTGGTATAGGAGTGATTTTAGGCTCTTTAGTAGCTGGTAAATTTTCAAAAAATTATATAGAACTTGGATTTATTCCACTTGGTGCATTGGGTATGTTTTTAATGGCTTTTTTAATGCCTTATTTTATAAGTTTATTAAGTTATAGTTTTTTATTTTTCTTTTTTGGATTTTGCGGAGCCCTTTTTATCATTCCTTTAAATACTTTAATCCAATTTCATGCTAAAGAAAATGAATTAGGACAAATTCTTGCAGGAAATAATTTTTTTCAAAATATTGCCATGTTGGGATTTTTGCTCTTGACAACTTTATTTGTAAAATTTGAAATCAATGTGATTTATTTGTTTTATTTTATTGCTTTGGTAACCTTTATAGGAAGTTTTTACATACTTTTAAAACTCCCCTTTTCTTTAGTGCGTATACTTTTAAGCATAGCTTTTTTACAACGATACCGTTTACTTGTGGAAGGTTTTGAAAATATACCAGAAAAAGGTGGAGCTTTACTTTTGGGTAATCATATTTCTTTTATTGATTGGGCTGTTGTACAAATGGCAATTCCAAGAAAAATTTATTTTGTTATGGAAAGAAGTATTTATTCTAAATGGTATATTAAAATTTTTCTTGATAAATTTGGTATTATTCCTGTATCAAGTACAGGAAGTAAGACGAGTTTAGAACTGATAGCAAAGCATATTAAAGAAGGTAATTTAGTTTGCTTATTTCCTGAAGGTACACTTTCGCGACATGGGCAATTAAATGAATTTAAAGCAGGATTTGAATTAGCTTGTGAATGTTTAAGTGAAGATGATGGAAAAATTATTCCTTTTTATATAAGAGGGCTTTGGGGTAGCGCTTTTTCAAGAAGTGATGAAGAATTTTCAGCAAGAAACCGCACTTTAAATAAAAGAAAAATTGCTATAGCTTTTGGTAAAGCTATGCCTTTGCATTCTAAAAAAGATGAAGTTAAAGCTAAAGTTTTTGAACTTTCTTTTATGGCTTGGAAATCACAATGCGAAGCTATGCATACTATAGCAAGAGCTTGGATAGATACAGCTAAAAAAAATCTAAATCAAATAGCTATTATCGATACACTAGCTGGAGATATTTCTTATAGAAAAATGTTGACTCTTAGTTTATTTCTTAATTTTTTTATTAAAAGAAAATCCAAAGAGTTAAACATTAACCTTCAGCGTGGAAGTTACGCTCCTAAAGAGGAAGCTATAGGAATTTTACTACCTGCTTCTTTTGCAAGTTCTTTAACCAATCTATCTGTTTTAATCGCAGAAAAAATTGCAGTAAATCTTAATTTCACTGCTGGAGAAAAAGCTCTAAAAGCAGCTATAAAAAATGCGCAAATTTCACAAATTTATACTTCTAAAACTTTTTTAGAAAAATTAGCAAATAAAGGTATAAACCTAAATTTCGATACAAATATACATTTAATTTATTTTGAAGATATTGTAGAAGATTTTAAAATGCAAAAAACTAAAATTTTTAGCATGATGCTAGCAGTTAGTATTATACCTAGTTTTATACTCAAAAGCATCTTCACTCCTTCAAAAAACAATCTTGCCATCGCAGCTATTTTATTTAGTAGTGGAAGTGAAGGTTCTCCAAAAGGTGTTATGCTCAATAACCGTAATATTTTAAGCAATATAGCACAAATTTCTGATGTGCTTTGCACAAGAAATAATGATGTCATTCTCTCATCTTTACCACCTTTTCATGCTTTTGGACTTACCGTAACTACATTTTTGCCTTTGCTTGAAGGTATTAAAAGCATCACTTTTTCAGATCCAACCGATGCCTTAGGGGTTGCCAAAGCTGTTGCTAAAAATAATGTCACTATTATGTGTGGAACTTCAACCTTTTTAGGAATTTATGCAAGAAATAAAAAGCTTGATGCTTTAATGTTTGAAAGTTTAAGAATAGTTGTATCGGGCGCTGAAAAACTAAAAAATGAAGTAAGAACTACTTTTGAAATGAAGTTTAAAAAAAGCATTTTTGAAGGTTACGGGGCTACGGAAACCACGCCTGTGGCGAGTGTAAATTTACCAAATCATTTTGATGTGGATTATTGGCTTATACATCGTGCCAATAAAGAAGGAAGCGTAGGAATGCCTCTACCTGGAACTGCGGTACGTATTGTTGATCCAAATAATTATGAAAATTTAAAAACAAATGAAGATGGACTCATACTTATAGGCGGTCATCAAGTTATGGTAGGCTATCTTAATGACAAAGAAAAAACCGATGAAGTGGTTAAAGAAATTGATGGCATAAGATGGTACAACACGGGAGATAAGGGACATTTGGATGAAGATGGTTTTTTATATATTGTCGATCGTTATTCTCGCTTTGCAAAAATTGGCGGAGAGATGATTTCTTTGGGTGCAATAGAAGAAGAAATTGCCAAATTTATAGATACTGAAGTGGTTAAATTTTGTGCCACATCTTTAGAAGATGAGAAAAAAGGGGAACAAATTGTTTTACTCATAGAATGCAATAATGAAATTTTTGAAGGAGTATGTGAGGCTATAAAAAATTCTAATATACCTACACTTTTTAAACCTAGATATTATTTTCAAATAGAAAAAATTCCCCTCCTAGGTTCAGGAAAAGTTGATCTTAAAAAAGTTAAAGAATTAGCTAAAAATTTAGCCATATAATTTGAGCTTATAACAAAGTCCAAATTAAAATTGGCATAGAAACAAAAGCAAAAAGAACTCCAAAGGCTACAGCACTTACGGCTAAATTACTATCTAGTTTAGCTTTCATTACCATAGCTCCTGCTAAAGTCATAGTAGGAGCTGCACTTTCTATAATAGCAACGATGGTAGAATCTTTTAATTCCAAATTAAATATTTTTAAACAAAATACAAAAAATAAAGGAGCTAAAATCATTTTAGCAAAGATGACAACTATTGTAGGTTTGTAAGAGGTTTTAATCGCCATAAAGCCAAGTCCTAAACCTATAGCAAAAAGTGCAACAGGGGTTGCAGAGGCACCAAATAAACGAATAGGAGAGAAAATAAATTCAGGTAAAGTAATCAATTTACACAAAAAACCAAAAAGCAAAGCTAAAAAAGGTGGAAAACTAAGAATTTTTTTAACATTAGCAAGCAAACTGACTTTTTCTCCATTTCCCAAAGAAAGTATAAAAGGTCCAAAAAGTGATATAGGTAAAGTTGTGGCTAAAGCATCGTAAAATATAACTTCAGCGCTAAATTGTGGGTCATTAAATATACCAGCAACAATAGGCATACCCACAAATATAGTATTTCCAAAACAAGAAAGCAAAAACATACTGACTAAAGTTACTTTAGAAAAATGAAAAACTTTTCCAATAAGAATAGCAAAAAAAGCTGCTAGTATACAGCTAAACAATCCAATAAAAATAAAAATAATCAATGAAAAATCAAAATTTAAATGATATGCTTTATCGAAAATCAAACAAGGTAAAGCAAAAATAATAGCAAAATCTAAAAAAGTCCTAGCTTGTTTTTGCTTTAAAACGCCAATTCTTTTGGCAAAATATCCGCCTGCAAGTAAAATAAAAATTGTAAATAATGGTATAAAAACAAACATTGAATAATCCTTTTTAAGGGATGGTTTTTGAAAACGGATAGAATTATATTCTTTATACTTAAAAAAAATCTTAATATTTTTTAAGTTTTTTAAAAAAACCAATATTTTTTATTTTTTGTAACTTTAAGAAATTGTAAGTTGAAATTTGATTTTGAATAGTTAGTATTTTAAGTTGAATGATTATAATTTTAAATAATGGTGCGGTTAGCGAGATTTGAACTCGCACACGCGGAGCGCACCACCCCCTCAAGATGGCGTGTCTACCAATTCCACCATAACCGCATAGAAAAAAGCCCAAAAAGGGCTTTGATAAGTTTTATTGTAAAACTATAAAAGGATTTGCGTAAAGTGCTATTAGCGCGATAACAAGAGCATAGATAACTTGTGCTTCAATCATCGCTAAAGCGATAAACATAGTTGTCATTAATTTTGGCCCAAGACCAGGGTTTCTAGCTGTTCCTGCAATTGTTGCCGCTGCAGTATTACCCATACCGATAGCACCACCAAGTGCTGCAACACCAAGACCTAAGCCTGCTGCAAGAACTGAAAATGCTTTAATCCATACATTAATAGCTTCTTGCTCTACTGGAGCATTAGTTTCAGCTGCAAAAGCTACTGCTGCACATGCTAATAATAAAAAAAGAACTTTTTTCATTATCTTAACCTTTCTATAAAAAAATTTTTTTCAATTTTTAAATCAGTTCGGCTTGCGTATCCCTACTTAAGACTTAAAAATAAATTCGAATTATAACCAAAAGTATCTTTATTTTTATTGAAATTTACAAAAATTCACATTTTTGATTTAAATTTGATTGTTTTCAATAAAGCTTAAAAGTTTTTTTGCTTTAATAATATTTTAAAATAATTTTTAAGTCAAGGTTGTAACATTGAGTTCTAAATTTTCAAAAATAGGTTTCATTTTAGCGGTAGCAGGTTCAGCGGTGGGCTTGGGTAATGCTTGGAAATTTCCAACACTAGTAGGTCAAAGTGGTGGATCTGCTTTTATCTTGCTTTATATAATTCTTACTTTAGGTGTAGGTTTTGTGATATTTTTAGCTGAGCTTAGCATAGGAAAAATTAGTGAAAAAGATCCGGTTAATGCCTATGAAAAGTTAGCACCTTCAAATAAAAAAGCTTGGTCTTATGTTGGTTTTACTATGGTGGGGGCGATTTTAATAGTTTCTTTTTATACCTTGGTGATTGGCTGGATAGTTAAATATGTGTTTTTAAGTATCACTGGAAATTTGCCTATGGATCTAGAAGTAAGTAAAGCACAGTTTGGATTTTTTATAAGTGAGGATTTTTTAAGTCAGTTTATTTGTTTTACTTTGGTTTTTTTATGTGTTTTTTATATTGTTTCTAAAGGTGTTAAGAATGGGATTGAAAAGTTAAATGTTTGGATGATGCCTTCATTGTTTATTTTGCTTATTTTGATGCTTGTTTATGCTATTAGCAAAGATGGTTTTATAATGGCGGTTAAATTTCTTTTTGTACCTGATTTTTCCAAAATCAACACTTCAAATGTTCTTGAAGCCTTAGGACTTGCTTTTTTTAGTCTTTCTTTGGGCGTTGGAACGATTATTACTTATTCTGCTAGTCTGCCTGATAAAACCAATTTTATTACCAGTACTTTAAATATTATTTTTATCAATCTTTTAGTTGGTTTATTAATGGGTTTGGTTGTTTTTACTTTTATCTTTGAGTTTGGTTACAATCCTAATCAGCAAGGACCAGGACTTGTTTTTATTTCCTTAGCTACTTTATTTGAAAAAATTGGAGTGATTGGTTGTATTTTTGGAGCAGCGTTTTTTATTTCTTTAATCTTTGCTGGTATTACTTCAGCTGTTTCAATGATAGAGCCTTTCACTTTTTACCTTATTAATACTTTTGGTATGAGCCGTAAAAAAGCTTTGATTTTAATAGGAATTGTTGTTTATATTTTAGGAATGTTGTGTATTTTATCTTCTTTAAAAAGTACTCAGTTTGGATTTTTTGGAATGAGTTTTTTTGATTTGCTTGATAGTGTTTCAAGCAAGGTTATTATGCCTTTAGGTGGAATTTTGGCAGCTATTTTTGTGGGATTTGTGATGAAAAAAGAAGCTTTAAAAATTTTATTTAAACCTTATATGAGGGGTATATTTTTTGAACTTTGGTATGTGTTTTTGAGATTTATTTCCCCTTTGGCTGTTGTTATAGTTATGATAGCCGCTTTTTTAAAGTGAGTTTGAAAAATAATGAGAACATATTTTTCAAAAATCGGTTTTGTATTGACTGTTGCTGGTGGAGCCGTTGGTTTAGGTAATGCTTGGAAATTTCCAACTTTAAGCGCAGAAAATGGTGGTTTTGTTTTTGTGCTTTTATATTTGTTTTTTACTTTAACTATAGGATTTAGTATTTTTTTGGCTGAAGTGGCTATGGGACGTTTAAGTAAAAGTGATCTTGCAAATGCTTATTCAAATCTTGCCATAAAATATGGCAATAGATGGCGATATGGCGGCGTTTTTATGTTAGGTGGTATTTTTGTCCTCTCTTTTTATCTAGTTATCATGGGATGGGTTTTAAAATATACTGTAGTGAGTCTTTATTATCTTCCTAAAACTTTAGATGAAGCAGCAAGTAATTTTCAGAATTTAATTACTACAAATTTGACAAGTTCTGTTTTTTTCTTCACTTTATCTTTTTTTCTTACTTTATTGATAGTATCTAAAGGTTTAATCAAAGGGATTGAAAAATTAAACGTTGTTATAATGCCTAGCTTATTTTTAATGCTTGTTTTTATGTTGTTTTATTGCATGGGATTTAAGCAAGGTTTTGCAAATGCTTTTTCTTATTTATTTTATCCCGATTTTTTACATTTTAAATTCAGCTCTATTGCCGAAGCTTTAGGGCTTGCATTTTTTACCTTATGCTTGGGAATAGGTTGTATAGTTACATATTCATCGGCCTTGGATAAAAAAACAAATTTTATAAAAAGTTCAGTGTATATTGTTTTGATTAATTTATTGATTTCTTTTATCATGGGACTTATTGTTTTTACTTTTATCTTTGAATTTGGAGCCGATCCGCATACTCAAGGAGTAGGAATTGTTTTTATATCCTTGATGAGTTTGTTTAATCAACTTGGAGCTTTAGGCTATATTTTTGCATTTTGTTTTTTCTTAGCACTTTTTTTTGCTGGTATTACTTCAGCTGTTTCAATGATAGAGCCTTTAACTTTTTATATGATTAATAACTATCAAATTTCTCGTGTTAAAGCTCTATTTTTAATAGGTTTATTTGTTTTTGTTTTTGGAATTTGTTGTATCTTGTCATTAAATTTAAATTTTTTTTCTATGTTTAGTTTTTTTGGTAAAGATTTTTTTACTTTATTAGATAAATTAACTTCAAATTTTTTACTTCCACTTGGTGTTATAGTATGCTCTATATTTGTAGGTTTTTTTATGAATAAAAAACAAATTTATAAAATTTTTTCTAAATTTATAAGTCGAAAAATTTTCTTAATTTGGTTGTTTTTTATTCGTTTTATATCGCCTATAGCAATAATTTTGGTAATGTGTTATCAAATTTTTGTATAATAATGAAAAAATATTTTTTTAAGGAAAAATAATGGCTAAAAAATTCATCGATGTAATGGATACAAGCTTTAGGGACGGTTTTCAGTCTGTTTATGGAGCTAGGGTTTTAATGGATGATTTTTTTCCTGCAGTAGAAGCAGCAAAAGAAGCGGGTATTACTCATTTTGAATTTGGTGGTGGTGCTAGATTTCAAAGCTTGTATTTTTATCTTAATGAAGATGCTTTTACCATGATGGATAGATTTAGGGCTATTGTAGGAAA
Organism: Campylobacter sp. CFSAN093224; assembly: GCF_012897395.1. Taxonomy (NCBI): domain Bacteria; kingdom Pseudomonadati; phylum Campylobacterota; class Epsilonproteobacteria; order Campylobacterales; family Campylobacteraceae; genus Campylobacter; species Campylobacter sp. CFSAN093224. The sequence continues at coordinate 876,167 of NZ_CP040607.1, read as the reverse complement.
AGATGCTAATCTTCAAACTTTAGCAAGAGGGGTTAATACTGTTACTTTAGATACTGGAAGTAGTGAGCTTATTGATTTGCATGCAAAACTTTTTGCAAAACACGGTACCACAACGATAAGAAATTTTGATGCTCTTAATGATATAAATAATTTAAAATTTAGTGGTGAATGTATAGCAAAACATGGATTAAAACATGAAATCGCTATTACCTTAATGGATCTACCGCCAAATTGCAAAGGTGCTCATGATGTGCCTTTTTATGAAAAAATTTTGAAAGAAATTTTAGCAGCAGAAATTCCTTTTCACAGCATTTGTTTTAAAGATGCAAGTGGAACTTCAAATCCAAATAAAATTTATGAAACCATTAAAATGGCAAGAAAAATTTTACCTCAAGATATGCATATTAGACTTCATACGCATGAAACTGCAGGGGTGAGTATAGCCTGCTATCTTGCAGCACTTGAAGCAGGTGTTGATGGTATCGATTTGGCTGCAGCTCCTGTAAGTGGTGGAACTTCTCAGCCTGATATTTTAACCATGATGCATGCCTTAAAAGGTAAAGATTATGATTTAGGTGGACTTGAAGAAGAAAAAATTCTAAAATACGAAGAAGTTTTAAAAGATTGTTTAAAAGAGTATTTTTTACCCCCTGAAGCTACTATGGTAAATCCACTTATTCCTTTTTCTCCTATGCCAGGAGGAGCTTTAACGGCAAATACACAAATGATGAGGGATAATAATATTTTAGATAAATTTCCACAGGTCATTCATGCTATGAGAGAAGTTGTAGAAAAAGGTGGATTTGGTACTTCGGTTACTCCAGTTTCTCAATTTTATTTTCAACAAGCATTTAATAATGTTATGTTTGGGTCTTGGAAAAAAATCGCAGAAGGTTATGGAAAAATGGTGCTTGGTTATTTTGGAAAAACTCCAGTTGCACCCGATGCAAACATTATTGAGCTTGCTTCAAAACAACTTAATTTAGAACCTACTACAGAGCTTGCTATAAATATAGCTGATAAAGATGAGAGTAAAAGTATAGCTTATACCAAAACCTTGCTTGAAAAAGAGGGTATAGAAACGAGTGAAGAAAATATATTTGTTGCAGCAGCTTGCAAAGAAAAAGGTATAGCATTTTTAAAAGGAGAGGCAAAGGTAAATATACGCAAATTAGCCAGTATGCCAAAACCTATGAGTGCAGATGAAAACAAATTTACTGTAGCTGTAAATGGTAATAAATATCATGTGGAAGTGAGTTATGGTTTTGATAAAGATGTTAATGTTAAGAGTGTAAAAAAAGTAGAAGAAAATAAAAATATTATTTCTTCAAATTCAACAAGTTCTGTCGATGCTGAAAATGAAATTTTAGCAGGTATTTCAGGTAATGTCTTTAAAATTTATGTTAACGAAGGTGAGGAAGTAAAATCAGGTCAAGCTATCATGGTTTTAGAAGCAATGAAGATGGAGATTGAGGTTAATGCCCCAAAAGATGGAATTATTTTAGAGCTTTGTATTAAAATAGGTGATACTGTTAATGAAGGCGAAGTATTAGCTATTTACAAGAATTAAAGTGAGGGAAAAATGAAAAAATTTGATAAGTTAGGTTTGGATAATATAAAGGAAATTTTTCATAATTTAAGTTATGATGAATTAAATGCTCATGAAAAAGCAAATAATGAAGGTTTAAGCACGGATAATGATACTTTTTGTGTAGATACAGGGATTTTTACAGGTAGAAGTCCTAAAGATAAATATTTTGTAAAACAAGATCCATCTAGTAAATATATAGCTTGGGGAAAGGTAAATCAGCCTATTACAAAAGAATTATTTGATAAACTTTTAACTAAAGCAAAGCAAGAATTAAGCGGAAAGAAAATTTATGTTCAAGATGTTTTTTGCGGTGCTTCTTTGCAAAGTCGCAAAGCAGTAAGATTTGTTACTGAAATTGCATGGCAAGCGCATTTTGTTAAAAATATGTTTATTCGCCCAAGTCAAGAGGAACTTGAGAATTTTAAAGCAGATTTTATTGTTTATAATGCTTGCAAATGCATCAATGAAGATTACAAACAAGATGGTTTAAATTCAGAGGTTTTTGTGATCTTTAATGTTGAAGAAAATATAGCGGTTATTGGTGGAACTTGGTATGGTGGAGAAATGAAAAAAGGTATTTTTTCTATGATGAATTATTGGTTGCCACTAGAAAATAAACTTTCTATGCATTGTAGTGCAAATGTCGGAGAAAAAGACGATGTGGCACTTTTCTTTGGACTTAGCGGTACAGGAAAAACTACGCTTTCAACCGATCCAAAAAGAAGACTCATAGGTGATGATGAGCATGGCTGGGATGATGAAGGTGTGTTTAATTTTGAGGGCGGTTGCTATGCAAAAACAATCAATCTTGATCCTGAATATGAGCCTGAAATTTATGGAGCCATTAAAAGAAATGCACTTTTAGAAAATGTAGTTTTAAGAGCTGATAAGAGTGTTGATTATGCTGATGCCTCAAAAACAGAAAACACGAGAGTTTCTTATCCTATAGAGCATATTAAAAATCATGAGCCTAGTCTAAAAGCAGGGCATCCAAAAAATATTATATTTTTAAGTGCAGATGCTTTTGGAATTTTACCCCCGGTGAGCAAACTAAGCAAAGAGCAGGCTATGTATTATTTTTTAAGTGGCTATACAGCAAAAGTAGCTGGAACTGAGCGCGGTATAACAGAGCCTCAAGCAACTTTTTCAGCTTGTTTTGGAGAACCTTTTATGCCTTTACATCCAACGGTTTATGCGAGATTGCTTGGTGAAAAGATTGAAAAACATGAAGTTAATGTTTATCTTGTTAATACGGGTTGGAGTGGCGGAAGCTACGGTGTGGGTAAAAGAATGAGCATTAAGGCTACTAGGGCTTGCATTAATGCTATTCTAGATGGAAGTATTACAAAATGCGAATTTGAAAATTTTGAAGTGTTTGATTTAGCTATTCCAAAAGCTTTAGAAGGTGTAGAAAGTGTACTTTTAAATCCTATAAATACTTGGTTAGATAAAAATGCTTATATTGCAACAAGAGATAAATTAGCACATATGTTTATACAAAATTTTAAACGTTATGAAGATGTCAAAGAAGGCATTGAATTTAGCAAATTTGGACCAAAAATTTAAGGCATTTAAATGAAAAATGAAATGTGGTCAGGACGTTTTAGTGATGCAAGTGATGAGCTTTTAAAAGAATTTAATGCAAGTTTAAATGTAGATAAAACTTTGTTCAATGAAGATATACAAGGTTCTATAGCACACGCTACAATGCTTGAAAGTTGTGGTATTTTAAAAAAAGAAGAATTAGATGCTATTATAAAAGGTTTAGAGCAGGTTAGAAGTGAAATAGAGCAAGGTAAATTTATTTTTGATATTAAAGATGAAGATATTCATATGGCCGTAGAAAAGCGTTTAAGCGAGATTATAGGTAGTGAAATTGGTGGAAGACTTCATACTGCAAGAAGTAGAAATGATCAAGTGGCTACTGATTTTAAACTTTTTGTCAAAAAATCTCATATTGAACTTATAAAGCTTTTAAAAGAATTGATTCAAACCATGCTCGAATATGCTAAAGTGCATAAAAAAACTATTATGCCAAGTTTTACACATTTACAGCACGCTCAGCCTGTGAGTTTTTCTTTTTATATTTTAGCTTATGCTTTTATGTTAATGCGAGATATTAAGCGTTTGCAAAATAGCCTAGAACTCGCAGACTTTTCGCCACTTGGATCTTGTGCATGTGCAGGAACAAGCTATAGAACCAATCGTGAGTTGAGTGCTGAAATTTTAGGATTTAAAGATATTATGCTAAATGCTATGGATGGAGTGAGTGATAGGGATTTTGCTCTTGATTTGCTTTATGATATAGCAGTTATTTTTACGCACACATCAAGACTTTGCGAAGAAATGATCTTATTTTCAAGTTCGGAGTTTTCTTTTATAACTATAAGTGATAGCTTTTCAACAGGAAGTTCTATTATGCCTCAGAAAAAAAATCCTGATGTTTGTGAGCTTATACGTGGAAAAACAGGGCGTGTTTATGGAAATTTGATTTCTCTTTTAACTATAATGAAAGCTTTACCTTTAGCCTATAATAAAGATATGCAAGAAGATAAAGAAGGGATTTTTGATAGTGTAAAAACCGCTAAAGATAGCTTAATCATCTTAAATGCAATGCTAAAAGAAATACAAATTAATAAAGAAAATATGCTTAATGCTTGTAAAAAAGGTCATTTATTGGCTACCGATTTGGCAGATTATTTGGTGCGTGAAAAAAATATTCCTTTTAGAAAAGCACATTTTATAGTGGGAAATGTTGTTGCACAAGCTGAAGCACAAGGTATTGATATAAGTGAAATTAAAGATCTTTCAAAAATAGATCCTGTATTTGATGAAAAAGCTATGGAACTTTTAAATTTTGAATTTTCTTTAAATTCTAAGCAAAGTGAAGGCTCAAGTTCTATTGCAAGCGTAGAAAAGCAAATTCAAATTTTGGAAGGTTTTATTCAAAATTTATAAATATTGTTTAGGCTATTTTGCCTAAACATTGAATCTAAAGTGCATTACATCGCCGTCTAAAACGATATAGTCTTTTCCTTCAAGGCGTAGCTTTCCTGCTTCTTTGGCGCCATTTTCGCCTTTGTATTGGATATAGTCTTCATAGGAAATAACTTCAGCTTTTATAAAGCCTTTTTCAAAGTCATTATGAATCACGCTTGCTGCTTTTGGTGCTTTCCAGCCTTTTTTGATTGTCCAAGAACGCACTTCAACTACACCAGCGGTAAAATAACTGATCAGTCCAAGCTTAGCAAAAGCAGTGCGTATGATTTGATCAAGACCGCTTTCGTTAACTCCTAGAGAGCTTAAAAATTCATGACTTTCTTCATCGCTTAATCCTACTAATTCTTCTTCGATTTTTGCACAAAGCTTGATAACTTCATGATCATTTTTTTTAGCATATTCTTTTAAAGCTTTTACATAATCATTATCTTCACTAATACCATTTTCATCAACATTTGCACCATAAATCACCTCTTTAGCAGAAAGCAGTCTTAATTCCTTGATTAGGGCTTGATAAATTTCACTTTCCTTTTCAGGATAAGAACTTGCAGCTAAGCCTTTGTTTAAATGATCAAGTAAGGAATTTGCAAGTTCGAGACTTTCTTTGGCACCCTTTTGATTGGCTTTGGCTTCTTTGGTGAGTTTTTCTATTTTTTTACTCAGTTGCTCAATATCTGCTAAAATAAGCTCTGTATTGATAATTTCTACATCACGTAAAGGATCAACTCCACCTTCAACATGGGTAATATTTTCTTCATCAAAACAACGTACTATATGCAAAATAACCTCAGTTTCACGTATATTTGAAAGAAATTTATTTCCCAAGCCTTCGCCTTTACTTGCGCCTTTAACAAGTCCAGCGATATCTACAAATTCTATTAAAGAATGCATAATTCTTTCAGGTTTTACTATTTTAGCAAGTTCATTAAGTCTTAAATCAGGAACTTCAACCATGGCTTTATTAGGCTCTATGGTGCAGAAAGGATAGTTTGCACTTTGGGCATTTTGTGCTTTAGTTAAAGCATTAAAAGTTGTTGATTTGCCAACATTTGGAAGTCCTACTATACCTACGCTTAAACTCATTTAGCTTTCCTTAAAATTTGAATTAAATAATTAACACACATTCTAACTCCAGCTCCACCTGCGCCAAAACTAGAATATCCCCAAGATTTTTCTGTATAAGCAGGTCCTGCTATGTCAAGATGTAGCCATTTATCTTTATATTCTTTACGAATAAATTTATCTAAAAATAACCCTGCGGTAATTGCACCTCCGTAGCGACTAGAGGCAGTATTACTAACATCGGCAATATTTGATTTTATAAGTTCTCTTAAGTGAGGGTTGAAATGTAAGATTGTGGTATATTCTCCGCTTTTTTTAGAGCTTAGATAAAAATCATTTTGCAATTCCTCATTATTTCCCATAATAGCACTTGTAAATTCTCCAAGTCCTACAACACAAGCTCCAGTAAGAGTTGCCATATCGATAAGTAAATCAGGTTTTAAATCCTGTGCAAAAGAAAGACAATCAGCTAAAACCAAGCGTCCTTCTGCATCTGTATTTCTTACCTCTATGCTTACACCTTCACGACTGATTAACACATCATCAGGCTTATAAGCATTGCCGCCTATCATATTTTCAGTTGCGCCCAAAATGCAATGCACTTCTAAATCTAAAGCAAGTTCAGCTACGGCTTTTATGATTCCCATTACTGCTGCTGCACCGCTTTTATCAGCTTTCATTGTAAGCATAAAATCAGCTGGTTTTAAGCTTAATCCACCGCTATCGTAAGTTAAGCCTTTTCCAACAAATACAACACGTTTTTTTGCATTTTTGGCTTTATAGCTTAGATGAATGAGGCGTGGTGGGTGTATCGAGGCGCGATTTACCGCTAAAAAGGCATTCATTTTTTCTTTGGCTAAGAATTTTTCATCATAAATTTTACAAATAATGTTTTTATTTTCTTTAGCTAAATTTTGCGCATCTTCTGCCATTTTTAAAGGGGTGTAAATTTCAGGAATTTCATTGACTATATTTTTAGTAAAATTTGTAGCATTAGCTAAAATTTCTCCACGCTCTAAACCTATCTTAGCTTCATCTTTATTAAATTTCTTACCATTTAATTCTTCGCTTGAAATAATAAATTTTTCCAAAGTACTTGTTTTTTTCTCGCTTTTATATTTGTCAAATTTATAAGCTCCAAAAAGTACGCCTTCAACTAAAGATGCAAAACTTCTAACTACACAATCTCCTATTATGCTAGGAAGTTTTACGCTTTTAATATTAAGTTTCTCAAGAGTTTTATATGCTGTGCAAAGACTTAATCTTATATCCTCATAAGCAAGACTTTTAAGCTCTAAATAAAGCTTTTTATTGTTTAAGTCTAATAATGCACCTTCGCCTTTGTAATTATTAAGTTTAAAAAAATCTTTTTCTTTGTTAAAAATTTTTAAATTTTTATCCTGTATAAAAACAAGTTCAAAGTCTGCTTTTATAGCATCTAGTTTTTTATCGTTTAATTCAAATTTCATGATTTTTTCCTTTTATCTTTAAGTATAGCTTTTTCCATTTGTTTAAAACCAAATAATAAAAGGGATAAAAAAGCTATAATAATAATGGCTGCATAATACCAATGTTCTTCAGCCCAAGTCACCATCTTCCAAATTTGTTCTCCAAAATACCAAGCTAAAAGTATAGTGATTGATGCCCAAACCCAAGCACTAAAAAGATTGATAATAGCAAATTTTTTTGCACTATAACGTGTGATTCCTATACTCATAGGTATAATGGTTCTAAAACCATACATATAGCGTTGTATAAAAATAATAGGCCAACCAAAACGTTGTAAAAGTAGGTGTGCTACTGCAAATTTACGCCTTTGAGTTTTTAATTTTTTTTGTATGTAGCGTTTATTATATCTTCCTATATAGAAATAAATTTGATCACCTACAAAACCACCAAGTCCTGCTATAAATATAACAAAACCTAAATTTACATGTCCTTGATGAGCAAAAATACCTGCTAAAATTAAAGCTAACTCTCCTTCTAAAATGCACCATAAAAAAATAATAATATAAGCTAGATCTTTGTATTGGTAAAGTAAATTTTTTAAAAATTCTTCCATTTGTACCTTTCTATAGTTTTAAATTTCTAAAATACTATAAACTGAAGTAAGTTTTTCAAGTTTATTTGCTCCATTTAAATCTTTAAGATTCATTAAAAAACAAGCTTCAACACATTTAGCTCCAGCTTTTTGAATGAGTTCATATGAAGCTATAGCTGTTCCGCCAGTTGCTATTAAATCATCTACAAGTAAAACTCTTGCATTTTGAATATTTTTAAATGCATCTTTATGAAGTTCTACTTTATCGCTGCCATATTCAAGATCGTATTCGCAGCTAAAGGTTTCAAAAGGGAGTTTTCCAGGTTTTCTAATAGGCACAAAAGGAAGATTAAGTTTTGCACAAATCATAGATGCAAAGATAAATCCTCTGCTTTCTGTTCCTGCTATGAAGTCTAGATTGTAATCTTTGTAGCGTTCTTTTAAATGTCTAAGTAGAAAATTTAAAGCTTCTTTGTTATTTAGTAGAGTGGTGATATCTCTAAAAATAATTCCTTTTTTTGGAAAATCAGGAATAATCCTAATGCTATCAAGCAGATATTTTTTTTCTTCTTGTGTTAGTTTTATCATAATAATGCCTCGATTTTTGCTTCTAATTCTTTAATTCTTTGTCTTAGTTTGTCATTTTCCAAGCGATATTGAGAATTTCTGGTTCTTAAAGATGTAAGGTCTGCTTTGATTTTATTAAGCTCTTCTGTGAGTATATCTATATTTCCAAGGCTTCTTTGAAGTTGAATTTGTAGTTTTCTAATGACAATCTCAGTATCATCAAGATTGTTTTTGATAAAATCTTTTGATGTTTTTTCTTTATTAAGTAGAGTTTTATAGTAAAACAACATTACAATAAGATAGATAGTTGCACAAATCAATATAGTTAAAACAAGCCAGTTTGTAAACATTATATTTTTACCTCAATTTTTTGAATTCTTTGCATATGTCTCCCTTCTTCAAAAGGAGTTTGAATGAATTTTTCTATAATATCTATAGCTAATTCAACCCCAATTAATCTTCCGCCTAATGCCAAAACATTGGCATCATTATGCCTTCTTGCAAGTTCTGCACTTAAGCTTTCGTGGCATAATGCACAACGAATGTTTTTATGACGATTTGCTGCAATAGAAATTCCAATTCCACTTCCACAAATAAGAATGCCAAAGCTCCGTTTGTTTATTTTTTCGGCAAGTAAATGCGCATAATCAGGATAATCGCAGCTTGCGCAAGTGTTTGTTCCTAAATCGTTAAAAATTATATTTTTTTCTTTTAAAAATACGCAAATTTTTTCTTTTAATTCAAAACCAGCATGATCACTAGCAATATAAATTTTTTCCCTAAGCATTGGTTTCCTAAATTACTATATAAAATTAAGATAAAAACCTAATCTTATCATATTAAATCATAAAAACAGCTTTTCTTTGTTTTAAAAATAAGCTTTATTTTTCTTTATATATGTTAGAATCATGTGACAAGAAAAATAAAATTTCAATAAATTAAGAGGAGAAGAAAGTGAAGCTCATACTCATAGGATCTTCAACAGGTGGTCCTAATCAGCTTAAATTTCTTTTAAAGGATATTGATGTAAAAAATACTTGTGTAGTTATAGCTCAGCACATGAGTGCCAGTTTTATTCCATCTTTTGTGGGGCAATTTAATAAAGAAGCTTTTAGTGAAGTGTGCTTATTGAACGATAAAGAGATATTAAGCAATAAAATTTATATTTGCCCTAAAAATACTATTTTATCTGGAAATTTAAATATTGTAGCCGCTTGGCAAGATGTGGCTTCAAGCTTTAAACCGAGTGTGGATTTACTTTTTCATTCCGCTGTTTCTTTGGCAAAAACAAATAAAATACTTGCTATTATTTTAACGGGCATGGGAGATGATGGCGCAAAAGGTTTATTTGAGCTTTATAAAACAGGAGTTAGATGTTTATGTGAGAATGAAGCAGATAGCGTCGTTTATGGTATGCCAAAAAGAGCAAAAGATATGAATCCGCATTTAAAACCTATGAGCTTAAAAGAAATTAAAAAAGAAATTGTAAATTTTATTGATCAGGATTAATAAAAGGAAAATTGCATGGAAAAAAAAATAACTCCTAGCGAATTGGAACTTAATGAATTTATAAAAATTATCAACGAAATAAGTGGTATTGATTTAACCGATAAAAAAAATATACTAGCTTTAAAGTTGAATAAATTTCTTGAAGGAACTAATACTAAAAATTTTTCCGAATTTTTGGGAAAATTAAAAAGCAATAGACAACTTAAACAAGAAACTTTAGATTTTGTAACCATAGGTGAAACTTATTTTTTAAGAGAATTGGCTCAATTGAAAGAAATAATTTATTATACCAAAAGCTTAGAAAAGAGAGTAAATATCCTAAGCGCCCCTTGTTCAAGTGGAGAAGAAGTATATTCTTTGGCATTATTGGCTGCACAGAATTTTATTAAAGATATGTATATTTTAGGCGTTGATATTAATTCAAGTGTGATTGAAAAAGCAAAACTTGGAAAATATCAAGGAAGAACTTTACAGCGATTGAGCGAGAGTGAAAAAAGAAGGTTTTTTTTAGAAAGCGAAGATAAATTTTATACTATTAATAAAAATGAGCTTTGTACTTGTAAATTTGAACTTTGCAATGTTTTTGAAGAAAAATTTTCAAGATTGGGGAAATTTGATATTATAGCTTCTAGAAATATGATTATTTATTTTGATCATGAATCAAAACTAAAACTTATGGAGAGATTTCATAGAATTTTAAATGATAAAGGAAGGCTTTATGTTGGCAATGCTGATTTAATTCCAGAGACTATTTATTTTAAAAAGATTTTCTCTCCAAGAGGTGTTTACTATGAAAAAGTATAAATTCTAAAAATTACTAAAAGTTACACTTTGGAAATTTATTAGTAAAAATAAGTTACATTTTGAAGTAGTTTTCTTTATTTAATGATAAAATAATTTCAATTAATTTTATATTTAGCTAAAAATAAAGGAAAAAACTTGATTGAATTAAAAAATGTAAACAAATACTACGGAACTCATCATGTTCTAAAGAATATTAATCTTTCTGTTAAAGAAGGTGAGAAGCTTGTTATTATAGGTCCAAGTGGAAGTGGAAAAAGTACAACTATCCGTTGCATGAATGGGCTTGAAGAAGTTAGTTCAGGAGAGGTCGTAGTTAACAATCTTGTTTTAAATCATAAAAATAAAATTGAAATTTGCCGAAAATATTGTGCAATGGTTTTTCAGCATTTTAATTTATATCCACATATGACGGTTTTGCAAAATTTGACCTTAGCTCCAATGAAACTTCAAAAAAAATCTAAAAAAGAAGCTGAAGAAACAGCTTTTAAGTATTTAAAAGTTGTAGGGTTGCTGGATAAAGCAAATGTTTATCCAGCAACCCTTTCAGGTGGACAACAACAACGCGTTGCTATAGCAAGATCACTTTGTACTAAAAAACCCTATATTTTATTTGATGAACCTACTTCAGCCCTTGATCCAGAAACCATACAAGAGGTTTTAGATGTAATGAAAGAAATTTCACATCAAAGCAATACTACCATGGTGGTTGTTACACACGAAATGGGTTTTGCAAAAGAAGTAGCAGATAGGATTATTTTTATGGAAGATGGTGCTATTGTGGAAGAAAATATTCCTAGCGAATTTTTCTCAAATCCAAAAACTGAAAGAGCGCGACTCTTTTTAGGGAAAATTCTTAAAAATTAACCAAAATTGAAAGGAGAAAAAATGGTTTTTAGAAAATCTTTGTTAAGGTTGGCAGTTTTTGCTCTAGGTGCTTGTGTTGCATTTAGTAATGCTAATGCAGCAGAAGGTAAACTTGAGTCTATTAAATCTAAAGGACAATTAATAGTTGGTGTTAAAAATGATGTTCCACATTGTGCTTTACTTGATCAAGCAACAGGTGAAATTAAAGGTTTCGAAGTAGATGTTGCCAAATTGCTAGCTAAAAGTATATTAGGTGATGATAAAAAAATAAAACTAGTTGCAGTTAATGCTAAAACAAGAGGCCCTTTGCTTGATAATGGTAGTGTAGATGCAGTGATAGCAACTTTTACTATTACTCCAGAGAGAAAAAGAATTTATAATTTCTCAGAGCCTTATTATCAAGATGCTATAGGGCTTTTGGTTTTAAAAGAAAAAAATTATAAATCTCTAGCTGATATGAAAGGTGCAAATATTGGAGTGGCTCAAGCTGCAACTACAAAAAAAGCTATAGGTAAAGCTGCTAAAAAAATTGGCATTGATGTTAAATTTAGTGAATTTCCTGATTATCCAAGTATAAAAGCTGCTTTAGATGCTAAAAGAGTTGATGCGTTTTCTGTAGACAAATCAATATTGTTAGGTTATGTGGATGATAAAAGTGAAATTTTGCCAGATAGTTTTGAACCACAAAGTTATGGTATTGTAACCAAAAAAGATGATCCAGCTTTTGCAAAATATGTTGATGATTTTGTAAAAGAACATAAAAATGAAATTGATGCTTTAGCGAAAAAATGGGGTTTATAATATGAATGAAAGTGTAGGTTTTGTTGAACATTTAAGACAAATTCTTACTTCTTGGGGTTTATATGATGAAAATAGTATAAGCCCTTTTGCGGTATGGAAATTTTTAGATGCTTTGGATAATAAAGATGCTTTTATTAATGGTTTTATTTATACTTTAGAAGTAAGCATTCTTGCTTTGCTTATAGCTACAATTTTTGGAACTATAGGCGGAGTTATGGCTACAAGTAGATTTAAAATTATCAGAGCCTACACTAGAATTTACGTAGAGCTTTTTCAAAATGTTCCTTTGGTAATACAAATTTTCTTTTTGTTTTATGCCTTGCCTGTTTTAGGTATAAGGCTTGATATATTTACTATTGGTGTATTGGGTGTTGGGGCGTATCACGGAGCTTATGTAAGCGAGGTGGTTAGAAGTGGAATTTTGGCTGTGCCAAGAGGTCAGTTTGAAGCTTCTGCGTCTCAAGGGTTTACTTATATTCAACAAATGCGTTATATTATAGTACCTCAAACCATTAGAATTATTTTACCACCGATGACAAATCAAATGGTAAATTTAATTAAAAATACCTCTGTATTGCTTATTGTAGGTGGAGCTGAGTTAATGCATTCTGCTGATAGTTATGCAGCTGATTATGGAAATTATGCGCCAGCTTATATATTTGCAGCGGTTTTATATTTTATAATTTGCTATCCTTTGGCTTATTTTGCAAAAGCTTATGAAAATAAATTAAAAAAAGCACATTTAACGAGATAAAGGGTTGTTAATGGAAAATGTTTTTAATGCGCAAAATATTGAATTTTTAATGCAAGGTTTATTTCTGACATTAAAAATAGCCTTGGCAACTTGTATTATTTCGATTGTTTTTGGAACTTTTTTAGCTATAACTAAAAATTATGGGGATAGATTAAGTAAATTTTTAGCAGCTTGCTATATAGATATTTTTAGAAATACTCCTTTATTATTATGGATGCTTGCAGCTTGTTTTGTTCTACCTGTATTTTTTGGACAATTTCCTCAAGCTTTTTGGGGTACTATAGGATTTTCACTTTATACGAGTTCGGTTATGGCTGAAATTATTAGAGGTGGATTAAATTCTATACCAAAAGGTCAGTTTGAAGCAGCTTATTCTCAAGGTTTTGGTAAATTTTTTACTCTTTTTTATATTATTTTACCACAAACTTTTAGAAAAATAATACCTGCTTTATTATCTCAAATTGTAACCACTGTAAAGGATACAGCTTATTTAGCGGGTTTAGGTATAGCTGAACTTACTTATAATTCAAAAACTATATTGGCAAAACTAACAAGTTTTGAAGAAATTTTAGCGATGATAGGTGTTGTTGCGGGAATTTATTTTATAATATGTTTTTCACTTTCTATGTTGGTAAGATATTATGCCAAAAAGACAGCTTACATTTCTTAAAAAAGCTTATATTTTTATATAAGCTTTTTAAATTTACAGCAGTTTTTAACATTTTTTTTATTAAAATCTTTTGTATTAATTCATAATTTTATTGATTAAGGTTTTTTATGCGAGGTTATAAAATTTTTTCAGGCTCAGCTAATGTCGAATTTGCAAGACAAGTTTCTAAATATCTCTCCCTGCCTTTAAGTGATGCTGGAGTAAAGCGGTTTAGTGATGGAGAGATTAGCGTTCAAATTGATGAGAGTGTACGCGGAAAGGATGTTTTTATTATTCAAAGTACTTGCGCTCCTACAAACGATAATTTAATGGAACTTTTAATTCTTACAGATGCTTTGCGTCGCTCAAGTGCAAATTCAATTACGGCTATTATCCCATATTTTGGCTATGCGAGACAAGATAGAAAAGCAAATCCTAGAGTGCCAATTACTGCTAAACTTGTGGCTAATTTGATTCAAGCAGCTGGGATTGATCGCGTAGCTACGATAGATTTGCATGCAGGACAAATTCAGGGTTTTTTTGATATTCCAGTAGATAATCTTTATGGAAGTATAGTTTTTAATGATTACATTAAAGCCAAACATTTTAAAAATGCTATTATAGGAAGTCCAGATATAGGGGGTGTTGCAAGAGCTAGGAGTGTTGCAAAGCATTTAGGACTTGATATAGTTATAGTTGATAAGCGTCGTGAAAAAGCCAATGAAAGTGAAGTAATGAATATTATTGGAGATGTAAAAGATAAAGAAGTTATCTTAGTGGATGATATTATTGATACTGCTGGCACTATAGTTAAAGCCGCGGAAGCTTTAAAAGAAAAAGGTGCAAAATCTGTTATGGCTTGCTGTACTCATGCAGTTTTAAGTGGAAAAGCCTATGAGAGAATAGCAAGCGGAGTTTTAGATGAGCTTGTGGTAACAGATACTATACCTTTAAAAGAGCAATTACCAAATATTAAAGTATTAAGCGTTACACCTGTTTTTGCTGAAGTAATACGTCGTGTTTATCATAACGAAAGTGTAAATTCTCTCTTTATTTAGATTAAAAAAGCTTAAAGATTATTTTTAAGCTTTTCATTTTTATGCTACTTAAAGAAACAAAAAACATATATTTTTTTAAAAATGTGAAAAAACTAAACATCTTTCTATACAATTTAATCTATAAATCTGCTATTCTTTGAAAATATTTTATTTTCTTAGGAGAAATATGACTCAGTTAAGTACTAAAATTTTATGGTTGTTTGTTGCAACTTTAGGCGCTATTTGTTTTGGTTATTTAGCTTTACAAAATGGCGAAAGTGTATCAGCGATTTATTTGGTGGTTGCTGCTGTATGTATTTATATGATAGGATATAGATTTTATGGGCGTTTTGTAGCTTATAAGGTTTTAGAACTTGATAAAAATCGTGCAACACCAGCACTTGTAGAAAATGATGGGCGTGATTTTGTGCCTACAAATAAAGCTGTATTATTTGGACATCATTTTGCTGCTATTGCAGGAGCAGGTCCATTAGTAGGACCTATCTTGGCCGCTCAAATGGGATATTTGCCTTCTATGCTTTGGATTTTAGTAGGAGGAGTTTTAGCGGGTGCTGTGCATGATTTTGTTGTTCTTTTTATATCTACTCGTAGAAAAGGTAGAAGTCTTGGCGAGATGATTAAGGATGAGATGGGTAAATTTACAGGTGGAGTTGCTATGGTGGCGATTTTTGGCATTATGCTTATTATTATTGCCATTTTAGCTATGGTGGTTGTAAAAGCTTTAGCAGAATCTCCATGGGGTTTATTTACTATCGCAATGACTATTCCTATAGCAATATTTATGGGCATTTATATGCGTTTTATCCGTCCAGGTAGAGTAGGGGAGGCTTCTATAATAGGTTTTGTGCTTTTAATTTTGGCTATTCATTATGGTAGCGTTATAGCTGCTGATCCTTATTGGGCTAAAATATTTACTTTAGAAGCTCCAACTTTGGCAATTGTTATGATGGCTTATGGTTTTATTGCTTCTGTTTTACCTGTGTGGTTTTTACTTGCTCCAAGAGATTATCTTTCAACTTTTTTGAAAATCGGTGTTATTGTGGTAATGGCTGTAGCTATTGTTTTGGTTGCTCCTGATTTACAAATGCCAAAAGTAAATACTCAGTATTTTGATGGAACAGGTCCAGTATTTGCAGGTGGAGTGTTTCCATTTTTATTTATTACCATTGCTTGTGGTGCGATCAGTGGTTTTCATGCTTTGATTTCTAGTGGAACTACTCCTAAAATGCTTGAAAACGAAACTCATGCTTTGGCTGTTGGATATGGCTCTATGCTTGCTGAGAGTGCTGTGGCGATTATGGCTTTAATTTGTGCTTGTATTTTACATCCAGGTCTTTATTTTGCTATAAATTCAAGCTCTGCTTTGATAGGAACAGATGTTGTAAATGTAGCACAAACTATTTCAAGTTGGGGATTTAGTATTACTCCTGAAGAAATTACTACTTTAACCACAAATATAGGAGAGCATACTATACTTTCAAGAACAGGGGGAGCCCCGACTTTTGCTATAGGTGTAGCTTTGATCTTGCATGAACTTTTTGGCGGCGTGGATTTGATGGCTTTTTGGTATCATTTTGCTATATTGTTTGAAGCTTTATTTATTTTAACAGCGGTGGATGCTGGGACAAGGGCTTGTCGTTTTATGGTGCAAGATATATTGGGTAATGTTTATAAACCTTTAGGAGATATTCATAATTATCCAGCTGGACTTTTGGCTACGGCTTTAAGTGTTGCAGGTTGGGGATATTTTCTTTATCAAGGTGCCATTGATCCTAAGGGAGGAATTTATACGCTTTGGCCTCTTTTTGGCGTGAGCAATCAAATGCTTGCGGGTATGGCTTTGCTTCTTGCTACAACTATACTTGTAAAAATGGGCAAGGCAAGATATACTTGGGTTACTTTAGTACCTGCTACATTTGTTTTAGTGGCAACTCTGTATGGAGGAATACAAAAAATTATGCCTTATGAAGAAGGGAATAAAGTAGGAAATGCGGTAAGTCATGTAGCCGCCGTTAGCATACAAAGTCAAAAAATTCAAGATTTAGAATTTAAATTAAATAATACTAAAGATGAAAAAGAAATTTCTGCAATTAAAAAAGAAATTTCAATAGCCACTCAAAATAAAGTTGGAAATTTACTTAATGCAATTCTTTGTGTGTTCTTTATGATAGCTACCTTGCTTGTTATAATTTCTTGTATAGGAATTTGCTTAGGTAAAATTAAAATTCCTCTTAAAGAAACTAAGTATATTAAGATTGATGAATTTCAAAAAATTTAAGTATTATTATGAAAAAGCCGAAAGGTTTTTTCATCCCTTGGTGGGACTTTCTAGTTATGATAAGTATTTAGAACACATGAAACAAAAACATCCAGGAAAAATTCCAAAAACCAGAGGGGAATTTTTCAAAGAATGTCTAGATAAAAAATACAATAGTGGCGGTTTAAATAAATGCTGATAAGCTTAAAGGATAAAGTTTTATCATACAAAATAAGCTTTAAGCATTTAAAAAGCCATGAATTCTTTTAAGTTCTTCACTAATAGGCTTTTTCTTTCCATCTCTTGTAACACTTACATAAGTTACTAAAGCCGAAGTTACATTAATGCAAGAAGTACAACCTTGAGAATCCACTCTTTGAGCTGTGACTTCTACTTCAACGCTGATTGAAGTGTTGCCCACATTTACAACTTTAGAGTAACAAGAAATTATATCGCCTATAAAAACAGGTTCTTTAAAAACTACTTTATCCATAGAGATGGTTACAACGCGTTCAGGAGAAAGTTCTCTTGCTGCGATAGCTCCTGCTAAATCGATTTGTGAAAGTATCCATCCGCCAAAAATATTTCCTGCTGGATTTGTGTCACTTGGCATAGCTACAATTTTTAATTTTGGTTCTCCCATATCTCTCATTTTTACTCCTTATTTTAAAAAATGAATTATAATTAAAAAAAGTTAAAAAGGAGAATAAAAGTATGAATAATTTTAAAGAAATAGCTAAATTGGTTAGAAAATACAAAGAAAGAAATAATGCGTTATATGAGTTTTTAGACAAAGAAGATGTGGGCGAGTATTTTAGATCTTTGATTTCTTTAAGTGAGTTAAAACAAGATAAAACAACTATGCTAGCCATACTTAGGCGTTTGGTTGATTTAAAGGAAGAAAATTTAGTTCAAGAGTGGAAAAAAAACAACTTTAAGGAAGATAAGATTATAGAGTTAAAACATAAGTTCTATGAAGAGGTTAGAAAGTTTTATGAAAAAGAACATCAAAATTTAATTAATGAAATAAAAGAGAAAAAGCTTTTAAATAATTTTTATCAGTCTTTAATACAAGGAGTGCATAATATAGGTTTAATTATGAATATTTTTGAAATTTCTTGGACTAAAGAAATTATAGAAAAAAATAATAAAATTTTATCTACTCAATTTCCAAATTTAGATGATGCAATGGAATTTTTACGTAAAAATCATTTATATCAAAAAACTCCAGAAGGAGAAATTTGTGAGCGAAGCTATGGTGTTTTAGTTAGAATAGGAAATTTATGGAAATTTGTTCCTTATGCGAGATTTTTCGAGAATGAAATTTTAAAATTAGAATTTGCTTTTGAAAATATGATTGATCAGCTTAAAATATTTGCTAGCAGCGAAGAGGAAAAAGCTTATATAGAATATTTTGAAAAATTAAAATTAGCGTTTTGTGAAAAAGATGAAGATAGGGTTATAAAAGCTTGGCAAGAAGCTGAATTTGCTTGGATAAAAGTAAAATCACCTTTACAAGTGGGACATCCTTTAGAATATTATGAAGATAATTATACTCATGCGGTGGCATTAGAATGGGATATAAGAATAGAAGATGAAAATGATTTTGATGTTTTGAAATTTGGTAGTGAAATTAAGGAAAGTTTTGAACATGTTTATAAAAATATAGGACTTGAAGATTGTGAATTAGAAAAAGAAGTTTTATCTAATATAGAAAAAACTCAACTTTATATTTGCACTCCGATGATATTTTATGGTGCTGAACTTAAAGGTTTATTCTCAGCTCAAGTCGTTCCAAATGATGAGTTTGTAAGTTCTAAGGCGGGCAAAAAAATATTTGCCTTTATAAATTTTGTATATGAAAATGCTAAAACAAAGCCTTTTATGAAAATTTCTAGCGAGGTTTTTGATAAAGAATTTTTGGATTTTGGAAGAAATATTTTATTTTATCAGGAAAAAATTTGGAAAAGGGTTTATGAAGTATCAACTATAGGCCATGAATTTGGTCATATATTTTTTATTGCTAATGATACCGAAAAAACAATGAATCAGAGTGGTTTTTTTAAAAATATAGAAGAATATAAAGCTACTACAGGTGGACTTATAAATTTCTTTTATCATGAACAAGATGACTTGATAATGCCTGTTTTTCATGAACTTATAAAAAGAGCTATTGGACTTATTTCTTGGCAAAGGGTTGATGAAGTTAGACCTTATTATACAGAAGGACTTATTCATCTTAGTTTGCTTTTTGAAAGTGAAGTATTGATTTTTGAAAATAATAATTTGAAGATAAATTTTGATTTAGGGCATTATGAAAAATTTAAAGAACTAACTTTAAAAAATTATCATGAATTAGCAAAACACTATGCTTTAAGACTTGATGCAAAAGAGTTTTTAAGTAGATTTTGTGAAATTGAAGATAATATTTTTCTTCCTATTATGCCTAAGTGTAAAGAATTTGTTAAATTTTATTATGATTTATACGAGAAAATTGGCAATGAAATTGATAATAGCGGAGAATTTGAAAGATATAAGAAAAAATAATAAAGTTTTTTGAAAAAAACTTAAAAAAGCTGTTTTTTACTTGATATTGTTTTTTAAATATGCTAAAATTAGGCGTTTCAATTAAAACAAAGGAGCTTTTATGACTAAAGCAGATTTCATTTCATTAGTTGCTCAAACAGCTGGGCTAACAAAAAAAGACGCTACTACTGCTACTGATGCAGTTATTTCTACTATTACTGATGTTTTAGCTAAAGGTGATAGCATCAGTTTTATTGGTTTTGGTACTTTTTCAACTCAAGAAAGAGCTGCTAGAGAAGCTAGAGTACCAAGCACAGGAAAAACAATCAAAGTTCCTGCTACAAGAGTTGCAAAATTTAAGGTAGGTAAAAACCTTAAAGAAGCTGTTGCAAAAGCAAGCGGCAAAAAGAAAAAATAAAACTTCGGCTAGATAAATTCTAGCCTTCTTTCTTAATTAATTCAGATATTTTTTGTCTTTTATTTGCTTTATTTTTATATACTTACTTGAAACTAAATTTTTGAAAGGTTGGTTTTATGAGAGTTTATAAAAAAGTAAATGAACTTATAGGCAATACTCCTATAATACAATTAGAGAAATTTGGTGCAAATCTTTTTGCTAAATGTGAATTTTTAAATCCTAGTCATTCTATAAAAGATAGAGCAGCTTTTGAAATGATTAAAGATGCTTTAGATAGTAAAAAAATTAATCAAGATACTACAATAGTTGAAGCAACTAGTGGAAATACTGGAATTTCTTTGGCTATGATTTGTGCAGATTTGGGACTTCAATTTGTTGCCACTATGCCAGAATCTATGAGTATAGAAAGACGCAAAATGATAACTCTTTTTGGAGCACAACTTGAACTAACTCCTGCAAATTTAGGAATGAAAGGAGCGGTTGATAAAGCAAATGAAATATTATTAAATACTCCAAATTCTTTTATGGTTTCTCAATTTGAAAATATTTCAAATAAAAATGCGCATCGTAAGAATACGGCTTTAGAAATTTTAAGAGATTTGGATAATGAACTTGATATTTTTGTAGCTGGTTTTGGAACTGGCGGTACTATTAGTGGAGTTGGGGAAATACTAAAAGAAAAATTAGAAAAAGTGCATATTGTTGGAGTCGAGCCTCTAAATTCTCCATTGCTTAGCAAAGGTGAAGCGGGAAGCCATAAAATACAAGGAATAGGGGCGAATTTTATACCTGCTATTTTAAATAAAGAAGTTATAGATGAAGTGATCACAGTAAGTAATGAAGATGCTATAAATACAGCCAAAGAACTTGCCAAAAGTGGTTTAATGGTAGGTATATCAAGTGGAGCAAATGTATTTGCCGCAAGTATGCTAGCAAAGAAATTTCCAGATAAAAGAATTTTAACTATGCTAAACGATACGGCTGAAAGATACCTTTCAACTGATCTTTTTGCTTAAGTATAATTATTGAGAATTTAGAAAAATTCTAAGTTCTCTTAAAATTTCTTGTGGATTTAAATCGCTAATTTCTTTATAAAAATGACCTTTTTCATCAATAAGATAAAGCATATTGCTATGTGCTATAGAATAACCCATAAAAGAATCATTTAGATCTATTTTTTGATATTGAACATTATATTGTTTTGTTATTTTTTGAAGAGTTTTTTCATCTTTTGCAATTAAGGCATCTGCTTTTGGGTAAAAGTATCGTAACCATTCGTTTGTATTGCTTAAGTTATTATCTCTATTTGGATCTAAAGAAATAAAAAGAAGGTGAGCCTTAGGATTATTGATTTGCTTTAAGGCTTTGCCTACTAAACTAAGAGTTGCCGGACAAACATCAGGGCAATAAGTATATCCAAAATAGATAATAAGCTTATCTCCTTTAAAATCTTTTAGGGTGGTTTCCTCTTTTAAGTCTGATTTTAAGATAAAATCATAAGAATTTTGATGATTTTTAATAAAAAATATTACACCTAAAATAATGGCAACTATAACTATAAACAAAATAATATTTTTTTTCATTTTTTTAGCTCAAAATCAAAATAAAACCCTATGGGTTTATTATTATCCATAAATTCTACCCTGAAACGCATAGTATCTAAAACGCAAGCAGCAAGAACTATTTTACTTTCATAGTCTGTTGAATTTAATCGATGTATTTTAGGTTTAATTTCGCCCATATACATATTTAATCCATAAATTTTAATTCCTAAGTTGTTATAATTTCCTAGATTTACAATCTTTAGATTTGTAACATCTAAAGATTGTAAGGGTTTGGGATTTAGGGAAATTAAGACTTTTTTATTGTTAAAACTATATGTGCAGTCTTTAACATTAAGATCGCAAGTCAATGGGGTAGAAAAATCAGTTTTTGTTATTTTTTGAGAATCTTTTATTACATAAAAATCAAAAATAATATATAAAATAGCAATAACAAAAGCAAAAGCTAAGATAAAAATAATTTTTCTCATTAATTAAAATTCTTTAGAATCAATATTTTTTAACTCTATGGTTTTGTGATTATTAAATTTTAAATCTAAATTTACCTTCGTGTCTTTAATAATAGGTTTTTTTAGTTTTAAAAGCATTATATGATAACCTCCAGATTTAAGCTCTGTGCTTGAATGAGCTTTTATAATAATTTCAGGAATTTTTTGCATCATCATTTTTCCATCTTTATGTATATGTGTATGCAGTTCACTGACTTCACTGATATCGCTTTTGGCACTTATTAGAGCAATATCCTTATCAGTATTATTAAAAATAGTAAGAAAAATAGCACTATTTTGCGCATGAGGTGGAGTTTGTTTTACAAAGGCATTTTTTACCTCTATATCATTAACAGCCCAAAGATTTACAGCAAAAAGAGCACCTAAGAGAAGAATTTTTTTCATATTGTATCCTTATTTTTATAATATTAAATATTTGTTCATTATATCAAAAAATATTTTTATTTGAATATAAAATTTTGAAAATTTTTCAATGTGTGTTACCTGTTTGAAATTTTTTTGCATAGTAACATCAAAATCAAAGAAAAAACCAGTTGGAGCATTATTGTTTAAAAATTCAACCCTAAATCTAGAATCATCGGTAATGCTTCTACCTATAAAATTTATAAGAATATCACCATTAACTATATTAAATTTAGGAATGATATCGCCTATATAGGAATTTAAACTATAAATTTTAATCTTTAAATTAGAATAATGAGGAAAATTCTTAATTTTTATAGTAGTTTTATTGAAAATTTTTATAGGTTTTGGGTAGGCTGAAACTTCAATATTTTTTTTATTAAAAGAAAAAACACAATCTTGTAAATTTAAGTCACAAGTTAGAGGTTGGCATGTATTTAAGCTAAATATACTTTCTTTCTTTTTATCATATAATGTATAAAAAGCTAAAAACAAAATGCCTAAAAAAGACATTCCTATAAAAAAATTTCTTATCATTATAGACAACCTTTTAAAACAAGCCTTTATGATTTGTAAAAATTATATCATAAATAAGGCTGCATTGTTAATATAATTAATATTTTTTAAGAAAAAAAATATTATAATCACAAACATTTTTGACTTAAAAAATTTGAAATACCTAAGGAAAAACATTGTTAAAACGACTTGCTTTATTAATTGCACTTTCTTCATTGATGTTGCATGCCTCAGATCTTGTTAAAATTTATCTTAATCAAGGATTAGATGCTGTTGGTGTAGCGATTGAAAAAGAATTAACTCAAAAGGATTTTTGGTTAAGTGAAATAGGAGATAAAAATATTTCACTTGGATACTATGATGATAATGTTGCTATCGTGCTTACAAATAAAACAGATAAAATTCTCCGTGTTTATTCTTACGAGGACGGAAAAATAAGAAAAGATTTTGAACAAAAAGAAATAATAACTGGATTAATGGGTGATAAAAAAATAGAAGGAGATTTGAAAACGCCAGTAGGTTTTTATGAGTTAGGCCGTAAGTTTAATCCAGGTGATCCTTATTATGGTCCCTTTGCTTTTGCCACAACTTATCCAAATTTACTTGATAAAGTACAAGGAAAAACAGGTGGTGGTATTTGGATCCATGGCTATCCTTTAGATGGTTCTAGACTTGATGAATTTAAAACAAGAGGGTGTATTGCTTTATTTAATAATAATTTGGAGAAATTTGCAAAAGTTGTGCAAGATAAAAAAGTTTTTGTTATGACAGAAGAAAAAGAAAAAATTAGAGCTAAAAAGGATCAAATCGCTAGTTTATTGGCTGATCTTTTTACATGGAAACTAGCTTGGACAAATAGTGACACTAATGCCTATTTAAGTTTTTATGATGAGCAAGAATTTAAACGTTTTGATAAAATGAAATTTGAACAGTTTGCTTCCATGAAAAAATCTATTTTTTCTCGTAAAGAAGATAAAAAGATTAAATTTTCAGATATTAATATCAGCCCTTATCCGAATTTAGAAAATGAAACTATGTATAGAATTTCATTTTATGAGGATTATTACACTAAAAACTATCAGTTTAGAGGCGATAAAATTTTATACGTTAAGATAGATAGTAAAGGTAAAATGAAAATTTTAGCAGAGCAATAAATGTCTTTAATAAAAATTGATCAAAAAGCTTATGAATACAATTTAAGACATATTGCTAAAAAAATAGGGAGTTTTCAAAGATTAATTTGTGTTTTTAAAGATAATGCATATGGACATGGAGCTAAGCTTTTAGCTCCATTAGCCAAAAATTTAGGAGTTTCTTTTGTTGCTGTTAAGAGTGAAGAAGAAGCTCGAGAAATCGAAGAATTTTTTGAGAATATATTAATACTATCACATCGTCCTCATGGTAATGAAAATTCTCGATTTATTTATGCTTTAAATGACATTTCTCAAGTAAAAAATTACAAGCAAGATATAAAAATACATCTAAAAATAGATACAGGCATGCATCGCAATGGAATTTGTGTAGAAAATTTAGAGCATGCTATAAATCTTATTCAAGGTAGTGATTTAAAACTTACTGGAATGTTTACACATTTTGCTAGTGCAGATGAAATGGATGGAAGTTTTTTTGTTCAAAAAGAAAATTTTCAAAAAGCTAAAAAGATAGTAAAAAAATATTTTTCAAATTTATTATTTCATTCGTATAATTCTGCAGCATTATTTAGAGGGAAAATTCCTGAAGATGAATATTGTAGAGTTGGGCTTGTTCAATTTGGATATGGGGATTCAAATTTAAAAAGAGTTTTAAGTTTGTATGCTCATAGATTAAGTCAAAGGATTTTACAAAAAGGACAGAGCATAGGATATGGAGGCATTTTTACTGCTGCAAAGGATATGGAAGTAGCAACTTATGATTTGGGTTATGCTGATGGTCTTTTCCGTTACAATGGAAAAGGGGAGTTGGTGCTTGGAAATGGAAAAACAATGCTTGGAAAGATGTCAATGGATAGTTTTTCTTGTGAAAATTCTGGTGAGGAAATTTGCGTGTTTAAAGATGCTGATATTTGGGCTGATTTTTTTCATACTATTAACTATGAAATTTTAGTAAAATTAAATCCTAATATTCAAAGAGTTCTAGTATAAATATGTTTAATATAGTTTTAGTTCACCCTAGAATACCGCAAAATACAGGTAGTATAGGTAGAATGTGCTTTAATGCTGGTTTTAAACTTCATATTGTTAAACCAACTGTTTTTGATATTTCACAAAAGGCTGTTAGAAGGGCAGGACTTGATTACTGGGATAAATTAGAGCCTATTATTTGGGAGAATCTTGAAGAATTTTTGAATGAAAATATGATTTATAAAAATCGCTTTTTTTTCGCAACAACTAAGAGTCAAAAAGCTTATTTTGATGCAGAATTTCAAAAAAATGATTTCTTATTCTTTGGAAGTGAGAGTTATGGTTTGCCTATGGAATTAATGCAATTAAACTGGGAAAATGCTATAACTATACCTATGAAATCTTATGGAAGAAGTTTAAATTTAGCCACAAGTGTTGGTATAATCTCTTATGAAGCTTTAAGACAAAATTTTAGAAATTTTGCTTCTTAAAAGTTTCAAATTTACACAATAGCTTAAAACAAATAAAATCATAAAGTCCTTTTTATAAAAATTATGTTAAAGTAAAATTTAGATTATTTTTTGAGGAGTTTGGATGAAATTAGATATTATGCTAGATTTTGCCAATAAAGCGTCTGATATTATAGCTAATAAGATTGTCCCAAATACAGACATTATTATGGTAGTTTTACTTATTATTTGTGGGCTTTATTATAGTTTTTTAACTCGCTTTGTTCAGTTTCGTATGTTGAGTTCTGTATTTAAAATTCTTACAGAAAAAAACGAAGGACACTCTAAAGAACATATTTCACCTTTTCAAGCATTAATGATCTCAACTGCTTCTAGAGTTGGTATAGGAAATATTGCTGGAATTTCTTTGGCATTGGCTACAGGTGGAGCTGGTGCTTTATTTTGGATGTGGGTTATGGCATTTTTTGGTGGTGCCTCAGCATTTGCTGAAAGTACCTTAGCTCAAGTTTACAAATCAAAAGATGATACAGGCGGGTTTAAAGGTGGTCCAGCTTATTATATAAAAAAAGCCTTAGGTTCACATTTTTTTGGAGCTTTTTTTGCTTTTATTCTTATTATTACTTATGCTTATGGATTTAATGGACTTCAAAGTCAAACAATGACTTCGTCTTTTAAAGTTTATTATGATATGTTTAATCCAAATGCTGCTGTAGATTTTGCATCAAGTTCTTGGCCAATGATTATTGGTATTGTTTTAACTATTTTTGGTGCATGGATGTTTTTTTCTCACCATACTAAAATAGGTAAAATTAGTTCTTTAATTGTTCCTTTTATGGCTTTAGCTTATGTTTTACTTGCCGTGATTGCTGTTTTAATGAATTTTGATAAAATTCCTTCTGTGATTCATATGATTTTACAAAGTGCTTTTGATTTTAAAGCGATTTTTGGTGGTTTTGCTGGTTCTGCTTTGGTTATAGGGATTAAAAGAGGACTTTTTTCAAATGAAGCGGGTATGGGCTCGGCACCTAATGCAGCTGCAGCAGCTTTGACAAGTCATCCAGCTAAACAAGGTGTTATACAAGCCTTTTCAGTTTTAATTGATGTTGTTGTTTGTACAAGTTCTGGATTTTTAGTTCTTTTTTCTATGGCATATTTAGGACTTGGAGAAAGTAAAATTGATGGTGGAATGCCTTTAGTTCAAGAAGCTATGCGTGAGTATTACGGTAGCTTTGGAATCCATTTTATTACTATAGCTATTGTTCTTTTTGCAATAACTTCTTTAATAGGAAATTATTATTATGCTCAAGCTAATGTTAAATATTTAACAAATTCCAAATTTGTAATGAATTTGTTTAGAATTACAGCTGTGGCTATGATTTTTATAGGCTCGCAAATGAATTTAAAACTTGCTTGGAATTTGGCTGATTTGACTATGGCTTTCATGGCAACGACAAATATTATATCTTTATTGCTTTTAGGTGGTATAGTAAATAAAGTTTTAAAAGATTTTAATACGCAACAAAAATCTGGTATAGATCCTAAATTTAATGCTAGCAAACTTGGAATTAAAAACGCTGAATGTTGGGATTAAAATTCATAAGCCTTAGTGGCTTATGAATTAATGATTTAAAACCTTGTTTAAAAATTCTCTCAATCTTTCATTGCTAGGATTTTCAAATACTTCTTTAGGGCTTGCATCAACAGCAATTTTTCCTTTATCCATAAAAAATATACGATTGGCAACATTTCTAGCAAAGCCCATTTCATGAGTTACTACAAGCATAGTTAAACCTTCTTTTGCAACATCTTTCATAATGCTTAGAACCTCGCCTATCATTTCAGGATCTAGAGCTGAAGTAGGTTCATCAAATAAAATAACATCAGGATTCATCATCAAGCTTCTAGCAATAGCTATGCGTTGTTTTTGTCCGCCAGAGAGCTTATGGGGCATTATATTTTCTTTGTCTGCTAAACCCACCTTAGCAAGAAGTAATTTTGCTTTTTTTATGGCTTCTTCTTGACTTAAAATTCCTGTTTTAATGGGTGTTAAACATAAATTTTCCATAACATTTTTATTGGCAAAAAGATTAAAATGCTGAAATACCATGCTAACTTTTTGCCTGATCTTATTAATATCAATTTCTTTATCAAGTATGTTTTGCTTATTGATTAAAATTTCCCCACTATCAGCTAGTTCTAAGCGATTGATGCAGCGTAAAAATGTACTTTTTCCGCCTCCACTTGGACCTATGATAGCTATTACATCGCCTTTTGAGATTGTAGTGTTAATATTTTTTAAAACTTCTAATTCTCCATATTTTTTTTGTAAATTTTTAACTTCAATCATTTTTATTCATCCTAAGTTCAAGTTTTTTTGCAAAATAGCTAAAAATTTTTACACTTACATAATAAACAAGTCCAGTGAAAATAATAGGTTTTGGATTGTAAAGTACGGCTTGCAAGCTTTGACTTTGCATGGTAATATCAATAACACTAATAAATCCTACAACAGAAGTTTCCTTAAATAAAGAAATAAATTCATTAGCTAATGCAGGTAGAATGTTTTTAGTAGCCTGTGGAAGAATAATTTCTTTCATTGAAGTTTTGTAATCAAGTCCCATTGCTCTTGCAGCTTCCATTTGTCCCTTATCTACACTATTAATGCCACTTCTTACAATTTCTGCTATATAAGCCGAGCTATTAAGTCCTAGTGCAAGAATGGCTGCATAAAGGTTATCTATAAAAGTAAAAATTACAAAAGCAAAAATCATCAATTGTAAAATTACTGGTGTTCCTCGTATAATGTCTATATATTCATCTATAATAAAATTAAGCGTTTTAAATTTAGAGAAGTGTAAAATAGCTAAACTAAAACCAATAATCACTCCGATAATAACAGCGCAAGCAGTTAATAAAAGTGTAATAAGATAGCTTTTTAAATAAGCTTTTGCATTTTCTGTATAGCCATAGCTTACAACTCCACTAGGATCTTGAATTTTTAATATTTCTATTGGGAAAGAAAAATAGCCCCATAAAATAATAATAACAAAAAAAACAAAAATTCTTATATTTTTCTGATTCAATTTGTAAACCTTTTCAGAGAAATTATTTAAAAAAAGATTTTATAGAAATATCTTTGAATTTTCTCTAAAGATTTAAAAAAATGTGTTAGAATTTCCCAAAAATAAGGTTGTATTTATGGAAATTTTAGATTTCATTCTAATAGTTATTTTTGTGTTTTTAATGATTGTTTTGGTTATAGGTTTCAATCATCAAATGATGCAAAAAAACAAAGAAAGAGAAGAAAGATTTAAAAAATATAAAAAAGGAGAACAAAATGAGTAAAAAAGTATTAATTCCATTGGCTCAAGGTTTTGAAGAAGCTGAATTTATAGGAATTGCGGATGTTTTAAAACGAGCAAAAGAGTTAAATCCAGATTTGGAAGTTGTTATAGCTTCGTTAAACAGTGAGTTATTGGTAAAAGGTGCTAATAGCATTAGTATAAAAGCAGATTGTTCTATAGAGGATGTTGATATAGAAAATTTAGATGCTATTGCTTTGGCGGGTGGCTTTGAAGGTATGATGAATCTTAAGAATTCAAATGTTATTTTAAATATCATTAAACAACTTCATAGCAAAAATAAAATTGTTGCCGCAATCTGTGCTTCTCCTATAGTTTTAAATGAAGCAGGTGTTTTAGAGGGCGAGTTTGCTTGTTATCCTAGTTGTGAAGTTGGACTTAATGGAAATCGTGTTAACAAGGCTGTAGTTGTAAATAAAAATGTTATAACTTCAGCAGGTCCAGCTACGGCAATTCTTTTTGGTTTAGAACTAGCTAAAAAGTTATGCGGTGATGAAATTTATCAAAAATTATATGAG
Organism: Campylobacter sp. CFSAN093224; assembly: GCF_012897395.1. Lineage (NCBI taxonomy): Bacteria > Pseudomonadati > Campylobacterota > Epsilonproteobacteria > Campylobacterales > Campylobacteraceae > Campylobacter > Campylobacter sp. CFSAN093224. The sequence goes on along the minus strand of NZ_CP040607.1, from coordinate 846,807 downwards.
GGAATGTTGCTACCTTTGACAAAATAGTTTAAATGGTAGTTTTTCTACCATTTAAACTAAAATAAAGCTTGAGGATTTTCTTTTTTTGTTTTTTCCTTAGGCAGTTCAAAACCTCCAAGCATATGAAAATGCAAATGAAAAACTTCTTGTCCACTATTTTTTCCACAGTTTGTTACCAAGCGATATCCACTTTTATCTACACCTAAAAGAACAGCTAATTCTTGTATGAAACTTGTCATTTTGGCCATAAGTTCAGGATCAAATTCTTGAAAGTCTTTAAAATATTTTTTAGGGATTATAAGTATATGTATGGGTGCTTTGGGTGCAATATCATGAAATGCTAGAAAATCGTCACTTTCAAGCACTTTATTGCATGGAAGTTTACCTTCAACTATGAGTTCAAAAATTGTTTTTTCTTGCATTATTTATCCTTTTTTATTGTTGGTTTGATACAATTATATCTTTAAAGTTTGGTTTTTATGCTGAATTTAAAATAGTTTTTAATAGAATTAGAACTTGAAATATTTTATTTAAGGTAAGAAAATTGCAAAATTTTATAGAACAGATTCAAAAATGTGAGAATTTAAATGATTTGGAAGCCATTAGGATTTCCGTTCTTGGAAAAAAAGGTATTTTAACAGAAGGCTTTACAAAGCTTAAAGAGTTAGAAGATGAGGCGAAAAAAGAATTTGCTGCTAAATTAAATGCACAAAAAGAAATATTTAATGAGGCTTATTTAGCCAAATTTAAAGATTTGGAAAATCTTGCTTTAGAAGAAAGAATGAAACAAGATGCTTTAAATTTTAACTATTTTGATGAAAGTATTACAACAGGTGCCTTGCATCCTGTTATGAGCACCATGGATAAAATCATAGAATATTTTATAGCTTTGAATTTTAGCATAGAAAAAGGGCCTTTAATAGAAGATGACTTTCATAATTTTGAAGCGTTAAATTTACCTAAATCTCACCCCGCAAGAGATATGCAAGATACCTTTTATTTTGATGATAAAAGGCTTTTAAGAACACAAACTTCGCCAGTGCAAATACGGACAATGCTTGCACAAAAACCTCCTATTAGGATGATAGCCCCTGGTGCTGTATTTAGAAGAGATTTTGATATTACGCATACTCCTATGTTTCATCAAGTTGAAGGCCTTGTGGTGGAAGAAGGGCAAAAGGTTAGCTTTGCAAATTTAAAAAGTGTATTGGAAGATTTTTTGCGTTATATGTTTGGAGATGTGAAAGTTCGTTTTCGTCCAAGTTTTTTCCCATTTACAGAACCTTCTGCTGAAGTTGATATTTCTTGTGTATTTTGCAAAGGAAAGGGTTGTAGAGTTTGCAAACATACAGGTTGGCTTGAAGTTTTAGGATGTGGAATAGTTGATCCTAATGTTTATAATTTTGTTGGTTATGAAAATGTAAGTGGTTATGCTTTTGGATTGGGAGTAGAACGTTTTGCAATGCTTTTGCATCAAATTCCAGATTTAAGATCTTTATTTGAAGGTGATTTGAGATTATTGGAGCAGTTTAGATGATAATTACTAAAAGTTGGTTGAATGATTGGTTAGAACTTGAAGAAATAAGTTCAGATAAAATAGCTAAAACTTTAAACTCTATAGGTATAGAAGTTGATAGGGTTGGCGCTTTAAAGGCTCCAGATAAAGTTGTTGTAGGCTATGTTAAGGAAAAAATTAAACATGAAAATTCAGATAAATTAAGCATTTGTCAAGTTGATATCGGAAGTGAAACCTTGCAAATTGTCTGCGGTGCTGCGAATGTTGATGCAGGACAATTTGTAACTGTTGCAACTAAAGGTGCTATCATGCCAAACGGTATGGAAATAAAAGAAGCAAAATTGCGAGGAGTGGATTCTTGTGGTATGCTTTGTTCTAGTTTAGAACTGGGTTTTGAAAAAATCAATGAAGGAATTATGCTTTTAGATGAGAGTATAGGGAAATTAGAACTTGGGAGACCTTTAAATACTTATGAAATTTTTAATGATGAGCTAATAGAAGTGGAACTTACTCCTAATAGGGGTGATTGTTTAAGTATTTATGGTATAGCTCGTGATTTAGCCGCAGCTTTAAATTTAAATTTAAAAGAACCAAAACCATTTAAAGAAAGTGAAAATGTTTTAGGTATCGGTAGAATTTTGCGCTTAGCAGCTGAGAAAGAACTTAATGGACTTTATAATTATCGAGCCATAGAGCTAAAAGAAGAAATTCAAACAAATTTATTGCTTAGTTTAAGACTTGCTCAAATTGAAAGTTTGGGAAAAAATTCCATAGAAAATTTATTAAATTATGCAACGCATTCAACTGGTGTTCTTTTTAATGCTTATGATTTAAGTAGTTTTTCTGAAAAAGATGAAGAATTTACCATTAATTTAAGCAAGCAAGTACATGGAGAAACAAAAGTATCTTGCAAAGATAAACTTTTAAGCTTTAGCGGAATTTTCCAAAATAATGAAAGTAGATGTAAAGATGATTCTAAAATAATTATTATTGAGGCTAATTATACCGATCCATTGGTAATTGCAGATGCTAAAATATATTATAAAGATCAAGATGAAAAAATGCTTTATAGAAGTTTTAGGGGAAGTGAACCTAAATTAAATTTAGGAATGGATTTTTTGCTTGGTATTTTTGAGCAGATTCCAAATCTTGTTATTTATAGTTCTTCTCAACAAATTTTAACTGACAAAGAATTACCAATCATACCAATAAGTATTGAAGGTATTAGCGATATAATAGGACAAAATGTTGATAAAGATGAAGTATTAAAAATATTAAAGAAATTAGGTTTTGAGCTCATACTTTCAGGTGAAGGGCTTATAAATGTTAAAGCACCTTTACATCGTCCTGATATTAAAAATTTATCAGATATTTGCGAGGAAGTTGTAAGAATTATAGGTATTGATAATATTGCTTCCAAGGGTTTAGAATTTATAGAAAAAAATCGTTTAAATTCTGCATATAAAAATTATATTGAGTTTTTAAATTTAAGAAAAAGAGCAGTAGCTAGTGGTTATTTTGAAAGCTTACATTATGTTTTGGATAATGGAGAAGAACTTAAAAGATTAGGTTTTGACTCTGTTAAATTAAAACTAATCAATCCAATTACAGCAGAACTTAATACTTTAAGAACAACCCTTTTAAATCATTTGTTAAATGCAGCAAGTTTAAATGCAAAAAATTCTAAAAAAATTATTAAACTTTTTGAATTAGGGGCTGTTTTCAATGTTAATAATCAAGAATTAAATCGTATTGCATTTATCCATTCTGGCTTAAAAGAAGAAGCTAAAATTTCCAACAAGGCCAAACCTGAATCGGTGCAATTTTATGATTTTCTTTTAGATATTAAAAATATTATAGGTGATTTTAAACTAAAATCATCAAAATATAATATTTTAAGCCCTTATGAACAAGCAGATATTTATCTATCGGATATTAAAGTAGGTTTTATAGGCCGTTTGCATTTAAAAATAGAAAATGAGAGAGATTTACCAAAAACATATATTTGCGAACTTGATTTAGATTTAATCAGGCAAGATTTTAAAATAGCTAAGCCTTACTCCAAATTCCCAGCTATCACTAGAGATCTTAGCGTGTTAATACCTAAAGGTTTTGAATACAATCAGATTAAAAATTGTATCGAAGAATTGAATTTAGAAATACTTGAAAATTTTCGTTTAGTTGATATTTATAGTGATGAAAACTTTAAAGAATTTTATAGCATTACTATAAGTTTTTCTTTTAGGGATATAAATAAAACTCTAGAAGATAATCAAGTGAATGAATGTATGGATAAAATTTTAAATACTCTTAAAAATTTGGGTCTTGATTTAAGATGAAAATTTACAAATTGCAAACCCCTGTAAATGCTATACTTGAAAATATAGCAGCAGATAAAAGCATATCTCATCGTTTTGCTATATTTTCGCTTTTAACACAAGAAGAAAATAAGGCTCAAAATTATCTCTTAGCTCAAGATACTTTAAACACTCTTGAAATTATAAAAAATCTTGGAGCTAAAATTGAACAAAAAGATTCTTGCGTCAAAATTATACCCCCTAAAGAAATTTTATCTCCAAATTGTATTTTAGACTGTGGAAATTCAGGAACTGCTATGCGTTTGATGATAGGATTTTTAGCAGGAATTTCTGGTTTTTTTGTTTTAAGTGGAGATAAGTATTTAAACAATCGTCCTATGAGAAGGATAAGCAAACCACTTACTCAAATAGGCGCTAGAATTTATGGAAGAAATGAGGCAAATTTAGCTCCACTTTGTATAGAAGGTCAAAAATTAAAAGCTTTTAATTTTAAAAGCGAAATTTCTTCGGCTCAAGTTAAAACAGCTATGATTTTATCTGCTTTTAGAGCTGATAATGTATGCACTTTTAGTGAAATTTCTCTTAGTCGAAATCATAGTGAAAACATGCTAAAGGCTATGAAAGCTCCAATAAGGGTTAGTAATGATGGCTTAAGTCTTGAAATAAATCCTTTAAAAAAACCTTTAAAAGCTCAAAATATAATCATTCCTAATGATCCTTCTTCGGCTTTTTATTTTGTTTTAGCAGCTATTATTTTACCTAAATCTCAAATTATTTTAAAAAATATTTTGCTTAATCCTACTCGTATAGAGGCGTATAAAATTTTGCAAAAAATGGGTGCCAAACTTGAAATGACAATAACTCAAAATGATTTTGAAACTATTGGTGAGATCAGGGTGGAGTCTAGCAAGCTTAATGGCATAGAAGTTAAAGATAATATCGCTTGGTTAATAGATGAAGCGCCTGCTTTGGCTATAGCTTTTGCTTTGGCTAAGGGTAAATCTAGTTTAATAAATGCTAAAGAATTACGCGTTAAAGAAAGCGATAGGATTGCTGTGATGGTTGAAAATCTAAAGCTTTGTGGTGTTGAAGCTAGAGAACTTGATGATGGTTTTGAAATAGAAGGTGGATGCGAACTAAAATCTTCAAAAATTAAAAGCTATGGAGATCACCGTATTGCTATGAGTTTTGCTATTTTAGGTTTGCTTTGTGGAATCGAGATTGATGATAGTGATTGTATAAAAACTTCTTTTCCAAATTTTATAGAGATTTTATCAAATTTAGGAGCTAGGATTGATTATTGAATTAGCAAAAAACTATGGTTTTTGTTTTGGTGTTAAAAGAGCTATTAAAAAAGCAGAACAAATAAAAGATGCTGCAACTATAGGCCCTCTTATTCACAATAACGAAGAAATTTCTCGTTTGCAAAAAAATTTTAATGTCAAAACTTTGGAAAATATACAAGCTTTAAGTAATGAAAAAAAGGCTATTATAAGAACTCATGGTATTACAAAGCAAGATTTAGAAGAATTGAGAAAAAAAGATATAGAAATTTTTGATGCCACTTGTCCTTTTGTTACAAAACCACAACAAATTTGCGAGCAAATGAGTAAGGAGGGTTATGAAGTTGTTATTTTTGGAGATGAAAATCATCCCGAAGTTAAAGGAGTCAAAAGTTATGTAAGTACAAAAGCTTATGTAGTTTTGGATAAAAAAGAACTTCAAAATATAAAACTTCCTAATAAAATAGCTGTAGTAAGCCAAACAACTAAGAAGCCTGAGCATTTTATGGAGATAGTAAATTTTTTAATACTTAAAACCAAAGAAGTAAGAGTTTTTAACACTATATGTGATGCAACCTTTAAAAATCAAGATGCCATTAAAGAACTCTCGCTTAAAAGTGATGTTATGGTTGTTGTAGGGGGTAAAAACTCAGCCAATACAAAACAACTTTTTTTAATTGCAAAAACCAATTGTGAAGATAGCTATCTAATTGAAACCGAAGAAGAGTTAAAAAAAGAATGGTTTTTGGATAAAAAACATTGCGGCATTAGTGCAGGTGCTAGTACTCCTGATTGGATCATACAAAAAGTTATCGCCAAAATAAAAAATTTTAAAATTAATTAAAAAATGTTTTCAAATAGAATAAAAAAGTCAAAAATTTAAAAAAAATTAACAAAAATAAAAAAACTTAACACTAATTAAAGAAAAATAAGGTAAAATCAATCAATTTCTAAAAATTATTTTAAAGGACCATAATGAGCGAGGTGAACAAAAAAGTTCAAGGCGGCGTAGATGATTATCTTGAGGAAGAAGATTTTGGACAGCTTTTAGAAGCTTTTGATAAATCAAGAGAAGAGGCTACAACAGAGGGTGTGATTGTAGAGATCAAAAATGATGAAGTTTATGTAGATATAGGTAAAAAATCTGAAGGTATTTTAGCTCTTAGCGAAATACAAGATGACAATTCTAAGCTATTATTTAATGTAGGCGATGGTATTAAAGTTGCTGTTATGGGTTCTCGTGGTGGCAGATCTTTACTTTCTCATAAAAAAGCTTTGAGAAAAGAAAAAGTTATCGAATTTATTAAAAACTATCAAGAAAATCAAGATGATATTTTTACCGTAAAAGTAGTTGGAAAAAATAAAGGCGGATTGATAGTTGTTGATGAAAATGATGTTGAATTTTTCTTACCAAAATCTCAATATGGCTTCAAAGAAACAAATAATATTATAGGCAAAACGTTTAAAGTTAAAATTATTAAAATCGACAAAGATGAGCAAAGTATCATTGTTTCTCGTAAAAAAACTTTAGATGACGAGAGAAGAAAACGCAAAGAATTGATCAATAATGTAGCACAACAAGAAGATTTAATTGAAGGTATTGTGAAAAAAATTACTACTTATGGTATGTTTGTGGATGTAGGAGGTGTTGATGGTCTTGTTCATTACAGCGAAATTTCTTACAAAGGACCTGTAAATCCTGGAACACTTTATAAAGAGGGTGATAAGGTTCCAGTTAAAGTTATAAAGTATGATAAAGAACGCAAACATTTATCCTTGTCTATAAAAGCGGCTTTACCCGATCCATGGAGCGAGATAAAAGATACTCTTGATGTAGGTGATACCATTAAAGTAATAGTATCAAATATAGAGCCTTATGGTGCTTTTGTGGATTTAGGAAATGATATAGAAGGATTTTTACATATCAGTGAAATTTCTTGGGATAAAAATATTAAAAATCCAAAAGATTATATCAACAAAGGTCAAGAAATTGATGTTGAAGTAATTGAAATCAATCCAAATGAAAGACGCTTAAGAGTTTCTTTAAGAAATTTACTTTCTAGACCTTTTGATGAATTTATGAAATCTTACAAAATTGCAGATGTGGTTGAAGGGGAGATCACCTCGGTAACTTCTTTTGGTGCGTTTGTTAAACTTGGCGGTATTGAAGGTCTATTGCATAATGAAGATGCTTCTTGGGATAGAAACGATAAATGTAAAGACAAATTCTCTCAAGGGGATAAAATCAAGGTAAAAATTATCAAAATAGATGAAGAAAACCAAAAAATATCATTAAGCGCAAAAGAATTAAACAGTTCTCCAGTGCAAGAATATGCCAAAATTCATAAAGTCGGCGATATTGTAAAAGGCACTATCCGTGATATTAAAGATTTTGGTGTTTTTGTAGAGCTAAGTAAAAATGTTGATGCTTTAATTCATAAAGAAGATATAAGCACTTCTATGCTTGAAAATTTAAAAATTGGCGACGATATTGAAGCTGCTATAGTTTTTATTGATGAAAAGAAAAATAGAATTCGCCTAAGTGTTAAAAATCTTGTTAGAATAAAAGAAAGAGAAGTTCTTAATGAAATCAATAATGATGATAAAGTAACTTTAGGTGATATCATTAAAGATCAGCTAGCTTAATGAAAAAATACATTACAATAAGCATTTTGAGTATTTTATTACTCATTTTGCTTGCTGTTGTTTTTACATTGCTTTGGCAATTTAAAGCTAATGTAAATTTCATTCCACAATTTGCTAAAGATACAAATACGCAGCCAAGCATTCAAACCCAAAATCAAGATCTTTCATGGCAAGAAGAATTAGCAAAATGGCCTACAAGAGATTTTACCCCAGCAGCAGAAAAATTTACCTTATATTTTGATGCGGATACTAGCGAGCTTAAGGAGAAAAATAAATATTATCAACTTATAGTTGGAAAATATGATATTTATTCTATGTTTTGCTTAAGACAGACTTTAAATTCTTTTAATGTGAAGTATTTTCTTCTTAAATCTGGCGATAGTCCAGAAATCTTTTTGGATACAGGCAATGAAAAACTTATAGATGATATTATCAAAGAATTAAAAAAATATAAAATAAATACAGAAGTAAAGGAAATTTGGTTATGAAAAAAAAGATTATAGTGTGTGATGCTATTTTGGATAAAGGTGTCGATATTCTAAGAAAAGCTGAAGATATTGAGCTTATAGAAGCTGCAAAATTTCCAAAAGATGAACTTATGCAAATGCTAAGCGATATTGAAGTTGCAATTACTAGAAGTTCTACGGATGTAGATGTAAATTTTTTAAATCATGCCAAAAAATTAAAAGCGCTTGTGCGTGCTGGGGTGGGCGTAGATAATGTTGATATTCCAGAGTGTTCTAAACGAGGAGTGATTGTGATGAATGTCCCAACTGCAAATACTATTGCCGCAGTTGAACTAACAATGGCACATCTTTTAACATCAGCTAGAAGCTTTGTCAATGCTCATAATTTTTTAAAAATTGAAAGAAAATGGGAAAGAGAAAAATGGTATGGCATTGAATTGATGAATAAAACGCTAGGGGTTATAGGTTTTGGAAATATAGGTTCAAGAGTAGCTATCCGTGCTAAAGCATTTGGTATGAAAATTTTAGCCTATGATCCGTATATTTCTGCTTCTAAGATTACAGATTTAGATATGGAACAAGCAAAAAATTTGGATGAAATTTTAGAAAAAAGTGATTTTATTACCATTCACACACCAAAAACCAAAGAAACCAATGGTATGATAGGAAAGCAAGAAATTGCAAAAATGAAAGATGGAATAAGATTAATAAATTGTGCTCGCGGAGGATTATACACAGAAGAGGCTTTATATGAAGGTTTAAAAAGTGGTAAAATAGCTTGGCTTGGTATAGATGTGTTCGATAAAGAACCCGCGACTAATCATCCTCTTTTAGACTTTGAAAATATTTCAGTTACTTCTCACCTAGGAGCAAATACTTTAGAAAGTCAAGACAATATCGCAAGAGAAGCTTGTGAGCAAGCATTAAGCGCAGCACGAGGCGTGGCTTATCCTAATGCCTTAAATTTACCAATTAAAACTGAAGATTTACCACCTTTTGTAGCTCCTTATATAGAACTTGTTTCTAAAATGGCTTTTTTAGCTGTTCAAATTGATAAAAATCCTATAAAAAGTATTAAATTAGAGGCTGAAGGAATTATTGGTGAGTATGCAAATTCTATGCTAACTTTTGCAGCTGTTGGTGCTTTGGGTGGAATTTTAGGAGAGAAAATTAATTATGTTAATGCAGAATTTGTTGCCAAAGAAAAAGGAGTTGAATTATCTTGCGAAACTCTTCCAAATAGTGGTTATAATAATAAACTTAGCGTTAAAATTATCACCGAAAATTCAAATATCAGTGTTTCAGGAACAGTGTTTAATGAAAATGAACAACGCATAGTTGGATTAAATGGCTTTAAAACTGATTTTAAGCCAAAGGGAAAAATGATTATTTTTAAAAACAAAGACATACCAGGAGTTATAGCTAAAATCAGTTCCGTTTTGGCAGCTAAAAATATCAATATAGCTGATTTTAGGCTTGGTAGAGATGGTTTTGGGTATGCTTTGGCTGTTGTTTTGATTGATGAAAAAGTTCAAAAAGAAGTATTAGATGAACTAAAACAATTAGAGGCGTGTGTATTTGTCCAATATGTTGAAATTTAAAATTTTAATTATAGAAGATGATATAGATTTAAACGAACTGCTTGTTTTAAAGTTAAAATCTAGTGGTTATGAAGTTATATCTTTAGCGGATTTTTTTGGAGTTGAAGATTTGCTCGATAATGAGCAAATTGATCTTTTAATAGTCGATAGAAATTTGCCCAGTGGAGATTCTTTAGAAAAAATTCAAGATTTAAGAGAGCAAGGATATAAAGAAGCAGTTATTTTTCTTACAGCCAAGGCTTTACATCAAGATTTACTCGAAGGCTTTGAAAGTGGTTGTGATGATTATGTTTGTAAACCTTTTGATTTCAATGAGCTTTTGCTTCGCATTAAAGCAATTTTAAAACGCCATAAAAAAGAAGAAGAAAAACTATCTTTTGGTGATTTTATTTTAGATTTGGTTAGTTATGAATTCTTTTACAAAAATCAAAAATTAGAAATCTCAAATCTTGACTATGAGCTTTTAAAATGTTTTTTTGAAAATCCAAATACCTTGCTTACTAGACAATTTTTAAGCGAAAGTGTTTGGAAAGATGATACTACAAGTGATAAAACAATCAATATAGCTCTAACAAGACTTAGAAATAAATTTCCAAAACTAAAAGATCATATTATAAGTGTTAGGGGTATTGGCTATAAATTATGCTAAAAACTAAAAATATTTTTATAGTTTTTTTTGTTGTATTGGCTTTGATTTTTGGGTTTATTTTTTATACTTTTACTAATTCTTATCTTAATTTCTTGCTTATAAAACAATATGAACAAAAAATCAAAAGCCTTGATGATGTTTTAAAATTTTCTCTCTTAGAGCATTTAAATGATGCTAATATCAAGAATTTTGCTAAAGATACTAGGGCTGATTTTATTATCCTAAACAATGATATGAAAATAAGTTCTGTAAAAAATCCTGATTTTTTTTCTAATCTTAAAGAAGGAGAAATTTTAAATTTCAATTCAAAAAAAATTCTCACTAAAAGCTTTATTTACAAAGGATATAAATATATTATTATTGTTTATCCTCGTTTTTTAGATTTAGAACTTTTTTGGACAAAAATGGCAATCGGTTTTGGAGTATGCTTGCTGTTTGTTTTTATTTTAATGTTGTTGTTAGGTAGAAGAATAGAGAAAAATTTTAATAAAATTTTGGATTTTTTGGATTCTATAGGGGATCATAAAGTTGTTATATTAGAAAAAGGAATGTTTAAAGAATTTAATTTACTAAATGAGAAACTTTTAAAAACTAAGGATAAAATTCTAAAGAATACCCAAAAAAATAAAAAACAAAGCGATAAAATCACTTTAAAAAATACTCAGCTTGCTAGCGTGATTTCTGCTATTTCTCATGAGCTTAAAAATCCATTAAGCGTGATTGATCTTAGCTTAGAGATGCTAAAAGATGAGAAATTGGAAGATAAAAAATTAAAAAAGGAATTACTAGAAAAAATTTCACGTCAAAGCGTTAAACTTAATGCTTTAACGCATAAGCTTAATTTTGTTTTTAATCTTAATAGTGAAGCCTTGCAGATGCAAGAATTCGATCTTTTTTCTCTATGTGAAAAAATCACTAAAAACCCAGGCTTTGAAAGAGTTGCATTGCAAGGTAAAAGCACGAAAGTTAAGGCTGATGAATTTTTAATCGAGCAAGTGATTATAAATTTGCTTTCTAATGCTTTAAAATATAGTCAAAAAAAAGTCATTTTAACGGCAAGAGATCAAAAGATAATAGTGCAAGATTTTGGAAAAGGCATAGAAGAAGATAAAATAAAATTGATTACAAAAAAATTTTATAAAATTGATGTAAAAAGTGATAATTCTTTTGGTTTGGGACTTTTTTTAGTAAAGAAAATTTTAAATATACATAAAAGTTATCTTGAAATTTCTAGCACTTTAGGTTATGGTTCTAGTTTTAGCTTTAAACTCAGTCAAGGATAAAAAATGGCTCTTATAGATTTAATTGAAGCTTCAAAAAAATTTGGAGACAAAATAGTTTTAAATGAAGTAAATTTTAGCGCAAACGAGGGAGAAAAGATTGCTATTATAGGCAAAAATGGAGAAGGAAAATCTACTTTTTTAAAAACGCTTTTAGGCACACTTCCTTTAGATAGCGGTAGAATAATAAGACAAAATGGAAAAAGCATAGCCATGCTTTCACAAACCGTTGATTTTAATGCAAATTTAAGCGTAAAAGAAGCCATCAAGCAAGAGCTTGTAGAAATTTACAATACCTTAGAAGAATATGAAATACTGCATAAAAAATTAGAAGAAGATCCTAGTAATAAAGATTATCTTCAAAAAATAGATACGCTTATGACTTTGATTGATAGTAAAGATGCTTGGAGTATAGAATCTAAAATAATACGCGTTTTAAAAGAATTTAGTTTACTTGAGTATGAAAATCGCATTATATCTACTTTAAGTGGTGGAGAAATACGCCGCGTTGGGCTTTGCATACTTTTACTAAAAAATCCTGATATTTTATTGCTTGATGAACCAACTAATCATTTAGATGTATATATGACAAGCTTTTTGGAAGAATTGCTAAAAAATTCAAAGATGTGTGTGATTTTTATTTCCCATGATAGATATTTTATTGACGCTATAGCACACAAGTGTGTAGAAGTAGAGCAGGGTAAGCTTAGTATTTTTAAAGGCGGATATGCAAACTATTTAGAGAAAAAAACACAAATTTTGCAAAGCCTTGCTAAGAGCCATGAAACTCTTTTAAAGCAATTAAAAAGCGAAGAAGAATGGCTTAGAAGAGGGGTTAAAGCAAGACTTAAAAGAAATGAAGGACGAAAAGAACGCATTTTTAAAATGCGTGAAGAAGCGAAAAAAAATCCTGGGGCAATCAAACGCTTAAAACTTGAAATTTCAAGAGCGGCTTTAAATTTTAATGGAGAAAAAACGATCAATCGTAAAAAAATGCTTTTTGAGCTTAAAAATATAAGCAAAAATATAAACAATAAAAATCTTTTTAAAGATTTTTCAACGCGTATTTTACAAGGTGAACGCATAGCTATCGTAGGAAGAAATGGTTGTGGAAAATCAACATTGTTAAAAATTCTTCTAGGGCAAATAAAACAAGATAGCGGTGAAATAAAACGCGGAGAGCTTAAGATAGGATATTTTGATCAGGCTAGAAGCTTGGTAAATTCTGATAAAAGCTTGCTTGAAATTTTTTGTCCCAATGGTGGAGATAGGGTTGAAGTTCGTGGTAAAAATATGCATGTTTATGGATATTTGAAAAATTTTCTATTTCCTAAGGAATTTTTAGATAAAAGCGTGGCTCTTTTAAGTGGCGGAGAGAAAAATCGCGTTGCTTTAGCCTTGCTTTTTATTAAAGAATATGATGTTTTGATTTTAGATGAGCCAACTAATGATCTTGATATAGCTACGATTAATATATTAGAAGAATACTTACTTAGTTTTGAAGGGGCTATTTTGCTAGTATCACACGATAGATATTTTGTTGATAAAATCGCAACAAAACTTTATGCTTTTGAGGGAAATGGATATATAAATATTTTACACACTCTTTATACTGAATATCTTGAAAATGAAAAAGAAATTGAAGAATTGGATAATTTTGCTTTAGAGCTTCAAACCCAAGAGCAAAATAATAACCAAAAAGAAAAAAGCTCCAAAAAATTGAGCTACAAAGAAAATGAGATATTAAAAAACCATCCTGAAAAAATAGATTTTTTAGAGCAAAAGATAGCTAAATTAAATCAAAATTTATCCGATCCAAATGTATATCAAGAAATAGGTATTAACAAGCTTTATCAAGAGCTTGAAGTAATGCAAAAAGAACTTGAAATTCTAGAAAATGAGTATTTTTTAGTATTAGAGAAAAGCGAGAATTTATAATTAAAGAGATTTTATATTTTTTATTCTATGGAGCGGGAAACGAGATTCGAACCCGCGACCCCAACCTTGGCAAGGTTGTGCTCTACCCCTGAGCTATTCCCGCAAAAAATAAGTGGTGCCCGAGGTCGGACTCGAACCGACACAAGGTTGCCCTTACCAGATTTTGAGTCTGGCGCGTCTACCAGTTTCACCACTCGGGCTCATTTTATAAGATTTAAAGCTAAAATTATACTTTTTTAGGCTAAAAAATACTTTAAAAATAAAAAGTATTTTCAAAAAGACAATATAAAATTATATAATTTAAATTTTTGGAACAGTTATTGCTTTTGTTTATTAGCAATGTTTGAAAAGATTTTAACTTTAATACTTTAGAGGAAAAAAATGAGAATTACAAATAAACTTAACTTCACAAATAGTGTGAATAATTCTATGGGCGGTCAAAGTGCTTTATATCAGATATCTCAACAACTTGCTTCAGGTTTGAAAATACAAAATTCATATGAAGATGCAAGCACTTATATAGATAATACGCGTCTTGAATATGAAATTAAAACATTAGAACAAGTAAAAGAATCAACAAGTAGAGCTCAAGAAATGACTCAAAATAGTATGAAAGCTTTACAAGATATGGTTAAACTTCTTGAAGATTTTAAAGTTAAAGTAACCCAAGCTGCAAGCGATAGCAATTCTCAAACCTCAAGAGAAGCTATAGCAAAAGAACTAGAACGTATAAAAGAAAGCATAGTTCAGCTTGCAAATACCAGTGTTAATGGTCAGTATCTTTTTGCAGGTTCTCAAGTTGCAAACAAACCTTTTGATTCTAATGGAAATTATTATGGAGATAAAAATAATATTAATGTAGTAACTGGAGCTGGAACTGAAAGCCCATACAATATACCAGGTTGGGATTTATTTTTTAAAGCAGATGGAGACTATAAAAAACAAATAAGCACTAATGTTAGTTTTACAGATAATCGTTGGGATTTAAATAAAGACCCTGATAAAACTAAATATCTCACAGGAGATTCTAAATGGCAACAACTTATCGGACAAGGTTATGTAAAAGATAATAGCTTAGATGCTGACAAAGACTTTGAGTATGATGATAGCAAACTAGATTTTCCTCCAACAACTCTTTATGTTCAAGGAACCAAGCCTGATGGAACAAGTTTTAAAAGTGCTGTACTCGTCAAACCCGAAGATACTTTAGAAGATGTAATGGAAAATATTGGAGCTCTTTATGGTAATACTCCAAATAATAAAGTAGTAGAAGTAAGTATGAATGATAGTGGTCAAATTCAAATTACAGATCTAAAGCAAGGTAATAATAAACTCGATTTTCATGCTGTAGCTTTCACACCACAAGCTGATGATAAAACTGAATTAAATAATATTATCCAAGCAGCACAGAATGAAGGCATTACAATGGAAGATGTTACAAACAGGGTTATGACTGCTGCACTAGGAAATCCCAATAATGGAGATATAACAAAATTAAACAACCCTGTAACTGTAACAATCAACAATCAACAATTCACAATCGATTTAAAACAAACTGATTTTATCAAAAGTAAAATGACAGATACAGATGGAAATGCTGCTAATGGAGCTGATTACGATAATGTGTATTTTGAAAAAAATGGCAATACTGTTTATGGTAATGTTTCTCAAGTTATCAAAGGAAGCAATGCTTATGCCACTGATTCAACCAAACTTAGCGAGGTAATGGCAGGAGATAGCCTAAATGGTACTACTTTAAATTTAAAAGTCAATTCCAAAGGTGGAAATTCTTACGATGTTACTATAAATTTACAAACTTCAACTGTAAGCTATCCTGATCCTAATAATCCAGGTCAAACCATAAGCTTTCCTATTATACATACTAATCCTGCAACTGGAAATAGTGGGGTTGTTACAGGATCAAATGATATTACTTATGGTCAAATTAATGATATTATAGGTATGTTTGCTGCAGATAAAATTCCTACAACAACCATACAAGCCAATAATGGTCAAATTAATAATGCAGATTATACCCAAATACAACAACTCATGAAAGATTCACAAGCTACTGTTGATGTAAGTATGGATTATAAAGGTCGTATTAGTGTTACTGATAAACTTTCTTCAGGCACTAATATAGAAATTTCTCTTAGTGATTCTCAAAGTGGCCAATTTCCAGCACCTCCTTTTACCACAACTTCTACTGTACAAAATGGTCCAAATTTTAGTTTTAGCGCGAATAATTCTTTAACTATAGATGAGCCAAATGTGGATATTATTAAAGATTTAGATTCAATGATTGATGCTGTTTTAAAAGGCAATATGAGAGCAGACTCCGAAAGTGAAAACCCTAGAAATACAGGTATGCAAGGAGCTTTAGAAAGACTTGATCATTTAGCAGATCATGTTAGCAAGCTTAATACAACTATGGGAGCATATCATAATACTATCGAAGGTGTTAATACACGCACATCCTTTTTAAGCGTTAATGTCCAAAGTATAAAATCAAATGTGATTGATGTAGATTATGGTGAGGCAATGATGAATTTAATGCAAGTTCAACTTGCATATCAAGCTTCTCTTAAAGCTAGTACAACAATTTCTCAACTTAGCTTATTAAATTATATGTAAAATTTTTTATGGTATAATTTGGCTTTGATTTTATTTTCAAGGAAAGAATATTAAAAAAGAAGCCATTTTTACCAGCTCCACGCTTGTTATTTTTTATCTTTGTCTTTGTATGCTAGCACCTGGCATGGGAGAATGGGTTTACAAGGCTAATTTATTTTTATTTGGAGAATTTGGGTATTATTATCCATTTTCTTTGCTTATATTAAATTATCTCTACTATAAAAAAAAATATAAAATAGAAAATTTTAATCGTAGGGAGCTTTTTGGTTTTTCTTTGGCCTTTTTTTCTGCCTTGCTTTTATTTTCTGTCTTTTATAGAGAGTTTGGGTATATTTTAGAAATTGTATATGGATTTTTTTCTATAATCTTAGGGCGTACAGGGAGTGGAATTTTTGCTCTTTTACTTCTACTATTTTCTTTGGTTTTATTGTTTCCAAAATTTGCAAAAGAAATTTTAAAAATAGAATTAGATTTTACTTATTTATTAAAAATAGAGCAAGCTTTTAAATCTTTACTTATGCGTGTATTTGGTGGAGAAAACGAGAAAGAAGATGTAGGTAAATCAGAACCTATAGCTCCAAAATTAAATATTTTGCAAGATAGTATTTATGGAAATTTACAAATAAACAAAAAAGGGGAAACCAATAACTTAGAACAGATAATTAAAGATAGCAATATCAATGCAAGTAAAAATTCAATTACCACGGCCAAGGAAAATTTTGAAAAACTAAAAAATCAAATTTTAGATGAAACCATAGAGATTGATAAACAAAGTTTAAAAGAATCAAGAAGTTTTGTTCATGAGCATTCTCAACAAGTGCGAAATTTCGCACAAAAGGCTAGTAAAATGAGCATTAGTCTTGATGAAGATTTTAATTTTATTTCAGAAGAAGAGGTAGATATGATTCCTGAACGTTTTTTAAAACCTAAAAAACTTGAAGATATAAAGCAAATAGATACAAATAAAAATTTAGATGAGCCAAGTTATAAACGTAAAAATATTGAAATTCCAGTTTCTAATCAAGAAGTTAAACCAAAAATTTTTACAAAAGAGCTTGAACTTAGAGAGAATTTGATAAAAAAAGAAAAACTAGAACAAGAATACAAAGCCTATCAAAATGAAATTTTAGAAAATAAAGTAAAACAAGAAATTAAAAAATTAGAAGAATATGATGCGATAAATTCAAGCGATATTATAGAAGGGAATAAATATAGTTTTAATAGCCCAAAAACAATTAAAACAGAAACAGAAGAATCAGACAAAATAAATGAAAATAAAAATCTAGATAAAGCAGACAATATCTTTGAATTTGCTCCCATTGTAGAAGAGTTAAATCATCCTTATATAGAACCTACTCCTATAAAAAATATAAATGAAATAGTTATAGAAGAAAAAAATACACTCGATTTTATCCAAAATACAGAAACTAAAATCGATAATGAAAAAACAAATGATCAAGAAATTAAACTTCAAAAAGCAGTTTTAGCCAAAGAAATTGCTATTAACCAAGCTTTATTGCGTGAAATAGAGCAGGGCGAAGTAGAAAAACCAAAAGATTTCACCTTGCCGCCATTAGATTTTTTAGCTAATCCAAAAGAACACAAACAAGAAATCAATGAAAGTGAAATAGATAAAAAAATTTATAATCTTCTTGAAAAATTGCGTCGTTTTAAAATAGGCGGCGATGTTATAAGCACTTATGTTGGTCCTGTGGTAACTACTTTTGAATTTCGTCCTAGTGCAGATGTGAAAGTAAGTCGTATTTTAAATTTACAAGATGATTTAACTATGGCTTTAATGGCAAAATCAATCCGTATTCAAGCTCCAATACCAGGAAAAGATGTTGTAGGTATAGAAGTTCCAAATGATGAAATTCAAACCATTTATTTAAGAGAAATTTTACAAAGTGAAGTTTTTAAAAACGCTAAAAGTCCTTTAACCATAGCTTTAGGTAAAGATATAGTAGGCAATGCTTTTGTAACCGATCTTAAAAAACTTCCGCATTTACTCATCGCAGGAACGACAGGTAGTGGTAAAAGTGTGGGGATAAATTCTATGCTTTTAAGTCTTTTATATCGCAACTCTCCAAAAACCTTGCGTTTGATGATGATAGATCCTAAGATGCTTGAATTTAGCATTTATAATGACATTCCTCATCTTTTAACTCCTGTTATCACAGATCCAAAAAAAGCAGTCAATGCGCTTTCAAATATGGTAGCTGAAATGGAAAGACGCTATCGCTTAATGGCTGATGCAAAAACCAAAAATATAGAAAATTACAATGAAAAAATGAAAGAATTAGGCGGAGAAGAACTTCCTTTTATTGTAGTAATTATCGATGAACTTGCTGATTTGATGATGACTGCGGGTAAAGATGTAGAATTTTATATAGGAAGACTTGCGCAAATGGCAAGAGCAAGTGGAATCCACTTGATTGTAGCTACACAACGACCTTCTGTTGATGTTGTAACAGGACTAATTAAAGCGAATTTACCAAGTAGAATTTCTTATAAAGTAGGGCAAAAAATTGACTCTAAAGTTATTTTAGATGCTATGGGTGCTGAAAGTTTACTTGGAAGAGGGGATTGTTTATTTACTCCTCCTGGAACAAGCTCTATAGTGCGTTTGCATGCGCCTTTTGCAAGCGAATTTGAAATAGAAAAAATCGTGGATTTTCTAAAGGATCAACAAAGCGTAGAATATGATGAAAGCTTTTTAAAGGATCAACAAAGCGTAGGTGTTACAACAAATGAAAGCTTTGATGGGGAAGTAGATGAGCTTTATGAAGAAGCTAAAAGAGTAATCTTAGAAGATGGAAAAACAAGCATTTCTTATTTACAACGCCGTTTAAAAATCGGCTATAACCGCTCTGCAAATATTATTGAACAACTTACGCAAAACGGGATTTTAAGCGAACCTGATGCCAAAGGACAAAGGGAAATCTTGTAAGATTTTTCTTGTGTTTTTGATATATAAAACTGATTACAAAAGAAGAAATTTAAAAGGCAAAAGCCCCGTAAAAAGGGCTTAAAAATTATTTATCTCTAAGATTTAATTCAGTAATTAACTTACTATAAGAATTATAATCTTTTCTTTTAAGATAAGATAAAAGTCTTTTTCTTTGACCTACAAGTTTTAGAAGTCCTAATCTTGATGAAAAGTCTTTTTTGTAGATTTTTAAATGTTCTGTAAGTTCTGCAATTCTTGCAGTTAAAAGAGCTACTTGAACTTCTGTTGAACCAGTATCACCTGGTTTTTTAGCGAATTTCGCAACTATTTCTGCTTTTTTGGCCGAATCCAAAGCCATGATAGACCTCCTGATTGGTAAAATAATAAAATTAAAGAACTGTAATTTTATCTTAAAAAGCAAAAAATAAACTGAATTTATCTTTTTTAGAAGGTTTTGTCAAAATTTAAGTCTTTTTCTAAGAATTATTTATTATAATTACAGCTATTTCTGTAGTTATAACAAGGAGAATCTGTGCTATTTACCAAAGCTAGCGAATACGCTTTACTTTCTTTAATTTATATTTCTCAAAAAGAAACACCTCAAGATGTAGATTCTTTAGCTTTAGAGCTTGATATTCCTAAAAGTTTTTTAGCTAAAATTTTACAAACTTTAGCTAAAGATGGCTTGTTAAAATCCTTTAAAGGGGCAAAAGGTGGTTTTGTTTTAATTAAAGAACCAAGTCAATATACTATAAAAGAAATTGTTAATAGTGCTGAAAAAAAGGATATCAGTGTATTTGAATGCAGTGGTGGCACTTGTCCAAATAATAAAGAAGAAAATTGCACCTTAATGCCTATGTTAGTAAATTTACAAAATAAAGTAGATGAATTTTTAGATTCTATTACTTTAGAAGATATTATGAAAAATAATGGCAAAAAATAAAATAGTCGATTTAGTTTTTCCTTTCTTGGGGCCTTTAATCGCTCCTGTTTTAAAAGCTAAAAGCTTGACTATTGTTGGTTTTTTAGTTTGTATTTTAGCTATTATTATAGTTCCTTTACCAAGTCCTATTTTGGACTTTTTCTTGGCTTTAAGTATAGCTTTATCGGTATTAATTATTTTAATTTCTATTTATATACCCAAACCGACAGATTTAACAACTTTTCCAACTTTAATCTTGATTATCACTTTATTTAGGCTTTCATTAAATATAGCTACCACAAGGATGATTTTAAGCGAAGGGCAAAACGGCCCTGAAGCTGTGAGTGAGATTATAGCAGCATTTGGAGAATTTGTTGTTGGTGGAAATATGGTCATTGGCGTGATTGTATTTTGTATTTTAGTATTGATTAATTTCATGGTTGTAACAAAAGGTAGTACAAGGGTTTCTGAAGTACAAGCAAGATTTACACTTGATGCGATGCCGGGTAAACAAATGGCTATTGATGCGGATTTAAATGCAGGACTTATTGATGAACAAACCGCTAGAGCAAGACGTCAAGAAGTTATTGCTGAGGCAAACTTCTATGGTGCAATGGATGGTTCTTCTAAATTTATCAAAGGAGATGCTGTTGCAGGAATTATCATAACTATTATAAATATCATAGGTGGTTTTTTAATAGGATCTTTTCAGCACGATATGGCTTTAAGCGATGCTGCTTCTACCTATACTATTTTAACCATAGGTGATGGACTTGTATCTCAAATTCCAGGGCTTATTACTTCTACTGCAACCGCTATAATTATCACTCGTGCAAGCAAAGATGAGGAAAATTTTGCAGAAGGAACTTTAACTCAACTTTTAAGCGAATATCGCACGCTTTTAATAGTAGGTTTTGTACTTTTTATCTTTGCGTTAGTGCCTGGTTTGCCAACTTTATCCTTGGGCTTTATGGCTTTAGTATTTTTAAGCCTTGGCTATCTTACCAAGCAGGTTAAGGAAGGTAAAATTGATATAACTACAGTTAAAAAAAGCAAACCAAGTGCCGCAGCTGCATCTCAAAGTGGAGCAGGTGGGACAACGGCAGCGCCTGCTAAGAAAAGCGAAGAAGAAATTCTCAAAGAAGAAGAGCACAAGATTAACGATATACTCAAAGTTGAAATTTTAGAACTTGAACTTGGATACGGACTTATTAAGCTTGCTGAAAACGAACTTACAGAAAGAATTCGCTCAATGAGAAGAAGTATTGCTGAAAGTTTAGGATTTTTAATGCCAAAAATAAGAATAAGAGATAATTTAAGACTTAAACCAAATGAGTATAGTTTTAAACTCAAGGGCGTGTCTATAGCAAGTGCTGAAATTTATCCGGATAAATATTTAGCCATGGATAGTGGTTTTATCACAGAAGAGATAGAAGGGATTGCTACAAAAGAACCCGCTTTTAACTCTGATGCACTTTGGATTGATGCGAATTTAAAAGATGAAGCAACATTAAATGGCTATATAGTAATAGATCCTGCAAGTGTTATTTCAACACATATGAGCGAACTTATCAAAGCGCACGCAAGCGAACTTCTCACACGCCAAGAGGTACAAAATCTTCTTGATAAGGTTAAAAATGATTATCCAATCATCGTAGAAGGTGCTTTAGGTGTTGCACCTGTAAGTCTTATTCAAAAAATTCTCAAAGACTTGCTTAAGCATCACATACCAATTAAAGATATGCTTACTATTTTAGAATCTGTAAGCGATATAGCAGAAGTAAGCAAGAGTTTTGATATGATTATTGAACATGTAAGGGCGTCCTTAGCTAGGATGATTACAAATATGTATTTAGATGATAAAGGAAATTTGGATATTTTTATCTTAGACTCTGCTAGTTCTGCGGTTTTAATGGAAAATGTACAATTTAGAGATGGAAGTTATCACTTGCCTTTAAGTGTAGCTCAAACAGGTACTTTAGTAGATACTCTAAGGGCTGAAGTTGCCGCAGTAGCAAATGGTCGTATCAAGCCTTTTATACTTTGCGTTGAACCGCAGCTTAGAAAATTCATTGCTGATATTTGTTATAATTTTAGCATTAATATAGTAGTGTTAAGTTTTGCAGAAATTGCAGAAAATACAAATTTTAATACCGAGGGTATTATTAGGATAGAACTTTAAGGAATATAATGAAAATTTATCATCTTTCACATACAGATCTTGATGGCTATGCTTGTCAATTTATAGTAAATTTTTATTTTAAAAATGTGAAATTTTATAATTCTAATTATGGCAAAGAAATTAATGAAAATTTTAACTCTATTATAGGCGATATAGAAAAAGATGAAAATTTCGGAAAAGCTATTATTCTAATAACAGATTTAAATTTAAATTTAAATCAATGCGAAGAATTTGAAAAAATTTGCAAAGAGAAAAATACTAAAATTTTTCTTCTTGATCATCATCAAAGTGGCGAAGAATGTGCTCAAAAATATTCTTGGTATTTACTTGATTCTAAAAGATGTGCAACTAAAATCGTTTATGATTTTTTCTCTAAAATCTGTACTCCTGTTTTAGAACTTTCAAAATTTGTTGATGTGGTTAATGCTGTTGATATTTGGCTAAGCGAGGATGAAAATTTTGAACTTGGAAAGGTTTTTTTAGGCTTGATTGCCAATGCAAAAGAAATAAATCGTGTAATGTTTAAAGAATCTCAAATTGATTATATGTTTTTCTTGCTTGATAAGGCTTGGAAATTTATAGGAAAAGAAAATGCAAATATTTTACTCGATAATGCTACTCATTTTATAAAAAAGGATTATTTTGCCAGAAAAAATGATGATACTCTTTCTAATTTAATTTCTTATTTTGTAGTTGAAAAACTAAGTGAGCTAAAAGAAAATTTCAGCATAGAATATGAAGGCCATAAAGGCATCTTAACTTCAAATATAGGCAATACTTCTGTTATTGGAAATGATTTTTTAGTAAAAAATCCTGATTATGACTTTTTTATTGATGTTAGTTCTAGAAAAACCTTAAGTTTTCGTGCAAATGGAAAAATAGATGTAAGTTTAATGGCTAAAAATTTAGTAGGTGGTGGCGGACATAAAAATGCTAGTGGTGGACTTTTTGCGACATTTAAAGATGGAGCAAATTATAATTATATTAAGGCTCAAATTATTGATTTAATTAAAAGCAAAGAACTTAAAAAGGAAAACAATGAATCAAAACAATAATAAAACCTTAAAAAATGAATTAGAAGATTTACAATATGAGCTTAGCATAGTTTTAGAAGCTATGCTTTTATACGCTGGAGTTAAAAGAGAAAAATTAGAAAATGCAATAGAAGCTTATATTGATAATATAGATAATGTACTCGAAAATTCCAACAAAGAAGGGGTTGATGAAATTTTAGAAGTGGTGGAATTTCTAAAAAATAAATACAAAGATTTTTTTCAATGAAAAAGTGTATTTTAATTTTTTTTAGTTTATATTCTTTAAGTTTTGCTAATATTTATGAAAAATTAAATGATTTTGCTTATGAAAAAAAACCGAATAAAGATTTTAAGATTCAAGAAGTTAAATTAGTGCAATTTTCACAAGAGAATAAAGATTGCCTTGAACTTTTAATAGAAGCCAGTCAAGTTAGAATTTTAAATAGCTATAATTCTTGTCAAAAATTATCTAAAGATGAAAGTTTTCAAAAATTTCTTAATGAAGATTTTTTAAAACTTTATAAAAATAATGGATATTTGATTAATGAAAATTTACAAAATTTGAAAAATACCATGCAGGATATTATGATATATTATAAACTCCGATATTCTTTTAGTAAAGATGTAAAAGATATGAGTAAAAATAAGAATTTGGATATTTTAAATATAGATGAAAAAGATGGTGGCACTTTACTTTACAAAATCAACAATCAAGCTTGCGTTGGAATAGAACTTACAAGACATGACTCAAGAATGGCTATGAAAATATACGGGATAGAAAATTTGGATAAAGAGTGCAAACTATTTATCCAATCACCTTCTTTTAAAGATCTTTCCTACACAAAAAAGGATTTTAAGTGGTATTATTTAGAATAAATAAATGCTTTAATTTTTAAATAAAAATTTTTAAAAACCACACTTAAAGTAAAAGTATCTTGCCTTCCAAGATTTTGAAAAACGCAGTTGTCTAAGTCTTTTTTTTCTTGAATGCTTAAATTTTTCATTAACCTAACCTTTAAAAATATTGCAAGATTTTATTATAGTGAAAAAACTTTATTTTTGCTTTAAATATATAAGTTCTATTTTAAATATAAACGAATATTATTTTAAGGTTTAAAGCTTTTTTCTTAAAATGTAATTAGGTTTTATTGACTTTTTCTAAATAAAGTCTTATACTGAATTTAAATTACGCAAAATAAGGAGGGAAATTGATGAATAAATTTTCTATAGTTTTAACTTTGTTGTTATGTGGAAGTTGTGCTTTAGCCTTAGATCCAAATTTGGAAAAAAACTAAGAGTGCAACAGGTATTGATCTGCCTACTGCCAAATGGAATTTACCTAAGGAATTAAATGAAGATGGCACTATAGATGAAACTAAAATGCCAAAAAATTCAGAATATAGCAAAATGGTTATTTTGGGAAATAAAATTCTTAATGAAACAAGCAAATATGTGGGTCCACAAGCCAAAGATCCTAAAAAAAAGATTTGCGGGAAATAATCTTTCTTGTTCAAGCTGTCATGCTAATGGTGGAAGTGTGCAAAATCAATCGGGTTTTGTAGGAATTTGGGCAAGATTTCCACAATATAATGCAAGAGGAGATAAAGTAATTACCTTAGCAGATAGGATCAATGGCTGTTTTGAACGCTCTATGAATGGCAAAAGAATGCCTAGTGATACACCTGAAATGAAAGCCATGCTAACTTATATGCAATGGTTATCTCAAGGAGTTCCAGTAGGAGCTAAGATAGAAGGATAGGGACTTAAGAAGATAGATTTCATCTTAAGAGCAGCTGATCCTAAAAAAAGGTAAGGCAATTTATATGGATAAATGTGCTGTTTGTCATCAAGAAAATGGCTTAGGGCTTAAAAATGAGGATAGCACAGGGGCGTATTATCTTTATCCACCACTTTGGGGTGATGATAGTTATAATACAGGAGCTGGAATGTATCGTCTTATCAAAGCTGCTTCTTATATTAAAGAAAATATGCCTCAAGGTGCGCCTGACTTAAGTCTTGAAGATGCTTATGATGTAGCAGCTTACATGAATTCACAAGCTCGTCCTATTAAAGCAAATAGAAATAAAGACTTTCCAGATAGAAAGGTTAAGCCTTTAGATATGGATGTAGGACCTTATGATGATAGCTTTTCTACAACCCAACATCGCTATGGACCTTATACAAATATGATCAAAAAATAATTTTTAAGGCAATTTTTATTGCCTTAAAAATTTATTATTTCATATTACTTAATTTTTTAACTAGATCTTCTAAATCTTGCATCGAATTGATTGCACTTGGGTTAATTTGATATTTTCCATTAACAACAAAAGCAGGGGTGCCATAGGTTTTAGCTATATCATTAGCTCTTTGAAACTCGCTTAAAATTTCTTTAGCTTTTGGGGTATTTAAAAAATTTAATACTTCATTTTTATTTACATTCATAGCCTTTAAACCTATGTCGTAAAATTCATTTAAATTTGAAAAATTTCTTTGCTTGTTTAAAAAATAAGAAACAAAATAAACATCAGCAAGTTTATAAGATAAACTATCAGAATAACTCGCGTCTTTACCATTTTGCTCATCTTTGTATTGAGCAAAGGCAAAAAGCTCATTCATTTCTTTGGAAAATTCCCCATTCATTAAACTTACAGGATAGAGTTTAAAATGTAAATTTGGAAAAGCTTCTCTCAGTTTTTCAAGGGTTCCAAATTTATGATGATTGTAACAATGTATACATTTATAAGAAAATGCTTCTATTACACTATTTTCAGAGCTAGGTAAACTTGGATTAAGAGTAATAAAACTATTATTTGCTAATGCAAAACTTGAACAAAATACAAGCGTTAAAACAAATTTGCAAAAAAATTTACGCATATTATATCCTTTAGTTAAATAAAATTTTCAAAGATAATTTTATTTAAAAAAAATAAATAAGCCGCCAAAATTTATTTTTTGGTAATTTTTATTGATCAACACTAAAAGGCATTGCTTGATAACCCGTTCCTGAACCGCTAAATTGAATTTGAACCGAAGGCTCCTTGGCACCCCAGTTAAATTCATCAATTTCAGGTTTTGGCTCTCCAAAACTTACACCTTTACTAAGATCAAAAGCCATTCAGGCTGTTGCACTATAAACCATAATAGAATTTTTATCTGGTTCATATTGAGTTAAAGAAGTTACAGGAGAAAACCATTCATTTCCACGATTTTGCCATATTCCCAAATTTGTTCCACAGTTTTATTTTGCTGATCGATTTTATAAATTACAGAACGAGAATATTTTTGACTTGCAAATACAGGTTGTTCAGCTCCTCTTGCATCACCATTATCAAAAACACTTATATAAATATAACGCTTGTTTGATTTACTATCAATTCTCCAGCCTGTATGCTGCGTCCAAGTAAAATCAAATCCACCATTGTCATTTTCATAACCTGGGCATTTGCTATAATCATCGCAAACAATTTTTTTGCCATTTTTATCTACAGGTTGCAATAAATATTTTTGAAATTCTTTATTCCACCCTTTATGTACCCCTAAAATCCATTTTATTTTTTATCACGACCAATTTTAACAACAGCACTTTGATGGCGACTAGAAATAATAATACTATCATCACTTGGATCATAATCAACGCTATTTACATGAGCCCAAATTCCTGCCTATACCTGCTATATCTCCAAATTTGTCGCTTTCATCCATTTTGGCAAGTTCTTCATCGCTTAAAGTTTTACCCGCTTTGCTTGCATCTATATTTAAACACACTACACCTTGATCTAAAGCTTTGATAATAGTACTTCTATAAGGATCTAAAATCTCATACAATCTCTAATCATCAACAACATTACCATTCTCATCTACCTCTACAATAGTATCACGCACAGCGCGTACATGCTTACCATCTGGACTCAAAGTATTTGTTGAAGCTACTCTTAAATAAATAATGCCCATTTTGCATATTGTCCATAGCATGAGAAAAAATCTATATAGACAGCAGGTAATTTGCGATTGAAAATTTCTCTTCCCAGACATCGTATTTTACATATCTTTGACCAAATCCCCAAGTTAAAGCTCCATCTTTGTTTTGACGAAAACTCATCATAATTCCACGATTGTAAATATTACCCCAGTTTATTAGTTTATCGTTATCAAAATACCATCTGATTTCACCCTTGATATCTATGATAAAGACATTTGAATTTTCATCCCATTCCATAGCACCACCTACAGGATTATTCCATACAGATTGTGAGCCTTTGCCAGATTGTTTTCCAGGAGCATTATTTACTAAATATAACCTATCTGAAAATTTTGGATCCATTTTTAATACTTTCACATTTTCAAAAGGAGTTCCTCTTTGATCAGTACTTCCACTTGGTTCTATGCTAACCCCTGGAGTTGTAATTTTATAAATCTCATCAATGACTTTTTGACTTTTACCATTTGCAGTTTTAGTATAACTTACCTTTACTGTATTTAAATAAGAAGGATAAAGTCCAAAAATAGGAATTCCACCATAAGTCTTAGCCATTTTAGAATTCACATTATAAGAGATAGTTTGGCCATTTGGTTTAGGAACAATGGTTACTTTTATATCACTTAAAACATAGGCATTATCCATGATAATAGCGGTCAAAGGAGACAATCCATAAGGATTCATTTTAATCGCACCTATTTGCCCTTGAATTTGCCAATCTATTTTCGCTCCACTAGGACCACCCATGGCCATAAAGCATTAGGTGCAAGTAGGGTAGAACCCACCAAAAGTGCCATGCAAAGAGTTTTGCTAAGTCTCATGATAAATCCTTTAAAATTATTTAAGCCATCCTAAAATAGCTTAATAAAATTTTAATAATACGCAACAAAAATAATTTGTTGCGTATTTTAAGAGCATCTTAAAACGACTTGATTCAAATGAATTAAACTAGCTATATTTTGATTTGGATTTTTTGGTTCGCCTATAAATTTAAACACCAAAACCAAAATAACAATCACCAATGCAAAAATTTTAGCATTAGGTTTATTTTTATCTAAAACATAGGCTATAAACATTGCAAAAAGCACGACAAAACAACATAAAAATGCTATAAGACAGCAAATTGCCATATTCATAAACTTTAAACTAGGAATCAAATACCAACCATTGCTATAAAGCCCATTTTCAAAATCAGGTAGAGTTCCTATAAAAAATTTTTGAAAAGCATTGAGATGATTATAAGCATTTTTTGGAACTACAGGGGTATCCATCCCACATTCTCCTGTTGGCAAAAACCAACTAGGAGCCCACTCATGCAAAGGTAAATTAAATGGATAAATAGGAATTTCACGACATCCATCTACACCTGCAAAAGGATTTTCAGAATGAACCACTTCATGAATATGATTTAAAGTTAGACAATGCTCCAAGCCAAGCCAAATTCCATAAAAAGCTAAGCTATAAGAAAAAATTTTTATAATATTATTTGTAGGGTTGATTAATGCAATCATACCGCTTATAGCCATAACAAGCATATCAAATCTTATATACACACATTGTTCGCAAGGTTCCATAAAAAGATATTCTTGAAATAAAAAATGTGCTATACAAGTAAGTCCTATAGTAACTATAATCAAAATTAACCAAGGTTCACGCGTATCTTGCCATTTAGAAAGTGAAAAATTTCTGCATTTATCTTTCATTTTTATACAACTCATTTTTGCTTGCTAAGTTCTTTAGTAATTTCAATCAAAGCCTCTGGAGAGTTGATTGCACTTGGAACGATTTGATATTTTCCATTAACAACAAAAGCAGGGGTGCCATAATTTTGCGAAATAGGATTGGCAATTTCATAACTTTTTAAAAGCTCTGCAGCCTCTGGAGTTTTTAAGAAATTTTCAAAATCAGCTTTACTTACATTCATTGCTTTTAAACCGACACTATAATTATCAGCGTTAGCAATAGGATTTTTAAGAATTACATATTCTTTACCTTCACTCAATACACTAGCACTTATACCTGCTAAAAAAGCACATACAACAATAGATCTTGCTAATTTTACTGGAAATTTCATTACCCTCTCCTTGAAATTTGGATTTGATAAAACTTTTTATTAAGTTTTTATGTAATAACTATTTATAACACTATTAAAATAAAAATATTCTTAAAAAATTTTATAACTAAGAATATTTACTTTAACTAAAAATCAAGAATAGGGGGTTAAAAAATTTAATGCATAAGTTATCATTTTTATGTATATTTTGATAATAATATAAAATAATTTAATTTTTAAATATTCTTTATAGTTTTCAAGAAAAGTAAAATATAATTTTAATTTACGAAATAAAATTATCAATTTTTTACATTATATTTTATGGATAAGTTTATTTCACTCAAAAGGTAAAATCATAAAAGTATGTAAAAATAGTAGCTTAATCTATATCAAAGTAGAATAATCTAGGTGTATATAAAAAAGTTTGAAAATTAAAGTTTTCAATACAAAATTATAAATTTTACATATTTTTACCTTTTGTCATATCTTTTTATGATTGATATAAGATTTATTTAATAAAAATATTTCAATCTTTTTTCCTTGTATATAAAAACAAACTTTTTCCTAAAAAAGCTTTTTTTTACTAAGTTAATACTAAAATACCTTTTATAGTTAAAAAGCTAAAAATTTTAGATTTTAGGAAAAGTTTTTATGAAATACCCTTTAGATTGTGAAGAAAATTTTGAAAAATCATTCTTATTTTGGCTAGCAAAATATGTAAAATTTAAACTCAATTCGCTATCTAACAAAGAGTTAAAAAATCCACAAGCTTTAGCAGAAGTTAATTTTGCTCTTACAAAAGGTGTAAAAAACATTGATGAACTTGATGCTCTAGCAAAAAAAGCAAGAAATGCTGGTTTAAGTGGAGTTAATACTTATTTTAATCCTTTAAAAAAAGTGTTTGAATATTTAAATTTTTACAAGCTTTACTCTTTAAAACAGATTGATGAAGAACTTATTGTAGAAGTTTTAGCAAGTATAACAGGTGCTTTATCAGATGCAAGTAAAAAAAATTACCGTATTGCTGTGATTAATTTTTTTGATTTTTTAGACAAGCAAAACGAAGAAGATGAAAAAGCGCATATTTTCGATATCAATCTTAAAAACTGGGC
Source organism: Campylobacter sp. CFSAN093224 (assembly GCF_012897395.1). NCBI lineage: Bacteria > Pseudomonadati > Campylobacterota > Epsilonproteobacteria > Campylobacterales > Campylobacteraceae > Campylobacter > Campylobacter sp. CFSAN093224. The sequence continues at coordinate 816,243 of NZ_CP040607.1, read as the reverse complement.
AGGTATAGCGGGTTCTAAAGGGGTGAAATTACCTGAATTTATGAGTGAAGAAGAGCTTAAAAAATTTCTTGATGCTATTGAAAATGCAGATTTTAAAAACAATACCATACGCAATAAACTTATTATTAAAATCATCATTTTTACAGGCATACGGGTAAGCGAAGCTATCAATATCAAAATGGGTAATATTAGCGAAGAAAACGATCTTTATATCATAAGAATAAGAGCTAAAGGCAATAAATATCGTGTTGTAATGATAAAAAAAGAACTTATTTACGATTTGCTTAAAAATGTAAGTATTAATTATATGAGTAAAGACGCCCTACTTTTTGTCAATAAAAAAGGCACTCCACTGACTCAATCTTATGTCAGTCGCATAGTAGAACAGCTTTTATTTCGTGCAGGAATTCGCAAACAAAAAAATGGTGCTCATATGTTGCGTCATACTTTTGCCACCCTGCTTTATAAAAAGCAAAAAGATTTAGTTTTAGTTCAAGAAGCTTTAGGGCATGCGAGTTTAAATACCTCAAGAATTTACACTCATTTTGATAATGATAAATTAAAACTTGCCGCACAGGTTGCAAAGGAATTAAGTGACTCTTGAAAACTATGCTGTTTTTGGTAAATATTTTTACCATGATTTAAAACACACTTTAAAAGCCTTTAATCACAAAGAAAGTAAAAAGTGCTTTAAATTTATAGAAAAATATAAAAATGATTTTTATATTTTAATGCTTGCTGATTATGAGCTATATAGATATTTTCAAGATAAAAATTTCACAAGCAAAAAGGCTTATTTGTCTGTATTTGCTTTTAAAAAAAGAAAAAAATTTCAAAAAGAAGATATCGATGAAGAAAAATTTATTCCTGAATTTATAAATTTTTTAGATCAAGATAATTACAAAGAAAATTTCATCAAAGTTAAAGAGGCAATCTCCAAAGGAAGAGTTTATCAAATCAACCTCACTCAAAATTTTAAATTTCATAGCAAAATGGATTCTTTTGAACTTTTTAAACTTTTGCTTTCTAGACAAGATACTGAATTTAAAGCTTTTATAAAAGATGAAATAAGAGAAATTTTATCCTTTTCTCCTGAACTTTTTTTCAAAACCAAAAAAAGAAAAATATTTACAAAACCTATGAAAGGTACAATTAAGCGCGATAAAGATCCTATAAAAGATGAAGAAAATAAAATCTTCTTACAAAATGATACAAAAAATCTGAGTGAAAATGTTATGATTTGTGATCTTTTGCGTAACGATCTTTCAAAAATCATCACAAAAAAAAGCTTAAAAACAAAACTTTTTGAAATTCAAAGTTACCCTACTTTACATCAAATGACTTCAAGCGTACAAGGAAAACTTAAAAAAAATATTTCTTTACATCAAATTTTTAAAGCCCTCTTTCCTTGCGGTTCTATTACAGGTGCTCCAAAGCTTGAAAGTATTAAATTTATTGAAGAATTAGAACAAAGAGATCGTGGTATTTACTGCGGAACTATAGGTTTAATACGCAAAAATAAAAATAAATTTAGCGTAGCCATACGCACCTTAGAAAAACAAGATGAAATTTATACTTATAGCACGGGTAGCGGCTTGGTTTGGGACTCAAAATTTAAAGATGAATTTGAAGAATTAAAACTTAAAAGTGCAATCTTAAATCCTTGTGATTTTCATCTTTTTGAAACCATGTATTTTAAAAATTCTCAAATTTTATTTTTAAAAGAACATTTATTAAGGCTTATAAATTCAGCTCTTAAATTTAATTTTAACACTCACAAGCTCTTTAAAGATTTTTATAATGTTTTAAATCAAAAAAGTTCTTATAAAAAATATCAAAATTTTACACTTTTTAAACTCGATGAAAAAATTTTCCACAAAAAACACTCTTTATTTTATAATTTTCCCCTACCCTTTAAAAATCCACATAAAGAAGGAATTTTAAAGCTTATTTTATACAAAGACGGAAGATACGAATTTCAACAAAGTGCCTTAAAGCAAAATTCAAACGATATTTTGCTTTTAAGTGATGATAAAATTAACTCAAAAAGTGACAATCTCTATCACAAAAGCTCTTTGCGTACTTTTTATAATCAACACTCATACAAATGGCAGCAAAACTTGTGTTATGACATAGCTTTTTTTAACGAAAAAGATGAACTTTGCGAAGGCTCAAGAACCAATCTCATCTTAGAAAAAAACTCTCAATTTTATACTCCACAAATTCAAAGCGGTATGTTAAATGGAGTATATAGAAATTTCTTAATCAATCTTGGTTTGATAAAAGAAAAAGCATTATTTAAACAAGATTTATTTGAAGCAGAAAATATTTATTGTATTAATTCCGTGCGTGGTTTAAAAAAGGTAAAATTACAATGAAGAAAATTTTATTTATAGATAATTATGATTCTTTTAGTTATACCATCATCTATTATCTTAAAGAACTTGGTTTTGAATGTAAAGTGATAAAAAATGATGCCTTTAAGAAAGCTAAAGAATTAGAAAAATTTGATTTCACTCATCTTATCATCTCTCCTGGCCCTCATTCTCCTAAGGAATCTAAATTAAGCTTAAAAGCAATCAAATATTTTAAAAAAAATAAAAAAATTTTAGGTATATGTTTAGGACATCAGTGTATAGCTGAAATTTTTGGCGGTAGGGTTTCTAAAATGCAAAATCCCATGCATGGTAAAATTTCTAAACTTTATTTTAAAAAAGATCCTATTTTTAAGGGTATTAAAAAAGAAATTGAAATTTGCTTATATCATTCTTTACACATTAGTTCCATGCCTGAAAAATGCAAAATTTTAGCTCATAATTCAGAAAATATTATTATGGCAATTAAACATAAAAAATATCCTATTTATGGATTGCAATTTCACCCTGAAGCGGTTTTAACTCAAAAAGGCAAAAAAATACTTAAAAACTTTATGAAACTTTAGTCTTTTTTGCATTTAAAATATAAATATGAAAATCTAAAATAAAATATCCTTAAAATAATTATCATTAATATAAATTTATAAATAAAAAAACCGATAACAATATAAATTAATTTAAAAAGATTTAAGATGAAAATAGATACTTTGACAAAAAATTTTAGCAATTATCAAACACAAATAAACAAAAACAATGATTTGGCAAGTAATGTTCATAGTGACAATGTGGTTAAAATTCAAATTTCAGATGAAGCAAGAAGTTTAAGTCAAGCAAATTCAAAAAATGAAAAAGAATATGAAATCAAAGTAAGTCAAGAAAAAATAGAAAACCACAAAGACCAAAATTCCATTCAAAGTAGCAAAGGTGGCGGAAATCCCGCATTAGAGGCTTTAATAGCAAAATTAGCTGAAATTTTAGCTAAAATTGCAGAACTTACTCAAAAAATGACAAACGCTAACGAACAAATGAAAACGACATTTCAAAAACAAATTGATGTGCTAATATCTCAAGCAGATGTAATTCAAGCTCAAATTCAAGAACTCCAAAGCCAACAAGCTTGATTATATTTTTTCAAAAGTTTAAGAATGCTATAATGGTGCATTTTTAAACTTTTTCAAGGAAAAATATGACTTATCTAGAAATCGAAGGCACAAATCATCTAAGCGGAAATGTTGCAATAAGCGGGGCAAAAAATGCCGCCCTACCCTTGATCGTTTCAAGCATACTTGCTAAAAACGAAGTAAAAATCAACAATGTTCCTAATGTTGCTGATATAAAAACTCTTATATCTTTGCTAGAAAATTTAGGAGCTAAAGTCAATTTTCAAAACAATAGTGCTTTATTAAACACAAACACTCTTAATCAAACCATAGCTAAATATGACATTGTGCGTAAAATGCGTGCTTCTATACTTACTCTAGGGCCTTTGCTTGCTCGTTTTGGGCATTGTGAAGTATCTTTGCCTGGTGGATGTGCCATAGGACAAAGACCTATTGATTTACATCTTTTAGCCTTAGAAAAAATGGGGGCAAATATACAAATCAAACAAGGCTATGTCGTAGCTAGTGGAAATTTAAAAGGCAATGAAATTCTTTTTGATAAAATCACGGTTACAGGTAGTGAAAACATCATCATGGCAGCAGCTCTAGCTAAAGGTAAAACCAAACTCTTAAATGTTGCAAAAGAACCCGAAGTAGTTCAACTTTGCGAAGTTTTAAAAGACGCAGGACTTGAAATCAAAGGCATAGGTACAGATGAACTTGAAATTTATGGTAGTGATGGAGAACTTTTAGAATTTAAAGAATTTAGCGTTATACCTGATAGAATTGAGGCAGGAACTTATCTTTGTGCAGGGGCTATTACAAATTCTAAAATTACTTTAGATAACGTTAACGCCACTCATCTTAGTGCAGTTTTAGCAAAACTTCATCAAATGGGTTTTGAAACTTTGATTGCAGAAGATAGTATCGCCCTACTTCCTGCTAAAGAAATTAAACCTGTAGAAATCATGACAAGTGAATATCCAGGCTTTCCAACCGATATGCAAGCGCAGTTTATGGCACTAGCTTTAAAAGCTAATGGAACTAGTATTATTGATGAAAGACTATTTGAAAATCGTTTCATGCATGTAAGTGAACTTTTAAGAATGGGTGCGGATATTAAACTCAATGGTCATATTGCTACCATAGTAGGCGGAAAAGAACTTAACGCTGCTGATGTCATGGCTACAGATTTGCGCGCTTCTTCAGCCCTTATCTTAGCAGCTCTTGCAGCTAAAGGTACAAGCAAAGTCCATAGAATTTACCATCTTGATAGGGGTTATGAAAATTTAGAAGAAAAATTTAAAGATTTGGGTGTGAAAATCACAAGGCTTGAAGAATGAAAAATATCTTTGAAACCTTAAAAGACTTAGAAAATCAAATTTCATGTTTAGATGAAAGTGAGCTTATTAGCCTTGAAAAAGCAAAGGATAGAATTTTAGCTAAAGATTTATACGCTAGAAAAAATCTACCTAGTTTTGACAATGCTGCTCTTGATGGCTATGCTTTTAATTATACTGATATCAATGAGGCTTTGGAGATTAAAGGGACTATTTTTGCAGGAGATAAAAATTTTTATACAGTTGCTAAGAATGAATGCTATAAAATCATGACAGGGGCTAAAATGCCCAAAAATGCTGATACTATCTTAATGTTAGAAGATGAGTATATAGAAGAAAATAAACTCATCATTAAAAAAACCCCTAAACAATACAATGCCTATCGCTACAAAGGCGAAGAATTAAAAAAAGGCGAACTTTTGCTTCAAAAAGGCACTAAACTTAATGATAAACATATCGCCCTACTTGCTTCTCAAGGGCTTTATAAAATAGAAGTCATAAGAAAAATTCGCATAGGCATTTTTTCAAGCGGAAATGAACTTAAAGAACCTTGGCAAGAATGCGATGAAGAAAGTATTTATAATGCCAATGCTTTACCTTTGCTAACCATGTTTCAAAATGCTTCTTATTTAGGTATTATCAAAGATAATTTTAAAAGCACTAAAGAGGCTTTAGAAAATACAAATTTTGATCTTTTAATCACTTCAGGAGGTGCAAGCGTTGGCGAGGCTGATTTTATGGAAAAAGCTTTAGATGAATTAGGCTTTACTCCACTTTTTAAAGGTTTAAAAGCACGCCCTGCAAGACCTACTAAGCTTTATAGAAAAGGTGAAAATTTCGTATTAATTTTACCAGGAAATCCTATGGCAGCTTATCTTTCTTGTTTTATTTTTGCTAAAAAAATCATTAATTTATTAAGTGGAAACCTAGACAATCCTTTAACATTTTATGGCAAAATGGGTATGGATTTAAAGCTTAAAAGCGGAAGAAATAATCTCATCTTAGGAAATTTAGAAAAAGATATTTTTACACCATTTAATGAAAATAAATTTGGATCTGGTATGATACTTCCACTTATTAAAAGTGAATTTTTACTTATAAGTGAAGAAAATATAAGCGAATTAAAAAAAGGTGATAAAATCACGCTTTTAAAAATATAATGTTTGTGTTTTTCACAAACATTAGCTTAATTTATCCTCATCATCATGATCATGGATATATTGTTCATCATTTTCCAAGGTATCAACAAAACGCCCTATCCTTTCCCAGCGAACATTTTTATCTTTATCCCAAGAGAAATATACAAACCAAGGTTTACCTACTATCAACCTATAAGGAACAGAACCCCAAAAACGACTATCATAAGAATAATCGCGATTATCACCCATCATGAAATACTCATTTTCAGGCACATCAAAAACATAAGCATTTCCGCCGCTAAAACCTATATGATTTCCAAGTTCTTTAATATAAGTTGGAGACATAGCAAAATCACCTATGCTAAGAAAGCGTAAAATATCGCTTTCTATATCTTTTTTTGGATCATAATGAATACCTTTTTGTTTATAAGGTTCTTTTACATAAATTTGCCCTCCAAGAGTAACAAGATCATTCGGATAATGTTCTTTCATAAATTCATCACCCTCATGCATTCTTACATAAAGTGTTTTATTTGCATAAACTATCCTATCTCCTCCTGTGCCTACACAACGCTTTACAAAGTGTTCTTTTTCATTTCTAGGATTTCTAAAAACAACTATATCTCCTCTTTGTGACCCTTGTGCTTTTATCAAATGCCCATCTTTATTGAAATCTGGCAAAACAGGAATTTCCAACCAAGGAATATGAGGAGTTGGGATACCATAGCTAAATTTTTTAACAAATAAAAAATCCCCTACCAATAAGGTGTTTTTCATAGAACCAGAAGGAATAACAAAAGCTTGTATAAAGAAAAAAATCACCAAAAGAACAATAACTACAGTTCCAGTCCAAGACTGTGAAAATTTATATAATTTCTTTAAAATTTCCATAGATTTTCCCTAATTAAGTCTATTTTTAGCAGATTTAACTGTGTTTTCTAAAAGCATGGCTATAGTCATAGGACCTACTCCACCTGGAACAGGAGTTATATAACTAGATTTTTTAGATACCTCTTCAAAATCCACGTCTCCAACTATCTTTCCACTTTCAAGACGATTGATTCCAACATCAATAACAATCACTCCTTCTTTTACCATATCCGATCGAAGTAAATTCACACAACCTGCTGCTACTATAATCAAATCAGCTTGCCTAGTATAAAGGCTCAAATCTTTGGTTTTAATATGACAAACGCTTACTGTAGCTCCAGCGTTTAAAAGCATAGTAGCCATAGGACGACCTACTATATTTGAAGCACCTATAATAACAGCGTCTTTTCCTTCTAAATCAATTTCATAAGCCTTCAAAAGCTTCATAACTCCAAGTGGAGTACAAGGCAAAAACCCACTTTCTAAGCCTAAATTTAAATATCCTACATTAATAGGATGAAAGCCATCAACATCTTTACTACTTATAATACTTTCAAGTATTAAATCTTTACAAATATGATCAGGTAAGGGAAGCTGAACCAAAATTCCATGAACACTATCATCGTGATTTAAGGTATTAATCAATGCCAAAAGTTCATTTTGTGTAGTATTTTCATTAAGATGATAAACTAAAGATTTAATTCCACATTCTTCACAGGCTTTAGCCTTAGATTTTACATAAGTTTGACTTGCAGGATTATCTCCAACCAAGATAACAGCTAAACAGCTTTCAATCCCTTTGCTTTTCAAAAATTGATTTTTTTCTTTTAATTCTTCTTTGATTTTTGCGCTTAAAGCTTTACCATCAAGCAAAGTCATTATTTTCCTTCTATAAATTTAATCACTTTTTTAAAGTAAAAATTGTATCATATTAAAACTTCATTAACAAGGTGAAACTTTGAAAATTGTTTTAATGTTTTTTTTATTTAGTATCAGTCTTTTTGGTGCTGATTTTATCACTCTTAAAGAATACTCTAAAATGCTTTATGAAAATCCAAGGGGCATTAGTTGTAAAGAATGTCATGGAACAGATGGAAGCGAACAAATTTTAGGATATTATATGAAAAATGGTATTAAAACAGCTTATAAAGTTCCAAGTATACAAAATCTTAGTTTTGAGAATTTTAAAAATTCTCTTAATCAGAGTAAAGACGCAAAATCAATCATGCCAAATTACTCTTTAACAAATGATGAAATTGTAACTTTATATAATTACATCAAGCAATTTAGCAAGGAAGAAAAATGACAAACAAAAAAGCTTTTAAAGAAGCGTGTAAATTCATCGCAGGTGGTGTAAATTCTCCAGTTCGTGCTTTTGCAAATGTTCAAAGTGAGCCAAAATTTATTTCTCATGGAAAAGGTGCTTATATTTTCGATATAGATGGAAATTCTTATATAGACTATGTTCAAAGCTGGGGGCCTTTACTTTTTGGACATTGCGATAAAGATATACAAAAAGCTTGTCAAAAAGCACTTCATAAAGGTTCAAGTTTTGGAGCTCCAACTTTATTAGAAACTGAACTTGCCAAGCTTGTTTTATCTGATTTTCCTCATTTAGAAAAGATCCGCTTTGTAAGCAGTGGAACAGAAGCAACCATGAGTGCTATTCGTCTTGCCCGTGGTTTTACTAAAAAAGATAAAATTTTAAAATTTGAAGGATGTTATCACGGGCATTCTGATTCATTATTAGTGAGTGCAGGAAGTGGTGCTGCTACTTTTAACTCTCCTAGTTCTTTGGGTGTTTTAGAAGATGTAGCTAAACACACTTTAGTAGCTAAATATAATGATATAAATAGCGTTAAAGAGCTTTTTGAAAAAAATAAAGATATTGCATGTGTTATCATTGAGCCTATTGCTGGAAATATGGGGTTAGTTCCAGCTAAACAAGATTTTTTAGAAGAACTCGCTAAGATCTGTAAAAACAATCAAACTCTGCTGATTTTTGATGAAGTAATGAGTGGATATAGAGCATCTTACCTTGGTTCCTATGGAATCAATCATATCCAAGCAGATATAATTACTTTTGGTAAGGTAATAGGAGGCGGTCTACCTGCAGCAGCATTTGCTTCTAGAGCTGAAATTATGGATATTTTAAGTCCTTTGGGTGGAGTTTATCAAGCAGGAACTTTAAGTGGAAATCCTTTAGCAATGGCTGCAGGTATAGCAAGTCTTACAAAAGCCAAAAAGAAAACCAAGCTTTATGACAAACTTGGAAAATTAGCAAAAAAACTTACCCAAGGAATGAAAAAATTAGCAGATGAAAAAGGACTTCCACTGCAAGTTTGTCATGTAGGTTCTATGTTTGGATACTTTTTCACCAAAGATCCTGTATCAAACTACCAAGATGCATTAAAATCCGATCTAGCATTATTTTCAAAATTTCACAAAAATATGCTTGAAAATGGAATTTATTTAGCACCTTCTCAATTTGAAACAGGCTTTATATGTTCAAAAATGGATGATAAAATTATAGATACAACACTAGAGGCTGTTAGGGAAAGCTTTAAAAGAATATGAGCAATATTTTAAAAGAAGAAAAAAATCACTTAGAAAATTCCAACAGCAAAAGACAAAAAATCATTCGCAAAACTCTTGAAGCTGCGGATGGTTTAAGTCTTGGTATCTCTATGGTTGTTGCTGTATTTATAGGTGTGGGAATAGGATATTTACTTAAAAAATTTACTCCTTATCCTTGGCTTTTTTGGCTTGGAGTTTTTTGGGGGATCAGTGCTGCTATACTTAATGTTTACAAAGCTTATAAAATTCAAGTAAAAAGCTATGAAGAATTTAAAGAAAGAGATGAGTTGATCAAAGAAAAAATTCAAAAAGAAAAGAACAAATAATGGAACATAAAAAAGCTCTATTTTGTATTTTTGCCATTATTCATTTATTTTTTTGGATCATATTTTCATCGTTAAATCATTTTAAATTAGATACATTTTTAAGCTATGAAATAGCTTTTTTTAGTGTTTTATTGATTATTTTTGCTTCTTATTTAAATTATAAAAAAGTCATTATAAAAAAATCAAAAAATTATGAAAAAGATTTTAATTTCATTTCATCACTTTTTATCAAAAAAAAACAAAATTTATCAAAAATTATTCATTTTAAAGTTCTAAAAGACGATTTAAAGCCAAATGTTAAAGAGAAAATCCATTTTTTTGCTATGTTTTTTACTCTCTTTAAATTGATGGCTTATGTAGTATTGGTTGCTGGATTTTTATTTTTACATCGCCAAGATAAATTAGATATCTTTGCTTATATTTGTGGAATTTCATCCTTGCTAGTTTGTGTGTTTATTTTTATTTTATATATAAAAAAGTATGAGTCCAAAAAAAATTATTAAATCAATGACAGCACTTTTTGCTGGTATGGCATTTTTATTTGCAGGTAATGCTTTGATAGTAAGCTCTATAGGTGTTATATTAAAAGAAAACGGAGAAAGTTCTTTAGCTGTTGGAGTAGTAAGTTCTTGTTTTTTTGTAGGCGCTCTTATTGGAACCATCAGTGCTCATAAAATTATTTCTCGTATAGGTCATATACGCTCTTTTGGGCTATTTGGTGCTATTTTTGGAATTTCAGCTATGCTTCATACAGTAAGCGAAAATCTTATTTTTTGGGCTGTTTTAAGATTTTTCATAGGAATTTGCTACTATGGACTTTTAATGGTCATAGAATCATGGCTTAATGAAAAAAGCAAAAATGCCATTCGATCTAGAATTTTAGGTTTTTATGAAATTGTTTTTTATCTTGCGTTTGGTATTGGAGTTTTAATCATAGCGTTAAATTTAAGCAAACATAGTGTATTTATCCTCAGTGCAACTTTAATTTTACTTTCATCTTTACCTTTAAATCTAATTAAAATCAAAGAACCTGTTTTACCCGCATCAAGTCCTATTTCTATACCTAAAATTTTTGATATAGCTCCTTTAGCTATCGTCACAAGCTTTATAGCCGGAATGCTTATAAATGGCTTTTTTTCTATGGCATCTTTATTTATACTTTTGCAAGGTTTTGATACAAAAGCGGTTTCTTATTTTATATTTTGTGGGGTTTTAGGTGGTTTTATTGCACAAACCATCATAGGAACTATTTCAGACAAACTTGGTCGCAAATTTGCCATTATCACTTGTGCAAGTATAGGATTTATCACTATGCTTATATTTATCTTTTTTAAACTTCATTTATATATGCAATATTTTTTAGGAATTACTCTTGGTATAGGAATATTTTGCTTATATGCTTTAGCACTTGCTAGAGCAAATGATGTTTTAGTAAGCAAAAATAAAGGTGTAGAGTTAGGTCGTGGGGTTCTTTTTTGTTATTCTTTGGGCTCTTTGTTTGGCCCTTTAATTTTAGGTTTTTTAATGCAATATTTTGAAATCAAAGGTTTTATATGGTTTTATATAGTTTCTTTAGCATTTTTAATTCTTTTTGCTATCAATAAACCAAATATTTTAAATAAAAAATTTAAGAAAAAGCCTGGAAATATGGTGATATTTGATGATTAATACTCAACTAGCAAGTCAAATTGCCAATACGCAAAAAAATGATTTAAAAGTAGATAACTCTGCTTCAAAAGATAAAACAAATTTAAAAGACAATCCAAAAGAAGCACTTGCACAAGCTTTAAAGCAAAATTTAGGTTTAAGCAAGGACGCTAGTAGTGAGGAAATACTAGCAAAATTTGTTCAAAATGAAACAGGTACCAAATTAAAAGAACTTGTTAATAAACTTTTAGATCAAATCAATGCTCAAAAAAATCCCGATTCCCCTGTACTTAAACAAGGAAAAAATTTAAATTTAGCTCCTAATTTTGCTAATGAATTAAAAATCTTAAGTACAGAACTTGCAAAAAGTGATACTTTTACACAAGTTTTAGACAGATTAAATCAAATTTTAAAACCTGCCAGTGAAATAAAAAACAATAACTTAGCTCCTTTGTTTAAAAATTCAGGCGTATTTTTAGAAGCTAAATTAAAAGATGCCCTAAACGAAGAATTACTACCCAAAAGTTTTCACTCTCTTTTAAGTACAATCAAAGGTCTTAGTAGCGAAAAACTAAGCGTTCAGATAGCCCAGCTTGCAAATACAAATTTAAGCCCAAAAGACACTTTAAAAGAATTAAAAAATATTATTAATTCTAGCAAAAATGAAAATAAGCAAATTTTAAATCAAAGTTCTTTTAAAGCACTTTTAAATTTAAGTTCTAAATTGGAAAATTTTAAAAATTATATAAGTAAAAATCCCAGTCATGCTCAAGAAAAAATCACCCCTATAGCTAATAAAATTTTAAAAGAATTAAATTCCATCAAAAATGATTTTTTCAAAGCTCTTAATAAGCCAGAAAATTTAATGATAAAAGATCCAAACATCCTTAAGCAAACTGCTACCGCCTTTGAAAAACTTGAAAATACTTTAAAAAATATACTAGGCAATCAAGCTTCTAAAATACAAGATAAAGAAAATATTTTAGAAAATCTTTTAAGTAACAAAGAAAATATCAAAGAAGAAAAACTTAATCATAACACAAAAAACCAAGATGAAGAAAAATATATAAAAGTATCAAAAGAAGAAACTCTCGCAGATGATGCTAAAACCAATATTAAGCAAGATGTAAAAAACGAAGAAAATTTACCTAAAAAAGAAGTTAATGCAAATTTAGATTCTAGCACAAAAACTCACGAAGAAAATATCAAAGAAAATCCAAAATTTTATGAAACAAAAACAGAAAGCAAAACTTCAATCAATACAAATACTAACACAAACAACACGCAAAATTTAAATAATTCTCAAAATATTCAATCTAACAATAACCAAACTATGCAAAATATTTTTAAAAATCAGGAATTTATAAAACAAAATATTGTAAAAAATTTAGCATTTAATGTAGAAAATTTAGATCTAGAACAAGTGCAAGATTTAAGTAAAAATTTAAGCAATCTTTCTCGTAGACTTAATGAAAGCTTAAAAGAACTTGAACCCTATGCTCAAAATGCCAAGCTTAATCAAGCAGAACTTAAAAATCTCGAACACAAACTCAATCTTTCTATCAAAGATCTAGTGCAAATTAAACCAAAAACAGAACAAGATATAGCTGAATCTTTACATCATGATGTAAAATCAACACTTTTGCAAATTTCAAATTTGGCTAAAAATGAAGGCAATGAAGCTGTATACAATCAAGCTAATCGTCTTTTAGCGCAAATTGAAATCAATCAGCTTATGTCTTTAGCTAATGATTCTATCAATACTTATCTGCCTTTTTCTTGGGATGATTTAAATGATTCTAAAATTATGTTTAGACGCGGAAAAAAGGACAAATTTTTTGCTCAGATTAAACTCGAATTTGCAAAACTTGGGGATTTAGAAATTCTTATTTCTTTAAATAATGAAAAATATATAGATATTAATATTATGGCAGAAAATATTGAATTTAGAAAAACCATCTATGAAAATGCCCATGAGCTTAAAAGAAATATCAATAAAGCAGGACTTTTAAGTGCAAATTTCTTTGTAGGTGATATCATAAGAAGTAAATTTGATACTAGAAATATGAAAAATTTAGATCTTGAAATGGGTATGGATAAAAAAGTATGAGCAAAATCAAAAGATCGATTAAAAAAGCTGTAGCTCTAGGCTATCAAAAAGAAAAAAACTCTGCACCAAAAGTGCTTGCAAGTGGCAAAGGCGAAAGTGCTGCTAAAATTATTTCTTTAGCCAAGGAACACGGAGTTCCTATTAAAGAAGATGAAGATTTAATAGAAATTTTAAGCAAGCTTGACTTAGGTGATGAAATTCCACCTAATATGTATAAAGCTGTAGCTGAAGTTTTTGCCTTTATCTATCAAATGGCAAATAAAACTCCTAAAAACTAATCCGCTATTTTTTCTCCAAATTTAATACCCTGCCCTACTTTTAAATTAAAAGTTAAAAGTCCTTTTTGAGAGATTAAAACTATAGTAGAACCTAGCTCAAAATTTCCTAGTTCTTCGCCTTTTTTGAAATTTAAATTTTCATATTTTCTAGTAAAATTATGAGAAATTTTAGCATTGGTTTGTATGCTTGCATCAAAATTAAAACGCATTTTTCCTACATTTTGCGCTCCTACAAAAACAAGCCAAAAAATACCTTTTTCATTTTGACATTTCAAGCTCACTCTTTCATTTTTTACATATAAATTACTAATGCGTTCTAAATGTTTTTCATTTACGCTATAAAGCACTCCACTTGTGTAAGTTGCACTTAAAATTTGCATATCACAAGGGCTGTGATAACGATGATAATCTTTTGGAGAAAGATAAATATTGACATAATCAAGCCCATTTTTAAGCTCATCTTTTTCAAAGCTATCTTTTAAAAGCTCCTCAATGCTATAAGTATGTCCTTTTATAGAAAAAGCAAAATGTTCTTCATTTGCCAAAAAAGTACTTCCACACTCTAAAATTTTACCATCACTTGGACTGATAAAACCTTCTTCAAGCTTTCTTGGAATTTGCAAAGTTCTTGTAAAAAGAGCATTTAAACTCTCGTATTCACAAGGGCTTTTAAATTCACTCATATTGATATTAAAATACTTAACATAATTTTCATTAATAACTTTTTGTATCATTTTAGGAAATTTAATCCCCGCTACAAAACCAAAAAGTCTCGAACTTTCTTTTGAAAAACTCATTTTTTTCCTTTTAAATTTAAAATCACTATTTCACTCGGAGCAAAAACTCTAAGACTTGGCCCCCAAAATCCTGCTCCACTACTCACATAAAGCTTAGTTTTTTCTCCTAAATCATAAAGCCCATGAACAAAACCTTGCTGAAGTTTAACTAAAAACATAAAAGGGAAAATTTGCCCTCCATGTGTATGCCCACTTAAAACAAGATCAAAATCACTTAAATCATAAAGCAAAGCTGTTTTAGGTTGATGTGTGAGTAAAATACTAGCTTTACTTGTATTTAAATCCACTTTTATTCTTGCCAAATCAGGAGCATATAAACCCCTATCAAGTCCGGCTAAATCTCCAAGTCCAGCAATATCTATAAAACTCAAATCTAAATTTTGATTGACTAAAATTTTCATATTAGTATGTTTTCTAAGTAAATCCAAAACTTCATTGATACCATGATAATACTCATGATTTCCCAAAGCATAAAAAGTTCCGTAAGTGGAGTTAAAATCATTAAGTTTTGAGATGTAATTTTTTAAATCTTTAGGATTAGTATCAATCAGATCCCCTACTATTACAACCATATCAGGACTTTGCAAATTCACTTTAGTGATGAGCTTGTCTAAAAAATTTTCATGCAAATTTTTACCCAAATGTATATCAGTAAGCATGACAATTTTTAAATCTTTTTTAAGATTTGGTATTTCAACATCAACACTCTTTACTTCAGGTGTTTTTAGAGCATTATTTATACTTACATAAATTAAAAACACACTTAAAACTATAAGAGAAAGTTCAAAAATCAAACGCAAAATAAGATTATATGTTTTATCTCTTTTACCCATAAGAGCTAAAATCAATTTAACAAAATCCCATGCTAAAGTCATAAAAAACAAACAATAAGTCGGCGCATAAAACATGGCTAAAATTTCATACCAAGTATCACTTAAATATTCATCTCTACGAAATATTAAAAACACAGCTTGAGCTAAAAAAAGCACAATAAAAATAAAGGAAAAAATTTTATAAAAATACTTAAAAAGAGTAATTTTCTTGATTAATCTTTTATAAATATAAACATTTGCTAAGCCAAAAATTAATAACACAATGAAAGAAAAAATTAAAAATATCATAAAAGTATTATAACCAAGTAAAATTAAATATCCGTATAAATTTTTCTGTTATAATAAGCTTTTAAATAATTTTAAAGGCTATAAGATGTACCGTTTTGCACCTTCTCCCACAGGTGATATGCACATAGGAAATTTACGCGCAGCAATTTTTAATTATATCTGTGCAAGACAAAAAAATATGGATTTTATCTTACGTATTGAAGATACTGATAAGGCTAGAAATATAACAGGAAAAGAAGAAGAAATCAAAGAAATTTTAAATCTTTTTAGTATTTCATGGCAGCATTACTATATACAAAGTGAAAATTTAAAATTCCATCGCCAAATGGCTTTAAAACTTGTAAGCGAAAAAAAAGCTTTTGCTTGTTTTTGCACCGAAGAAGAACTTGAAGCAAAAAAAGAGCTGGCTAAAAAACAAGGTAAAGCTTATCGCTACGATGGCACTTGTGAAAAACTAGCCGATATTGATGTTTTAGAATGTGAAAAACCCTTTGTTATCCGTCTTAAAAAACCTACTCATACTATGAAATTTACTGATTTTATCAAAGGCGAGCTTAGTTTTGAGCCTGAAAACATAGACTCTTTTGTGATTATGAGAACGGATAAAACTCCAACTTATAATTTTGCTTGTGCGGTTGATGATATGCTTGAAAATGTCACTTGTATTATACGCGGAGAAGATCATGTTTCAAACACTCCAAAACAAGAACATATCCGCGCAAGCTTAGGTTATAATAAAGCCATGACTTATGCACACTTGCCTATCATTTTAAACGAAGAAGGTGTTAAAATGAGTAAAAGAGAAGCACATTCTTCTGTAAAATGGCTACTTGAAAGTGGAATTTTACCTAGCGCAATCGCAAATTATCTGATCATGCTAGGCAATAAAACTCCTTGTGAAATTTTTACCTTAGAAGAGGCTATAAAATGGTTTGATATTTCTAAAGTTTCAAAAGCTCCCGCAAGATTTGATCTTAAAAAACTTTTGCAAATTAATCGCGAACATATCAAAATGATAAAAGATGATGAGCTTAATAAAATTTTAGATTTAAACAAAGATCTTGCACCACTTGCTAAATTTTACACTCAAGAAGCAAGTACTATAAAAGAACTTAAAGAAAAAATGCAAGCTATTTTTAACGCAAAAAATTTTGGCGAGTTTGAAACAGAATGTAAAATTTTAAAAGAACTCTTAAAAGATATTGAACTTTTTGAAAATTATGAAGATTTTAAAAATGAACTTTTAAACAAAAGCAACTTAAAAGGTAAAAAATTTTTCATGCCTTTAAGGATAATTTTAACAGGAAATATCCACGGACCTGAGCTTAGCGATCTTTATCCTTATATTAAAAATTTTATTCACGAATTAGCAAGGATTTAACTATGGTTATAGACTCTTTTATTATTTCTATTTTTCAAGTACTACAAATTGTCATTAACATTTATACTTGGATTATTATCATCACAGCACTTCTAAGCTGGGTAAACCCTGATCCTTATAATCCTATAGTGCAAATTTTATATAAACTAAGCTACCCTGCTTACGCCTTAGTTAGAAAAATTCCAACACGCATTGGTAATATTGATCTTGCGCCTTTGATTATAGTCTTAGCATTGCAGTTTCTTGGCATTTTTCTTGGGAATATCTTAAGGAGTATATTGTGATAAAAAAAATACTCGTTTTTTTATTTATTTTTTCAAGTTTAAATGCTACACAATATAGTATAGAAAAACTCAAAAAGGAAGAAAATTCACTTGCTAAGGATTATTATATTTATAGGCTTTTAGAAAAAAATAAAATCAGTAAAAAAGATGCACAGGATTTAAATTCTCATATTTTTCGCTATATAGGAAAAATTAAATCTGAACTTGAAAAAATCATCCCTTTAAAGCCTTATATCAACCCAAAATATGCTAAATGCTATACCTATACAGCAAATACTATCTTAGATGCAAATTTAACTTGTCAAAGTGTGCGCTTAAATTCATTAGTTTTTATAGCGAGTCTAAATTCCAAAGACCGAACTACTTTAGCTCAAACCTTTAAAAATCAAAGACCTGATTTGACAAATTTATTGCTAGCTTTTAATACTTCTGATCCTATGAGCTATATAGTACAAAAAGAAGATATTAATGGTTTTTTTAAACTTTATAATTATTCTAAAAAATACGACTTAGATTTAAATACAAGTTTAGTCAATAAACTACCAAACCACATTGGTTTTAAAGATTTTGCACAAAATATTATTATTAAAAAAGAAAATCCAAAATTTAGATATTCTATGCTAGAAATAAATCCTGAAAATGTAAGTGAAGATTCTGCTTTCTATTTAGGAGTCAATGCCTTAACTTATGATAAAACAGAGCTTGCTTATGACTTTTTTAAAAAGGCGGCACAAAGTTTTAAATCGCAAAGTAATAAAGACAATGCTATATTTTGGATGTGGTTGATTAAAAACAATGAAGAAGATTTAAAAACTTTATCGCAAAGTTCTTCTTTAAATATTTATAGTCTTTACGCAAAAGAACTTACCAACACACCTTTTCCAAAGATAGAAAGCCTTAATCCAAGCAAGAAAAAAAATAATTTTAATATGCAAGATCCTTTTGCTTGGCAAAAAATAAACAAACAAATTCGCGATGCTAACGCAAGTCAACTAGATGTCTTGGCAAAAGAATTTGACACACAAGAAACCTTGCCTATTTATGCTTACATATTAGAACGCAAAAATAATTTTAAAAAACATTATTTTATAATGCCTTATTATGACAATATAAAAGACTATAACAAAACAAGACAAGCTTTAATTTTGGCTATTGCCAGACAAGAAAGTCGTTTTATTCCAACTGCTATTTCAGTTTCTTATGCTTTAGGCATGATGCAATTTATGCCATTTTTGGCCAATCACATAGGGGAAAAAGAATTAAAAATTCCAAATTTCGATCAAGATTTTATGTTTAAACCTGAAATAGCATATTACTTTGGAAACTATCATCTAAATTACCTTGAATCACGTTTAAAATCTCCACTTTTTGTCGCTTATGCTTATAATGGCGGTATAGGATTTACTAACCGTATGCTTGCAAGAAATGATATGTTTAAGACAGGCAAATTTGAACCTTTCTTGTCTATGGAACTAGTTCCTTATCAAGAAAGCCGAATTTACGGAAAAAAAGTTCTAGCTAATTATATTGTGTATCGACATCTTCTGAACGATAGTATAAAGATTTCGGATATTTTTGAAAATTTAATTCAAAACAAGGCAAATGATCTAAGCAAATCTTAGCTACAAGCCTAATCTCTTCCTTGACACTAGGAAGAGATGCTTTAAAATAATCAGTATAGTTGTTTTGTATTATATATTTTAAATACTCATCATCCAATTTTTCAATATTGGCTTTTTTATTATTGATAAAAACTTCTAAATTTTGAATTTTTAATGTATTTGGAGTAAAAGATAAAGCTAATACATCATCTTTACTTGTCTTGTCTAGAATTGGGTTTAAATAAGACATAGTTATAATGGCATTAATCTTATCTTGTGTGATTTTGTATTTTTGAGTAAACATTAAAGTTTGAGATTTTAAATTTGTATCCACAATCGCCTGATCTTTTAAAGAACAAGCTCCAAGCAAAAAAGCACCTAAAATTACACTATAAATTTTCATTCTTTTTCCATATTTTTTAGTATTATTGTAGCCTTTTAACCCTATTTTTTGGTTTAAAAAGATATAATTTTGCAAAAAAATTAAGAGTATATTTTATGAAACAACTTATTATAGCTTTTAGCGGGCCTTCAAATTCAGGAAAAACTACACTCATAACCAAAATAGCTGATAATTTTTTGCAACAAAATTTAAAAGTTTTAATCATTAAACATGATCCTGCCGATAAAGCTCAATTTGATTTTAACGGTAAAGATAGTTTTAAATTTTTTCAAAGTGGAGCTGAAGTCATGGTTTTAAGCCCTACAAGAACAACTTTTTTTTCTCATGAAAATAGAGATATTTTAAAAGCTTTAAAATTAAGCCCTGATTTTGACATTTGTTTGGTTGAAGGATTAAAAACTCTTGATTTACCACGCATTAGCGTATTTTGCAAAGAAATTGATGAAAGTTATTTTATTTTTTCAAACGCCATTGCAAGCTATGAAAAAATTTCTCACCCTTATCTTACTTGGCTTGATTTAAACGATATACAAGCTATTTGCCAATACATACTTAAAAATGCTAAAAATTTACAAGGAGAATTATAAAATGCAAGAAGTGATTTCTTATATACAAAAAGCGGTTTTAGAAATTTCTAACGCTTTAAAATTTCCCGATACAAGCTACAGTCAAAATCAAAATTTTACAGGCGATACCCAACTCAAATTTGATGTTTTAAGCGATGAAATCATCACAAAAACTCTAAGTCAATGTTCAAGTATTAAAGCCATCATAAGTGAAGAAAAAGACGAAATTTTAACGCTTAACGAGAGGGCAAATTTTATCGTAGCTTATGATCCTTTAGATGGTTCTAGCTTAATGGATGTTAATTTTGCCATAGGTTCTATTTTTGCTATCTATGAAGAAAAAGCAAGTGCTAAAAATTTAAGAGCTGCGCTTTATAGTATGTATGGAGCGCGATTAGAACTTGTGATTTGCAAAGATCAGCCAAAACTTTATCGCTTAAATGCAAATAATGAATTTATTTTTATAAAAGATCTTAAAATGAATGAAAAAGGCAAGATTAATGCTACAGGCGGAACGCAAAAATTTTGGGAAGAAAAACACGCTAAATTTATCAAAAGTCTTTTTGATGAAGGCTATCGCTTAAGATATTCTGGAGCCATGGTAAGCGATATCAATCAAATTTTATTAAAAGGGGGTGGCATTTTTAGCTATCCTGCAACACAAGATGCGCCTAATGGCAAACTTCGTGCCTTTTTTGAAGTCTTTCCTCTAGCCTTTATTATAGAAAAAGCAGGCGGAAAAACTACAAATGGAAAAAACCGCTCTTTACTTGAACTTGAATTTGATAAAATCCATGCGACAACTCCTTGTTTTTTTGGCTCAGAATATGAAATTTCAAAACTTTTAAAGGCTTACAATGAATGAAGTTAGAGATGAATTTGAGCAAGATATGGATAAAAAAAAAGAAATTTTACTTTCATGTCAAAACTCAAAAAACCTAAACTCTTGTTATAATTGCGATGAAATTTTTAACTGCCAAACTAGAAAAAATTATGTTGATGCAGTCTATAACAGTATGTCTAAGGGTAAAACCGAAGGCGGATTTGACTTTTAAAGGAAAAAAATGCGTTATATTACAACACCAATTTATTATGTAAATGATGTACCTCATTTAGGTCATGCTTATACTACCATCATAGCCGATACTTTAGCAAGATTTTATCGTTTGCAAGGACATGAAACAAGATTTCTAACAGGAACAGATGAGCATGGACAAAAAATCGAAGAAGCTGCCAAACTAAGAAATTCCATTCCTCAAGAATACGCTGATAAAATCAGTTTTGAATTTAAAAAATTATGGGATGAATTTGAAATCACCTATGATATTTACGCAAGAACAACTGATACAAGGCATATTGAATTTGTTAAAGCTATGTTTTTAAAAATGTGGCAAAAAGGTGATATTTATAAAGATGAATACGAAGGACACTATTGTATTTCTTGTGAAAGCTTTTTTACTCAAAGTCAGCTTATTAACGATTGTTCTTGCCCAGATTGTGGCAAACAAACTAGAATTTTAAAAGAAGAAAGCTATTTTTTCAAACTTTCAAAATATCAAGATAAAATTTTACAATGGTATGAAGAAAAAGATCCCATCTTGCCAAAAAACAAAAAAAACGAACTTATAAATTTTGTCCAAAACGGCCTTAAAGATCTTTCCATTACAAGAACAAGTTTTGATTGGGGGATTAAACTACCTCAAGAAATTAATGATGATAAACATATTATTTATGTATGGCTTGATGCACTTTTTATCTATATAAGTTCGCTTGATTTTCAAAGCAAGGGAGAAAATGCTAAATTTTGGCCTGCGCATGTGCATTTAGTAGGAAAAGATATCTTGCGTTTTCATGCCATTTATTGGCCAGCTTTTTTAATGAGCGTAGATTTACCTTTGCCAAAATTTATAGGTGCACATGGCTGGTGGACTAAAGAAGGTGAAAAAATGAGCAAATCTAAAGGCAATGTTGTAAAACCTAAAGAAGTGGTTGATGCTTATGGAAGCGAAGCTTTTAGATATTTCTTGCTTAGAGAAGTACCTTTTGGTAATGATGGGGATTTTAGCGAAAATATGCTGATAAATCGTATCAATGCTGAACTAAGCAATGAATTTGGAAATTTACTTAATCGCATTATAGGTATGAGTACAAAATATTCTCAAGGAAATATTTCAAAAGAAGGTGTTTTAAAATTTTACAATGTTGAATTAAATCAAGCAAAAGAACACTTAAATTTAGCGGTAGAATTTTTAGAAAACTTACAGTGTAATCGTTATTTAGAAGAACTTTTTAAAGCCTTAAGTGTGGCAAATTTAGCTATTAGCAAATACGAACCTTGGAATTTAATCAAAGAAAACAAACACGAACAAGCTAATGCTTTAGTAGCGCTTTGTGCAAATATTTTAGCCAAAACAAGCCTTTTATTAAGCCCTACTCTACCAAAGTCTTGTCAAAAGGTGGCCTTAGCTTTAAATTTTGAAATTTCATCTACAAATTACGCAAAAATAATACTTGATAATGAACTTTTAGATTTTAAAGCAAATCCTTGCGAAGCTTTATTTCCAAAAGTAGAAAAAGCTCTTTTAAAACAAGAAATTAAAGAAGAACCTAAAAAAGAAGAAAGTCCTAAAATAAAAATCGATGATTTTGCAAAAATTGAAATCAAAGTCGCTAAGGTGCTTGATTGTCAAAATATAAAAGGAAGCGAAAAACTTTTGAAATTTCAACTCGAACTTGACGATAAAGAAATCCGTCAAGTACTCTCAGGCATAGCAAAACACTATAAAGCCAGTGATTTAATCGGTAAACAAGTTTGCATTATAAGCAATCTTAAAAAAGCTAAAATTTTTGGACATGAAAGCGATGGTATGATACTTTCTGCAAAAAGCGGAGATAAGCTTGTTTTAATCACCCCTGAACAACTTGTACAAAACGGTTCTTTAGTGGGTTAAAATATGCAAATTAGCAATTTAGGTGAACTTTTAAACGCAACACTCATTCATGAAGGTAGCGTTTTAAGCGCGGAAGGTTTTGCCATAAATTTAAACGAACTTAAAGCAGGCTTTGCCTTCTTTAATAACGATAAAAAAGAAATTACCCAAGCTGTAAAAAAAGGCGCTTATGCTATAATTACAGAAAATGACATTACTATTGAAGATAAAGATATTTTTTACTTTAGAGTAGAAAATCTAGAACAAGCTCTTGTAAGATTTTTACGCTTTTTTTGTGAAGATAAAGAATGTGAATTTTTGCTTTTTAAATCTTACGAACTAAGTCTTTGCAAGGCTTTTTATTTTAACATTTTAAAAGGAAATATTTTTGCTGATTTTGAAAAACTAATCAAAGCAAAAAAGGGTGAAATTTTTTGCTACTGTGAAGAAAATTACTTAAATAAACTTTGTGCCTATTCTCATAGTCTAAAAGATGCTAATTTTACCTTATTATCGCGATCTAGCTTCTTTTTTACAACTTTGATTTGTGAAAATTTATATTTTAAAAATCTTAATTTGCCTTTTTTTTACGCAAATAGTTTTGCAAAAATTATTTCTTTTTTAAAAGAAAAAAATCAAAAAATAATATTTGACTTTAATAAGATTGATGATTTTAAAATTTATTTTATTGATGATAAATTTGAAATCACTCCTTTTGGTTCAAGCTCTCAAGCGTTTATTGTAAGCAACAACCAAAATACCTTTGAATTCTGGAAAGAAAAATTTAAAAACATAAAAGACTTTAAAATTGCTTCTAAAAATTCTTTATTTTGCGATTTTTCCTATAATCAGCTTTCAGATTTAAGAAAATTAAAAAATTTTAAATATTGTTTAATTCTTGAAAATTATGATATTTTTGAACAAGAATTTGAAAACAAAGAAAATCAAACCCCAAGCTTATTTTAAATTCACTCCTTCATTTTCAAGCAAAAATCTTTTTATTTCAAGCCCTCCATTATATCCTCCTATGCCATTGCTTGCAATAACTCTATGACAAGGTATAAAAATAGGAATTTGATTTTT
Organism: Campylobacter sp. CFSAN093224; assembly: GCF_012897395.1. NCBI lineage: Bacteria > Pseudomonadati > Campylobacterota > Epsilonproteobacteria > Campylobacterales > Campylobacteraceae > Campylobacter > Campylobacter sp. CFSAN093224. The sequence continues at coordinate 792,315 of NZ_CP040607.1, read as the reverse complement.
AGAATTTGCATTTCCGACAGCTCTAAAAGCTTTTGGATGATTGATTTTTTCTGCTATATCTTTATAAGTAGCTATTTTGCCATAAGGAATTTCCATTAAAGCCTTATAAACCTTTGATTCAAAATCCGTACCTTGTATCAAAACAGGAATGCTAAATTTTCTAAGCTTATGAGTAAAATATAAATCAAGTTCATATTTTGCTAAGTCAAGCAAACTACAATTTTTTTCTGATCTTTTATTATCACAAAAATCGACTCTAGTTAAAAATTTTCCATCACTATGTAAAGATAGGTAACATAAAGGCATTTTATAATAAACTTTAAACATTTTTTATCCTTCAAAGAGCTACAATTATAATAAAAAATATTTAAGGAGTAGAAAATGTCTTTTATACAAGAATACAATAAACTTGTTGAAGAAAGAGCCGCTTTGGGCATACCACCCCTTCCTTTAAATGCAAATCAAACTAGAGAACTTTGTAAATTACTTGAAAATGAAAATAATGAAGAGCTTGCAAATCTTTTAGAAAATAGAGTAAATCCTGGTGTTGATGATGCAGCTTTAGTAAAATGTGAATTTTTAGATTCCATACTTAAAGGCAAAATCAGTGCTCCAAATATAGACAAAGAAAGAGCCTTAAGAATGCTTGGAACTATGCTAGGCGGATATAATGTTAAAGTTTTAATCGATGCCTTAAAAGATGAAAACATAGCCAAAGATGCTGCAGAAGTGTTGAAAAATATTATTTTTGTACATGATAATTTCCATACCATAGCTGAACTTAGCAAAAACAATCCACACGCTAAGGAAGTTTTACAAAGCTGGGCAAATGCGGACTGGTTTAATAAAAAAGAAAAACTACCACAAGTGATTAAATGTATAGTTTTTAAAGTAGCAGGGGAAACAAATACCGATGATCTAAGCCCTGCAGGAGATGCTTTTACAAGAAGCGATATTCCTTTACATGCAAATGCCATGCTAAAGGTAAGACAAACAGGATCCTTAGAAAAAATCAAAGAGCTTAAAAAAAGCGGTCTCGAAGTGGTTTATGTAGGTGATGTTGTAGGAACAGGTTCAAGTAGAAAATCGGCAATAAATTCCATACAATGGCACTTAGGAAAAGAAATAGAAGGTGTGCCAAACAAGCACAGCGGTGGTATAGTAATGGGTTCAACCATAGCACCGATTTTCTTTAACACTGCTCAAGATAGCGGGGCTTTACCTATCATCTGTGATGTAACAAACTTAGAAATGGGCGATGAGTTTGAAATTCATCCTTATGATGGAAAAATCATAAAAAATGGCTCTGCAATCGCAGAATTTACACTCAGTCCAAACACTCTCTTAGATGAAGTTAGAGCAGGAGGAAGAATCCCACTTATCATAGGTCGTGGGCTTTATACTAAGGCTAGAGAATTTTTAGGAATGGAAAGCGAAAATATCTTTACCAAACCTGAACAACCTAAATCTTCAAGCGGTGGTTATACCTTGGCTCAAAAAATGCTAGGTCGTGCCTGTGGAGTTGAAGGTGTGCGTCCAGGTATGTATATAGAACCTATAACTTTAACCGTAGGCTCTCAAGATACCACAGGTCCTATGACTAGAGATGAAATTAAAGAACTTGCAAGCCTAGGTTTTAATGCAGACTTTGTTATGCAAAGCTTTTGCCATACAGCTGCGTATCCAAAAGTAAGCGATTCAAATTTACATAAAACCTTGCCCAATTTCATGACAAGTCGTGGTGGGGTAAGTTTAAAACCAGGTGATGGAGTTATCCACTCTTGGCTTAATCGTTTTGTATTGCCAGATACCGTAGGAACGGGTGGGGATTCTCACACACGCTTTCCTATAGGAATTTCTTTCCCTGCAGGAAGCGGACTTGTAGCTTTTGCTGCAGTTACTGGTTCTATGCCTTTAAATGTCCCTGAAAGTGTTTTAGTACGTTTTAGTGGAGAATTGCAAGCCGGAGTTACCTTAAGAGATTTGGTTAATGCTATACCTTATTATGCAATCAAACAAGGACAACTTACCGTTGAAAAGAAAAATAAAAAGAACATTTTTGCAGGAAAAATTTTAGAAATAGAAGGCTTGCCAAACTTAAAAGTAGAACAAGCTTTTGAACTCAGTGATGCAAGTGCTGAAAGATCTGCGGCTGCTTGTAGTGTAGATTTAAGCATAGAAAGTATAAGCGAATATATCAAATCAAATATTTCACTTATAGAAGCAATGATAGAAGCAGGATATGAAGATAAAGCCACTCTTGCTAGAAGAGCGGATAAAATGAGAGAATGGCTTAAAAACCCTACTCTTTTAAGAGCAGACAAAGATGCAAAATATGCGTACATTATCGATATTAATCTTAACAATATCAAGGAGCCAATTCTAGCTTGTCCAAATGACCCTGATGATGTGGCAACCTTAAGCGAAATTTTAGCCGATGACAAGCGTCCAAAAAATATAGATGAAGTTTTTGTAGGTTCTTGTATGACAAACATAGGACATTATAGAGCTTTGGGAGAAATTTTAAAAGATAAAGGCATACTTAAAACCAGACTTTGGGTAGTGCCTCCAACAAAAATGGATAAAGCACAACTCACCAAAGAAGGGTATTATAGTATCTTTGGCTCTGCTGGCGCAAGGATAGAAGTTCCAGGTTGTTCGCTATGTATGGGAAATCAAGCAAGAGTAAATGATGGTGCTGTTGTCTTCTCAACCTCTACAAGAAACTTTGACAATCGTATGGGTATGGGTGCTAAAGTATATCTAGGAAGTGCTGAACTTGCAGCAGTTTGTGCGATTTTGGGTAAAATTCCAAGCAAGGAAGAATACTTACAAATTGTCAGCGAAAAACTAAGTAATGAGCATAAGGCAAATATCTATAGATATTTAAATTTTAATGAGATTGAAAATTTCAAACTTGAAAATTAATTCAAATTTAATACTAAATAACAAAATTAAAATTTTCAAAGGAAAAATATTGAAGTTATTATTCACTTCCTTTTGTTGTTTTGCAAGTTTAATGGCTAGCGATGCCATTAACTGCGACAACATTAAAAATAATAAAACATTGCTAAATGAAAGTTCAAATTTAGATTATTTAAATATAGCTTCAAGCTGTAAAGAATCTTTAAAAAATCAAGATTTTACAAAAAAACTCTATGCAATTTCCAATGAAATTCGCGGAAGCAATAGCTCTTGTAATGGTGTGGCTTATTTGCCAAAATTACAACAATTTGATTTTTTATTATTAAAAATAGCTATCGATCCCATCGCTTATCAAAAAACTTTAGATACACCCGAAAATTTAGAAAAAAAATATGATATTTTAAAATCTTATTTTAGATATTGGGCATATCAAAGCATAGGAAATTTTAGACTTTACAAAGCTTTTTGGCAAGAATACAATAATGCTATAGAACCTTTAGAAAAGTATTTTGAAAGTAATTTTAATTTTGACAAAGGTAGTAATATTTACTATACTAGCAATGCCTTAAACGAATTTTTAAATTGGGCTGTTGGTGAAACAAAAATTTACAAAGACATTAGTCCTTTAGCAAAAATCATGTCAAATAAAAATTATTCAGTATCTTATATACAAGATTTTATTTTTTCAAATAATCCAAGCCAAGATGACCTTACTATAGCCTTGCAAGCAGCGCTTCTAAATCAAAGAGAAAAAGAAATTTTAGAACTTTTGATTCGTTTTGGTGCTAGGATTGACGAAGGTTATGAAAGTGCTATTTTTTATGCATTGGAAAGTTATGAAAATACAAACTTTTTAATCCAAAATGGAGCAAATGTTAATCAAGCCAATGCCTTTGGTAAAACCCCACTTTTTTATGCCATAGAGTTTAATCGTCTTGATATCATAAAACTACTTCTTGATAATGGAGCAAATGTTAATCAAAAATATATTAATAACAATGAAAAATTAGCATTAAGCGCGAACATAGGTTCAAATACGCCTTATTTTATTACATTTTGTGCTCTAGAGCACACTTCAAAAAATGTTTTAATGCATGCTGCAGCCTATGGAAATGTTGAAATTTTAAAACTTCTTATTTCAAAAGGAGCAAATTTTAATGCTGTTGATGATCTTGGTTTTAATGCACTCGACTTTGCGCTATCAGCAGGTAAAAAAGAAAATGCTGATTATCTAAAAAGCTTGGGTTTAAAAGCAAACGAAAATCTATTTTACGGAGGTAGTTTAGAATGAAAACCGCATTTATTACAGGAGCTAGTTCAGGTTTTGGTAGAGCTTGCGTTGAAGCTTTTATACAAGAAGGCTACAAAGCAATCGCCCTTGCTAGACGCAAAGAGCGTCTAGAAGAGTTAAAAAATGCTTACAAAGATAAGATTTACACGCTTTGCATAGATGTAAGAAATCAAAAAGAAATCTTTGAGGCTATTGAAAATTTACCCAAAGAATTTCAAGAAATTGATGTGCTTTTTAATAATGCAGGTTTAGCTTTAGGGGTAGATGAATTTGATAAATTAAACCTTGAAGATATTAACACTATGGTAGATACAAACATCAAAGGATTTTTATATGTTGCAAAAGCTATTATTCCTATACTTCGCAAACAAAAAAATGCTTATATTTTTAACTTAGGTTCGGTTGCAGGAAGAAATCCTTATTTTGGAGGCAATGTGTATTGTGGAACCAAAGCCTTTGTAGGACAATTTTCATTGGCCTTAAGAAATGATCTTAGAGGAAGCAATATCAAAGTAACAAACATTGCTCCAGGACTTTGCAAAACTGAATTTAGTGAAGTGCGTTTTAAAGGAGATATCCAAAAAGCTGATGCAGTGTATGAAAATACGCAATTTATCAGTGCTAATGATATTGCCAAAGTGGTAATGTCTATCATTAACCTACCAAGCCATATTAATGTTAATGAAATCGAGCTTATGCCGGTAACACAAACTTGGAATGGATTTTATATAGAAAGAGATGAATGAATAAATTTTTAGTTTTATTGTTTTTACCTTTAGTTGCATTTGCAAACTCCTCAGAAGCAGCTGCAAATGCTAATTTATTTGGAGCTTTTACGCTTATACCGCCTTTAGTTGCTATTGCTTTATCCTTTATCACAAAAGATGTTATTTTGTCACTCTTTGCTGGAGTTTTAAGCGGAACTTTTCTGCTCAGTCTTTCTGCAAATATTTTCAAAGCACAACATTTAGCTTTTGTAAATTATTACAATACTACAGTAGAATCTTTTTCAAAAATTATTTCCTATATCTTAGGTTCAACTTCAGATCCAGTAAATGCAGGAATCATTTTACAAATTCTTTGTATAGGTGGTCTTGTGGCACTCATCACAAAAATGGGTGGTGCAAAAGCTGTAGCATTAAAATTTGCCAAAAGAGCCAAATCAGCTGTATCAGCTCAAGTTAACACTTGGTTTTTAGGGCTTTTAATATTTTTTGATGATTATGCTAATTTACTGATCGTAGGTCCAATTATGCGTCCTTTGGCAGATAAATTTAAAATTTCTCGTGAAAAATTTGCCTTTATTATCGACTCTACTGCAGCTCCTGTAGCAGGAATAGCTGTAATTTCTACTTGGATAGGCTTAGAAGTTTCTTTAATTAAAACCGCTTATGAACACATAGGCATTAGCGATATTAGTGCTTTTGGAATTTTTGTCGAAACCATACCTTATCGTTTTTATAATATTTTCATGCTTTTTTTTGTAGTCATGACTGCAATCATGGGACGTGAGTTTGGTTCTATGTATAAGGCTGAAGTGCGTGCAAGAACCACAGGACAAATTGCACCTCTACCTAAATCAGGCACACTAAATACTGCTGAATTAGAAGATCAGTTTTTAGCGCCAAAAGAAGGTATTAAAATTCGTGCTTTTGATGCTATTGTTCCTATTTTTACTTTAATCATTTTAGCTATATTAGGATTTTATTTTAATGGACTTAGCACTTTAGAAGGCGAAGAACTTGCAAAAGCAAGTGTCAATCCTTTGTCTTTTGAAACTTTTAGAGCTGCTTTTGGAAATGCTGATTCTTCTGTGGTGTTATTCCAAGCTGCTTTGTTTGCTGCTATTGTAGCGATTTTTATCGGGGTGCGTCGTAAAATTTTCAATCTTAAAGAAGCGGTAGAAACTTGGATATATGGCTGGAAAACCATGATTTTTACCATAGTATTGCTTTTATTTGCTTGGTCACTTTCAAGCATAGTAAAAGATCTAGGAACTTCTTTATTTATCACTAGTTTGCTTGCAGACAAATTGCCTGAGTTTATTTTGCCTGCTACTATTTTTGCTTTTGCTTCAGCCATTTCTTTTGCCATAGGAACAAGCTATGGAACTATGGGGATTTTAATGCCTTTGGCTGTGCCTTTAGCTCATGAAATCGCCAAAATCAATGGTATGGATGCAAATGCTATGCATCATTATATGGTCATTAATATAAGCTGTGTTTTAACAGGTGCGATTTTTGGAAACCATTGCTCACCAATTTCAGATAATGTAATCCTTTCATCCATGAGTGCAAAATGCGATCATATGGAGCATGTAAGAACACAAATTCCTTATGCTTTATTTATCTGTGGTATTTCTTTAATCGCTGGATATATTCCTGTATCTTTAGGACTTAGCGTTTGGTTTGTCTTGCCTTTAAATTTCATACTTATTGCACTTTTACTAAGACTCATCGGAAAGAAAGTTCCATGAGTCTTGAAAATTTTGGAAATTTTCTCACTTTAGATGAAAAACATTCTTTCATAAAAAAATATTTTAAAGAATTTTATACAAAGGATTTTAAACTTTTTGCTTCAAAAGATAAACATTATCGTACAAGAGCTGAACTTTCATTTTATCATGAAAACGATACGCTTTTTTATGCGATGTTTGATCCAAAAAACAAAAAAAAGTACATTATAGAATATTTAGATTTTGCCGATGAAAAAATTTGTGCTTTTATGCCAAAACTTCTAGAATACTTGCGTCAAGATAATAAACTAAAAGAAAAACTTTTTGGCGTGGAGTTTTTAACCACAAAGCAAGAACTTAGCATAACTTTACTCTATCATAAAAATATAGAAGATATAAAGTCAAATTTAGAAAATTTAAGCAATAATCTTCATATCAACCTCATAGCAAGAAGCAAAGGCAAAAAGCTTATTTTTAAAACAGAAAATCTAAGACAAACTTTAAATATTCAAGGTAGAAAAATATTTTATGAATTTAACAACGATTGTTTTATTCAACCTAACACTACTATAAATGAAAAAATGATTACTTGGGTGTGTGAAATTTTAAACACTCAAAAAAGAATGGATTTGCTTGAGCTTTACTGTGGATATGGAAATTTTACTTTAGCTTTAGCGCCATTCTTTTTTAAAATTTTGGCCACTGAAATTTCAAAAAGCAATATTAATTTTGCTTTAAAAAATTGCGAGCTTAACAATACAACAAATATCCACTTTGCAAGACTTTCAAGCGAAGAATTAAGTCTTGCTATCAAAAAAGAAAGAGAATTTTTTCGTTTAAAAGATATTCGATTAGATGATTTTAATTTCTCTCATGTTTTAGTTGATCCACCCCGTGCAGGACTTGATAAAAGCGTAATTGACTTAATAAAAAAATATGAAAATATTATTTATATTTCTTGCAATCCTATCACTTTAAAAGAAAATTTAAAAGAATTAAGCCTAACACATAGAGTGGAAGAGTTTGCTCTGTTTGATCAATTTGTCAATACTCCACATCTTGAATGCGGAGTATTTCTTAGCAAGGTATAAAAAAATAATTCATTAATTTAGCCAGTATTACTATTGCAATACAAAGCACAAATACAAAAGGGTGGATAAAAGCACCGAGTGGATTTTTCTTCTTTAATATAAAATGACAAAATAAAGAAAAAACAACTAAAGATAAAATTCCAAAAGCCAAAATAATTTTTACAGCAAAAAGTAAATTTAAAGGTTTAAAATGAAAACCTGCCAAAGCACCTCCGCTTAAAAAAAGCAAAAGAACCACAAAAGGCATTATTTTAACCCCAGTAGCACTAAAAAGACTTTTGTCAAAATTAGGATTTTTCTTTTTAACTACACCCAAAACAAATACATCAACAAACAAATAACCTATAAACAAAATAGCACAAAGAAGATGGATTGTTAAAGTATATGGATAAAATTCTTCCATTTTTCCCTCCTTATTAAACTTCGGAATTTGCTATATTATAACACTTTTTTCATTTTTTAAATTCACTTTAGTTAATTTTTTAATCATTTAAGATAAAATACCAAAACAAAGGTTAACAATGAATGAAAAAGAAACTATCTCTTATATTATAAATACAAGTAAAAATATTGCCATATTTGCTTTAAGTCCAGATAAGACAAAAGCTTCTTATAAGGTAGCAGAATTTTTACAAAGAAAAAATTATAAAATTTTTCCTATTTATCCTAAAGAAGAGTTTATTTTAAATGAAAAAGTTTATAGAAATTTAGATCAAATAGAAGAAAAAATCGATACACTTATACTTTTTAGAAAAGGCGAAGTGGCACTAGAAATTCTTCCTAAGCTTGTTGAAAAAAATATTAAAAACCTATGGCTTCAACTTGGTATTAGTAATGAAACAGCCAAAGAAGAATGTAAAAAATTAGATATAAATTTTATACAAAATCGTTGCATTATGCTAGAATATCCGTATTTTAAAACAAAGGAAAAATAGTGTTAGAGCTTAATAAAATTTACAAAGCAAAACAACAAATTTCAGGGTTTGTAAACAAAACTCCTTTCATATACTCTTCTTTTTTAAGTGATATTTGTCAAAGTGAGATTTATCTTAAAAATGAAAATTTACAAATTACAGGTGCTTATAAAATTCGTGGAGCTTATAATAAAATAGCCAATCTTAGCGCTGAACAAAAACAACACGGAGTCATTGCGGCAAGTGCAGGAAACCATGCTCAAGGCGTGGCCATTAGTGCAAAAAAATTTGGCATTAAAGCAGTTATTGTAATGCCAGAATCCACTCCGCTCTTAAAAGTTTCTGCTACAAAAGCCTTAGGAGCAGAGGTGATACTCAAAGGGGACAATTTTGATGAAGCTTATGTCTTTGCAACCTCTTATGCTAAAGAAAATAATCTTAGTTTTATCCATCCTTTTGAAGATGAATTTGTAATGGCAGGACAAGGAACTTTGATGCTTGAAATGCTTGATGAAATAAGCGATCTTGATATGATTATCGCACCTGTTGGAGGTGGAGGACTTATAAGTGGTATCGCAAGTGCAGCTAAACAAATCAATCCAAACATTAAAATCATCGGAGTTGGAGCCAAAGGAGCTCCTGCAATGTATGAAAGTTTTCATGCCAAAAAAATCAAAAATGCAAAAAGCGTACGCACTATAGCCGATGGTATTGCTGTGCGTGATGCAAATCCTATTAATTTTAATATTATTTTAGAATGCGTAGATGATTTTATCCAAGTTGATGATGAAGAAATCGCTAATGCGGTATTGTTTTTACTTGAAAAACATAAAATCATAGTTGAAGGCGCAGGAGCTGCGAGTGTAGCCACCCTACTTCATCAAAAAATAAATACACAAAATCATAAAAAAATTGGCGTAGTTTTAAGCGGAGGCAATATCGATGCACAAATGCTAAATATCATCATAGAAAAAGGTTTATTTAAATCTTACAGAAAAATGCAAATTCATGTTACTTTAGTAGATAAACCTGGGGCATTATTACACCTTACAGATAGCTTAAAAATAGCCAATGCCAATATAGTAAAAATCGACTATGATAGATTTTCTACCAAGCTTGATTATGGCGATGCGATGATTTCAATTACCCTAGAAACCAAAGGTAAAGAACATCAAGAAGAAATAAGAAAAATTTTAACCCAAAAGGCCTTTAATTTCTATGAAAGTTTTTAATAACATATACGGCTTAAATAAAGCCCATTTGGCGGTGCTAAAAAGTGATTGTATTGCTTTTTGGCCTCAATCTGTTCTTTGAGTTCTTTTTCACTCATTTTTCCTTCTAAAACCTTTAAAACACTTGCTACGCTTAATCTAATTTGCCCTCTTAAAAAACCATTAGCTTTAAAATGAAAAATGCTAAAATCTTTATAAGCATAAGCTCTAGCAATAAAAATTTCTCTTAAGGTCGTTTTATTATCTCCTCCACTTTTGCAAAAAAACTTTAAATCCTTTTTTCCTACAAAAAAACCCAAAAGCTCGTTAGCCTTATCTAAGTCAAATTTAGGATAAAAATGTACATAAGAAGCCATAAAAGGACTATAAGAAGAGTGAGAAAATATATAGCGGTATTCTCTACTTTTTACATCAAATCTTACTTCAAAATCATCTTTTACTTTTTCAATTTTTTTGATATGGATAAAAGGATGGGAAAATTTATTAAGCTGTTTTTGAAGATATTCTAAATTTACAAAATGATCTCCACACTCCACACTAGCTACAGCATAGCTTGCATGTACTCCTTTATCTGTACGAGAAGCCATCAAAAGAGGTGAAACAATACCCAAATGCGATAAGGCCCCACTTAAAGCATCTTGAACACCTTTTTTATGAGGCTGACTAGCAGAACCTAAAAAAGCAGAGCCATCATAAGAAAATATAATTTTTATTTTCATCAATAACGACTCAAAATCATTTTCTTAAAACAATAAGCCGAAACAAATAAACTTAAAGAAAAAATTCCAAGGCAAGCCAAAATTGGAGGTTGAGAAAAAGAACTTAAAAGTCCAAAATATATAGCAATCACTCCAAACATACCTAAATACACATAGCCTTTTTCATAACGATAAGTAACCAAACCAAAACAAAGCGCAAAAAGCGTACTAGCAAGTGGAAACAAGGCTATGGTTGTATAAATCACAAATTCTCTTGCTCTTTGTGGATTTTCGTTTAAATCATTCCAGTATTCATAAAATTTCTTTGTTTGAAGATTGTCTGTATTAAACTGAGTATTTACTACTAAAGTGTCAAATTCTCCACTAAAAATACTTTGACCTTGCTCAAAATTATACATTTTGCCTTGATTCAAGCTAAAAGCAAAGCTATCATCTTTTCTTTGCACATGCGCTTCTTTGGCTATGATAAGTTGTTCTTTATCATCTGCTTTATGTTTAGGGCGATACATAATTATGTTTTCATACTTATCACTATCTTGTTTTTCTATAAAAATCATCCAGTCTAAAAATTTTTGTCCAAATTCTCCTGTTTTGTAGTTAAATTTCACTTGAGTGCTTTTATAGTTTACAAAGTTATCCTGAAGTTCAAATACTATAGGTATCATTACCAAAGCCACAACAAGCATAAAAGCACTAATCAAGCTTGCAATTTTAAGGAAAAATTTTGCCAAAATCATTGGTGAAAATCCCAAAGTAAAAAGTACTATGCTTTCATTTTCCTTAGAAAGCCTAAACAAAGCCAAAGTTAAAGAAATAAAAAAAGATATAGGCAAGGTAAAAATTAAAATTCTAGGCAACATAAACCCATAAAGCTTTAAAAGATCCAAAAAACTAATCTCTATGCTTGAAGTAAGTTTTGCAAGTTGAATAAAAAACACCATAGATACAATAGCAAAAAGTACGAAAAATATAGACAAATTCGTACTTAAAAATTGATTTAAAACATATCTTAAACTAAGCTTCATTAGAATAATCCTAAGTTTTTATAAAATAAAACTGCCACAAAAGCGATATTTAAAAAGGGTATCATAGCAAGTTCTTGCTCTTTTATTGCTTTAATTTTAAAAAAAATAAAAAAAGGCAAAGTTAAAATAGAAGCTATAAGTAATACTAAAAATCCATACTCAAAACCTAAAATTCCACCTATACAAGACATAATGATAATATCAGCATCACCCAAATTTTCTAAAATTTCATCTTTTTTTCGGAAATTCATTAGAAAAAAAACCAAACTTTTTAATAAAAAAACAAATCCTCCAAAACTAAAAGCATTTAGCAAAAAACCTCCGCTAAACTCTTTAAAAATCAAAAAATGTAAAATTTCACTTTCCCTAAAGGCGTAAAAAAAAGCAAATAAAAAAGCGCTCCAAAGTAAAATTTGTGGTACGGCTTTGAGTTTAATATCAATTAAAGAAAGCAAGAAAAGATTAAATAAAAATAGAGATAAAAATAAAAAATCATAAAAATTTTGACTTAAAGAATAAGCCAAAATAAGCAAAATTATGCCTAAAATTTCATTGATTAACAAAGAAATAGGCAAATGACATTTGCAAGTTTGACATTTTGCCTTTAAAAAAATATAAGAAAAAATAGGAATAATTTCATAGTATTTTAATTTTGTATCGCAAAAAAAAACAAAAAGAGCGCGAGATAAAAAAGAGTTTTTTTTCAATTATCCTACTTGCCAAACTTGTGCAAAAAGAACCCAAACAAGCCCCTAGAATTATTATGAAAAATATCATTTTCCAAAAGTTCTTTCTCTATTTCTAAATTCTTTAATAATCCTTTTAAATTCTCTCTTGGTAAGAGATGGAAATAAAGTTTCACTAAAATAAATTTCAGCATATGAACACTGCCAAAGTAAGAAATTTGAAAGTCTTTTGGCATTTCCAACGCGAAGCATCAAATCCACATCTAAAGGTAAATCTAAATTTTGCGTTAAATTTTCTTCATTTAGCTCAAGTTTTTTTTCAATCACACGCTTAGCAGCTCTTATAATTTCATCTCTTGCACCATAACTTATAGCCAAATTAACACAAAGTGCGTCACAATGCTTTGTTTTTTCTTCAACTAAGGTAATTTTTTCTCTTACTTTATCTTCCAAACGCGATAAATCACCTATAGCTCTTAAACGCACATTATTTTTTTCAAATTTTTCTAAAGCTTCATCTAAACAACGATCTAAAAGTTCAAAAATAAAATCAATTTCATCTTTAGGGCGCTTCCAATTTTCCGTACTAAAAGCAAAAAGGCTTAAATTTGAAATATTTTCCTCCATGCAAACTTCCATCAATTTTTGCATAGTTTTGACTCCTTGAGAATATCCAAGTTTTGCCAAAAAACCCTTAGCCCTAGCCCAGCGCCTATTGCCATCCATAACAACAGCAAGGTGTTTTAATTCATTCATTTTTCATCCTTTAAAATCAAAAAGCCTTTTAAAAACAAACAAAGGTTCAATCTTGTTTTCTTGCGATACATTAAAATCTAAATGTTCATTTAAAAATTTTTGCACCTTAGCAAAAGGTGTAAAAACACTAATGCCTTGCGAGTCTATTAAAATTTTCAAAGCTCCAAAAACACTAAAATATAAGTAAATTTCTAAATATTTTGCTCTTTTACGCATTTGAAACAAGCAAGATTTATTTTCAAAAATAAAAGGAATATGATAAATATTTTCAAAACTTGCAAAAAGCATTTCTTTTAATATCTGATAACGCTCTATATCTTTACAATCTAAAAGATTTTGTATGATGAATTTTTTATAAGAAATTTTATCCTGTAAAATAGCGATTATCAAAGCCAATCCCTCTTCAAAAGGTTTAAAATTAGGACGCTTTGAAAGATGTTTAAATTGTATAACTCCACCATTTTGCATATAAAGTTCAGCTAAATATTCAGCGCCAATTTCAAGCTCTATCATGCTTTTAGTTTGAATCTTTTTGTGATTTAACAAAAGCGTATAATGTCCATAGCCTGATTTAGCCAAAACTTTCATTTGTATAGGCAAGGTAGAATTAATCATACTCATAATTTTTCACACCATTTTACTAATTCAAATGCCAATTTTTCTTTGCTTTGCAAAGTGCTTTTATTTTCATTGTTTAAAGTGATAAAATAAAGTTCATTTTGATCACTTCCAAAATAATTTTTTTGATCAATGATATTAAGACAAACCATATCAAGTTGTTTATCTTTTAGAGATTTTTTCGCATTTTCTAAGGCATTTTGAGAATCAAATTCCATCTTAAAACCTATCTTTTTGCCTTGAAATTTACAAGTTTTAAGCAAATCTTCATTTAAAGATAGATGTAAATTTAAACCCTGCAAATGCTCATTTTTTTTAATTTTTCCTTTTACACTTTGAGGGATAAAATCACTCACTGCAGCCGTCATAATCAAAAAATCATGATTTAAATTTTTATCCAAAAGCTCCTTTAGATCCTTAGAACTTTCAAATTTGCAAAGCTCATAAGGCGTATCAAATTCCACAGAGCTTAAAAGTTTTACCCTAGCTCCTAAAAAATAAAAAGCATCAGCTATGGCCTTTGCCATTTTTCCACTTGAAAAATTACTCACACAACGCACATCATCGATTCTTTCCCTTGTGCTGCCACCTGTGATAACTACGCTTTTATCACACCAAAACTTTTCTTTTAAAAGTTCTCTTTTGGTGATATTAAAAATATCCTTAACTTCAGCTAAGGCTCCTACGCCTTCATCTTTACAAGCTAAAACTTTACAAATAGGCTCTATAATCAAAGCTTTATTTTCTTTAAGTATCTTTAAAGAATTTTGTGTGCTAAAATGATGAAACATATTTGTATTTGCCGCAGGAGCTATGATAAGAGGTTTATTTGCTGCGATTAAGGTTTGGATAAAAAGATTATCCGCTATACCAAAAGCAAGTTTATTGATAGAATTAACACTTGCAGGAGCAAATAAAACAAGATCTACATCCTTACTAAAAGCTATGTGATTGTTTGAATTTTGCCAACTTTCATTTTCCTCGCATAAAACTTCATCAACCAAGGCTTCAAAACTCATTTTGCTAGCAAATTTTAACAAACCATTAGAAAGCAAAACTTTCACCCTAAAGTCTTCTTTTTTAAACAAAGAAATAAGCTCGTAAGATTTATAAAAAGCTATGCTACCGCTAATGGCTAAAAGTATGGTTTTCATTTTTGAAATTTCTTGTAATAATAATCTTTTATCATTTTATGCCCTGCTCTATTGATAAACAAAGCACCCTTTTCTACATTGACACTTACTGTGCTTCCTGCTGCTATGATTACTTCATCTTCGATTTTTACAGGTGCGATAAATTGCGTATCAGAACCTACAAAAACATTTTTTCCTATGATGGTTTTATGCTTTTTTACCCCATCATAATTACATGTAATAGTCCCACAG
This sequence comes from Campylobacter sp. CFSAN093224, assembly GCF_012897395.1. Classification (NCBI taxonomy): domain Bacteria; kingdom Pseudomonadati; phylum Campylobacterota; class Epsilonproteobacteria; order Campylobacterales; family Campylobacteraceae; genus Campylobacter; species Campylobacter sp. CFSAN093224. The sequence continues at coordinate 777,218 of NZ_CP040607.1, read as the reverse complement.
CCTATATTGGTTCCACTATCTATCTCACAATCTCCTAAATAGCTCAAATGCCCTGCTTTTACGGTATTTAACTTTGCATTTTTGCATTCTACAAAATTTCCTATATGAGTGTTTTTTAACTCACAATTTGGACGCAAATGTGCCAAAGGCCCCACATCGCTATTTTCTACAATGGAATTTTCTATCACGCTTGAACTTTTAATGATAGAGTTTATAATCTTACTTTTGCCCTCTATCCTTACATTTTCATATACTTCACATTCACCTACAAATTCAACATCTGCACCTATAAAAGTGCTTTGCGGTAAATGAAAAATCACACCCTGTTGCATCCAGTATTTTTTAATTTTTTTTTGCATGAAATTTTCAGCTATACTGAGTTCAAATTTATCATTAATCCCCATAAATTCATCTTCATCTACAAAAACTGCTTTAATCATCACATCTTTTTCTTTTGCTAGTTTTACAATGTCGGTTAAATAATACTCTTTTGCCGCATTATTGTTATCAATCAAAGGTAAAAGCTCTTTTAAAAGCCTCGAGTCAATCACATAAACCCCAGCATTGCAAGTATTTATCTCTTTTTCTTGCGTATTTGCATCTTTAAATTCAACAATTTTTTCAACGCTATCGTTTTTTATCACCACCCTACCATAACTTTTAGGATCTCTTGCTTTAAAAACTGCTAGATTTAATTTTGCATTATTACCCAACAAAGCTTCCAAACTTGTTTGCTCAACCAAAGGCATATCACCACAAAGAATCAACACTCTTTCATTTTTAGGCTCAAACCCACTTAAAGCTCCCGCAGTTCCTGGATAATTTTGCAAATCTTGCTCTAAAATTTGTGTTTTTGGAAAATATTCTAAAATTTCTTTTTCAACGCGTTCTTTTTGATGCGATAAAACTACACTTACATCATCACTTAAAGCAAAAGCCTTTTTTAAAATGTGTAAAATCATACTTTTTTGACAAAGCTCTTGCAAAACCTTTGGCTTTTGTGATTTTATTCTAGTGCCTAATCCTGCCGCTAAAATCAAAATAGAAGTTTTCATTTTTTACCTTTGTTATTAAGAAGTCTAAAAGACTATTTTAGCAGTTTAAAGTTAAAATCCTAATACCCTTAAACTAGTTTTTAGTCATCAAAAGATAAAATTTAAATTTCTTTAGTAAAAAACAAAAAAAGGTTTTTAAATTTTGAAAAAAATATTATTATTTTTACTTTTAAGCATGAGCTTATTTGCTGCTGAAGCAACTATCCCTACAGTAAATTTAAGCTTAAGTGCACCCAATACACCTAATCAGCTTGTTACTACTTTAAATATAGTGATTGTTTTAACCATACTTGCGCTCGCTCCAAGTATAGTTTTTGTTATGACTTCTTTCTTGCGTCTTATTGTAGTATTTTCATTTTTGCGACAAGCTATGGGGACGCAAAGTATGCCACCTAATACCATTTTAGTAACCTTGGCTTTAATTTTAACTTTTTTTATCATGGAACCTGTAGCTACAAAATCCTATAATGAAGGTATAAAACCTTATTTAGCAGAAAAAATAGGCTATGAAGAGGCTTTTATAAAAGGAGCAAAGCCTTTTAAAGATTTTATGCTTAAAAATACTCGCGAAAAAGATTTAGCCCTTTTTTATCGCATACGCAATCTACCCAATCCCAAAACCATAGATGATGTTCCCCTTACGGTTTTAGTTCCTGCTTTTATGATTTCAGAGCTTAAAACCGCTTTTGAAATAGGGTTTTTAATCTACCTACCCTTTTTAGTCATAGATATGGTTGTAAGCTCAGTTTTAATGGCTATGGGTATGATGATGCTACCTCCTACTATGATCTCTTTACCTTTTAAACTCTTAATTTTTGTATTAGTGGATGGATGGAATTTGCTAGTGCAAAGGCTTGTGGAAAGCTTTGTAACCTAAGATTTATAAAATCTTAAAAACAAAATTCCAAGAAAAAGATACAAAAGCAAAAATAATTCTAAAGCTAAAAGTATATACAAAAACAAGCCTTTAACGCAAAAAAGGGCTATAAAAACAACAAAAAGAATTACTAAGGCTGTTCGCCCTAGAAAGACTTTTTCTAGGGTCTTGATAGAATAAAAAGTAAAATCTAAAATAAGAGTAAAAATAAATTCTAGCATTGTAAAATACACCCAAAAACTAAGCTTAGTGGCATCTTGCAGCCATCATGTCAATTTTTGAATTGTAAGTACTTCCGCCCGGTGCAGGTGCATTCGCAACCCCAGCACCTACTACCCCCAATCTTATTCCATAATTTAAAATTAAAGGTATAGCTCTATCTTCTTGATAAGCATATTTGCAATACTCCCTAGCTGCGTTTAGTACAGTGCAAGATAAAAACAAAAATAACAAAAAAAATGCAACTTTTTTCATTATCTTAAATCCTTTTATTTAAAATTTAGATAATGATATTGTATATCAAAATTCATAAAATTAATATTAATTATCAATATTTTATTAAAAGCCTACAAGAAAAAAGTGATATTATTTTGCTTAAAAACTTCTTTAATGTCTTTTAAATACTTATTGCCCAAAAAATCTAAAAAGCCATTTTTCCTACTCTCATCAATGAAATTATCAAGCTTGTCCTTTAAAGCTTCATCACCTTTTCTTACAGCTATACCCCAAAACTCAGGATTTTCTTGAAAAGGCGCTAAAATGGCTCTGGTTGTATCTTGATGCTTTTGCCAAGTCCGATAAATCGTAAGTTGATCATAAAAAAATCCATCAGCCTTGCCTTGAATCACTTCCAAAATAGCAGCATTTTCTTTATCAAATAAATTAATAGTTGCATTTTTTAAATTTTTAACCGCATATAAATGCCCTGTAGAACCACGCTTTAAAGCCAAAACTTTGCCCTTTTTATCTAAATCTTTGATATTTGTAATATCAGAGTTCAAAGGAGTTAAAATAGCCAAATTTGCCTTAGCATAAGGAATGCTAAAATCCACCACTTTCTTTCTCTTATCGGTAATTGTCATAGAGGACATAATAAGATCTATCTTGGCTGTTTTTAAAGCAGGTATTAAACCATCCCAAGCGATATTTTTTACTACAAGTTTATAGCCGTTTTTCTTTGCAAAAGCTTCTAAAAAATCCACGCTAATTCCACTTGCTTTGCCTGTTTTATCGCTCATTTCAAAAGGCGGATATCCAAGCTCCATTCCTACAACCAAATCTTTTGCACTCAAATTTAAAGCAAAAAAAGAGATAAAAATCAAAATAATTTTTTTCATAATTTCCTTTCAATTTTTTTTGTAAAAAAATTATACTAGTTTTATCTTATTTTGTTATTAGCAATTTATTTCAAACTTAAAAAATTAATACTTCCTAAACCCTAGTTTGTCCCAAAAGATTATTTAATCTATCCATTATAGAATCAGCGTAGGAATCAATAGTGCTAGGTTTTGCTTTCCAACCATTAGCAAGAGCTTGTTTAATCTCAGCGTCTAAAGCCCAATTACCCATAGCAGATTCTTTAGGAATGTTATTTTCATACATATATAAATCACCTTCTGCTATGCCACGCTCTGCCCAGTATCTAAAAAAGCTTTTAAAGTCACTTTTACCTGTCATAATACTATCTAAGTGTATGGCTGGACCACTAAAACTCTCTTTAGCCATAGCCCTATTATAAGCTTCTATTGTGGGATTAAGTGTGGTTTTTGGACTCTCAATAGGTTGACCACCTTGAGATTTTAAAAAACTCATAAACAAAGTTTCTTTAGAATAACTTCCATCTTCATTTTGTGGATAAACTGACATATCAGGATTAAATTGCCAATCTTCACCTTTAGAAACATTTTTGATTTCTTCTAAGGATAGACCTAAAGTCTCAGATGATAATCCCTTGATCATACATCCTGAATCAAACCAAATTTCATTAGCTTCTTTTGCTTGTTCAGGGGTTTTATAAACATTTGAAATTAAAGAATTTGAGAAATCTCTTAAGTGGGTGATATTCATTCTATTGCTTGGATCATTAAAGTCCATTGATTGCGTTCCACTTACACCATAACCACTAGGCATAGAATTTATATCTGCTTCACTAAAACTTGTTTTATCATTTGGAAAACTTTGACCTAAAGCATTGGAAAAAAGATTATAATATTGTTTTATGGTTTCAGCCATATCGATATTAGTATAATACTCACTTACACCAAAATATTGTTTCATATCTGCAATATAAGGTTCATTTTCAGCAGCTTTTTTAATCTCATCCAAAGTAGATTTATGTATCTTAAAATCTTCAGGTAATCCTGCAGCTTTATTAAAATCACTTCCCATATAACCATCTTTATCTACACTATAACCATAGGCTGTATTAGTAGAAGTATTACTTATATCTACTTGTTTGTATTTTAGAGTATAAATAGAGTTTTTAAATTCACTAGATATATCATAATTAGGAGAACTTGTCTTACTACTTATACTAAAATTAGTATTATTGCTAGTATTTGTTGTATTAGTAGAATTTAATGCTTCACTTCTTGCTAGAGTTTGTGAATTTGCATTTTGAATTTCATTTAACTTACTAGCATTTTGTTTTAAAAAAGCATTAGCAAAACTTATTTTAGAATTTTCTTTACTTTCTTTACTCTCTTTACTTTGCATAGTTTGAGTTATCATTGATACTAAAGATACTCATATTAATTCCTTAATTTAGATTTTTCTGCCTTCAATCTAAATATATTTATATAAATAATATAAGCAAGATCTGTTCCATTTTGGGATGGAGTTATTTTTCTAAATAAATTTTTAAAGCCTTTTCATAGTCTTCTTTGGTATCAATCCCCATGCTTGTTGTTGAAATTTCAAGCATTTTGATTTTTTTACCATTTTCTATAGCTCTTAATTGCTCTAACTTTTCCGCTCTTTCAAGTGCAGAACTTAATAAAGAACAAAACTCTCTCAAAGCTTTTACACTATAAGCATAAATGCCTAAATGCCCTTTAAAACTTTCCTCGTAATTTTCTCTTTCATAAGGGATTTTAGCTCTTGAAAAATACAAAGCATATCCTTCTTTATCGCAAAGCACTTTAACCAAATTAGGATCCATAGCTTCTTCTTGAGTGATTTTTTTATAACAACTCGCCATAAAAGCTTTTTTATCCAAGCAAGAACTTGCAAATTCTTTAAATTTTAATAAATTTTCACATTCTATAAAAGGCTCATCAGCTTGGACATTGATAATAATCTCATCATCTTTTAAAGATAGTTTCTTACAAGCTTCATTAATCCTATCCGTACCGCTTTCATGATTTTTGCTTGTTAAAACTGCATTTAAACCATATTCTTTAGCGATACTTAAAACCTTTTCATCATCTAAAGCTATACAAACTTCATCCACACTACTTACCCTTCTTGCAGTAGCCACAAACATAGGCACTCCACCTACATCACATAAAATTTTCTCATGAAAACGACTTGATTTTAATCTTGCAGGAATAATAATCATTTTTGCATCCAATCTAAAATTTCTTTTTTTATACTTTTGGCTTCAAATACCTTTTCATTGCTATTTTTCAAGTCAAATAAAGCCAAAATTTCATCTTTAACTTGGACATTAAACTCTTTAGCTATAAATTTTAAATCTTCTTTTTCATTCTTAGAATCCCTATCGTATAAAGCTTTTATCATACTTGGAGTAAATTTTGTCCATTCTGCTGTAGAGGTAATAATGCTAGGTTTTAAAGGATCAAGCATTTTAAAACAAGTTGCGGTGTGCGGATCGATTAAAATCTTGCTTTGTTTGATAAATTGCATACATTCTTCATCGGTGCAAAAATCCGCCTCAAAATCTTCTTGTAAACTTTGCAATTCTTCTTTTTCAAGTTTAAAATATCTCTCATTTTTCAACAAATTCATCAGTTCTTTGGTTCTTTTATCTTTAAATTTCGCAAACAAAAGTCTTTCGATATTAGATGAAATAAGTATATCCATAGCTGGAGAAATAGTCTTCTTAAGACTTTTTTCACGCAAATCATAAACGCCATGATTAAAAAATTCACTCAAAATATTATTCACATTTGAAGCGATTTTGATTTTTGAAATTTTAGCTCCCATTTTTTTAGCATAAAAAGCTCCTAAAGCATTGCCAAAATTTCCACTTGGAACAATGATTTGTACTTCTTCTAAAAACTCATTAAAAAGTTTTAAACTCGCATAATAATGATAAATAATCTGAAATAAAATACGCCCAAAATTTACAGAATTCGCTGCGCAAAGCTCATAATTTAAAGCTTTAATTTTGTTTTGAAAATCTTTTGAAAAAAGCAATTCTTTTAAAGTGCGTTGCGCTGCGTCAAAATCCTCATCTATAGCAAAAACTTTCAAATTATCCTTATCTAAAGCTCGCATTTGCAACTCTTGAACTCCACTTGTGCCACCTTTTGGATACATACAAGCTACTTTAACATTTTTTGCATTTTCAAAGCTTTTTAGGGTTGCAGGTCCTGTATCGCCGCTCGTAGCACAAATAATTAAAATATTTTTATCCTTTGAAAATTCGCTTAAAAGCACGCCAAAAGGCTGTAAAGCCATATCTTTAAAAGCTCTTGTAGGCCCATGCCAAAGCTCGTTAATATAGGTTTTTTCAGAGATTTTTTGCAAAGAAATAGGTGTATTTTTATCATCAAAGCTTTCGTAACTTTTCAAAGCCTTTTTAAAAAGCTCTTCTTCGCCAAAACCAAAACTTTCTATAAGCTTTAAAGCAAAATCTTTATAAGACAAATTGGCATATTTTTCTCCTTCAAAAATAGGCAAATTTAAAGGCGAGTAAAGCCCTCCTTCTGGGGCGTTTGGGTTAATCAAAGCTTCCTTAAAACTTGATACATTATTTACATTTCTACTCTCGACCAATTTCACTGTTCAAACTCCTTGATATAAGTTTTTATTTTTTCCCTTAATGAATCTTTTAATTCTATATTTAATTCTATAATTTGACATTTAAAACCAAAATCTTTAACTTTAACAAAATCCTTAAAAGTAAGCATTAGTGTATCGCAATTATGTTTTTTTAGCAAATTTTCTAATTCTTCTTTTTTAAACTCATAATGATCTTTAAAAAAATAACAAGCCCTTGCTTTGATAAAATGCTCATACAATCTAAAAGGTTTAGCAATAGCAGTTGCCAAAACAGCCTTTGGATTTTCTTTTACAAAAGAATAACGCACAAAATCCCTGCCTTCTAATGCAATAAAATCAGCCCTTTTTTCATAAAATTTTGGCAAACGATAAGCTCCACTTGGTAAAGTAAAATCAAAATAAGGTTTGATTTTGCTTTCAAGTAAAATATCAAATTTTTTAATATGAAATTTAGAAAAAGCATCATCGAGTACAACGATTTTAGCTCCCAATTCAAAGGCTTTTTCAATACCTTTTACTCTATCTTCACTCACAATCACACCTTTGATATTTTCTTCAAAAGCATACTCCATAGCTTCATCGCCACTTTGTGCTAAGGTGCATAAAATTTCATTTTGATTTTTAACAACAAACAAACCTTTAGACTTTCTTTTATAGCCCCTAAGTACTATAAAAACGCCATCAAATTCCCTTGCTATAGCTTTACAAAGCGGGGTTTTTCCATTACCTCCAAAACTTAAATTACCAACGCTAATAACAGGCTTTTTAAAAACTATTTTTTTACGAAAAAAAGTATTTAAAATCGCAAAAAAAGCATAAAGCACACTTAAAGGTAAAAGTATAAAAGCAAGGCATTTTTGCCAAAAATTGGGCTTAAAAAAATAATTATCAAGCCAAAGTTCATAATTTTTTTCTTCATTCATTGTTTAAATTTCCAAAATTTCAGGCATTTTTCCCTTAAAAGCATTTTTTTGCATGCGATTTTTTAACATAGCAATCAAAGAAGGATCAAGCGTTCTTAAAAGTTTTTCATCATTAGTTTCTAAAGCTTTTAAACCTTCATCGATTTTTGCATAAGAAAAACCTAAATCCGCCTCATCACTTTGATTTTCCCAAAGATCCGCACTTGGAGCTTTTTTGATGAAATTTTCATGCAAGTTAAGGTATTTTGCTAAGGCATAAATTTCACTTTTATAAAGCGATCCTATAGGATTAAAAGCACAAGCTAAATCCCCATAAATCGTACCATAACCTAAAAGCAATTCGCTTTTATTAGAAGTGCCTATGACTAAAGAATTTTTCAAAGCAGAATAATCATAAAGCAAACTCATTCTAATACGCGCTGCAAAATTTCCCAAAGATACTAGAGTGGTATTTTCACTTTGCTTTATAAAAGCATCTAAAATGCTTTGAATTTCTATGATTTTATATTCAAGATTTAAATCCGCACAAAGCCTTAAAGCATCTTCAAGATTGGCTTTGTTTGAAATTTGAGTTGGCATTAAAAGAGCAAAAACATTCTCTTTTAAAGCTCTTTTACAAAGCGTTGCTACCAAAGCAGAATCAATCCCGCCACTAAGCCCCAAAACCACACCTTGACTTTGAGAATTTTTCACTTTTTCTTGTATAAAATCACACATTTTTTCCGTAATCTTTTGCCAATCCATAAAGCTTGCCTTTTAAAAATTTAATGTATAATTATATTTATTTAAGGCAAATTTTTTATTAAAGAGGCAAAAAATGCAAATTATCAAACAAGCTTGTGGAGCTTATGAGACAAATTGTTATATTTTATTTGGTGAGCATGGAGAAATTATAATTGATCCTGGTTTTGATGCGCTAAATTTCATCAAAAAACATGTAAAAAATCCTTTAGCGATTTTAAACACTCACGGACATTACGATCATGTTTGGGATAATGAAAAAGTAAAACAAGCCTATCAAATCCCCATTTATATTCATAAAAATGATACTTTTATGCTTGAAGATCCTTTTAATCAAGGTTTTATGCCTAGCAAAGCGGATTATTTGATTGATGATGAAAATATCATTTCTATAGGCGGACTTGACTTTAAATTTCACTTTTTACCAGGACATACACCAGGTTGCACTATGATAGAAATTGTAGGTAAAAATATCATGTTTAGTGGAGATTTTTTATTTTATAGAAGCATAGGAAGATGGGATTTTCCTTATTCAGATGCAAATTTAATGAAACAAAGCTTAGAAAAAGTTATGACTTACAAAGAAGATTTTAAACTTTTACCAGGACATGGACAAGAGACTACTTTAAAAGAAGAGCAAGTCCATCTACCCTCTTGGCTTAGATACTTTTAAGGTATATTAAAATGGAATTAGATCAAATTTTATTATATGCTTTTATTTTTTTAAATCTTTTTGCCCTTTTTGGTTTATTTTTAGGAAATAAAAAGAAAAATCAATTTAACGATAAAAAATTTTATAAAATCTGCCCATGTAAAAAAATGGCAGAAAATGGATCTTTAAGTACGATTTGTATTTATTCAGCTGTGGGAGGATTTTTTTACAGCGTATTATCTATAGGTTTTGTAGGTTTTGGTAATTGGACTTTAAATTTTATTTTTTTACTTGCATTATTAAGTGTTTTTTTAGGGTGGAAATTAAAACTTGATTGAAAAATATTTTTAAGAAAAATCCATTGATTTTTCTTAATTTTTATTTAAAAGTTGTACCACCATCAACGATGAAAGTATGTCCTGTAACCCAACTTGCCTTACTTGAACAAAGAAAAAGACATGCTCCAGCCAAATCTTCAGGCTGCCCCATGCGATTTAAAGGGCTTAAATTTATAGTAGCCTGTTTTACTTCTTCATAATTTGTAAAAGCTCTTAAAGCATCAGTTTCAATAGGCCCACCACTTACGACATTTACACGGATATTTTTTTCTCCAAGTTCAGTAGCCGCATATCTTGCCATAGCTTCTACAGCGGCTTTTGCTGTACCATGACCTGAATAATTTTCTATATACACTAAATTTCCTGTAGATGAGATAGAAATAATGCTTCCACCCCCTACTTTTTCCATCCTTTTAGCTGCTTCTTGTGCGCCCACAACAAAAGCATTTACTGTGGCTGTAAAAATGTTATTAATTCCCTTTGGTTTTAACTTCATAAATTTGGTATAGCCACCTACAACCGCACGTCCTGAAATGATAGCATTTGAGATAAAATAATCCACTCTATCAAAATCCACATCAATTTTTTCAAAAAGTTCTTTATAGGTTTCAGGTTCTAAGATATTAAATTCATAAGCTCTAGCTTTGATTTTATAATTTTTCTCCAAATCTTGAACCATTTCATCAGCAATTTGCGCATTAGAATTATAAGTAAAAGCTATATTTGCACCCACTTTAGCAAATTCATAAACTATAGCTTTGCCTATCCCGCGAGTTCCACCGCTAATCACTAAAGTTTTTCCTTGAAATTCTGTATTCATTAAAATCCTTTGATCTTATATTTTTTCATCACTTCTTCAATTTTAGCAAAATTTTCCTTACTTGGAGAACAAAGAGGAAGTCTAAATTCCAAACTTTCTATCAATCCAGCTAAATACATAGCCGTTTTAATAGGAATAGGATTACTTTCGCAAAATAAAATTTTATTGATATTATAAAGCTCATCATTGATTTTTTTAGCTTCTTTATAATTTTCATCTAAAGCAAAATGAGTTAAAGCGCTAATCATATCGGGTAATAAATTTGAAGTTACTGAAATCACTCCCTTTCCACCATTTGAAAGTATAGGATAATTGATCGCATCTTCCCCTGAAATAAGCATCATTCTAGGTTCGTGTGCAAGCAAATCCACACACTTATCGATATTTCCACTCGCTTCTTTTACTCCATAAATATTTTCACAATCTCTAAAAAGCTTGATAATAGTATCCGTTGAAATTTCACAACCTGTTCTTCCTGGAACATTATATAAAAGCACAGGAATATCTACACTTTGCGCAATAGCCTTATAATGCTCGTAAAGTCCTTGTTGCGTAGGTTTATTATAATACGGTGCCACACTTAAAATCCCATCAGCACCATGCTCTTTAGCAAATTTAGCCAAACCCACTGCCTCATGAGTTGCATTACTTCCCGCACCTGCTAAAACCTTAACTTTAGTTTCTTTACAAGTCTCAACGGCTATTTCTATGCAAGTTCTATGTTCTTCATGAGTTAAAGTTGCACTTTCTCCTGTTGTTCCTACTGGAACTACTGCATCGATGCCATTTTCTATTTGTCTTTTAATCAATCTTGCATAACTTTGCTCATCAACTTTTCCATTTTTAAATGGTGTAATAAGAGCCGTCATCGCCCCAATGATAATATTTTTATCCATTTGAATCCTTTCTTAGAATTACCGTAGTTGAATTTTCTTGAATAAAATATTTTTTAGCACAAGAAATCAAATCTTTTAATTCCAAATTTTGTATATCTTTCTCATAATTTAACAAAGGATTGATATCTCCTCTTGCTAGATATGAACCATAAATATTTGCCACTGCACTAGCATTGTTAAGTGAGAAAATAAAATCACTTTTGACATTATTTTTCACTCTTTGCAAATCTTTTTGAGAAATTTTACCCATTTTAAGTTTATCAATGATTTTTAAAAGCTCTTTTTCTACTTTTTCTGCATTAACATTGGGGTTACAATTACAAATAAAAATAAATAAATTTTCATCTATACAATCATTAACATAAGCATAATAATCATTGATTAAATTTAATTTATCAATCAAAATTTCACTCATTAAAGAACTTTTCCCACTTCCTAAAAGCTCGGATAAAGCATTTAAAGCAGGTATATCTTTGTGCTTGAAATTTGGAATTTTATAAGCAAGGGCTAATAGTTCAGTATCTGAGTTTTTATGTAAATATATTCTTTTTACTCCATCTTGCTTAGGCTCTTTTGTGTGAATTTTAGGTATAGTCTTAGTATTTTTAATCTTTTCAAAATGTTTTTTTGAAAGCTCAAAAACTTCCTTACTTTCTATATCGCCACTTACAAGTAAAATCGCATTTTTAGGTTGATAATAAATACTGTGAAATTCTTTAATATCTTCAATACTCCAATTTTCTATATCCTTAAAAAAACCTATAGGAGTCCAATGATAAGGATGATACATAAATGCATGATTAAAAAGCCTAAAATAAAGATATCCTAAAGGGTTATTATCTGTTCTCCATCTACGCTCTTCTAAAACCACTGCTCTTTCAGGCTGAAATTCTTCATCTTTTAAATTTAAATTCGCCATAAGTTCTGCAAAAAGCTCTAAAGCTTTATCTAAATTTTTCTTCGCACATTTAATATAATAATGAGTATAGTCAAAACCTGTGCTTGCATTATCCACACCACCAAAACCCTTAACAATCTCATCAAATTCGCCAGCTTTTAAATTTTTAGTACTTTTAAAATTTAAATGTTCTAACATATGAGCTATGCCACTTTTTCCCATGATCTCATTTCTTGAACCCACTTTATAAAAAATATCAACGCTAATCACATCGCTATTTTTATTTACAGGCAAAGCATAAACTTCAAGCTTGTTTTTTAATTGAATTTTTTCATAAGCAATCATTTTAAATTTACCCCAACAGCTTCGCTAATGTGTAAAAAACCATCTTTTCTTAAAAGCTCTATAAGATTTTGATTGATATTTTTTACCAAAGAAGGACCTTTAAAAATCAAAGCTGTATAAACTTGCACCAAATTAGCCCCATTTTTAATACGCTCATAAGCAATATCAGCACTATCAATCCCTCCACTTGCAATAAGCAAGGTTTTGCCAAAAAGAATTTTAGCTACTTCTTTGAAAAAAATACCACTTTTTTCCGTAATCAGTCTTCCACTAATACCACCAAAAGTACGATTATTATCTAATAAACTATAATCAACACTAGTATTGGCTAATATAAACCCATCTGCACCTTTTTTAATGGCATTTTCACATAAATTTAAAGCATCATCTATTTTCATATCAGGAGCAATTTTTATCAAAATAGGCTTAGAAGTGATTTTTTTGGCTTCTTCAAGCAAGGTATTTAAAAAATCATCATTTTGCAACTCTCTTAAATTTTTAGTATTAGGAGATGAGATATTAACGATAAAATAATCACACAAATCCTTAAAATCTCTAAACAAAGTAAAATAATCCTCCAAGGCTTTATCATTTGGAGTGATTTTATTTTTCCCTATATTTACCCCTAAAGGCAAAACAAAAGGATAGGTTTTTGCAAGTCTTAAAGCAATCTTTTCAGCACCTTCGTTGTTAAAACCCATAGCATTTTGTATACTTTCTTGTTTTACAAGTCTAAATAGACGTGGCTTTTCATTGCCTTCTTGAGGTTTTGGAGTAAAAGTTCCCACTTCTAAAAAGCCAAATCCTAAAGCACTCAAAGGTCTTATCATAGTGGCATTTTTATCAAAGCCTCCTGCTAAACCTACAGGATTATTAAAATCAAGTCCAAGTAAATTTTGCCTTAAACTCTCATCATCAACTATATATTTGTGTGCTAAAAAACTTAAAGCTCCTGGAAAACTGGCACTTAAAGCCCTTAAGCTATATTCAACCAAAGCATGTGCATGCTCAGGGTTTAACTTAAAAAGTAAAAGTTTTATCATTTCATAAGCCATTTTTTAATCCTTTTTGAAATTCTAACTAAAATTAACTAAAGCTGGGCTTTGTTTTTTCTTTGCTTTTAAATTTTTGATACAAAGAACAAGTTTGCAAAAGCTCTTCATCTTTACCTATTGCCAATACCTTACCCTTATCCAATACTACTATTTTATCCGCATTTTCTATAGTGCTTAAACGATGTGCAACCACTAAAATCAATCTATCTTGTTTTAAATTTTCTATAGTTTTAACTATTGCTTTTTCACTTTCATTATCCAAAGCTGAAGTTGCTTCATCAAAAATAAGCACATCAGGATTTTTATATAAAGCTCTAGCGATTGCTATTCTTTGTTTTTGCCCTCCACTTAAGTTCTTACCATGTTCTTTCACTTCAGCCCAAATCCCGCCCATTTCTTTAACAAATTCATAAGCATTGGCCAATTTTAAAGCTTGGATGACTTTTTCTTCTTCTAACTCTTCGCTATAAGCAATATTTGCAGCAAAACTATCATTAAAAAGATAAATATTTTGCGTTACAAGTCCTATTTTAGCATGTAAGCTTTCTATGGTAAAAGTGCTAATATCTTCTTGATTGAGTAAAATTTTACCTTTTTGCTTTTCATAAAAATACATCAAAAGATTAATAATAGAAGATTTACCACCCCCACTTGTCCCTACAAGAGCAAGCATTTGCCCTTTAACAAAATCAAAATTTACGCCTTTTAAAACACTTTTATGCGGGTTTTCATAAGTAAATTCAACATTTTCAAAGCTAATTTTTTCAATGTTTTTTAATTCTTTGCTTCCACCTTTAATTTGAGGTTCTAAATCCAATAAATAAAAAGTTCTTTCACTTGCCGCAACAGCACCTTGAAGTTTTCCATATAAAGACGAAAGACGCTTTAAAGGAGTATATATCGCAAAAAGTGCCGAAACAAAACTGATAAAACTTCCCACACTCATAGAACCATTGATAACCTCTCTACCCCCTACAATAATCACCACAGCAACCCCAACAGAACCCATCATATCCATTAAAGGACTTGTAAGTGCATCAATACGTGCGGATTTTAGGTTTAATTTACATAAAGTATCATTATGCTTAGCAAATTTATCACTTTCTTTTTTTTCATTATCATTAGCTTTGATCAATTCAATATTTGAAAAAATTTCACCCAAATAAGAAAGTAAATCCGAATTTGTTTCTTGTATATTTCTTGCATATTTTTTAAGTTTTTTAGCAAACCATACCAAAGGAAAAATAGCTAAAGGCAAAATCACTAAAGCAAAAAAAGCCAAAGTAGGACTTTGATACAAGACTACCGCAAGCAGTCCTATAGCAGTTAAAAGCTCTCTAAAAAAATCAGGAATAATGTTTGATACTATGCTTTGAAGTGCATTAATATCATTAGTACAACGACTTACAAGCTCTCCGCTTCTATAGCGTTTAAAAAAATCCATATCCAAGCGTAAAACATTTTTTAAAACCCTAGCACGCAATACTCTTAACATATCTGTTCCTATAAAGGAAACATAAAAACTTTGTAAATAAGTTCCAAGATTTTTAAAAAAATACATCAATACTAGCAAAAAAGGTACTGTATAAAGTAAAGCTTCATTTTTTTCAACGAAAATATAATTTAAAATAGGCTCTAAAGCATAAAAACTTCCAGCAGTTCCTCCGCTTGCTAAAATCATACCAAAAATAGCTATAGCAAATTGTTTCCAATATCTTTTATAAAAGGGCTTAAAGCGTATTAAAACCTCTTTTAAATTCATCTCATTATGCATTTATTTTCTCCCAAATTGTTCCATTTGGAGTATCCAAAAGAGTGATTTTTTTACTATTTAATTGCTCTCTTATTGCATCAGCTGTGTTAAAATCTTTGTTTTTCTTAGCCTCAGTTCTTTCTAAAATTAACTTTTCAATCTCTTCTCGTTCTTCTTTGCTTACACCCCATTGAAAATATAAAGTTGCATCCATAAAACCAAAGCCAAAAATTTTAGCTAGCTCACTTAAAGCTTCTTTGATATTTTGTTTTAAAATTTTATTTTTGCTTTCTTTATCCAACTCTAAATTTGCACTACTGATAAAATCATCCAAAAGAGCTAAGGCTTTAGAAACATTTAAATCATCATTTAAAATCTCTAAAATTTGCTTAGCAATTTCGCTTTTTATTTCAATATCATTTAAAACATCAAAATCAGAAATTTCACCTAAATCCAATCTTTTTTTAAGGCGATAAAATTTATCTAAACGTTTTTTAGCATTTTCTAAATCCGATAAAGAATAATTAAAATGAGATCTATAATGAGAACTCAAAAGATAAAATCTTAAAGCCTCGCCCATAAATTCTTTTAAAGCATCTTTTATAAAAAAACTATTATTTAAACTTTTACTCATTTTTTCGCCATCGATTTTTACAAAACCATTGTGAAGCCAAATATTTGCTAATTTTCTCTTACATCCACAACGACATTGCGCAGCTTCATTTTCATGATGAGGAAAAAGCAAATCTATCCCTCCAGCATGTATATCAAGAGTATTTTCAAAAATAGAATCAATCATAGCAACACATTCAGTATGCCAACCTGGACGCCCTTTGCCAAATTCACTTTCGTAAAAATTTTCATCAAATTTCCAAAGCACAAAATCGCTTTCATTTCTTTTTTGCACTTCATTACTTAGACGAGAGATATTTTCTTCTAAATTGCGATTTGATAGGCTTAAATATTTTTCATCTTTACTTGTATCAAAATAAATTCCATCTTCTAGAGTATAAACAAACCCATCCTTAGCAAGCTTTTTAATCAAATCAAGCATAGCTGTTATATAATGCGTTGCACGAGGTTTAAAATCAGGATCTAATACATTTAAAACCCTCATATCCTCTTCATAACTTTTGATATAAAATTCCGTAATTTCCTCTAAAGTTTGACCACTTTGAGCCATTTTTTTCAAAATCTTATCATCAATATCTGTATAATTTCTAGCAAATTTTACCCTATTGCCTTGAGCAAGTAAAACCCTACGCAAAAGATCAAAACAAACACTACTTCTTGCATGTCCTAAATGTGCATCATCATAAACCGTAGGTCCGCATAAATAAATACTAATATCTTTTTTATCAAGTTTTATTTTCTCTTTTGTTACACTATCTAATAATCTCATTAAAAAACTCCTTTAAAACTTGTAAAAATTCCTATAAAAAAACTTAAAATATAAGGTTTAATCAAAATAAGTAAGATCGTAAAAACAATCAAAGCAACTATAACCAATAAGCAAATTTTAATAGATATTAAAGCAAAAAATTTCTTAAAACCAAATTCTTTGATATTAGCTCCAAGCAAATAAAAAGCACTAATAGAGCTTGAAAGTGCTACTGCAATAACCTTTAAACTTTCATCTTTAATCAAAAATATAAAAGCCATAGAACATAAAGCACTGATAATTAAAGATTTTACCGCGATCCAAGCTGCTGTTTTTTGTTTAAATTTTGCATAAAGCCACAAAGAAAAAAGCTTTTGCAAACCAAAAGGTAAAAGCCCTATAAGATAAGCAATCAAAACATAAGCCGTAATCACACTATCTTCGTGAGTGAAATTTCCTCTTTCAAATAAAAGTTTTGAAATTTCCAAAGCAAACACAGAACCTACAATACTAGAAGCAATAAGCAAAATGCTTAAAAGCGCTAATGCTCTTTGCATAAATTTTAAAGCTAAATTTTCTTGACCACTTTTTAAATGTTTTAAAATTTTTGGAAAAGAAACTTGAGTTAGAGCGATAGCAAAAAGTGCAAGGGGGAGTTGGAAGACGCGATTTGCATAATAAAGATAAGAAATACTCCCGCTCATTAAAAAACTAGCTATGGTTGTATCAAGCAATGAGCTAAATTGAGTCGCAGAAGAACCTAAAACTCCATGAAAAAAATTGCCATAAAAACCTTGTAATTTCGCCTTGGCTTTTTTAAATTTTATACTTAAAGCCATAGCACGTATTACAGGATTGTTTTTTAAAACAAGCAAATGTAAAATAAGCTGTGCCACCCCACTTAAAACCGTTGCATAAGAAAAATAATAAAGTGTATTTTGCGGTGCATTTTTATCCACAAAAAAGGCAGCTATAACAATACTTAAGTTAAATAATGCCGCAGAAAAAGAGGTAATGAAAAATTTTTGTCTATAATTTAAAATAGCTCCTAAAAAAGTAACTAAAAAAATAAAAAACAAATACCAAAAATTAATCGCCACCAAAGGAGCCGCTAAAGCTATAGTATCTGCGTTAAACCCAAAAGCAAAAAGCTTAGTAAAAAAAGAGGAAAAAAAACTTACCAAAAGACAAAATAAAAAAACTATAAGGCTAAATTGCATCATTACACTAACGCAAAAAGCTCCCTTTTTTTTCGCTTTTACAAAATTAGGCAAAAAACTTTGTCCAAAAGCCCCTTCTGCAAAAATTCTTCTAAAAAAAGCAGGCATTTTTAAAGCCACAAAAAAAATATCACTATAAAGCCCTGCTCCTAAAAAAAGCGCTATTAAAACATCTCTAGCAAGCCCTAAAATTCTTGAAAATAAAATTCCTAAAGCATTGATAATAAAATTTTTAAATACTAAACTCTTCATTAAATTTTTTCATAAATTTCAAAATATAAAGAGAACTATTTTAACTAAAATTGATTAAAAATTGACTATAATTACATTCTTAATTTTTTACAAGGGGAAAGTTTTGGCTTTGGATGAAAAAATTATTGCCTATACAGAAAATCCAGCTCGAGAGCTTTTAAGCGTAGCTTCACGAACAAACCTTAGCTTAAATGAGCTTGATTTTAGTTTATTGGCATTTTCTACACAATATCGTTTTGGAGATTTAGAATGGGAAAAAATCTCTGAAAAAGAATTAACTCTTTTTGATAAAGATGAAATTTTTTTAAAAAATGATCTTCAAATCAAGCAAGAATACAAAATAGAAATTTTCCACGGTATAAACCAAAGCAAAGCATCTCAAGCAGTCAAACTAGTTGCAAATAAAAATTTAACCAAAATAGTTGCTCAAATTGATTTTACAAATTTAGACTTTCATGAAAAACTAGCACTAGAACTTTTGCAAAATATTTATAAAAAGATGTTGAAACTTAAATTTTTAATAGGTATCCGCATTTTTGATTTTAAGAAAAAATTAATGTCTTTTTGCAACCAATATAAAAACACCCCTTTAAATAAAACTATACAAATCACCGTTGCACAAGGTATTGATCCTATAGAAAGTCAAGATGAATCTCTGATCTTGACTTATAAAGAAAAAATCAAAAACTACACTATCGATGAAAAACGCTCAGGTATTATTGTTGTTGATGAAAATGAAGTTGTTTTAAAACACGTCAAATTTAAACAAGGTAAAGAAGGAAAAGACTTAAATTTACACACCTTAAAAGTTTTAGCCGCAAATGAAAATAAAGTTAAATTTTCTTGTTCTTCGGCTTTTAAACAAGTAGAGCAAGATGGATACACAGAATATATAGCCTTAAAAAAAGGTTATGTAGTACAAGATGGTGAAAAATTTGATATCGCCAATGAACTAGATTTTAATGGGGTAGATTTTAAAAATATAGGGATTATAAGAGCTGGACTAGACAAAAATGTCAAAATCAATATAAAATTTCTTTCAGAAGTAAAAGATGCTGTAAATTCTGGCGTTGGGATAGAATGTGAAGAATTAAATGTAGTCGGAAGCGTAGGAAGCAACACTCAACTTAATGCCACCAAAATGAAAATTGAAGGCACTACGCACTCTAAAGCCAAAATTCAAGCCAAACAAGCCTATATAAAAACTCATAGAGGATTTGCGGAAGCCGAAATTTTAAATATAGATTTGCTCGAAGGTGGAACAATCAAAGCCAAAGAAGTGAGAATTAAAAAAAGTTTAGGCGGAAATATACAAGCTGATAAAATCTATATAGAAAATTTAGAAAGTAATAATTCTTGTGTGTTTTTTGAAAACACCACAATAGAACGCATTAACGGGGATAACAATAAATTTCATGCTAAAATTAAAACTCTTGATAAAAATTATGATGAAGAATTTGCGATTTTAGGAGAGCAAATTTCTAAGTTAAATCATAAAATAAATAAAATAAGACAATACATTTTATCAAGCAAAAATGGAATTTTAAGCGTTGAAAAAAAGATAACAGAACTTAAAAATCAAGGTCAAAATGTTCCTGTACAATACGAAAAAGCCCTAAAAGATTTCTCTTTACAAAATCTTGAATTAAATAAACTACAAAATGAAGAAAAAGAACTTCTTGAACGCAAAAAATCTTTACAATTAGAATTAATCAATTTGCAAAAAATGCTTTTTGAAGCAACTTTTATAAATAAAAGCGGCAAATGGACTGACATGAATGAGATCAAATTTTCACTTCTAGAACCTAAAGAAGATATTTTTTACTCTTCATTTGTTAATGAAAGTGCTAAATTTATAGGCATTAAAAAAGTCATACAAAACAACCAAGAAAGTATAGAAATACATAAAAAATTAGATTATGAAGAAAAGGATATAGCATGGTTGTCGGCATCGAAGGAATAATCACAAAAAAAGAACCTACTTTTATCATTGTTAAATGTGCTAGTGGTTTAAGCTATGGGATATTTATTTCGCTTTTTTGTTCTGCTAAAATTCAAACTCAAGAAAAGCATGAGTTTTTTATTACTCAAATCATCAAAGAAGATTCTAATAAATTTTATGGCTTCTTGGATAAAGATGAACAAAAAATGTTTGAAATGCTTTTAAAAGTCAATGGAGTGGGTGCAAATACTGCTATGGCAGTATGCTCTAGTCTTGATGTAAATTCTTTTTACAAAGCGTTAAGTTTGAGCGATGAAAGCGTGCTTAAAAAAGTACCTGGCATAGGTCCAAAAAGTGCAAAACGCATTATAGTAGAACTTTCTGACACAAAAACCAAACTTGAAAATGTAAGCGATGATAAAAGCGAAGCCTTAGCCGCACTTCTTACTCTAGGCTTTAAACAAGAAAAAATCATAAGTGTTTTAGCAAGTGCTCAAGCAACAGGCACAAGCGAACTCATCAAAGAAGCTCTTAAAAAACTAGGATAAAGGAATAAAATGAAATTTGCAATACTTTTTGGCGGAAATTCTTATGAACATGAGATCAGTATAGTAAGCGCTGTAGTGCTTAAAAAAGTTATCAATCAAAATTTAGAATTTATTTTTTGTGATGAAGAAAGAAGATTTTATCATATCCCAAGTGAAAAAATGAATTCTAAAACTTTTAGCACTAAAGCTTATAAAAAAGAAAAAGAACTCTTCATCAAACAAGGAGGTTTTTTTAACAAAGGCTTTTTAAAAGAAAATAAACTAGAGTGCGAATGCGTGATCAATCTTATCCATGGTAGAGATGGAGAAGATGGAAAAATTGCGGCTTTATTTGAGTTTTATTCTATTAAATTTATAGGACCTAGGCTTGAAGCTAGTGTATTATCTTTTAACAAAGAACTTACCAAACTTTATGCCAAAAGCGTTGGAGTAAAAACACTTGATTATACCATACTAAGAAAAAATCAAAACTCTAAAGAAAAGCTTAGTTTTCCTTGCATTATCAAACCTGCAAGACTTGGAAGTAGTATAGGTATTAGTATAGTAAAAGATGAAAAAGATTTAGAATACGCCAAAGATGTAGGTTTTGAATTTGACAATGATCTTGTAGTAGAAGAATTTAAAAACAATATCAAAGAATACAATCTTGCAGGATGTATGATCAATGATGAGTTTGTTTTTTCCATTATAGAAGAGCCAAAGAAAAAAGAATTTTTAGACTTTGAACAAAAATATCTTAGCTTTTCAGGACACAATGAACTTATAGAAGCAGATTTAAGCGAAGAATTAAAAGAAAAACTCAAAGATAGCTTTAAAAAGATCTACAATCCTTTGTTTAAAGGTGCTTTAATACGCTGTGATTTTTTTATACTGAATAATGAAGTATATTTAAATGAAATCAACCCAAACCCTGGTTCTTTGGCTAATTATCTTTTTAAAGATTTTAATACCACTTTAAACGCTTTAGCTGATCAAATTTCACTTGAAAAAATGATAAAAATCAATTACAACTTCCTTCACTCCATTAACGGACAAAAAGGAAAATTATAAGCTTTTAAGTCAAAATGCGCTAAATTATACATAAAATTTAGCGTATTTTAGGAAGAAAAATGCTCTCTTTTAAACAAGATGAAATTTACACTGCCACCGAAGTGGTAAGAAATTTTAGCCCCATTATGGAAAAACTCAAAAAAAGCGAAAGTGGAAAAATAGTTATTTTAAAAAATAACAAATTTGAAGCTGTAATGCTTAGTATGAAAGAATTTGAACGCTTACAAAATGCCATGCAACTTTTAGAAAATATCTACAAAAATCAAAAGGCTTAAAATGGCTCAAACTCAACTTTCTTATAAAAACAAAACTTATCAAATTTCTTATGAAATTTTAGGTGATCTTTCCTTACCGCAAATACTTATCTTACACGGCTGGGGAGCTGATAAAAAACTTATGAAACAAAGTTTTTGTCCTTTTTTGAAAGATTTTTGTCAAATTTATATGGATTTAGCAGGTTTTGGAAATTCAAGCGTGGAAGAAATTTTAAACACTCAAGATTATGCCAATATCACAGAACTTTTTTTAAAACAAAAAAAACTCAATGTCTGTTTTTTCATGGGGCATTCTTTTGGTGGAAAAGTAAGTACCCTACTCGCAAAAGAAAAAGACACCCTAATCTTACTTTCAAGTGCAGGAATTTTGGCTAAAAAATCCCTAAAAGTGCGTTTTAAAATCCGTATTTTTAAAATTTTAAAACTCTTTGGTTTGGGAAAATTTTATCGCTATTTTGCTAGTAAAGATGGAGCAAATCTTAGTCCTATAATGTATGAAACCTTTAAAAAGGTTGTTGATGAGGATTTTAGTGAAATTTTTGCCAAGCAAAAGGCTAAAAGCTTGATTTTTTGGGGAAAAAGCGATGAAGCTACGCCTTTGTATTGTGGTGAAAAAATGCATCAATTTTTAAAAAATAGTACTTTTTATCCTTTAGAGGGGGATCATTTTTTCTTTTTAAAACACTCTGCTTTCATAGCTCAAAAAATCAAGGAAATTTAAATGCTTATCAATACTCTTTATTTTATCAATTCTTTATTTTTTAATTTTTGTATAGCTTTTTATCTTATGAGTGCTTTACAATGGTATTCTTATAAATTTAAACGCGTGTTTTTTCATTATCATAAACCTTTGTGGCATTTGTATTTTTTATTTATTCCTTATTTTTTATTCTTAGCTTTTCCTTTATACTCTTTGGCATATTTTGCATTGATCCATACTCCGATTTTGTATTTTTGGAATAAAGGCATAGATAAAAAGCTTGTTTTTACAAGTAAGGTTAAATGGTTTTTTGTTTTTGTTTTTGTTTATAATGCTATTTTTACCATCCTTGCTTTGCGTTTTTCTTTTCTTTTTAATCTTTTTAGTCTTCCTTTTGCTTTATTGAGTCTTAAAATTTATGAGTTTTTTACAAATTTATATTATAAAAAACAAGCCAAAGCCAAACTAAGAGCCAATGAAAATTTAAAAATCATACTCATTACCGCAAGTTTTGGAAAAACAAGTATTAAAAATTTTTTATACGAACTTTTAAAAGATGACTTTAAAAGCTACAAAACACCACGCTCTGTCAATACCTTACTAGGTATAGTTGCTGATATCAATGCTAATTTAAGTCAAGATACTCAAATTTACATAGCTGAAGCAGGCGCTAGACTTAAAGGCGATATCGATGAAATCACGCATTTTTTACAACCTCAAATCAGCATAGTAGGAGAGATAGGCAATGCACATTTAGAGTATTTTAAAAGTGTTGAAAATATCCGCTCAACCAAACTTGAAGCCTTAAATTCCGAAAGACTAGAAAAGGCTTTTTTACACTCTAGCACCCAAAAAGAAGAAGATAAACTCATCAGCCTTTATGATGATAAATTAAGTCTTATTCATTCAAGTCTTGAAGGTTTAGAATTTAAAGTCGATATAGAAAATAAATCCTATGATTTTAAAAGTCAAATTTTAGGGGATTTTAATGCGCAAAATCTTTGTGTTTGTATACTTTGTGCTCATTATCTTGGCATAAAACTAGAAAAAATTCAAAAGCAAGTTTTAAATATAAATTCCGTAGAACATCGCTTGCAAGTGCTTTCAAGAGAGCCTAAATTTATCATAGATGATGGTTTTAATGGAAATTTTAAAGGTATGAGCACAAGCTATAAACTTTGTAAAAGCTATAAAGGACGCAAAGTTTTAGTAAGTCCTGGTATAGTAGAAGTAAGCGAAGAAGAAAATATAAAACTTGCCAAAATCATCAATGAGTGTTTTGATCTTGCTATCATTAGTGCACAAATCAATGCTGAAATTTTCAAAAAAGAGTTAAAAATAAAAACCATTATACTTAAAGAAAAGAGTCAACTAGTTCAAACTCTAGCTAAAGAAACAAAACACGGAGATTTGATACTCTTTTCAAACGATGCACCTAGCTTTATGTGATTTGCATAAGTATTTGCAAATGTCATCATTTTTAATTTGACTTCGTACAAATACTTCCTAAACCCTAGTTTGCCCCATAAGATTATTTAATCTATCCATTATAGATCCAACATAAGAATTGATACTTTCACTGCTTGCTTTCCAACCATTAGCTTTTACTTGATTAAATTCTCTATCAAACCAAGCTACACCATAACCTATGCTTGTATTTTGCCAAGCAACCCCTTTATCCATTGCATATATATCTGCATCAAGCCAACCCTCTTGTGCATAGCCTTTTAACAAACTTGCAAAATCAACTTTACCTGTCATAATGTCATCTAAAGAAGCTAAAGAGCCATCAAAGCTTTCTTTAGCCATAGCTTCAGCATAAGACTTAGCTATAGGATTTAATGTTGCACTACCTTCTCTTGGCGATACACCCGTTGATTTTAAAAAACTCATAAACAAAGCTTCTTTAGAATAACTTCCATCTTCATTTTGTGGATAAACTGACATATCAGGATTAAAAGTATCTATTGCAATGTCTTTATCTAAATTTTGAGTTTGCATACTTTGCGGAGTGAAATTTAATGGTTGTAAGCCTATATTAATATGTCCAAACATTCCTAATTGTTCTGCTTCATTATATTGCTCTTGTGTATTATAATAGTTTGTTATTGTTAGCTTGTCATAATTTTTCGGCATAATACCTATAGTTTTATCAGATGATAATTCACTAATTCCCTTAGGCATAGAATTTATATCTGCTTCAGTGAAACTTGTTTTATTGGTATCATTAAAAGCATAATTAACAATTTGATTAAATTGATTATAATATTGTTTTATGGTTTCAGCCATATCGATATTAGTATAATACTCACTTACACCAAAATATTGTTTCATATCTGCAATATAAGGTTCATTTTCAGCAGCTTTTTTAATCTCATCCAAAGTAGATTTATGTATCTTAAAATCTTCAGGTAATCCTGCAGCTTTATTAAAATCACTTCCCATATAACCATCTTTATCTACACTATAACCATAGGCTGTATTAGTAGAAGTATTACTTATATCTACTTGTTTGTATTTTAGAGTATAAATAGAGTTTTTAAATTCACTAGATATATCATAATTAGGAGAACTTGTCTTACTACTTATACTAAAATTAGTATTATTGCTAGTATTTGTTGTATTAGTAGAATTTAATGCTTCACTTCTTGCTAGAGTTTGTGAATTTGCATTTTGAATTTCATTTAACTTACTAGCATTTTGTTTTAAAAAAGCATTAGCAAAACTTATTTTAGAATTTTCTTTACTTTCTTTACTCTCTTTACTTTGCATAGTTTGAGTTATCATTGATACTAAAGATACTCATATTAATTCCTTAATTTAGATTTTTCTGCCTTCAATCTAAATATATTTATATAAATAATATAAGCAAGATCTGTTCCATTTTGGGGTGAAAAGAAAATATTTATCACACCAAAGGTAAGGTAAAATAAAAATTCTTAGGATCACTTTGAAAACTTAACTCTCCCTTATGAGCGTTTATGATTTCTTTAGAAAGAGACAAGCCAAGTCCATTGCCTTTAAGTTTTGTTGTTTTAAAAGCTTCAAAAACCAATTTCTCATCTTTTATTTCACAACCATTATCATACACTCTGATGCATATTTTTTCATTATCATAACTTGCTAAAATTTTAATCATAGGCTTTTCACATTCGCTTTCTTCTATCGCATCAATAGCATTATAAATCAAATTTTGCAAAACCAAACCAAGAAGAGCTTTATCAGCACAAATCTGCTTATCCAAAAAAGATATTTCAAAGTCTATTTGAGAAGTGAAATTATAAGAGTTAATGGCACTTTCACACTCTTCTTTTAACTCTAAAAGATTAAAATTTAAAGCATTGATGTGTACACCCTTAGTAAAAAGTAGAGTTGAATTTACGATACGCTCCACTCTAGCAATAGCCTTTTGGATTTCAAGAACTATATGCTTATTTTTAAGCTCACTACGAGCAAAAAGGGTTGAAGCAAGTAAAGATATAGATCCAATAGGATTTCTTATCTCATGTGCCAAATGAGCCGCTACACTACCCATGCTTGCAAGCCTTTCATTGCGTTTTTCATCGCTAATATCTGTAGCTGAAACTATAGTTTTTTCATTATGCGCTATGATTTTTACCGCATAAAACCTACCTTCAAATTCAAGCTCATCACGAATTTTATCAAGACTAATGATACTAAGTAATTTTGGATTTTTCAAGGCTTCTTGATTTTGTAAAATAATATTTTTTTCTTTATCTAAAATCCAAAGCGCACTAGGCAACACCTCTATAATCTCATCAACCATCGCGCGTAAGGAGTTATAGTTTTCATTTAAAGTTTTGTATTCATTTTCTATTACATAAGTTTGTTCTATAAGACTTTCTAAGCCTTTTTGTAGGGTTTCTTTTTCATTTGAGTCTAAACTTTTTAAAATACTTTCATTCATTTATCATTCCTCTAATAAAATCTTAAAATCATTCAAATCAAGTAAAAGCAAATTCTGTTCACATATTTTATCAATTTCCTTGCTAAAACCATTTTTTGAGATTATAATGTAATAATTTGGAGCCAAATTTAAAGACTTTGCTTTTGATTTTAAAAGATTTAAAATATTTTTACAAATTTTTTTATTTTTAAATTTAACTTCTCCGACAAAACACAAATTTTCATCTTGATAATAAAGATCAAGTTCTAAATTCTTATCCCAGTAACTTTGCACTCCATTGATATTGAATTTTTTCTCAAGTAATTCTCTAGAAAGCTGTTCAAAACAAAAACTTTGATAAAGTTCAAATTTTTCCTTAATACATTCTAAAACTTCTTTATAACGATTTTGCAAAATAAGCTTTTCATTGGGCTTTAAAAAATAAAAAAAGAAACGAGTAAAATGGTTGCTAAATATAATCTTATCTTGGACAACATAAGATCTTAGTTCTTTTTTGATTTTTTGTCTTTTATCTTTTATTTTTTTAGCTTCCTTACTATACTCAAGTTTTATTATACCTGTTTCTAAAAGATATTTAAGTGTAGATAAAGCTTTAAAATGCTGAATTTTTCTATTGATAGAAAAACGCTTGCGATTGTTTTTAGCTAGTAAAGTAAGAGCGTAAGAACTTGTTTCATCCAAGGCGAAATAACTTTTAATTTTTAGATAATCATCAAGCAAAATTCGCTCTATATTTGTAAATACATCGTCTTCAAAATTTAAAATGTTTAATTTTTCAAAACCTTCAAACACACTATAAAAATCAAAAAGCTTACTTAAAGACAAATTCTTATGCAAATCTACAAAGTTCTTAAATTTTATATTTTTCCTTTTATAAAGCATTTTTATAGTATAATTTTAGCAAATTTTTATAAGGATTGTATTTGCAAATTTCAGATTTAAAAAAAGAATTGATCTTAAAAAAAGGTATTTTGCATTTTGACTTCACAGCAAGTGCTTTAGCTCTAAAATGTGTAGAAAAAGAAATTTTAAAAATTCTCCCAACCTATGCAAACACACATTCTGATAGCTCTTTGAATTCTTTTAAAACTCAACAAACTTACGAACAAGCAAGAAAAGATATAAAAAAAAGTTTATCATTAGATGAAAATTTTGCCCTTATAGCTTGCGGAACAGGATCAAGCAGTGCTATTAAAAAATTTCAAGAATTGATCGGCATTTACATTCCCCCTCTTGTAAAAGAAAGATATTTTACGCAAATTGATAAAAATACCTTACCTTTAGTTATCGTAGGGCCTTATGAGCATCATTCTAATGAACTTTCATTTCGAGAAGGCTTGTGCGAATGTATTAGAATTCCCTTGGATAAAAATGGAGAAATTGATTTTGATTTTCTAGAAAAAACTTTACAAAAAAACAAAAAAAGAAAAATAATCGCTAGCTTTTCTTTAGCTTCAAATGTTACTGGGATATTAAGTGATTACAAACGCATTTCTGAAATGGTTCGTAAATTTAAAGGGATAGTTGCTTTTGATGCATCTAGTTTCATTCCCTATAAAAACATATCTTGTCAATACTATGATGCGTTGTTTATAAGTTCTCATAAATTAATCGGTGGTATTGGCGGTTCTGGACTTTTAGCCATCAAAAAAGATCTTTGTGGAAACAAACCTAGCTTTGCCGCAGGTGGAACTGTGGGCTATGTTTCTCGCACTTCACAATGCTACCTTTGCAATGAAGAAGCTTTAGAAGAAGGAGGAACACCTGGAATTTTACAACTCATTCGCGCTAGCTTAGCTTTTAAAATCAAAGATTCTATAGGGGTTAAAAATATAGAAAAAAAAGAAGAAATTTTAAAAGATTATTTTTTTGAAAAACTAAAAACTATACCTAATTTAATTTTATACGCAAAGAATTTAAAAACCCGATTGCCTATTTTTGCTTTCAATATCAAAGGAATTTCTCCTTTTGATATCGCTTACGAACTTAGTAAAAAATACCACATAGAAACACGCGCTGGATGTGCTTGTGCTGGGCCTTATGGTCATGATTTGCTAGGCTTAAAAGATAATCAAAAACTTAAAACAAAACCAGGTTGGTTAAGAATAAGCTTGCATTATACGCATGAAAAAGAGGATATTGATTATTTTTTTAATGCTTTAAATAAAACTATAGTAAAATTATCGCATTAAAATATTATAGTTTTATTATTATGTATAAAAATTCTATCTTCAAAAGCCAAATCAAGTGCTTTTGAAAGAACATCTTTTTCTATATTTCTACCTGCTTGTTGCATATCTTGCCAAGTAAATTCATGGTTTACAGGCGAAACAGCTTGAGTGATAATAGGACCTTCATCAAGATTATTATTTACAAAATGTGCCGTAGCTCCAATTATTTTAACCCCTCTTTCAAAGGCTTGTTTATAAGGATTTGCTCCTATAAATGCAGGTAAGAAAGAATGGTGAATATTTATAATCTTGCCTTCAAAATGCCTAACAAAATCAGGAGATAAAATTCTCATATATTTTGCCAAAACCAAATAATCAAATTTATATTGTTCAAGACATTTTAAAATCTGATTTTCTTGCTCTTTACGATCTAAATTTTCAGCGCTGATAAAATGATAAGGAATTTCAAATTTCTCAACTAAATCCTTTAAAGAGTTGTGATTTGAAATCACAGCTTTGATATTTGCTTCAAGTTCGTTACTATAATGCTTTATTAGCAAATCTCCCAAACAATGACTTTCTTTAGTAGCAAAAACAACAATATCTTTTTTTCTCTTCTCGCAAAGCTCTATCAAAGCTTCTTGTCCAAGCATAGCCTCAAGCGTTCCTATAAAAGCTTCTTTATCAAACTCACCTTCTAAAAGAGCACGAAAAAAAAACATTCCTTCACCTACAAATTCATCGTTTTTTACTATATTGATATGATATTTAAAAATAACATCAGAAATTCTATAAATTAAACCTTTTTGATCTTTGGTGCAAATTTTTAATACAGAAATCATTTAGCTAAACCTTTTATATATTCTTTTAATTCATTCTCTCTTGCTTCTTGAAGCTTTAAACCAAGAATTTTACCACAAAATCCAGCATTTATGAAATCTTTTGCTAAAATTTTACTTTCAAACTTATTCTCATAAAGCCCTAATCTTTTAGCTTGCTCAATACGCTTTTTACTCCAAAGTCCAAGCCATTCCTTCAAAGGCATTTCAAAAGCAATTTTTGCTAGTTCAAAATCACTTATATCATCAAGATAAAAAGCTTGATTTGCGTATTTTAGGTATTCTTTTTTAAGTTTAGTTCTTTTAAAAAATATATCTTTTTCTAAATTAAAAAAATTCAAATACAAATACAAGAATAAAGCATCGCTTTTTACAAATTCTCTACTTTGTCTGAGTAAATTTTGAAATTCCGAACTCTTAAAAACACTCTCAAAGCCGAAAACCTGTTTCTCTAAGCCAAGTTCTTGTAAATATCTATAGCCAACATCAAGTCTAGGACTTTTAAAGAATTTACAAAGCTCCGCATTGATCCTATCTTTGCTAAGATCAGTTATATCCATACTTTGCATCAATTTCAAGCTTTCACTAGTTATCTTAAAGTTAAACCTTGAGGCAAATACTACTGCTCTTAATACCCTTAAACTATCCTCTTGAAAGCTTTGTTTATCAATATGCCTTAAAAAGCCTACTCCTAGATCTTTTAATCCTCCATAAAAATCTAAAAACTCATCGTTAAAAAGATTAATCATCATAGAATTTATGGTAAAATCGCGTCTTTTGGCGCCAAGTTTTTCATCATTGCAAATTTGAACTTCAAAACCTTTATGTCCATAGCTTATTTTATTTTCGGTTCTAGCAAGAGCTAAATCATAATTTTTAAACTTATATACAAAAAAACTTTTTCCAAAGCCTTGTGCGCCCAATTTTTGCATAATCTTTTCAAAATCTTTAGGTTTTATATCATAAAGCTCTATATCATAGTCGCAAATTTTTAAACCTAAAAACAAATCCCTAACGCTACCTCCAACCAAATACGCTCGTTTGGTATAAGGCTTTAAAAACTCAGCGATAAACTGTAAATCGGGATTATTTTTTAAGCTTATCTTCGATATTTGCAAGCAAAAACTCTAAAAAATTTATGGTCAAGTTTAACCTATTTTCAAGATCATCTTTTTTTATGCTATTTAAACCTTCAAAAAGAACTAAAATTCTCTCTCTAAGATGTTTTAAAAAAATATCCTCATTAAGCGTTTGAACCTCTGTCATAACACTAGGATTTAAAATTTCATTTTGTAAAAAAGGCTCTTCTTTTTTAAACTCTTTATTTTCCTGAGTAGAAATTTCAATATTATTTTGTATTTTTTGCTCTTCTTCAAATTTTGCCATAGAAATTTTATCTTCTAAGTCTTGCGGAGTATCAAGCTCTTCGCATACAAACTCCATAGGTGGTAATTCATCTTTTATTTCAGTTTTTCTATTTAATTCTTGTTCTTTTAAAATTTCATTTTGTCTTCTTTGCTCTTCCATGATAGAGCTAACTTCGCTAATGGTTTTTTTAGCTAAATCTTCCAAATTCATATTTTTATCAACCACCTTTTAAATTCATTAATTTCTTCATCGCTTTTCATATTAATAAAAAAATCCAACATTTGAGTGTTTAAGTCTTTATGCTTGGATCTAAAACCACTAAGACGACGAACCGCATCGATAGCGTTTTGGTTATTCGGATCTTCTTTTAAGATATTTTTATAAATTTCTAAAGCTTCGTCTTTTAACCCTTGAGCCTCATAGATAGAAGCTTCAGTGACTGTATTTTTCATCACTGTTTCCTAAAATTTTTCTTTAATTCTAGCAAAAAGCTTTTTAATTTATCTTTAAGAAAATAATATGATTTTTAATGCCTATTTTGTTTTAAACAATTTTTCTATATATTCTTTTTTTTCTTTCTCTAAGCTAGAATTTAATTCTTTTTGTTCTTTTTTAACTTGCACTTTTAAATCTTGATTTTTAAAATACACATAATCAATTCCAAAAATAACACCAATTATAATAAGCAATGGGATTAAAAATACCATATACTTTACACTTTAAGAAAATTGATTAAACACACTACCATAGTAGCGAACATTCTCAGCATTTTCATTTTTTTCTATCGTTTCTATTGCGCCACTATTGATTGCTTTTTGGATATCATCATTTAAATCTTGATAAGAAAAAACCATATTAATACTGATAATATTTGGCAATTTCTCAAGCATTTTATAAGAGTTTAACTCATCTTCTAAATTTTCACTTTCAATCACAACTATAATCTTTTCATTTTCACAAAGTTCTACAGAACAAAAAGGAATTTCAGATATAGCCTTTTTTAAATCATTTATATATTCTTCTTTTGCTAAAATCAAAACACTAGAAAGATTATTCATCAATACTCCTAAACATTATACTATCACCAAAGCCTGAAACGATAAAATCTTTATTGTTTAAAAAAATAATAAACTCACTCATCAAATTTTCATTATTAAAAGTTTTAACAGGCTTAAAATCACTTGTGCTAAAAACTTCACTAACTCCAGCTTCATTATCGCTATAAACAGCGAATTCTCCACTAGGACTTAAAGCACAAGTATATATCAAAAAATCTTTTTGTAAAAAATTTTGTTCTTCATTTTTTACAACTCCTATACGCCTATCCGTTCCACAACTTAAAATAACATTATTTTTAAAATCTACTTGATAGATATTATCTTTATGCATTTTATCATAGTTTTTCAACATCTTCCAATTTTTCAAATCAAAAAGTTCTACTTCGCCACTCTCAAAACCTGCAATTAGTCTACTCTTATCTTCATTTAAAACTGCATCATTAAGACTAGAATGGGAAAAATTAAATTTTTTTATATTTTTTAAACTTTTATCAATCAATTCTATTTCAGAACCAATAGAAATCAAAAGATAAGTATTTTCATTGATAAAAAATGCTTTTATTATGCTATTTTCTTCGAGCTTTTTGATTTGTAAATTTTCCTTATAAAAACTTAAATTTTTAGCACCAAAATCACCCTCGCTAAGTATTAAAAGTGTATGTTTAAAAATATCAATGTTGTAAATTTTAGCAAAATCATCACCATAATAATTTTTAATCTTTGGCAAAGATAAAAGTTCTTTTAAACTTTTATCTTTAATGTTATATTGCAAAATTTCACCTTTATCAGTGCCTATATATAAGTTTTGCTTATCAAGCTTTAAAGCTGTTATATTGGCATTTAATTTCAGCTCATAAGCATAAGACAAAACACAAAAAAGACTCAAAATAAAAAGAAATTTTTTCATTTATTTACTTTACACCCTCATTAATCACATCAATTAAATTTGAACGACTTTTTAATTGTTCATTTTTAAATTCAGGTTTAAAGCTATTTCCCACTAAAGGTTTTGCATCACTTTGTGGAACATGACACTGAGTGCAATTAAAACGACTATCGCTAATCATATCTCCTGTGGTTTTATTGTGTCTAAAATCATAATAATGACTAGCAGGAAGTGGAGTTGCACCAGCATCTGCTGCTATAGCCTTATCATGGCAGCTTAAGCACATATTGTTATCTTTAGTTATAGGTAACAAATCTTCAATAGCATGCGGAATTAATGGTGGTGCATTTTCATAAGAACGCTCAAAACGAGTAGATTCCCCAGGCTGTAAAGTTGTGAAATTTGCCTCCACTAAATTTACTTTATTTTCATTTTCTAAACTTGCTTTTCTAAGTCCAATTTGTTCTGAACTTACCCCACTATTCATTGCACAAGCGGCAAAAAATACCACTGCAGCACTTCCTAATAAAACCAATTTCTTCTTCATCATTTATTCCTTAAATCAAAAATATTAAAATTCAAAGCATTATCATTACAAACTTCTATACATCTTGCACACCTTATACACTCTCCTGATTTCACGCTAGTACTTTCTTTTCCAACCATCCACAAAACCTGTTTTTCAGGACAAATACGGATACATTCATAACATTTAGTGCATTTATCACTATCATGCTTTATTTTAAGCAAAGCAAAACGAGAAATAAAAGCATAAAAAGCTCCTAGTGGACAAAAATGTGAACAAATTGCCCTAGGACTTAAAAAAGTATCGATACAAAAAAGTATAAAGGCTACAAAAATCCAAGAACTTGTAGCAAAAATAATCCCTCTATGTATCATTCCTATATAAGAAAAACTTTCAAACACAGGCAATGAAAATACAAAAGAAAGGACTAAAACCAAGACCAATACAAAATAGCGTAAATTTTTAGGCAAAATTAAAAATTTATTATTAAGGGTTAATTTATTTCGCACAAAAGCAGCAAAATCTGTGATTAAATTAACAGGACAAACCCAAGAGCAAAAAACCCTTCCTAAAAGCAAACCATAGATAAAAAATATAATCAAAGCTCCTATTAAAGCCATTAAATCTATACTCCAGCTTGCTAGAATGATTTGCAAAACTGCAAAAGGATCACTTAAAGGTATGGTATTAAAAAGTCTAGAAGAACTTAAATTTCCCTGCAAGATAAAATCTGTAGCTTTAAAACTAAAAAGCGCTAAAATTCCAAGCTGAACGATGCGTCTAGCAATTAAATACTTCATCACAGTTCTCCATCATTTAAATAATTGGTTGCTTTTTTAACATTAAAATGTTTTGAAGTATCTGCATTTTTTATACGACCTTCATCTTTTTCATCCCAGCCTTTTACATAATGAGATCCTGCTTTTCCCAATACATACTCCCTTGGCAAAACACGAATGGCCGGTTTTTCAGTAATACAAGCCAGTTCACAAAGCCCACAACCTACACACACTTCATGATCCACACTAGGTAGTAAAAAAGCATGTTTGGCGGTGCGTTCATTGCGTTTAAGCTCAAGTTTTAAAGCCCTATCTATCAAAGGACAAGCTCTATAACAAGCATCACATTGAATTCCCCAGTGTGCCACACAAGAAGCACTATCAACAATAGCAATACCCATTTTCAAAGATTCTATACCCTGCTCTAAATGCTTTTTATCTAAAGCATCAGTTGGACATTCTCTAATGCAAGGAATATCCTTGCAAAGATAACAAGGAATTTCTCTTGCCTTAAAAAAAGGCGTACCATTTTTTGGACTATCTAACAAGCTAGCAAGCTTTAAAGTATCATAAGGACAGGCTTTTACACAAAGCCCACAACGAATACATTTACTTAAAAATCTAGCTTCATTTTCAGCCCCAGGAGGACGCAAGGCATAATTATCATCAGCTTTTAAAGCCAAATTAGCCAAAAATCCACCTCCTGTACATAAACATGCAGCCTTAAAGGCACTAACGAAAAATTCTCTTCTACCTTTCATTTAATCAAAACCCTAAATTAAGCTTTATAAATTTTTACAGCACATTTTTTAAAGTCAGTTTGTTTTGAAAGCGGACAAGTCGCATCCAAAGTAACTTTATTGATATATACATTCTCATCAAACCACGGCACATACACAAGTCCTACAGGCGGTTTGTTTCTTCCACGCATATCTACTCTTGCTTTTACTTTACCACGACGAGATTCCACCCAAACCAAATCACCTTGATTTAAGCCTAATTTCTCTCCATCTTTCTCACTCATATAGCAAAGTGCTTCAGGCACAGCACGGTAAAGCTCAGGCACACGCATAGTCATAGTTCCACTATGCCAATGCTCTAAAACCCTTCCTGTTGCAAGCCAGAACGGATACTCTTTACTTGGTCTTTCAGGTGCTTTCATAAATGGCCTAAAGAAAATTTTAGCCTTATTTTTAATACTGTGCTCTTTTTCATCTTTAGGAGCTATTAAATCCCCATTTGTAAGCATTTTGTTAAAATCACCATAAAAAGCAAAATCTGAATTTGGAGCCGCTTTTTTAGCATAATAATCAAATTTAGTATTAAATCTCCACTGTGTTTCCTTGCCATTAACCACAGGCCATCTTAAACCCCTTACTTTATGATAGGTATCAAAATCCGCTAAATCATGTCCGTGTCCTAAGCCAAATTTACGATATTCTTCCCAAAGGTATTTTTGAACGAAAAAGCCATAGCCTGTAAATTCTTTTCCATCACTGCCTTGAATTTTTCTCTCATCACCTTTAACATCGGTATTATCAAAGCCTTTTGCGATGGCATCGTTTGGATTAAAGCTTTTTGCTTCTTTATTGGCAAATAGCACATCAAAAAGTGTATCATCTTCGCTATAACCCATAGCTTTTGCCTCTTCTAAAACGCTTGGCAAGGTAAGCTTATTATCCACTTTTTGCTCTTTCCAAACTTCTTTAAGCTTAAAGCGTTTTGCAAATTCTAAAATTTGCCAAGTATCACTCATGGCAGCACCTACAGGTAAGACTTGTTGTTTCCAATGTTGAGTTCTTCTTTCAGCATTACCATAAGCACCCCATTTTTCATAAATCATAGCGCTTGGTAAAATAAGATCAGCTACTTTTGCTGAAATTCCAGGATAACAATCACTTACAACAATAAAATTATCCATTTCTCTTGCTGCTGCAATCCAGTGATTTGCATTTGCAGTGTTTTGCCATGGATTATTCACTTGCACCCATGCAAATTTAATTTTTCCATCTTCTAAATCTCTCATGATATTAAGATAAGGAGAACCTGGTTTTGGGTTGATAGTCTTTGCAGGAACTTTCCAAATTTTTTCAGAAATTTCTCTGTGTTTTGGATTGGCTACAACCATATCTGCAGGCAAACGATGTGAGAAAGTTCCTACTTCCCTAGCTGTTCCACAGGCACTTGGCTGTCCTGTTAAAGAAAAGGCTCCACTACCTGGTTTAGCTTGCTTTCCTAGCAAAAAATGTACCATATAAGCTTGTTCATTTACCCAAGAACCTCTTGTGTGTTGATTAAAGCCCATAGTCCAAAAACTTACGACTTTGCGATTTTTCTCTATGTAAAGATTAGCTAATTCTTGAAGTTTTTTCTTAAAATCTTCCAAAGACTCATTATTATCACCTTTGGCTACTCTTGCAGTGTATTCTAAAGTATAAGGGGCTAAACCTTTTTTAAATTCGTCAAAAGAAATTTCCCAGTTTTTATCAGCCACACCTTGATGTTTCATTTCAAATTTATCACCCGCTTTAACGCCAAGATAAGATAAAGAAGTAGCCTCTTCATCATCTAAAGTGATTACATTTTCTTTTTCAACCGTATCTTTTTCACTTTCTTTAAATTTTGGATGATTTGGATTATTTCTCATACCATAACCAATATCAGCATAACCAGTTGCAAATACGCAGTGATCTTTGATAAATTTCATATCCATAGCCTCTGGATGATTATAAACAATCTCTCTTGCTATGTAGTTCCAAATAGCCAAATCTGTATTTGGTTTAAAAATAATTTCAATATCAGCAATATTTGAAGTACGGTTAGAAAAAGTGCTTAGATTAACAACTTTAACCTTATCAAGATTGCTTAGTTTTCTATCACTTACTCTTGACCAAAGGATTGGGTGCATTTCAGCCATATTAGCTCCCCAAGTGATAATAGTATCTGTAAGCTCTATATCATCATAACAGCCTGATGGCTCATCTACACCAAAAGTTTGCATAAAACCAACCACTGCAGAGGCCATACAATGTCTTGCATTTGGATCGATATTATTTGTTCTAAAACCCGCTTTTGCAAGCTTTAAAGCAGCATAACCTTCTTGGATAGTGTATTGCCCACTACCAAAAATCCCTATACCTGTAACGCCGAGTTCATTGTAGGCTTTTTTAAATTGTTTTTCCATTTCATCAAAGGCTCTTTGCCAAGAAACTTGTTGAAATTTGCCTTTTTTATCAAATTCGCCTTTTTCATTCATGCGAAGCAAAGGCATAACAAGACGATCTTCACCATACATGATCTTAGCATTAAAATAACCTTTGATACAATTAAGTCCGCGATTTACGGGTGCTGCAGGATCACCTTTTGTTGCTACGATTTTGCCATCTTTTCTGGCTATCATAATTCCACAGCCAGTTCCACAAAATCTACAAACAGCCTTATCCCATTTCCAATCTTCTTCTTGTGCACCAAGCATAGAGCTTGGAACACTAAGTCCTGCAACACTAGCAGCACTTGCAATAGCGGTATTTTTAATAAAATCCCTTCTATTCATCCTTATTCCTCCAAAATAAAAAAATCATCTTATTATAAAAAATGGAGTATAAAAATCTCTTGAAATTTTAATAAAAATAATAATTTTAAAGCTCTATTTTATAGGAGTTTTATTGTCCTTTTTATATTATTCTTACACAAAATAAATATTAAAAATAATCAACTTAACAATTAAAATATAATCAACTTAAAATAATAAAAAAATGAAGATATAAAAATTAAGCCCTAAGAATGGGCTTAATCAAAATTAATGGCAACCACAACCACCGCAGCAGCTAGAACCACCAAAAAATGCATCAAGTTTTGCAATATCTGGCATTTCTGTGATTTCATTTACAAGTTCTTTATATGCCACTTTACCCTCTTTAATCACAAATACGGCACGAGCTAAAAGCCCTTCTAAAGCACCTTCATTTATCAAAACACCATATTTTTCACCAAATTCTTTTGCCACAAAATCACTTGCAACACTTAAATTTTCAATACCTTCTGTACTGCAAAATCTTCCCATAGCAAAAGGTAAGTCCATACTTACTACAATCACTTCAGCACCATTGTAACTGGCTACTTTTTTATTAAATTCTCTAGCCTCTGTAGCACAAACTGGTGTATCTAAGCTTGGAACACTTAAAATGATTTGAGTTTTACCCGCTGCACCGATTTCAATCACGCTTAAATCTTTAGCTTTAAGATTTACCTTAGGAGCATCTGCTCCAACTTCTACTGAATTTCCTTTAAGTTTTACAGGATTTCCTTTAAAATTTACTGTACTCATTTAATTTCCTTTTTTGATATTTTAAACATTATTGCAATTAATGTTTTAGGAGTGATTATATCCTATAAATATTAATTATTTTT
Organism: Campylobacter sp. CFSAN093224; assembly: GCF_012897395.1. NCBI lineage: Bacteria > Pseudomonadati > Campylobacterota > Epsilonproteobacteria > Campylobacterales > Campylobacteraceae > Campylobacter > Campylobacter sp. CFSAN093224. Next base: position 738,564 of record NZ_CP040607.1, on the reverse strand, counting down.
TAATTTCACTCAAAATTATTTTACTTCTTTCCAAGTATATTTTTTCCACACTTTTTGAGCTTCCTTACTCTTAATAAAATCTACAAATTCTAAAGCTTTTTTATTTTCTAAACCTTTTTTTGTAGGAGCAATTTCAGCTGCACGATAAATCACTGCATTTTTATCTTTGATAAATAAAGCTTTATCATCGCCTAAAGCCTTTGCCCAATGAGACCAAATGATTAAAGCATCAATATTTGGATTGTTATTCCACTCATCTACAGCAGCTTTGGAATTTTTAGCATAAATTTTTATATTTTTACGTAATTTTACCAAATTTTCTCTTTTTGCACTTTTTAAAGCCATATCTTCATAAAGTCCAACTTGTCCTGCACCATCAACCACCATAACATTTATGCCATCTTTTAAAATGTCTTCAAAATTTTTAATATTTTTTGGATTATTTGGACGCACGATAATACCTGATGGACGCACATTTAAAACGCTTAAATTTTCCAAACTTAAACTTGGAATTTTTTTAGCAAAATCATCCATCATTGAAGTATTGCCTGAAAAAATCAAATCTGCATTTTCTTTTGCTTTGTCTACCCAAGCTGGAGTTGGACCTGCGGTTACAATCACCTTTTCTTTTGTTTTTTCTTCAAATTTTAAAGCAAGCTCTTTTAGCACAGGAGCAGGACCACCTGGACCATAAACTAAAATTTCAGCATTTAAAAAACTTGCTGCTGCTAAACTTAAAATTAATATTTTTTTCATAAAATAAACCTTTCTTTGATAATATAAAGGAAATTGTATCAATCTATAGTTAACTCTCCCTTGCAAAGCCCTGCTTCTATAAGAAAACGAGAAGGAGCGAAAGAAGTTTTTTTATTTTTATCATATTTAGCATAGCTTAAATAAAGTATATTTTTTGCCCTAGTTACTGCAACATAAAAAAGCCTTCTTTCTTCTTCTAAGCTTCCACCCATTCCCATAAGCTTTTGATTAGGAAAGCGACCTTGCGCAAGATCAATCACAAAAACAAGATCAAATTCCAAGCCCTTACTTGCATGTACGCTAAGCAAATTAACTCCTTTGCCACTACTCATTTCACTTGCACCTAAAGTTAGAAAATTATAATACTTATAAATATCGCTATAATTTTTTGTAAGCTCTTTTAAGACATTAAATTTTGTTTCTATTTTTTCTAAATTTTCACTCTTTCTTAATAAATCCACCTGCCCTGCTTTGTTCGTCGCTCTTTTAGTTGCAAGTTCTTCGCAAATTTCTCTATAAAAAGAATTTTCGCAAATTAAATTGACTAAAGTCAAAGAATGTTTTATTTCCATAGCTTTTTTTAAAAAAAGATAGATTTTTTCCAAATTTCTAGCGCACAAATCATTGATTTTTGAAAGTCTTAAAATAGGATGTGCGTCAAATTCACTCTCAAATTTAAAACGAGTTTCGCTAGCTAATTCTTCTAAATCTGCAAAAAGCCCAAGTTGATAATTTCTTTTTTGATGATTTTGCAAATTTACATTTTTATCAGGATCTAAAAAACCTTTTATTAAATTTCCATGCCCTAATTTTAAAAGTGCGTCAAAAATTTCTTTTGCTAAAACTCCACCCACACCTTTGGTATATTGAACCAAATGAATAAAAGCCATGATATCTTTAGGATTTACCACAAGCGCAAGCATGGAGCTAAAAGCTTTAACTTCCAAACTTTCAAAAAAACTTCCACTTCCCTTTCTCACACTTGCAATGCCCTGCTCCCTTAAAGCTACTTCAACCCCATCAGCACTTGAGTTGTTACGAAAAATCACGGCAATTTCTTCCAAACTTACTCCGCTTGTAAGTATCATTTTGGCTATATTTTGATACTGATCAAATAATTCTTCAAAAGTAAGCAAAGATGGGGCTTTAAACTCATCATTTCTTGTAACAATAAGTTCTTTTGGATATAATCTTTCGTTATTTAAAATCACTTTATTAGCCAAAGCTAAAATACTTCTTGATGAACGGTAGTTTTTATTTAAAGAAAAAATTTTTGCATCTTTAAAACGATCTTTAAACCCACCTATGATATTAATATCCGCTCCATTAAAAGCATAAATACTTTGATCATAATCCCCTACGCAAAACAAACTTTTACTATAAAAAGCCTCTATTAAGGAACTTTGCAAAGTATTTGTGTCTTGATATTCATCTACTAAAATTTCATCAAATTCATATTTTTCTTCTTTTAAAAGATCTTTTAGATTGATAAGCAAGTCATTAAAATCTACATAATTAAAACGCTTTTTTTCATTATCATATTCTTTTAAAATATCTTCATAAATTTCAGCATAAATACTTTGATCTTCGTAGTTTTGGCAAAACCAAGTATAAAAATCTTGATTGTGCGCTTTGTTTTGAAACAAAGAATAAAGATCATATAAATAACTTGATTGATAAGGTTTTATATCACTTAAATGCCTAAAAGTTCTTTTTTCATAGACACTTTTAAGTAGAGTTTTTAACTCGCTTGCTTGCTTTAAGGCTATATTTTTATCCGCATTTCTAAGTAAAGTATAAGCCGTACTATGAAAAGTTCCTGCAAGTATTTTACTGGTAATATTTTTATCAAAAAATTTCCCTAAACGCCCTATCATTTCTTTACTGGCTTTATTTGTGAAAGTTAAAAGCATGATTTTTTGAGGTGCCACTCCCTTGCTTAAAAGATAAGAAATTCTTGCAACAATAGTAGAAGTTTTTCCCGTCCCTGCACTTGCAATAACAAGATTGTGTCCAAAATCAGCAGTAGCAGCAAGATATTGTTCATTATTTAATTTTGAAAGTGGCATTATTTTCCTTATAAAAGTTAAAATTATAAAAAAAAATTACTTAAAAATATAAAAATTTAAAATTACTTTATATTAGATTATAGTACAATGCTAAAATTATTTAACTTTCTGTTTTTAAGGGATAGCAAATGAATTTGAAAATTTTTTCTATTATTGTTGGCATATTAATTGCTGTTATTATGATATTAGGTGGAACATATTATTATCTTTTTGAATATTCAAAACCAAAGAATTACACCTTAAATACCAACACTTACACCGAACAAAAATCGTATACCAATAACTACGATAATCCCTATTCACCCTCGATCCAAACCAACAATAGTTCATCAGATATAAATATTAATAACAATACCATCCAAAAGCAAGAAACAAACCCATTAGATGAAAATCAAAGCTTAAATAACGATACATTTAATACATCAATAAGCGAAAACAATCAAAGCTTAAATAATGACACCAATACAAGTAATAATATTAATACAAATGAAAATAAGCAAATTTTAGATACGGATAAAGAAAAATTAAAACAAGAAAATAAACAAGCCAAAATAGAAGCTCTTAAAAAAGAAATCAGCAAACAACAAAAGATCTTAGAAAGAGAAAGAGCTGTAAAAAAAGAACTTCAATCAAACAAATCAAACAAAAATAAATATCTAAATACCGCTAGAGAGTATCTAAGCATAGGAAAAAACAGTCGTTTAGAACCTGAGCTTAGCACAGAAAATATGAAAGTTTACATTTTAGATGGAAAATTTTTAAGCCAATACAGAATCAATCTGTTAAAAGATATGCTAAGCATTATACAAGATAATGCAAAAGATTATTATCTAAGTATTTTTGTTAAAATGCTACCAAAAGGGGAAATGAAATTAACTATCTATAACAAAGAAATTATCTTTTCAGATATGAAAAAAGCTTATAAATATATTAGTTTAGATAGATTAAGCCCATATTTAAACAATCCAAAAGAATTAAATGAACATGTAGCACGTGAAGAAATTTTAGAAAGACTTAAACTTCAAATTAAAAAAGACGGCAAAGGAAGTGATTTTTCTAAACATATCAAAAGTTTGAAAACTGGACTTAATACAGCACAATATTTCTTCCCGTTTTGTGAAATTATAGAAATTAGCTCTATTAAATAAGCTAAAACAATAAAGGCAAATAATGTATGATAAAAATTTAGAAAAAGAGTATTATCAAATTTGCGAAGAACGCGGATATTTTGAAATCGATGGCAATAAAACCATACAAGAAAAAGATAAAAATTTCTGCATTATGATGCCTCCTCCTAATGTCACTGGAGTTTTACACATAGGACATGCTTTAACTTTTACTCTACAAGATATTATGACGCGTTATAAAAGAATGGATGGCTATAAGGTTCTTTATCAACCAGGGCTTGATCACGCAGGTATTGCCACTCAAAATGTTGTAGAAAAACAACTCCTTGCTCAAGGCATTAAAAAAGAAGAACTAGGTAGAGAGAAATTTATAGAAAAAGTCTGGGAGTGGAAAGAGCAAAGCGGTGGAAAAATTTTAGACCAAATGAGAACTCTAGGCATCACTCCTGCATGGAGTCGCTTGCGTTTTACTATGGATGAAGGTTTGGTTAATGCCGTAAAAAAAGCCTTTGTAGAACTTTATGATAAAAGACTTATTGTACGTGGAAACTACATGATAAATTGGTGTACTCATGATGGCGCTTTAAGTGATATAGAAGTTGAATACAAAGAAAACAAAGGAAAACTTTATCATATTAAATACTTTTTAAAAGATAGCGATGAATTTTTAGTAGTAGCCACAACGCGTCCTGAAACTTTTTTTGGCGATACTGCAGTTATGGTGCATCCTGATGATGAACGCTATACTAAATTTGTGGACAAAGAAGTGATTTTGCCTATAAGCAAAAAAGCCATTAAAATCATAGCCGATGAACATGTAGAAAAAGAATTTGGAACAGGAGTTGTAAAAGTTACTCCCGCTCATGACATGAACGATTATGAAGTAGGACTTAGACATAATTTAGATTTTATAAGTGTTTTTGATGAAAAAGGAATTTTAAACGAGCATTGTTTAGAGTTTCAAGGTTTAGAACGCTTAGAAGCAAGAGAAAGAATCGTAGCCAAACTTAAAAGTCTTGGTTTTATAGAAAAAATAGAAGAGCATAACAATCAAATAGGATATTGTTATCGTTGCAACAATATAGTTGAACCTTATATCTCCAAACAATGGTTTGTAAAAAAAGAAATCGCCCAAGAAAGTATAGAAAAAGTTGCGCTTGGAGAAAGCAAATTTTACCCAAATCACTGGATAAATAGCTTTAATGCTTGGATGAAAGATTTAAGAGATTGGTGTATTTCAAGACAACTTTGGTGGGGGCATCAAATTCCTGTGTATTATTGCGAATGCTCTCATGAATGGGCAAGCCAACATACGCCTAAAACTTGTCCAAAATGTCAAAGTCAAAATTTCAAACAAGATGAAGATGTACTTGATACTTGGTTTTCTTCAGGACTTTGGGCTATGAGTACTCTAGGCTGGGGAAATGAAAATTGGGGTAAAGATAAAATTTGGTCTGAAAAGGATTTAAAAGATTTTTACCCTAATTCTTTACTCATTACAGGTTTTGATATTTTATTTTTCTGGGTGGCTAGAATGATGTTTCAAAGCACTAATGCCTTACATCAACTTCCTTTTAAAGATATTTATTTACATGCTCTTGTGAAAGATGAGCAAGGTAGAAAAATGAGTAAAAGCCTTGGAAATGTCATCGATCCAAATGAAAGCATTAAAGAATATAGTGCTGATATTTTACGCTTTACTTTAGCACTTCTTGCTATACAAGGACGCGATATTAAACTTAGCAATGATAAACTTTTACAAGTTAGAAATTTTACAAATAAAATTTATAATGCTACAAATTATCTGCTTTTAAATGAAAGTAAATTTGAAGATTTGGAAAATATCACACTTCATTCAGAATTAGCAAAATATATTTATGCCAAATTTCAAACTTGTGTTAAGGATGTAAGAGAAAATTTAGACAATTATCGCTTTAATGATGCAGCCAATACTCTATATAAATTCTTTTGGGATGATTTTTGCGATTGGGGTATAGAGCTTAGCAAAGCCGAAAAATCGAGCGTTAAAGAACTTGGTAGTATTTTCAAAGAAGCTTTAAAACTTTTAAATCCTTTCATGCCTTTTATCAGCGAGTATTTATACCACAAACTAAGTGATACAGAACTTAAAACAAGCCCTTCTATTATGATAAGCAAATATCCAAAATTTAAAGAACAAGATAAAAATATAGAAAAAATCTTTTCTTTGCTCATAGAAAGCATAGTTAGTATCCGCCGTGCTAAAAGTTTAATCGATCTTGGAAATTCTAAAATAGAAAAAGCTTATATCAAATTTAACGATAAAAAAATCAAAGATGAAATCAAAGCTTATATGAATTTTATCATAATGCTCGCAAAGTGCGAGCAAATAGAATTTAGTGAAGAAAAATTACCAAAGGCAATATGTGATGTTAGCGAGAATTTAGAAATTTTTATTACGCTTGAAAATGTTGATTTAAGTGGTATTTTAACAAGACTTGAAAATCAAAAAAATAAGCTTGAAAAAGAAAGTTTCAAGCTTAACTCCATGCTTTCAAATGAAAAATTCATCGCTAACGCACCTAAAGAGGTGGTGGAGCAAAATAAAGAAGCTCTAGAAAATTTAAAAATTCAACTTGAAAAAATATCAGTTGAACTTCAAAATCTAAGAGGTTAAAAATTTGATAAAAATAAAAAATTTAAAAAAATATTATGGCAAGGAACTCGTGATAAACGATGTTTCTTTGGAGATTAAAAAGGGTGAAATTTACGCCATAGTAGGTCATAGTGGAGCTGGAAAATCCACTCTTTTAAGATGTATTAATGGACTTGAGAATTATCAAGAAGGAAGTTTAAAAGTCTTTGATCAAGAAATTAAAGATTTAAGTCAAAAAAAATCAAAAGAGTTAAGAATGCTTAGAAAAGATATAGGGATGATTTTTCAAAATTTTGCCCTAATGGAGCGCAAAAATGTATTTGAAAATGTTGCTATGCCTTTAAGAACACACTATACTCAGTGTAAATTTCATGCCAAGCTTTTTAATAAAGAATACATGAGCGAAAAAGAAATTGCCCAAAAAGTCAATTCCTTACTTGAAATCGTAGGGCTTGATCATAAAAACAAATCCTACCCAAGAGAACTGAGCGGAGGGCAAAAACAACGCGTTGCTATTGCTAGAGCCTTAGCTTTAAACCCAAAAATTTTACTTAGTGACGAAGCTACTTCGGCTCTTGATCCAAACACTACAAAAAATATTTTAGAGCTTATATCTAAAATCAATGCTGAATTTGGGATTACTGTTGTTTTAGTAACTCACGAAATGGATGTGGTAAAAGACATAGCTCAAAAAGCTTTATTACTTGAACATGGACAAATCATAGGAAGTGGAGCAATTGATGAGCTTTTTTTAAGGCCTAATGCCAAAATGAAAGAATTTTTAGGAGAAAGCGACTTCTTGCCTGAGCACGGACTTAATATCAAACTTTACTTTCCAAAAGAAGTTGCCCAAAATAGCGTCATCACTCATATGGCAAGAACTCTAAATATAGACTTTAACATAGTTTGGGGTAAAATAGAAAAACTGAATGGAAAAGCCTTGGGAAATTTAGTTATAAATATAAATGAAAAGGATAAAGACAAGGTTCTTGATTACATAGAAAAAAGTGGAGTATTATGGGAGGTGGCATCATGAATGAAGAAAACATCTCTATTGTCAGTGCTTTTTTTAGTAGAATTTCTCAATTTTTTAATGAATTTTCTTGGCAGGATATTAAAGAAGTGAGTTTAAGTTCTATCACGAGTTTCAATGAAAATTATGAAAACATTTTAAAACCTGCACTTAATGAAACAATTTATATGAGTTTAATGGCTGTACTATTTGGATTTTTATTGGCTATCATTCCTGGAATTTTACTTGCTATTTGGGATAAAAATGGAATTAAAGAAAATAAAATCGCTTATAGTATTTTAGATTTTATTACCAATATATTACGCGCCTTTCCATTTTTAATTCTTATAGTTGTTCTTTTACCACTTTCTAAAATCATAGTAGGCACAAGCATAGGTACAAATGCTGCCATAGTTCCTTTAGCTATCGGAATAGCTCCTTATTTGGCAAAGATGCTTGAAAGCGCTTTTAAAGAAATAGACAAAGGAATTATAGAAGCAGCAAAAAGTTATGGTGCTAGCAATATTCAAATTATCTTCAAGGTTATCTTTAGTGAAGCCCTTCCTGCTATAATTAGCGGAATTACCCTAACTTTGATCTTTACCATTGGTTTTTCTGCTCTTGCTGGAACTGTCGGTGGTGGAGGATTAGGAGATGTAGCTATTCGCTATGGTTATGAAAGATTTAACAAAGAAGTTATGATTCAAACTGTAGTTATTTTACTTATATTAGTTCAATTAGTTCAAATTCTAGGTAATTTATTTTATACTTGGGCTAAAAATAGTAAAACTACATATATCATTGCCACTCTATTGATTTTACTTGGAGTTAGTATAGTTATCAATATAAACAATGATGAAAATTTCTTTTGGCAAGTAATTGTTTTTATCTTATTTTTAGGAAGTTTGCTTTATAAAGGTTTCAAAAAATAAGGAGATTATATCTCCTTTTAAGATAAATATAAGTTTTTTTAAGTAAAATTTAAAAAAAATTAAAGGAATTAAAATGATGTATCAGATGCGTTAATCTGACTATCAACAAGTTTTTATATGCTTCTTCCTGATAGTCAGAGTGAATTTATTAAGATTAAAGCAAGCACAAAATGACTAAAAAGGAAAAAAATGAAAATCAAATCTTTATTTATAGCAAGTATTTTAACATTAAGTCTTAATGCAAATGCATTAGAAACCATCACAGTTGCAGCAACTCCCGTCCCTCATGCTGAAATCCTAGAACAAGTAAAACCTGATTTAGAAAAACAAGGCTATAAACTTGAAATCAAAGAATTTACGGATTATGTTTTGCCTAATCTAGCTGTTGATAACGGAGAAGCCGATGCAAATTTTTTCCAACATACTCCTTATTTGGAAGAATTTAATAAAAACAAAGGCACCAAACTTATCAAAGTAGCTGCCATACACATAGAACCTATGGCTGTTTACTCCAAAAAATACAAAAGTCTAGATGATATTAAAGAAGGGGTTAAAATCGCCATTCCAAATGATCCAACCAATGAAAGTAGAGCTTTAGATATTATTGCAAAAAAAGGTTTGGTAAAATTTAAAGATAAGGCTTTAAAAACACCTCTTGATATTATAGACAATCCTAAAAAAATTAAATTTGTAGAATTAAAGCCCGCACAACTTCCAAGAGCTTTGAATGATGTTGATTTTGCTGTAATTAATTCCAACTACGCTCTCTCTGCAAATCTAAATCCTGCAAAAGATAGCGTATTTATCGAAGATAAAGAAAGCCCGTATGCAAACATTCTTGTTGTAAGAGTGGGACATGAAAACGATCCAAAAATCAAAGCCTTAATCCAAGCTCTACAAAGTGATAAAATCAAACAATTTATCATAGAAAAATACAACGGATCTGTTTTACCTGCTTTTTAATTTTGTCCCTTACCTAGGGACTTTTTTCTTAAGTACAAAGGAGTTTTTATGAATTTATTTAAAATTATTATACTCGCTTGCATTCTAAATTTATCTAGCCTATTTGCACAAAACATTACTATAGGAGCCACTCCAAATCCTTTTGGTAGCTTACTAGAACTAATGAAAGATGATTTTAAAAACAAAGGGTATGATCTTAAAATAGTAGAATTTTCAGACTATATTTTGCCCAATCGTGCATTAGAGGAAAAAGAACTTGATGCAAATTTATATCAACACAAACCTTTTTTAGAAGAATACAACCTAAAAAAAGGTTCAAATTTAATTGCAACAACGCCTGTACTTATAGCTCCAGTAGGAGTTTATAGTAAAAAAATCAAAAATTTAGAAAATCTTAAAGAAGGTGCTAGAGTTGCTATACCTAATGATGCGACCAATGAAAGCAGAGCTTTAGAGCTTTTAGAGAAAGCAAAATTAATAGAGCTTAACAAAAATACTCTAAAAACCCCATTGGACATAAACAAAAATCCAAAAAAACTTAAATTTATAGAACTTAAAGCCGCACAACTTCCAAGAGCTTTAGATGATGTTGATATTGCTATAATTAATTCTAATTTCGCACTTGGAGCCGGTCTGAATCCAAGTAAAGATACTATTTTTAGGGAAGATAAAAATAGCCCTTATGTAAATTATGTTGTGGTACGCTCAGAAGGTAAAAATAGCGAAAAAACCAAAGTAATTGATGAAATTTTAAGAAGCGATAAATTTAAAGCCATCATTAATGAACATTATAAAGATATATTAATCCCAGCTTTTTAGGAGTATAATATGAATATTAAAAAAATATTTTTAAGTGTTTTATTTACAATTAGCCTTAGTTTTGGGGCAGATAAAACCATAATCATAGGTGCAACACCAACGCCTTATGCTGAAATTTTAAATTTCTCTAAACCCTTATTTCAAGAAAAAGGTTGGAAGTTAATAGTTAAGGAATTTAATGACTATAATATACCTAACATCGCTTTAAATGAAAAAGATTTAGATGCAAATTTATATCAGCATAAACCTTTTTTAGATGATTTTAATACCCACAAAGGAACAAAATTAAGTTCTTTAGGTGCTATTGTTTTAGTTCCTATGGCTATATATTCTAACTCCATAAAAGATATAAAAGACATTCCTAATGGTGCTAAAATCGCTATACCTAATGATGCTACCAATGAAAGCAGAGCTCTTGATTTACTAGCTAAAGCAAATTTAATAGAGTTTAAAAGTCAAAGCACCCTTAAAACCCCTATTGACATAAGTAAAAATCCAAAAAAACTTAAATTTATAGAGCTTAAAGCCGCACAACTTCCAAGAGCCCTAAATGATACTGATTTGGCTATTATTACCACAAACTATGCTCTTGGAGCAGGCTTAAACCCTTTAAAAGATGGTATTTTTATGGAAGATAAAGATAGTTTATATGCTATTGTTTTAGCTACAAGAAAAGGTGAAGAAACAAGTCAAAAAAGTCTTGTTATTAAAGAAATTTTAACAAGCGATAAAATTAAAAATTTTATCATAGAAAAATACAAAGGCTCTGTTATCCCTACTTTTTAACTCTATACAAAGCCTTCTAAAGGCTTTGTTAAACTTATAAAAGCTAAAATACTATTTATTGCATTATAATTCTTAGGATAAAAATGAAAATTATTTTTTTAACTTTTTTTATTGTGATAAATTATATCCAAGCAGCTAGTTTAGAAGAAATCAAAACAGCACTAGCTAAAGAATTTAGAAATAATTTTCCTAAAATTATAATTTCTCAAATTGATTTAAAAATAACATCATTGCCTAAAGATTTTGATCAATATGAATTTCTAAGAATCGCTAATGGGCGTTTTAATCAAGCACAAGGCTTTTTAAGGGCTGAATTTAAAACTCCGCAAAATATACAAAAAAATGTATTTTTTAGATATTTCATTCAAGCAAATTTAGAAGTTTTAAAAAGCGAACGCGCTATAAAAAGAGGAGATAAACTTGGAGCTTTTGACTATAAAAGCGTATTGATTGATTTTGATAAAGTTCCTTTAAATGCCTTAACCTTAGATGATGTAGATAATCTTGTAGCTAAAAGCAATATTAACAAAAACGCCATTTTAAGAGCAAATATGTTTAAAACCACAGCTTTAATACGCCGAAATGATCCTATAATCGGGGTTTTAAGCGAAGCAAATGTTGATGTTTTAATCGAACTTGTGGCTTTGCAAAGTGCAAATATGGGCGAAAGGATTCGTGCAAAAAACAAAGAAGGTAAAGTTATGCAAGGTATCGTAGTGGGTAAAAATAGGATGATTATACAATGAAGGTTTTATTAGGAATTTCTGGTTCAAGCAGTGTCAATTTAGGCTTAAAATTATTAAAAAATTTAGAAAATCAATGCGAACTTTATTGTATTTTAACCCAAGGTGCAAAACTTAACTTCAAAACTGAAAATCAAGCAAATTTAGAAGAAATTTGTCAAGAAAATTTTAAATACACTCATTTTTTAGATGATAAAAATTTAAGTCTAAGTGTAGCAAGTGGATCTTTTGGAATAGAAAAAACCATCATTGCTCCTTGTTCAATTTCAAGTTTAGCAAAAATTCACGCTGGTTTTGCAGACACTCTTTTAATGCGTGCTGCAGCAGTAGCCCTAAAAGAAAGAAAAAAACTCATCTTAGGGGTACGTGAAATGCCTTTTTCTACTTTAAATTTAGAACATATGTTAAAACTTAGCCAAATGGGAGTTATCATCGCCCCTCCTATTATCGCAAGCTATTCTAAAGCAAACAATCTAGAGCAAATGGAAAATTTTATCGCAGGTAAATGGTTAGATCTTTTAGAAATAAAACACAATTTATATGAAAAATGGCAAAATTTTTAGTTTAAATTTGTTATATTTTTAAAAAAAATTGGAGCAAAAATGACTTGTTTATATCCTGGGACTTTTGATCCTATTACCAACGGGCATTTAGATGTTATAAAACGGGCTTTAAAAATTTTTGATGAAGTCATCGTTGCCATAGCAAAAAGTGAACATAAAAAACCTTGCTATGATTTAGAAAAACGCAAAGAACTAGCCCTGCTCGCAACACAAAATTTAAAAAATGTTAAAATCATTGCTTTTGATAATTTACTTGTAGATTTAGCCAAAGAATTAAAAGTTAATACTATAATCCGTGGACTTAGAGCAGTGAGTGATTTTGAATACGAATTGCAAATTGGCTATGCAAATCACGCACTTTGGGAAGATATGGAAACCATTTATCTTATGCCAAGTCTAAAACATGCTTTTATTTCAAGTTCTATTGTGCGTTCTATAGTAGCACATGGGGGTGATGTAAGTTCTCTTGTTCCAAAAGAAATTCTACCTTTTTTAAAGGATCAATCTTGTATGTAGTTTTTGAAGGTATTGACTGCGTAGGAAAAAGTACGCAAATTTCACTTTTAAAAGAAATTTATAAAGACGCCATTTTCACACTCGAACCTGGCGGAACAGAACTTGGAAAACATTTAAGAGAAATTTTACTTAATAAAACTCATCCTATTAACAAAAGAGCTGAACTCTTGCTTTTTTTAGCTGATCGTGCTCAACATTTTGAAGAAATCTTAAAAACCAATCAAAACAAACTCATTATTAGCGATAGAAGTTTTATTTCAGGCATGGCTTATGCCAAAGATTTTGAAAACGATTTGCTTTTTGCTTTAAATAGTTTTGCTTTAGAAAATTTTTTTCCACAAAAAATTATCTTTTTAAAAGGAGATGCAAACCTTATCCAAGAACGCCTCAGTCAAAAAGAACTAGATAGTATAGAAAAACGTGGCATTGAGTATTTTTTAAGCGTGCAAGATAAACTCGAAAAAGTGCTTCATTTTTTAAAAGAAAAAATTTCTGTAGAAATTTTAACACTTGACGCAAAAGAAAGTAAAGAAAAATTACACCAACAAATAAAGGAATTTTTACAATGATTAACGCTTTAAAAGGAATGAAAGATTTATTAGATAAAGATGCATATTATTATGAAAAAGTGATTAAAATCTGCGAAGAAGTAGCTAAAAACTATGGCTTTACTTTTATCAATACACCGCATTTAGAACTTTGCACCCTTTTTAAAAGAAGCGTAGGAGAAAGTTCTGATATAGTAGGTAAAGAAATGTATGAATTTATCGATAAAGGCGAAAATCATGTTTGCATGCGTCCTGAAGGAACTGCTGGGGTGGTGCGTGCCTATATAGAAAAAAAACTCGATAAAAACACTAGTGTGAAAAGATGGTTTTATTATGGTTCTATGTTTCGTTATGAAAGACCTCAAAAGGGTCGCTTAAGAGAATTTCATCAATTTGGAGTTGAAAGCCTTGGCATACCTAATGTTTATGAAGATGCAAGCATTATTTTAATGCTAGTAGAAATTTTCTCACGCCTTGGTATTGATTTTAAACTTCAACTTAATTCTTTAGGCTGCTCACAATGCTTGCCAAAATACCGCGATAGGCTCGTTGAATTCTTAGATTCCAAAGAAGGTTTTTGTGAAGATTGTTTGCGTAGAAAAAATTTAAATCCTATTCGTGTCTTAGATTGTAAAAATGAGCATTGTCAAAATTTGCTTGAAAATGCTCCGCTTTTGATCAATAATTTATGCACCTCTTGCCAAAAAGACTTTGAAACACTGCAACAAATTTTAAAGGATAATGGAGTTAAATTTGAGTTAGATTCAAAACTTGTGAGGGGTTTGGATTATTATTCTAAAACGGCTTTTGAATTTATAAGCGATGAAATAGGAGCAAAGGCTGCTATCGCAGGTGGAGGACGCTACGATAGACTTATAGAGTATTTAGGTGGAAAAAGTGGCTATGGTATAGGTTTTGCCATGGGTATAGAAAGAATTATAACTATTTTAGAACAAAAAGAAGAAAAGATTCAAAGAGAAGGAATTTATCTTTGTGCTATGGATGAAATTTATATCCAAAAACTTTTGCATATCGCTACAAATTTAAGAAAAGAATATAAAGTACTTTTAAGCTATGAAGCAAGAAAACTAGCCAAACATCTTGAAAACGCGGATAAAAATAATACTGAAATTTTTCTTTGCATGGGAGAAAATGAAGCACAAAATGAAAGTTTGTTTTATAAAAATTTAGCAAAAAAAGAAGAAAAAATGATTAAAATTTCAGACTTAAAGAAGGTTTTATGATGGATTATGGTATTGATATTTGGGGAAATGAAAATTTCATTATCAAAAATGGTAAAGTTTGTATCAATTACGAGAAAAAACCTGCTATTATTGATATAGTTAAAGAATTAAGAGATGATGGATACAAGGGGCCTTTACTTTTAAGATTTCCTCATCTTATCCAAAAACAAATTGAAAATATTTACGGAAATTTCAATAAAGCAAGAAAGGAATTTGGCTATAAAGGAGGATTTAACGCTGTTTATCCTTTAAAGGTCAATCAATACCCTGGTTTTGTAAAAAATCTTGTAAAACTTGGAAAAGACTATAACTATGGACTTGAAGCAGGTTCTAAGGCAGAGCTTTTACTCGCTATGGCTTATAATAACGAAGGCGCACCTATTACCGTAAATGGCTTTAAAGATAGAGAACTTATCAACATAGGCTTTATTGCAGCTGAAATGGGACATAATATCACTTTAACCATAGAAGGACTTAATGAACTTGAAGCTATCATAGACATAGCTAAAGAACGCTTTAAACCTAAACCAAATATAGGCTTACGTGTACGTTTGCATTCTGCTGGAGTTGGAATTTGGGCAAAAAGCGGTGGGATTAATTCTAAATTTGGACTTACATCCACTGAACTCATAGAAGCGGTAAATTTACTCAAAGAAAACAAACTTTTAGAACAATTTACCATGATTCACTTTCATCTAGGCTCACAAATTACCGAAATTCACCCCTTGAAAAAAGCCTTAAATGAAGCAGGAAATATCTATACAGAACTTAGAAAAATGGGAGCTAAAAATCTAAAAGCTATTAATCTTGGTGGCGGTTTAGCTGTGGAATACTCACAATTTAAAAATGAAAAAAGTAGAAATTACACCCTAAGAGAATACGCTAACGATGTAGTTTTTATCCTAAAAAACATAGCCGAACAAAAAAAAGATTTAGAGCCTGATATTTTCATAGAAAGTGGACGTTTTGTAGCAGCTAATCACGCTGTTTTAATCGCTCCTGTATTAGAACTTTTTTCTCAAGAATACGCAGAAAACAAACTCATACTTAAAAAACAAAATCCAAAACTTATCGATGAGCTTTATGATCTTTATAAAAGTATAAAACCTTCCAATGCTTTAGAATACTTGCACGATAGCATAGATCATTTAGAGAGTATTTTAACTCTTTTTGATTTGGGCTATGTGGATTTACAAGATCGTTCCAATGCTGAAATTTTAACTCATTTGATTACAAAAAAAGCCATCTTGCTTTTAGGCGATAAGCAAAATCCTGCGGATTTACTTGCCATACAAGATGAAGTGCAAGAAAGGTATTTGGTAAATTTTTCGCTCTTTCAAAGCATGCCTGATTTTTGGGGTTTAGAACAGAATTTCCCCATCATGCCACTTGATCGCTTAGATGAAGAACCGACACGAAGTGCAAGTATTTGGGATATAACCTGCGATAGCGATGGAGAAATTTCATACTCTAAAGATAAACCTTTATTTTTGCACGATGTAGATGTAGAAAAAGAAAATTATTTTCTAGGGTTTTTTCTTGTAGGTGCCTATCAAGAAGTACTTGGAATGAAACACAATCTTTTTACTCATCCTACTGAAGCTATTATAAGCATCAATGAAAAAGGCTATGAAGTCGAGGGGATTATAGAAGCGCAATCCATACTTGATACCTTAGAAGATTTAGACTATGATATACACGCTATCATGGATATACTTAATGAACGCATAAGTAATTCTAAGCTTGTAAATGATAAGCAAAAAAAGCATATTTTAGGCGAACTTTATCTTTTCTTAAATGATAATGGTTATTTAAAAAGCATAGGAGTTTAGATGAATTTTTGGGGTATTATAAAAGAAGATTTTTCTCAGCCAAAGGCACAAGATCCAGCTTTTAATTCTTGTATAGAACTTTTTTTTAATTACCCTGGAGTATGGGCTGTAGTAAATTACCGCTTTGCACATTTTTTTTACATAAGAAATTTTAAACGCATTGCTAGAATGATTAGCGGAATTTCACAATTCTTAACTGGGGTAGATTTGCACCCTGGAGCAGAACTTGGAAGGCGTATTTTTATAGATCATGCCAATGGAGTGGTTATAGGTCAAACAGCAATTATAGAAGATGATGTTTTAATTTATCAAGGCGTTACTTTAGGTGGAACAAGCCTTGAAAAAGGTACTAAACGCCATCCAACTATAAAAAAAGGAGTGATCATAGGCTCAGGCGCAAAAGTACTTGGCAATATCACCATAGGAGAAAATGCCAAAATAGGCTCAAATGCTGTAGTGGTTAAAGATGTAGGTGCAAATTTAACTGCCGTTGGAATTCCTGCTTATATTATCGAAGAGCGTAAAAATAAAAATATTAGAGCCATAGATGCAAATTGCGATGACAAACTAGAAAAGTTAGAAAAGAAAATTTTAGAACTTGAAAATCTTATATTAAAACAACCTGAATCACAAAAATAATAATTTTTTATAATACATAAAATTATATGTATTATTATGCGTATTAATTTTTCCTAAAAATTAATACAAATTTTCACATTTATTGAAATTTATAACTCATTTTTAAATTAAATTTATTGTAAAAATGCAATTTTCTGCTAAAATTAAACAAAAATTATTAAGGATTGAAAAATGCTTACAAAAAGATCTCAAGTTTTAGAAGAATCTATCACTTTAGCTATCACTGCACTTGCCAATGAACTTAAAGCCAAAGGCGAGGATATCATTAGTTTTTCAGCGGGTGAACCTGATTTTGACACACCACAAACCATCAAAAATGCCGCTATAAGTGCTATTGAAAAAGGATGTGGAAAATACACTGCTGTTGCAGGAATTCCTGAAGTATTAAAAGCTATTCAAACCAAATTTAAAAAAGATAATAATCTTGATTATGAAACAAATGAAATCATCACCAATGTAGGCGCAAAACACTCTCTTTTTGAATGTATAGAATGCTTAGTAGAAAAAGATGATGAAGTGATTATCCCTAGTCCTTACTGGGTAAGCTATCCTGAAATGGTAAAATTTGCAGGTGGAAAACCTGTATTTATAGAAGGCTTAGAAGAAAATGGCTTTAAAATTACCGCTGAACAATTAAAAAAAGCTATCACAGCTAAAACCAAAGTTTTGATGCTAAATTCTCCTTCAAATCCTGTGGGATCGATTTATTCTAAAGAAGAATTAACTCAAATTGCTAAAGTTTTAGAAGGAACGCAAATTACTGTTTTAAGTGATGAAATGTATGAAAAACTTCGCTATGATGGTTTTGATTTTGTAGCTTTTGCAAGTGTAAGCGAAGATGCTTTAAAACGTACTGTGACCATTAACGGACTTAGCAAATGTGGAGCTATGCCAGGATGGCGTTTTGGCTATATGGCAAGCAAAAATAAAGCCCTAATTTCAGCCGTTAAAAGACTTCAAGGACAAAGCACTTCAAATATTTGCTCCATCACTCAACATGCAGCCATTCCTGCTTTAAATGGAGAATGTGATGAAGATATAGAAAAAATGCGTCAAGCTTTTGAAAAACGCCGTAACTTAGCCTTAGATATGCTTAAACAAATCCCAAAGATCAGTATTTATAAACCAGAAGGTGCTTTTTATCTTTTTGTAAATATACAAAAAATAGAAAAAGATTCTATGAAATTTTGCCAAAAATTACTTGAACAAGAAAAAGTTGCCGTTGTTCCAGGTATAGGTTTTGGAATGGATGGATACTTTAGACTTTCTTATGCTATAAGCGATGAATTTATCAAGAAAGGTTTAGAAAGAATAGCTTATTTCATTGCGAATTACAAATAGTTACCATGAAAAGACCTTTACCTTTTATACTTGCAGCCACAAATAATGGAACTATGATTATCAACCATCTAGATAGACATGATACATCCCAAGGAAGTTATGGAGTTGGTTTTCAATTTTTAAACTATGGTAGCTTTGATTCAGAGGAAATTGATCTGTGTGTTAATCTTTTAAAACTACGGAGAAAATACTACGAAGGCTATGTTTTTGCAATAGACTGCGGTGCAAATATTGGTGCTCATACTATTAAGTGGGCTATAGAAATGCATGACTGGGGGGGGGTATTAGCCTTTGAAGCACAAGAGAGACTTTTTTATGCTTTAGCAGGAAATATAGCAATAAACAATTGTTTTAATGCCAGAGCAATACATGCAGCCATTGGAAATCCTGAAAAAAATCAAAACGAACTTGAAATTTTAATCCCTGATTATACCCAAAAAGCTTCTTTTGGAAGTCTAGAATTAAAATCTCAAAACAATAATGAATTTATAGGACAAATACCTCAAAAAAAAGAAAAAGTTCCTTATTTAAAACTTGATAATTTCAATTTTAAAAGATTAGATCTTATTAAAATAGATGTAGAAGGTATGGAACAAGAAGTTATATTAGGATGTTTAAATCATATTAAAACTTTTAAACCCATTTTACAAATTGAAATTATCAAATCAAACATTCAAGATATTATCAATATATTAGAAAATTTAGAATATGAAATTTTTCAATCTGGAATCAATATCTTAGCTATTTACAAAGCAGATCCTGTAATTAATCATTTACGATCTTAACCCATAAGCCTTTAAACAAAAGGCTTATGACTAAGGCTTTTTAAGCACAGCATTTACCCTTTGAATACTATCTGATTTATTTAAACTCAATCTTATTATAGAATTTTCCAATCCACCTAAAGAATGCGCTACATTTGCCTCTAGGCTTATCATATCTAAAGCATTTAATTCAAATTTTTCCTTTTCCACTTCAAACCAAATTTTACCGCTTAAAACTTGAACATGTATAGCAAAAGGGGCTTTATGCTCTTTCATCACGCTATCTTTAGCTAATAAAATTTGAATTTCTTTACCTTTTTCATTATCAATTAAAACATTGATTTTCACTTCTTTTGGGCTAAATTCCGCTCCATTCCATTGAATGATTTTCACAAAATCTCCTTTTTTAGTTTTACAAAACTATAGCAAAAGCCAAAATATAAATTATAAACTTGTGTTAATTTATTCTTCTTTCCACCAAAAATCCTGTTTAAATTTAGCTCCTACTTCATAAGCCTCGCCCATTTTTGGTGTGATAAGGGGTAAATCTAAATTTTCATAAAGAAATTTTACCACCTCATTCCATGCATGAGTTCCTGCTAAAAATCTCCCCCAATGTATAGGCATGACAGCTTTTGTATTAAGATCTTTTGCTTCTTTTAAAATTTGCTCAGGAAAAGAGTGTGAATATGGCCAGGCGATATTAAATTGTCCGCTTTCAAGACAAGCTAAGTCAAAATCTCCAAAATACTCACCTATTTTTTTAAAATGTGTAAAATACCCTCCATCTGCGCTAAAAAACACTCTCTTATCTACACTTAAAAATTCCATCACAAAAGAAGCCCAAAGGGTTTTGTTTTTACCATCTCCCCTGCTTGAACTGTGTTGTGCAGGTGTTGCAATGATTTTTAAATCACCAAATTCTATGCCGCTCCACCAATCAAGCTCTATGATTTTTTTCTCACTCACTCCATAGCTTTTTAGATAATTTCCCACTTTTAAAGGTGTGATAAAAAATCGTGCTTTTTCTTTTAAAGCTTTGACACTCTTAGCATCTAAATGATCAAAATGCGAATGCGTGATAATCACAGCAAAAATTTCATTAAAATCATTTACATTATAAATAGGAGCATTTTTAAAAGCCTTGTTAATAAAAGAAATAGGCGAAGCATGAGTGTTAAAAACAGGATCGATCAAAATTTTATACTCTTTAAAACTTATAAAAAGCGAAGAATGTCCAAGCCAAGTAATATGTGGGGTGCTAAAACCACTCAAATCAGGCTTGAAAAAAGGTAACTTAAAAGAAGGGATGGCATTTTTTGGATAAAGATAATAATACCTCAAAATTTCTTTAAAAGACACTTTAGGAGTTATAAGACTGTGCTCATTTTCATTAAGAAAAATTTCATATTTTTTACCCTGCACTTTTTTAGCTTTTGATCGTTGTGTATTGGAAATATCAAAGGTTTTAAATGATAAATTCAAATTTTTCCTTTTATGTTTATTAAGATTATATCTAAAAAGTTTTTAGATTAATTTTATTTTATTGCTAATTTTTTAGTTTGCTTGCACTAAAATGAATTGTCTGATTTGAATTAGAACTTCAAAAAGAATTGGTTAAAAAATCAATGAAAAATTAGGTAGCAAGCTAATAAAAGAATTATATTTTACAGTTTTTGTCATTTCTTTAAAATTTTAAAAAATTTTCAAGCCTTTTAAAAAGGCTTGAATAGAGATTTTAAGATTACTCAACTTCAGCGTCGATTACATCGTCATCTTTTTTCTTTTTATCATTTGCTGTGTTTGGCTCATCTTTTTTATACATATTTTCGGCTAACTTATGAGAAACTTCACTTAAAGCTTTCATTTTGCTTTCAATCTCTTCTTTGCTTGCATTTTGATTTTTCAAAATCTCACGCAAATCATCAAGAGCTTTTTGAATATTTTCTTTATCAGCAGTGGCAACTTTTTCACCCAACTCACTTAAAGATTTTTCTACTTGATGCGCCAAGCTATCAGCTGCATTTCTAGCATCTACAGCTTCTTTGCGTTTTTTATCTTCTTCTTTGTGAAGTTCAGCATCTTTTACCATGTTATTAATCTCTTCTTCGCTAAGTCCGCTTGAACCTGTGATTTTGATCTCTTGAGCCTTACCTGTTGCTTTATCTTTTGCACTAACAGTTAAAATACCATTTGCATCGATATCAAAAGTAACTTCGATTTGTGGCATACCGCGTGGTGCTGGTGGAATTCCTTCAAGATTAAAATTTCCTAAAGATTTATTATCACGACTAAATTCTCTTTCCCCTTGTAAAACATTGATAGTTACAGCACTTTGATTATCTTCAGCGGTTGAGAAAACTTGCTCTTTTTTAGTTGGAATAGTTGTACCTTTTTCGATAATCTTAGTCATTACCCCGCCTAGAGTTTCTATACCCAAAGAGAGCGGAGTAACATCAAGTAAAAGCACATCTTTTACATCACCTTTTATAACCGCACCTTGAATCGCCGCACCGATAGCCACAACTTCATCAGGATTTACAGACTTATTAAGATCTTTATTAAAGGCTTTTTTCACTTCTTCTTGCACTAAAGGAACACGAGTAGAGCCCCCTACCATAACGATTTCTTTGATCTCATCTTTTTTAAGCCCTGCATCGCTTACTACTTCATTGATTTTAGTGATGGTTTCAGCTACTAAAGAATCAATCATACCTTCAAATTTAGCTCTAGTAAGTTTTTTAACCAAATGTTTTGGCCCACTTGCATCTGCTGTGATAAATGGTAAATTAATTTCAGTTTCATTAGCTGAACTTAATTCTTTTTTAGCATTTTCTGCTGCTTCTTTCAAGCGTTGCAAAGCCATAACATCATTTTTAAGATCTATGCCTGTTTCATCTTTAAATTCATTAGCTAGAAAATCTATAAGTTTATTATCAAAATCATCACCACCTAAGAAAGCGTTACCACCTGTTGCTAAAACTTCTACTACATTATCGCCCGTTTCAAGCACAGTAACGTCAAAAGTTCCCCCACCTAGATCATAAACCACAATTTTTTCACTATCTTTTTTATCAAGTCCGTAAGCTAGAGCTGCTGAAGTAGGCTCGTTGATAATTCTTAATACATTAAGTCCTGCTATCGCTCCCGCTTCTTTTGTCGCTTTTCTTTGTGCATCGTTAAAATAAGCAGGCACAGTAATCACCGCATCAGTAACACTTTCACCCAAAAAAGCTTCTGCATCTTCTTTTAATTTCATCAAAACTTTTGCTGAAATTTCTTGTGGGGTGTAAATTTTACCTGCGATTTCTATTGCGCACGCACCATTTCTTTCGGTGATGTGGTAAGGAAGTCTATTTTTAGCTTCTTTAGCCGCATCTTCATTGATCATTAAACCCATAATTCTTTTGATAGAATAAATGGTTTTTTCAGGGTTAGTTACCGCTTGGCGTTTTGCACTATCGCCTACTAAAACCTCGCCTTTATCTGTAAAAGCTACCACTGAAGGAGTTGTGTTTTTTCCTTCTTTGTTTGGGATTACTTTGCTCTCGCCGCGTTCATACACAGCAACACAAGAATTGGTTGTTCCTAAATCTATACCTATAACTTTACTCATTTTTTATCCTTTTATTAAAATTTATTTTGCTACACTAACTTTGGTTGGGCGGATCACGCGATCGGCTATTTTATAACCTTTTTGAAGCACTTGAACCACTTCACCACTTTGATGGTTTTCACTATCTACATGAAACATTGCTTCGTGTAAATTAGGATCAAACTCTTTTTCATCTTTGATAAGAGCCACTCCATGTTTTTCAAGTTTCTTAAGAAATAAATCTAAAGTATTTTGCACTCCTTCTTTGATTTTTAAGCTAATTTCATCTTGGCATTCGACATTAACAGCTGCTTCTAAAGCATCTAAAACATCAAGCAAATCCTTTGCAAAGCTTTCATTTGCATAAGCCATAGCACTTAGCTTTTCTTTTTCCATTCTTTTTTTAATATTTTCAAATTCAGCGTTTGCACGCATATATTTGTCTTTTAATTCATCATAGTCTTTTTGCAATTTGTTTTGCTCAACATCTTCGATATTTTGCAAATTCTCATCCTGCAAATTTTCAGAATTTTGTGCATTTTCATTTTCAATTTCTTGCTTTTGTTCGCTCATGCCGCCTCCTTTATGTATTGTAATATCTTTTTATAATCCGTATAAACACTACCTGCTAAGATAATATTTACATCTTCGCCCAAAAACTGCGCATCTACCTTAAGCCCCATAAAACCTTCTTTAAATAAAGGTTCAAATTCAAGACTTTCTTTAAAATGACGGTGAATTTGACAATCTAAGAGCTTAACAAATTCATCATTTTGATAAATTTGATAAGCTCTTTCTTCATTGCTTCTATAGCAAATCAAATTTTGTCTTAAGCTAGCTATTTTTTCTACAAGATCTATAAAATGAACTCTCAAAGCTATTTTTTCTATACTAGAAAGATCAAGCCCTATAAGACTTTGTAAAAAATTCCACGCTTCTTTTTCGTATTTTAAAACCAGCTCTTCATCTTCAAAATCAAGCACTATAAATTTAGTATTAAGATCTAGCACTTCTTTAAGTACTAAACTTCTACCTCCATAAACAAGACAATAAATTTCAAATTCTTTACTTAACTCTTTCAAAAAGCTTTCGTTTTTGATATGGATATTTTTATCTTGTTCTTTTTCCCAAAAACTTTGCCAATAATTTTGCATCGTTAAAATAGTAGGAATTCTACCACTACTTATATGAAGCTGAGTGATCAAACCCTCATCGCTAAGTCTTTTAAGATAAACGCGTATAGTCGAAGCAGGTATACAAAGGTTTGAATTTAATTCATTAGAACCAATAGGTGCATTATCCAAAAGATAAGTTTGGATAATAGACTCTAAAATCAAATCCTTTTTATCTCGACTTTTCATCATGTTTTCCTTTAAAGCTAGCACTCTATTTTTTGATTGCTAGATATATTATACAACATTGAGTGTTATTTTGTCAAGTATAAATATAAAAAAATATACTTAATTTTATTTAGTCTATATAACTAAAGTTTTATTAGTTACTTTTTTATAAGGATAGGATATATTTCAAGATTGGTAAACAGGGTGATAATTAGATAAGAAATTTTAAATAGATTCGATAATTTAACTTTTTTAAAAGCACAAGATGCTATAAACAAAAAACCAAAGAAGCCTTTACAAGCTCTTTGGCTTTTCTATCAAAGCTTAAAAACTACCATTAATGGAAATATATATTCTTCTTCCTTCTTCTATGCGATTGTAAGTATTGACCCAAGTAGTAGTACCGCTATTTTGATAAGATTCCCAACCATCTGTAAAACTTTTGTTAAAAAGATTATAAATAGCTGCGTTGATACTCCATTGCTTATTGATATCATAACGCACACCCATAGAAGCTAAAAAGATATCCTTATAATATTCCCTATTTATATTAGTATCACCCATATAGCGATCTATTTGCCATTCGCCTTTTATCCAAGGGGTAATTTTATTATAGAAGCTGTATTCAGTTTTTAACATGATATTGTGTTTTAAACTATCCTGTTCAGGTTTACCTATCACACTTTTATCTTGTGCTTCTTTAACCTCACTATCAAGATAAGTATAAGCAAAATTTACATTTAAATTATCAAGAGGGTTTATCCCTGCTCCAAGCTCTATGCCTTTATATTCGACCTTGCCATGGTTGATTGCCTTAAAACATCTATCAGCATCACAAGTACCAATTCCTGGAATCATATTGTCTTTATTATATCTTTGGGTTGAAATTTTATCTTTAAAATTTGTTAAAAAACCTGTCGCAGAAACATAAAACAAATCATTATTGTAAATAGCTGCTATTTCATAATTTAAAGATGTCTCTTCTTTTAAATCAGGATTTCCATATATAGGAAATCTACCTTGACCACTATAATTATAAGCTCCATTTATCAAACGATTTGCATAAGGAGTCCTAAAACCCGTAGATACACCGCCTTTTAAAGTAAGTTCATCAGTAGGATTATAAACTAGATAAGCTCTTGGCGAAACATTGTTTCCAAAAATTTCATGATGATTGTATCTTGCTCCAAAAGTCAATCTTAAGTTATCTTTTATACTATACTCATCCTCTGCAAATATTGCCAATAAATACTGATCAAAATTGGTCGGATTAGCTATTTTATCTTGCATTTTTTCAAGCCTATATTCACCACCTGCGCTTAAAATATGACTTTGTCCCAAAGGAATGACAGACTTAGTATCTAAGATAATATCTTCTGCGACTATATCTCTATTTTGTCCTAAAAATGGCTGATTAGCTTGTCCTACAACTTCGCGTCCATTATTGCTTACTCTATTATACTGCAAACCAGAAGTGATAGAAAAGTTTTCATAAACACCCTCATGGCTTAAATAAGTCACAAATTTATCAACTTCCATAATATCTGCATAACCACCCGTTAAGCTATCTGGCGCACTACCTGGGCTTGTGATGGTTCCTAATTGACCCTGTTTGTTATCGTAATGATTTCTTGAAAAATCTATATCAAATATAAAGGTATTATAATCATTAGCTAAATAACTAATTCTTGTTCCTATATTAAAATTATTTGCTTTTGTGGGACTTTGAGCTTGATCTCCTTGAACTCTTTGTCCACTTCCATTTGTAAATTCAACATTAGATTGCTGTCTGTAAAATTCTCTAAATCGAAGTGTTAGACCCAATTTGTCATTCATCAAAGGACCACTAGAATAAATACTCGTTCCATAAGTATTACCCCAATCTTTATTTTCATTTAAAAGAGCATCCAAACTTACAGAAGTTTCCCATTTATCACTTACTTTTTTGGTAATGATATTTACCACCCCGCCTAAAGCTTCAGAGCCATATAAAGTACTCATAGGGCCTTTTATAACTTCTATCCTTTCTATACTAGAAATCGGAGGTAAGAAAGAATTTGAAATTTCATTAAAACCATTAGGGCCCACCTCTCCGCCAATACCCTGACGACGCCCATCAATCAAAACCAAAGTATATCCAGTAATACCCCTCATAGTGATATTATAAGAACCTGTTTTTCCCTTGCTAGCATATAAATCAACGCCTGGGATATCTGCGATAGCCTCTGCAACATCTCTATAAGGCTTACTTTGTAATTCTTTTTTACTGATAACATTGATAGTAGCAGGAGCTTCTTTAATATCTTGGGTAAAGCCAGAAGCACTAACGATTGAGCTATCTAGTTCTACATTTTGCGATATGGCATTGGAGCTTAAGAGACCAATGGCGCAAACTGATAGACATATTTTTTTCATTTTTCTCCTTTTGTCAAATATTGATTTAGAAATCAAAATATTATGATAATAATTATTAATTTAATATAAATTTTGTATCAATTATGATAATTAGTATTAATTAAAAATTTATTTTTTCTTGCTATAATTCTTAAAAATATAAGTTTTTTTAGAGAAGTAAATAGCAAAAATTAAATATCTTTTAGATACAAGCTTGATTATTTGATTGTTATTTTTCTCTGTGAAATTTGTTTCAAAATTTATCTTTTTAAACAATTTACCATAGAATGTGTTTTAAGAAATAAAGATATTTAAATCAAAAAATAAAATCATAACGGAGTAAAAGATGAAAACATTTATAAGCAATCATAAAAACCAATCTTCTTTTATCACTTTATTTGTTTTTACACCTTTATTTTTTGTTTTTCTTTATTCTAAAGATTTTTTACACATACAACCCAATGAAATTATTAAAGAAAATAAATTTAATATGGCAATCAAACATTTTGTACAAAATTCCTCCGATATGAAACCGACACAACCCACACAAACTATACAAGAGCCTTCGAATGTGCAACCCAAAGAACCTGTGCAAGAAATAAAAAAAATAAAACCGAGAAAAGAAAAACCTATCGCTAAACCTAAAAAAATAATCCCTCCAGCAAATGCAAAGGCAATAAGTCAACCCAAAAAAGATACAAACATGCAGCAACCAATCATGCAGCAACAAACTCCACAAGCCAGCTCTTACCAAAGCGTATCTTTAACTAGTAATAGTGAGCTTTTAAAAGAAATAAAATCAGCAATCGATGAAGCCCTAATCTACCCTAGACAAGCTAGAAAAATGCGTATGAGTGGGGAGGTTCTTGTAGAATTTACCTGGACAAAAGAAAAGAAATTAGAAAATTTAAAAATACTTAAGCCTTCAAAATATGATTTTCTAAATAAAAGTGCTTTAGAAACTATACGCATAGCTTCTAAAAAATTTCCACAATATGAAAAAACTTTTCATATAAAAATACCATTGGTATATAAATTAAGCTAAATCTTTCACAATATACTCTATTTTTAATGCAAATCACTCCAGCTTTGCTAACGCTTAGAAGTAGAAGCTTCCTAGCTAAAGCTAACTAGTATTAGCTAATTCGAAAGGCTTTGAGTTTATAGTCCTCAAGGCTAATTCCTAACCCAAACGACTTTAATCCACGCTTTAAGATATTATTTGCAGCATTAATATCTCTATGTAAAGTGTTGCCACATTTTTCACAAAGATACACTCTATCTTTAAACATAAGATTTTTTTTGATATTTCCACATACACTACAAGTTTTGCTTGTATATTGTGGATTGACTTTTATAAAGAATTTGCCATTATGCTTTGCTTTATACTCTAGATATTGAGAGAATTGATAGAATGAAGTATTAAGAATAGATTTATTTAAACCACTTTTAGCTTTTATATTCTTTAATTTAGCTCTTTTACACATATTCTTAATTTGCAAATCTTCAACTGCTAGCAAGTCAAATTCTTGTATGAGTTTTGAAGTTATCTTGTGATAACTATCCTTTTTGATTTTGAACTTTTTTCATAGATTTTATTTAATTTTAATTGTGTTTTTTTGAAATTATGGCTTAACTTTGTTTTCTCCTTTTTTGTTTTTAATATTCTCCTGCTTTGTTTTCTTTGCAATCTTTTAATATTCAGCTCTACTAAGTAGCTTTGAGTTAGTAGCTATTAACTCTCCACTGCTTAAGGTAATCTCATTGATATTTAAATCAATGTCAACTGCTTTTTTAATATCAAAATCTTTGCTAGACATTAAAGAAACATTCGATTCATCATAAATGATACTAAAAGCTAAATAGTATTTATTGTGATTTTTGATAATAGTGATTTGATTAAACTTATAAGTATTTGGTAAATCTCTGTGATAACGCATTTTAAAAAATGTATTCATAAGTCTAAATATCTTAAACTTAGTAGTATCACTATCTTTGATTTTGTAGGCTTGATTATTCCAATTAAAGCTTTGCTTTGCAAATTTAGAGTTTTTAAATTTGAGAAAGCCTTTGTTTTTATCTCTAATTGCTTGCTCTAAGGCACGAGAAGATTAATCCTTGCTTGTTGGGTTACAACACTTTTATAGCTTAATTCTCTTGCTTTTATAAGGCTAGTTTTATTGATTATCTATCTTACTTGCCTTTAAATAACTCCTATCTTTTTTATCTAAATTCTTATTTTTATCCCACTCTCTTGCTGTAAATTTAAACAAATATTATAGGCTTGATATAGATGAAACATTGATGATTAATAAGCTTTTGTTGTTCTTTGTTTAGGTAGAATTCTATATTTAAAACCTTTGGTTATTTGCATTGCTTTGTTCCATTAGGGCTTTTTTTCTTTTTGGTTATATATTTTTTTAGGGTAATTATCTTCTATGCCTTGATTTTCTGCATATTTTTTAAGAGTTTCTAGCATTATTCCGCATAGGTATTCTATAAAAAATTACTGATTATGTCAAATACCTAACTAGAGCCGTACAACTAACACTGTAAGCAATTCATCTCCCACTTAAGAAGTGAGAGTTTTATTGAATAAAAAAAGATAAATTTAAAGCAAGTAATCTTTTTTTAGACAACACTAAACCCTTGCATGTATTTACAGCAATATTTATTTCATCATAAACAACCCCCAACCCATAAAACCTCAATAAACACTATAAAATAAAAGTATTTGTAAAGAACAAGCAAACAATAAATCTCAATCACCCAGACAAAAACAATCTCAACCGACCCATAAAGCAATAAATCAAGCAAGCATAATTAATTTAATTGATTAAACTAATAAATTTAATTTATAAGATTAACAATAAAAAACCATAAATTAACCAAGCTAATCCCACCCAAACCCAAACAAGCCATAAATTACACACACTTTTTTACAAACATCAATTAAATAGCAAGACTATCGATAATAAAAAATTTATCTCAAGTATAACATTCATTCTCGCCAACAAGAATAGACAATCATAGTCTATCCACCCTAACCCAACATTAACCCCTAACCCAACTAAGAAGTGTATAACAACCCCAACCCATAAACCTCAATAAACACTATAAAATAAACTTGAGTGATTAAAAATCCAACCCAATTATTGAACAAACCCAACCTACATAATAAAATATAAACTAGACATATAAAGAACAATTGACACATAAAAATAGATTGAATAAATAAACCTATACAAGTAAACATAAAGATTAATTATTGATACAAAAGATTCAATAAATAAATAAAAAGAATAATTGAGATATAAAAACATATAAACTAAACAACTCAAACAACCATTAAATCAACCCAAGCTAATTAAACCTATAAACATAAAAAAATAATTAAATATAAAAACAACGATTGACGTATAAAAACTAAGATTTTAAATCTATAAGAATAAGATAAAGTAGAATTAACAAGTCCGCAATGAGCTACTTTCCCCCTGCCAGTAAGGCGTAGTATCATCACCCACGATGTGCTTAGCTTCTTGGTTCGGGATGGAGCAAGGCGTTTCCACATCTGTATAATCACGGACATTGTTATTTAAATATTCTTTGAAAAATTGAATTTAAGAATAAAACTTAATCTTTTATTCCTTTACTTTTTTCTTTATTCTCTTTCTTCTTTTCTTATCTTTTATCTTTGATAAGTTTTTATATAGAATACTTAAAAAACAATGTTAAGAGCAAGTTCTAATACAAACTCTACTTGAAAGATTTCTATTAAACTCTAAATATTATCTATATTCAAAGTCTTCTAAAAACCTTAACAAGGAAGTGATGCTTTATTAAAGATAAGCCAAACGCTCTATTAGTACTGGTCAGCTAAAGGACTTTCATCCATTACACACCCAGCCTATCAAACTAGTAGTCTTCTAGAGAGCTTAGAGAAGATTCATCTTAGAGTTGGCTTCACGCTTAGATGCTTTCAGCGTTTATCCTTTCCAAACTTAGCTACGCTGCGATGCTCTTGGCAGAACAACAGCTACACCAGTGGTTTGTTCAACCCGGTCCTCTCGTACTAGGGTCAAATCTCTTCAATCTTCTTACGCCCACGGCAGATAGGGACCGAACTGTCTCACGACGTTCTGAACCCAGCTCGCGTACCGCTTTAAATGGCGAACAGCCATACCCTTGGGACCTGCTCCAGCCCCAGGATGCGATGAGCCGACATCGAGGTGCCAAACCTCCCCGTCGATGTGAGCTCTTGGGGGAGATCAGCCTGTTATCCCCGGGGTACCTTTTATCCTTTGAGCGATGGCCCTTCCACACAGAACCACCGGATCACTAAGACCGACTTTCGTCTCTGCTTGACTTGTATGTCTTGCAGTTAAGCTGGCTTATACCTTTATACTCTACGAACGATTTCCAACCGTTCTGAGCCAACCTTTGTAAGCCTCCGTTATTATTTGGGAGGCGACCGCCCCAGTCAAACTACCCACCAGACATTGTCCCACTTGAGGATAACTCAAGCTGGTTAGCTACCCAAATAAGAAAGAGTGGTATCTCAACAATGGCTCATATACAACTGGCGTCATATACTCAAAGCCTCCCACCTATCCTGCACATTCTTATCCAAGTAGCAGTGTCAAGCTGTAGTAAAGGTCCACGGGGTCTTTCCGTCTTGCCGCGGGTAGGAGGAATTTTCACCTCCACTACAATTTCACTGGATCCCTCTTTGAGACAGCTCCCATCTCGTTACGCCATTCATGCAGGTCGGTATTTAACCGACAAGGAATTTCGCTACCTTAGGACCGTTATAGTTACGGCCGCCGTTTACTCGGGCTTCGATCAAGAGCTTCGCTAATGCTAACCCCATCAATTAACCTTCGAGCACCGGGCAGGCGTCACACCCTATACATCCTCTTACGAGTTAGCAGAGTGCTGTGTTTTTGGTAAACAGTCGGGAGGGACTCTTTGTTGTAAGTTTCCTTGCTTTCGGAGTAAATCCTAATACAAAGCTAACCACACCTTATACCGAAGATACGGTGCTATTTTGCAGAGTTCCTTAAAGAGAGTTCTTCCACGCGCCTTAGAATACTCATCCCACCCACCTGTGTCGGTTTACGGTACGGGCAACATTAGCTAAACTTAGAAACTTTTCTTGGCTCGACGGCATCAGGGGTTCTTCTATCCATCCGAAGACTTCAAAAAGCCTTTCAGTTCTCGGAGTATTGTTATACGGATTTGCCTGTATAACCTCCTACGACCTTAGACTAGCACTTCCATCCGCTAGCCCCCTTAGCCCTAAGCGTCCTTCCATCGCACACTAATGTTGGTATTGGAATATTAACCAATTTGCCATCGTCTACCCCTTTCGGACTCGACTTAGGACCCGACTAACCCTACGATGACGAGCATCGCGTAGGAAACCTTGGGTTTACGGCGTTAATGATTCTCACATTAATTATCGCTACTCATGCCTGCATGCTCACTTCTATTCGCTCCAGCACTCCTTACCGGTATACCTTCGACGCAAATAGAACGCTCTCCTACCACTTAGTAAACTAAGTCTACAGCTTCGGTACTTACTTTAGCCCCGTTATATTTTCCGCGCAAAATCACTAGACCAGTGAGCTATTACGCTTTCTTTAAAGGATGGCTGCTTCTAAGCCAACCTCCTGGTTGTTTAAGTAACTTCACATCGTTTTCCACTTAAGTAAGATTTAGGGACCTTAGCTGGTAGTCTGGGTTGTTTCCCTCTTGACGACGGATTTTATCACTCGCCGCCTGACTGCTGTGATTACATATAAGGTATTCGGAGTTTGATAGGGTTTGGTACATTGGTGTATGCCCTAGCCCATTCAGTGCTCTACCCCCTTATATTACGACACAACGCTATACCTAAATATATTTCGGAGAGAACCAGCTATCACGAAGTTTGATTGGCCTTTCACCCCTATCCACAAGTCATCCCGGGGCTTTTCAACGCCTATGGGTTCAGTCCTCCACTAGTTCTTACACTAGCTTCAACTTGCTCATGGATAGATCACTTCGTTTCGGGTCTGCAGCATCTGACTAAGCGCCCTATTCAGACTCGCTTTCGCTACGGCTTCGCGTTTGCTTAACCTTGCCAGACACCACAACTCGCAGGCTCATTATGCAAAAGGCAGTCCATCACCCTGTATTGCTACATAGGGCTCTGAATGATTGTAAGCAAATGGTTTCAGGTTCTATTTCACTCTGATCACCTCAGTTCTTTTCACCTTTCCCTCACGGTACTTGTGCACTATCGATCTGGTATTAGTATTTAGGGTTGGATCGTGGTCGACCCGGATTCAGACAGGATTCCTCGTGTCCCGCCCTACTCAGGATACTGCTAGCTAAGGTTTGTTTTTCGCATACGGGACTATCACCCTCTATGGTTATACTTTCCAGAATGTTCTGCTAAACTTACCTCTTGCACATTGCAGTCCTACAACCCCCAGTGCAAGCACTGGGTTTGCCCTCTTGCGCTTTCGCTCGCCGCTACTGACGCAATCTCTATTGATTTCTTTTCCTGAGGGTACTAAGATGTTTCAATTCCCCTCGTTCGCTCCTATATAGGTAATGTATATCTCTATACATTGGGTTGCCCCATTCGGAAATCTACGGATCAAAGCTTCTTGACAGCTCCCCGTAGCTTATCGCAGTCTAGTACGTCCTTCATCGCCTTTACCAGTCAAGGCATCCACCATTCGCTCTTAGTAGCTTACCTTTTTTACCTTTTATTATTGATTCTAAAACGCATCACTTCCTTGTTAAAGTTTTTATGATAAGACTTCTTTATCTTAAGACGGAAAGCATTCAAACACTTAATATAAAACTAAATGATTTAGTCTCAACTAAGCTGTGAGTTTGAAACTTGTCTTTAATTTATAATCCTTAAATCTAATATTCTCTTTATTCATAGAAATAAAGACAGCTAAAAGTTAAGTTAAACTAAAGAAAAGATAAATAGGTTTTATCCTTTAACAAGTCCTGTAAAATTGTTTTTATTAAAACTTGCTTGTGACTCTTAACAATGATAATTAAAAAGAACATTTAGGTTTAAAACCTAAAGGAAGTATATATATTAACATAATCATTATAAATATAAATGCATAATGTATATGCTACTTATATCTATTAAAGTATATTCTTTTATAGTTAAAGATAAAAATAAATCTAAGTATAGAGTTTATATTTTATATTTAATCTATTTTATATACTTGCTTTAGATTTTAAAGCTTCTTTATTCAAATCTTTTTTATGGTGGGCCTAACAAGACTTGAACTTGTGACCTCACCCTTATCAGGGGTGCACTCTAACCAGCTGAGCTATAGGCCCTTAATAAATGGTGGAGAATAGCGGGATCGAACCGCTGACCTCCTGCGTGCAAAGCAGGCGCTCTCCCAGCTGAGCTAATTCCCCATAAACAATTAGCTTTATCATCAATCTTTGAAATCTAAACAAGAATCAATTGAGTTTATATATTGAAGTAATAGTTGTGAGACTTATTACTTTGTACTCTAGAAAGGAGGTGATCCAACCGCAGGTTCTCCTACGGTTACCTTGTTACGACTTCACCCCAGTCGCTGATTCCACTGTGGACGGTAACTAGTTTAGTATTCCGGCTTCGAGTGAAATCAACTCCCATGGTGTGACGGGCGGTGAGTACAAGACCCGGGAACGTATTCACCGTAGCATGGCTGATCTACGATTACTAGCGATTCCGGCTTCATGCTCTCGAGTTGCAGAGAACAATCCGAACTGGGACATATTTTATAGATTTGCTCCACCTCGCGGTATTGCGTCTCATTGTATATGCCATTGTAGCACGTGTGTCGCCCTGGGCATAAGGGCCATGATGACTTGACGTCGTCCACACCTTCCTCCTCCTTACGAAGGCAGTCTATTTAGAGTGCTCGGCCGAACCGTTAGCAACTAAATACGTGGGTTGCGCTCGTTGCGGGACTTAACCCAACATCTCACGACACGAGCTGACGACAGCCGTGCAGCACCTGTCTCTAAGTTCTAGCAAGCTAGCACCCTCTTATCTCTAAAAGGTTCTTAGGATATCAAGCCCAGGTAAGGTTCTTCGCGTATCTTCGAATTAAACCACATGCTCCACCGCTTGTGCGGGTCCCCGTCTATTCCTTTGAGTTTTAATCTTGCGACCGTACTCCCCAGGCGGTACACTTAATGCGTTAGCTGCATTACTGAGATGACTAGCACCCCAACAACTAGTGTACATCGTTTAGGGCGTGGACTACCAGGGTATCTAATCCTGTTTGCTCCCCACGCTTTCGCGCCTTAGCGTCAGTTGAGTTCCAGCAGATCGCCTTCGCAATGGGTATTCTTGGTGATATCTACGGATTTTACCCCTACACCACCAATTCCATCTGCCTCTCCCTCACTCTAGACTATCAGTTTCCCAAGCAGTTTAATGGTTAAGCCATTAGATTTCACAAGAGACTTGATAATCCGCCTACGCGCCCTTTACGCCCAGTGATTCCGAGTAACGCTTGCACCCTCCGTATTACCGCGGCTGCTGGCACGGAGTTAGCCGGTGCTTATTCCTTAGGTACCGTCAGAATTCTTCCCTAAGAAAAGGAGTTTACGCTCCGAAAAGTGTCATCCTCCACGCGGCGTTGCTGCGTCAGGGTTTCCCCCATTGCGCAATATTCCCTACTGCTGCCTCCCGTAGGAGTCTGGACCGTGTCTCAGTTCCAGTGTGACTGATCATCCTCTCAGACCAGTTAAGCGTCATAGCCTTGGTAAGCCATTACCTTACCAACTAGCTGATACTATATAGTCTCATCCTACACCGAAAAACTTTCCCTACTCAACTTGTGTTAAGCAGGAGTATAGAGTATTAGCAGTCGTTTCCAACTGTTGTCCTCTTGTGTAGGGCAGATTAACTATACCTTACTCACCCGTGCGCCACTAATCCACTTCTAGCAAGCTAGAAGCTTCATCGTTCGACTTGCATGTATTAGGCACGCCGCCAGCGTTCACTCTGAGCCAGGATCAAACTCTCCATAAAAAATTATAGATAGTTTAATCTTTTTCTTCAAAGAAAAAGTTATGAAAGATTAAAAGAAAAGTTTTTAATCTTTTTAATTATTAGATTGAATAGATTTTACATAATTGCTTATGCCTAAATCTGTTCTGGCTCAATCGATCACTTATTTAGATTTCAAAGATTGACTAATAAGATTTGAATAACAATACTAATTTAAAAGAACAAAACAAAAAATCATTTTTAAAAGAAAAGTTTTTAAATTAAAAAACAAGATTTATAAAAAAGCTTTTAGTTTATAAGACAAAAACCAAAAGAGTTAATTTATAAAATCTACTAAGCTAGTGAAACTTTATAATTTAAAAGATTTTAAGTCCTTTTTTCAAAAAAGGAAATGAAAGTATAACCAATTAAACTTAAAAGGGGATTAAACAAAGGATTAAATAGTATAAATATTTGTGTAAGTATTTATATAAGTATTTGGTGGGTTTAAAAATGGGGGGGGGGGGAATTTTCCAATCACCCCAAAGTTAAAAGTATTTTTCTAGGCTTGCATAAACTCTTGCTCGATGTTCTCCATCGTGTTTAAACTGATGAACAGCTCTTGCAGCATCCATTTTTACATAAAAATTAGCACTTCTTGTATAGAGTATTTATATACCCATTGCATCCATAAGATAATGATTTTCACTTTGATATTCTTTATTTTCATACCAAGAATACCCTATATCATAAAAAGGAGTCGAGTAAAGCCCTTCTAAAGGTGTTTGAAATCTTATTCCCAAGGCGCCAGAAACAACATTATCCGCACTTCCCTCACCTTCTAAACAAACACATACACCACAAGGTCTACCTAAAGATACGGATTCACTACTATCTAAAACAGCATCGCTGATAACTTTTTGATAATTGAGTTGAAAAATGTGAGTTAAGCGTTCTTAGAATTGATATTTGTTGCTTAAATTTAAATTCATTTTTCCAAAATTTCCTAAATTTACTCCATTAAATCCAGAAAAATCACCATCATTTTCAACATTACCATATATAAAATTTAAAGTATAACTTAGGACATTATTCTCCAAACCTCTATAAGTTCTTTCTATGCCCAAATTTACACTATTTCTCGCTTTTTCATTGCTTACTAAACCATCAAGATAATAATCTTTAATCTTTTTATGAGTAAAACCCGAAACAAGATATAAAGAATACTCAGTATATAAAAACACAGGATAAGAAAAATTTACTCCAACATTCATAGAGTCCCTATAAAAACTAAGATTTCTATAAATTCTGCCAGGAACATAATGTCCTTGAGTTGCAAATGGAGTAATTTTTAAATTCCCTATAAAAGTACTATAATTAATCCCATAATCTGTTTGATTTTCATCACTATCTTGAAGATAAAAATTTAAGTTATCCCCTTATCTTGCTATATTGTTTAAACTTTGACTCATTCCTGCTCTAAAACGACCTGTTTCTTTAGTCCCATAGTTGTTAGAATATAAAGTTAAAGTTACACTATCTCACCTTTGTTTACTTCTATAATAACATCGCTTTCTCCACAACCATCACCTGATTGTAAATTAGCATTGGTTTGGATTCCGTATATTTCATTGATTTTATAAATTTCATTTTCCACATTTTTAGTTGTGATAACTTTCCCTTTAAGATTTTTGTTCAATTTACTCTCTAAAGCATAATCTCTGACACCTGAGTTGTTTTTAATAATTACTTTTCCTATAAAGTTCCAAAAGCTATGTTAATTTGCACTTTGTTAGAACTTAAATCTTGCGGTGGTATATAAGCAGTTGCCGAAGGATGGCCACTTAATTGACAATAATAAGCTATAATGTTTGTTATATCTTTTAAATTTTGTAAGCTTAATTCTTGGTTGCGATATTCAGCTATTGCATCTTGAATTTATTTTTCGCTAATTCTTAATTTTTTAAATGTCAAATCTTTATTATCGATATGCAAAACATACTCTCTTACAAAAACCTTAGCTTCATTTTGATCAGTTTGTAAATTTGCAATATTTGTAGTATTTTGCTCTTTAAAATTTACAGGGCTTTTTTGATTTTTTAATGTATTTTTTAATTTTTATTTTGTGGTCCATTTGCTTCAGAAGAGCTTTCTATAAGCTCTCTTATTTTATTATTATTTAGCTCTTCAGCATGTGAAAATACTTGCAATAAGATTAAATTTCTCATTTTTATTTCCTATTTTGCATTTACACAAATGTTCATTGTCTTAAAATTATCACTTACAATACAACGCAAACCACTACTTCTAGCATCTGCTTTTCCTATGTCCACTTGATCATCATCTTCTTTTTTTTGTGTCTACTTTAGTTTGAATTTTTATAGGAGCTTCTACAACCTTTTCAGGAATTTCAGGCGGCAATACAGAAGGTTTGTCTGGGTCTTCACCCCCCCCTCCCTCTTTTTTTGTTTATCTGGCTCATAGATAGATATATTTGATTTTTCTGGCAATGAGGCTAATTTTCCTTCAAAATTATATTTTCCAGTGTACACTTTACCATCTACATCGCTTCCATTTATAGCAAAACCTTGAGAATTTAGAATCTCATTTTCAAGCTTATAGTGAAATCCTTCATTTCCACTAAGATCCGCAAACTGCTTTTCAAGAGCTTCTTTTTGTTCTAAAAGTTTTGCATACATAACTCTAAGCGTTTCATCGCTAACTAAGCCTGATTCTTTGATTTTTTCATAGTTTTTATTTTCTTTGTCAAGTTGAGCTAAGGCTTCTTGGTATTTTTGTAATTCTTCTTTAAAACTAGCGAAACAACCTTTGCCGGTTTTGATTTTATCCATAGCAGTTTTCTTTTGCGTCCATTTTTCATAAAGATTGGTATAATTTTTATAACTTTGTTCTTGCGAACCTTGCCATAACTTTAAAAATTCTTGTTCTACTCCAGTATCTTTAAATGTATTTAAGAAATTTAAACTTTGAGTGATCTCACTGGCTTCATTTTCCCCTGCCACACCCTTGATATCTGCGTAAATCCAAGTTTTGGTATCAAAATCATAAGTGTATTTTCCATTCATCAAATCATCTAAAATTCTTTGAAGCAATTTAGGGTCAAAGTCGTCTTTGGATAATTTCACAGCATCTGTTGCCTTGGTAAAAGAATCAGCAAAAGCATAAGAATTATTATCAAGATATTTTATATCGTTAAATTTCTTTCTTACAGCACTATCAAAATCTTTTTTTCCTGTTACTTCATTATTATATTGCACAGACTTAAAAAATTCTGTCCTTCATCAATGTAACCATTTTCTAAATTATGATAAACATAAATATTACTAAAATTATTATTTACACTAATTCCAGGATCACCAATAACTTTTCCAGCTTGTGTTTTATAGTTTCCAGCACTCAAAATTGCTCCATTTTATAAAATAAGTAAGCATTATTAATCTTTAAATTTCCAACTTTTCCAGTAAATCCTCCTGTTTTACTATCATTCCCAGAAGTTATAAGTTTTTCTATGTCATTAACCACAACATTATTAAAATTACCACCATCAATTTGTCTGCCTATGCCACCCACATAAGAACCTTCTTTGCTACTATACTTATATTATTAATAGCAACATTTGTAAAATTGATAGTGTTATTCCCTCCACTACCATTTCCCCAGCCTATTATTCCGCCAACTTTAGTATTTACAGCTGTATTAATAACGAGATCATTAACAGTCACATTTTCAAAACCCGTATAACTGTTTGCAATATTTTGCCCTACTATACCTCCAACTAAGCATCATAACCAGTTGAAGCAATTTTCAATCCTTGAATATTAAAGTTTCTTATATAGCTATTTTGAACAACTCCAAAAATTCCTACATATTGATTTGATGAATTAATATTAACATTTTTTAAAGCATAACCAGAACCATCGAAAGATTTAGCAAAAGCATTGCTTGTATTATCACCTACTATGTATGTTTTCACGCCACTAAAATCAATATCATCAATCAAACGAAAATGATCAAAAGCTGTTCTAAATTTTTCTTTATTTACATTCCAAAAATCAGCAAATTTATTCCATTCTGTTGCATCCGCAATACTTCCATATTTAGTCCAGTTTTTAACTTTACTACTATCATCAAAACTAAATTTACTACTAGAATTACCCAATAAAGCTCCATCTTCTTCAAAACTTGTTATGCTTTGTTGAATGATAGCTTCTTGCTCTGCTTTGGCTACGATATTTTTTGTATCTTTTACCACTCCAGCATCAACATAAACTTTATTACCTTCAAGTTTTAATACATCCAAAGTAATTTTTCCTTTATTGATTTCAACCTTATTTCCTATTAAAACAATATTATCTGCATTGATCTTTCCAAGATTTATAATATTTCCTTGTTTGCTTACATCAAATGCCGGAGAGAAACTAGCTCCTTTCTCTAAAAAAGTTTTGACATTATCATCACTTAAAGCTGTTGTGCTAGCTACAAATTTTCCCGCAGTAATAGTTCCTGTTTTGCCAATCAAAACTCCCATAGGATTAACTAAAAAGATATTGTTATTCCCTCTATTTAAAGCTCCGTCTATCTTAGAAGCATCTTTTTGATAAGCAATGTTTAGGTAGTTTTGATTTTTGCCGTTAAAATTTACACTTTCATTTTGTCCTATATTAAAACCGCCACCCCATTGGATAACATGATTTTGTCCTTTTCCTGTAATCGTTACAGTATTGCCAGAGGTATGGATAGTCCCACTTGTACCATGAGTAAATTTACCCCCACTTGGTAAAGCATAAGCTTGAGAAAAGAGCAAAGAACTCACCGCAAATGATAAAACTATATGTTTACTCATCTTTTTCATGTTACTCTCCTTTAAAGTATGTTGATATAAATTATTTTTGCATCATCTGAAACTTCAAAGCTAAAATTTACATTTTTCAATGTACTTTTAGCCAACTTTTCTATCTTGTTGTAATTAAATTTATTTTTATTATTTTTCATTTTTTCTAACAAATTTTCTAATTCTTGTTGATTTAACAATCCATTGTCACCATCATAAATTCCAACATCACTTTGTATGAGAATATATTTTCCTTTTGTTGGTTTATTTTTAGTAAGAATTTCCATACTTCCATTTGCAGGAAGATTGATAAGTTTTTCTATAGTCAAGATAGGATTTTTTATTTTATTTGGTAAAATAAAAGTAAAATTTTCAAAGTTATTTACCACTTCTGATTTGACATCTTGAGTATCTATAATCAAACGATTGTTTTTAGAAAAATCTTCTTGATGCGGTAGAATTTGAGTGATTATTTTACCTTTTTTATTTACTTCATGAAAAACAGAACCAGAAAGCAAATCGATATTTACATCTTTAAAGAAATTCAACTCTCCACCTAAATATAAAGTATTGTTATAAGATTTAAAATTTGAAATATCCGAAGTTCCAGATGGAGCTAAAAATATAGCATCTTGATTTTTATACTCATCTATATTTAAATTAACAAGCTCCATGATATTATCATGAGAATTTGCAGACACTCCAGCTATCAACCCCACATAACCTTGTCTTTTATCTGAGGCAGTACTAAAAGCTGTGTTGTTGATGATGATTTTATTAAAAGCACTTTCTTTATCTGCTTTTATGATGCACGAACTTTCCACGGCAGCCGAAGAACAATCTTTAAGCTTTATAAGATTGTTGTTTGCATTTTGAGTTGCTTTTAAAATAATTTTTGAGCCCTTTCCTAAAGAACTCGCTTCGGTTAAACTCTGAATGAGATTATAATTTATTTTATTATTTGAAACATTTTTAGCATTGATCATCAAACTTAAATTTTTAGATGATTTAATATTTTCAAAATTTACTTCATTATTGTTTGATTCATCGGCGATATAGTCTATACCATCTAGCGTAGTTTCACTTGTAATAAAAGCATATAAAGGCAATGAAATAACAGAATCTTTTATACTTAAGGTATTATTATTTGCTTTTCCACTTAAAGTTCTTGCCGCATATACGGTAAATTTATCAGAATAATTTTGTGGAACTTTTTCATAGGTTAAATCATTTTGTATATCAAAAACATTAAAATTCGCACCCTCTGTAGCAAAACCTCCGTAAAGATTGTAATAATTTTTTCCATAAAAATTATCACTGATTTTTAAAGGTTTTTTAAGACGAAATACAATTTTATTTCCATTAGCTTCACCATCATTAGAATACCCACCATAGAGGTTTAACGATGCATGTGTTTTAATGTTTTTATTAAGATGATCTAATGAGTTAAAATGATAAACTTCTATAGAATTTTTCTCTGCATTACCCTGTAATGTTCTTCCACCGTAAATTTCTCCAAATAAAACAGCATCATAAAAAGTTATTTTATTTTGCGAATTTACCATTAAATCTAAATTTAAATTTTAATTATTACAGAATTTTTACTTACATTGTATTTTTTAAGATTATTTACATCAGCTAAAGCACCTAAAATTTCAAAGGTCGAACGAGCTGTATACTCACCATCTGGCCCATGAAGGACGATATTGGCTGAATCGATAAGAACTTTATTGTTTTGTAAATTAGAATTTATGCCAAAAGCTCCCATTAAACGAGTAATTCTTTCATCATAAATATCCTTACCTTCTTCATCTGAAAAATACTGGGAATTATGAAGGTCAATTTTTGTATTTGACTCTAAGATTAATTTATTGTCTTTATCTTCACCATCAAAAGCTACAGATCCTGAAATATAAGGAACTCCATTTAAGGGCAAGGTGTAGATATTTTCTACACCCATTATTGATATAGGAGTTTTCTTTTAAAATGGTTTGATTGTTAAATCCCTCCCCCCTGTCAGTAAACGCCGCAGTAATTAAATACTTAAAACGATCGCCTTTTTGAGAATTATTAGGTACTCCACAATCCCCTATGCTTGGTTTGCAAAAATACACAGAAGATAATTCTCCATTTTCTAATATAAGTTTATTATTTGTTGCATTTGTATTTTGCGCATAAGCTGTTACAATAAAAGGCATAAAAGAACTAGGAACGGCTTGAGTATCTGAAGATACGGTTCCTAAAGTGCTAAAAGCTGTTATGATCTCTTCTTTTGAAGTATCCGGAGTTAAAATTTCAAGCTTGGATAAATTTTTATTTCCAGATTTAGGGTTATTATAAATCATAGTTAAATTTGATATAGGGTATTTTGACTTAGAAGCATAGAAATTTTTTCCATTAATTTTTTTAAAAATTTCTGCTTGAGGATCATAAACTTGATTATCCTTAAAAGAATGTTCAGAAATATAAAAAATTTTTCCATCCTTGCTTGCAGCCTGAACCGCCGCAAAACAAACCGAAGAAGATAAAACCACACTACAAACGCCCAAGCCAAATTTTGCATTTGTCTTATTTGTAAAAATTTTAAAAATATTAAAATATTTTTTCATCTCATTTCTTACTAAAATAAAACCTTTTGATTTATCGCAAATTGATTATTTGCAACACTATCCCGTATGTCCTGAGTTGATTATAAAATATTAATTTGATATTTTATTTTTCAATATTTAAATTTAATGAAAATTTAACAAATTTTATATTAATATATTCTTAAATAAAATTTTATTTTAAATATTAAAAGAATACTTTTATAATTATTTAAATATTATCTAAAAGCACAACATTAATATAACTTTTCTAAAAATTGATCCAGACTTAATTAAATATAAATTTAAAATAAGTATAATTTTAAAACATTTTATATCAAAGGAAAAAAATGAAAAAAATATTAAGCATTGCTCTAGTTGCTTTAGTTGGTTTATTTTTAGGTGCTTGTAGTGATTCTAAAAATAAAGAATCAAATGCAAGTTTAGAATTAAAGGTTGGAACTGCTC
This sequence comes from Campylobacter sp. CFSAN093224, assembly GCF_012897395.1. Taxonomy (NCBI): domain Bacteria; kingdom Pseudomonadati; phylum Campylobacterota; class Epsilonproteobacteria; order Campylobacterales; family Campylobacteraceae; genus Campylobacter; species Campylobacter sp. CFSAN093224. The sequence continues at coordinate 695,025 of NZ_CP040607.1, read as the reverse complement.
CAAATTATAAACCTTTTAATTATAAAGAAAACTCAAAACTTACAGGTTTTGATACTGATTTGGTTGAAGAGATTGCCAAAAAAAATGGTATTAAAATTGTTTGGGTTGAAACCAATTTCGATGGATTGATTCCTGCTTTAAAAGCTGACAAAATCGATATGATTGCCTCAGCTATGAGCGCAACTGACGAAAGAAGACAAAGTGTTGATTTTACCAAACCTTACTATATGAGTAAAAATCTTTATCTTAAGCTAAAAAACAACGACTCTCTTCAAACGAAAAATGATTTAGAAGGTAAAAAAATAGGAGTTCAACTAGGAACTTTACAAGAAAATACTGCAAAAGCTATCAAAAATGCACAAGTACAAAGCAATAAAGATTTAAACATAGCTGTTTTAGCACTAAAAAACAACAAAATCGATGCTATTGTAGCTGATCAAGATACTGCTAAAGGTTTTTTAGCTGAAAATCCAGAATTGGCAAGCTTCTACCAAGAAACAGATGGAGGGGAAGGCTTTAGTTTTGCTTTTGATAAAAATAAACAAAAAAATATTATTGAAATATTTAACAAAGGCATAGATGAAGCAAAAACTGATGGATTTTATGATACTTTAATTAAAAAATATGAATTAGAATAAGCGTGAATTTTCACGCTTATAGCTTAAAAAGTTAAAATTTCATATTTTCTCTCTTTTGCAATTTTTAAAATTTTTTCATCACCATTACATACAAAGGCTTTGCTAACAGACTCTAGTAAAGGTAAATCATTGATAGAATCACTAAAAAAATAAGAATCTTTCATCCATTTTTCATAATCTTTACCCAAATATTCCTTAAGTCTTAAAACCTTGCCTTCCTTAAAGCTATAAATCCCGTAAGCTTTTCCACTAAATTTATCACCCACACGCTCACATTTTATGGCTATGCTTTCTCTCACTCCCAAAAAAGAGGCGATTTTTCTAACTAAAAATTCAGCCGTAGCTGAAATTATAATACACCTTTGATCTTGATATTTGATTATAAGTTCTTTAGCTTTTTCATAAGGTTTTATATAAATTTTTATAAATTCATCTACTAAAGATGAAATTCTATCTTCATTTTTACCCTTAACACTTTGAAGAAAAAAAGTCATAAATTCATCCATATCAAGCTTTTTTTCTTGATATTGTTTTTGATAAAAAACGATTTTTTCTAAATATTCTTGAGGTAAAAAACCTTTTTCAACACAAAATTTAAGCCAAAGTTTAGCACTATCGCCTTGTATTAAAGTATCATCTAAATCAAATAAAACAAGCTTCATTTTAACTCTTTTGCTAAAGAAAGATTGAATTTTAAAGCGATTTTATCACCTGCTTCATAAGTACTATGAGTGCTAAAATTTAAAGTATCTACCTTAAATTCAATTTCTTGCACTCTAACCGTTCCTACAAACCTATAAAATCCTATAAAAAGATATAAAACTCTATAAATAGGATTTTTGTTGTATTCCTGTTTCAACCTTGCTAGTTGCTATTTGATTTATTGCTAAATCATTTAACAGAGCTGTCAAGTCCGCAGGCGTAAATTCGGCAAGAACTTTGCCTATTTTTTGCTTTAATTGTGAAAGCAAATTAAGACTAGCATTGTAGTCTCTATCAATGCTAATTCCACATTCATCGCAAATATAAACTCTATCTTTTAGAGCTAAATTTTCTTTTATAGTTCCACAATTAGAGCATAATTTAGAACTAGGATAAAATCTATCTACTTGATAGATTTCTTTATCGTTGTAGCTAGATTTATATTCTAGTTGCCTTTTAAACTCATAAAAACTTACATCGCTTATAGATTTAGCAAGTCTATGATTACTCATCATCCCTTTTACATTTAAATCCTCTAAGCAAAAATATTTAGCATTTGCTACCAAGCTAGAAGTAAGCTTGTGTAAAAAATCACTTCTTATATTTGCTATTTTACGATGCAATTTATTTAGCTTAATACTTGCTTTTAGATAATTGCTAGATTTTTTAATGCCTTGTAATGCTTCTTGCTTGGTTTTTGCGTGTTGCTTTTTGCTTAGCTGTCTAGCTCTTTTTATCATTAAACGATTAAACTTAGCTAATGGTTTAGGTGCTTTTATCTCTAAGCCATTAGATAAACTTAAAAACGATTTTAAGCCTACATCTATGCTAAGTGCTAGATTATTATTTTTAGCTTTATTATGAGTTTTTAGATACTCATCTTTACTAATTTGCATACTAAAAGAAACAAAGAATTTATCAGCACTTTGAGAAATAGTAAAAGAATTGATTTTACCATTAAATCTCAATTTCTCTTTCATTTTTACAAGTCCTAAATTTGGCACTTTTAGATATTTTTCATCTTTGATTATTGCTTGGTCTCCACCTATGTAATAAGAGCCGAAATTATCTTTCTTTTTCTTAAATTTTGGATAGCTTACTTTACCTTGTTTTAAATCTCTAAAAAATTTTTGAAATGCTAGATTTAGATTTAAAAAAGGCTGTTGCGTAGCATATTTACTTACTTCATAAACGAAAGGAAATTGTTCTTTTTTTATAACATTAAACTCTTTTTTAAGCTCTAAATGAGATTTTTTAATGCCTTGCTTATAGTATTCTTGCCATTTAGCAAGTCCCCAATTATAAGCAAGTCTAGCACAACCAAAGGCTTTTTTAAAATGAGTTTTAGCTTTATTATTTGGCTTTAACTCTATCTTATGAGAAATGCTAATAAGCTCATTATTATTTGCTGACATTTTCTACCACCACTTCTTGCATTTCATCTAAAAGTTTTTTATTTTTCTTTGAGCGTGAGCCATAAAGTCTAGCTGAAAATACTGTGATTATTTCCAACACATCTTTGGCTAATTCTTCTTCAAATTTTACGCTTTCTTCGCCTTTATTTATTATTATTACTTCTACTTCTTTGGCTTCACATATAGCAAATACTAGCTCAGCACCAAAGCGTAAAAGTCTGTCTTTGTGAGTTAAAACTAATCTTTTTACTTTGCCATCTAGAATTTGATTTAGCAATTTAGTTAAGCCTTTTTTATAATAATTCATACCAGAGCCTAAATCTTGTATAACTTCATAATTAAAGCCTTGTTTAGAACAATATAGCTCTAAGACTTGAACTTGCCTTATTAAATCATCTTTTTGGTCGTGGCTAGAAACACGAGCATAAGCAATAGTTTTTAAGCTATCTTTATTAAAAACTAGGTTTTTATTTATAGCTTTTAATGTTTCTAGCTTATACCTACGCTCTCCACCCTTAGTCATATCATCAGGTTTTAATAAGCCTTTTTTATCCCAATTTCTAAGAGTTTGGATAGTAACACCAAGAGCTTTACTAGCTTGACCGATTGATAATAATTTATTCATAGGACTATTTTAGCAAATTTTAAAAAATAAGTCAAGTAAAATCTATAAAATATTTATATAATTTTATAGATTTTTTTATAATTTACTTAGCAGTTATAAGCCCCGGAGCAGGCTCACAAGAACGCTGTCGAGCTGGCAGAGCATACAAAGGCATGGAAAGGGCATGAAGTTCTGATAGCCACGCATATAGACAAGGGGCATATACACACGCACTTTATTGTCAATTCCGTAAATTATGAGAACGGTCATAAGCTCCAATGGATGTAGGACGGATTTTGCGGACATTCAAAATAAAAAAGAATGTGGAGGTAACAGACAATGGCAAAATCATTATTTGAGGAACTGGGCGGCAAATACGAAAGGCAAGGGGATTATTTGATACCGTGCTTAACTGTACCCGCCGAAGAAGAACAGGCAATAGGCATCTGGGGGCAACGGCATTTAGATTATCTAAAACAGTACCGTAAAGTTACATACACCAATCTTCTTACAAGCGGCAGGCTAAACGCCTACCTTGCCGACATCAACAGACAGGCACAGGAACGCTTTGAAAGGCTCATAGAGGGTATGAAACAGGCACAGGGCATAACGGAACAGCTAAAGGCAGAAAACGCCTTAGAATGGACAGGATGCCTCAATAACATAAGGGCTTGTGCGAGGGAGATTGTGGAAAAGGAAATTATTTTTGCATAAACAGATGATTAGTGGCAGGGGGAAATCCTGCCGCTTTTTCTGCTTTAGTTTGTCAGCTTGACAAATAAAGGGTTAAGGAATATAATTAGATTCAGTTTTATACAAGGAGTTAATAAATATGCGGCAAGGTATTCTTAAATAAACTGTCAATTTGATAGTGGGAACAAAAAGTAGCAGTCCCGTTTCACTTTTAATATGGGGCTTAGTTTTTTGTACCCAGTTTAAGAATACTTTTATCATGTAATTTTATATGCCCGAAAACATATAAGTGTTTTGGGGCTATTGGAGTTATTTACCCAGTGATAGGAGTATTTATCACTGGGTATTTTTATGCCCTTTTTTGGGTGTTGATAGGAGGAAAATTACATGAAAATAATTAACTTAGGCATTCTGGCTCACGTTGACGCAGGAAAGACAACATTAACGGAAAGTTTATTATATACCAGTGGTGCAATTGCAGAACTAGGGAGCGTAGATGAAGGCACAACAAGGACAGATACAATGAATTTGGAGCGTCAAAGGGGAATCACTATCCAGACAGCAGTGACATCTTTTCAGTGGGAGGATGTAAAAGTCAACATTATAGATACGCCAGGCCATATGGATTTTTTGGCGGAAGTATACCGTTCTTTATCCGTTTTAGACGGAGCAGTATTATTAGTTTCTGCAAAGGATGGCATACAGGCACAGACCCGTATACTGTTTCATGCACTACAGACAATGAAGATTCCGACAATTTTTTTCATCAATAAAATTGACCAAGAGGGGATTGATTTGCCAATGGTATATCGGGAAATGAAAGCAAAGCTTTCTTCGGAAATTATAGTGAAGCAAAAGGTTGGGCAGCATCCCCATATAAATGTAACGGACAATGACGATATGGAACAGTGGGATGCGGTAATTATGGGAAACGATGAACTATTAGAGAAATATATGTCAGGGAAACCGTTTAAAATGTCAGAACTGGAACAGGAAGAAAACAGGAGATTCCAAAACGGAACGTTATTTCCCGTTTATCACGGAAGCGCTAAAAACAATCTGGGGATTCGGCAGCTTATAGAAGTGATTGCCAGTAAATTTTATTCATCAACGCCTGAAGGTCAATCTGAATTATGCGGGCAGGTTTTTAAGATTGAATATTCAGAGAAAAGGCGGCGTTTTGTTTATGTGCGTATATATAGCGGAACATTGCATTTGAGGGATGTTATTAGAATATCTGAAAAAGAGAAAATAAAAATCACAGAGATGTGTGTTCCGACAAACGGTGAATTATATCCATCCGATACAGCCTGCTCTGGTGATATTGTAATTTTACCAAATGATGTTTTGCAGCTAAACAGTATTTTGGGGAACGAAATGCTGTTGCCGCAGAGAAAATTTATTGAAAATCCTCTCCCTATGCTCCAAACAACGATTGCAGTAAAGAAACCTGAACAGCGGGAAATATTGCTTGGGGCACTTACAGAAATTTCAGATGGCGACCCTCTTTTAAAATATTATGTGGATACTACAACGCATGAGATTATACTTTCTTTTTTGGGGAATGTGCAGATGGAAGTCATTTGTGCCATCCTTGAGGAAAAATATCATGTGGAGGCAGAAATAAAAGAGCCTACTGTTATATATATGGAAAGACCGCTTAGAAAAGCAGAATATACCATCCACATAGAAGTCCCGCCAAATCCTTTCTGGGCTTCTGTCGGGTTGTCCATAGAGCCGCTCCCTATTGGAAGCGGAGTGCAGTATGAAAGCAGAGTTTCACTTGGATATTTAAATCAATCGTTCCAAAATGCGGTTATGGAGGGGGTTCTTTATGGCTGCGAGCAGGGGCTGTATGGATGGAAAGTGACAGACTGTAAAATCTGTTTTGAATATGGATTGTATTATAGTCCTGTAAGTACCCCCGCAGACTTTCGGCTGCTTTCCCCTATCGTATTGGAGCAGGCTTTAAAAAAAGCAGGGACAGAACTATTAGAGCCATATCTCCACTTTGAAATTTATGCACCGCAGGAATATCTCTCACGGGCGTATCATGATGCTCCAAGGTATTGTGCAGATATTGTAAGTACTCAGATAAAGAATGACGAGGTCATTCTGAAAGGAGAAATCCCTGCTAGATGTATTCAAGAATACAGGAACGATTTAACTTGTTTCACAAATGGGCAGGGAGTCTGCTTGACAGAGTTAAAAGGATACCAGCCAGCTATTGGTAAATTTATTTGCCAACCCCGCCGCCCGAATAGCCGTATAGATAAGGTTCGGCATATGTTCCACAAGTTAGCTTAACAGCTTGCAAAAGTCATATAAAATGAGATTTGAAAGGATTAGAGACTAATTATGATGAAATGCGAATGGATATTGTGTCCTGTTTGTGGGAGCAAAACCCGTAATAAAATTAGGAAGGACACTGTTTTGGAGAATTATCCCCTTTATTGTCCAAAATGCAGACAAGAAAGATTGATTAAAGTTGACAACTTGAAGATAACTGTCATCAAAGAGCCAGACGCTTAAGACGCAGAGCCGATGAAATTGTGGAACAATTCACGAATCATCGGCTCTTTTTGTTTCGTATTTGAAAGAACAAACTCACCAAATAAAAAAAACGATATTCGGGTGGGTTATTTTGTTATACCCTAAATTACCCTCTGAGTAAGCACGACCTTAAAGACTTAAAGGAACGGTGCAACGAGCAGAGCTGGGAACAGGGCTTGCATGTGCCGGAGAAAGGAAAGACATTTGCTGGAGAAGTCCGGGAAGAAACGGTGGCATGGAGCAAAGACACCTACCAGCTTTTGAAACAGGCAGAGCAGGGAAAGGTCAAAAGCTATGTGCAGGATATTGCCCTATAGCGTATGATATTACCTAGCAATGATTTTTCTTTGATCTTAGCCTCTAAGCCTTCGTTAGAAATTTCTATGGTTTCAGGACGCAAGGCTATATCTTTTTTAAAATCGTGTTTTAAACCCAAGCTATCAAGCTCTTTAGGGCTTAAAATATTGTAATTTCCTATAAAGCTAGCCACAAAATGAGATTCTGGCAAAAGATAAAGATTGTTTGCGTTGGAATTTTGTATGATTTTACCCTCATTCATTAAAATAATCCTATCGGATAACTCTAAAGCTTCTTCTTGATCGTGCGTTACAAAAATAGTGGTGAGTTCAAGTTCTTTTTGAATTTCTTTAATTTGCACCCTTAAATGCTTACGAATTTTAGCATCAAGTGCCGATAAAGGCTCATCAAGCAAAAGTAAATCAGGTTTAGTCACCAAAGATCTTGCTAAAGCCACTCTTTGCATTTGTCCGCCTGAAAGCTTATGTGGATAAGTTTTAGCGTATTCTTCAAGCTCGACGAGTTTTAACATTTTTTTCACTCTTTTTTCTATGTCCTTTTTATCCATTTTTTTGATCTTTAAACCAAAAGCTACATTTTCAAAAACGTTAAGATTTGGAAAAAGAGCGTAATTTTGAAAAACCATACCTATATTTCTTTTTTGAGGACTTAATTTAGTAAGATCTTTATCATTTGAAGAAATTTTTCCTCCATTAATTTGGCTAAGCCCTGCTATACACCTTAAAAGAGTGGATTTTCCACAGCCACTTGGGCCCAAAAGGGTTATAAACTCACCCTTTTTAGCACTAAAATTAATATCTTCAAAAATAATTTTATCCCCATAAGCTTTTTTAAAATTTTTAATCTTTAAATAAGCCATTTTGTACTCCTTAATCAAACTAGCTATAAAAGTTGTTATAAAAATTAACACAAAATAAACTATTACCAAAGCACTAGAATAATGCCCACTTTGATTTTTGATATTATAAAGATAAACTTGCAAAGTCTCATAAGCACTTCCTACAAGAATATTTGCGTATAAAAATTCGCCTATTAAAAAAGAAAAACTTAAAAAAACTGCCACCAAAATTCCATTTCTTAAATTAGGCAAGACAAGCTTAAAAATCGCTCCCATTAAAGAACCTCCAAGCATAGCATTAGATGTGATGAGTTCATTTAAATTGACATTAGATATAGCATTATCTAAAGCCCTATATATAAAAGGTAAAGCTATAGTAAAATAAGTAAAAATGAGTATCCAAGCTGTGCCTCCTATATTGTCAGCATAAAGTTGCAAAAGCCCCACACAGCTAACTATAGGAGGTACAGCAAAAGGCATGATAATAAGTATATTTACAAAGGCTTTTAATTTTAAAAAATAATAATTTAGCACAAAAACCAAAGGGAAAACAAGAATCACAGAAAGTAAAATACTGCCCACACAAACAAGCAAAGAATGCCAAAGAGCAAGTAAAAATCTTTCGTCATGAAAAAGTTCTTGATACCATTTAAGCGTAAGATCATCAGGCAAAACACTTACACCCCAAGAAGTGGAAATAGAATATAAAAAAGTAGCCATTAAAGGCAAAGCTAAAAATAAAAAAACCAAAAACAAAACTGCATAATGATAAATTTTAGCTTTTAAACTCAAATTTTCATTCATTTAAAGCACCTTAAAATTATATTTTTTAGAAAGGAAATTGGCTATAAAGGTAACAACAAGCATGATAATAGTTATAATGATGCTTAAAGCACTAGCCATATAAGGATCAAGATTGATATCGCCTGCGATTAAAGCAGCGATTCTTACAGGAGCGACATTAAAATTTCCCGAACTTAAAGCATAAATAGTCGCATAAGCTCCAAAAGCATTGGCAAATAAAATCACAAAAACACCAAACAAAGCAGGAGCGAGCAAAGGCAAAGCTATTTTTAACCAATATAAAAAATTGCCTCCACCTAACATTTTACAAGCATTTAAATGTGAATTTTCAAGACTTTTAAAAGCTGGAAGCAAAAGCAAGATTGCCAAAGGAATTTGAAAATACACATAAACAATATTTACCCCGAAATTAGCATAAACACTAACAAAAGGCTCTATGCCTAAATTTTTCAAAAACACATTAACTACACCATTGCTTCCAAGAACTATAATGAAAGCAAAAGCTAAAGGAACTCCTGAAAAATTACTTATCATAGTATTTAAAGAAAAAAGAAATTTACATATTTTTGATGGAGCTAAAACAAATAAAGAATAGCTCGCCAAAAGCCCTATTAAAAGTCCAAAAATACTAGAAATAAAACTGATTTGTAAAGAATTTATAATGCTTTGTAGATAGAATTTGGACTCAAAAATATGTATAAAATTGGCTAAAGAATAAATTTCATCCTCTTCTACATAAAAAGCATTAAAAACAATCCAAATCAAAGGCGCTATCATAAAAAAAGTAAAAACTATAAAAAAAGGTAAAATACTTAAAAAGGCTAGAAATTTTTCTTTCATTTTTTGGCCTTTAAAATTTCATCATTATATCTCTTATCGTGTTTAAGTCCTAAAATTTCACAGATACTGCCACAAATTTCATCCTGTTTTATCTTGGCATTTTCATACGAAAAAGCACTACCAAAAGTGAAAAAAGGCACTAAAATTTCATCTTCACTTAAGCCTCCATGACTTTTACCCTCTGTCATACCATGATCGCTTGTGATGATTACATTAATACCTTGTTCTAACCAAGTAGGCAAATACTCAGAAATCAAAATATCAACTTTTTTGGTTTTATTAGCATACTCAATAGAGTGTGAGCCAAATTTATGTCCTGCATCATCTATATTCATAGAATGTATAAGAGTAAAATCTAGATTATATTTGTTTCTTAAATGCTCCCCATCTGCAAATAAATGAGAATCTAAATAATCATCTTCATAATAAAAATGTCCATAAGGCAAAGTTAAATTTTCATCTTCTATGTGGCGATGTAAAGAAGGAATAAATTCTTTTTTATTATAAAGCTCAAAAACCCAATGATAAGCTGCGCCTCCAGCTTTTAAGCCTTGTTCTTTGCAAAGGTCAAAAATGCTTGTTTGTTTTGAAAAACTCAATTTATTATTAATTATCCCACTTAAAACAGGCTTTACGCCTGTTAATAAGCACTCGTATAAAGGACGAGACATACTAGGAAGTTCGCATTCTAAAGAATAAAATTTGCCTAAATTCTCTTTGCAAAGCGCATTTAAATATCCCATATTTATACTAGCACTTTTACAATTTAAGCCATCAAGCACAACTAAAATAGCTTTGGACATCATTTACTCTTTAAAAAATCTTTTACTTCAAGTAAAATAAATTCATTATCATCAGTTTTATTAGGTTCTCTACTTGAAGAATAAGGAAAGTTATTGTCATTTTCTACGACTATATGAGAGTCATCTACTATATCCACACCTTCTATGGTTTCAAAAGGAAAAACAAATTTATCATTTACCAAAGGCTTTTTAGAAATTTTATTTCTATCCTTAATATTTAAAAGATCTATATAAGAAATTTTTTGAGCTTCATGAGTTTTATCATCTAATTTAACCTTATAAATTCTTTTAAATTGAGCTACATTATTAAAACAATGCTTAGTATCTTCACCTTCTTTGCAAGCCTTATCTTTAGTGCCTTCTTTTTGATCTCTTTCTATGATGATGCCGTATTTATCATCTATCATATTAAAATCACCTATGGAATGGCTTTTATCTTCTAAGAAATATTTATAAGTTTTTCCAGTGAATTTTTTATTTTTTACATTAAATTCTATGATTCTTAGATATTCTTTACCTTTTTCATTCTCATAAGCGTTGTTATTATAAATGCTTCCTTCTAAAAGCAAATAAAGTTTAGAACCATCTTTAGAGCTTGCCATAGCTTCAAAGCCTTTAGAACGCTTGATATTAAATTTCTCATTTTCTCCATCAGGCTTATCGCTAAATTTTAAACTTGGATTATCAGGAGAAATAAGTTTTTTACCCTCCACATACACATCAAAAACTTCTTTTAAATTTCCATTCTTATCAAAATGAAGCAAATAAGGACCAAATTCATCACCTATATAAAATTCATCATTGATAACCTGTATACTCTCAGTATCAAAATCAACCCCACTTAAATACCTTTCTTTGGTTGTTTCGGTGGTTATAGGATAGGGGTATTTTTTATCACTATCTTTAAAAAAAACTGTTTTTAAAAGTTCGTATTTTGAGTTTTTAAAATCAAATTTAAACTCGTGAGCATAAAGCATGGCATCATAAGAATTATACTTTTTACCCAAGCCATTATCGCTAATTACCCAAAAAACATCTTTTTTTGGAATATATTTTATCCCACTATGTCCTTGTATAGGTTGATTTTTAAAAGGTAAATAAAAATCTGTTTCCCTGTTTCCCTTAGATTTAAAAGTTCCAATTTTTTCTTCTCTAGCGATATTTGCAAATTTCCCATAAGTTTTAAAAAAATCAGGAGCATCCTTAGGAGGTTTTACTGTACTTTTAGAATCTATGATAATATGCCCTGCTAAATTGGCCTCATACTCTTGAACTCCAAATAAAACACTGCAAAGCATAGCACTTGTTAAAATAACCTTTTTCATCCAATCTCCTTTATTTCATATCCACTATAACTTTTTCTTGCCAAAGTTGTGGCAATTCTTTAGCGCTTTTTTCCCAAGCTTTTTGATCTTTGATTGCTCTTGCATTTTTGTATTGCTCACTTGGTAAAAGTTTAGCTTTTATATCATCTGGCAAGGTAATATGATCAATTCTTATTGGCCTTGCATAACCTTTTGCTAGATTGATTTGTCCTTTATCAGAAAGTATAAACTCACGGGCTAATTTAGCCGCATTTGGATGTTTTGCGTATTTATTGATAATAGTTGTATAACCCGAAATAACACTACCATCAGCAGGGATTAAAACTTCATAACGATCTTTGCCCACTTTATCTCTATAGCCTAAACCATTAAAATCCCAAACTAAACCCACTTCAACTTCACCTTTTTCAAGATTGGCTATACTTACATCATTATTTACAAGTCTTCCTTGTTTGGCTAAAGTATTAAAAAAAGCTAAAGCAGGACTTAAATCTTTTTCATCCCCACCTAAGGCATAATTAGCTGCCAAAACTGCACTCACAGCTTGAGCTGCTACACTTACATCGCCCACGGTAATTTTATAATTTCCCTTAAGCAAATCTTGCCAAGTTTTAGGTATATCTTTTACTACATCTTTATTGACTATAAAAGCTATGGTTCCTGTATAAGCTAAAAGCCAATTTCCATCTTTATCTTTAGCCCAAGTTGGAATTTGATCCCAGTAACTTGTCTTAAAAGGCTGAGCTACTCCTTGTTTAACCGCTATCTCTCCAAAAGACGCCCCTACATCCCCTATATCACCGCTTGCATTTTTCTTTTCGGTTTTAAATTTAGCAATTTCTTGAGCTGAACTCATATCTGTATCACTATGTTCTATGTCATAAAGATTTTTAAGATCTGCCCAAGTATCCTTCCAGTTTGCCCAAGTATCAGGCATAGCTAAAGAATTTACCCTACCTTCTGCTTGCGCAGCTTTAATCAAATTCTCATCAATAGCTTGTGAATTTGAAAACAATAAAGCAACAAGACCTAAACTTAAGAAAAATTTCTTACTCATTTTTTTCCTTTCAAAAAATATTTTGGAAATTTAATGAGTTTTAGAAACATTTTAGAAACAAGTTAATTTTTAAGCAAACAAGGTTATAATTTTAAAGTCATAAACAAGGAGCGATCATGCTTTATATTTATATCAAAACTCAAAATGCTTTAGTTCAAAGAATCAATTTTAATCTCGATAGTCAAGAACTACCGCAAAATATTTTATGGATTGATTTACTTCATCCAAGTGCAGCAGAAATTGCTTTTATATCAAGTGAATTTAATCTTGAGTTTCCTACAAAAGAAGAAAGGGAAGAAATAGAGCTTAGCGCAAAATATTGGGAAGATAATGCAACAATAACCATCAATGCTCATTTTTTAGTAAGAGATCTTAAAAGTGATGAAGAAGATAGAAATTTAATCAAGCTTCGCACAGAAATTGTTACTTTTGCTACCGCTAAAAATATCTTATTTACTATAAGATATAACGAATTTAGCACTTTTGAAGAAATTCAAGCAAGGATTTTAGCTAGTCCGAAGAATTTTGAAGATGGTTTTGATATTATTGATAAAATGTTTGAAGTACGCGTTGAAAAAGATGCGGATTTACTAGAATGGATAGATAAAGAAGCAAGACGCTTAAGAACAAGTGTTTTAGAAAAAAAAGATGAATATAGTTATGATGAAATGCTAAAGGATATTTCAAGTTTGCAAGAGCTTAATATGCGCGTAAGAGATTCTTTATTTGATAAGCGTCGCGCTATGACTTCTTTGTTAAAAAGCGATAAAATCGATAAAGACATAAAACAAAATCTCACTATAGTTTTAAAAGACTTAAATTCTTTGGTTGAATTTAGCGTTTCGCAACTTAATATCTTAGATAATATCCAAACCATTTTAGCCAGTCAAATCAACATAGAACAAAACAAAATCATTAAAATTTTCACCGTTGCAACTGTTGCCATGATGCCACCTACTTTAATAGGAACTGTTTATGGTATGAATTTTAAATTCATGCCCGAACTTGAACTTCACTATGCTTATCCCATAGTGCTTGGCGTGATGGTAATTTCTATCATTTTACCTTTGGTTGTTTTCAAGAAAAAAGGATGGTTATAAAAATTTATTAAGGAGAAACAATGGATACAATAAACATAGGAATTTTAACCCTAAGCGATAGAGCAAGTAGTGGTATATACGAAGATAAAGCCACTGCTGAAATTGAAAGAGTGTTAAATTCATATATAAAAAATGATATTATTTATCATAAAGAATTAATCCCTGATGATTATGATTTGATCATTAAAAAATTACTTTATCTAGCAGATGAAAAAAAATGCGATTTGATTGTTACAAGCGGAGGTACAGGTCCAGCACTTCGTGATGTAACCCCAGAAGCCACGGAAGCCGTGTGTGATAAAATGATGCCAGGTTTTGGAGAACTTATGCGCTTAGAAAGTTTAAAATATGTCCCAACAGCTATACTTTCAAGACAGAGTGCAGGAATTCGCAATAAATCTTTTATCATTAATTTACCAGGAAATCCTAAGGCTATAAAAGAATGCCTAGAGCCTGTTTTTCCGGCTATACCTTACTGTATCGATTTGATAGAAGGTGCTTATATAGAAGCAAATGATGAAGTTATTAAGGTTTTTCGCCCTAAGAAAAAATGTCAAAATTAAAATTTATTAGCTCTGATAAGTCTGCTTAATTGTCTAGCAAGCAGACTTGCCGAAGCTTCATCTTTGCTTATCTTTTGCACTTTATTTTTAAACTTACAAAGTCTGTCATCTAAAATCACATCATTGATTGGAATTTTAGGCTTTTCTTTTTGTTTTTGTGAAATCTTTTTCTTAAAAAACATTCTTTAATCCTTTTTTTATAAATATACACCAACTTAGTTGAAAAGAATATTATTTTAGATTTTAAACTATTAACTTTATTTCATTATTTTAAGCTAGAATTCGCAAAAAACCAATCAAGGAAAAATAATGACTTTAATTGCAATTTTATGTCTTTACACAGCACTTTTATCTTGGATTTCCTATGCTCAAATTCGTTTCTTAGAAAGAGAAAAAGACAAACAAGCTCAAATTTTAAGCGAAAAAGACTATCAAAATGCAGCAGATATTGCCATCGAAAATGAAAAATTTAAACTATTTTCCAATTTTTATAATTTAATCATCAATATTGCATGGATAGGTTTTGGATTTTTATATCTTAAAGAATTGCTTATCTTAAACAACACTCGTTTTGAAAATACTTTATTTTTATTATCTTTTTTAATAATCACAAGTATTTTAAATCTACCTTTAAGTATTTATGAAAGTTTTATCAAAGATAAAGCCCATGGTTTTTCAAATATGACTGTAAAACTTTTTATCAAAGACACTATGAAAAGTCTTATTTTAACTTTAATATTTGGATTTTTAATCCTTTATGCTTTGCTTTTTTGCTATGATTTTTTTGGAACTTTTTGGTGGATTGCGGCCTTTATTTTTGCCTTTTGTATTATAGTGATTATAAATCTCATCTACCCTACCTTAATAGCACCTATTTTTAATAAAATGAAAAAACTAGACGATGAAAATTTGCTGAAAAAAATCAGCTCTTTGATGAAACAATGTGGGTTTAGTGCAAATGGGGTTTATGTTATTGATGCAAGCAAAAGAGATAAGCGTTTAAATGCTTATTTTGGTGGACTTTTTAAAAGCAAAAGAGTGGTGCTTTTTGATACATTATTAAAAGCCTTAAATGAAAGAGAACTTTTAGCTGTTTTAGGACATGAGCTTGGACATTTTGTTCATAAGGATATTATCAAAGCTTTATTTAACGGCGTTATAATTATGTTTTTACTTTTTTTTGTTTTTGCAAATTTACCTGAATTTGTTTACTTAGAAAGTCATCTAGAAGGAGTAAATGGTGGCGTGTTTGCTCTTTTATTTATCTTGGCAAATATTTTTAGCTTTTTAATCTCTCCTATACTTAACGCCTTAAGTAGAAAAAATGAATTTGCAGCTGATCAACACGGAGCTAAAGTTACAAGCAAAGAAGATATGAAAAATGCATTGATAGCTCTAGCAAGAGAAAATAAAGCTTTTATCAAAACAAGTAAAATATATGCATTTTTTTATCTCAGTCATCCAAGTATTAGTGATAGAATCAAGGCTCTTTCTTGACTATAAAAAATGCTCTTATGGAAGCTAAATCTAGCTTAAAAGGTTATGAAAATGAAGCAGTATTTATACTCTGTGAATATCTAAAAAAAGATAAAGCTTGGTTATTTTTAAACCAAGATATAAAAATAGATCATGAACCTTATTTTGAGCTTATAAAGCGTTTTAAATCTGGAGAACCTTTTGAATATATATTTGAAAAAGTGGATTTTTGGGGCTTAGAATTTAATATAAAAAAAGGCGTTCTAATCCCTCGCTATGATAGTGAAATTTTACTTTTTCAAATTTTAAATTTATGCAAAAAAAATACTTTTAATGGGATTTTAGAAATAGGATTTGGAAGCGGAATTTTAAGCATTGTTTTAGCCAAAGAACTTGAATTAAAAATCACAGCCTGTGATATCAATCCCAAAGCCTTAGAATTAGCTTTAGAGAATGCCAAATTACACAAAGTCGATCACTTGATTGACTTTAAACTTTGTCATTTTAAGCAAATTAAAGAAAATTATGATTTTATTTTTTCAAATCCACCTTATATTAAAAATTCATATCCTATAGATATTTGGGTGCAAAAAGAACCGAAAGAGGCTTTATTTGGCGGAGAAAAAGGATATGAAATTCTAGAAGAAATCATACATTTTTCCCTTGATAAAAAAGTTAAATTTTTAGCTTGCGAATTTGGCTATGATCAAAAAGAAATTTTGGAAAAAATTTTATATCAAAATAATTTCATTGTTGATTTTTTCAAAGATGAACAAGGTTATAATCGTGCTTTTATAGCTAAATTTACAAATATGCGTTATGATAAAAAATAAAAGGAGAAACTCTTGAAAGCTGTTAATTTATTTTTACTTGCCTCTATCATAGGGGTTGAACTCATACTAGGAATAGTTGTTGCACCAACAATTTTTTTTCCTCAAAATCTTATAGGAGAAGGAGTGTTGAGCCATTTTCAAAGTGGCTTAATGATGACGCAAATTTTTATTAAGATGGGATATTTGCTGATTTTTGTTTCAGTGGTTAATTTTTTATATGAAATTTATTCTCTTATGAAAGATGAAATGAAATTTCAAATAAAATTTTCAAAATTTATGCTGAGTTTGCTTATTTTGATTTTAAGCTTAATATTTGTTTTTTATTTTACTAATACCATAATTGAACTCCAAAACTTAGGCGAAAACACTACAAAAACTCAAGAATTTATCAGCATCCATAATGCAAGTGAAGTGGTGATTAAAATCATCTTGATAATGCAAGTTTTTTTATATTTCTTAAGCTTTAAAATAGCAAAAAAATGATAAAATATTAAATAAATCCAAAAGAGAAGGAGTAGGCCATGATGATCTCTGATGCAACTATGATGCAACAAAATTATTATTTAAATAATGCACAAAAAGCTAGCGATAAAGCTTTAGAAAATATTGCAGCTGTTCGCGCAATAAGTGGAGTTGATAGTGCTAATTTAGCTATTGCTGATTCTTTAAGATCTCAATCAAGCACTATAGATCAAGGTGTCGCAAATGCTTATGATGCTATAGGGGTTTTACAAATTGCAGATGCTAGCCTTACCAATATCTCTCAAAGCGCAGATAGACTTAATGAACTTTCAGTAAAAATGAACAATGCTGCACTTAATGATTCTCAAAAAGGAATACTAAGAACAGAAGCAACACGCATACAAGAATCCATCAATGATTCTTTTAATAATGCAACTTATAATGGAAAAAATGTCTTTCAAACTATGAATTTTGTAGTAGGTAGCGGAACTGAAACTACAAATTTAAATCCATTAGCAACAGATGGATTAAGCATAGATAATCAAGATAGTATTACAAATTTTATGGATCAACTTGGAAGTTTAAGAAGTGAAATAGGCTCAGGTATCAATGCCATCACATCAAATATTAATGCAAGTGTTCAAAATAGCATCAACTCAAAAGCAGCTGAAAATAATTTACTAAATAATGACATGGCAAAAAATGTCAATGATTTTAATGCCAATTATCTAAAAGAAAATGCTGCTGCTTTTGTTGCTGCGCAATCCAACATGCAGCTTCAAAGCAAAATTGCTAATTTATTACAATAAAATAAGCCCTAAATAGGGCTTATTTTTTATCAAAATGACTTTAGAGCAAATTTTAGAAAAAACCAAAAACGTTCGTCTTGTAGCCGCAAGCAAGTATGTCGATGCAAGTATAATTGAAAAGCTTTTTGATCAAGGTATAGTAGAATTTGGAGAAAATCAAGTCCAAGCTCTAGCACAAAAAAAAGAAAATCTTGATGAAAAAAAACTAGACATAAAGTGGCATTTTATAGGAACGCTACAAAGCAACAAAATCAATCTCTTAATCAAACAAAAACCTATATTATGGCACTCTTGCAATGGTATTAAAATAGCTAAAGCTATGGACAAAAGACTTGATTATAAATTAAATACTTTATTAGAAATCAATAGTGCAAATGAAAATAGCAAAAGCGGTCTAGATCCAAATCAAGCCGTAGAAGAATATTTACAAATACAAGAAGAATGCTCTAATTTAAATCTTTGTGGCGTAATGAGCATAGGATCACACAGCCAAGATAAAGAAAATATTATAAAAAGCTTTGAAACTACATTTAAAATTTATGAAATTCTTCAAAAACATGGGGCTAAGATTTGCTCTATGGGGATGAGTAATGATTTTGAAATTGCTATAAAATGCGGATCCAACTTGGTAAGACTCGGAAGCATTTTATTTAAAAATCTTAAGTAAAACAATCTTACTTAAGCATATTTATTAGAAATTTCCTCTACTATACTATCAGAGATAATAAAATCTGTATGATAAAGCAAGCAAGATCCCGCACTAATAACTTTTAAAACAAGTTTTTTATTATTTTTTTCATTAGGATTATGTGCATTTCTAGCAATTTCATGAATTTCATAGATTAATTCTCTATTCAATCTTGTCAAATCTAGCTCTATGATATTTTTTTCAAATTCCTTAGGTTCTGCGGTAAAATGATTTTCTTCTTTATTTTTAAAATCTTTTTTTGCTCCAAATTTTTTTATAGCTTTAATCTCGCCATCTTCAAGACTTTGCAAATCTTTAATTGCTTTTAAAAAAAAGCTAGGCTTCTCCCCTCCTTCAGCTTTAAATCCCAATACAAAACCATAGGCATTATTTTTTAAATTTTCATCTTTGATGATGTTTTCTATTTCTTCTACATTGCTTTCAAATACAGTAGCATCAAACGAAGAATAATAATCCAAAATTTCAATTCTACCATAACGCTTATTATTTTTACTCATCATGGATTTGAAATCTTCAATTTTACCTATACTTAAAATTTCTCCATTGTTTTTTAAACTTTCAAAATCTAAACTTTTAACATAATCTATGGCATTAATTTGTTCATAAAATCGATCTAAAGGATGGCCTGAAACATAAATTCCTAAAATTTCTTTTTCATATCCTAATTTTTCCATCACTTCAAATTCTTCATTTTTGGGAGTAAAATTTACTTGAACACCTGAAGTTAATTCCTCTTCACCAAAAAGAGAACTTGCAGCATTTTTTCTTACTTCAGCCATTTTACGCGATGCTTCGCTAAGATTTTCCATATTATCAAACAAAGCTTTTCTAGTAAAACCAAACTCATCAAAAGCCCCTGCCTTAATAAGACTTTCTAATGTTCTACGGTTTATTTTGGTGGGATCTATCTTACCTAAGAAATCATTAATATCCTTAAATTCTCCATCTTGTCTTGCTTCAAGTAAATTTTCAACTGCAGGAATACCCACACTTTTTATAGCCCCAAGTCCGTATATAATAGCATCCTTGCCATCTTGCTCTAAAGCACTAAATTCACGGATCGCTTTGTTAATCGATGGAGGTAAAAGTTTAATATTCATTTTTTTCATCTCATCAATATAAACAGCAATTTTATCCACATTGTTTTCTTCGCTTGTTAAAAGCGCTGCCATAAATTCACTAGGATAATAAGTTTTTAAATAAGCTGTTTGAAAAGTAATCAATGCATAAGCCGCAGAGTGAGATTTATTAAAACCATATCCTGCAAATTTTACGATAAGCTCCCATAAATCCTCAGCTTTTGCTCTATCATATCCTTGTTTTTCTGCTCCATCTGCAAAATCAGTTTTAAGCTTTTTCATCTTCTCAGGATCTTTTTTACCCATAGCACGACGCACTACATCAGCACCTCCTAAAGAAAAGCCACCTATAATTTGAACAATTTGCATAACCTGTTCTTGATAAACAATAACCCCATAAGTAGGCTCTAAAACCTTTTCTAAACTGTCAAAAGGATATTCTATACTTTTTAAACCATGCTTTCTGTCGATAAAATCATCAAGCATTCCTGATTCCATAGGGCCTGGACGATAAAGCGCAAGAACCGCAATGATATCTTCAAAACGCTCTGGTTTTAAGCGTGCATTTAAGCTTTGCATACCGCCTGATTCGATTTGAAAAATTCCCAAAGTATTTCCACTTTGTATGGTTTTATAAACTTTGCTATCATTTACATCTATAGTTTCCCAAATAATGTCTTTATTGTAACGCTTTTTAATAAGCTTGATCGCATTATTGATTACTGTTAAGGTTTTAAGACCTAAAAAGTCAAATTTTATCAAATCCACATCTTCTAAATGATCTTTAGAATACTGCGTTACCAAATGTCTTTCATCATTTTTACTTTGTCTAAAAAGCGGAGTTTTCTTCCATAAACTTTCATTAGAAATTACAACACCTGCTGCGTGCATACCCGCATTGCGATTTAATCCTTCTAAAGCTCTTGCATACTCCCAAACTTCAAGACCTTTAGGATGACGATCGATAAATTCTTTGATTTTAGGTTCTTTTTCATAAGCAGCATCAAGAGTGATTTTAAGCTCTTCAGGCACAAGTTTAGCAAGCTCATCAGCATCTTGAATACTCATATCACAAACTCTAGCCACATCACGAATCACCCCTTTAGCCAAAAGTTTACCAAAGGTAATCACCTGTGCAACCTTATCCGCTCCATATTTATCAATCACATAATCAATCACTTCAGCACGTCTGTCTTGACAAAAATCCACATCAATATCAGGCATGCTCACACGCTCAGGATTTAAAAAACGCTCAAAAAGTAGACTATAAGGAATAGGATCTAAATCCGTAATCCTTAAACAATAAGAAACCAAACTTCCTGCAGCTGATCCTCTTCCAGGGCCTACTGGAATACCTTTATCCTTAGCCACTTTAATAAAATCATGAACAATAAGCATATAACCTGAAAATTTCATATTTTTAATGATGTTAATTTCTACTTCAAGTCTTTGTTTGTATTCTTCATGCTTACTTTCATCGATAAATTTTAATCTCTCTTCAAGTCCCTTTTTGCAAAGTTCTTCAAAAACCATGTCATCATTATCAAAGCTAAATTCTTTTGTTTCTTCAGGTAAGATAATATTATGATCTTTAGCATATTCTCTTGTAAATTTAAAATTCGGTGGAGTGGGATTGCCAAGATTAAGCTCTAAATTACATTTTTGTGCGATTTCTTGTGTATTTTCTATAGCTTCTGGAATATCTGCAAAAAGCTCACTCATCTGCTCAGGACTTTTAACATAAAATTCATGCACACTATGACGCATTCTATCAGGATCGTTAAGTTTTTTTCCCATGGCTATACACATAAAAACCTCATGGGCAGCCGCTCTTTCTTTAAAAGTATAATGCGTATCATTTGTAGCAATGATTTTTATATTTAATTCTTTAGAAAGTCTGATAATATCATCATCTATCATTCTTTGATCGCCTATACCATGACGCATGATTTCAAAATAAAAATCATCTTTAAAAACTTTTTTATACCATAATGCCGCTTCTTTTGCTGCTTCATAGCCTTTTGCACCAAAACGCACATTTCTTTCACTATAAGTATTTAAGTGCCAATTTACTTCACCTTGCAAGCAAGCAGAAGAGCAAATAAGACCTTCGCTATAATCTTCCAAAAGCTTTTTATTGATACGCGGATAATAATACAAACCTTTAATATAACTTTGAGAACTTAAATACATTAAATTTTGATATCCAATCTCATTTTTTGCATACAAACAAAGGTGAAAACGCTGACGAGAACTTTTATCATCTAACTCATCATGATTATGCAAATACGCTTCTATACCAATGATAGGTTTTAAACCTTGTGCTTTCATTGTTTGATAAAAATCAATTGCCCCAAACATATTTCCATGATCTGTCATAGCCACACTTGTAGCACCCTGCTCTTTTAAAGTCAAAGCTAATTCTTTAAGCTTATTGGCTCCATCAAGCAAAGAATATTCTGTATGTAAATGCAAGTGTGTAAATTGACTCATTTTCTTCCTTTAGTTTTTTAAGGCTTATTTTAATTTTGATAAAAATTATAAATTTTTCTCGCTGAATTTGAAAGAAATTGACCCTAAATTTCAACTTAAATTTTACAAAAAGGCAAAAATTCAGCCAAAATAAACTATAATAAAATCTAAGATTTTAATCTTAATAAAAAGAACTTCTCAAAGGATGAAATGATGAAAGTAAAAATTGCTTATTGCAATCTTTGAAATTATCGCCCACAAGCTGCAAGGGTTGCAGAAGAACTACAAAGCGATTTCAAAGATGTTGAAGTAGAATTTGAAATTGGCGGCAGAGGTGATTTTATCGTTGAAGTAGACGGAAAAGTTATCTTCTCTAAAACACAACTTATTAATTGCGAAAGTGAAAGATTTCCATATCAAAATGAAATTAATCAATTAATAAAAAATAGAGTGTAATCAAACACTCTATCATAACATTTTCTCATATTCCTTACCAATATATATGTTTTGCTCATACTCGATAATAGGACGCTTAATACAACTTGGATTTTCCAATACAATTTTTTCAAGTTCTTTTTCATTTAAATTTTTAACTTTTTCTTTGTTTAAGCCAAGTTTTTTAGAAGTTAATCCAGCAGTATTGATAAGTTCTTCAAAAGATTTTTGTTTTAACCATGTGTATAAAATATCTTGATTAATCTTTTTAATATCCATAAAATCAAACACAATACCTTTTTGTGTTAAAGCATCCATAGCTTTCTTTACAGAATTGCAATTTTTAATACCATAAAGTTTCATTTTCTAGTCTTTTTTACCAAATCTGCGATTAAAAAAGCAAGTTCTAATGCTTGATCCGCATTAAGTCTTGGATCGCATTGAGTCTCATAACGATCTTCCAAGCTTTGAGCAGTAACATTGCTTGCACCACCTGTGCATTCTGTTACATCTTTCCCAGTCATTTCAAGATGCACTCCACCTGGATAAACCCCTTCGCTTGTTGCAATCTCAAAAAAAGATCTCACTTCTTGCATAATTTTATCAAACTCACGTGTTTTAAAATTGCCTGCTTTTACCGTATTTCCATGCATAGGATCTATGCTATATACTAAATTTAAACCTTCACTTTTAAGTTTAGAGAAAATTTTTGGCAAATTATTGATAATTTTATCTGCACCCATGCGGATAATAATATTTAATCTTCCTTCTTCATTGTTTGGATTTAAAACATTTGCTAAAGCTATGATATCATCAGCACTTGCACTAGGTCCTATTTTAACCCCTAAAGGATTTTTTACTCCACTTAAAAAATGCACATGAGCTTCATCAAGCGCCCTTGTTCTTTCACCTATCCAAAGCATGTGAGCTGAACAATCGTAAATTTCTCCACTTAAACTATCCACTCTAGTTAAAGCTTCTTCATAAGGCAAAAGTAAAGCTTCATGTGAAGTATAAACACTAACTTCTCTTAGACTTGGAGTATTACTTGTATTAATTCCACAAGCTTCCATAAAAGCTAAAGCTTGTGAAATTTTTTCACTGATATCAGTATATTGCTTATGGAGTTCACTCTTTTTTAAAAAGCCCAAATTCCAACGATGTACTTCATGTAAATCTGCTAAACCACCCTTAGCAAATCCACGCAACAAATTTAGCGTTATTGCGCTTTGATAATAAGCTTCAAGCATTCTATGTGGATCAGGAATGCGTGCTTGTTCACTAAATTCAAAACCATTAATAATATCACCACGATAACTAGGAAGACTTATACCATCTAACTCTTCAAAATCACTACTTCTTGGCTTGGCAAACTGCCCTGCAATACGACCAATTTTTATAACAGGACATCCACCAGCAAATGTAAGTACTATAGCCATTTGAAGTAAAATTTTAAACATATCACGGATATTTACAGCGCCAAAATTTTCAAAACTTTCAGCGCAATCTCCACCTTGAAGTAAAAAAGCTTCTTTTTTACAAACTCTTGCTAAAGACTTTTGAAGATTTCTCACTTCTCCAGCAAAAACCAAAGGAGGAAGTTTCTCAAGTCTTGCTAAAACTCTATTCATTTCCTCTTGATCTGGATAGATAGGTTGCTGTTTTATAGGATAGTTTTTCCAAGAATTCTTAGCCCACATGGTTTTTTCTTTCGTTTTATTTATCAGCTTCCTCTATAAGTTGAATAACCAAAAGGAGAAAGGGTTATTGGAACATGATAATGTTTCTGATCTTTAGAAAGCTCAAAACTTACCTCTACAAAAGGATAAAAAGTATTTATTTTGTGTGATGTGTAATAGTCTTTTGTAAAAAATTTAAGCTTATAAATTCCAAAAGCCCTATTTTCAGCTTTTTCATATGGTAATAAATCTCCTATTCTACCATTTTCTTCGGTAAATTCTTCACTTACTTTTTTCCACTGTTGATTTGCTTCCAACTTATAAAGCTCAACTTTTACTTTAGGAGCAGGTTGTCCAGAAGTAATATCCAAGACATGAGTACTTAATTGATATTCAGTAGCACTCAAAAACATTGGCACGCTTGCTAGTATTAATAAAGTTTTTTTAATAGAAAACATTTTCTCTCCTTGTATAATATTTACAAGGAATATTATACAAGAGTATTATTAATAATTAAAATCAAATAAATAATAATTATAAATTAATTATAATTATTTAATTGTTAGACTTATAATAAAAATAATTATAAATTATTTTTTAAGCTCTTTAATACGCGCTGCTTTACCGCGTCTATCTCTTAAGTAGAATAATCTTGCACGGCGTACACGACCACGACGCAAAACAGTAATACTTTCTAAACTTTCACTATAAATAGGAAAAATTCTCTCAACGCCAACATTATTAGCGCCAATTTTACGCACGATAAAAGTTTCACTTACGCCATTACCTCTTCTAGCAATACAAATACCCTCAAAATTTTGGATTCTTGTTTTATCTCCTTCTTTGATGCGAATTGCAAGCTTTAAAGTATCACCAGCACGAAAATCTGGAACATTTTTACCTTCAATTTGTTTTGCTTCAAATTGTTCTATATATTTATTTTTCATAAAAAATCCCTTATTTTTTGCGTTCATGCTCTAAAAATAAATCTGGACGAAAAAATTTCGTTTTGCAAGACGCCAAAGTAGTTTTTAAACTTGCAATTCTAGCGTGATTACCCTTTAAAAACTCTGAAGGAGTATAAAATTTTTTATTTTTTTTCTCAAAAATAAAAGGTTTTGAAAAAGCAGGCGCTTCGAGTAAATTATTTTCAAAGCTTTCTTCTTCCAAACTTTCCATATTTCCTAAAACCCCGTTAACATTTCTTAAAATTGCATCACACATTACAAGCGCAGGTAATTCTCCTCCAGTTAAAATAAAATCCCCTATACTAAAAACTTCATTCGCAAAAATTTCAAGCACTCTTTCATCTATACCTTCATAGCGCCCACATACAAAAACTATATGTTCTTTTTTACTTAAGCGTTTGGCGTCTTTTTGATTAAAGGTTTTACCACTTGGATTTAAAAAAATAAAATAGGGATTTTCTTTTTTTTCTTGAATACTTCTTAGCACCTCATACATAGGTTCAGCTTGCATCAAAAGTCCAGCTCCACCACCTATTTTATAATCATCGACTTTATGATAAGAATTTTTAGAAAAATCTCTTGGATTATAAAAATTAAGTTTGAAAAGTTTTTTTTCTTTTGCTCTTGCAAGTATAGAATCTTGAAAGTAAAATTCCATAAGATTAGGGAACAAAGAAACGAAACTAAATTTCATGAATTTTCTAAAATTAAAAAAGCATCTTGCGTGCAAAAAATCTGTCGTTTTTCTATATCTATATTTTTAACAAATTTATCCAAATATGGAATAAAAAATATTTTAGGATATTTTTTTTCAACCCATTTTTCATCACTTTGAATTTCAAATAAATAAGAAGCTCCAGTTTCCAAGATATCAACCACTTTACCTAATCTTTTATCTTCTTCAAAAACTTCACACTCTAAAATATCAAAATAAAAAAACTCATCTTTTTTTAATTTACAAGTTTGTCTGCTTTTCTCGATACTCTGAAAAAGAATAAGATTAGTTAATTCTTTGGCCTTTTCTATATCTTCATAATTTTCAAATAAAACAGTAGAATTGTTTGCATTATAATGCTTAATCTTTAACATTTCTTTGGTGTTTTTTATAAAAAAAGTAGCATCTTTTTTAAATTGAGAAGAAAAGTCGCTCAGGTTATGCAATTTTACATAACCCTTAAGACCCACAGTTTTACCAAGTTTTGCAACTTGAACAAAATCTTTTTCACTCAAGTGCTTTTACCGTTACTCTATAAGAACTTGCATCCTTGCTCTTATAAGCAGAGATTACGGTTTTTATAGCATTGATCATTTTTCCATTTTTACCTATAAGCTTACCTGTATCAACCTTATGTGCAAAAAGAACAATCTCAAAAAAATTTTCACTTAATTCAATTTTTTGAGTATCAATCTGTTCAGGATAATCTGCAATTAATTTTGCGTATTCTCTAAGAAAATTCTCTACCATGATTATTTGCTAGTGATAGAAGCAACTTTATCGCTAAGTTTTGCACCAACACTTTTCCAATAAGCTAAACGCTCTGCATCAACTTTAATTACCTCAGGTTCTACCATAGGATTATAATACCCGATACTTTCTATCCAACCACCATCACGACGTTTTCTACTGTCTGTAACTACAATACGATAAAATGGTCTTTTGGTTCTACCCATTCTTGTAAGTCTAATAACTGTCATTTATACTCCTTAAAAATTAAAAATTTTATTTATAGATACTATAAAAAGTATTTATAAATAAAATTTAAAATTGCCTTCTAGCTTGACTCATCATCTGTGTTAAACTTTCCATTCCTTTTTTACCTGAAAATCTTTTTGCAAGTTTTGCTGCATTGCTAAATTGTTTTAAAAAACGATTGACTTCTACCTGAGAAAGACCTGCTCCCTCTGCTATACGACGCTTTCTAGCATTATTTAATAAATCAGGATTTTCTCTTTCTTTTGGAGTCATTGAAGAAATCATTGCTTTAATGCGTATGATTTCTTTAGAATTATCCAAATCTATATCTTTTACCACATTTGCCATTCCGCTAAGTCCTGGTATCATACCGATTAAAGACTTCATACTTCCTAATTTTTTAATACTTTCCATTTGATTAAGAAAATCATTAAAATTAAATTCACCTTTTTTAATTTTTTGATTGAGTTTTTTAGCCTCTTTTTCATCAATAATCGCAGCAGTTTTTTCAGCTAAAGTTGCCAAATCACCCTCACCCATAATACGACTTACTATACGATCTGGTATAAAAACTTCTAAATCTGCTACTTTTTCACCCACACCAATAAATCTTAAAGGAATACCGATTTGTTTTGCTATACCTAAGGCTACTCCACCTTTAGTATCTGCATCAAATTTTGATAAAATTACCCCACTGATACCTAAAACTTCATTAAAACTAGCAGCAGCCTTAACCCCATCTTGACCACTCATTGCATCAGCAACATAAAAAATCTCATCAGGATTTAAGACATCCTTAACTGCTCTTAACTCATCCATCAAAGCTTCATCTATAGCCAAACGTCCAGCAGTATCCACAAGCAAAACATCCACCATAGAACTTTCAGCCTTTTTTAAAGCCTCTTTAGCAACCCTAATAGGATCTTTTTCATTTTCTATGAAGAAAAGTTCAATTTCATTAGTTTCACAAAGTTGTCTTAGTTGCTCCACTGCTGCTAAACGCTGCAAATCACAAGCTGCAACTAAAACTTTTTTATTGCGTAATTTTAAATAATTTGCGAGTTTGATAGTGCTTGTAGTCTTACCGCCTCCTTGCAAACCTGCCATTAGAACTACTGTTGGGGGTTTAGAAGTAAAAACAAAACCTTGATTCTTACCATTGACACTTAAAATATTTTCTAAATTTATTTTAATGGCATTTAAAAATTGTTTTTGACCTATGCCATTTTGTTTTACATCTTCTTCTATTAAAGTCAAAAGCTCTTTAGTTACCTTATGATGAACATCTGCTTTTAAAAGAGCTTTTTTTAAGGTTTCTAAAGCGTTCTTAAGTGCTTTTTCATCATCAACAAAACGTAATTTATTAATCGCTGATTTAAAAGATTCGCTGACTAACTCAAACACTTTATCACCTTTCTATAAAATTTTTAAATTAAACCTTGCATTATACAAAATTTTTTCTTAAATGGCTTTAAAAATCTAAATTTTTTATATCAAAGCCAAATTTTGCAAAACCACTATCTAAATTAGCCCTAAAATGATAATTAAAAATTTTAATTTCATAGCTATGCAAATACATTCTATCGCTTGAAATTTTAGCATATTTTTCATCACCTACAACGCCATGTTTTATAAATTTAGCATGCACTCTGATTTGATGAGTTCTACCTGTTTGAATAACTATTTTTGCTAAGGTTTTTTTTGACTGCATCATGATAGGAGTAATGATACTTAAAGCACTTAAACCATCTTTTGAAACTTTACTTAACGCCCCGCCTTTTACTTTTATAGTAAAAATAGGTTCATTCACTTCAACCTCTTCAGCCAAAACCCCATCTAAAACCGCAATATAACTTTTATAAACCCTGTGTTTTTTAAATTCTTCTATACAAAGCTTTCTAAAATCTTCATCTTTACAAAGCAAAATCACACCACTTGTTTCTTTGTCTAAACGATTTAAAAGCTTGGCATTAAATTTTTTCTCTAAATCTTCACTCACATAAGCATAAGGTTTATTAATAGCAATAATCTTATCATCTTCAAAAATAATTTGAGGATTTTTAGCTTTTATCACATTAAATCTTGCCTTATCGCTCATCAAAGCTCTAGCAACCACAACTTTTTTTCCATGTGAAAAAACACAACCCTTATCAATCAAATCTTTAGCTTCACGATTTGAAATTTTTTCTTGCAAAGCTAAGAGTTTATAAGCTTTTTCTTGCATCAATTCCCTTTTGTATAGTTTGTATGATAAGATCTAAATTTTCTTTTTTGGAAATTTTAGCTTTTAAATTTAAATAATGAATTTTATCATTTAAATCTTTTAATTTTTCACAAAAATATACATTTTCCACTTCTTCAAACAAAACCTTTTGATTGTGAATAAATTTCCCGCTGATTAATACATTATCAAAATATGCCGCTTCTATAGGATTGTGTCCTCCTATGCCTTCTATGAAAGAACCTCCAAGCACAACAACATCAGAAATTGCATAAAAATTTACAAGCTCCCCTAAAGCATCTAAAAGCAAAATTTTTTTAGAAAATTTCTTATTTTCATCTTTTAAAGAACTAAATTTTTCAAATTCTAAACCTTTGTTTAAAAGCAAATTTTCAACTTCTTTAAAACGTTCAGGGTGTCGTGGGGCGATAATGAGTTTTTCATTTTCTTCTAGTTTAAAATAATCAAGCAAAAGCTCTTCTTCGTCCTTATGAGTACTGGCAAAAATGATAAGTTTTTCCTTAGGTTTGGCATAAATTTTATTATTTTTAATTTCTAAATTTGCCTTAATATTTTTAAAAATTTTAACATTTTTAGCTCCCAAACTTTCAAGTCTTGCTTTATCTAAATCGCTTTGAGCAAAAACTTCATCAATATAAGAAAAAATTTTTTTATAAAAAAAAGAAAATCTTTGATAAGAATGATAAGACTTATCAGATATTCTCGCATTAAGCAAAACAATCTTAGCCTTATAAATACGTGCCATAAAAACAAGCATAAGCCAATATTCTGCTTCAAAAATTACCAAAACCTTGCAAGGCTTAAGCCAAAAAGGCAAAAAATTTTCAAAAGCAAGATAATTTACCTTTTTACAAAATTCTTTTGCACATTCAAAACCTGTTTGAGTAATAGTAGTTATTCTTGAATCAAATTTCAAAACCAAAGTTTTAATACTTCTTACCTCCCCATAAGAACAAGCATGAAAATGTACATCAGCTTTTTCTTGATGTAAATTTTTATAAAGAAAAAATCGGGATTTTAAACTAGTTTTGTATTTGGATTTAAAAAAAGAAAACAAAAGAATAAAGACGGCACAAAATAAAAATGCCGTCCAAGTTAAAAAATAATAAAAAAAGATCAATTTTGTTCTTCTTGCTCTTTATAAAGAATTCTTCCACAATGGGGGCAAGTTACAATCTCTTCACCTTTTACAACAGACAGATAAGTCTTATCGTAAATTTTCATAAAACATCCATAGCATGCTTGTTTTTTAACAGGAACTACAGCAGTATTTTTCGCCCATTTACGAATTTTTTCATAAAAACTTAAAACTTTTTGATTCATCTCGCCCACAAGTTTGGTTTTTTTATCATAAACACTCATTCTATCTTTTTCAAGAACTTCCATTTCAGATTTAATGCTTACTCTAATCTCATTAATATTTTGCTCTTGTTTGATTTTTTCTTCTTCAAGTTCTTTTTTATAAGTTTCTTTATTGTCTAAAATTTTATCCAATCTTACAATCTCATCATTTGCAGCGTCTAATTGCTCTTTTGCAATATCTTCTTCAATTTTTAAAGCATTAGCTTCTTTTTCTGTTTTTACCGCACCACTTTTTTTAGAAAGCTCTTTAATTTTTGCTGAAAACTCGGAAATATGAGCATTATTTTGCACTTTTTGATTTTCTATATCTTTGATTTCTTCATCGATTTTTTCTAAATCTGTGTTGATTTTTCCTATTTTTAACTCAGCATCTTTTAAAGTCTTATTAATACTGTCTATTTTTGGTTCATAACTATCAATTTCTTGATCTATTTTTGATAAAAGCACTAATTGTTCGAGATATTTATTCATTTATTTTCCTTAAAAATATTGAAATGGATTTTTTGAAACTGTTATTATAACTTGTAGCGGCAAATTTTTCAAGTCTTTTGCTAAACATTGAGAAAAATATCTCTCACTTTCAAAATGACCTAAATCAATAAGACTGATTTGATTGCTAAGCGCCTCTAAAGCTTGATGATATTTAAAATCTCCACTTAAAAAACAATCTGCATCTACTTTAGAAATTAAATCCCCGCCACTTCCAGTACATATAGCAATACGCTTAATGTCTTTTTTACCACAATCGCTTACACGTAAAATTTGTAAATTTAACTTTTTTTTCACCCAGTCACACAAAGTTTCAAAAGACATAGAATTTTCTACATAAATTAAAAATTCGTCTTTAAAAAAAATTTTAAAACCTAAAATTTCTTCCGTAAAATAAGTATTTAAATGACTTAAATCATAATTTGTATGCATACTGATTAAAGAAATATTTTTACAAATCATTTCTTTAATAAAAGCCCTAGGATAAGTCTTGTCATATAAATCTTTTAAACCTTTAAATATCAAAGGATGGTGTGTGATAATTAAAGAATTTTCACTCGCTTCTTTAATAATATTTTCATCAATATCTAAGCTTAAATAAACAGTTGAAATTTCACTATCCTTATCTCCAAGCAAAATTCCACTATTATCCCATGATTCTTGGATATTAAAGGGACTTAATTGATCTAAAAAATTATAAATTTCACTCAGCTTCATTTAAATTTTTCTTATAAATTTCAGCACAATTTTTCGAAAGCTCACGAATTTTTAACATATAATCTTGTCTTTGTGCTACAGAAATTGCTCCTCTTGCATCTAAAAGATTAAAAGTATGTGCAGCAAGCATACAATAATCATAAGCAGGTAAAGCTAATCCTTGTTCTAAAATATTTTTACATTCTTTGTAAGAGTTTTCAAACTGCTCATTTAAGATTTTAATATCACTTACTTCAAAATTGTATTTACTAAATTCATATTCACTTTGCTTATGCACATCTGCGTATTTAATTTTTTCTCCATTAAATTCACTCCAAACTATATCATAAACATTATCAACATTTTGAAGATACATGGCTATTCTTTCAAGACCATAGGTAATTTCAGCACTTACTAAATCTACTGCTATACCACCAACTTGCTGAAAATAAGTAAATTGAGTGACTTCCATACCATCAAGCCATACTTCCCAGCCTAAACCCCAAGCACCCAAACTTGGACTCTCCCAATTATCTTCAACAAAACGAATATCATGACTTTTTAAATCAAAACCCAAATTTTCAAGACTTTTAAGATATAATTCTTGAATATTATCAGGACTAGGTTTAATCAAAACTTGAAATTGATAATAAGCACCTAAGCGATTAGGATTTTCACCATAACGTCCATCAGTAGGCCTTCTACTTGGAGCCACATAAGCAGCTGCCCAAGGTTTTTTTCCTAAACTTCTTAAAAAAGTTGCTGGATGAAAGGTTCCTGCACCTGCTGGCATATCATAAGGTTGCATAATCGCACAACCTTGCTCTTGCCAATAATTTTGCAAATTAAGTATCATTTGTGAAAAAGTCATTGTATCTCTCTTTATTGTTCCATATTTTCAATAGGTTTTTCTAAATTTTTATTCATTTCCAAATCAGGCTCTGTCTTAGCTCCAAAAATTTCTGCGGTTTTACTCCACATTAATTTATATTTACGCTTGAGAAATTCTATCTCTTCACGCGCATGTTTTAGCTCATTGTTTAAGGTTTCTATAGTTTTTCTATCTTCATCATAAAGTTCTTGCATAGAATAAAGGGCGTCTTTTAAAAATTTATTCTCATTTTTTAATGCTTCAAGTGTTTCATCTTTAGCATCTAAAACTTTTTCATGCAAATTTAAAATAGTTCCTATTGTTTTTTCAACAAAACTTTCTCCTGCTAAAGTCATTGAATTTACCATTGCAGTTTGAGATTTTGCAGAACCAGGTACTACACTAAAAGTACCTTGATGAGCTTCGATGTAAATTTTACCCTCTTCTTCTTTAAAATTTAAAGCCCCATTGGCCATCATACCCTTAACCACATCTTCATTTAAATGCACAAGTTTACAAAATTCTTCAAGTTCAAGATAGGTTTGCATTTTTATCCCTTATAATAAAACTTCTACTTCTTTTGAATCAGATACAAGTTTTTTTTCTTTTTCAAGACGATCTTCTTTAAGCTTTTGTGCTAAATCAACATCATAAATAGCTAAAATTTGCATAGCCAAATAAGCAGCATTGATTGCTCCAGCCTTACCAATAGCTAAAGTTCCTACAGGAATTCCACTAGGCATTTGCACCGTAGAAAACAAAGAATCCATACTTGCAAGATTGCTTCCTGACATAGGCACTCCCAAAACAGGTTTTGTTGTATAAGCTGCAACAGCTCCAGCTAAATGCGCTGCCATTCCAGCTGCTGCTATAAAAACTTTCACACCTTTTTTTTCAGCATTTGCAATATACTCTTTTGTTCTTTTTGGACTACGATGAGCTGATGAGATAATAAGTTCATACTTTACCCCAAAACTTTCTAAAGTTTTAGCAGCCTCTTTCATAGTCTCATAATCACTCTTGCTTCCCATTAAAATAGAAACAAAATTCATCTATATTTCCTTTCTTAAAAAACTTAATGCACTGATTTTATTTGGTAATTGGATTTCATGTTCATTGCCGCTATGAATTTCGCTAAATTCTTTATTGTTTTTAGCAATGAGTTTTTTAAACTCTATAAAATATTTATCCTCTTTTTGATAAATTTTACCTAGTTCATTATCGCAAGTTTGAATCACATCGCCTAAAGGGGCTAAAATTTCATAAGGCGTGTTTAAAACGATTTTCCCTTTACATTTAAAAAAGCTTCCATCTTCGCTTATAGCATGCACTTGATGAGAACCTTCTTCTATGCTTGTATTATGATTTTGCGTGTCGGTTTTTTCTAAAGGACGAGAAACAAGATAACCATCTGTAAAACCACGATTTTTAAGTGTAGTAATCTCTTTTTCATACTTACTTGACTCAAATTTACTCTCTAAAGCATCTTGTATGGCCATTTTATAAGTCCTTGTTGTAAGCGCAACATAATATTCGCTTTTAGTACGCCCTTCTATTTTAAAAGCACTGATACAATTTTCTTGCATGATTTTTTCTATATAAGAACAAAGATTTAAATCCTTAGAATTAAACACATGAGTACCATTTTCATCTTCTTCTAAGCGAAATAAAGTGCCATTTTCTGGATTTTTAGCATAAAGCTCATAATTAAATCTACAGTCATTTGCACAAGATCCACGATTGCTCATTCTTCCACTTTGCACAGAGCTTATTAAACAACGCCCTGAATAAGCAAAACACATAGAACCATGCACAAAAGCTTCTAATTCTATATCACAATTTTGCTTTAAATTTTTAGCATCCTTAAGCCCTAGTTCTCTCGCAATTACAACCCTTTTAGCACCCATATCCTTATAGACTTGAGCATCTAAATAATTTAAAATATTTGCCTGAGTAGAAACATGCAGGGAAATTTCAGGTGCAAGTTCTTTAACAAGACGCATAGCTCCAACAGAAGCTACAATAAAAGCATCGGGTTTCATCTCGCGTAATTTTAATATATGTCTTTTTAAGCCTTCAATTTGAGAGCTTAAATGAAAACCATTTAAAGTAACATAAATTTTCTTACCACGCTCATGAGTATATTTGATAGCTTCTTCAAAACTTTCATAATTAAATTCTCTTGCAGTGCGTGATCTTAAAGAAAAATTATTCACACCCGCATAAACCGCATCTGCGCCATAAGCTAAAGCAATTTTTAATTTTGTGAAATTTCCTGCAGGAGCTACTATTTCAGGAATGATCATTTTTGCCCTAAACTTGCAATTAAAGCTTCTATATCATCATTACTTACAACATCAGCAGTACTATCACCTTCAATATGCACTGCAGAACTTACACGTTTTTTATCATCAATTTTACCTTCAAATAAAGAACTCATATAACGGCTTAAAGCACGCATTACATTAATAACACGCTCGATTTTTTGACGATGTATATCTTGATACTGCATTGCATCCATTGCCATCATCACTTCATCTTGTCCGCTTTGAAGATTTCCGACAATCTCCTTAGAACTTTTTTTAGCTTGATTGTTTAATTCTAAAGCTTCACTGAAACTTTCCACATTAGGAAATTTTTCATTAAGTTTAGAAAAAATATCAATATTTTTTTCTATTGCTTTATTTATTTCTTTGAGTAAACTTTCAGAATCCGCAAAAAAATTATTAATACTTTCAAGCTTATCCATCATTTCCGTTGCTTTAAGCTCGCTATCTTTTGTAACATCATCTAACTGATGTACAACTTTATGCTCCTGATTTGGTGGGGGTGGTGGCCATACCACGCTAGGATTAGGTTTGTAATCAGCTATTTTGACATCTTCTAACATCAAAGCATCTTCTTCGGTATTCGATTCTTCGGTTTTTACCTCTGCTTCTGTCTCTGAATCAAGATCAACATCACCATTCATCAAAGCATCAAGCTCTTCTTGAGTCATTTTTTTTCCCTTTTTTAAATCTAGATTTTCAATAATTGCTCAAAATTATAATCAATTTTATCTAAAACAAAAATATAAATTTTTATTTTTTAATCTTTTTAAATTAAATTTTTAAATTTATTAAAAAAAATATATTAATTAAATCTTAATTAAAAATTTTATGATATAATTTTATAAATTTAATTACATAAAGGAGTAAAAATATGGGAAAATTTGTTAATAATATAGATGATTTTTTCAAATTTTGCAAACAAAATGAAGTGCTTTTTGTTGATTTTCGTTTTACAGATATGATAGGAACTTGGCATCATATTACCTATAATCTTCATACAATCAATGAAGAAACATTTCAAACTGGCATTCCATTTGATGGAAGCTCAATTCATGGATGGCAACCTATAGAAAAATCAGATATGATTTTAAAACCTGATGCTCAAAGTGCTTTTTTAGATCCTTTTACAGCTGACCCTACTATCATAGTGTTTTGTGATGTGTATGATATTTACAAAGGACAAATGTATGAAAAATGTCCAAGAAGCATAGCAAAAAAAGCAATGGAATACCTTAAAAATAGTGGCATAGCTGATACTGCTTACTTTGGACCAGAAAATGAATTCTTTGTTTTTGATAGTGTAAAAATAGTTGATACTGCTCATTGTTCTAAGTATGAAGTTGATACCGAAGAAGGAGAGTGGAATGATGATAGAGAATTTACTGATAGCTACAATACTGGACACAGGCCAAGAAACAAAGGTGGATATTTTCCAGTTCAGCCAATTGATTCTTTAGTAGATATTCGTTCTGAAATGGTTCAAACTCTTGAAAAAGTAGGCCTTAAAACTTTTGTTCATCATCATGAAGTTGCACAAGGACAAGCTGAAATAGGAGTAAATTTTGGCACGCTTGTAGAAGCGGCTGACAATGTTCAAATTTATAAATATGTTGTAAAAATGGTAGCTCATTTAAATGGTAAAACTGCCACTTTTATGCCAAAACCTTTATACGGAGATAATGGCAATGGTATGCATGTTCATATGAGCTTATGGAAAGATGGGGTAAATTTATTTTACGATAAAGATGGATACAGTGGACTTAGTCAAACTGCTATAAATTATATAGGTGGAATTTTAAAAAATGCTAGAAGTGTCGCAGCTTTTACAAATCCAAGTTCCAACTCTTACAAAAGAATAGTTCCTGGCTTTGAAGCTCCTTGTATTTTAACTTATTCTTGTCAAAACAGATCAGCAAGTTGTCGCGTTCCTTATGGCATAGGTAAAAATTCAGCTCGTATAGAAATTCGCTTCCCTGATAGCACTGCTAATCCTTATTTAGCTTTTGTTAGTCTTTTAATGGCAGGTCTTGATGGAATCAAAAATAAAACCATTCCTGTGGGTCCTATGGATGAAAATTTATTTGATCTTACTTTGGATGAAATACGTGAAAAAGGGATAGAGCAATTACCGCATACTCTAAGAGGAAGTTTAGAAGCTTTAATCCGACATAATTCTTATTTAAAACCTGTAATGAGCGATATTTTTATCGATGACTATCAGCATTTAAAATTTGAAACACAAGTTTGGCCAGTAGAAGCTCGTCCAACTGCTTATGAATTTAAAACTTGCTACTCTTGCTAAAAATTTAATGGCGTTTAACACGCCATTAAACTAAAAAAGAATTAAAAATTATTTATTTTATATCAACTATCGCTTAAGCTGATTTACAATTCCTAGCATATCATCACTTGTTGTAATTGCCTTAGAACCCGCTTCATAAGCTCTTTGTCCTGTGATAAGATCTGTCATTTCTTCAACAAGCTGAACATTACTAAGTTCTATAAATCCATGTCTTATTGTTCCAAGCCCATCTTGTCCTGCTATACCCGCAACAGGTGCACCACTTGCTCCTGTTTCGAGATAAAGATTATCACCCATAGAATGAAGACCCGCTGGATTTATAAACTGAACTAGCTCCACTTGGCCAATTTGAGTTTCTTGTTGCTCCCCTGGCAACATTACAGAAACGGTTCCATCTGTAGCAACATTAATTGCTGTTGCGCCTTCAGGTATTG
Source organism: Campylobacter sp. CFSAN093224 (assembly GCF_012897395.1). Classification (NCBI taxonomy): domain Bacteria; kingdom Pseudomonadati; phylum Campylobacterota; class Epsilonproteobacteria; order Campylobacterales; family Campylobacteraceae; genus Campylobacter; species Campylobacter sp. CFSAN093224. The sequence goes on along the minus strand of NZ_CP040607.1, from coordinate 657,431 downwards.
TCATTTCAGGTAAAAGTCTATAACCATCTGAATTTACAATATTACCTTCATTATCTTTTGTAAATTGCCCATTTCTAGTATATCCTATAGTGCCATCAGGAAGTTGTATTTGAAAAAACCCATTACCTGCAATAGCCATATCAAGACCATCAGTACTTGTTGATTTTAAATTTCCTTCAGTAAAAACTTTAGTTACCGCTGTTGGACGCACACCCACACCCACTTCTATACCCGAAGGAGAAAGAGTAGTAGCTGAAGTTGAAGTTCCTGCATACTTCATAACTTGATACATAAGATCAGCAAATTCTGCGCGACTTTTCTTAAAACCTGCTGTATTAACATTGGCGATGTTATTTGAGGTAACATCAATTTGTGTTTGCTGTGCTACCATTCCCGTAGCAGCAGTATGAAGTGATCTCATCATTTTTAATCCTTTTTTTTATTTTATTTTAAATTATTTAACAGATGCAAGCTTATTGATAGCTTCTTGATTTAAGTCATCCATATGAGCTGTCATAACTTTTTGATACATTTCTACCATTCTGTTTGCTTCAATCAGTCCTACCATTTCAGTAACTGGATTAACATTTGATCCCTGAGAAAAACCTTGGCGAATAGCATTGGAGTTTTCCAAATCTCTAATGCGGGTTAGATCATCTATTTTATAGACATTATCCCCATCTTTTTGCAAAGCTCTTATATCATCTACTTGTGCTACAAATAATCTTGCATTTTGAGCTCCATCAACCTCAATGCTTCCGTTTTTATCAACGCTAATTTGAACAGCACCATTAGGAATGCGTATGCCAGCATTCTGAGGATTATTAAAATAATCACTACTTAATACCTTGTATCCTTGCTTATTTACCAAATAACCCTCATCATCAAGTTGAAAATTTCCATCTTTAGTTAATCTTACTTCTCCATCTTTGGTTTGAACCAAATAAAAAGCATCTTCTCTAGTCATTGCCAAATCCAAAGGATTGTTTGTGGCCTTTAAAGAACCTAGGCTAAAATCCGTATATTCTTGAGAAACTTGTGGGATTCCATCTATTGTAGTATTTACAAAACGAGATGCATCTCTTGTGTGATTTTCTATAGGCAACTCATCCTGAGTTTCTTTAAAAATCCTTTTAAAATCTGCAATAACCACATCATCTCTTTTGTATCCGCTTGTATTAATATTGGCAAGATTATTAGTAATCACATCAAGTTTATTAAACTGAGTTACCATTCCGCCAGTTGCTTGATAATATCCATTTTGCATATTTTCACCTATAAAATTAAGATTTTATAGCTATAAAAGCAAAGAGTGTTCCAATTTTTAAAAACAAAGAAAAATAAATATTTGAAAGATTATTAGGAGAGAATTTTAAACTATAAAAAGCAAGATTTGACTCAATCTTGCTTTAAAAATCAATTTTAATCCATTTGACGACGCAAGAAAGTTGGTGTTTCAATTTGCGCCATTATCTCTTCATCATAACCACCGCTTACCTTTTTAAGACTTAAATAAGGATTTTTCTTAGAAGCTTGAGCTTCTTCGGTAGATTTTTTAGCTACTGTATCTTTATCTTCAAACCCTGTCGCAATAATAGTTACTTCAACTCTATCTTCCATGCTATCATCTGTAGTAGAACCAAAAATAATCTTAGCATTTTCATCAACAATTTCTTGTATACTATTTGCTGCTGCCGAAATTTCAAACAAAGAGCAATTAGAACTTGTTTTAAAATGCAAAATAACTCCCTTGGCACCTTTAATATCCATTCCATCAAGCAAAGGAGATTCTATAGCGTTTGAAAGAGCCTCTTCTATAGCATTTTCACCACTAGCGCTACCAACACCCATAAGCGCGAGTCCGCGATGACTCATGATGGTTCTTACATCCGCAAAGTCAACATTAATATCTCCATTATCAAGCAAGATAGACACCATACCTTTTACAGCACGAGCTAAAATATCATCAACCAATCTAAAAGCATCTTTAATGCCTGCTTTTTTATCAATAATGCTCAATAATTTTTCATTTTGAATTACAAGAATAGAATCACTTTCTTTTTTAAGCTCAAGGAGACCGCTTTCAGCAAGTTTTTTTCTTTGTTTTCCTTCGAATGCAAAAGGCATAGTTACAACAGAAACAGTTAAAGCTCCAATCTCTTTAGCTGCTTGTGCAATAACTGGAGTGGCACCCGTTCCAGTACCTCCACCAAAACCTGAAGCAATAAATACAATATCACTTTGACTAAGACTTGCTTTTATTTCTTCAAAACTTTCTCTAGCACTTTCTGCACCTACTTCAGGAAGCATACCAGCGCCTAAACCTTTAGTTTTTTTCTCGCCAAGTTGAATTTTAGTTTTTGCTAATGAAATTGAAATAGCTTGTGCATCAGTATTTGCTGCAATTAAATCAAGATCATTTAATCCCATTTTAACCATATGGTTGATCATATTACCGCCACCGCCACCGCAGCCTATAACCTTAATTTTTGCACCTTTATTATGTTGCATTTCTTCTACTAAAAATTCACTCATAAAAATTTCTCCTTGTTAAAATTGATTCATAATTTTATGCCAGATATTTGAAAAAACGCTAGGTTTTTTTTCTTTTGGCTCTTTAAAATCTAATTGTTCTTGTATTGCAATTGTATCATTTTCTTGCAAATTTTCATCAAAAAAATCAGATTTTATTTCACTTTCTGTATCTTTTTGCAAAACAATATCTTGTTTAATTTGACGATTAAAATTTTCAATTTCCCCTTTATATCTTAATTTTTCATTAGAATCAAGTTCATAAGGCGTAAAATACCCTGCTCCATATAAACAAAGTCCTATAGCACAAGTATTTTCAGGATCATTAAAAATTTCACTAAAACCAGTAATCAAATCTTTTCTTGCAGTAGCCAGTCTAACTGAGCGATTATCAAATGTTGCAGGAGCTAGCTCATCAATACCTGCTAACTTAGTCATTCCACCTGTTAAAACAACTCCACCGCCTATAGCATTGGCATAACGATTATCACTTAAGATTTTTGCCAAAATCATCAAAGTTTCTTCCGCTCTTGCATAAATTACGTTTGAAATAATATCCAAAGAAACTTCATTAACCTTTCTTTCATCACCCATTGAAGGAATTTGTATAAGGGTATTAGGCTGTTGCGAAAGAGCTGCATAATTAAGCTTGATTTTTTCTGCTTCTTTTAAAGGTGTATGCAATGCCATTGATAAATCTTGGGTGATATTAATCGAGCCAATTTGCAAACAATCATTATATCTAATTGAATTTCCAGTATGAACAACCATATCGCAAATCGCTCCACCCATATCAATCAAAACAGCACCTAATTCCTTTTCGCTATCATCTAAACAAGCTATAGCTGAAGCATATCCTGAAAGAACTATATTATCCACTCTTAAATCAGCTAATTCAACTGCTTTCTTAAGATTTTTAATATGAGATTCTTGTGAAATCACTATATGGGTTGAAACTTCTAAACGATTGCCACTCATTCCCAAAGGATCATCAACATGTTCAAGATCATTAACCTTAAAATTATAAGGCAAAACATGGATAATTTCATAACCACTTGGTAGATTGGCAGTATGCTTAGCTGTACTTACAGCACGATGAATTTCTTTAATGCCTATTTCATGATTTGGAATATTAACAACACCTATGCTATCAACGCTTTTAGTATAAGCACCTGATATAGATACCACAACCTTATCATAATGAACTCCGCTCATCATCTCAGCACTTCTAACAGCCTCTTCAATAGATTTAGAAGCAAGCTCTATATTGGTAATGGCACCTTTTTTAACCCCGTTGGTTTTCGACTTGGAAAAACCAATAATTTTTAATCCATCTTCATCTTTTTGAGCAATAATGGCACAAGTCTGGGTTGAGCCTAAGTCAATTCCTAATATATTCAAAATCAATTCCCTTTATAATAAATTTTTATCGGATATATCTTTTTAAGTTCATCAACAAGTTCTTGCTTAAGCTCATTTGCTTTTAAATTTTGCAAATTTTGTTCAAGCATAGTTTTGTATTGTTCAAATTTATCGGAGTTCATATCTAATTTTTGTTTATTTATTTTATATAATATTGCTTTATTGTCATTAATGACCACATAAGAACTATTTTGATCAGTATTAAATACATTCATTAAAAAATAAGCAAATTCAGAATCGTTTAATATTTTATCGCTAACCTTTACACTCTCGCGAGAACTATCTCGACTTACAAAGCCTATATCATCGCCTTTAAAATTTACTAAACTATTTTTAGCTTTTTCTTCTAAATTTTTTCTAGCTTGTTCGCTTAAATACATAGGTAAAACTTCTTCTCTAGCTTCTTCAAAAGTTTTATTTCTTATAGGATCTACTTTATTTAGTTTAACTATGATATATCCGTTATTATAAGGTGCTGGCCGTAAAACATCTCCATTTTTAGCTTTATTTAAAAGATCAATTGGATAATAAACATCAGATTCACTAATATTTTGATCTTTTTGAAAATTATCTTTCCCATTTTTTAAATCTAAAAATTTAGCATTAGCCACATTCTTTAGTTGCATTAAGGCGTAATCTTTAGCAACTTCATTTTTAGCAGACTGAAAATCCATCACTTTACCTGCAAAATCTTTATATTTTAGTTTATTTTCATCTTGATTATAAAATTTTTCTAATTCTTTGTCGTCAATTTTCTCATTGCTAACTGGCAAAAAATAAGTTGAAATTTCATATATTTTTTTAGTTTTATAATCTTCTTTATGTTCATTCCAAAGCTTTTTTAAATCCTCTTCGTTAATCTTAATATTTTTTTTGTCATAATCAATTTTTGCAATACTTAAAGCATCTTGCATAAAATAACTAGAAGCTAACATTTTTAATTCCTCATCTTTGCTAGGAATATTAAAAATTTGATTAAGTTTATCGGTAATTACTTCATTTGCAAGTTGTGTTTCATAATCTTTTGGAGTTAAATTATTGGCATTTAAAAGTTCATAATAAATTGTTTTGTTAAAATCCCCTGTAGGATCTTGAAATTCTCTAGTATTTGCAAGTTTTTGTAAAATTTCATTCTCGTTTACGCCAATACCCAAATCTTTGGCAAAATTTAACAAAAGCTTATCTTCAACAAGAGAGCTTAAAGCTATATTTTTAATGCCTAGTTGCTCAGCATTTTCTGGAGTTAAAGCACCATTGCTAATTTGATTATAATAACTTACAATTTGTCTATATCTAGTATCAAATTCACTAAAACCTATCTTTTCATTTCCTACAGTTGCAACACTCGAACTTCTATTGAGATTAAAATCATAAGCACCCCAACCTAAAAAGCCAGCGCCAACAAAAGCTATAGTACTAACCCATATAGTAACAACAAGATATTTTTTGTGATGTTGCATCCAAGTAAGCATATCATTCCTTGATTAAATTTAAACTAGATATTGTATCGTAGAAGTGTTTAAGTGGAGTTTAATTATAAAATTTTTACCAAAAAATATTTGTTCTTTAAATTTTATGATTTTTACAATGAAATTTAGTTATAATTATAGTTTATAAAAATTTATTAGGATTGATTTTGGAAATTCCTCATATCCCAGTTTTGCTTAATGAAGTTCAAGAGATTTTTAAAAATCTTAAAACAGGTTATTTTTTAGACTGCACTTTAGGATTTGGCGGACATAGTGAAGCTTTGCTTAAAAATCATCCTGATCTTAAATTCATTGCTTGTGATCAAGATCAACAAGCTTTAGAATTTTCTAAAAAACGCCTTAAAGATTTTCGCAATAGGATAACTTTTATGCAAAGTAATTTTAGTGAAGTTTTAGAAAAAATTTCACATAAAGAAGAATTAAGAGGTATTTTAGCAGACATTGGAGTTTCTTCATTTCAGCTTGATAATAACGAAAGAGGTTTTAGTGTAAATTCTGACTTTTTGGATATGAGAATGAATCAAAACTCCAAAATATCGGCTTATGAGATTATTAATACTTATACAAAAGAGCAATTAACTTCCATTTTTAAAGATTATGGAGAATTACATGATGCGCATTTTATTGCTGAAAAAATTTGCCTAGAAAGAAGTAAAAATCCAATCAAAAGTGCCAAAGAGCTTTATCAAATCATAGGAAAAGGTAAACAAAATCATAGAAAAATTTCCAAAGCTACTTTAGCATTTCAAGCCATTAGAATAGAAGTAAATCAAGAACTTAAAGTGCTTAAAGATTTTCTTGAACATTTAGAAAATTTAAAACCAAAAAATTGCATTTTAGCTATCATTAGCTTTCATTCTTTAGAAGATAGAATAGTAAAACAATTTTTCAAAAAATGGTCAAAAAACTGCATTTGCAATGAAAAAATAATGCGTTGCGAATGTGGAAATAACCATAGCCTAGGACAAATAATAACTAAAAAAGCTATAAGTGCGAGCAAGGAAGAACTTTTAAAAAATTCTCGCTCTAGTTGTGCTAAAATGCGGGCTTTTTATTTTAATAATTTGGACAATAAATAATGCTAGAAGATGATTTTATAAAAGAACGCCAAAACATACGCCAAAAAATGCTGAAATTTTCTCGCGCCATAAATCAAGGCAAACCGCTTGATGATGATTTAAGAGATGAAATTTCTAGCGATGATATTTTAAGACGTCGTTTTAAAAAAAAGACTCCTAATAAATTCTTAGAAGAACTCGATGAAGAGTATGAGTCAAAACATACTAAAAAATCAAATATATATTTAAAAGAAGATCTAATCAATGTTAAATTAGAAGAAAAGCAATCTCTTGCTAAAAAAATTTTTTCCAAAATGAAAGAAAGAAGAAAAGAAGAAAATAAAAAAACTAAAAAAAATTTTTTATTTAGCAGAAAAAAAGCAAACGAAATAAAAAATATCCAAACCAAAACACAAATTCAAACAAAAAGCAATCAAGCTACCACTCAAACAAAACAAGAAAAAAAGGGACTTACAAATTCTATAGAAAAAATTCAAAAAACAGAAACTAAAATACAAAAACCTCTAATTATAGAAAAAAAACTAGATGTTAAAAATCAACCTAATATCAAGAAAAGTTTAGAAAATTTACAAAAAAAAATAACACCACAAGAAAATAAACAAGAACTTCCAAAACCATCTAATCAAGCTCAAGAAAAACAACAAAATGATGAAGATGCTCAAAAGGCAAAAAATATTTTACTAGAAGGCTTCTCTAATGCTACCAAAGAAGATAGAAACCTAAACTTCAATCATCTTCTTTTTGCAGCTTTACTTGTTAGTTTTGCATTATTTTTATTTGCCCCACAAATTTATATTAGAAATCAAATTTATTATCTTAGTAGAGAGATTGCTACATTAAGAACAGAAGAAAGTGTTTTAAACGAGGAAAATAAAGACTTAAAAAGAAGACTTGAAAATATGCGATTCCAAAATCAAATTTTAGATTATTTAGAATGAATAATCTTATCTAAAACATACTGCTCTAAATTTGCTTTTGGAATTTCTTCTTTTAAAGCTTCTTTATAAAATTCACCCGCCATTGTAGAGTACTTTTCATAAGCAAAATAAGGAAAGTGTAAAGCCCAGGCTTTTTGTATTATTTTTTTTGAGATTATTTTGCGAGTATAAACTTTAAAAATATCATATCCTATAAATACACAAGCAGTAACCATAACAGCGCTCACTATGCTTATATGAAAGTCAAGCTTTGTTAAAAAATAATGAGTAATCAAAAGCAATGGCAATAAAATCACAGCGCAAAAAACACCAAAATAAATATAAGAATTTAGAATTTTGAAATTAAAATTTAGCTTAGAAGGATCTACAAGCATTCCATCGTTAAAAAGTGCATTTGCCTCTAATAAATCTCTTATAAGAACAGGTTGCTCTGATACTTTAAATAAAAAACGAAGGCTAAATTCTTTAAATTTTTTCATAATCCACGCTTTATTTTTTAATTAAAATTTTATCCAAAGAAAATTAATTCCAACTAAAAAATCATTTTCATAAATAAGCACAAGTCTTTAAAGTTTTTTAGATATAATTTAAAATGTCAAATTTTTAAAAATACTTTAGAAAGAAAGCCATGAATTACTATCAAGAACTTAAAAAATACCTCAACAATAATCTTTTTACAAGCTATTCTTTAGAAATTGACTTTCCTAAGATTTATAATTTCAACGCAAATCAAAAAGCCTTTAGAGATATTTTAACTAAAATTACAAAAATTTACGACAAAAATAAATTTATAAAACAAAACGAACATCAATTTGAAGATGAATTTATATCAAAAGTATTAGAAATTTTAGGGTGGTGCTTTGTAAGACAAGATGAAAAAATCATACAAGGAAAATTGGAAAAACCTGATTTTCTACTTTTTAGCAATGACAAATTAAAATCAAAATACGAAAATTTAGACAAAGAAACAAAAAAATCAAGCAATGATTTCACAATCATTTTAGAGTCAAAAGCTTATAATATAGAAATAGACAATAAAAAAGTAAAAGACAACCCTCACTTTCAAATTCTAAGATATCTAGGCAATCTTAAGAAAAATTATGGTTTTTTAACCAATGGTAGATTTTGGCGTTTTTATGATAATTCTATACTGAATTCAAACAAAGTTTTTTACGAAATCAATCTAGAAAAAATCATTGAAGATCAAAATATTGAAGCTTTTGCGTATTTTTATAGTGTATTTAGCGCTTTTAATTTCACAGAAAAAGAAGATCATTTAGAAATAACTCTACAAAACAATAAACTTTCAAAAATCAAAATAGAAGATGATTTAAAATCTATCATTTACGGAACCAATGGAAATGAATCTTTATTTGAATTCATAGGCTCTAGAATTTACAATAAAACAAAGGCGGATTTAAAACTAATCTATGAAAATTCTTTATATTTTATCTTTAGACTTTTATTTATTGCTTATTTTGAGGATAAATTTGAAATTATACTAGAAAAACATAAGTATTTTAAAAGTAAAATCAGTCTTAGAACCTTACTTGAAAATTTACAAGAGGATGAAAGCTCAAGTGGTGGTTTTGGAGAACTTGAAAATATTTTCAACATTTACAACAAAGGCAAAGGCAATTTTGATATGCCTGTTTTCAATGGTGGGTTGTTTGATGAGAGTAAAACCGCTCTTTTAAGCACACCAAAAATCTTTAATGATAAAGATTTAAAATTCATTTTAAACCAATTATTAAATTTTAAAGATAAAAATCTAAGCTTTAAAAGAGATTACAAAACTTTAAGTGTAGAACATTTAGGCACGATTTATGAAGGCTTGCTTTCTTATTTTTTTGAAATAGCAAATGAAGATATTTACTATGTAAGCTATAAAGAAAAATCAAAAGAAATAGAATGTTATTTTGATAATTATGATTTTAAAATTTTAGAAAAATCAAAAAAAGTAGAAAAATACACCTTTTACAAAAAAGGACAAATTTATCTTAAAAATTCTAGTAATTCAAGAAAATCAACAGCAAGCTTTTATACACCTCAATTCATAGCTAATTTTTTAATCCAAAGTGCTTTAAAAGACAAACTAAACAATGAAAACATTTTGAAATTTAAAATACTAGACAATGCTTGCGGTAGCGGGCATTTTTTAGTTGGAGTTTTAAATGCTATTACACACATTGTTTTATCAGATTTTGATCATTTTACAAATTTAAAAGAACTTTATGAAGAAGAAAAAGAAAATATTTTAAACTATATAAAAGATTTTGTGCAAGACTATGAAGTAGATGAAAGTGATATTTTAAAACGACTTTTACTAAAACGCATTATTTATGGGGTGGATTTAAACCCTTTTAGCATAGAGCTTACTAAACTTAGCCTTTGGATAGATAGTTTTATCTTTGGAACCCCACTTTCTTTTATAGAACACCACATAAAGTGCGGCAATGCTTTGATCAATTCTAACCTAAGTGATTTTAAAGATTTGATAAAACAAAACTCAAGCAACCTTTTTACAAATTCCATAACACAAGAATTTGAAATTTTACAAGAAGTATTTGAAAAACTTGATAATCTAAAAGATACCAACGAAGAACAAATCAAACAATCTAAACAAATCTATCAAAATGAAATCACACCAAAACTTGATAAGTTAAATTTATATCTAAACTATATCAACACGCTTCATTTTGTCAACAAAGAAGAATTACAAATTCTAAAAGCCCTAAGTCAAGATGATATACAAAATTTAAGCCAAAATGAACAAGCAAAAGCTATCATTAGCAAATATCAAAAAGAATTTAATTTCTTTAACTATGAGTTAGAATTTCCTGAAATCGTAGAAAATCAAGTCTTTAAAGGCTTTGATATCATCATAGGTAATCCACCTTGGGATAAAACTAAATTTAGTGATAGTGATTTCTTTCCGCAATATAAAAGCGATTATAGAAGCTTAATCGCTAGCAAGAAAAAAGAAATTCAAGATAATTTGCTAGCGAAAGATTATATAAAGCAAAATTACGAAAAACAAAAAGCATATATAAATGATTTAAGCGAGTATTATAAAAAAGCCTATCCTTTAAATAAAGGCAGTGGAGATGGAAATTTGTTTCGTCTTTTTGTAGAAAAAAATCTTTCTCTTTTAAAACAAGATGGAAATTTAGCTTATGTGCTTCCTAGTGCTTTGATGTTTGAAGATGGAAGCTTAACTTTAAGAAAAGAAATTTTAGAAAATAAAACTTTAGAGTATTTTTATAGTTTTGAAAATAGACAAGCTATATTTGCTGATGTGGATTCAAGGTATAAATTTGCTCTTATGCTTATAAAAAACACGCAAGCAAATCACACTCATAAAATCAAAATGATGTTTTATAAAACAGATATAAACTCATTAAAAAACAAAGATGAAATTTTAACTCTAAATTTAAAAGATATCAAAAAGCTAAGCCCAACTCACCTAGCCTTAATGGAGTTAAAAGACAAACAAGCTTTAGAAATTCTAAGAAAATCTTATAATGCTTTTCAAAACTTGTCTTTTGATTATATAGATTTTAGAAGAGAACTTGATATGACAAACGATAAAGATTTGTTTATAGAAGAGTTTAGGGAAGGACTTTTACCCTTATATGAAGGTAAAATGATACATCAATTTGATGCAAATTTTAGCCAAACTACTTATTTTTTAGAAAAGGCTAAATTTGACGAGCGATTAAAAAGTAAAGAACTTTATAGAGCTAAAAAAGCTACTGGGAAAGAATTAAATCCTAAATTGATAAAATACGATAGAGAATTTTTTAGACTTGGATATAGAAAAATTTCAAGAGATACCGATGAGAGAACTTTGATAGCTTCTTTATTGCCAAAAAATTGCGGTGGAGCTGATAGTACTTATAGTAACATTCCAAAACAATATGTTTTAAAAGATGATGTAATTTGCATGGATATAGTGCCTTATGAAAGAATTTTATTTGTTTTAGCTTTGTTTAATTCTTTAGTGGTTGATTTTATCATAAGAAATATGGTACAAATCAATGTAAGCAAATCTTATTTAGAAAGAATTCCCCTGCCTCAACCAAGTGATGAAGAAATTCAAAACAATGAAATTTATAAAACCCTCGCTAAAAATGCTTTGCTTTTACAGCTTTACAATGATCAAAATCATCATTTTGATGAGCTAAAACAAGAATTTAATATAAAAAATGAAGAAATTCCAAAAACTAAAAAAGCTTATGATATCTTAAGAGCAAAAAATGATTTATTGGTTAAAGAACTTTATGGTTTAAGTGATGATGAATTTTCTTACATGATAAGCACTTTTAAAGTTTTAAATGAAAAGCAAAGTGAATATATAACCTTGCTAAAAACTATATAAATGAAAGATTTATATAGTTTTTAAAATTTAATTTTTACCGATAAGTTCTTCTGTAATTCTAGCGATTTCTAATTCTTCATCTGTAGGAATAACAAGCACTTTAACTTTAGAATTTGCATGATTTATCATTCTTTCGCCCGAAATCCTTTGTTTGTTAAGTTCAAAATCTAACTCGATACCAAGATGAGCTAATCTCTCGCATACTTTTTGTCGAACCAAACTATCATTTTCTCCTATACCACCTGTAAAAATAATAGCATCGGTTTTTGGCAACACAGCAAAGTAGGATCCTATATATTTAACAAGACGATAACAAAACATATCAAGAGCCAAGCGTGCTTTATCATTACCTTGTTCTATCTCTCTTTCTATATCTCTAAAATCATTATAACCGCAAATTCCATATACTCCACTTTTTTTATTCATCAGTGTATCTATTTCTTCTATAGTTAAACCCTTAAGATGACTAACAAAAGGTAAAATAGCAGGGTCTAAATCTCCACAACGCGTTCCCATAATAAGTCCTTCAAGTGGAGTAAAGCCCATAGAAGTATCCATACTCTTACCTTTTTCTATAGCACATACACTTGCACCATTTCCAAGATGAGCAGAGATGACATTTAATTCATTTTGATCTTTTTGAAGAAATTTTACCGCTCTAGAACTAACATAAGCATGAGAAGTCCCATGAAAACCATATCTTCTAATATTATGCTTATCATAAAAATCATAAGGCAAAGCATACATATAAGCAAAATCAGGCATAGTGCGATGAAAAGCTGTATCAAAAATAGCTGCATTAGCAACACTAGGTGCAGCTTTGATCATTGTTTTTATACCTGCTAAATGCGCAGGATTATGCAAAGGAGCAAAAATACTAACCCTATCTATCTCTTTAAGAACATAATCATCCACTAAACAATGCTCGCTTAAATTTCTTCCCCCATGAACTATACGATGACCGCAGCCATCAAGTGCATTTAAATCTGCTAAAATTCCTGATTCTTTAAAAAGCTCATTAACTATACTAAGGCCTTCTTCGTGATTATTTATTGTTAATTCTCTTTCAAAACTTTCATTATTTAAAGTATTTTTTAATACAACCTTTGAATTTTGCTCTCCAATTTTTTCTACTAATCCACTGGCTTTAACGATTTTATTATCAAAAAATTTAAATTTAATCGATGAAGAACCTGAATTTAAAACCAAAATTTTCATTTATCATTCCTTTCTATTGAGCTTGTATTGCACTTAAAATTACGGTATCTACAATATCATCTACCAAACATCCACGACTTAAATCATTAACAGGTTTTTTAAGACCTTGCAAAATAGGACCGATTGCTAAAGCATTAGCAGTTCTTTGAACTGCTTTGTAACAAATATTTGCTGCGTTAAGATCAGGAAAAATATACACATTTGCATGACCTGCTATCTTAGAATTTGGCATTTTCTTTGCTGCAGTTTTTGGATCATAAGCGCAGTCAAACTGCATAGGACCATCTATATTCAACTCAGGATATTTTTCTTTAGCAATCTTTAATGCTTCTTTTACAAGATCTACGCTTTCTCCTTTACCGCTATCACCACTAGAATAAGAAAGCAAAGCTATTCTTGGTTCAAGTCCAAAAGATTTAGCAGTCATAGCACTTACATAGGCACTAGTTGCAAGTTGCTCAGCACTTGGGCTTGGATTTACAGCACAATCAGCAAAAGCTAAAACTTGATCTTCAAGTCCCATAAAGAAAATTCCTGAAACGGAACTAATACCTTCTTTAGTTTTAATAAGCTGTAATGCAGGGCGAATCGTTTCAGCCGTAGTAGTTGATGCTCCACTAACCATAGCATCAGCTTTTCCAGTGTGTATAAGTAAAGTTCCAAAATAAGTTTTATCTTGAACTAGCTTCCTAGCCTCTTCTAAACTCATACCTTTAGATTTTCTTGCTTCATAAAGAATAGAAGCAAATTCTTGATTATATTCTGATTTGAGTGGATTTATAATCCGTATAGTATTTAAATCAAGACTTAATTTAGCACTATCTTGCTTGATTTTTTCTTCATCACCCAATAAAATAAGATCAACAACTTTACTTTTCAATAAAATTTCAGCAGCTTTTAAAATTCTCTCATCATTACTTTCTGGCAAAACAACGGTTTTTTTATTTTTTATACTTTGTTTAATCAATTCATATTTAAAACGATGAGGAGTTATAAAATCATATTCTTTAAGTTTTTGCACTTCTTCAAAATTAAAATTTTCATTAATCAAAACATAATTACGACCATCTAGAGCATGATCGAAATATTTTTGAGCTATAAGTTTATCTTCATCATTGATAATAGCAGCAATAGGTGTATTAAGATTTTTAGCTAATTTTATACTAAGATCAAATCCATCAAGTATTCCAAATTCGCAAAAACTATTTACAAGCACAAAATCGTATTTGCGTTTTAACTCTTCGTATTCTTCTAAAATAACATTAAAAAAATTATGAGGATCTTTGCTAAATTCTTCCATTGCCTCTCTAAAGGTAAAACCATAGGCGCTTTTTACGGTTTGATTGATATTAAATTCTTCCAACCAACCCTGCAAAACAGGAACGCGATGTATGTATATCACAGGGCAATAAATTGCGATATTTTTGTAAATTTTGCTATAATTTTTAAGCAAATTTGTACTAATAATAGTATTTAACTCATCACTTCTAGATCTCATCAAATAAAGATTTGCCATCATTTTCTCCTTGAATTTATAAATGTGGAACACTCTTTGCTTTTTCTAATTTTAACAAAGAAAAATAAAAATTCATATTTTAAAGGACGAAAATGAAAAAAGTTTTATTTTATGTGTTACCGTTTGTGTTTTTTGGTTGTTCTGCAACGGTTGATCCGCAAATTTCAATGAAACCACCTGCTTATGTAGAAGAACTTGCACCAAAACAAAGTAATAATATAGAAAGTGCGCCAGGATCGCTTTTTGGCAAAGGAGATAATCCTTTATTTTCAGATAAAAAAGCTATGAATGTAAATGATTTAGTTACAGTTGTTATACAAGAAAGTACCACTCAAAGCACACAAGCTAATAAAGCAACAAGCAGAACTAATACCTCAAATTTAGGCGGAGGTGCTTTAACAGGAAGTTCAGGAGTGGTAGCTAATGCTCTTAATAAAGTCAATGCTTATTCTAATATAGGCTTTCAAACCAATAGTTCAAACAACTACACAGGAACAGGCTCGCAAAGCAGAAATGAAAGTTTCAATACTACAATTTCAACACGTGTAATTAAAATTTTATCAAATGGTAATTATTTTATCGAAGGTTCAAGAGAGCTTTTAATCAACGGAGAGAAGCAAATCATACAATTAAGCGGTGTTATTCGTCCTTATGACATCGGTCAAGACAATACTATAGATAGTAAATATATAGCAGATGCTAAAATTCTTTATAAAACAGAAGGTGAAGTGGATAGAAGCACAAGAAAACCTTGGGGTAGCAAAGTTATAGAAGCGATATGGCCATTCTAAAAGCAAGGTTAAACCTTGCTTCTTGGCTTTTATTCTTTTACAGCCCTACTTTTAACCTCATCTTCAACTTCAGCTAAAAATCTATCTACAAGTTCACTTTCTTTCAGTTTAGCTACAACTTCACCATGTCTTATAACAAGTCCTTGATTTTTCCCAAAGGCTATAGCCACATCAGCGCCCTTAGCTTCACCTAAAGCATTTACCACGCAACCCATGACACTGATATTTAAAGGTTCTTTTATATGCTTGGTTTTTTCCTCTACGATTTTAATCGCACTTAACAAATCACTTTGAATCCTACCGCAAGTTGGACAAGAGATGATATTTACTCCGCTTTTTTGCACTCCGCTATCTTGTAAAATCGCCCTTGCTACACGAATTTCTTCTTCAAGTTCGCCAGTCATAGAAACACGCATAGTATCGCCTATACCTTTAAGAAGTAAATTTCCTAAAGCTATAGAACTTTTTACAGTGCTATGAAATTTAGTTCCTGCTTCAGTTACCCCTAAGTGAAAAGGATAATCACAAAGCGGTCTTAATCTCTCATAAGCTTCTATAGTTTTTTGAGCATCTGAAGTCTTCATGGAAATTTTAATATCAAAAAAGTCTAAATCCTCTAAAAGCTTGATATTATACATCGCACTTTCTAGCATGGCATCGACACCATAACCAAATTTATCACTAAATTGTTTTTCTATGGAGCCGTGATTTACACCGATGCGTATAGGGATACCCCGTTCTTTACATGCTTTTACCACTTCTTTAATATTTTCTTTAGAGCCTATATTGCCAGGATTTATACGCACGCCATCGATAAATTCAGCACAATATACAGCCAAATTATGATTAAAATGAATATCTACGATTAAAGGTAGAGGACTTTTAGCTTTAATCTCTTTTAAAGCCCTTGCATCAGCCATATCCAAGCACGCCAAACGCACTATGTTTGCTCCTGCAAAATAAAGACGATTGATTTGTTCTAAAGAACCTTCTATATCTCTTGTTTTAGTAAAAAGCATAGATTGAACTGAAATGGGTGCATCACCGCCTATTAAAACATTTCCTACTTTGATTTGTCTGGTTTTAAATCTTTTATACTCCATAACTTCACTCTTTGAAAAATTTTAATATCAAATTTTAACTTTTTATTGCTTTAATTAAAGTTTATTTTTGATAATATATTTAAATTTCATGACATTTAAATATTTATGAATTATATATAAATTAAATACAATTAAAAGAGGTTATATGCAAAATCTTTTACTCTATATAAAAAATAACCTAACTCCAACCCTAGCTCAAATTCTTTTACAAGCTTTAAAAAATTCGAATAATGAAAAATTTTTTACCTTTGTTTTGGAAAATATTGAAACAATTTGCACTTGGCTCAATTCTAACGAATTTAGGGATAGATATTTATCAACAAAACATCCTTATCCACCTTTAATCAATCCTAATTTTATAGAAATAGATTCTAGTCGACATTGCGCAGAATTAGCTTGGGATTTAAATTTACCCCTGCCTAAACACTATAAATTTATCTATATTTCTCCACATGGCGTTGGAGCAGCAGCATTTTTAAGATACCTTAATCAATGTTGCGATGTAACTTGTTTTGCCTCCTGGGGGGTTTTACCACCTGATAGCAAAGAGAGATATTGTATTAATTACATGTGTCTAAATGATAATACAATTGCTCAATATGCTATTAATATATCAGAAATTAATCTACCTTATTTTGATAAATATCTATCTTTATTAGATTTTAATTCTAAGATTATTTGCGGAGTTCGAGATCCAATAGGACTTTTAAAGCATAGCTGGGGAAGAGATTGGAGTAAAGTTTTAAGAAACTATCCCCCTGAATTTAATCTAACTTATGATTGGCGTTATTACATCAACTATCTTACTCATCAAAATCATAAAATTAAAATCGATATAAATGAACTACAACAAGGAGTTTTTATCATCTCTTATTTATTAAAATATTTTAACAAAGACAATGTATACTATCTTGATATGGAAGAAATCCGCCAATCAAAGGCCTTCGATACCATGAATTTACTTGCTATAAATTTTAATTTTACCCCCCCCCCATAAAGATAAATTAGATTTATTTAAAATTAAAGAATTTAGAGGTTATATTCGCTATCTTTTTCCTATTACACTTTATGCAAATTCTAAAGATATTAATAACACCTTTTATCTTAATACTCCTAAAAATAATAAAAATTTCAATATTGATAGAACTTCTAGCATTCCCATAATTTTAGACAGAAAACATATCAATCATGAAAAAATAGACATAATACAAGAAATTATAAAAAACGACCTATGTAATGATATGGGTGTATATATTGATAAAAATGATTTTAAGCAATTAGAACAAAACAATCTTTTATTTTCAACAATTAAACATTATTTGTATGATTTTTTATATCAAATTAAAATAACCATAGATGAAACAGAATCAAAAATGATGAAAGAAAAAGATGTAATAGATTATTTTATAAAAAATAAATCACTTATTTACACTTTTTTTAATATATTTGAAAATGAACTAAATCATTTAAAACAAACACATCCTCATATTATTGATTCTTGGAAATATTATAAAGAATTTGAAAAAATATACAAAGATAAATAATCATATCACTTACACAAAATCAATAGGATCAATATCCGCACTTGCATTTTTAAATTGCAAAATATAATTTTCAATTGCCACTAAAGCTTTATGATTTTCACTTCTAAGCAACAAATAAAAACGATATTTTCCATACAGCATTTCAACTCCACAAATTCCATAGCCTACCAATTCTACCTGTTTGATATTTCTAAATTGAGAAGCAAATTTTTCACAAAGTTTTTGTGCACTTTTTTGATCTTTATCTTCTATAAGAACTCTTAAAAGGCGTTTAAATGGGGGGTAAAGATCTTTTCTATTTTCTAACTCATCTTTTAAAAAAGCATCATAATTCTCTATATACCTTTCAAAAAAAGCTCTATTTTTTGTTTGCAAAAGTACTCTTGCTTCGCCTTTACGCCCTGCCCTGCCTGCAACTTGCATAGCTAAAGCTAAAGTTTCTTCACTCGCTCTAAAACTAGGACGCAACAAATATTCATCAAGCCCTAAAATCACACTCAAATCCACACTATGATAATCATGTCCTTTAGCAAGCATAGAAGTGCCAATAAGTATATCGATCTTATTTTCATTAAAGTTTTTTAAAATAGTATTAAGCTTTTTAACGCTTGTGATTTCATCGCTATCAAATTTTGCTATTTTTGCTAAAGGCAAAGCATTTTGCAAAAGCTCTAAAAGTTCAGCAGTCCCAATTTTTCTAGCTTCTAACATTTCTCCTTTGCAACTTGGACAATTTTGCTCTATTAAAGAAGTATAATTACAATAATGACATTTTAAAATATTTTTCTTTTTATGCATACTCATAGCAATAGAACAAAAAGGACATTTTATCGTTTCTCCACAATCCTTGCAAATGATTTGCCTAAAATTAGCCCTTGTAGGTAAAAACACTATAGCTTGTTTTTGATGTTTTAAACTTTTTTCTAATTCGCTTAAAAGCATAGGTGTTATACCGAGCTCATTTTCATCATATAAAAAATGTTTTTTACTCTCAAAAAAAGTTCCTTTTAGTCTAAAACTTTTTTGTTTATAAAAGCTCGTTAAAGATGGGGTTGCAGAACCTAAAACCACTTTAATATTATTTTTTTGACCCAAAAAAAGTGCTAAATCTCTTGCATTGATAAAAGGCTGGTTAGAAGCCTTGTAAGAATTATCATGTTCTTCATCTACTACAATAAGTCCTAAATTTCTAAAAGGTAAAAACAAAGCCGATCTTGCACCCGCTACTAAAAGCACTTCTCCCTTGCAAAAACACTCTAAATATTCTTGCTTTTTTTTCTTTGAAATTTTAGAATGCCACAGGAAAAAATTATCCTTAAAATATACTTCTAAACGCTTTTGCATTTGTGGAGTAAGTGCGATTTCTGGCATCAAAAGTAAAGCTTGCTTACCCTGTTCTAAACACTCTTTTATTAAAGAAATGTAAATTTCAGTCTTACCACTACCTGTGTCAGCAAAAAGCAAAGAATTATTTTCTTTTTGAAGAAAACTTAAGGCATTTTGTTGTTGATTGCTTAGCTTAGGGGTATCTTTAAAAAACATTTTTTGACATTCATACTTAGGACTAGTTTCGAAAAAGCCCAAAACAAAACCAAGTTTTGAAGCATAATAATAAACAATAAAATTTGCCAATTCAAGTTGCAAAGGAGTTAGAAAATACTTTGTAATTTCTTTAATTTCTATAGTTTTAAAATCAGGTTTTTGACATTCTTTAAGTACGATGGCTTTAAGATTTTTTTTAGATTTTAAATCCACTAATACCTGTGTTAAAGGTTTGATTTCATCAAAACTATGAAAAGTTAAATTATCCAAATACAAACCACAAATTGCAAGTTCATAATATCTTATATCAGATCTTTGCATCTAGAACTTCCTATACACTTTAACAAACCTTCTTTAGAATCATAAATAAATTCAACCATCTCTTTAGCATTTAATGCAAATCTATAGTGATTTTTACCTATTTTTATCCAAGATTTAAAATCAGAATAAATAGGTGTATCAAGCAAAGAATAATCACAATCATTTAAACAATAAAAGAGTTTTTCTTTGGCTTGATTGTTTTGCGCATTATCTAAAATTTCTGGAAAATTTAAATTTTTAAGTCTCATTTGACTACGCATTAAAGCAAGAGCTGAGCTTAGCATTTCATAGTCCATTTTTAATTTTAAAATTTTAACCTCATCTTTTGTAGTATTGATAAAAGATAAAGATAAGCTTGATAAAATTCCCAAAATCAAAATCACAAAAACAAGCTCAAGCAGAGTAAAAGCTTTGTTCATTTTGTCGGGAGTTCTTCATTGATTGCTTTTATTAGTTTCTTAAGTTCTCTTTCTAGAATATAATTTTCATAACTTTTTTTAACAAACGCATCTACAAAGCGTTTAAGTTCTATTTTTTTAGTACCCCCTGAAATCAAAGCGATATCATCTTCTAAAAAATTTGCAAATTCTTCACTGCACTTAACAATGAAATCTTTTGCATTAACATTAACAATGACTTGTTTTAGATTATCTGCCAAGAACAGCCTCTATTTTCTTATAAATATCTTCGCTTTCTATATTGCGAGATTTAAGTTCTTCTTCTAAACGCATGATTTGATTACTTTTTGCTTCATTTTGTGCTTTAACGCTTACAAGCTCATTTCTTAAAGCCTCATTGGCTTCGCAAACTTCGTTATACTTTTCAATTAATTCATTTACTTTATCTGTCATAGTATTGATTATTTTTTCATCAAACATATTTTTGCCTTCTTAAGAAATTTGTAATTTATGGAAAATATTATTTGATATTGTAGCAGAAAAAAATTTAAATTTAGGTTTTTATTGTCAATTAATTTTTAATTAAAGCATTTTCTTTTAAAATTTTTTCAAAAATAAAAATAAAGTAGAAAAATGTTAGAACTTACCAGCGAATTTAAACCTAGTCCTGATCAACAAGAAGCCATAAAAGGCATAGTAAAAAGTATAAAAAAAGGCAATAAATATCAAACCTTACTAGGCGTTACAGGAAGTGGAAAAACCTTTACCATGGCAAATGTCATTAAAGAACTTAATATGCCCACTCTTATCATGAGTCACAACAAAAGCCTTTGTGCACAACTTTATAGCGAATTTAAAGGCTTTTTTTCTAAAAATCATGTGGAATATTTTATATCTTATTATGATTATTATCAACCTGAAGCCTATATTCCACGCACTGATGTTTTCATAGAAAAAGACAGCTCCACTAATGAAGACTTAGAGCGTTTAAGACTGAGTGCTACTGCTTCTCTTTTAAGTTATGAAGATGTAGTTTGCATAGCTAGTGTTTCGGCAAATTATGGACTTGGTAATCCAAATGAATACATAGGCATGGTTTTAATCTTTGAACTAGGTATGCAAATTTCACAAAAAGAACTTTTAAAAAAACTTGTAGATATGGGTTATAAAAGAAATGATAATTTTTTTGATCGTGCAGATTTTAGAGTTCAAGGAGATATTATAGACATTTATCCAGCTTATTATGAAGATGAAGTAGTAAGACTTGAATTTTTTGGCGATGAGCTTGATGCTATGTATCATTACAATGTTTTAGAAAATAAAAAAGGCAAAGATTTAAAACGCTTCATACTCTATCCTACAAGCCAGTTTAGTGTAGGTGAAACAAGACTAAAACAAGCGATAAAAGACATAAAAGCAGAACTTAACGAACGCCTTGCTTATTTTGAACATGAAAATAAACTCGTAGAATATCAACGCCTTAAACAACGGGTTGAATTTGATCTTGAAATGCTTACAAGCACAGGAATGTGTAAAGGAGTTGAAAACTATGCAAGGCATTTAACAGGACTTAAAGAAGGTGATACTCCTTATACGCTTTTTGATTATTTTGCGATTAAAGATAGAAAATTTCTTGTTATAGTCGATGAAAGCCATGTATCTTTACCACAATTTAGAGGTATGTTTGCAGGAGATAGAAGCAGAAAACAAACCTTGGTGGACTATGGTTTTCGTTTGCCTTCAGCCTTGGATAACCGTCCTTTAATGTTTGATGAATTTATCCATAAAAATTGTCAATTTCTTTTTGTTTCAGCCACACCTGCACCTTTAGAACTTGAACTGAGCAAAGAAAACATCTTTCATCAAATCATGCGTCCTACAGGACTGCTTGATCCTTTGATAGAATTAAAAGATAGTGATAATCAGGTTGAAATTTTATTTGATGAGGCTAAAAAAGTCATACAAAGGAATGAACGTGTTTTAGTGACTGTGCTAACTAAAAAACTCGCTGAAGAACTTACAAGGTATTATTTAGAGCTTGGTATAAAAGTCAAATACATGCACTCAGACATCGATGCCATAGAACGCAATGAAATCATAAGAGGTTTAAGAAGCGGTGCTTTTGATATGCTAATTGGCATTAACTTACTTAGAGAAGGACTTGATTTGCCTGAAGTTTCACTCATTGCCATTATGGATGCAGATAAGGAAGGATTTTTAAGAAGCACTACAAGTTTAATCCAAACCATGGGAAGAGCAGCTAGAAATGTCAATGGTAAGGTTTTGCTTTTTTGCAAAAAAATCACAAAATCCATGCAAGAAGCTATGGATACCACCAATGAACGCCGCAAACTTCAAATGGCTTATAATAAAAAACACAATATCACACCAACTTCAGTCAAACGCCATATTGAAGAGAGTTTGAAAAATGAAGAGGATTTAGGCGAAATTTATCGCAAAGGTAAAAAACTAGAAAAAATGCCTGCTAGCGAAAGAGCTAAACTTGTCAAAGAGTTAAGAAAACAAATGCTTGAAGCAGCTAAAGCACTTGAGTTTGAAAAAGCTGCTGCTATTAGAGATGAGATTAATAAATTAAGGGATTTATAATAAAAATATATCCCTTGTTCTAACTCCTGCCTCATTAAGTAAAGCACTTAAAATTTCATACTGAAAGTCTTGCAAGGGACGTTTTTCTTTTAAAACTATACCTATAACCCCTTTAGTTTTTTCCCATCTTCTATAGGTAAATACGTAGCATTAGCATTAGGCAGGGTATTTGTACAAACACCTGCTCTTTCTTTATTTGTTGCAACCCATTGAGCAATAGCAATCTCATCAGCACTAAAACAATTTTTTAACATTTGCTTATCATCGTTAAAAAACAACAAAGGTTTCGATAAAATATTGTTTTTATTTATAGGATAAATAATAATGGGTAAATTTATAATTTTAAAGCTTGATTTCCAAGTTGTTCCCAAAGCTCTTGTTTGCTTTTTACTCTTGCTAATTTTTCACTATTTTCAAGTAAAATAGCTGTTCTATAAGCTCTTTTAGTGAGTTCTTTAGATTGCAATTTTAATCTTCTAGTAAAAACAGCTGTTAAAAATCCAACTATAAACATAGTTGTAAAAGTAATAATATTTCCACTATCATGAACTTTAAAACTAAAAATAGGTTCTAAAAAGAAAAAATTATAAATCAAAACACTTACCAAAGAAGAATAAAAGGCGAAAATTTTATTGTCAGAAATAAAAGAAGAAGCAAAAACTGCTAAAATCAAAATCATAACTATATTACTTGGCTGAGTATTAAATTTATGAAATACAAAAGCTATAAAAGTTGCTAAAAGCAAAACTCCTGTGATTTTTAAAAAACCTAAAAAATCAAAACCTTTTTTACTTCGTATTTTAGGAGTAGAAATTTGATTTTCATTGACAAGATATAAATCAATATTGGGTGCTTTTTTAGCAACAGCTTCAAAAATCTCTTCTTTAAACTTTTTTTATCTTTATTTTTACCTAAAACAATTTTAGAGACATTGCTAAGGCTTGAATACTCTGCAATTTGTCTTGCTATATCATCATATACGCTAATGATTTCAGCATCAAAACTTTTAGCTAGTTCTATATTTTCTTCTAAGGCTTTTTCTTCTTTAATATTGGGATTTTTTATATAAAGCGCACTCAATTTAGCATGAAAAGCTAAAGCAAGTCTTGCAGCTGCACGAATAACCTTTGCATTTGAAGCATTAATACAAACTAAAATATGCTCTCCAGTATGATAAGCTAAATCATCATTAATAAGCCTTTGTTCACTTGCTCTTAAATTCACTCTTGAAGCAAGTCTTCTTAAGGCAATCTCACGCAAAGCTATAAGTCTTTCTTGGCGAAAGAAATTTTCAAGTGCTAGTTTAGCTTGTTTTTCCTTATAAATTTTACCATCTTGTATTCTTTTTAAAAGCTTATTAGGTTCAATATCAACAAGTTCAACCTGATCAGCCTCATCAAAAATACGATCAGGAATACGCTCTTTAACTTCTATCTTACTGATATTAGCGACTAAATCATTTAAACTTTCTAAATGTTGTATATTTAAAGTAGTATAAACATCAATCCCTGCTTTTAGAAGTTCTTCTATATCTTGAAAACGCTTTTCATTACGCAAGCCTTTAGCATTAGTGTGTGCAAGCTCATCTACTAAAACCAAAGCAGGCTTTCTCTTAAGGGTAGCGTCTAAATCAAATTCTTTTAATACTATATTTTTATAAGGAATTTCAAGATTAGCTATACTTTCAAAACCTTGTGCTAAAGCCATTGTTTCAGGTCTATCGTGAGGCTCTATATAGCCTAAAACAACATCAACTCCATTATCCCTTAAAGTTCTAGCTTTACTTAACATAGCATAAGTTTTTCCAGAACCTGCAGCATAACCTAAGAAAATTTTTAATTTTGCAAGTTTGTTTTTTTCTTCTTCCTTAGCTTTAACCTCAAGTTTTTTAAGAATTTGTTCAGGACTTTGTCTTTGCATGTTTATTCTTTTGTCACGGCTTTAGCAATAGCTATATTAACGGCTAAAACATTAACCTTTTCTTCCCCAAAAATCCCTAAAAATTTAGACTCTGTATTTTCTTGAATGATTTTTTCTAATTCTTCTTTGATGATTTTTGAAGATTGACTTATCCTAGGAATTTGCACTAGGGCTGCTTGAAGACTGATATGAGGATCAAGTCCTGATCCTGAAGCGCTTAATAAATCCAAAGGAATTTGTTCTTTTGTAATTTGCGGATTTTCATCTAAAAATTTTTGCAAATCTTTTTGCACACGCTCTTTTAAAGCAGGATTTGACATAGCATAATTAAATCCACCTGAACTTACACTGCTTTCATTTGTATCACTTGTATTGTAATTTGATACAGATGCTCTTGAATGTAGAAAATAAGGCTTATTAAAATCTTAACCCAAAAGCTTTGAACCTACCGCTTTGCTTATATCCAAAGTCGGACGACCTTCTTTACCCACTAAACTTCCACTTGATTGATAAGGAAAAATAAATTTTGCAACTGTATTTAAAGCAAAAGGATAAATAAGAGTACACAATATTAGCATTACCACAAAAAAACTAAGCAAAGTTCTAAGCATATCACACTCCTAAAATTCTAAGTATCCAAGCTGTAGGAATATCAATTATTTTTATCCCTATAAAAGGTGCTATCATACCACCTAAACCATAAATACTCAAATTTCTTAAAAGCAAATGCTCACTTTTCATAGGCTTAAATTTAACTCCACGCATAGCAATAGGTATGAGCAAAGGTATAATAATAGCATTAAAAATAAGTGCTGATAAAATAGCGCTTTGCGGGGTAGCTAAATGCATAATATTTAAAATTTGCATTTGAGGTAAAACCACACTAAACATAGCAGGTAAAATAGCAAAATACTTAGCAATATCATTTGCCATACTAAAAGTTGTAAGACTGCCTCTAGTAATAAGCAAACCTTTTCCTATTTCAACTACTTCTAAAATTTTAGTAGGATTAGAATCAAGATCTATCATATTGGCTGCTTCTTTGGCTGCTTGAGTTCCTGAGTTCATAGCTATACCTACATCAGCTTGTGCAAGAGCTGGAGCATCATTGGTTCCATCTCCTGTCATGGCTACTATCTTACCTTGGGCTTGTTCTTTTTTAATGGCTTTTATTTTATCTTCAGGCTTGCATTCTGCTATAAATCCATCAAGCCCTGCTTCTTTAGCTATAGTAGCTGCTGTTAAAGGATTATCTCCGGTACACATTAAAGTTTTTATGCCCATTTTTCTAAGCTCATCAAAGCGCTCTTTAAGTCCTGGTTTTACTGTATCCTTTAGATAAATCACTCCTAAAAATTTTTTCATTTTTACACACTACCAAAGGAGTGCCACCGAGATTTGAAATTTCCATTACCTTAGTTTCTAAATCGCTAGGAATTTTTCCATTCATTTCGCTTATATAAGCTCTTATAGCATCAAAAGCACCTTTGCGAATTTTTATATTATCTTGCAAATCCACACCACTCATTCTATTTTGAGCGCTAAATTCGATAAATTCTTTAATATCATTACCTTCTAATTCATAACCCATTTTTTAAGCTAATGCAACTATGCTTTTACCTTCTGGAGTTTCATCTTTTAAAGAGGATAAAACACAAGCTTTAATCATTTCTTCTTTGCTTATACCTTGGACTTCATAAAATTCATTTGCCAAACGGTTTCCAAAAGTAATCGTTCCTGTTTTATCTAAAATCATAGTATCAACATCACCACAACTTTCAACAGCGTTGCCTGAAAGTGCGATCACATTAAAACGCGTTATCCTGTCCATACCTGCTATTCCTATAGCTGATAAAAGCCCCCTATAGTTGTAGGAATAAGACATACAAGCAATGCTACTAACCATGAAATAGGCAAACTCACGCCTAAAAATTGCATAAAAGGATATAAACTTACAACCACCACCAAAAAACTCAAACTAAGTGCAATTAAAAGAGTATTAAGAGCAATTTCATTTGGAGTTTTTTGACGCGCAGCACCTTTTATAATTTCTCCATCATTAGATATAAGTTCACCTGCTTTAACTAAAACTATATCACCTATTTTTAACTCGCTAGAATTAAGCATTTCTTCACTGCCATCACTTTTTATGCATCTAGCTTTAGAATCCTTTTTGCTTTGTCTTAAGGTAGCTGCTTGGGCTTTACCCCTTCCTTCTGCAATACTTTCTGCAAAATTTGCAAAAAGCAAGGTTATAAATAAAATAAAAGTGATTAAGATGTTATAAATTCTTTCATCAGAATTTCCATTAAACAAAGTAGGAAAAATACTTAAAATCAAAGTAAGAATCGATCCAACTTCCACCATAAACATAACAGGATTTTTTACCATAAAGCGTGGATCAAATTTTAAAAATGCTCCTTTTATGGCATTATTTAAAATTTCTTTTGTAATGAGTTTATTTTGTTTTTTAGACATTGACTCTCCTTAATGCTAAAGATAAATATTCTGCAACGCTTGATAAAGTAAGCACTGGAAAAAAAGTAAGTGCAGCAAAAATATATATAATACAAACAAGCACAAACATAAAAGTTAAATTATCCGTTTTTAAAGAATTTGCAGTATTTTCTTGTGTATTTTTAGCCAAAAGCGATCCAGCTATAGCAAGCTGAGCTATTAAAACCAAATAACGCCCACAAAACATAGCAAAAGCTGTGCTTAAATTCCAAAATAAATTATCATCTTTTAAACCTTCAAGTCCTGAACCATTATTTTTGCTGCCGAAGAACTAAATTCATACAAAATTTGAGCCAAGCCATAAAAGCTAGGATTGCTTATACTATCTTTTGCAAAAACAACAGCTAATGCACTTAAAACAAGGATTAATAAAGGATGGATAAGAATTACCAAAGCTATAAGCTTCATTTGTGCGCTTTCTATTTTTTTACCCAAGAATTCTGGAGTTCTACCTATCATTAATGCACAAATAAACACGGTTAAGAGCACATAAATAATCATATTCATAAGCCCTACTCCTTCGCCACCGAAAGCTACATTTAGCATCATATTTAGCAAAGTAGCACTGATACTTAATGGATTTAAACTATCGTGCATATTATTGACGCTTCCTGTAGTAAAAGCAGTAGTTACAGCACTAAATAAACTCGAACCATCTGTGCCAAATCTTATTTCTTTACCTTCCAAATTTCCCAAATTTGCATTTAAACCCAAAGAATCCAAATTTGGATTTGACATTTTTTCGCTAAAATAAATTAAAAGTAAAGAAATGATAAAAATAATCCCCATTGCACCAAAAATAACTCCCCCTTCTTTTCCCATAAGAGCAAAACCTTGTATTTCTTTTCTATGATAAACCATCAATCCAAAAGCTACAACACAGGCACTAGGAATAAGCATCATGGATAAAATTTGCAAAAAATTTGTAAGTAAAGTAGGATTTTCAAAAGGCATGCTTGAATTAGCACCAAAAAAACCACCCCCATTTGCCCCTAAATGTTTTATAGACTCAAGAGCTGCAACAGGACCTGTGGCAATGCTTTGAAATTTATTTTCTAAAGTAAGCACGCTAAAATTTGCGTGATAATTTTGCACCACGCCTTCAGAGATAAAAATTACAGCCAAAATAAAACTTAAAGGCAACATCAAACGCGTAATAATACGCGCAAAATCTTCATAAAAATTTCCCATTTGCATACCACATAAAGCACGACAAAAAGCCATACAAGCAGAATATCCACTCGCGCTTGAAACAAACATAGCAAGCAAAATGCCTGTATTTTGCGAAAGCAAACTTAAAGCATTCTCTCCACTATAATGCTGGAGGTTTATATTTGCAATAAAACTAATTACAGTATTTAAATTCAAATCCCCTTATCATAGAATTTATCGAATTGGGATTTAAAAAAGTTTATCTTGTAAATAAAAAATCACGAAAGAAAAAATAGCCACTAAGGCATTAAAAGCAATTAAATGCAAAGAATATTTTTGCCAAGTCATATTTTTTCTATCAATTGCACAAATTTTATAAATTAAGTTATCAATTGGATTAAAAATAAAATCAAAAATAGTTTTTTTTACAGCTTGCAATTTTATAAAGATAATTTCCAAAAATTAAAGCCAATATAAAAGCTATAATCAGTGTTATTAAAATTTCTAGCATATTTTTCCTTTAAAATTTTTCAGGATATAATAGAGCATAAAATAAATAAAGAGCAAGTATTAAGCTTAAAACTAGTAAAAATATCATCCGCTTGTCCTAGTTTGAATTTCACAAAAACGGATAAAAAACCATAAACTACCAAAAGCTAAAAGCAGAAGCAAAGCAAAGATAATATCCATAGGATAGCCCTTTCTCATTGATTCAAAATAGGATTTATCCTATCCTTGGTTAAGCTTATATTTTGATTAATACTAATTTTATGATTTATTTATAATTTTTATCTATATTAAATAAAAAGACAAATGAAGAATTTAGCAGGAAAAATCCTGCTAAAAATTGTTAAAGATAACCCGCTGCCATAGCGATAAAATATCCTGCTATACAAGAAGTGATTACACCTATAAGACCTGGTAAAATAAAACTATGATTGATAACAAATTTACCGATGTGAGTAGTACCTGATCTATCAAATTGTATAGTAGCCAAATCGCTTGGATAAGTTGGTAAAATATAATATCCATAACAAGCAGCCGCAAAAGCAACAATCACACCAGGTTCAACACCAATTCCTAAAGCCAAAGGAACAAAAGCTGAAATAGCCGCTGCTTGAGAGTTTACAAATTTTGAAATTAAAAGAAGCATTACAGCATAAGTCCAAGGATGTTCTTTTACTATATCTCCAAGCGCTGCTTTCATCATAGGAGTGTGAACTGCAAACATAGTATCAGCCCATCCAAGAAATTCCAAAAACCGCAACAAGTGCTATCATACCTGATTTAAAAATTTCATTAGAGCCGATTTTCTTTGCATCTGTTTTAGTAAAGATGATAATCAAAGAACCTGCTAAAAGCATAAACATCTGAATAACTGAAACCATGGATAAAACATCCATTTTAGGATTGCCTAAAGCATCTACTTGAGGAATGCCATTTTTTACAACTTGCCCCCAGTTTGGACGCAAGAAATCAAATACACCTAATAAAGCTACTAAAGCAATAGCTCCTAAGAAAATCCACATTGCAACCCAATTGCTTTTTGGAAGTTTAACGCCTAAAAGTGTTTTAGAATCCCCATAAACATATTTTTTAAATTCAGGATCTTTAAGTTTTTCTTGAAATACTTCATCTTTATCCAAATCTTTTCCTCTAAACCAAGAAAAAATTCCTATACACAATACACCAAATAATGTACTAGGTATGGTAATTTGAAGAAGATTAATATAACCATCAAAACCTGCTAATTTATGATTAGCATTTAAAAGCAAAGCAGTCAAACTCACAACAGCCACAGATACAGGAGATGCAATAATACCCATTTGTGATGATATAGAAGCTGCCGCCATTGGACGCTCAGGACGAATACCATTTTTAATCGCTATATCATAAATAATAGGCATAATAGTATAAACCACATGTCCTGTTCCACAAAGTATAGTCAAAAAGCAGGTTACAAAAGGCGCTAATATTGTTAAAAACTTAGGATTGCGTCTTAAAATTCTTTCTGCTATTTGAAGCATAACATCCAAACCACCACTTGCTTGCAAAGTTGCACTCGCAACCACTACCGCTAAAATGGTTAGCATAACATCTATGGCTGGTTTTCCAGGCTTAATGTGAAAAGCAAAAACTAGTATTAAAATACCTATACCACCAAGTAAACCAAGCGCTATGCCGCCTTTTTTTGCACCGTAAAAAAGACAAATTAAAACGATAATGATTTGGATTGCAAATTGCCCTCCCTCACTAAGGCTTGTTAAAAAGTCCATTTTAACTCCTTTGAAAATTGATATTTAAAAACAGTTATTATTGTATCACATTTTTAAATTAAAGAATAATATTTCTAAAAATAAAACAATAATTTTTTATATTATTTAAATTAAATTTAAATATAAAACAAAAGTGTAATGGGTTTGATAGATTGATAGAATTTTATCCTTCAAGTTCATATAATTTTTTTCTATCTGTAGAGCTTGCTATATTAAGATGTTTGCGATATTTTGTAATAGTTCTTCGTCCTATATCGACTTTAAATTCTTCTTTGATTAATTCTAAAATTTTACTATCGCTTAAAGGTTTATTGCGATCTTCATTCTTTACTAAATTTGCCACAAATTCTTTAACGCCTACATTTGAAGTCTCTCCCTCTTCATCAAGAGCAAAGGCAAAAAAATCACGCAAGGGAATAAGTCCTCTTTCACAACTTAAATATTTATTTGCCACAGCTCTTGATATAGTCGAAGCATTGCGTTCTAAATCAAGTGCTAAATCCTTAAAAGTCATAGGTTTTATCTCTTTTCCCATGAAGAAATCATATTGATATTCTACTATCATAAGCCCTATTTTATAAAGAGTAGCTTTTCTCATCGCTAGAGCATCGACTAAATTTTTAGCTTCTTTAATGTAATGACTTAAAAAATCATGCTCTAAACCATCAGTTTGGATTGAAATTTCAGGATAATAATCATCATTGATTTTTACTTTAATTTCACCATTTTCTTTATAAACAAAAATATCAGGAACAATTATACGAGAATCTTCAAAATATTCCAAAAAAGGAGGAGTGCTAAAACGCTTAAGTACAGCCAATGCTTCTTTATATAAAGGCTCTTTGGTATAGTTTTGTATATTTTCAAAATCCATAATCAACATTCTACAAAACTCATCAATATCTTCATCTAACTCCATATTTTCAAGAGCAAATAAAAATGCTTCTTTATAATCTTTAGCTCCCACTCCTACAGGATCTAAAAATTTAAATCTTGCTCTTACTCGCTCAATTTCTTCCAAAGAATACTCTTTTAAAAATTCTTCATCGTATTCAAAATATCCTTCCTCATTTAAGCATTCTATAATTTTTTTTGCAAGTTCTTGAGATTTGCTTGTAGGAAACAAAGGAGGAAGAATCTGTTCATTTAAAAGCTCATAAACACTTTTTTTGGCAAGTCCTTTACTATCCACAAAAGCCGAATTTACATTATGTTTATAAAATGAATCAAAATAATTCTTACCCTTATCATGAGTTTGTATCAAATCTTGAACATTTAAGAAAGGATTATCCTCAGCAAATTTATCTAAATTTTCTTTTAAATCCTCTATGTTTGCTTGTAAAATCGGCAACCAAGAGCGTAAAGTTTGAGAAATTTTAGTCTTAGGTGCTTGGGTGATTTTTTGCTTTAACATCAATCAAGGAGTTTAAACTCCGCTCCTAAATAATACTTTTTCACGTCTTTATTGGTTGCAATTTCATCAGCATTCCCACTAGCAAGCAAAGAGCCCGATCTTATAACATAAGCTCTATCACAAATAGCCAAAGTCTCACGCACATTATGATCGGTAATTAAAACCCCAATCCCCAATCTTTTAAGCTCTTTAATTAAAGTTTGAATTTCAGCCACTGCTATAGGATCAACACCTGCAAAAGGCTCATCAAGAAGCAAAAACTTAGGTTCGCACATCAAGCTTCTAGCGATCTCACAACGCCTTCTTTCACCTCCACTTAAACTTAAACCTTTCCTTAAACGAATAGGCTCTATACTTAAGAGTTCAAGCATTTGCTCAACTTTATCATGTAAAATTTTTTTATCTTTATAAAAAATCTGAGCCGCTAAAAGTAGGTTATCTTCTACACTTAAATCCTTAAAAATACTACTTTCTTGAGGTAAATAACCTATCCCTGATCTAGCTCTTTTGTTTAAAGGATCTTTCGTCACATCTAAACCGTCTAAAAGAACTTTTCCACTACTTGGAGAAATAAGTCCACATATCATATAAAAAGTTGTTGTTTTTCCTGCACCATTTGGCCCTAAAAGTCCTACAACTTCTCCGCTATTAACCTCTAAAGAAATTCCATGTATAATCTTAGTTTTTTTAATAATTTTTTCTAAATTTACAATTTCTAATTTACTCATAAATTTCATACTTTCTTTTGTCATCTTTAATGCTAATTTTAATCTGGATAGTAGAAATTCCAAATTTCATTAAAGTTTTTTTCAAATTTTCACCACCCCATTCAACCAGATGCAAACCTTTTTCAAAAAAATTTTCAAATAAACCATTCGCTAAAAGTCCTTCTAAACCTTCTTGATAAATATCATAATGATAAATGCAAATATCATGATTTTCATATTTTTGCATAGTGGAAAAAGTTGGAGAATCTACCCTTGCATCAAGACCAAGAAATTTAACCCAAGCTTGCACCAAGCTTGTTTTTCCGCTAGCCAAATCTCCTTGAAGCAAAACAACACCTTCTTTAGGCATTATTTGAAGCATCGTTTTGATCTCATCTTTTGCTAAAATAAATTCTTTCATAATTTTACCACATATTCATTTTGTGCGTTTTTAGGAATGCTTTTCGTGCTAGGTATAGCTAGGACTTTATATTTTTGAGTGTATTCAGTAAAATGTAAAGTGATGATATCACCCACCTTAACCTCTTTACTTGCTTTAACAATAACGCCATTAATCCCCACTACACCACTTTTACACATATCCTCAGAAATAGCTCTTCTTTTCGTGATATTAACTACATTTAAAAATTTATCTACTCTCATAAAAGCAATTTTAGCAGAAAAAATCAATTTTTGGAACAAAATTTGCTTACGCCTTTGCTTTATTTTTTAAGAAAATAGCAAGTAAAAACTTTTCTTTAATGAAATTTGGATACAATTTTACAATTTTCAAATCTATTTTAACAAAGGATATCTTATGAAAAATGAAGTAAAAAAAGTAGTTTTAGCGTATTCTGGAGGGCTTGATACGAGCATTATTTTAAAATGGCTTCAAGATGAGTATAATTGTGAAGTTGTAACTTTTACAGCAGATATTGGTCAAGGCGAAGAACTTGAACCTGCGAGAAAAAAAGCCCTTTCTTTAGGCATAAAAGAAGAAAATATTTTCATTAAAGATTTAAGAGATGAATTTGTTAAAGATTATGTATTTCCTATGTTTAGAGCCAATGCGATTTATGAAGGAGAATATCTTTTAGGAACAAGTATAGCAAGACCACTTATAGCAAAAACTCAAGCACAAATCGCCCTGCAAACAGGTGCTGATGCGGTAAGTCATGGCGCCACAGGCAAAGGAAATGATCAAGTGCGTTTTGAACTTGGTTATCTTGCTTTTAATCCCGATTTAAAAATCATCGCTCCATGGCGTGAGTGGGATTTAAACAGCCGTGAAAAACTCCTTGCTTATGCGCAAAAACACGGTATTGATATTTCTAAGAAAAAAGGGAAATCTCCTTATTCTATGGACGCAAATTTACTTCATATTTCTTACGAAGGACTTGTTTTAGAAGATCCTGCACACGCACCTGAAGAAGATATGTGGAGATGGAGTAAAAGTCCAAAAGACGCTCCACATGAAAGTGAAATTATAGAACTTGATTTCCAAAAAGGAGATTTAGTAGCGATAAATGGAGAAAAACTAAGTCCTGCAGGACTTTTAACCAAACTTAACGAACTAGGCTGCAAACACGGTATAGGACGCCTTGATATAGTAGAAAATCGCTATGTAGGAATGAAAAGCCGTGGTTGTTACGAAACTCCAGGCGGTACTATACTTTTAAAAGCACACAGAGCGCTTGAAAGCATCACGCTTGATAGAGAAGCAGCACACTTAAAAGATGAACTCATGCCAAAATACGCGAGTTTAATTTACAATGGCTATTGGTTCTCGCCTGAAAGAATGATGCTTCAAGCCTTAATCGATGAGTCACAAATTCACGCCAATGGCAGAGTAAAACTCGAGCTTTATAAAGGCAATGTAATGGTTATAGGACGCGAAAGTGCGAACGATAGCTTGTTTAACGCAGCTTATTGTACTTTTGAAGAAGATGAAGTGTATAATCAAAAAGACGCAGCAGGCTTTATCAAGCTTAATGCTTTGCGTTTTATCATCGCAGGAAAAAATGGAAGAAAATTTTAATAAAGGAATAAAATGAAAGTATTATTAATCAAAGATGTAAAAGCACTTGGAAAATCAGGCGAAGTAAAAGAAGTAAAAGACGGCTACGGACAAAATTTCTTAATCGCTAAAGGCTTTGCTAAAGCAGCTACTAATGAAGTTTTAAGAAAATATGAAAGCGACAAGAAAAAAGAGGCTGAAAATTTACGCTTTGAAATCGCAAATTTAGAAAAACTCAAAGAAGAACTTAGCAAAATCACTCTTGAAATTTCAAAACCCGTAGGTGCAAATGGAAGTTTGTTTGGTGGCGTAACCAAAGATGAAATCGCTCATGCCCTAAAAGAACAAAGCCATATAGAAATCGATAAAAAAAGTTTAGAATGCGACACCTTAAAAAGCTTAGGAATCCACGAAATAAGCGTAAAACTTGGACACGCAATCCATGCTAAATTTAACATAAACATAAAGGCAGAATAATGTTTCACGCAACAACGATTTTAGCTTACAAAGGTAAAAATAAATCCGTAATCGGCGGAGATGGACAAGTAAGCTTTGGAAATACAGTGCTAAAAGGTAATGCTGTAAAGATTAGAAAACTCAACAATGGCAAAGTTTTAGCAGGTTTTGCAGGATCAACAGCTGACGCTTTTAATCTTTTTGATATGTTTGAAAATCTCCTTCAAAGTTCTAAAGGCGATCTTTTAAAAGCAGCAATTGACTTTTCTAAAGAATGGAGAAAAGACAAATACCTAAGAAAACTTGAAGCCATGATGCTTGTACTTGATAGAAATCACATTTTTCTACTTTCTGGTACAGGCGATGTGGTCGAACCTGAAGATGGGCAAATCGCAGCCATAGGAAGTGGTGGAAACTATGCACTTTCAGCTGCTAGAGCCTTAGCAAAACATACCGATTTAGATGAAGAAGAACTTGTAAAATCAAGTCTTCAAATCGCAGGTGAAATTTGTATTTATACCAATACCAATATCAAAACTTATGTAATCGAGGATGAGAAATGAATCTAACTCCAAAAGAAATTGTTAAATTTTTAGATGATTATGTTATAGGACAAAAAAAAGCTAAAAAAATCATAGCTATAGCTTTAAGAAATCGCTACCGCAGAATGCAACTTAGCTCTGAGTTACAAGATGATATCGTGCCTAAAAATATCTTGATGATAGGTTCTACAGGTGTTGGAAAAACAGAAATCGCTAGGCGTTTAGCTAAAATGATGGGCTTTCCTTTCATCAAAATCGAAGCGAGTAAATATACTGAAGTAGGTTTTGTAGGTCGTGATGTAGAAAGCATGGTAAGAGATCTTGCCAATGCAGCTTTAAATTTAGTAAAAAACGAACAAAGAGAAAAAAACAAAGATAAAATCGATGAATTTATAGAAAATAAAATTTTAGAAAAACTTTTGCCACCTCTACCAAAAGGTATCAGCGATGAAAAACAAGAAGAATATAAAAACAGTCTTGAAAAAATGAGAACTAAACTAAGAAATGGCGATCTTGATGAAAGCGCCATAGAGATAGAAATTTCACAAAATATGTTTGATACCAATCCTAACCTACCTCCTGAAATGGGTGCAATGCAAGATATAGTTAAGGTTATAGGCGTTGGCAGTAAAAAAGTCAAAAAAGAAATGAAAATCAAAGACGCTAAAAATGCTTTAAAAAACGAAGCAGGAGAAAAAATCCTAGATCAAGAAAGCATCAAAAGCGAAGCCTTAAAAAGAGCAGAAAATGAAGGGATTATTTTTATTGATGAAATCGATAAAATCGCTGTTTCAAGCGGAAATTCAAACCGCCAAGATCCAAGCAAAGAAGGGGTGCAAAGAGACTTACTTCCTATAGTCGAGGGATCAAATGTACAAACAAAAATAGGTACTTTAAAAACCGATCATATTCTCTTTATCGCCGCAGGAGCTTTTCATCTTAGCAAACCAAGCGATCTTATCCCTGAACTGCAAGGACGCTTTCCTTTAAGAGTGGAATTAGATAGTCTTGATGATAAAGCTCTTTATGAAATTTTAACACGCCCTAAAAATTCACTTTTAAAACAATACTCTCAGCTTTTAAAAACTGAAAATTTAGAACTTGATTTTAATGATGAGGCAATTAAAGAAATAGCAAAAATAGCTTCAAGAGCCAATGAAGAAATGCAAGATATAGGTGCTAGACGCTTACATACTGTGATAGAAAAATTACTTGAAGATTTAAGCTTTGAAGCTGATGAGTATGCGGGTAAAAAATTCGTAGTGGATAAAAAAATGGTAGAAGAAAAACTCGGAGATATCATAGAAAATAAAGATCTTGCAAGGTATATTTTGTGAAAAGTGGCTTTGTTAGCATCATAGGGCGTACTAATGCAGGAAAAAGTACTTTAATCAATTCCTTATTAGAAGAAAAAATCGCCCTAGTTTCTCACAAACAAAATGCCACAAGGCGTAAAATCAAAGCCATAGTGATGCATGAAAAAAATCAAATCATTTTTATCGATACCCCAGGACTTCACGAAAGCGGTGCTACGCTTAATCAACTGCTTGTCCAAAGTGCTATTAAATCCATGGGAGATTGTGATGTGATTTTATTTGTGGCAAGTGTTTTTGATAGTACAAAAGACTATGAAAATTTCCTTAGTCTAAACCCACAAGTACCACATATCATCGCTTTAAATAAAGTAGATTTAACCGACAATGCTACGCTTTTAAAAAAACTTAGCGAATATGCAAAATTTAGCCAACATTTTAAGGCTATCATTCCTTATTCTTCTAAGAAAAAAAGCTATAAAAAAGGCTTGTTAGATGAGATAGTAAAATACCTTGATGAACATGAGTATTTTTATGATCCTGAATTTTTAAGTGCGAGTAGCGAAAAAGAACTTTATAGAGATTTCATACTTGAAAGTATTTATGAAAATTTAAGCGATGAGCTTCCTTATAGTAGCGAAGTGCTTATCAATCGCACCAAAGACACACCTAATCTTTTAATCCTAGAAGCCAATATCATCACAGATACAAACTCTCACAAGGGTATGCTTATAGGAAAAGAAGGGGCAACTTTAAAAAGAATAGGCAAAGATGCACGCTTTAAAATTTCAAAACTTGCACAAAAAAAAGTACTTTTAAAGCTTTTCATAACAGTGAAAAAAAACTGGCAAAAAGATGAAGAATTTTTAAAAAAACTTTTAAATGATGAAAATTAATTCATTAAATAAAATAAATTTTATAAAATCTACAGATTTGCTTTATGCTCAAAGAACAGGAATATCCAAAGAAGACGAACTTTTTAACAATTTAACCGCAGATTTTAAGCTAAGCAAACCCTTTGACTATCAAATAGCTTTTTTTAAACATAATGAAATTTATCATTGTTTTTTAGCACCTGTTTACAAATTGAAAAAAAGTCGTTTTTGCTTTCCTGAGCCTTTAATTTTTCAAGCTTTGTTTGATGAAAGATTTATTGAGGAAAGTGATTATTGTGTTTTAAATTTATATGATCAAACTTTATATTTATATTTTTACCAAGAAGGAAAATTTATCAATCTTAAAAAAATCGAAAATTTCAATCCAGGTAATATGGATTTATTTTTTAAACAAAATCGATTTACAGAACTTTTAAAACACTATGAAAGCAAATTGCTACTTTATCAGGATTTGAATACAATCAAACATTACTTCTCATCTCAAATAAAATGTTTAAATCTAAATGATATTCTTGATAAAAATAGTTTATTGAAATTAAGTTCATATAGTATAAAAAATCTAGATCAAAATTGTAATTTTATCAAGCATAATAAAATAAAAATATCTATTTCTTTTAAAATTATATTAATATTTATTTTTAGCTTTAGTCTTAGCATGATGATTTTATTATTTAAAGATTTTATAGAGTACAAACAAAATAAGGAAATTCAAAATAAAAATTTTATCATACAAGAAGAAATTTCTAAACTAAAACAAGATAAGCAAAAATTATTAACAAACATACAAGATTTAAACTTTACTCTTTCCAATAAAATATCATCTACACAACAACAATTTCATATTTTATCCACCATAACAAAAGAAATCAATTTAGACAAAAATAAGGCAATCATTCTAAATCAAATCATATCATGGCTTAACTCCAATGACCTTAAAATCACAAATCTTGAATTTGAACAAACAAAAATCATTCTTTCTTTTATCGATGAAAACCACTTTAAAAGAGCATTAGAAAATCTAAATTCTGCTTTTAAAATTCTTGATAAAAATGAAGAAACATTTAATATCATATTAGAAGTCATACATGAATAAAATAGAAGTATTTTTGCAGAATTTAAATCCTAGGGAAAAATTTCTTTTTATTTCTTTTATCTGTCTTTGTGCTTTGTTTTTAGCTTTTAAAATTCACGATCACTTTTTGGAAGATATTTTTCAAAAAACATTAGTAGAACATAATTACCTTGCATTAAATGAAGCAAAAATAGAAAATTCACATCTTAAAGAAATAGAGACAAAGCTAACAAAACAGATAAAAATAGAGGAAGAAAAATTAAAATACTATAAAGAAAAATTGCATTTATTTTCTTATGATAAAGATTTTTTCAATAAAAAAATCAATAATTTATCCAAAAATTTAATCATTAATGAAATAAAATTTTCCCAAGAAAACAAAAATTTTATTCACTATAATTATGTTTCTCTAAGTTTAAATGGCAACTTTAAAGACTTACTCAATTTTATACAAAATTTAGAAAATCTTCCTATAGCTTTAAAAATTGATAAAATAAAACTATACAATACACAGGGTTTAAAATTAAAGCTTGATTTAATGTTTAAATTTGTTAATTTATAATAATATTAAAATATTATATTTTTAAATATTATTATAAAAAAATATTTAAAAATATTGTAATTTAATTATTTTTCTATTACTATTAGTTAAAATATTTTAAACATAAAAAAGAAAGGTATTGGGAAGTGACTAAACAAGAAATACAAAAACTCGATACAAATTTCCTAGGTCATCGCAAGCCTTTATTCTCTCTATCAATGGTAGAACTTTGGGAAAGATTTGCTTTTATGGTATTTTTACAGGAGCTTGTATTTAGCAGCACGCTTCCTGGAGGCTGGATTACTGATAATTATTCAGGGCAAAAAAGGCTTTATTTCTAGGTTCTTTTATTATAACTTTAGGACATATTAGCATAGCCTTATCTATTTTAAGCACACCTATGTTTTTCCTAGGGCTTACTTTTATCGTTATTGGTACTGGATTTTTTAAAACTAACGCTTCTGTAACAGTTGGAATGTTATATAAACAAAATGATACAAGATGCGATACTGGCTATACGATTTTTTATATAGGAATTAACATTGGAGCATTCATTGCTCCTCTTATATGTGGTTTTGTTCAAGCAAAATGGAATTATCATTTAGGATTTGGCATAGGAGGTTTAGGTATGCTAATCTCTTTGCTTATTTTATATTTTAAAGCTACCCCTGAACTTGAAGAATTTCATAAAAATTGTACTTTAAAGCAAAACTGGGAACAACCATTTAAAAAAAGTAAAAATTTAACTCTTATACTAAGTATAAGCTTGTTAAGTATTATTGGATTTTTTCTAATTTTTATTAATCTTGCAGATATTAATCCCATAATACTATCAAAAAAACTTCTAATTGTAATTTTACTATGTTTGGTAATTTATTTCATATATCTTTTTGTTTTTAAAACCTTAAATAAAAGAGAAAAACAGCAATTAACAATTTTAATTGTTTTATTCTTTGCAGCCACTTTTTTTGGAGTACTTTTGAACAAAAACCTACCGCTTATAATCTTTTTGCGCAAGATTTTACAAATAGAAATATTTTTGATTGGAAAATTCCAACAAACTGGTTTCAATCTTTTAATCCAATTTTTATCATCATACTTGCTCCTATAGCAAGTTATATTTGGATATTTTTAGAGAAAAAAAATATATATTTTTCTTCCATTGGAAAATTTACTTTAGGAATATTATTTGCCGGTATTGGTTTTATGATGATGACCTTTGCTTCACAAAATCTAATAAACAACAATGGTTTGCCAATATCCATGGCTTGGATTATCATAAGTATATTCTTTTTAACACTTGGGGAACTATGCGTGTCTCCTATTGGACTCTCTATAATGGCTAAGGTTGCCCCTGATTTAATCAAAAATCAAATCATGGGACTTTGGTTTGTAGCAAGTGCACTTGGAAATTTTGTTGCAGGACTTATAGGAGGAAATGTCAATATTAAAAACATCGATCAACTTCCCAGTATTTTTGGACAATACATGTGGATGCTTTTTGTTGTAGCGCTTTTACTTTTTATTGCTAAAAAACCAATTTATAAAATTCTTAACGAAAAAAATAAGCAATTATCTAACTAAACTTAAAATACAAAATACACCAAAGTTGAAAATTGATCTTAATATTTCTTTTTTATATTTGCAAAAAAGTAACATTATGATATAAATCATTTAAAAATATTACAAAGTTATACATATTTTTTAATTTCTTGTCTATAATTTATAAATAAAAATACACAAAGGATATAAATTGAGTAAAAATGTAAAAAATTTAGATACTTCATTTTTTGGACATCCAAAACCACTTTTATCTCTTTCACTTACTGAGCTTTGGGAAAGATTTTCTTTTTACGGAATTCGTCCCTTGCTTTACCTTTTTATGATAGCAAGTTTTGAAAAAAGTGGAATGAACTTAAAACCTGAAGAAGCAAGTGCAATTATGGGAATTTTTGCAAGTTGTTTATATCTTGCTGCTTTGCCAGGTGGATGGCTTGCGGATAATTACTTAGGACAAAAAAGAGCAATTTTACTAGGTGCTTTAACTATAGCATTTGGACATTTGTGCATAGCCTTTTCTTATTTTAACAATAAAATGATTTTTGTTGGTATGGTTTTTTTGGTTATAGGTACAGGACTTTTTAAAACTTGTGCTTCTGTAATGGTTGGAATGCTTTATAAAAAAAATGATGCGAGGCGTGACTCTGGTTTTACTCTTTTTTATATGTGCTTTAATTTTGGTGCTTTTGTAGCTCCTTTAATTTGCGGCTTTTTACAAAAAGAATACGGATGGCATTTTGGTTTTGGTGCAGGTGGGATTGGTATGCTTTTAGCGGTAATTATTTTCTACCTAAAAACTATGCCTGATTTAAAAGAATTTGATGAAAAAGTTGGCATAGACTCTACTTGGGATAGACCAAGCAAAAAAAGCAAAAACGCATTTTACATCATCATTGTATCAGGTATTGTTTTGCTTGGAGCAATATTTTTAATCCTTGGTGGTTTTATAAAATTAGATGCACAAGTTATTAATAAAAATATTATTTTAACTATCTTAGCTTGTGCTGGAATTTATTTTTTATATCTTTTCGCTTTTACTTCTTTAAAAATAGAAGAAAAAAGAAATTTAATTATTTTTATTGTTTTATTTTTAGCGGCTGCGTTATTTTGGTCAGTATATGAGCAACAATACACTTCTTTTAATTTTTTTGCAGAAAAATTAACAGATAAAACCATATTAAATTATGAAATTCCTACAATATGGTTTCAATCTCTTGGAGGTTTATTTGTTATACTTTTTGCACCTTTTAGTGCTTTTATATGGACTATATGTGCCAAAAATAATAAAGAAATTTCATCTATTATTAAATTTGCATTAGGACTTTTGGGTGCAGCTTTGGCATTTTTAATAATGGCTTTAGCTTCAAATCATGCAATTAGTTTAAATGGCGATGCTAATACATTAAGAGAAAATTTAGAAAATTCATCACAAATTATTTTAGTTTCACCTTGGTGGCTTGTCAGTAGCTTTTTG
This sequence comes from Campylobacter sp. CFSAN093224, assembly GCF_012897395.1. NCBI lineage: Bacteria > Pseudomonadati > Campylobacterota > Epsilonproteobacteria > Campylobacterales > Campylobacteraceae > Campylobacter > Campylobacter sp. CFSAN093224. The sequence goes on along the minus strand of NZ_CP040607.1, from coordinate 614,692 downwards.
CTTATGGTTTTAGGAGAGCTTTGCCTTTCCCCTGTGGGACTTTCTATAATGACAAAAATTGCACCTAATTTAATTAAATCTCAAGTCATGGGACTTTGGTTTGTAGCAAGTGCATTAGGCAATGCTTTAGCTGGATTCATAGGTGGTAAAGCAAGTGAAGAAAATATAGCTTATTTGCCAAATTTATTTTACCAATGTATGTGGATATTACTTGGTGCTGTTATAATTTTACTTATACTCAAAAAACCTATCAATAAAATACTAAAAAATTAATATTAAGGAGAAAATATGAGTATTTACAAACAAAGAGTATTAGAACTTAGAAGATTAATGAAAGAAAATAATATTGACGCCTATCTCATCTTAAGCGCGGATCCGCATTTGAGCGAATATTTACCGGAATATTACAAAAACAGAGTCTTTATCAGTGGCTTTAAGGGTTCTGTTGGAACAGTTCTTATCACACAAGAAGAGGGCTTTTTGTGGGTAGATGGAAGATATTGGCTTCAAGCACAAAAGGAATTAGAAGGTAGTGGCATACTTTTACAAAAGCAAGATGCTAAAAATACTTTTACCAAATGGTTGGAAAAAAATTTAAGCGAAGATCAAATTTTAGGCATCGATTTTGCACTTTTACCTTTATCTTTGCAAAAAGATTTAAAGATTAATTGCAAGGCAAATTTAAAACATATAGATTTGATAAGTCCACTTTGGAAAGATCGTCCCACTTTACCACAAGAAAAAATTTATGAACACGAACTAGAATACTGCTCTTACTCAAGAAAAGAAAAATTAGCATTAGTGCGTCAAAAAATGAAAAATTTAAATGTTACCTCTCATTTAATCTCCAGCCTTGATGATATAGCTTGGCTTACAAATTTAAGAGGGAATGATGTAAATTATAATCCTGTATTTTTAAGTCATTTGCTAATCTTGGAAGACAAAGCCTTGCTTTTTGTTGATCAGAAAAAAGTAAATTCAGAACTTGAAAAAAAATTAAATTTAGATGGGTTTTGGCTTAAAAATTATGATGAAATCATCATGGAGCTTGAAAAACTTGCAAATACAAATTTGCTTATTGAACCTTCAAAAATGACCGCTTTACTCATAAATTCTTTAGATAAAAGCGTAAAAATCATTCAAGAAATTAATCCAAGCACTCACTTAAAAGCAGCTAAAAATACAAAAGAAATAGTGCATATACAAGATGCTATGATAGAAGATGGAGTGGCTTTATGTAAATTTTTTGCCTGGCTTGAAGAAGCGATAGAAAATAAAGAACTAATAAGCGAATTAGACATAGATGTTAAAGCAAGCGAATTTAGAGCACAAAGCAAGTACTACATAAGTGATAGTTTTGCCACTATAGCAGGCTTTAACGAAAATGCAGCATATCCACATTATAAAGCCACAAAAGAGAGTTTTGCTTATCTTAAAAAAGATGGGCTTTTACTTATTGATTCTGGTGGACAATATAAAAACGGCACAACAGATATTACACGCGTTGTACCAATAGGAAAGGCTAATGCAGAACAAATTCATGACTATACCTTGGTTTTAAAAGCACATATTGCCATTTCCAGTGCAATTTTTCCAAAAGATATAGCTATGCCCTTACTTGATGCAATCACACGCGCACCTTTATGGAAAGAACAAATTGACTATATACACGGCACAGGACATGGCGTGGGATATTTTTTAAATGTCCATGAAGGTCCACAAGTTTTATCTTATCTATCCCCTGTGCTTGAAAAAACAAAAGCCAAAGAAGGTATGCTAACCTCCATAGAGCCAGGTATTTATAAAGTAGGTAAATGGGGTATAAGACTTGAAAATTTAGTTATTCATACCAAAGTAGAAAATCCTAAAAATAAAGATTTTGGAGAGTTTTTATACTTTAAACCTGTTACTCTTTGTCCTTTTGAAATATCTTGTATTGATACAAAAATGTTAGATGAAAAAGAAAAAGAATGGTTAAACAATTATCACAAAGAAGTATTTGAAAAACTTTCTCCTAAGCTAGGTGATTATCCAAAAGCTCTAATTTGGCTTGAAAAAAGAACAAAAGCCATCTTTTAAGATACTTTTGTTAACATAGATAAATTTTCCTTGTATTAAACTTATAATTTGTTTAATACAAGATTTTTAAACCAATTGCTAAAAAAGTTTTTTTTGAAAAACTCAATTTACAACTAAAAATTATTTAAAATATCCAAGTTCAATCATTTTTTGATAAATTTTAGCTACAGTTGCCCCTGAAGTAATATTTCTCCCACCATGTTCCAAAAGAACGGTAACTACATATTTTGGCTTAGAATAAGGAGCATAAGAAGTAAGCCACGCATGAGATCTAGTATAATACTCAAATTGTTTTTCATCAACCCTATTTTTATCTGTTTGTGAAAATCCCACAACCTGAGCAGTTCCTGTTTTTGCTGCAACTTTCACATCAAGATTATGCAAATAACGATAAGAGGTTCCTCCTTGCTCATTAGCAACAGCATACATTGCATCTCTTATATAAGGCAATTGACTCTTTTCAAATAAAGTAAAAATTTCTTTTTTATTTTCATCCATTTGATTTTCTATAGTTGTATTATTATTTTCTATGCTTTTTAAAAAATGAGGTATAACCTCTCCACCTTTTGCGATTTGAGCCGTATATCTAGCAATTTGCATAGGTGTTGCAAGAAAATTACCTTGACCTATAGCTGTATTTAAAGTATCACCTTGAAACCAAGATTGTCTATATCTTTGCATCTTCCATTCTTTGCTTGGTAAAGTTCCTACAAATTCACTAGGTAAATCTACCCCTGTTTTCGCTCCAAAGCCAATGCGAGATAAAGTTTCACTTATTTGATCGATTCCAACTTGCAAACTGCCATTATAAAAATAAACATCACAACTATATTTTATCGCATGTTTTAAATCCACAGGTCCATGGCCTGATCGATTCCAACATCTAAAAAACCTGCCTCCAAGCTCAATGCTTCCATTGCAAACATATTGAGTCGACGGGCTAATATTTTTAGAATTTAAAAAAGAAAGCCCTACTCCCATTTTTACAACAGAACCTGGAGGATAATATCCATTTATAAGTTTATTTGTAAAAGGATGATCAAGACTATTTGAAAGCTCATCCCAATCCTTAAAAGAAATCCCTGTTACAAAAGGATTAAGATCATATTCAGGGAAACTCCCTGCAGCTAAAATAGATCCATCATTTACATTCATAATTATAGCAGCTCCAGCATTCCCTTCAAACAATGAAGTTAAATAAGACTGAAGCTCTATATCTATCGTAAGTTCTATATCATTAGACATAGCAGGAGTGTAAGAAAGCTGTTCTACTTCTTGATTTAAGGCATTAACCTTATAAACCCTAGTTCCTTTTTCTCCTTGTAAAATATCATTATAATAGCGTTCTATACCGCTTTTTCCCGTATAGTTAGAAAGTTTTGCTATTTCATTTTCTTGAACATCTTGTAAATTTGCCTTACCTACATACCCAATAATATGCGAAGCCAATTTTCCAAAAGGATATTTTCTTTTTACAACAGGATCTATTTTTATTGTTTTATTAAGATTTAACTCTGAATAATGCGGAATAATCTCATCGTAGGGTATAAAATCTACAACTTTAATAAAATCTTGATTATAGTAAGAATCATTTCTCTTATAAATTTCTGCTAATTTACTAGCATTTAAATCAGGAAATAAATTTGTAAGTTCAGATAATTCTTTATCTAAAATTCCTTTATTTGACTTTTTAATACTTAAATAAGGTTTAATAGAAATACTAAAACCCAAATCATTAATAGCCAATAAAGTTCCATTTCTATCTGTAATTTGACCCCTAACAGGTGGTAAAAATTCAGTTTTTATGGCATTTTGTTTAGCAAGCTCTTCATAATATACATTTGATTTTATACTCAAATAATACACACGACTTAATAAAAATATAAAAAACAATAGTATAAATCCAACAACTAGACGCATTCTCATTTAAATTTTACCTTTAAAAAACACATAAGCTAAACAACATTCTATAAAAACTGAAACAATATACGCCCATCCTAAAATTTTAATTTTTTCATCTCCAATATAAGACAATATCATATCCAAAAACAAAATAATGCCGTAAGCACAAAGCACAAAAACAACAGGGATAAATTTACCAATTTTTAAATTTGTCTTAATCCAATCTGCACAAAGATAATAAAAAATAAAAAATGCCAACCAAGATGAAAAAATAAAAAAATTATAAGTTATATCAGTAAAAAATAAAAAAAATAAAGAAAAATACCATCTAAAATCAAGCTTTGAAAAAGTTCTTTCTCTCTCTTCTAGTAAGCAAAACATATAACAGAAAAAAATCCCATAAAGTAACGGGGTATATACAAAAGTCGAACCAAGAATCTGATAAATTAGAAAAAAAAATCCTAAAAAGACATAAGCTCCATTAAATTTTGCTTTATAAGCACTTAAATTTCTTCTCATTTATCAAGACCTAAAGTTTGATTGATAATAATATCTTCTAAAGAATCAAGGCCAAATTTATTCAAATTTGAAACTAAAATAGAGTCTTTAAATTCATTTTTTAACTTAGCTTTTTCACTTTGATTTAATTTATCGCATTTGGTAAAAACTTTTAAAATTTTTTGATCAGGTCGTAAAAATCTTTTCAAATAGTCATTTAAATTTACATCGATCTCTAAATGAGTATGTCTTGAGTCGATTAAATGTATAAATAACTTTATCGAGGTTCTTAATTTTAAAAATTCATCTAAGTTTTGATTCCATATTTCTTTTAAATTTTTAGAAACCTTTGCATAACCAAACCCTGGCAAATCGATAAAATTGATATTAAATTTTTCTTCATTTCTTTTGCAAATTACTTCGAAAAAATTTATAAGCTGAGTTTTTCCAGGAGTTGCCGAACTTTTGGCTAAATTTTTTTGTTTACACAAAGAATTGATTAAAGAACTTTTTCCGACATTAGAACGCCCCAAAAATGCTACTTCACTAAAATTTGAGCTCAAATTCTCATCAAATTTCACTAAAGAAGTGATAAATTTAGCACTAATTATCATTTGTCTTTAAGATCAAACACAAAACGAGCAGGTTTTTGATCCTTACTCTCCACTCGATAAATATTAGCTTTTCTATCGACTATTATTTTATCACCAAAAAGTTTTTGATTGCTTCCAAGCTCATTTATATAAGCATGACCATTAATCTCGTAAGTATCTTTAATAACATTATAAATAAATTTATCTCCACTACCTTTATAAGTTTTACCTTTTAAAACAATCTTAAACCTAGCATTTTGCATTGCTTCATAACGAATAGGTTTGCGATTTTTATCCGTATAAATAATCAATTTTTCAGAATTTAAAATATCATCACCTCTAATTACTTCTACATTTCCACTAAGAATACTTTCACCCTTATTTTCATCTGAGTAAAAATTTAAAGCTTTTACTTCAATTTGAGTTGCCCAAGTTACACTTACACAAGCTAACAATAAAATTATTTGTCTTGCAACCACGCATTTACTCCTTGGATATTTAAAATTTTGTTTTTTACATCATAGTTTAAAGTATTTCCGTTAATAATACTTCCATTGATCAGAGCTTTAAAATTAGTATTTGTGTGTAAAATTTTATCCTTAGGTTGGTATTCTACCTCTTGAGAAATAATTTTGACATTATTAGAACCTATATAAGTAACATTTCCTTCAAACAAAACCTTGCTCATATCTTTATTAAAAAATTCTAAACGATTTGCACTAAGATTAAAATCTAAATTTAAAGTAATAAAATCATTAAATTCATCTCTATCTGCATATCTCACCCAAGAATTTGCCTTATAATATGCCTTAATTGTACTAGTATTACTCTCATAAGCTTTCAAATTTTTAGCCTCAATATTTTTAAAATTTAAAGCATTAGTTTGCAAATTCAAAGAATATGGATCTTGCAAACTTAAAATCGTAAAAGTAATTGTAAAAAGAGCAATTAAAATTCCAAAAATTTTTATAGCCAAAGCTTATTCCATTCTTCTTCTAGATGATTTTTTTCTACTAAAATTTCTATCATCTGTGCTACAGCAGCCTTACCACCTTTTTTGCTAAGCACTATGTCTACATTTAAATTTTTATGACCATCTTTTGGCTTAAAACTAAGTCCTACACTTTCAAGCAAAGCCTTATCGTTAAAATAATCCCCAATAGCTGCACACTGAGAAAAATCTAAATTAAGTTTTTGTAAAATTTCTTTTGCACAAGCTAACTTATCCTTAATACCTTGATATAAAATTTCTATTTTTAAATCTTTAGCTCTTTTTTCAACACAAGGACAATTTCTACCTGTAATAATAGCAATTTTTTTACCAAGCTTTAGCCAAGCCTCGATAGCCGCTCCATCTTTTACATCAAATTCTTTAATAAATTCTCCATTAGAAGTATAAATAATCTTCCCATCAGTTAAACAGCCATCTACATCCAAAAAAATCAATTCTGTCATAATTTCTACTCTCTTACAACAAATGCACCTGCAAATGCACCACTTGCAGCAAAATCCCTTGCTTCATCTTCACTTCTAAAGCCTGTTAAGAAAACGCGATTTAACCCATCCACTGAGCTTGTGCGTATAGTAGAGCTATAAGTTCTATAAGTTTTATATCTTGCTGCTATCGTTTGTGCTCCAGCTGGGTTTTTAAAGGCTCCAATTTGAACCATGAAATTTCCACCTTCATAAATTTGTCCATTATTTGCAATCTCTCCACTATTTCCATAGTTTACATTAGAATGTACAATATTATTACCCGAATTACTTGATCCAAATCCTATAACCTCAAGCCTTACTGGAGCTGTTCCTGAAGCAATCATATCAATTTGACTGGCAGCTCCTTTTGATAAATCTATAATACGATTATTTACAAAAGGACCCCTATCATTCACACGAACGGTAACTTGACGATTGTTATTTAGATTGGTTACTTTTAAGATGGTATTCATAGGTAAAGTTTTATGAGCCGCGGTTAAAGCATTTTGATTATAGGTTTCGCCATTAGAAGTTTTCTTACCGTGAAAGCCTGGCCCATACCAACTCGCAATACCATCAGCAGTTTCGCCTACTGCTACAACAGTAGGATAATAAGTTTTACCGTTGATAGTATAAGGCTTCATCGTTCCTTTAGTCCCTGAAGAACTAGGACTGCTTTTAAAATCGTTTGAAGGATAATACACTTGAGCATTATCCAAGCTAGAAAAAAAACTAGTGCCTAAACAACCACTAAAAAATAAAGCCCCTAGACTAACGGCTGACAACTTTAGTGTAATTGTTTTTATTTGCATTTTTATTCTCCTTGATTGGTATAATTAATTTTTGATTAATGCTAAGATGATTTTTTGCTATTTTATTGAATTCTCGAATTTCATCAACACTTATATTATAATTTTTTGCTATTTTATATAAAGAGTCACCAGACTTAACGGTATAAGTTCTTGTCATAGGTATAGTTGTATCAACCTTTGCAAGTTTTTCTGCTTTAAAATTTTTATCAAAAAATGCTACTTTATTAAGTGGTATATACATATAATACCCTTTACCAGGAGGCGTAAAATTATGTTTAAATTGTGGATTATATTTCTTAAAAGTTGCAAGATCCATATTTAAATTTTTAGCTATTTCTTTTAAAGATGCAGAAGAAGGCACATCAACTTTTGCAAATTCATTGCTTAAAGCATAATTCATTAAAGACGCATCTTTATCTAGTAAAAAATCCCTATCATTAGCTAAAAAAGCAAGCGTTAAAATCTTTCTTATAAAATTTCTAGTTTCTAAAGAAAGATATTTCTTATCAGGGTTCAATAAAACACTTAAATCATCACTTCCTGCTTGCTTGATAGCTTGTCTTAGCTTGCCATTTCCGCAATTATAAGCTAAAAGTGCCAAATACCATTTGCCAAATTCTTCTTTTAACTCTTTTAAATAATTTGTAGCGGCATAAGTTGACTTGACTGGATCACGCCTTTCATCAACATAAGTATCGATTCTTAAACCCAAATTTCTAGCTGTTGGTTGCATAAATTGCCAAACCCCTACAGCCTTGGCATTAGAAACGCTATGAGTTTTCAAGCCTGATTCAACCATAGCTAGATACAAAATCTCATCAGGAACTTCCTGCTGGGCTAAAATTTTTCTTATCATAGGAGTAACTTTTGAAAAATTTTGCATGCTATCTATTAAGGTTTGAGCATGTTTTGATTTTATATCTTGTTGAGTTTGCACAAAAATCAAATCACTGATAAAACTTGGATTAATATCTAAATTTCTTAAAACATTCATTTGTCTTTCATAAAATTCAGGAGTATTAATTTGTGCAAAAAGAAAATTAAAACATATTAAAAAACACAATAAAATTTTTTTCATTAATAACCTTTAAAAAATAATTTTTCAGAATTGTTAAAACAAATTTCTAGAAGTTCTTTTCTTGATAAATTCAATACTTCACACATTTTGTTTGCTACAAATTGAGTTAACAAAGGTTCATTTCTTTTACCGCGATAAGGCTCTGGAGTAAGATATGGAGCATCAGTTTCAAGTAGTAGTCTATCTTTTGGAATTTTAGGTAAAATTTCAACTAATTTCTTAGCATTTTTAAAAGTTAAAACTCCCCCAATACCAAAATAAAATCCATCTTCAAAAAGAGTTAGTAAATGTTCGCTTGCATTAAAGCAGTGTAAAACTCCTCCTACAAGATCCTTAGAATACCCATGTAAAATCTCATAAGTATCATGATTTGCTTCTCTTGAGTGAATGATAACAGGTTTTTTAAATTCAATAGCAAGTTCAAGCTGTGCGATAAAAATCTTTTTTTGATTTTCTTTTTCTTTTTGAATTTCTTCAGCAAGATCACTTTTAAAACGGAAATAATCAAGCCCACATTCACCTACAGCTACACATTTTTCATCGCATAAATACTGCCTTAAAATTTTCTCATCATAATTATCAATTTCATAAGGATGCACTCCTGCTGCAAAAAAAATGTTTTTATATTTATGAGCAATTGTAGCTGCATCAGGTAAGTCTTTTATATCAGCACCAGGTATGATGATTTTCTCTATACCATTCTTAAAAGCACGATTTAAAGTTTCATCTAAATCATCTTTAAATGCTTCACTATCTAGATGGCAATGAGTATCAACAATCCTTAAACCATCTTGAAAATCAAGATTTAAGAACATACTTCAACTCTATCCTTGCCATTATCTTTTGCTTGAGACAATATTTTACTTGCTTTATCAGCCAAAGAATCAATCTTATCTCCACTTTTTCCAAAAACCACGCCTATAGAAGCTGTAAAAAAGACTTCATCTAAATTAACTAAAACACCAGCCTTTTTTATATTTACTCGTATACGAGAAAAGATTTTAATCGCTCTTTCTTGGGATATATTTTTAAGCAAAATACAAATTTTTTCTGCACTATATCTACCTACAAGATCTCTTCCTTTAGTTTCATTGACTATTTCATTGGCGCAGATTTTAATTACTTCATCACCAACTTCACGGCCGTATTCATCGTTAATCATTTGAAGATTATCTATATCTAAAAAAGCAAAAGCAAATTCCTCGTCTTTTGTTGCTATTTCGTTAAAATAATCATCTATTCCATCAATTAAAGCATTATAATTTTTAACCCCAGATACAGGATCTAAAACATTATAAGTGCTTAAAAATTTTTTATCATCCATGTAAGATAAACAACGATCTAAGCGACAATTAAAACTTTCCTTGCTTAAAGGCTTAAACAAATACTCATTAACTCCATTTTTAAAAGAATTCGCTTCAAATGAATCATTATGATCCCCCAAAAGAATCACACCTAATTCATCATCACTAAAACGTTCTCTTACTTGAGTCAAAAGCTCAAAACCGCTAATTACTGGCATATTGACATCTGCTATAATAAGCTTAACATCATTATTATCATTTAAATAACTCATTGCTTCTTCACCATGAGCCGCAGCTAAAACATTAAATTGTCTTTGAGTAAGTATTTTTTTAATTTCATTACGTTCAGGTAGCTTGCTCATAGCTACAATCACTTTAGTTTTTGCATATTGATTAAGTTTTACAATAGAACTAATAATCTCATCAATGCAAGTTTCACTTTCTTTAAAAATATAATCTAATATATCTTTATCCATAAATTTTTCTTTAGTAGCCTTATCACCACTAGCCGTAAGAACAATAGCAGGAATTTTCTTTTCTATAACATAATCCACAACTTCACCATTTGGGGCATCTGGCAAGCATAAATCCACAAAAGCTAAAAAATAATCATTATTCATTAACTCCTTAGCTTCAGCAAAACCAAAAGCAATATCTACCTCATAATCTAAAGTCATTTGAATTTTTTTAGCCAAAAGTTTGCCGAGCATTTTATTGTCATCAATAATTAAAATTTTCTTATTCATAGTGTGTAAAATACCTTTATATCTAAAATTTTTTATTATATTTGTTTCAAAAGAAAGGAAATTTTTATAGTTATATATTTTAACATAGCAAAATAAAAAATCCGCTTAATTCTTAAATAAGGTCTTAGCAAATTCGATCGCTTCATCACTAACAAGCTCTCCACTTACCATCCTAGCAAGTTCTTTAATTCTTTCTTCTTGATCAAGCTTTTTTACCTTACTTTCTTCACCATTTTTTTCAACTAAAAAATGATTATGTGCCTTAGAGGAAAGTTGAGGCAAATGAGAAATAGCAAAAATTTGATAAAACTTAGAAAGTTCCTCTAAAACCTTAGCTATACTCATAGCCTCTTTTCCGCTTAAATTTGCATCAATTTCATCTAAAAATAATATCCCTTTGCCTGTATTTAAAATATTACATTCTGTGGCTATAAAAGCAAGTCTTAAGCGATTTAATTCACCCGAACTTAAATTTTTTAAATGAGCTAAATTAATATCTAGCATTATCTCATCTTTGCCTAAAATTGAAATTTTTTCATTTTCTTTAAGCGTCAAACTTGCATCTTTCATATAAAGATCTTTAAGATAATTATTTAAACATTTTTCTAATTTTTTAAGGTTTTTCTTTCTTGTTTGAGTTAAAATTTGTGCTTTTTCTTCTAATTTTTGTTTTAATTCTTGAAATTTTTTTTCAAGTTCTTTTTTTTCAAAACTTAAATTTTCATAATGCTCTAGCTCATATTTTTTTTGTTTTAAAACTTCTAAAGCATTTTCTATGCTTTCATAACGCTTGATAAGATAGGATAAATTTTCAATGCGATCTAAAAGCGCCTCCACATCAAAATCCAAATCTTCCATTTTTTGATTTTCGCAAATCACACGCAATTCATTCAAACATTCACTAAAAAAACTCGCATCAACTTCGCTTAAATTTAAAGCTTCAATAACAACTTTTTCAAGCTCAAAAATACGCTCTGCCTTACTCCAAGCTTCTTCTAATTTATCTTTTTTAGAAAGCTTTTTTTTAAGTATTAAAAGCTCTTCATACTCACCTATTTTAGGATTAATGCTTGAAATTTTTTCAATTTGTGCTCTAGCTAGTTCTTTTAATTCTTCTACTTTTTTTTCTTCTTCTAAAATTGCATTAAGCTCATTAGAAATTTGACTATAAGCATTAAAATCTTTTTTAAAATCTTCTAAAAAGGAAACAAAATTTGTATTTTCTTGCATCTCCAAGGCATCTAAGAGATTTAAAAATTTTTCATTTCCAAATTCGTTATTTTCCTTTGCGCTTAAATACTTAATAAAAGTTTTACTTAAATTTTGCAAACTTTTTTTCGCTATGCTTTGATTGTTAATAAAATATTTTGTGTTTTTTTCTTTTAAAAGCTTAAAAACATTCTCCTCTTCACTTTCTATACCAAAACTTTCTAAATCCAACTTATCATCTAGTTCTATTTCGACAATTTTAGCCTCACTTTCACTCAAAGAAAATGCGGATAAAATTCCTTTAAACAAAACTGATTTTCCAGCTCCACTTAGCCCCGTAAAAACGGTAAGTCCTTTAGAAATTTCAAGCTCAGCCTTTTTAAAACCAAGATTTTCTTTCATAAAAATTCTATTTATCATCAATTTCCCCAGTGTAATTTTTCTTTTAAAATTTGAAAATAATCCCTATTTTTTGGGTGAATTAAAGCCACATTTTTATCACTTAAACCCACTTTTATACTTTTAAAATCATTCATTTTATAATTTTCTTGCCCATCAATGCAAAGTATACAATCCTTTGCCATAATCTCTATTTCAAAACCTTTTGGTAAGACAATAGGGCGTTGTGTTAAAGAATGAGAACAAACAGGAGTTAAGATAAAAGCTTGAGCTAAAGTATAAACTATGGGCCCATTTGCACTTAAATTATAAGCTGTTGAACCCGCAGGAGTTGCAACAATAAGCCCATCTCCAAAATATTCATTAAATTTCTTTTCTTTTCTAAAAACTTCTATATGAGCCATAGAAACTTGATTGTTTTTACTGATGACCACATCGTTAAAAGCTAATTTTTCTAAAATTTTTCCTTGCTTATCTTCTAAAAAAACACTTAACAAATAAGGCTTTTCTATTCTAAATTCTCCTTGAAAAAAAGCTTGAAAAAAATTTTCAGCTTCATCAACTTTAAAATCTGTTAAAAAACCTAAATGTCCAGCATGAATTCCTAAAACTGCTTTATCATATTCACAAGCTTTACGACATAAAGAAATCAAAGTTCCATCTCCACCTAAAGAAATAACAAAATCAGATATTTTAAACAAATCATCCAATCCATACTTTGGCAAATCTAAAATTTCAGAACTTTCTTTAAACAATACAAGTTCAACTTTATATATAGATAAAATCGATTGAAGTTTTAAAATTTCCTTATCTAAACTCACATTGGGTCGTGTAACAAGTCCAATTTTTTTAATATTTTTATGATCTATTTTATTTTGCATAAAAAATTATATCAAATCTTAGCAAAGCAAAAGAATAAAAATACTATAATTTTGCTCATTATCTTAAAAAATCTTTTTTCAAGGAATAAATTTGCGAAGTCATTATAATACAGACTTGGGAATTTCCCATGTTGGTCAAAGCGTTAAACTTTGCGGTTGGGTAAATAGCTACCGCGATCATGGTGGAGTTATTTTTATAGATTTAAGAGATAGAAGTGGTATTATCCAACTTGTTTGTGATCCAAATGATAGCAAAGAAGCTCATGAAATCGCTTCCAATGCAAGAAATGAATTTGTACTTATTGCAGAAGGCACTATTCGTCCGCGTGGCGAAGGACTTATAAATCCTAAATTAAAAACAGGAGAAATCGAAGTAGTTGTTTCTAAACTTACCATAGAAAATGAAAGTGCCGTACCTCCTTTTGCTATCGCTGATGAAAGTGTAAATGAAGAATTACGCTTAAAATATCGCTTTTTAGATTTAAGAAATCCTAAACTTTATGAAAATTTTGCCTTGCGTTCTAAAGCTTGTATAGCAGCTAGAAATTCTTTGGCAAATATGGGATTTTTAGAAGTTGAAACCCCTATTCTTACCAAAGCTACTCCCGAAGGCGCAAGAGATTATCTCGTGCCTTCTCGTGTGCATCAGGGTGAATTTTATGCTCTTCCACAAAGCCCTCAGCTTTTCAAACAACTTTTAATGTGTAGCGGTTTTGATCGTTATTTTCAAATCGCAAAATGTTTTAGAGATGAAGATTTAAGAGCTGATCGCCAACCCGAATTCACACAAATTGATATTGAAATGAGTTTTTGCGAACAAAAAGATGTAATCAATGTAGCTGAAACTTTTTTAAAAGATATTTTCAAAGCTTGCGGCAAAGAAATTCAAACCCCTTTTAGACAAATGCAATACAAAGACGCTATGGAAAATTATGGCTCTGATAAGCCGGATTTAAGATTTGATCTTAAATTTATTGATGTGATTGATATTTTCGCTAAGTCAAATAATGAAATTTTTGCAAATATTGCCAAAGATACAAAGAAAAATCGCATCAAAGCCATACGCGTTCCAAAAGGCGATACTATTTTTTCAAAAAGACAAATGCAAAGATTTGAAGAATTTGTGCGTAAATTTGGCGCCCAAGGCTTAGCTTTCATACAAGTTAAAGAAGATGGGCTTAAAGGTCCACTTTGCAAATTCTTTAGCGAAGAAGATTTAAATGAGCTAAGCAAACGCTGTGAGCTTGAAGTAGGAGATGTGGTATTTTTCGGTGCAGGAGCTAAAAAAACCGTGCTTGATTATATGGGAAGATTTAGAATTTTCTTAGCCAACGAATTAAAACTTATAGATCCAAATACCTTGGAATTCTTATGGGTTGTTGATTTTCCTATGTTTGAGCAAAATGATGACGGAAGTTATTCTGCGATGCACCATCCTTTTACCATGTCAAAAAATATTGATGAGACTGATTTAGAAGAAATTTCATCTATTGCTTATGATGTAGTGTTAAATGGCGTTGAGCTAGGTGGAGGTAGTATAAGAATCCATAAAAATGATATTCAACAAAAAGTATTTAAACTTTTAAATATCGATGAAGAACAACAAAAAGAAAAATTTGGCTTCTTGCTTGATGCTTTAAGTTTTGGTGCTCCACCACATGGAGGTATCGCTATAGGACTTGATAGACTCATCATGCTAGTTACAGGAGCAAACAACATAAGAGAGGTTATAGCCTTTCCAAAAACCCAAAGAGCGCAATGCTTAATGACAGATGCACCATCGCCTGCTAGCAATGAAGCAATGAGAGAATTAGGAATCAAATTAAGGGAGAATATAAAATGAAAGAATTGTTTTTAATCATAGGTGCACCAGGTAGTGGAAAAACTACCGATGCTAGTTTAATCGCACAAGCAGATGCGACAAATATTACACACTATTCAACAGGAGATCTTTTAAGAGCTGAAGTAGCAAGTGGGAGCGAGCTTGGAAAAACTATAGATAGTTTTATCTCCAAAGGCAATCTTGTTCCTTTAGATGTTGTTATAAATACTATAGTTTGTGCTCTAAAAGCTGCTCCAACTAAAACTATCATCATCGATGGCTATCCAAGAAGCGTAGAGCAAATGATGGAATTTGACAAGGTTTTAAGTGAGCAAAATGAAATTTGTCTTAAAGGTGTCATAGAAGTAAGAGTAAGCGAAGAAGTTGCCAAAGAAAGAGTTTTAGGCAGAAATCGTGGTGCAGATGATAATGAAGAAGTGTTTTATAATAGAATGAAAGTTTATACAGAACCTTTAAATGAAATTTTAGATTTTTATCAAAAGAAAAAACTTCATTTTATTATCGATGGGGAGCGCACTATCGAACCTATCGTTGCAGACATGAAAGAACTGATTAAAAAAATTCAAAGTATATAAGGAGAAAAAATGAATTTAAGCAAAATCAAAATCGGAGATATTCCAAATAAAATCAATGCCGTAATCGAAATTCCATATGGCTCAAATATCAAATACGAAATCGATAAAGATAGTGGTGCTATCATGGTAGATCGCGTTATGGCTAGTGCGATGTTTTACCCAGCAAACTATGGTTTTATTGCCAATACTTTGGCTGATGATGGTGATCCTGTAGATATTTTAGTGCTTAATGAATATCCTATCCAAGCTGGAGCCGTGATTCCTTGCCGCTTAATCGGTGTTTTAATCATGGAAGATGAAAGCGGAATGGATGAAAAACTTCTTGCGGTTCCAAATTCAAAAATAGATGCAAGATATGACAATATAAAAACTTACACAGATTTACCACAAGCAACTTTAAATAAAATCAAAAATTTCTTTGAAACTTATAAAATTTTAGAACCAAATAAATGGGTTAAAGTGCAAGATTTCAAAGATGAAAAAGCTGCAATTGAAATTTTAGAAAAAGCAATCAAAAACTACAAATAATCCTAGCCCTTCAAAGGGCTAAACTCAAGGAAAACTCGCAATGAAAAATATCGTTTTAGGTGGTGGTTGTTTTTGGTGTGTTGAAGCCGTATTTGAACGCCTAAAAGGTGTAATCAATACTGAAGTTGGATATAGCGGAGGAAATCCAAATCCTAGCTATGAAAGCGTGTGTAATGGTGATGGCAACATAGAAGTTGTCAAAATAAATTACGATGAAAAACAAATCTCTCTTCTTGAAATCTTAACACTCTTTTTTAAAATTCATGATCCAACAAGTATAGATAAACAAGGTGGAGATATTGGTATACAATATCGCTCAATAATCTTTTACGAAAATGAAGAAGATAAAATTTTAGCTCAAAATTTCATCGAAGAACAGCAAAAAATATTTAGCAAAAAAATAGTTACTAAAATTTCAAGATTGCAAACTTATTACAAAGCTGAAAACTATCATCAACATTATTTTATAAATAATCCCAATCAAGGATATTGTCAAGCTATAATAGCTCCAAAACTGCAAAAAATACAATCAGACTAATTTCATCTTTTTAAGGTTAAAAAAATTTCAACTTTATTCACAGCCTTTTCACGCTGTGATTTTCTTTTCAAAGTACTTAAAAATAGAACTTTAAGCTTTAAAATAAAGAAAAAATTATTTATTGTTTTTTAAGTTTTTTTATGAATTTGTATTTAAATGTGAATAATTTTATCAATTAACATAATTTCCTAAGCTTAGCTATAAAAAATCCATCATAGTCTAAGCTTGGTAAAATCCGTCTGCATTTTGAAATTTCAGCAAATTCTTCACTTTGCCCTGCTTTAGCCTCAACATTTTCCAAATCAATATCTAAAAGCTCTAATTTAAACTCACTTTTTAAAGCATTCTCTATCACTTCTTCATTTTCTTCCTTGGTAAAGGTGCAAGTACTATATACAAGCTCTCCGCCTATTTTTAATGCCTTTAAAGCAGAATGTAGAAGTTTTTTTTGAGTTTTTGCAATATTTTTGATTTCTTTATAACTTTTTTCCAAATCAAAACCTATTTTAGCAAAAGTTGAACAAGGTGCATCAAGTAAGATTTTATCAAATTTTAAAGGGCATAAATTGCCTATATTTTTACCATCTTTCATAAAAACTTTAGCATTCACGCCGTAATTTTTAAGATTTTTTTGCAAAATAAAAAATCTATCCCTACTCATCTCATTGCAAGCTAAATAACCTGTATTTTGCATAAAATTTGCAAGATTGATACTTTTACCACCCGGAGCTGCACACATATCAAGAACCCTTTGCCCTGCTTTGACTTCTAAATTTAAAGCACACAAATAAGAAGAATAATTTTGTATATAAAAGTGCGCCTCATTAAAAGCTTTCATAGAACTTAAGATAGCCTTATCTTTGGCATCAAACAAATAACAATAAGCATTGATCTTTTTAAATTTTAATTTTTGTTTTAAAAATTCTTTTTCTAATTCTTCAATGCTAGTTTTTAAAGTATTTGCAAATACACAAACATTTTTTTCTTGAGCAAAAGAAGATAAAATATTTTGCATTTCATCTTTGGTATAAAGTTTTTCTATTCTAGAGAGCAAAATAATCCTTTATCATGATAAAAGCGGATAAAGAGTCTAATTTACCATCTTTTTTGCGTGTATTGGCTACGCCGTATCCTAAAGCTTCTTTGCTTGTTCCGCTTTCATCTACAAAGCAAATTTCTTTATCAAATTCAAGCAAAGAAACAAAATGCTTAATGCGTCTTGTCATTTCTTCTTCACTTGATCCACCCTTAGGAATGCCTACAATAAGTAAAGAAATTTCATGTATTTTAAGTAAATTTTTGATTTCATTAGCGGCTTGATTGCGATTTTTTCTTAAAACTGCATCTAAAGGCAAAGCGATCTTTTTATCTATGCAAAGCGCTACACCTATGCGTTTTAAACCTACATCTAAAGCCAAAGCTCTCATGCTAAAACCCTTATAAAAAGCCCTTCTATGGAAATTTTTCCCTCAAGTTCATATTCATAAACTTTTTGTCCATAAATTTTTAAAGCCTCATCAACACTCACACCTTTTTTACAAAACTCTAAAAATTCATCTTGATTTATATCTATACTTGCAAACTCACTTACAAATTCTTTAAAATCACAAATTAACTTTGCTTTATTTTCCTTTAAAAGAAAATTAGTTCCTGTGCTTTCTTCTAGTCTTTGTGGTAAAACATATAAAGGTTTATTGAGTTCTAAAGCAAGTTTTGCACTCTGCATAGAACCACTTTTTATATCTGCTTGTGCAACCACAACGGCCTTACTTAAAGCAATAACCAAACGATTTCTTAGTAAAAAGTCATAATTTTTTGGCAAATAATCATCTTCGTATTCACTTAAAGCTAAAGCATTTTCATAAATTTGTTTAATGATTTTTTCATTAGTTCTTGGATAAATTTGATCTAAACCATTAGCAAAAATACCTATAGTATTTGGCATAGCTGCCATACTTGCGGTGATATCCACACCCAAAGCACCGCCACTTACCACGCAAAGATGAGCATTTTTAAGCATACTCGCTAAGGAAAAAACACAATTTTTCGTATAAACACTCATACGCCTTGAACCTATAATAGCGATTTTATCTTGTTTTAATAAAGATAAATTTCCTTTATAGTGTAATTTTTTAGGAGGCTTTTTTAAATCTTTAAAAAGTTCTAAAAATTCATCAGGCAAAATTTCACTTGCCATAAATTTCACTCAAATACACAAGATCAACGCTTTTTAACAAATCTTTACTTTGCTCTAAAGCTTTAAAAGTATTTTTTCTAGGATGTCCTATGGCTATAACAAAACCTTTTTTTTGTGTAAGTTTTACCGCACTTTCAAGTTGTTTTTTAACATAATTAACATCATCTTCATTATCCAAAAACACATCTCTTTGTATATAAGGAACATTTAACTCTTTGGCTATTTTATTTGCTTTAGAATTTCCTATAGTTTTAGAATCTACAAAAAATATATTTTGATTTTTTAAAACCTCATAAAGCTTTCTCATAGCTTCTTCATTGCTTGTAAATAAACTTCCCGTGTGATTATTGATGTATCTTAAATCCTTAAAATCTTTTTTAATTTGCTTGATTTTTTTAAAAATTCTTTCTTTGCTATCATTTGGATTTAAAGTATCAAGCTCGGGTTTATTGTAATTAATTGCTGCTAAAGGTAAATGCACCATATAAAAATCAAATTTTAAAGCAAGTTTTGGCGTTTCGCTATGGTTTTTATCTGGCGGAAAAAAAGAAGGATTTAACTTTAAATTTAAAGCTTTTAAACCTCTAACCTGACTTGCATTTGCCATATCATCGATAATAATAGCAAGTTTTGGTTTTTTAGAAATTTTATTTAAATGAATATCTTCATTAAAAGTTAAATTTTGATCTTGGGTTAAATTTGTATCTTTTAGAATAAAATTTTGTTCTAAACTCTGATTTTGTTCTAAACTTAAATTCTGCTCCACACTGCTTAAATTTTGCTCATTTAAACTTGTATTTAAATCATCAATTTCTTGAATTTTTTGCTCTAAAATACTTACAGATTTATTATTATCAAACTCATTCTCTTGAAAAATACCAATTTCATAATGATCTTTATTTAATGAAATTAAATCTTCTTGCTTATCAATAAAATAATCCGGCTTAACAGAAGAAACATCTTGGGAATTTTGATATTTTACTAAAATTCCCAAAGCTAAAGCTATGCAAAGTAAAAAAAGTATAGCTATGATTAAATAACGCTGAATTTGAACTAATTTTTTCTTCGACAATGTTTAGTTCTTATCTTTATCTACTAATTTTTTAGCACTGATCCAAGGCATCATAGCACGCAAATTGCGCCCTGTTTTTTCTATCAAAGAATCATTCATATTTTTGCGTTCTGCATGCATTCTAGCAAAACCTGCACGGCGTTCTAAGATAAAATCTTTTGCAAAAACACCATTTTGTATATCTTTTAAAACACCTTTCATCGCTTTTTTAGTCTCTTCAGTGATAATCTTTGGCCCTGTAATATAATCGCCGTATTCTGCAGTATTTGAGATAGAATAACGCATATCTGCAATACCGCCTTGATAAATCAAATCCACAATGAGTTTCATTTCATGCAAACACTCAAAATAAGCCATTTCAGGTTCATAACCTGCTTCAACCAAAGTCTCAAAACCTGCTTGAATCAAAGCACTAAGCCCACCACAAAGCACGGCTTGTTCACCAAAAAGATCTGTTTCTGTTTCAGCTTTAAAGGTTGTTTCTATAATACCTGTGCGTCCACCCCCAATCGCACTTGCATAACTTAAGGCTAAATTTTTAGCATTTTTACTTTCATCTTGATGAATAGCTATCAAGCAAGGAGTTCCACCTCCTAAAGTAAATTCATTTCTTACTGTATGTCCTGGTGCTTTAGGTGCTATCATGATAACATCTACACCTTTTGGAGCAACAATTTGACCATAGTGGATATTAAAACCGTGTGCAAAAGCTATAGCCTTGCCTTCACTTAAATTTGGTTTTATTTCGACATTAAAAATATCTGCTTGAATTTCATCAGGAGCTAAAATCATAATCACATCTGCCATCTTAGAAGCCTCGCTTACACTCATTACTTCAAAACCAGCATTTTTTGCCTTAACAGCACTTACACTACTTTCGCGAAGTCCGATAATTACATTTACGCCATTATCTCTTAAATTCATCGCATGAGCGTGTCCTTGAGAGCCAAAGCCTATGATTGCTACTTTTTTTGATTTGATTAAATTTAAATCACAATCTTTATCATAATATACTATAATAGCCATATTCACTCCTTAAAAATTTAAAAATTAAAGGTGTTATTATAGCAATTAAAGTATAAATTTCATATTTTTTTTATAAACTTTATGTAAGAATTTTACAAAAAATCATAAAGTATCAAAAGTGAAAGAATTTTTAAACAGTCTTAGTTATGGCATCAGTTCTCACGAAGTAAGCAATGAATTTAAACAAATTTTAAGAGAACTTTTAGCCAATCATATCATCAAAGAACATAAAAACAAATATTATCTTAACAATGGTTTTGCCTTTGGAGTACTTGATATTTCAAGCAAAGGCACAGGTTTTTTACAATGCTTTGATGAAAGTTTCAAAAAAGATCTTTTGATAGAAAACAAAAACCTAAAAGGTGCCAACTATAAAGATATAGTCGCAGTAAAACTTCTACCTTTAAAGAAAAAACGCCCCAGTGCAAAGGTGATTTTGGTTTTAAAAAAAGCCAATGAAACTTCTTTAGTGATCACCAAAAGGTATGGCGAAGCCGTGCTTGGAATGAATATCAAAACAGGATTAAGCACCGCCTTAAAAGCTTCTCAAAAATCCTTAAAAGCACTACCTTTAGGGACAATTTTAAAAATAGAAAATGAAAATAACAATATCATAGAAGTTTTAGGGCATATCCACGATGAAAGCGTAGATGAAAAAATCTCCCTAGCTCTTTTTAATAAAAATAACGAATTTAGCGATGCTTGCATTAAAGAAGCTCTAGCAAACGGTGATAGTGTTGATGCGAGTATGTATAAAAATCGCATGGATTTAAGAGCCTTGCCTTTTTGCACCATAGATCCTATACATGCAAAAGATTTTGATGATGCGATTTATTTTGACACCCAAAAACGAGAAATTTATGTAGCTATTGCTGATGTTAGCGAATATGTTTATGCTTATAGCGCTATAGATAAAGAAGCAAGAAATCGTGGATTTTCTATTTATTTTCCACATATTGCTATACCTATGTTACCGCATCCTTTAAGTGAAAATATCTGTTCTTTAAAACCTCATTTAGATCGCTTAGCGTATTGTTTTAAAATCACACTCGATCATGAAAATAAAGTCATCAAAGAAGAACTTTTTGAAGGTATTATCAACTCAAAACGCCGTTTTAATTACGATGAAGTTGATGAAATTTTGGTACAAAAACCTGATTTAAAAGAACTTTCATGGCTTTATGAGCTTTTTGAAATCACAAAAAATTTACGCAAAATGCGTCTTAAAAATGCCTTTGAATTTCGCACCGAAGAATTAAGAATGAATTTAGATGAAAATTTAAGTCTAAAAAGCACAGTTTTTGAAAAAGACACGCCTTCGCATAATTTGATCGAAGATTGTATGCTTTTAGCCAATAAAGCCGCAGCAAAACTCATAGATATAGGCGTTTTTAGAAATCACTTAAGTGCTGATACAAGAAAAATCGATAAGCTTTTAAATGAATTACGCGAACTCGGAATCGATGTAAATTTTAAACCCAATCTTCCTGAGCTCATACGCGACATACAAGCTTTAGCTGATGAATTAAATTTAAGAGCAGAAGTAGATAAACTCATCATCAAAGCACAAAAAAAAGCGGAATACTCTAGCGTAAATGCGGGGCATTTTGGCTTAGGTTTTGATAAATACTCACATTTTACAAGCCCTATAAGAAGGTATTCTGATCTTATTTTACACAGACTTTTAAAAGCCAAACAAAAAAACGATGAAAAACTTTTTAATTATCTACTTTTAAACATAGAAAGCACTTGCGAGAATCTTAGCACACTTGAAAGAGAGGCGGATAAGGTTGCTTTTGATTTTATGGATAGAAAATTTGCTAGATGGGCAGCTAAAAATATAGGCAAAAAATTTAAAGCTTTAGTTGTCCAAAATGATGGAGTTTGCATAGCCAAACTAGATGATGAAATCAAAGGAGCGGATATAATCCTTTATGATACGCGTGTAAATTTGCTAGAAAATGTTGAAGTACAAATCATGGAAGCGGATATAGTTATGGCAAAAATTTATGCTAAAATCACCCAAAGACTTATAAAGGAAGAAAATGTATAGAAAAGAGCTCCAAACCCTGCTTTCTAAAGATTCAATACCTAATTTTTTCTTTCTTTATGGAGCAGATAATTTTCAAAGCGAACTTTATGCTGAATTTATAAAAGAAAAATATAAGCCCGATGAAACTTTGAAACTTTTTTTTGAAGAATACAACTTCACTCGTGCGAGTGATTTTTTAAGCGCAGGATCGCTTTTTAGTGAAAAAAAATTACTCGAAATTAAAACTTCTAAAAAAATTCCAACAAAAGATCTTAAAGTTTTAGTCGAACTTTGTAAAAACAATACGGACAATTTCTTTCTTTTAGAGCTTTATGATGAAAGTTCTAAACAAAGCGATATAGAAAAAATTTTCTCTCCTCATTTTGTAAGATTTTTTAAAGCTAACGGAGCTAAAGAAGGCGTGGAGCTTTTAAGCATAAAAGCAAAACAACTAGGGGTTGAAATCACTCAAAATGCTTTATTTACTCTTTTTACAAGTTTTGATGAAAACTTATATCTTGCTGCGAGTGAGCTTAATAAATTTAGTGGTTTAAGAGTAGATGAAAAAACCATAGAACAATACTGCTATAGTTTGAATACAGGAAGTTTTGAAAGCTTTTTTGATAAAATTTTAAAGAAACAAGACTTTAAAAGCGAACTTGAAAAAATTTTAGATAATTTTAATGAAATTGCTTTAATCAACTCTTTGTATAATTCTTTTTATCGTTTGTTTAAAATCGCACTTTATGCTAAAGTCAATGGTAAAATTGATTTTAAAGATCTTTTAGGCTATACTCCACCTCCTCAAGTGGGACAAAATTTAAGCTCTCAAGCCTTTAGTTTAAAAATCGAACAATATAAAGAAATTTTCACTCTTTTGCTTAAATGCGAATACGAGCTTAAAACCAATTCTAAGCTCGTAAAAAAAGAATTTTTAATTTCAAATTTGCTTAAACTTGCAAGGATTTTAAAAAGTTAATTTTTACTCTTCAATCCTCTTCACTTCTTTTAATCGTATTAAAATAATTTAAAATGATTGTATTGTTAATCTTAACTGAGTTTTTAAAATACTTTAAAAGAATGATTGCAATCTAAAAAGAGTTTAATAACCTTAAAAACATCCATCCTAATAATTTTAAAATTATCAGGATGAAATTTTTAACAAGTAGGAGAGTAAACTAATTAAACTAAATATTATCTTTTATAAGATTACCAAAGATAATTAAACTGAGCAAATCCTGTATGGGTATTGCCATCTTTATCAAACATTCCATTATAGCTTAAACTAAAATGGAAAGCTTCATTAACAGGAATGATAAAAGAAGTGCTTACAAATTTTTGTACTCTTGGTAAATCAAACTCATCACTTACTTTTATATTACCAAATCTAGCCTCAGCTTCTACTTTAGGATTGATATTAAACTTAGCTCCAAGTTCTACTGAAGTTTTTAAATTAGGCAACCAATCTCTAAACCAAGTAAGACTTGTTTTAGTAGAGAAAAGATTTAAATAGTTTGCATAGGTTCTTTCTCCACCTTTAACTGTTGCTTGTCCTATGGTGTCTTTCATAGAAAAAGCTTCAGTATAACCTCCTTCATAAGCAAGACCTATTTCAGGAGAGAATATATCTTTATTAGAAATAAAATTCATACCTAAGGCTGTATTGACTCCATAAGCATAAGAATTAGGTTCAGCTTTAGCTTCATTATTTCCTATTTTTTCAGTTAAATCATTTTTAATCAAAGCAGCTTTACCTTGAGCTTTGATATAAACTTCTTGACCTTTTTCTGTAGTAAATAAGGTATTAAAGTATTTTAAACCTGCATAATAGGTTCTATTATTAATATCAAAATAAGTTGAACCCATTTTTGTATCTTCATAACCTGCATACACACCATATATTCCACTGTCTTTTAAAGTAGAATAACCTATAATGGTTCCTTTAGTGTGTCCTTTACTTTCTTCATTTAAAGAAAGTTCAACATTCTGTGAAGAAGTATAAGGAAGGATGAATAAAGAATGTTCTTTATTAGAACCATAGCTTCCATTATTTAAATCACTCTTTATATAATCACTTGCATCTGCATATAAATTACCCTTTTCAGACATAGCGATGCTTTGAGATTTACTTGAAGAAGCTAAAGCAAAGCTTTGCATAGAATTACCCATAACATTATCTATAAAGGTTGATCTTCTTGAAGTAGTAGAGATTAAAGATCTAAAGGTTGCACCTGATATGGAAGCATTAAGATTAAAATCTGTAGTAAGCTTTCCTGTTATTGGATCAAAGCTTAAAGATATTTCTCCACTTCCATTGGTTCCTATATTGCCAATATTGTTTTGATTAACACCTGAGATGATGTTATTTATATCGTTTAGCTCTTCAAGATCAACATTGCTTTGATCTACGGTGATGTTTTCTACTTTTACATTATCTTTACCACTTCCACCTATAACCACAGTGTTTAATTTACCTGTGTTTTTATCTGTAGAAACAAGCCAATCTTTGATTCCAACACTACCACTACCATTGTTAGTTACTGTATTACCATTGCTATCTTTACCTACTGAGCCTTGATTGGAAATAACTAAATCAGCATTACCATTATTTGTAATACCTCCACCTATAGTAGCACCTTCTCCATTAGAAATTTCAAGTTTATTATCACTATTGTTAGTAATAGAACCACTTATACCTGTAGATGATGTAGAAGTGTTAGTGATAGAATCAAGTTTACTATTTTTATCTACAGTAATTGAACCAGAAATAGCTCCATTATCTTGATTAACAAGACCACCTTCTACCTTAGCTCCATCTTCTATCTTGATATCACTACCTATAGAAGCATTACCCATATTGATTATATTTCCTTGAAGTTTAGTGTTTTTCCCACTAACAGTAATACCACCTGTTATACTTCCTGAGCGATGGTTAACTATGGCTCGATTCGAAGTAGCCGTAACAGTTGCTCCATCTTTTATGGTTATAGAGCCTGTTATTTTTCCACTTCGATTCAATATACCAGCACCACTTCCACCTTCTACCCTAGAACCTTCGCCAGATAAAATCATTTCTCCACTTAAAGAGGCACCATTATCCAATCTTATACCATGGACCTTACCTTTTATAATGCCGCCATTTTTAAGTTCTATTTTTTGAGTTCGTGAGTTAGCATCTAATGAAATTCCACGTTGATCACTATAAATTCCACTTACTGTGCCATTACTTGAACTTCCATCTATATATAAATCTCCTAGAGTTTGCCATTGACCCACTCCTATTCCCTCGTATTTTCCATAAACCATACCTCCATCTTTTATGGTAAGTGTTCCAAATTTACCATAAGTTACAGCTATTCCAAAACTATTAGAATTGACAGTTCCTGTGTTGATGATATTTTCTATAGTACTACCATTTTCGAGTTTTATACCAGCAGCCCAAGTTGCCGAATTGTTTTGATTAATGGTACCTTTATTTGTAAGAGTTTTAACACGACCTCTGCTCATGTAAATACCAGCACTTTCACCATCCACAATGCCTTCATTGATCAATTGGTCTATAGTTCCATTTAATCTTATAGATATAGCATGTCCTTTTATGGTTCCCGTATTTTTTAATGTTTTTACATTAGCATTTATCTGTATTCCATCGTTCGTTGCAGCAATTAAACCGTCATTGACGAAGGTATTTATTGTTGAACGAACATTTACACCCATTTTCTTGCCTTCAATAGTTCCGGTATTGTTAAAATTCCCTATACTTGTTCCTTGAGATATATTTACTCCTGTGTCTTGTTTACTCTTAATAATCCCACTATTAACAAAACTTGATATATTGGCGTTACCAAAATAAATACTTTCACCGGCATTTGAATGAATAGTTCCACTATTGGTAAAATTATTAATAGTAGATTTATTATTAGAATTTCCCCAAACTGTTACTCCAAATTTAGAAGAACCATTGCCTATGATGCCTTGATTATTAAAGGTTTCTATGGTAACACCGTTATTTCCATTTGCTCCTAGTTGAACACTAGCAGCATTGTTTCCACCTATAAGAGTTCCTTTATTTAAAAAGGTAGAAGTTGAAGAATTTGGTTGAAAGTTTACTGCTTGTTGGCTACCATTAGAAATAGTAATAGTTCCACTACTTTCTATAACTAGAGTATTGCCGGTGTTACTTACAGTTTTAGTTAAAGTTTGTGAATTATTTATAGTCTCATTATTCGAACTTTTAGAACGAACACTTGACCTAGCTTTAGTATGTCTATTTGTTGCCTCTTCGTAAGTTTCTATTTCAGGAGTAAGTGTAGCATGAGTACAACTTGCCGAAAAAGAAATAGCAGCTAAAGATAAAACTATCTTTTTAGAATTTAAACAGGAATTTTGTATATCTTTTGTGTATGTTTTAGTTAATGCAGTTTTATTCATAAATATTCCCTTTCCTTTTATATTTATATTTTCTTGTTTATATTTAAAAATAATATAAAACTGTAATATGAAAATAGTGAAGACTATATAATAATTATACTTAAATTATTATTAAAATTTTGGTTTAAATTTTTAGTTTAAATTAAAATATCTTAATAAGAATAAATTTGTATGAAATATTATCAATATTTTTATAATATTTTTAAATTTTATTTAAAATAAATTTAAAAATATATTTTTTTTAGTTTTTGCATTTTTAGATAAAATTTCAAAATTTATGATTTTTTAGCTTGGTTATTAAATATTAAAATAATAATATCGATAAAATATTTACTATTGTAACAAAAACGCCAAATATATTATTTCATCACAAGTCGCATAAGATGTAAGTCCTCACCTTGTATGATTTTATATTCTATACTTTGACATTTAGGACACTTAAAAACATTTTCTTCTAAAATACTTGTTTGATCGCATTTTAAGCATAAAATTTCAAGCGGAGCAAGCTCTATAAAAAGTTTAGCATTTTTGCAAATATTTGAGTTTTCTTTAAAAGTTTCAAAACAACGCTTAAAAAGATCCACTTCTATACCGCTTAAACGCCCGATTTTTACATAAATTTCTTGCACATTACAAGCCTTATTGTTTAAGGCATTTTCTTCGCAAAGTTCGATTAAAGATTCTACTATACTTAATTCGTGCATTAGCAAATTCTTGGTAAAAGTTCGCCTTTAGGACTTTCTAAAAAGCGTTTTGCTCCATAAGCGTTTTGTAAGATCACGCGTGCTTTTTTCTCTTCTAAAACTTCTCCTATAATACTCGCATTTACATTGTATTTTTTTAGAATTTCCAAGGCTTTTAACTCATCTTCTTTTTCCACACAAAGTATAAAAGTGCCTTCATTTGCAAGCTCATACGCTTCGTAACCAAAAAGCTCGCAAAGTCCTAAAACCTCATCTTGAACGATGATTTTTTCTTCAAAGATCAAAAGATCATTTCCACTTTGCTTTGCCCACTCATTTAAAACCGCACTAAGCCCCCCGCGAGTAGCATCTCTCATGGCCACAACCTTTATATCTTTTTCTAAAAGCTCTAAAACCTCTTTATTCAAAGCCTTGCAATCACTTTTAATATCAGCTTCTAGCTCATTTCTTTTGATTAAAACACTAGCTCCATGCCTTCCTATATCGCCTGAAAGAAGTATGCTAAGCCCTGCTTTGATATTTTTACTTTCTTTTTTAGAAATAATTTCACCTAAGGCTGTAGTGTTGATATAAATTTCATCTGCTTTACCCTTAGGAACAACTTTAGTATCGCCACAAACTAACATAACTCCACATTTTTCACATTCTTCTTTAATGCTTTTTAAAATACGTTCTAATTTTTCTAGCTCAAAACCTTCTTCTAAGATAAGCCCTAAGCTTAGATATTTTGGCTTAGCACCCACCATCAAAACATCGTTAATAGAACCACAAACACAAAGTTTGCCTATATTAACCTCTTCATCTAAAAAAATCGGACTTAAAACAAAAGAATCCGTGCTTAAAGCCAAATTTCCCAAAATCGCCGCATCATTATTTGCGTTTAAAATTTCATTATCAAAGATCTTAAAAAGCTTAGTTAAAAGCTCATTCATCTCTTCTCCGCCACCTCCGTGGGCTAAGGAAATATTTTTCATGCATTCACCTTTGAGTATTTATAATACGCCGCACAAGCACCCTCGCCAGAAACCATACAACTTCCTATAGGACTTCTTGGCGTACAAGCCTTGCCAAAAACTTTACAATCATAAGGCTTGGCCAAACCTCTTAAAATTTGCCCACAAATACAGGCTTTGCTTTCATTTTTACTTTGAACCGTACAATCAAATTTTTTACTCGCATCGTAAGCGCTAAATTCTTCTTTTAACTCCAAGCCTCCATCTTTAATAAGTCCTAAGCCACGAAATTCAAAATCACACACCCTAAAGTATTTTTTTACTAAATTTTGTGCTTTAACATTGCCTTCTTTGCTTACGGCTCTTTTGTATTGATTATACACTTTAAAAGTGCCTTCATTGCTTTGTTTTATGATATTTAACACACTTTCTAAAATATCAACTGGCTCAAAACCACTCACCGCTATAGGGGTTTTAAATTTTGCTGCTAAAGGCTCATAAATACCATAACCTGTTATCACACTCACATGAGAAGGACCTAAAAAAGCATTGATTTTTACATTTTCATCATTCATGATCGCTTCTACAGGTGCTGGAACTGTGATATGATTGATATGAAAAAAGACATTATTTATTTTTTCTTCTATAACCTTTTGAAGAAGTAAAGCACTCATAGGCGTAGTAGTTTCAAAACCTATAGCAAAAAAGATGATATTTTTGTTTAAATTTTGCTTAGCAATTTCCAAAACCTCAAGCGGAGAATAAAGCGCTCTAACATCAGCCCCTTTAGCTCTTAAATCCAGTAAAGAAATTTCACTTCCAGGCACCCTTAAAAGATCCCCTAAAGTACAAAAAATCGTATCTTTCATGGAGGCTAACTTGATAGCTGTATCAATGCGAACTCTTGGCATAACACAAACAGGACATCCTGGCCCATGGATAAAGTTAATTTCCTTTGGCAAAATAGAAGGCAAAGCATATTTCATGATACTATGCGTATGCCCACCGCAAATTTCCATGATATTGATAGGATTTTTAAGTTCTTGTTCTATGAGTTTTTTTAAAGCTAAAATGCTTTCTTTATCTCTAAATTCATCGATGAAATTCATTTAAACCCAAATCTCCCTCATCACTTTTTATCTCTCCACTATTCATTTTTTCTACTATTTCTTGATAGGTTTTAATGCTTTCTAGTGCAGCTTCTTTGTCGATTTTTTCCATAGCAACGCCTACATGGATTAATACATAATCGCCTTGTTTTAAAGGTTCATCAATCAAATCCAAATTAACTTTTCTTTTCACGCCTAAAGTTTGTACTAAAGCATTGTTTAACTCATCGATTTCTAAAATTTCAGAAGGTATAGACAAACACATTAAAAAAGCTCCTTTTTAAGTTTAAGCACCTTATACCAAAGCTCCATATTGGTGCCATTTTTTGCATCAAGGGTGATAATATCTGCTCTAGGATTTAATTCTTTAATCAACCTAGTCGCCTCTTTAACATCAAAATCAAAATGATGAGCTAAATCTGCCTTTGTGATTAAAACTATATCAGCCTTTTTAAACATCACAGGATATTTTTGCGGTTTATCGCTTCCTTCGGTAACAGAAAGCAAAACCACATTTAAATGCTCTCCTAAATCATAACTTGCAGGACAAACCAAATTTCCAACATTTTCTATAAAAAGCAAATCCACATCATCAATGGCTAAATGATGCAAAGCCTCATGCACCATAAAAGCATCCAAATGACAGCTTTGCCCTGTAGTGATTTGATACGCCAAAGCTCCGGCATTTTTTACCCTTAGAGCGTCATTATTGGTTTCTAAATCCCCTTCAATCACAGCAATTTTAAGTTCGTTTTTTAAAGCTTTGATCGTACTTTCTAAAAGTGTAGTTTTTCCGCTTCCTGGAGAGCTCATGAGATTGATACAAAGTGTATTTGCTTCATTAAAATGCGCCCTATTATGCTTGGCTTCTTCGTCATTTTTACTTAAAATTTTAGAAATCACTTCTATGGTTTTGCTTTCTTTTAGGCTTGGATTTTCATGATGATGATCGTGATGATGACCATGCGTATGGCTTGAATTTATAGAGCAGCCGCAATCTTTACACATTTTCTTTCCTTCTATATTTTTTGTTTCATTTTAACCTTAAAAGCATTAAAAAATTATGAGTTTTTAGAATATTTGCTTTATTTTTCTAAATTTAAAAAATGCACCATTTGTCCTAAGGCTATGGAGCTATCATTACAAGGGTACTTTAAAGGTATAAAAAAATCAAAATTTTTAGCTTTTAAAATTTCAAGCAAGGTTTTGTTTTGAAAAACCCCTCCGCTTAAAAGCACTTTTAAATCATAATCTTTGCTAAAATCTATGATAAAATTTGCCAAGGCATTAAACATACCTGTAATCGCCTTAGTTTTTTCATCTTGCAAAGCCCCTAGGATTAAATTTTTAAAATTAACCTGCCCTTTTTCTACAAAAAGCTTATAAGAAAAATCAAGATTTTTATCATAAAAAGCTTCACACATTAAGCCAACTTGAGCTTCATAAGAAATTTTTTCTAAGTTAAAAACAATACTTCCAAAAGCATCGATAATGCGTCCTAAAGAACTTGTTTGTAAGTTAGAATGAGAATAAATTTTTTTAAGATTTTTAAGTTTAATTTTTGGAATTTTTGCTAAAAAATCCTTAGCCTTATCTTCTAAATCATAATGAAAAATAAGACTTAAGGCTAAATTTTGTATATTTTTAATATCACTATTGATAAGGGTAAAATTTTCAAAATGTGCAATTCTTTCATATTCTTTTAAATTTCCTACAAAAACTTCTCCACCCCAAATTTTACCATCTTCGCCATAACCTGTTCCATCACAAATAAAAGCTAAAGCCTTTTCATCTTTTGCAAAATTTTCTTCGTATTCAAAATAAGCCGCACAAAAATGCGCATAATGATGAGAAATTTTAATCCTTTCTTCAAATTCTTTTGCATAGCTAAAATGCGGGTGTTTATCGCACAAAATCGCATCAAATTTCAAATCATAATTTTGTTTAAAAAATTCTAAAAGTTTAAAAAATCTCTCATGCACATCAAGACTTTTCAAATCCCCTATATAAGGAGAAATTAAAAGTTTATTTTCATAAAAAATCACAAATTCATTTTTAAGTTCCGCACCTAAAGCTAAAAAAGTGCCTTTTTTATTAAAATTTCTTTCCAAATAAAAAGGATTTAAACCCCTTGAAGTACGCAAAAACATAGTTTTGCCATTTACCACTTGAGCTATGCTGTCATCACTTGCATTGATAATTTCCCTATCATAATCCAAATAAAAATCAAAAACTTTATCAAGTTTTTTACACAAATTAAACTCATCTTTAATAATACTTTCTCCGCTTAAATTTGCACTCGTTGCTACAAGGCTTCCTTTAAAATACTCAAAAAGCAAAAGATGTAAAGGTGTATAAGCTAACATAATGCCGATTTTATCAACATCAGGAGCGATTAAAGAAAAGGCTTTTTTTGCCTTTAAAATCACAATAGGAGCCAAAACCCCACCAAGCAAAGCTTCTTCCTTTTCATCTATAAAGGCAAGTTCTTTAGCACTTTGTAAATCTTTACACATCAAAGCAAAGGGTTTTTTGGGGCGATTTTTTCTAAGTCTTAGAGTTTTTAAAGCTTCTTCATTAAACGCATCACACATGAGATGAAAACCGCCCATGCCTTTAATGGCTAAAATTTTACCTTCCTTTAAAAACTTCGCACTTTGTATAAAAGCTTCTTGATCTTTGGCTAAAATTTCACCCTTTGGATTTTTAAGAAAAACATTGATTTTGCATTTAGGACAACTAATAGGCTGGGCATGAAAACGCCTATTTTTAGGATCTTCGTATTCGCTTTTACAAAACTCACACATCAATAATTCTTGCATAGAGGTATTAAATCTATCATAAGGAAGACTTTTTATAATACTAAAGCGTGGCCCACAATGTGTGCAAGTGATAAAAGGATATAAAAAGCGTGGATTTTTTTCATCAAAAAATTCTTTTTTACACTCCTTACAAAACGCAAAATCGCTTAACATAGGCGTGCTTTTTGTATTCTCTAAAGAAGGAGTAATGCTAAAATTCTCATAGTTTGAAATTGAAATTTGCGTCATTATAAGCTTATCTATTCTTGCTAAAGGTGGAAGATGATTTTTTAAATTTTCTATGAAATTTTCACATTCTTTTTGAGTGCAAGCAAGGATGATTTCTATCCCAAAACCATCATTTCTTACTTCTCCAAAAAGCTTTGATTTCAAAGCTAGTTCATAAACTAAGGGGCGAAAACCCACCCCTTGAACTAGACCTGAAATTTTGATCTTATACCCTAAGTGGCGCATCGCTTAACTGACAATTTTTAAGATGTTTTAAAGTATTTTTAAGTAAAGATTTATGTTCAAACAAAGATCCACTTATAAGTGCTAAATCACTTTGCTTTTTCTCTCTTAATTCATCATAAGTATCACGCAAGAAATAAGCCAAACTCTCAACCGCTCCATAAGCGATATTAGCACTATCTACACCTGCTAACATAAAACTCATGGCAGATCTTAAAGTCCTTGTATAATCAAAACTTTTATCTTCTTTCAAACGATAATCAATCTTTACTCCACGAGGCATTTTTGACTCATCAGCGATTTTTAAAAGCTCACTAGCACTCTCTTGTAAATTTCTACCCAAATTTAGCACTCTACCCAGCAAGCCAAGCAAGGAATAAAAATTGTTTTGAAGCTTAAAATTTTCATCTAAAAGAGGAAATTCCTTGTTAAAATTTTCTAAAAGCCTTGCACCAATTTCATCTTTTTTAATCTCTTCATAAAGTTCTTTGCTGTGTTTTGGTAAGCAAAGTTTAAGTAAATTAAGCTCTTTATTGATAAGCAAAATATCTTCATAATCCTTACTTAGCTCTAAAATAAAAGCTTTTTCTTTATAACGGCTTACAAGATAAGAAATTCTTGCCATATTTTTATCTTCTTTAGAAAAAATAAGCTCTCTTGCCTTAGCATTGATAAATTCAAAACCCTCTAAAACCACCACTTGCTCATCTAAAGCACTGATATAAAAATCTTTTTGATATTCTTCTATCTTTTTTACGCTTAAAAATTTATATTCATTTTCAAAAAGTTTTAAACCTAAAGCAAAACAAAACAAATCCCTAGCAAGTCTGATTTTAAAATCATTAAAATCAAGATTGTGATTTTTTCTAAACATAGCATTAAGCCTTAGCTTCATCAAAGGTTTTTCCAAACTTGCAAGAAGTTTTAAATTTTCATTTGAACAAACAAAAACTGAATTTATAGCCTTAATATCACAAGAAAGTAAAAAATCTCCTATAAATTCGTTCTTAAACAAAGAAAATTCATAAATGCCGTTTTTATCTTTCAAATAAATCTTTTTTTCTTGACTTAACAAATCAAAAGCAAGATTTAAAAAAGTATTGAAATTTTCTTCATTGATTTTTTCAAATTCTGATAAATTGCTTGAAAATTCACACTCACAAAACACGCCCCATTCGTTTTTGTTTAAAAGTTTTTTTTCTTGATAAGCATTAGAATTTAAATGAGTAATATAAGAAAATCTTGAAAATTCTTTATCTTCTGGTATACAAGGGTTAAAACCCTGCCCCGCTTTTACATCAAATTTTTTCAAAAAAACGCTATGACTCATGAAATTCAAAGAATCACAAAAAGTCTTTAAATTTTCTTCATCTGCATCGATAGAAAAATGATAAGTATTTTCTTCTTTACTAAGGGTGTAGTTATAATTTTTCGCATAAAAACGCAATAAATATTCAAAAATATCATTATCCGCATTATAAATAAAATCAAAATCCAAAGTCATATTATGCCTTTTTTGAAAAATAAACTATAAATATAACATTTTTAACTTAAAAATTCTTTCTCTCTTTGCCTAAAATCACTCATAAAATGCTCTATAAAAGTATAAAATTCTTTGCTATGATTGGGGAATTTTAAATGGCTGATTTCATGCAAAATCACATATTCAATAGCTCTTAAACTCTTTTGAATGAGTTTTAAATTTAAATTAATATAAGCTTTATTGTGATTACATGAACCCCAACGCGTTTT
Organism: Campylobacter sp. CFSAN093224; assembly: GCF_012897395.1. NCBI lineage: Bacteria > Pseudomonadati > Campylobacterota > Epsilonproteobacteria > Campylobacterales > Campylobacteraceae > Campylobacter > Campylobacter sp. CFSAN093224. The sequence goes on along the minus strand of NZ_CP040607.1, from coordinate 579,683 downwards.
CATATTTTTAATGCTTAAATGCGTGTAAAATAAGCCTGTTTTTTTACTCCATTTTTTAAGATAAAAAGTAAAAATCTTTTTAGCATTTTGTCTTAAAAATAAATCCAATTTTGCTTTATTTTGACAAAGAATTTTATCTTTATTAAAATAAGTTTTTTTGACATTTTCATCAAAAATAATTTTATATTTTTTAGCTAAAAAGATTAACTCATCATCTTTTAAGGCTTTTTTTTCAAATCTTTTTTTTGCCTCATTCATCCAAGAACTTGATTTATCTAAAAACTCATAAACGCTTTTAAAGGTGCAAAAATAAGGAATGCTAAGAACAAATTCACCCTTTTCATTTAGCCTTAATCTTAAAGTTTTTATGCATTTTTTAGAATAAAAATAGCACTCATCTTTATAAATAAATGATTTTAAACTAGAGCTTTGCCTTGCCATTTTTTACTTTTCCATCTGTATGAATTTACCATTCCACGCAAAAACTCATCTGCACAAAATCCTATCCAAACCCCTAAAATTCCAAGATTAAAATGAAAACAAAGCACATAACCCACAGGCAAAGATACCCCCATCATAAAAACAAGTCCGCTAAAAAATGGAAACTTAGCATCGCCACTTGCGCGCAAGGAATTAACCATAACTATATTAAAAGTTCGTGAAATTTCAAGAAAGATTGAAAGAGCAAATAAAGGTATCATTAAATTTTTTAGCTCTTCTTTAAGCCCTAAAATTTGCATAGTAAAATCTTGACAAAGATAGTTTAAAAACGCCACTAAAGCACTCGCTATTACACTAAAATATAAAGCACGCCAAGCATGTTTATAAGCTATATTTTCATATCTAGCACCGATTAATTTACCTACTATGATTTCATTAGCTATGCTCGTAGCTTGTCCTATAAGCATGATAAGCATTGAAATTTGAAAATAAATCGTTTGCACACTCAAACTCGCCTCGCCTAAACTTGCTACAAAAGCAAAAGCTATAGTGTATTGGACTATCCACAAAAGATTTTCCCCTGCTGAAAATCCTCCTATATTTAAAACCTTTTTTAAAACTTCTTTTTCAAGTTTTATCATTTCTTTGATTTTAAGATGAATTTTAAGTTTATAAAAAAGTATCGCAAACAAAGCAACTATAGCAACAATGCGAGCAAAAATATTACTAAGCCCTATTCCAAAAAGTTCTGACTTTGTATAATGCAAAACATAATAATTTCCACAAATCACCACTATATCCATCAAAAAACCTATAAACATGACCCAATAAGCCATATTATAAACCCTTACAATAGCAGCTAAAACAATACCTATGGCATCAAAAAACAAACAAATTGCAAGCATATGTAAGTAAATTTCGCTATCTTTGAGCAATTCTTGTGGAATTTTTAAAAGATAAAGCAAATACTCCCCATGCCATAAAATAAGCACACCGCATACAAAGCCTAAAAGTGCATTTAAGAACAAACTTTGATGAATCACTTTTCTTGCTAAAACATGATCTTTTGCACCAATTGCTTGTGCGATCACCACGCTACAACCCACGCTTAAAAATGAAAAAATAGTGATAAAAAGATCTAAAATTTGATTTCCAGCCCCCATAGCACCGACAAGAAAATTAGAATAATGCGACACCATAGCGGTATTGATAATCACGGTTAAATACTTAGAAAGCAAATCCCAAAATATAGGAAAACTAAGTCTTGTTAAAGAGAGTTGTTTTTTTGCCATGATTAATGCCTTAAAAGATAAAAGGCAAATTTTAACAAATTTTTCTTAAAATAAAACCGCTAAAAATAGCGGTTTTATTATCCAAAAGCACCACTTAAATAAGCTTTGGTTTTTTCTTGCTTTGGATTTTCAAAAAATTCCTTGCTTTCTCCAAATTCTATAAGCTCACCTAGGTGAAAAAATGCTGTATAATCAGCTACGCGTTTGCCTTGTTGCATATTATGCGTAACCATGATCATAGAAAGATTATGGCTTAATTCTTTCAAAAGCTCTTCAATCACGCCTGAACTTATAGGATCAAGTGCAGAAGTTGGCTCATCTAAAAGCAAAAGTTTAGGTTTGATCGCTAAAGCTCTTGCGATACAAAGACGTTGTTGTTGTCCGCCTGAAAGAGCTAGGGCATTTTGCTTTAATTTATCTTTAACCTCTTCAAAAAGCCCCACTTTTTGCAAGCAATCCACCACCAAAGCTTCTTCTTCATCTTTGTTTTTAATCATACCATGAAGTTTTGGTGCATAAGAGATGTTTTCATAAATGCTTTTTACAAAAACATTAGGTTGTTGAAAAACCATGCCTACATTTTTACGCAAGGCTACTACATCTTGATTTTTAACATCTTTTCCTTCAATTTCCACTAAACCATCGATTTTTGCAATTTTATCATTCATTCTATTAAAACAGCGCAAAAAAGTGGATTTACCACATCCTGAAGCACCGATGAGTGCAGTAATTTTGTTTTGCTCTATTTGCATATTGATATCAAATAAAGCTTGTTTTTTTCCATAAAATAAATTTAAATTTGTTGTTTTTGCTATCACTTTAATTTTCCTTGAAAATATTTTCTTAATAATATTGCACTAAGATTTAACACAACTAAAAGTCCTAAAAGCACAATAATACCCGCTGCTGTTCTTTCTAAAAATGCACGCTCTGGCATAGCCGACCATGAGTAAATTTGAGCAGGTAAAACGCTAGTTGGATCAAAAATCGAACTAGCTACATCAGGGATAAATGCTATCATACCGATAATCATCAAAGGTGCAGTCTCGCCTATAGCCCCTGCTAAAGTCAAAATAGAACCTGTTAAAATCATAGGCATAGCCAAAGGTAACATAATACCTTTTACCATTTGAACCTTTGTCATACCTAAGGCATAAGCAGCATTTTTCATATTGATATCCACACTTTTTAAGGCCGCTTTGGTTGAAACAATGATAATAGGCAAACTCATGATCGCCAAAGTAAGCCCACCCACTAAAGCACTTGAACGAGGCATTCCAAAAAGATTGATAAACACTCCAAGTCCTAAAAGTCCAAACAAGATACTAGGAATACTTGCAAGGTTGTTAATACACACTTCTATAAAATGTGTAAGGATATTTTGTGGTGCAAATTCTTCTAAGTAAATTGCCGCTGCAACGCCTATAGGAACACTCACAACCATACAAACAAGCATAACAAGCAAAGTCCCTATAACTGAAGATAAAATTCCTGAATTTTCAGGAGATTTTGAGTCCCCATTTAAAAAGAAATTGCTATTAAATTTAAGCTCTATCTCGCCTTTTTGTACAAGATCATCGACTAAAGTTCTTTGTTTTTCACTAAGGCGATTATATTTTTGCTTCATATATTGATCTACTTCTGAATTTGCCAAAAGCCAAGATTTTTCAGCGATTTGTCCTGTTCTTATTTTTCTTTGTTCTGCGCGAGATAAAAGATCATAAGAAGGAGAATTTCTATTAGCCTCTACAAAAATATAGGTTTGCTTAAAAGCAGGAAATCCAAGATAAGCCACACTTCCTAAAAAGATACAAAGAAAAATTAAATTAATATAAAGCCCCATTTTACAAAGTCTTTTAAAAGACTTTGAAGCTTTTTGTCTTTTTTTAAAAAGTTTTTTCATAAATTTTTCCTTTTGTGAAAGCGATTGATAAGATAAACGCTAAACATATTGATGATTAAAGTGATGACAAAAAGCACCAAACCTAAAGAAAAAGCACTTAAAGCCAAAGAACTATCAAAAGCTTGATCTCCACTTAAAGCTTCTACGATTTTTACCGTTACCGTTGTCATATCTTCTAAAAAATTTAAAGTTAAATTTGGACGCAAAGAAGCTGCCATCACCACTATCATAGTTTCGCCTAAGGCTCTTGAAAGTCCTAAAAGACAAGCTGCAACTATACCAGGAATAGCCTCAGGTAAAATCACGGCAAAAACCACTTCTTTTTTTGTCATACCTAAAGCATAAGCGCCATTAATCCTTTTCTCGCTTACTGCTTCAATGCAATCTTGAGATAACGAAGCCACTATAGGTACTATCATGATCCCCATGATAAAACCTGCGCCTAAAGCACTTTGAAAGCTTGCTTGTATGCCAAATAAAGAAAAAAACCACACTATAAAAGGCGCTACAACTATAGCCGCAAAAAATCCAAAAACAACAGTAGGAATCCCTGCAATGATTTCTAAAATAGGTTTTAAGTAATTTTTAGATTTTTTGCCAGCAAAAACACCTAAATATATAGCACACATAACCCCTAAAGGTAAAGCCGTTAGCATAGCAATCAATGAAATATAAAAAGTTCCCCAAAAAAGCGATAGCGCCCCAAAAACACCTTGTTTACTCGTGCCATCTGCATTCATAAAAGCTGCATCAGCTGCCCACTGACTTGAGAATAAAAAGGTAACAACGCTTTCTTTTTGAAAAAATTTTAAAGCTTCAATTAAAATTGTAAGCATGATAGCAAAACTTACTATCACGCTTACAAAAGCACATAAAAAAAGTGCAAATTTGATTATTTTTTCTTTTAACAAAGTTTTTCCTTAAAAAACTTTTCCAGCTTTTACAAGCTCATCATTTAAAATTTTTCTATCTTCTACGTGTTTTTGAGAAGCTTTTAATTTATCATCACTCAAAGGAACAAGTCCTATTTTTTCAAGCTCTCCACCACTTTTTGCCAAATCATCACTCATATAAATTTTTGCAAAATCAAAGGCTTCTTTTGGATTTTTCTTAGCATTGATATAAATAAACAAACTTCTTGCAAGTTCGTATTTTTCATCTGCGATGCTTTCTTCGCTTGGCGTAACACCATCTATATTAGCAGCATTGATTTTGTCTGAATTGCTCACTAAAAAGCTATAACCAAAAATTCCAAAAGCATCCTTATCAATAGTAAGTTTTGAAACGATTAGATTATCATTTTCACCACTTGGGATATAAGCACCATCTTGGCGTATGGTTTTATACTCGCCTTTATACTCAGGAATTTTTTTAGACACATCACTCATTACAAGCTCTTCTATAGTATCTCTTGTTCCTGAACTTGATGGTGGACCATAAACACTAATTTTACGATTTGGTAAATTTTTATTGATTTGATTCCAGTTTGTATAAGGATTTGGTATAAGTTTTCCATTTTGTGGAATTTCTTTTGCCAATGCTAAGAAAAGTTCTTTTTTTGTGATATTTAATGGAGCATTGGTTTTATTTTGAGCTAAAACTATACCATCATAACCTATCATCATCCCTACTATATCAGTTACCCCTGCTTTTTTGCAAGTTTCAAATTCGCTTAATTTCATAGGTCTTGAAGCATTAGAAATATCAGTAGTTCCTTCACAAAATACCTTAAATCCACCCCCTGTTCCCAAGCTCTCTACTATAGGAGTTTTTGTATTTTTGATCGAAGCATATTCTTCAGCTACAAAAGAAGTAAAAGGATACACAGTCGATGAACCTGCGATTTTTAAATCTACTGCATTTAAAGCACCACAAAGTGCAAGACTTGCCACACTTAAAGATAGAATTTTTTTCATTTTTTCTCCTTAACTTTAAAAAAGCAATGGAAGTTTAAAAAAACTTGGAAACATTTTGGAAACATTTTTTATTTTGTATTTTTCTTAAATATAATTTTTAACTATCAAAAAATTTAGCTTGTTTTTAAAAAAATAATATATCATTATAAAACATTTTAAATTTTAATAAGGAGATAAGAATGCTTTCTAAAGAAGTTGTAAAATTACTCAATGAACAAATAAACAAAGAAATGTATGCGGCAAACTTATATCTTAGTATGAGTTCTTGGTGCTATGAAAACAGTCTTGATGGAGCTGGAGCCTTCTTGTTTGCACATGCAAGCGAAGAAAGCGATCATGCTAAAAAGCTTATCACTTATCTTAATGAAACAGATTCTCATGTAGAGCTTCAAGAAGTAAAACAGCCTGAACAAAATTTCAAATCTTTACTTGATGTTTTTGAAAAAACCTATGAACACGAGCAATTTATCACAAAATCAATCAATACTTTAGTTGAACACATGCTAACACATAAAGACTATTCTACTTTTAATTTCTTACAGTGGTATGTAAGCGAACAACACGAAGAAGAAGCACTTTTCCGCGGTATAGTTGACAAGATTAAGTTAATCGGAGAACACGGAAATGGACTTTATTTAGCTGATCAATACATCAAAAATATTGCATTAAGCAGAAAAAAATAATCTTTGCCCTACTATGGGCAAATCTCGCTTTGGATTGAAGGTATGACTTATTTTTCTCTAGAATTTAGTATTTTAATGATAGCTTTTTTTGCTATTTATTGGACTTTTAAAAATAATTATAAAATACAAAATATTTTAATTTTAATTTTCTCTTATATTATTTATATTTTAATCAATCCTTATTTCGCCTTGGTTTTATTTATATATACCTTTTTTATACACTATTTTGCCTTGCTAATTTTTGTGCGTCGCAAGCGTTATATTTTCGCTACTTGCATGGCTTTTATTATTTTAAATTTATGTTTTTTTAAATACTTTCCTAGTATCAAAGGAAGTGTTGATGAGATATTAAATTTTTTCGGTTTAGAATTTTTAAATATTGATTTAGTATTACCAATAGGAATTAGTTTTTATACCTTTACTTCTATTACTTATCTTGTAGAAGTTTATCAAAAACGCCGTTTAGAAAGTTTTTTAAATTTAGCAACCTTCTTATCATTTTTTCCAACACTACTTTCAGGGCCCATTATGCGAAGTTCTTTTTTCTTTGAACAGGCCTATCAAAAACGCGAATTTAAACATGCAAATTTAATCATCATCTTGCTTGTTTTTGGTATAGTTAAAAAAGTTTTAATAGCCAATTACCTTGGAATTTATGCTAAAAGTATTTTAGACTTTCCACAATCTTATAATTTCATACAACTTTTAAGCGCAATTTACGCCTATGCAATTCAAATATACTGCGATTTTAGCGGATATGTTGATTTAGTTTGTGCTTTTGCTTTAATGTTAGGTTTTACCCTTCCGCCTAACTTTAACATGCCTTATCTTGCAAAAAACCTAAAAGATTTTTGGGCTAGATGGCATATCAGTCTTTCAACCTTTATAAGAGATTATATCTATATACCTTTAGGGGGCAATAGAAAAGGAATACCACGCACTGTAGCTAATATACTCATCGCTTTTATACTTTCAGGTATGTGGCATGGCAATACACTTGCTTTTATTGTTTGGGGTTTATTGCATGGTATTGGCATAGTTTTTCTACATTTGCTAACTTTAAGCAAATTTAGTTTACAAAAAATTCCAGCTTTAGGAAGATTTTTAACCTTTCAATTTGTATGTTTTACTTGGATTTTCTTTTATTATAGCAAAAATCTAGAAGATGCAATAGAATATTTTAAAGCTTGTTATTATAATTTCTTCCAAATTCCATCCTATAATGATATTTATATGTTGGTTGCTTTTGGGGTTCTTTTTATGATCTATCCTTTATTTATTAATTTTAAAGAATATTGCATTAAGATTTTAAATCTTACTCCATTTTTACTAAAACCTTTTATCATAGCTTTTATTTTACTTTTGGTTTTTGCTTTTATGCCAGATGGAATTCCTGATTTTATTTATTCGAGTTTTTAGATGAGTGTGGTTAGATTTTTCTTTATTTTGATTATAGTGCTTGGCTTGGTTGTTGTAGTTATGAATCAGAGTATTAGCTCTTATATAGAACAAAAATATCACTTTGCATTCTATCCTCATAATGATCTTTTAAAAGAAGCCAATGGCTTCAAAATTAAATTAGAACAAATTCGTGCAATTTTAAGCAACGAACCCTTGCCTCAAACTAATGAAGAAACTACAAATCAAGAAAATAAATCAATAGATGAAAACTTAAGTAAAATAGATAAAGTTCTAAACACTTTAGAAAATGATGAAAACACTTCTCATAAAGAAACAAATCTAACCTTAATCCAAGATGCAAATATTAGTTTTATCGACAATACCAAATTAGAGCTACAAAATGGAGATGAGTTTTTATTTATCGGAGATTCTTTAATGCAAGGTGTTGCAATAGCCTTAAATAGAGATTTAAGAAATTTAAATCTTAAGGCAACCGATCTTAGTAAACAAAATACAGGCCTTTCTTATAAATCCTATTTTGACTGGTCAAAAGCCACCAATGAAGCTTTTATTAAAAACTCAAATATTAAATATCTTGTTGTTCTTCTTGGCGCTAATGATCCTTGGGATATTAAAAAAGGAGGAAATTACCATCGTTTTGGCTCCCCTTCTTGGATAGATATTTACACAAGTCGTGTAGATGAAATCATTAAAATCGCTAAAAAACATAAAGCCAAAGTTTTTTGGTTTGAAATCCCTCCTGTAAAAAAAGAAGATTTGAACAAAAAAATACAAGTGCTCAATAAAATTTACAGCGATGAAATTCTTAAAAATAAAGAAATTTTTATCAACACTAAGCTATTTTTTAGTGTCAATGATGAATACTCAGCTTATATAAAAGATGAAAACAATAGAAGTATAAAAGTAAGAACAGATGATGGGGTTCATTTTACTCCAAGTGGTGCAAGAGAAATGTCTAAACTTTTATTAGAACACATAAAACTTAAGGAAGAAAATGCTAGTAAATAAATTTAAAATTATCTTATTGTTTTTTATTATTTTTACTAGCTCTTATGCACAAAATTTAAATACAAATGACACAATAGATTCCATACTCAATCAAAACAAAAATCACTCTGCTTTAACAAGTTATGTATTAAAAAAAGATCTTAAAAATCTAGAAAAAAAATTAGAAAAAAATCAAAACATAGGAATTAGAATTTATGGAGATTCTCATATGGCGGCTGATTTCTTTCCGCGTGTCATAAGAGGATATTTAATCCGCTCTAACTCTATAGGTTTTGCCTATCCTTTACAGCCCAAATATCAACAAAATCTTAATCTTGTTTATTCTTATAAAAACTTTGAAATTTTAAACTCAAGAAATCCTGCTAATGCTGGACATAATTTTCCATTAGGTGGGATAATAGCCAAAGCAAAAATCAAAGGCGCAAAAATCAACCTTGATACAACCTTAGATAAAAAAAAATTCAAGATAGGATTTTTATTTAAAGCCAAACAAAATACCAATGCTTTTAGCATCAAAGATGCAAAAAATCAAAGCTATGAGTTAAGAACTACACAAATTAACAAATGGTCTTATAAAGAACTAGAACTTGATCTTCCTTTGCAAATTTCAGCCTTACAAAAAGATGCTGAGCTAGGAGGATATTTCATCACAAATAAAGATAATAATGTTTTCTTAGATACCATTGCAATCAATGGTGCCAAAAGTGATTTATGGCTCTCTTGGAATCAAACAGTTGTAAAAAAAGAACTAGGACTTTTACACAATGATTTAATTATTCTTGCCTATGGTTCTAATGATGCACTCTTTAAAGGGTTTGAAAAACAAAAATTCAAAAATAATTTAAAAAAATGGATTAGTATTTTAAAAACTTACAATAAAAACGCTGTTATCATGCTAATCTCTCCACCAACTGTAGTTCAAAAACAAGGTAAAAACTACAAGCTTGCTCCTGATTTTTTTACCATACGCAAAGCATTATATGAAGTTGCTAAAGAAGAAAAAACTCTTATTTTTGATATGCATCAGTTTATGCAAGATAGTGGGGGAAAAAACAAATGGATAGAACAAAAGCTTTCGCTCAATGATGTACATCTTACTATAAAAGGCTATGAGCTGATGGCTAAAAAGTTACTCGAGGATTTAAAAAATATCATTGATTATTAAATTTAATACTTAAGAAATTCTAAGTTTTCATCATTAAAACTTAAAGCTGTGATTTGATAGTAAGAATTAATGGTTTTTAAAAGATTAAATCTAGCTCTTAAAAATTCTTGCTGGGTAGAATTTAAAGTATTGTTTGCATCCAAATAATCTTTTAATTCACTTTTTCCTAAAATATATTTTTCATAATACGCCTTAGTGATAAGCTCTTGTTTAATGTTAATATTTTGCAAATTTTGCAAAAGCAAGGTGTCGCTTTGATAATCTTTATAATTCAATGCAAATTCATTCATCGCACTTTGCAAGGCTTGCTCATAAGAAATTAAAAGTTGCTCATAAGTAAATTGTGAAATTTTGATATTTTGCTTTACTCTACCATAATCTAAGAAAGGTAAAGAAATCTTAACATTGCCACTTAAAATTTCAAATTTAAAACTATCATCAATTTTTTTATCACTCCCACTTAATGCTCCACCTAAAGAAATACTAGGCAAAATAGATTTTTGCATAGAAGAATAATCCTTAAAGGCTGATTTTAAGCTATTGAGTTTAGATCTCACATCTGCACGATACGCTAAAGCTTTTAAAGGTATATTAAAATCAGGACTTAAGGTTTTAAAATCATTTAAAGATAAAGTTTTAAAATACTCTATATAAGCAAAACCTTCTTGCTTTGCCAATAAATCTTGTAAATTTTTTATGAGTAAATTACGATTTTGATCATTGCCTAATAAATTTTGTTTAGCTCTTAATAAGCTTTGTTCTATGTTTAAAAGATCTAATTCTTCTATTTTTCCAAGCTTGTATTTATAATTATAAAGCTCTTTCATTTGTTCTAAATTTGAAAGATAAGCTCGAAGCAATTTATCTACATCGTTAAAATAAGCCAGCTCAAACACATCATTTAAAGCTGTATTGATCATACTTATTTTTAAATTTTCAAGATCATAAGCACTTGCTTTTGCACTAAATTCACTCGCACTTGCACTATCTCTTAATTTGCCATAAATATCAAGCTCATAGCTTAAATTTAAAGAATTATTGAAATTTTTACTTTGTTTGCCTGAATTTAAATCTTTATCTCCACCAAAACCCAAATTTCCACTTAAAGTCGGATATAAATCATAATCAATCAAATCAGCTCTAGCCAAAGCCGAAAGCAAAGTTTTTCTAGCAATATTAATATCACTATTATTCAATAAAACAAAATTTAGAAATTCATTTAATTTTGCATTATCATAAGATCTATACCAATCATAAGTAAGATTTAAATCTTTCATTTGTTCTTGAGTTAAATCAACTTCTTTAGGCAAGCTAAGTTTTACACCACAAGCGCTCAAGAAAAATGCTAAAAAAATGCTAAGTATTATTTTCATTTTATTCCTTTGATAATGCACTAATAGGATTTAAATTTGCTGCATTTCTTGCAGGGAAAAAACCAAAAACCACACCGATAAACATAGAACTTAAAAGTCCCAAAAGCACAGAATAGGCATTTAAAATCATAGGAAAATCTGTACTTAAAGTATTAAAAGCAAAAATAACAAAAATCGATAAAATCACACCTAAAATCGCCCCTATAGTACAAATCATAACCGCTTCGATTAAAAACTGCATCATAATATCTTCTCTTCTAGCCCCTATAGCCATGCGTATGCCTATTTCTCTTGTTCTTTCACTTACAGAAACAAGCATGATATTCATCACTCCTATACCCCCAACAATCAAAGCAATCACAGCCACACAAGCGGTAAGTATGGTTGTAGTGCGTTTATTTGCTGTAATAGCTTGCTTAAAAGTGTCAGAATTAAAAGTAAAAAAATCCTTTTGTCCGCGTTTAATTTCTAAAATTCTTATAATAGCATTTTCAGCCAAAGTTGAACTCACATCATCTTTAACCTTAACTATGATTTCACGCAAATTTCTATCTCCTGTAAGCTTATTCATCAGTGTTGTATAGGGTATATAAAGACGTACTACATTATCTTCTATAGGCTTGTCTGTATCTTTTTGCAAAACTCCTATAATCTTAAAAGGTTGAGAATTAAAAAGCACCACACGACCTAAAATATTTTCACTTTTTTCATCAGGAAAAAGATTTTTTTTAGCATTAAAATCCAATACAGCAACATTGGTACTATTTTTTACATCATCATTATTTAAAATTCTTCCCGCATCTATCCTTAAACCTTCTATAGCAAAATTATTTACCCCCACTCCTTCAGCTCTTGCACTTAAAGAAATATTGGTATAAGTTGCCACACCTGAAGTATTTGAATGAGCATCCACTGCTTCTAAATATTCTAGGGATCTTAGCGTTTCTAAATCGCTAAAATTAAGCCTTGTTTTACCTGAACGCAAATCCCCAAAACCCCTTCCAGGACGAATTTCAATAGTATTTGTCCCAAGTCTTGCAATGGACTCAAGCACCTTAGCTTGAGAACCCAATCCCAAAGCTACAACACAAACTACAGAAGCAATGCCTATGATGATTCCAAGCATAGTTAAAACAGAACGAAGTTTGTGTGCAAGTATGGAAGAATAAGCTATCTTAAAACACTCAAAGGCTTGATTTTTAAGCAAAGTAAGTGTTTTTTTCTCTTTGGGCATTGTTTTTAAAATAAGTTTTTCTTGAGCTTTTTCCTTTTTAGTATCGCTTAAAATTTCTCCATCTTTAATCTCTATAACCCTTTTAGCTTGTGTTGCAATTTTTGGATCGTGGGTTACTAAGACTATAGTATGACCTTGCGCGTTAAGTTTTTGTAAAATTTCAAGCACCATAATACCGCTTTTACTATCCAAAGCTCCCGTTGGCTCATCAGCCAAAATAAGCTCTCCGCCATTGATTAAAGCTCTTGCTATAGAAACGCGTTGTTGCTGCCCTCCGCTTAATTCGTTTGGCTTAGAATCTAACTTGTGAGCTAATTCTAAATCATTTAAAAGTTTTTTAGCGTTTTGACTTCTTTCTTGTAAATTTTTTCCCGCATAAACTGCAGGTAAAGAAACATTTTCTTTAGCACTCAGCAAGCTTAAAAGATTATATCTTTGAAATATAAAGCCTATTTTTTCACGCCTTAATCTTGCTTTTTCATCATTATTAAGTTTAGTGACTTCATACTCATCAAAAACATAAGTTCCACTACTTGGTGTATCTAATGTTCCTATGATATTCAAAAGTGAAGTTTTACCACTTCCACTTTGTCCTATAATAGCAACAAATTCACCTTTTTCTATACTTAAACTTACATTTTTTAAAATGGCATTTTCGCCTATATTTTTGCAAATATTTTTAAGAAAAATCATTAAAATCTCAACTTCATTTTAGGAGCTAAACCATCAGCACTTGAGCTTACTATCAATTCTTCATTTTCATTTACGCCTTCTAAAATTTGAGTATTGATAGAATCTTTAATGCCAAGTTTGACATATTTTTTAACAGCTTTTTGATTTTCTAAAATTTCAACATAATAACCTTTTGGATCGCTTTTAATTGCATAAGTTGGTACTGCTAAAACAGCCTTTGCACTCGCTACGACAATTTCATTTTGTATACTCATACCAATACGCAAAAAATCATCTTTATTGGCTACATAAAATTTTGCGTAATAATAAATAGCATTTGATGAGCTTGAGCTTGAAGAACTCGAACTTGATGAGCTTGAGCTTGTACTAGAATCACTCACTTCAGTATCAGCTGGATCTATACTTGCAATCTTAGCATGATAAGTTTTTTGAGGATCATTAAGCAAAGAAAAATCAAGCTCTGTTCCTACTTTTATCTTACTCACATCAGCCTCTGCTATTTCCATTCTTACTTCCATTTCGTCTAAATTAGCTATACGGACTATAGTAGGAGTGTTTTGATTAGCATTAACTGTTTGTCCTTCATCTACAGCTACATTAATCACAACACCATCCATAGGAGCAGTAATGGTTGTATAATCTAAATCTTTTTGTGCATTTTTAAGAGTGATTTCAAGTTGAACTACTTGAGCATTAAGCTCTGCAACATTAGCTTTTAAAGTATAATAATTATTTTTTTGAGTTTCTAAATTTTCAAGAGAACTTGCTTTAGCTGCATAAAGTTTTTGCTCTCTTTGATATTGCTTATTCGCAATCTCAAGGGCAACTTTTTTACTCTCTAAATTAGCCTTAGCGCTTTCAAGCTGAGCTTTTGTAATATCTAAATCGTTTTGTTGTTTATCTTTGTCAATTTGAGCGATCAAATCACCTTGCTTTACATGAGTTCCCACATCCACATAAAGTTTTATAATTTGTCCGCTAACTTGAGCACCCACATCAACTTGATCTTTGGCATATACCTTTCCTACTGCCTCTATGGTTTGAGATATATCTTTTTTTTGTATTTTTTGAGTTAAATAGCTGATTTTTTCATCATTATTAAAAAAAATAAAATAAGCCCCAACACTTCCAAGTATTGCAATTAAAATGATTAAAATAACCTTCTTTTTCATAATAACAAATCCTAAAGAAAAATCAAGATTAAATTTTACTCATTTTTTGTGAATTTTTTGTGAATTTTTAATTCTATTTTATAAATTTAAAAATTCTAAAGCCATCATCACATCACCCTGCATTAAGACTTTTAAATTTTCATCATCCCAACAAAAAGTAGAACTATGATGCAAAGCTGGATGATTTAAATCCTTTGAAATTCCAACAAATACATAAGCTCCCATTCTTTCTCGTGTTAAAAAAGCAAAATCTTCAGCCCCCATGTCAGGTTTAGAAGAAACAATGATATTTTCTTCTCCTAAGACCTTTGCAAAAGCTTTTCTTGCTATTAAAGCAGCATTTTCATCATTAATCAATGGAGGAAATTCTTTAGTATATTTAAGCTTATAATCTCCGCCATTGGATTTTGCTGTAGCAGCAGCCACTTCTTCTAAAGAACTTTTTAAAATATCTTGCGTTTTATCATTTAAAAAGCGCACAGTTCCTTTTAAATAAGCATTTGTAGGAATAACATTATAAGTAGTTCCTGCACAAATTTGACCTACGGTAATCACCCCTGCTTCATAAGGGGCTAAACGTCTAGAAATAACACTTTGTATATTATTTACAAATTGCGTTGTCATAATTATAGGATCTATACAAGTGTGCGGATGAGCTCCATGCCCTCCTCTGCCAATAAATTCCAAATCAAAAATATCCGTTCCAGCCATCATTTCACCACTTACAATTTGAGCAGTATTTTCAAGCAAAGGCCCCCATAAATGACAACCAAAAACTGCATCAACATAAGGATTTTCCAATACACCTGATTCTATCATAGGTTTAGCTCCACCGCTTCCCTCTTCTGCGGGCTGAAACATAAATTTAATCGTGCCACAAAATTCATCTTTAAGCTCATTTAATATCAAAGCAGCTCCCAAAAGCCCTGCTGTATGTCCATCATGTCCACATGCATGCATCTTACCATCAATTTTTGAAGCATAGCTTAGATTAGTTTTTTCTTGCACAGGCAAAGCATCCATATCCGCTCTTAAAAGAACACATTTTGGTTTTTTCTGACTCTTCTTTTTTCCTTCTATAATAGCTAAAATTCCTGTTTTTGCAATATTTTTTTGATATTTAATGCCAAACTCATCTAAAATTTTACACACTAAATGGGCTGTATTTTCTTCTTCAAATTCAAGCTCAGGATGCATATGAATTTGATGTCTTAAATCAACTACTTTATCATAGTACTTTAGTGCTAAATTTTCAACCAGCTTTTGCATTCTTTTCCTTAATCTAAATCTTTTATTTTCTCATCTGCTTTTTTACTGTCAAGTTTTTCCAAATTCGCCTCCATTTTTCGTATTTCTTCTTCTCCACTACGCACTAATTTTGCATCAATTTTGGAAAAATCTCCAGTTTTTTTATTTGGATATTCTACCTTAGAAAGTATAAAACGCAATAAATTTAATCTTGCTTTTTTCTTATCATCAGAAGAAATAATAGTCCAAGGACAAGTTGGAGTATTAGATGCTAAAAGCATAGAGTATTTAGCTAAAGTATATTTATCCCATAATTCTTGCGATTTTTGATCCACAGGAGATAATTTATATTGTTTAAGTGGATCGCTTCGGCGTTTTTCAAAACGTTTTTTTTGCTCGTCTTTTGATACTGAAAAATAAAATTTAAAAAAAATAATATCACTATTTGAAATCATATTTTCAAACAAAGGCACTTCTCTTAAAAAATCTTTATGTTGTTGCGGTGTACAAAAACCCATAACCGGTTCTACTCCTGCACGATTATACCAAGATCTGTCAAAAATCACAATCTCACCGGCTGAGGGCAAATGTGCTATATAACGCTGAAAATACCACTGTGTTTTTTCCACATCACTAGGTTTTTCAAGAGCCACAACGCGGCAACCACGCGGATTTAAATGCTCAATCAAACGTTTAATCGCCCCACCTTTTCCAGCCGCATCACGCCCTTCTATAAGTATAAGAACCTTTAAACCCTTGGCTTTAACATGATTTTGAAATTTCAAAAGCTCAATTTGCAAATTCTTTAAATCTTTTTCATATTCTATTGTACTTTTCTTTCTTTTAACAGAAACATAAATTTCATTCTTTTTAACAACCGCTTGCGCTTTTGGAGAATTATTTTCTTGCATTTTCAAACCTTTATAAAGTATTTAAAGTAAATTTACCATAATAAATTATAATTGAAGTTAAAAATAAAGGAAAAAATAAGTTTTTAGGAAATTTATGCGTATTTTTGGTATTATTTTATTAAGTTTTTGTTTATGTTTTGCTTCTATATTATCTTTAAATGAAGCTTTTAATGTAAAATCAAACTCTTATAATAACTCTATCTCAATTGATATTGAACTTGGAAAAGATATTTATCTTTATTCTAATAAACTTAAATTATATATAAACGAAAAAGATATAAGTTCTTTGATTAATCTACCTCAAAGTTCTACAAGAGGTAATGAAAATGTTTATTATCAAAAATTAAATTTAGCTTTGCCAAATTTATTACTAGAGCGCTTTGCAAAAAATACCACAAATTTAATCAAACTCGAATTTCAAGGCTGTTCTGAACAAGGCTTGTGTTATAATCCTCAAACTTGGTACTTTGATCTCATTTCTAAAAAAGATGCTTTTGAAATTTCAAAACCTTACAAAGCTCAAAAAACAGATAAAAAAACTAAAATTGAATCTGAAGAAAGCTCTATAGCAAATTTTTTAGCAACAGATAACTTTTTTTGGATTTTGCTAAGTTTTTTTGGCTATGGACTTTTACTCTCCTTAACACCTTGTATTTTACCTATGATTCCGATTTTATCTTCTCTTATCGTAGCAAAAAGTAATGCTAAATTTTCAAAAAAATATAGTTTTTTTCTCTCTTTTATCTATGTTTTTTTCATGTCTTTAGCCTATGCTATTGCTGGAGTTATAGCAAGTTTTCTAGGAGCAAGTATTCAAGGAATTTTACAAAAACCTATTATTTTAATTCTTTTTGCTCTAATTTTCATAGCTTTTGCTTTTGCTATGTTTGGAGCTTTTCGTTTTGAATTGCCATTAAGATTTCAAACCTTTATACATAAAAAAAGCGAAAAAGGGAAGGGAGTTGTAGGTATAGCCATCATGGGATTTTTATCTGCTTTAATAGTAGGTCCTTGCGTAGCAGCTCCTTTAGCAGGTGCTTTAATTTATATAGCCAATACAGGCAATGCTTTATTAGGTGGTAGTGCACTTTTTATCATGAGTTTTGGCATGGGTATACCTTTGCTTTTCATAGGCTTAGGATTAGGTTTTATTAAACCTGGTTTTTGGATGGAAAAAGTAAAAATTTTCTTTGGTTTTGTTATGTTGGCTATGGCTATTTGGATACTTTCTAGAATTATTGAAGAAAATTACATTTTAATTGCCTATGGAATTTTAGGTGTATTTTTTAGTGTTTTTATGGGAATTTTTGAAAAAAGTTTTACAATAATTTCTAAAATTAAAAAAAGTATTTTAATTCTTATTTTAGCTTATTCTCTAAGTATTTTCCTAGGAGGACTTTTTGGGGCTAAAAATTTCTTAAATCCTTTAAATTTCAATACTATATCTGCCTCAAAACATGCTTTAAGCTATGATTATATCAACAATTTTGAACAATTAAAGCAAGAAATACAAACAAATACAAAGCCTATAATGCTTGATTTTACTGCATCTTGGTGTGAAAATTGCAAACTTTTAGATGAATTAACCTTTAGCGATGAAAGAATCATACAAAAAATGCAAAATTACAAACTTATCAAAGTTGATGTAAGCGAAAATAATAATGAACAAATTAAAACCATGAAAGAATTTAATGTTTTTGGCCCACCTGTTTTAATTTTCTTTGAAAATGGAAAAGAAAAATTAAAAATCACGGGTTTTATCAGTGCTGATGATTTATTAAAAAAAATAGAACCATGAAAATTCAAAGTTTGCAAATAGGGAAAATTAAAAACTATAAAAATTTCCAAAGCGCATTTATTAAAGATACTTACCTAGAAGAAATACAAATTGATTTTCTAGGTATTTTAGATGATCAAATAGCTGATAAAATTCATCATGGAGGCTACTATAAGGCTATTTTTGCCAACTCTTGTCAAAACTATCCTATATGGGAAAGATTTCTTAATAAAAAGCTAAATTTTGGCTCAATGGGTGAAAATTTGAGCATCGATGGGCTTTGTGAACAAAATGTTTGCATAGGTGATATACATCAAATTTCAAATGCAATACTGCAAGTAAGCGAACCTAGAAAACCTTGTGTAAAAATTTCTAAAATTCACAATAATCCAAATTTTACACATGAAATTTTTAAAACGGGCTTGAGTGGATGGTATTATAAAGTTTTACAAGTTGGACAAATACGAAAGCATGAAAACATTAAAATTTTAGAAAAAAATTCTACTTCACTTAGTGTATTTGAACTCAATCAACTTTTTTACTCCCCGCATCAAATTCTTAAGCAAAATCCGAATTTATTAGATAAATTAGAAAAATTAAACTCTCTCATATCTCAAAATTGGCACGAAACGATACACAAACGCTTAAAAAATACTTACGATATAAGCTATATGGATAGCTTATAAGTTTTTAAAGTTATTTTTAGGTAAAATAATTCTTTTTCGAAAGGATAATCATGCAAAGACAAACATGGAGTAGCACACTAACTTATATTCTAACAGTTGCTGGAGCAACCATAGGATTTGGAGCAACTTGGCGTTTTCCCTATCTTGTAGGAGAAAATGGTGGCGGTGCTTATGTATTAGTTTTTTGTATAGCCATGATTATCATAGGCATTCCTGTTATTTTAGTTGAAAATGTCATAGGCAGAAAAGCGATGACAAATAGCGTAGATGCTTTCAAACAAAAATGGCAAAGTATTGGATATATGGGACTTTTAGGAAGCTTTGGCATAATGGCTTACTACATGGTACTTGGAGGATGGGTTTTAGTTTATATTTGGGAATTAACCCTAGGGAATTTTAGTCTTGCCAATGTAGTAAGCAAAGAATTTACTCATCAGTTTTTTAACGACAAAATAGCCTTCAATCCTTTAGGAGTTGGTATTTTTACCACTGTTTTTGTAATTATTAATTATATTATTTTAAAAAGAGGCATTATAGATGGTATAGAAAAATCCGTAAAATTTTTAATGCCTTTATTATTTATCTGTCTTATTATTGTTGTAGGACGCAATTTAACCCTTGATGGAGCTATGGCTGGAGTTAAATTTTATCTTGAACCTGATTTTAGTAAAATTTTATCACCAAAACTTTTAATCGATGTTTTAGGACAAGTCTTTTTTGCTTTATCCCTAGGTTTTGGGGTAATGATAACACTTTCATCTCATCTTAATAAAAATGAAAATATGGCAAAAACCGCTATTTATACAGGGGTTTTAAATACTATCATAGCTGTTTTGGCTGGTTTTATGATTTTTCCAGCACTTTTCTCAGCGGGACTTGCTCCAGATAGCGGGCCTTCTTTGGTTTTTGAAACTTTACCTATAGCATTTTCTCATATCCATTTTGGCACCATTGTGTGTATTTTATTTTTTGTCTTACTCTTGATTGCAGCTTTAACCACAAGCTTGCCAATTTATCAAGTTATTATTAGCGTATTAGAAGAAAAATTTAAATATTCTAAAAATCTTTCTACTAACCTAACTCTAGGGTTTATCTTCATACTTGGCAATCTTCCTTGTATTCTAACTTATGGGCCTTGGCGTGATATTGTTATCATCAAAGGAAAAAACATTTTTGATAGTTTTGATTTCATTAGTGGAAATATTTTGTTTGTTTTAACTGCATTTTTTTGCTGTATTTATGTAGGTTGGATTTTAGGCAAACAAGAAAGTCTAAAAGAACTTAGCAATAACAATACACTTAAAAGTTCATGGTTTGGAATTTGGTTTTATTATGTAAAATATATAGTACCTTTGATTATTTTAATCATTTTTATCTATGGAATTTTAAACTGATTTTTTAAATTTATATCTCTCTAACATAGTGGAATTTCCTAAAATTCCACCTTGATGTATATAAAGCAATGGTTTTTTCCACTCTTGTTTTAATGCTATACTTAATCCTAAAATATCATACAACAAGTCAAATTCTATATTGCACTTTAACTTTAAATCCATATAAAGCTCATAAAATTCTTTATACGGCTTAGCAAAGTGATATTTTTTATCACTTGTTAAAAATTCTAAATTTGAAAAATCATAGCTTGGATCTAATGTTAAAATTTGTTTTTTAAGATATTTAATATCACCTACACAAGCGCAAGTAAATACTTTAAATTTAGAATACTTTGCCAAAAAAGCTGCCGAAGTGCCTGTGCCCGAAGGTAAAAAAATATCAAAATCAAGCTTTAAACTTTGACTTTGCATTTGAATTTCTTGAGCAAGTTCCATATAGCCATATTGAGCTTCTAAATTAGCTATGCCTTGTTCTATAAAAACATCATCTTTTTTACACAAAGACAAAGCAAATTGCTTTAAGGATAAAGAATGGATATTTTCTACAAAATCAACACCATTTTCTAAAGCTAAAGCATAGTTTCCACAAGGATTATTCTTAAGAAAAGTAGAAATTTTTTCACAAGCAAAAACAAGCTTATATGATCTTTGTTTAGCAAAAATACTTAATGCCGCCAAAGCATTACTTTGGCTTCCTCCATAACTTACAAAAGATTGATTTTTAGGATATCTTTGATGGATATAAAAAGCAAGTTTCCTAGCTTTATTTCCATTAATTTCCCCTAATAAATCATCTCTTTTAATATAAAATTCAAATCCGTTAAAATTGATTTTTTGTATAGGACTAATTGTTTTAATGAAATTCAAAGAATTTTTCTACATCCTTTAAAGCATTATCATTTTTAATGCTAAATTTTATTTCTATGCGACGACTCTTATCCTTATCTTCAACTCCGTTGACAAACACAGGATCTGAAAAAGAACGTCCACTTGCCATTAAAAGCTTTTGAAGCTTATCACTCTTATAAAAAGTATAGATAAAATTCATCACCTCATAAGCTCTTTTTTGCGACAAATCTAAATTATAAATATAAGATCCATCACTATCAGTATGTCCTTCAATAATGATATTTTCAATGTTAGAAAAAATTTTTGGATCTTCAAGAATAGCATCAAAATATTCGCTTAAGATTTTTCTCAAACTTGCCTTTGCCTCATTTTTTAACACATAAGAATCCTTATCAAAAAGTACTTCAGCAGGCAAAGAAATAGATCCTGTCTTTTCATCTATAGTGATATTATTATCAAGTTTGCTTTGTAATTCCTTGCTTAAATTTTCACGAATCAAACCAAGATTTTGCACCTTTTCTTTAGCTTTTTGAAAATCTTCTTGTAAATTTTTAAGCTCTTCATCTTTTTTCTCTAGTTGACCTAGTAAAATCAAAATTTGCTTATCTTTATTATCTAAAGTTGAGTTTAAATCTTTGCTTAACTGCTTGTAATTTGTAATATTAGCCTCTAATTCTGCTTTTTGAGAATTAGCAAGATTTAAAGCACTAGAAGCATTGTTTAAATCAGAACTTAGTTTAAACACTATGGCTTCTTTATTTCTAAGCTCTTCTTTACTCTCCTCTAAGCGTGCCTCTTGTTTATTGAGATTATCTTTAATTTCTTTTAAATCACTTTGAGTTAAAACATATTTTACAACAATAGCACCTATTAGCAAAATAAAAACAAACAGCAATCCTGCCATTAAATCAGCATAAGCTATCCAAAAATTGCTATCTTCTTTTGACTCATTTTTCATTTATTTTCTTTATCTTCATTTTTTAGCTCATCATTGCTTTCTTGCTTAGATATTTCTGCTTGAATTTCATCTTGATTTTCTTCAGTCTTAGACTCTGAAAAATCTTCTATTTGTTTGGTTTCATTTTCTTTATTCTGATTTTCATCCCCAGAAAGCTTGCTCATCATTTGACTTGTTTCTTCATCAAGTGCTTTCATTTCTTTTTTAAGCTCATCCATCATTTTGATTTTAGCATCAATACTTTTTTCTTCTTCATATACTTCTTTAAATTTATGCATACCTTCAAACAAGCTTGCTTTAAATCCCTCAAAAACCTTTTCTTGACTTTCCAACATTGCTTTTTCATAAAGTTCAAAATTTTTACCAAAACGCTCTACTTTTTCATCGAATGCACTTAGCGTCTTATCAAGATGATGAATTTTATCACTACTGATATCGAGCAAGCGATTATATTGTTCTGACATTCTTGTATTGATTTCTTTTAAATTTTGATTGAGCAAACCTATACCATTTAACATTTCACTATAAAGCTTTCCAAGATCGCGTTGATCTCTTTGTGCTTTACTAAGCTCACCCATGGTTTGTTTGATGTGTTCACCACTTAATCTAATAGCCTTTTCTTCTATATTTAGCATATCTTGGAAAATACCAAATTTTCTATCAATAGCATGATCAAGCTCTGCAAAAAAATCATCATTACTAACTTGTTTAAAAATTGCTCCAATTTTTTCAAAATGTTGCAAACTCTCAGTTAAATATCTTTGATCAAGCTCTTCTTTTGTCCAAAAAAATCCACTTGTAGCGTTTTTTTGACGATTTAGCAAACGATCTATTTTGCTTTTACCATATTTTTCAAAAAACATCCACCATAATGCAAGAAAAATTCCATAAATTGAAACATAAAAAGCAGTTCCCACTCCACTTAACAAATCTGCAATTTCTTGTTCTAAGGCGGCTGTATCACTAGAACTAAAATTTGGCATTGAAAAAGCTATACTGATAAAAGTTCCTAAAATTCCCATCATTGGAAAAATTGCCGAACCTAT
Source organism: Campylobacter sp. CFSAN093224 (assembly GCF_012897395.1). NCBI lineage: Bacteria > Pseudomonadati > Campylobacterota > Epsilonproteobacteria > Campylobacterales > Campylobacteraceae > Campylobacter > Campylobacter sp. CFSAN093224. The sequence goes on along the minus strand of NZ_CP040607.1, from coordinate 556,512 downwards.
ACTAGCAAAATTCTCATTTCTTGCACCCTTAATATATGTATAAGCAAAGTCATCAAAATTGGCATTTGATTTCGTGTCTTTCCCTATGGCAAGAAAATGCCTCATAATATGTCTTTTTAAAGCCTGTTTAAATTCATCTTTTTGTTGTTCAAAAATACTATACGCATACTCAGCACTATGTCTAGCAAAAATCAATGCTGTAAAAAAAATCACACCTGTCATAATAACCGTATGTAATTCGACCTTAAAGTCAATTACATTAAAATAACCCAATAAAATCAAAATATAAAGAAAAGCTGGAATAAAAATAATTTTAAAATAAACCAAAGAACCTCTTGCATCTTTGCCTTCAGGCAAAACAAGTTCTGAAATTTCATCTGATTTAATATCCATGAAACCAATACCTCATTAAAAATTTTATTTTAAAGATTGCTACTTAATTTGATAAAAATTTTTAAAACAAAATAAAACTAAGCCTTTAAAATGCTTAGTTTTTGTTTATACAGTTTAAATCTTCAAAAGCGATTTCAAGACGTTTTATCATGCTTTCTTCACCGCTTCTTAACCAAACACGCGGATCATAGTATTTTTTATTTGGCTTGTCATCACCTTCTGGATTTCCAATTTGTCCTTGCAAATAAGCCCTATTTTTAAGTTCATATTCACGCACCCCATCCCAAAAAGCCCACTGGGTATCTGTATCAATATTCATCTTGATTACGCCATAGCTTACTGCATTTTTAATATCTTTTAGCTCACTACCGCTACCGCCATGAAATACAAAATTTATAGGCTTATCGCTATTTAAAGCAAATTTATCTTTTACAAATTTTTGCGAATTTTTTAAAATTTCAGGTTGTAAGCTAACATTTCCTGGCTTGTAAACTCCATGTACATTTCCAAAGCTTGCTGCGATTGAAAATTTATCACTAATTTTTCCAAGTCTTTCATATGCAAGAGCTACATCTTCTGGTTGGGTATAAAGCTTGGAATTATCAATACCTGTATTATCCACTCCATCTTCTTCGCCACCTGTACAACCTAATTCTATTTCAAGCGCGACACCTAAAGCATCAAGTTTTTGAAGATAAACTTCACAAGTGCTAAGATTTTCTTCTAAACTTTCTTCGCTAAGATCAAGCATATGAGAACTAAATAAAGCTTGTCCATGGGTTTTTTTATATTGTGCATTTGCCTCAATAAGCCCATCAATCCAAGGCAAAAGTTTTCTTGCAGCATGATCAGTGTGTAAAATCACAGGTACACCATAAGCTTTAGCAAGTAAATGTACATGTTTAGCCCCACTAATTGCACCTAAAACTTCTCCATTAGGACAATTTTTCCCTGCATAAAATTTTGCCCCACCATTTGAAAACTGGATAATAACTGGAGAGTTAACTTTTTTTGCAGCTTCTAAAACTGCATTAATAGAATCAGTTCCTACAACATTAACAGCAGGGATAGCAAAACCCTCTGCTTTAGCATAGTCATAAATTTTATTAAGCTCATCTCCGCTAATCACCCCTGCTTTTACAATGTCTAAAACACCCATTATTTATATTCCACTTTAGCACTATTTAAAAGATCTTGGCCTTTTTGATTGATAACTTTTTTAAATTCTTCAAATTTAAGTCCGTTTTCAATACCTTGTTTTACTTCATCAAATTTGATTTGACCTTTAGCTTGCGAATTTTCTTTTAAGATTACATGATAACCAAAATTCGTTTTTACTGGAGTTGTAGTAATAGTACCATTTTTAAGCGCGAAAGCAGCATCTGTAAAAGGCTTTACCATAGTTGATTGATCAAACCAACCAAGCTCACCACCTTGGTTTTTTGAACCTGGATCAATTGATTTCTCTTTAGCAAGCTCGCTAAATTTAGCATCTAGTTCTTTACCTTTTAAACCTTTAAGTTCGTTAATAATATCCTTAGCTTCTTTTTCTGTCGCTACTAAGATATGTTTTGCTTGCACTCTTGCAGGTTTTACATATTTGTCTTTATTTTGATCATAAAAAGCTTTAACTTTAGCCGCATCAATTTTAATAGTATTTAAAATTTTCTCTTGATAAACATTAACAAGTATTGCATCTTTTGCACGATCAAGTTCTTTTGTGTATAAAGGGTCTTTTTCTAAATTTTGTTTTTTAGCATCTTGCAAAATTAAATCTTGCATAATATATTGCTGAATAAGAGCTTTTTTTTGATTATCTGGCAAAGTTTTAAAATCCTGTCCTCTAAGCATAGGGGCAAAAAATTCACTTACTTCTGTATCGCTAATGCTCTTGCCATTAACAGTAGCTACTGTAGCTGCATTTACATTTAAAACTACACCTGCAATCAAAGTTGCTGCGACTAAAGAAAATTTTTTCATTAGGTTTCCTTTTTAATAAAATGTATATAAAATCAATTATATCTAAACTTGGTTTAAAGCTAATTAACTAAAATTAAAAAATGAAAAGAAATTTAGAAATCAAAGAACTTTTTTTAAAACATTTTGACAAGCCTGTAACAGAGCTTAAATTTTCAAATTTATATGAGCTTTTAGTCTGCGTAATGCTTTCAGCCCAATGCACTGATAAAAGAGTTAATCTCATCACTCCTGATCTTTTTAAAGCTTATCCTGATATCAAATCCCTTGCAAATGCAAATTTATCAAGTCTTAAAACCTATATACAAACTTGTTCATTTTTTAATAATAAAGCACAAAATCTTATAAAAATGGCAAAAGCAGTTTGTGAAAATTTTGACGGAGAAATTCCCCTTGATGAACAAAATTTAAAATCCTTAGCAGGCGTAGGACAAAAAACCGCTCATGTAGTTTTAATAGAATGGTGCGGAGCAAATTTCATGGCTGTAGATACTCATGTTTTTAGAGTTTCTCACCGCTTAGGACTTAGCAAAGCAAAAACTCCAGAAGCTACAGAAGAAGATTTAACACGCACATTTAAAGATAATCTTAACTATCTTCATCAAGCCATGGTTCTTTTTGGACGTTACACCTGTAAAGCTAAAAAACCTTTATGTAAAGAATGTTTTTTAAATCATCTTTGCAAAAGTAAAGATAAGGAACTTAAATGAAAATTTTCATCTTTTTACTCACTATATCTCTTAATATTTTTGCCTTAGAACCTTACAAGCCTAGTGCTGATTTTTCTTCTTATTTTAACAATATAAATTGCTCGCAAATCTTAGATAAGTTTTTTTATCTAAATTGCTATGATTATAAACTCAAAGGCACAAAAGCTGTTGCTTATAAGGTAGAAGCTTCAAATTTGAAAGATAGACAAATCAAAAAACGCCCTCGCTTTGAAGATGATACAAATATTCCTAAAAAATACCGCACTACTTGGAGTGATTATAAAAACAGTGGTTACACACGAGGACACACTGCACCCAATGCTTCTTTTAGCTTTAGTAAAGCTGCTCAAAATTCAGTATTTTTAATGAGTAATATTACCCCACAAAATGCACAAATAAATAATAAAATTTGGAATGAAATCGAACAAAGAGAAAGAAATTTAGCTTTAGAATTTCAAAGTATCGAAGTTTTAAATTTAGTACTTTACGATAAAGAACCACAATATATTAAAAACCGTATTGCTATACCAAGTTTTTATGTGAAAATTATTAAAACTCCGAAATTTAAAGAATGCTATCAAGCACCAAACCACGAAGTAAATGATGAAAATATTAAACAGTATCAAATAAATTGTGATAAATTTTAAGGTATAAATTATGGAGATAAATGCTCTTACGATAACCACTCTTTATATCATAGGTATTTCCGCAGAAGGAATGACAGGAGCTTTAGCTGCAGGACGCCACAAAATGGATCTTTTTGGAGTTATTTTTATTGCTCTCGTAACAGCAATTGGAGGCGGAAGCATAAGAGATGTGCTTTTAGGACATTATCCTTTAACTTGGGTTAAACATCCTGAATATATTATTTTAATCTGTTTTTGCGCCCTTGTAGCCACAAAAATTCCGCGCGTAGTAACCAAACTTGAAACTTTATTTCTAACTCTTGATGCTATAGGACTTGTTGTTTTTAGCATACTTGGAGCTCAAATAGCCATAGATCAAAACCATGGCTTTATCATAGCCGTTGCTGCTGCTGTAATTACCGGTGTTTTTGGTGGAATTTTAAGAGATATTTTATGTATGAGAATCCCCTTGGTGTTTCAAAAAGAAATTTATGCAGGAATTGCCATAATTGCAGGAGTAATCTATTATTCTCTAATAATTTGGCTTGAGCTTAATGCCCTAGTTTGCACACTTTTAACTCTTTTTATAGGAGTTTTTGCAAGGCTTTTAGCTATCAAATATCAATGGTCTTTACCTATTTTTTCTTACAATGAAGAAAAATAATTTATCGTTGCTTTATACAAGTTTGCTAAGATATTAAAAATTTTAGGAGATTGATAAATGCGAAGACTAAGTATTTTACTTGCAATTTTAATAGTTATTAATATAACAGCTTGTGATAGTAAAACAGAAAATTACTACAAAAATCTTCCTAGCGAAGCAAAAGAAAAAGTGAAAGAATGCAAAGAAAGCGGAACTCTTAGCGAAGATTGTATTAATGCATTAAAAGTTGGTGTTAAACCAACAAATGAAGAGGGTAAATACAGTCCAAACACACCGAAAAAATCTGATAATCAAATATTAGAAGCTTTAAAACAAAATGATTTAAAAAAAGAAAAAACCACAAAAGATATTAACCAAAGTTCAGAAAATAATGAAAGTATTATAATACCACCTATAGCAGAAACACCTTCTGAAATTTATCCTTCCAAAACAACAGAAAACAATCAAAGTTCTATCTTTAGCGATGATGTTAATATGACACAGGAAAAATGACCATGAAAATAACTCTTTTTTTAAGCCTTATTGGTATATTTTTTGCAGCATGCGAACAAACCAAAAGTGTAGAATATTATCAAAATCACCCCGAGGAAGCAAAAAAAAGAAGTTTAGAATGCAGACACAAAGCTATCATTAGTCAAGATTGTGTTAATGCATATAAGATAGGTTTTCCAAAAGATGAATGGGAAGATGAAAATATTTCTAATCCTTAAAAGCTATGAAAGTTTCAAAATTTGCCCATTTAAAAATACTTTCTATTTTCTTAAAACCTGCCTTTTCTAGCATGTTTAAATTTTCTTTTTGACTATAAGGAATTAAAACATTTTCTAAAGCCTCTCTTTTAGCTGCAATTTCAAATTTAGAATAACCTTGTTTTTCTTTATAATCTGCATAAAGTTCTATGATATTTTTAGACAAAAAAGCATCTTCATAAAGGATTTTTTCACTCATAATCAAAATGCCTTTAGAGTTTAAATTTTTATAAATTTTATCAAGCAATTCTTGTCTTTTAGGAGGGCGAATAAACTGCATGGTATAATTTGCTACAAAAACATCGCAAGTAAAAAAATCAAATTCACATAAATTAGCTTCAAAAAAACTTATATCAAGTCCATAAGCTTTAGCTTTTGACTTTGCAACTTCAAGCATAGAAGCAGAATTATCCACGCCAAAAAGTTTAAAATCCTTTCTTAGATTTGCCAAAAAAATCAAAAAATTAGCACTTGAGCAGCCCAAATCACAAACACTTGCATTTGTAGGTAAAATTTTAGCCAATAAATTGCCACAAAGTTCTAAATTTTCTCCATAAAATGGCACAGAACGATTGATCATATCGTCAAAAACACTAGCCACGCTTTTATCAAATTCAAATTGTTTTTTAGGGCTTTGTTTAAAAAGTTCATCTTTCATCATTTTTCCTTAATAATTCTCTAGCCTGTTCTATATCTTTAGTAATTTGATTTTTAAGTTTTTTTAGATCTTGAAATTTTTGATTCTCTCTTAGAAAAGATATAAACTCGAGTTCAAAAAACTCTCCTTGCGTGAAATTTTCACCCAATTCTTCTAAAATATGACTTTCTATAGCAAAATTTTCATCGCTTGATCTTACACCTAAAAAACTCACACTTTTATAAGTTTTTCTTTGACTTTTTAACAAAGTAGCGTAAACACCATTTTGAGGCAAAAAATAACCTTCGCAATCTAAATTTATAGTTGCAAAAAGTTCTTTAGAACCTAAGCCTTGTCCTTTAATTACCTTTCCTTTGATGCTATAATTTCTCCCTAAAAATTCTTTTGCTTTTTGCAAATTTGCTCTTGATAAAAAATCCTTAATTAAACTTGCATGAACACCTATTCCACCTATGCTAAATTCATCAACTATTATAGTTTTTATCCCACTTAAAAACTCAATATCTTTAGCACTATAAGCCCTATTTTTCCCAAAAGAAAAATCATAACCCACGACTATAAATTTTAAACTGGTAAATTCTTTTTTCAAAAAGCTTAAAAAATCTTTACCATCTAAAGATTTTATACTTTCAAAATCCACTTCTATAACTTTTTTTCCTGAAATTTCTTCTTTTTGACGATTTGAACAAAGAAATTGACCTTTAAATTTATTAATAACTAGCAAAGCCCCATTCTCATCTAAATATTTTACAAGTTTTAGATGTCCTAAATGCATACCATCAAAACAACCTATGGCTAAAGAAGTAATATTAATTTTTGATATAGTAGTAAAAATATTCAACATTACCTTCCTTTCCTTTAATGCTTGATTTTTGCGTATTTTTTAAAAGCCAACCTAACTTAGCACATTCTTTTTCAAAATCCATTCTTGCTTTTAAGATTGCCTTGTCATCTTTTAAAACACCTTTTTTATCTCTTTTGATATTTTTTCCCACTTCAAACTGAGGTTTAAAAAGTAAAATAATTTCCTTTAAAGCTAAATTATCGACATAATAAAGTAAATTAATAAGAGAAATAAAACTCACATCACAAGTAACAAGTTCAAATTTTTCTTCACTTTTAAAGGCTCTAAGATCTGTATTTTCATGCAAGATAATTTTTTCATTTGCTCTTAAACTTGGATGGAGTTGATTACTACCCACATCAAGAGCAGTGATTTTTAAAGCCTGATTTTCAAGTAAAATTTGAACAAAACCGCCCGTACTAGATCCTATATCAAGACAATTTTTATGTTTTATTTCAATATCATTTTCTTCTAAAAATTTTTTTAATTTCAAAGCTGCTCTTGAAACATAAATTTCACTTAAAAGATCCAATTTTAACTCATTGGCTAAAAGTATATCTTCAGGATTTAAATCTTGAGTTTTTTTTAAATTTTCTAAAAAATTTTTCACATCAAAAGAAGCTTTAAAACTTTTACCATTAAGTAAAATCTCTTCATTTTCTATAAGCTCTAAGGCTTTATTTCTACTGATATTTAAACGCTTTGAAACAAAAAAATCAAATCTCATTTTAAACTCTCATTTATTCTTTTTTCTAAGTCTTCTTTTTCTTTAGAAAACCACCAAATACCTATTTCAAAAGCATTTTTTTTAAAAATTTCTCTAAGATCTTTAAGATCTTTTTCAAAAAGATCTTTTTCTTTTTGAATTAAACTTAAGTTATTATCTTTTAAAAAATTAAAATTATTCATCCATAAAAGTATTTGCTCTTGTTCGGATTTTAAGACATTATTTCTTTGCTCTTTTAAAAAATAATTTCCTAAAACCATGATAAAACATAAAAATAAAACAATTATTTTTATCTTTATTTTCAAAACAAAATTAAAAACAAAAGCCAAAAGAGAACAAAACATAAAAAAATTAAAAAAATCAAAAATAAAATTTAAAGCCCTAAACCCCAAATATCCAAAATAAGAAAAAATAAAAAATTTTAAATTTGAAACAAAATGTAAAAATTCAGATAAAAAATCAAAATAAACAAAAGAAGCACTCTTATAGGCAATGATTTTCCTAGAAAAAAGTTCTAAATTTAAAAGTTCATTGTAAGTAAAAAAAAGCCCATAAAATGCATAAAATAAAGCAGTAAAAAAACTAGCGATAACAACTATTCTAAAATCATTATAAGCATTATCTACAAATTGCAAATGCAATTCTTTTTTTAAAAATATCATCAATAAAGGTAAAATTATAAATATAAAAACAAAATCAATTTTTTCAAGATTTAAAAAATTTAAAAATAAAGAAACAAGTCCAAAAATCGCCAAAAAAAAGCTAAAAATATAAAGATAAAAATCCCCCATACTAATACGATAAAACAAACTTCCCTTAATCAAAGTAGCTTCTTTTATAATATTTTTTCTAAGCTTTAAAAATAAAAAGAATTCCCAAAAAAGTGTTAAAAAAATAGGAATTAAAAAAAATAAAGAAAAAGCACTCCTTTGCCAAGTTAGCAAAAAGCCAAAAAGGCTTAAAAGCGTTAAAATATAAGAACTATTCTTTAACAAGCTCATTAAAAGCACTTTCATTTATACATTTTACTTCAAGCTCTTTAGCCTTGCTAAGTTTAGAACCTGCCTCTTCTCCAAAAAGCACATAGTCAGTCTTTTTAGAAACAGAGCCGCTTACCTTACCCCCAAGCTTTTCTATCAAAGCCTTAAACTCATCTCTTGGACGTGAAAGAGTACCTGTAATCACAAAAGTTTTACCAAAAATCATACTATCACTTTTGATTTCAAGTTTTTCTATTTTCAAATTTAAAAGCTTGTAAAACTCATCAATTCTTGTGCGATTAACACGCGTAAATTCGCAAAGACTTAAAGCCATTTGCTCTCCAAAACCTTCTAAATTGGCATAAGCTTCAAAGCTTTGCTTGTACCACTCTTTACCAAAACTTAAACTTAATTTTTTAGCCGCAACCTCGCCAATATGCTCTATTCCTAAAGCTGTGATAAAACGAAAAAGCTCACATTCTCTTGCTTGTTCTATGGCATTTAAAAGATTGTTAATTTTCTTTTCTTTAAAGCCTTCCAAACCTTCAAAATCATTAAATTTTAAATGAAAAATACTCTCAAGCGTAGTGATTTTTTTGTGCTTGTATAAAAGTTCTACTATATTTTCTCCCAGTCCGTCGATATTAAGACATTTTTTAGAAACAAAATGAATGATAGAATTTACAAGTCTATCTTCACAATCTATATTTTGACATTTTATTAAAGTTCCTTCATCCAAAAGCTCACTTTGGCAAGTAGGACAAAGCTTAGGGCGTGAAATTTCCATCTCTAAACCTTCTCTACGCTCTTTAAAAACCTTAGTGATTTTAGGGATAACATCGCCACTTCTTATCACGCTTACAAAATCATTGATTTTAACATCAAGTCTTGCAATTTCATCAAAATTATGAAGGGTGGCTGATTTTACTACAACCCCATCTAAATTTACAGGTTCTAAAACTGCCACAGGAGTGATCACTCCACTTCTTCCTACTTGTAAATTTACCCCTATTAAACGCGTGGTTTTTTCAAGCGCAGGAAATTTAAAAGCTGCCATAAATTTTGGAAATTTTACCGTATAGCCTAATTCTTCACAAAGTGCAAGATCATCAACTCTTACCACCATTCCATCCATCATCATAGGTTTTTTTTCTCTTAGAGCTAAAAGCTCATCATAAGCTTTTAAAACTTCGTCTAAATTAGCGCAAAGTCTTACAAAATCATCCTTTAAAAAACCAAGCTCTCTGATAAATTGCATCACCTCGCTGTGTTTGGTGAAATTTAAGGTATTTTCCCCTACTCCCCAAGGATAAAATTTCAAATTTCTTTCTTTAGTGATGCTTGTATCAAGCTGCCTTAAACTCCCACTTGCAGCATTGCGTGGATTGGCAAATAAACTTTGATTTAAAAGGGCTCTTTTTTCGTTGATTTTCTCAAAATCATCTTTTAAAATCACCACTTCTCCACGAATTTCTATCCTTTCTTTATAGGCTATATTTTTAGGTATATTTTCTATCTCAAAAACATTAAGCGTTATATCCTCACCCACTTCGCCATCGCCCCTAGTGGCGCCGCTTACTAATTTACCATTTTCATAAAGCAAATTTAAACTCGCTCCATCAAATTTAGGCTCTATAAAAAAGTTTTTTTCACATTTTGCGCGTTTTGCCCAAGCTCTAAGCTCACTCTCATCAAACACATCTTCCATCGACCACATACGCTTTAAATGAGCTATTTTTTTAAACTCACTTTGTATAGTAGGAGCTATTTTTTGCGTTGGAGAGTCTTTTGAAATTTCATCTTTATTTTGTTCTTCAAAAACTCTTAATTCTCTGATTAAAGCATCGTATTCTTCATCGCTAGCCAAGGGTTCATCTTTTTCATAATATGCCCTCATCCACAAATTAGCTAAAGCAACTTTTTCTAAATACTCTTCTTTTTTCATCTAAACTCCTATATTATCCATTGCCTGCGCTAAAGCAAAAAGTTGTTTATGCTCATATAAATCATGCACTCTTATAATACTAGCACCATTTTCAAAAGCCTTTAAATGCAAATATAAAGTTCCCGCTAAACGATCTTTAATCTCGCTTTGAAAATACGCATTAATCACACTTTTACGACTCGCACCTATAAGTAAAGGTTTATTAAATTGCAAAAAATGTTCTAAGTGTTTGATTAAAATCATATTATGCCCCGCACTCTTTCCAAAACCAATACCTACATCTAAAATACTTTCTTTTACTCCAAAACTTTCTAAAAGCTCAAGTTTTTCTTTAAAAAACAAAGTCATCTCATCAAGCAAATCTTCATAAAAAGGATTATCTTGCATGTTATTTGGATTGTTTTGCATGTGCATTAAGCAATATTTTGCCCCATATTTACTTGCAAGTTTGGCTAGATTAAGATTTCTTAAACTTGTAATATCATTAATGAGTTTAAAACCCTTATTTAAAGCATATTCTAGACAATATTCATCAAAACTATCTAAACTAAAAATTGCTTGTTCGTAATAATTTTTCTCATAAATTAAGTCAAGTACTTTTTTCAGTCTTTTAAATTCCTCTTCCTTGCCACAATACTCACTCCTAGGTCTTGAACTTACCGCACCTATATCGATATATTCAGGCTTTAAAGCAAGAAAGTCATTAAGCCTTTTTTCAAAGTCTTCTTCACTCACACGACTTTTTGCATTAAAACTGTCTTCATTGACATTAATCACTGCCATAAGCTCGGCTTTTTTCGGTTTTAAAAAATCTTTTTGCAAAAAAAGAACCAAATTTTTAAGTCCAAAATCTTGAAGTTTTTCTTTGACAACAAGCTTTTGAATTTGCTCTTTACTTGCCATTAAAAGCGCATTTGAATGAGTGATTTTTGCAGTAATTACTTCTTTATGAGTAATAAGTTCAGCTCCTACTCTTAAAGCATCTTGTTTTAAAATATTTGCCGCAGGAGTAGAAATATCTTTGATAAAAATAAAATGAATTTTTGTTTTTTCACTCATGATCTTTTGTCCCATTTTATGAGGGTTTATGAAAGAACAAAGCAAATTAAAATCGGTGTTTGGATTGATTTTAAAAAATTTCATTTTATTTCTTTGTATAGTAATTTAATAAAAGAGTAGCTAAAAGCACCCCGCTTTTAGAATTTAATTTTGCAAGCTCATAACTTTCATAAAAAAACTCTAATTCTTCAGCGTTAAAATCTTTATATTTCACACATTCTTTAGCAAGCAATGCGATTTGATCCATAAGTTCATTTTTATCCAAATTTTCATTTTTTTGCAAAAAATCAAAAAGCATTCTTAAATCCATTCTTTTAAGATCTAAATCAAGTTTTTTAACTTCCTTTTCAACTTTTCTTTTTTCACAAATAAGACGTGATTTTATAGTAGGTAAAAGTAAATTTTTAGAAGGTATCACAATAAGAAATTTAATATTTTTTGGAGGTTCTTCAAGGAGTTTAAGTAAAAAATTTTGCGCTTCTATCCTATAAGAATCCGCCATTAAAACAATAATTTTTTCTTCAGTTTCTGCGATATAGCTTTCTTTTTCAACCGCTCTTGCATCATCAAGTAAAAATTCATTTTGTGGTATAAAAAATCTTAATTTTTTAATACCAAAATTATTAATCATTTCTTCCTTAATACCTAAAAAATCTTCACTGATAATAATCTTACTAATAAACAAAATATTTATCCTAATTGCACCTTGGAAAATAATATTGCATCCAAACTTACATCAAAAAGTTGATATAAACTAATAAGCTTGATATCCAAGTCTTTATCTTTAGAATTTAAATAAAAACTATCTTGTAACTGCTCATCAAAAAGCCACAATAAACTATCATCTCTTGATTTAGCGATTAAAGATTTATTATCAGAAGCACTTCCTATATAAAAATATACATAACCATTAGGAAAAGAAATGTCAAGCAAGTCATTAAGTAAAGCTATATCTTCTGAACTTTGTACTTTCTTCTTACATAAAGAATTTAACGACACAAAAGGGAGCATGGGACGAGTGGCTTTTGAATTTATATTTTTTAAAAAATACTCTTCATACCAAGATCTTTGTTCATCGCACATTAAGACAAAAGTGCGTCCCTCTAAAAGATATTTAAGTCTTGCAGCCATCAAAGGAGCCCATTCTAAACGACGCGACTCTAACCATGCCATAAAAGCTCCGCCATTGCGAATATTTTCAAGAGTAAAACTTAAAAAATCACTCATTTATTTATCAAGTCCGTAGCACTCATGTAGTGCTCTAACTGCAAGTTCTCCGTATTTTTCATGAACTATCATTGAAATTTTTATTTCACTAGTAGAAATCATACCGATATTAATCCCCTCATCAGCTAAAGCTTTAAAAGCTTTACTTGCCACTCCTGAATGTGATTTCATGCCTACGCCGACTATAGAAACTTTTACTACAGCACTATCACTTTCTATAGTTGTTTTTGAGCTTAAAATTTTTTGCATAGCATTTTTAGCTAATTCAAGTTCATTTTGAGGAACCGTAAAACCCAAATTTGTAGCGCCATCAACTCCAACATTTTGTATAATCATATCTACATTAATATTTTCATTTGCCAAAACAGAAAAAATTTCAGCTGCGATTCCAGGCTTATCTTCTATATTTCTTAAAGTCACTCTTGCTTGATTTTTATCCAAAGCAATACCACTTACTAAAGCTTGTTCCATTCCATCTTCCTTTGTTATCATTGTTCCTTCGTTATTGTTAAAACTACTTCTAGTTACTAAGTTAACATTTAATTTTTTTGCAAGCTCTACAGAGCGATTTTGCAAAACTTTTGCACCCAAACTTGCAAGTTCAAGCATTTCTTCATAAGAAATTTTATCCAATTTCTTTGCCTTTGGTTCAATTCTTGGATCTGTTGTATAAACCCCATCAACATCGGTATAAATTTCACACAAATCCGCATTTAAGGCACCTGCCACCGCCACAGCACTTAAGTCGCTTCCACCACGCCCTAAGGTAGTTACATTACCTTCCTCATCTACACCTTGAAAACCTGCTATAACAACTATTTTACCATTTTGAAGTTCTGATTTTATCGCTTTTGTATCAATATGATGAATTCTTGCCTTTGTAAAAACACTATCTGTAATAATTCCTGCTTTTCTCCCAGAAAACGATATAGCGGGACAACCCTTTTCATTTAAAGCGATAGAAAGTAAAGCGCTTGTTACACGCTCTCCGCTGCTTAAAAGCATATCCATATCTTTACCATTAGGAGTTTTACTAAAATATTCAGCTTGCTCGATAAGAGTATTTGTCACCCCACTCATTGCAGATACTACAACAACAAGTTGATTACCCTGTTGCACACTTTGGATAACCCTATTGGCTACTGCTTCGATACGCTCAAGTGTTCCAACGCTTGTTCCACCATATTTTTGAACTATAAGCATTTTAGATATAACCTTTCTCTTCAAAATATTTGATCACTCTAACATAAATATTTTTTTTGAAATGATTAATCATTTCAAAAATTTGTTTAACACTCACAAATTGATAATCATCAAATTCAGGATGCTTAGTATTGATATTGATTGTAGCACCGTGCTTTAAACGCACTAAAAAATATTTTTGAATCTGCCCATCATAAGGATACATTTTTTTAACAATTTTACTCGGAAAATCATAACTCAACCATTCTGGATACTCAGCAATGATTTCAACCTCATCAGTGCCTATTTCTTCTTTTAGTTCTCTAAATAAAGCGTTTTTGACACTTTCACCTTTATCAATACCTCCTTGTGGAAATTGCCAAATATTATCCATATCACTTCTTTTAGCTATAAAAATCTTACACTCAAAAGGATAAGAACTTGATAAAACAATAGCTGCAACATTTGGTCTATAATTTTTCTCGTTTTCCACAATATTTTTCCTTAAATCTCAAGAATATAATTTTAACCTAAATCAAATCAAATTTTTATTAAAATACATTAAAAATTTAATAAAATATTTTAGGGTTTTTATGCATTTTTATATCCATATTCCATTTTGTGAAAGCAAATGTAATTATTGCGCTTTTACAAGTTTGAAAAAAAATGATTATGAAAAAGCTTATTTTCAGGCTTTAAAAGAAGATATTGTTTTTCAATTAAAACAATTTAACATTCAATCAAATCAAATTAAAACCTTATTCATAGGCGGAGGAACACCAAGTTGTGTTAATGCGTATAATTATGAAGATATTTTTAAAATTTTATATCCCTTACTAGATAAAAATGTAGAAATTTCATGCGAAGCTAATCCCAACTCAGCAACATTAAATTGGCTTAAAAATATGAAAAATCTAGGAGTTAATCGCATTTCTTTTGGAGTTCAAAGTTTTCATCCTAAAAAACTTCACTTTCTTGGAAGAATTCACAATCAAGAAATGATTATCAAAACATTAGAAAACGCAAATAAAGTAGGTTTTAAAAATATCAATTTAGATCTTATTTATGATACGAAATTAGACAATAAAAAAATGCTTGAATTTGAACTCTTACACTTAAAACAAATCAAGGATTTAATCACACACCTTAGTGCTTATAATTTAACCATAGAATCAAACACAGCCTTTGCTAAAAAAGAACATTTCAAAAAAAATGCTCCTAATTTAATGAAATTTTTCATCAAACAACTTCTAGAGCTTGACTTTTTTCAATATGAAATCAGTAATTTTTCAAAAACCAAAGCCCAAATTTGCAAACATAATCTTGCTTATTGGCAAGGAAAAAACTACCTAGCTTGTGGATTAAGTGCAGTAGGATTTTATGAAAATAAGCGTTTTTATACAGCAAAAAATTTAAAAAATTACATAGAAAATCCTACTTTTAGATCTATAGAGCAACTAAGTTCCAAAGACTTGAATTTAGAGCACCTATTTTTAGGACTTAGAAGTATAGTAGGGATTGATGAAACAAAACTCAATCAATGGCAAAAAGACAAAATAAATATATTATTAAAAGAAAAAAAACTTTTTTACAAAAATAAAAGATATTTTAATCCTAATTTTCTCATTAGCGATGAACTTGCTTTATATCTCTCATCTTAAATTTAAGTTTTTTAAGTAAAATATTTATTAAAATATCAAATCAAAGAGTAATGATTAATGAGTTTTGGTGAAATTATAGTTATTTTAGTTGTAGCGATTTTAGTCTTAGGACCTGATAAACTTCCAGAAGCTATAGTACAAATAGCAAAAATTCTAAAGGCTGTAAAACGCAACATAGATGATGCAAAATCAAGCATAGAAAAAGAAATACGCATCAATGACTTAAAAGAAGAAGCTAAGAAATACAAAGATGAATTTTCAAGCACTAATGAAAATATACGCAAAAAACTCAGCTTTGAAGAATTTGATGACCTTAAGAGAGATATTTTAGATAAAACAAAGGTAGATTTAACCTTTGATAGCAGAGATGATAAAGTAAAAAATAACCTTAGCGGACAAAATTTAAATACAGAAGAAAAACCAAATCTTAGCAAATTAGAAACACAAGATAAAAACGGAAAAATAAATGTTTGAAGAATTAAGACCTCATTTAATAGAACTTAGAAAACGCCTTTTTATAAGCGTTGCTTGCATTGTAGTTATGTTTATTGTATGTTTTGCTCTACGAAGCTATATCTTAGATATTCTAAAAGCTCCACTTATAGCTGTTTTACCCGAAGTAGCCAAACATGTAAATATAATTGAAGTACAAGAAGCCTTATTTACCGCAATGAAGGTTAGTTTTTTTGCAGCCTTTATCTTTTCTCTACCTGTAATTTTTTGGCAATTTTGGAAATTTGTAGCTCCAGGACTTTATGATAATGAAAAACGCCTTGTGGTGCCTTTTGTTAGCTTTGCAAGCATTATGTTTGCCTTGGGGGCTTGTTTTTGCTATTTTGTTGTAGTGCCTTTGGCTTTTAAATTTTTGATTAATTTTGGTTTAAATGAAGATTTTAATCCTGTAATTACCATAGGAACTTATGTAGATTTTTTTACAAAAGTTGTTGTGGCTTTTGGCTTAGCTTTTGAAATGCCTGTAATTGCCTTTTTCTTTGCTAAAGTCGGACTTATAGATGATAGTTTTTTAAAACGCCATTTTCGCATAGCTGTTTTAGTTATTTTTGTTTTTTCAGCCTTTATGACTCCACCTGATGTTTTATCTCAATTTTTAATGGCAGGACCACTTTGCGGACTTTATGGACTTTCTATTTTAATTGTTCAAAAGGTAAATCCTGTCCCAAAAGATAAAGAAAGTAATGAATAAAGACTTACTTCTTTCAAGCTATGATTACACTCTAGCTAATGAACTCATAGCCAACTATCCTACAAATCCAAAAGAAGATGCTAGGCTTTTGGTTTTTGATCGCAAAAACAAAGAAATTTTTCACACTACTTTTAAAAATTTACACGACTTTTTACCCAACTGCGCGATTTTTTTCAATGATACCAAAGTTATTAAAGCAAGAATTTATGGTAATAAAGCAAGCGGAGGAAAAATAGAACTTTTCTTACATCAACCTTTTTTAAATTCTCACAATCCACTTTTTCTAGCTCAAATTAAAGGGCGCGTTAAAAAAGATGAAATCTTATATTTTAAAGAGGATTTAAAAGCGCGCGTTGTAGAACTTTTAAATGATGGTCTTCGAAAAGTTCATTTTTTTCAAAATGATAAAACCTTAGACACCTCAAATCTTTACAACCTGCTTGACAAGATAGGACATATACCCTTGCCTCCTTATATTAAAAGGGAGGATGAAAAAAGTGATTTGAAAGATTATCAAAGTATCTTTGCAAAAAATTTAGGCGCAGTGGCTGCTCCGACTGCAAGTTTACATTTTAGTGAGACTATGCTTGAAAATTTAAGAAAAAAACACGAAATTTATCATTTAACCTTGCATGTAGGAGCTGGAACCTTTAAAAGCGTGGAATGTGAAAATATACAAGAGCATAAAATGCATAGCGAATTTTTTAATATTCCGCAGCAAGCATGTGAAATTATAGATTCTAAACAAGCTATTTTAGGCGTAGGAACAACGGTAACAAGAACCATAGAATATTATACAAGAACTAAAACAAAAAATGGTTTTTGTGATCTTTTTTTACACCCGCAAAATCCACCTATAAGACAAAATCATCTTTTAACCAATTTTCATTTACCAAAATCTACTCTTATCATGCTAGTTTCAGCTTTTATCGGTAGAGAACAGTGTTTAAAACTTTATGAACTCGCCATAAAAGAAAAATATCGCTTTTACTCTTATGGCGATGCGATGCTAATCTTGTGATTTTTCTTTAAAATTTATTGCTATTTTAGCTTGAAGTTTTAGCCAATCTTTTTGAAGCATGATAGGAAAACCTCCATAAACACGCCCGCCTTCTAAATTTTTACTCACACCGCCTCTTGCAGCTATAGTGCTAAAATCGCCTATTTTTAAATGTCCACTCGTTGCACTTTGACCACCCATAATAACATTGCGTCCTAACTCACTTGAACCTGAAATTCCAGTTTGCGCCACAATGATACAATTTTGACCTATATTGCAATTATGTCCGATTTGAACTAGATTGTCTACCTTAGTACCTGCTTTGATAATAGTACTATCAAAAACTGCTCTATCTATAGTTGTACAAGCCCCCACTTCTACAAAATCTTCTAAAACCACGTTGCCATTATGATAAATTTTATAATGTTCGCCGTTTTTATTGTGCGCATAACCAAAACCGTCACTTCCTATTACACAATTAGCAAGCAGATGACATTTTTTACCGATTTTAGTATCATTATAAATCACTACATTAGGATGAATAATACTCTCATCACCAATGCTGACATTATCGCCTATATAAGCTCCTGCCATAATGATTACATTTTCACCGATATTTACATTATCACCTATATAAACACTAGGCATGATTCTTGCGCTTTTTGCGATATTTTGTACTTTTTCTTTAGCTGTGCTTATCAAAGGTTTAGCAAAAAGCTTGCTTAAAAAAGCAAAACTCAAATGTGGACTTTGAGTAATCAAAGCTTTAGTATCTTTAGGTACTAAATTTTCATATTCTTTAGATACTAAAATAGCAGCAGCTCCTGTGTGAGGTATATCTTTGGTATTTTTCTCACCATCACAATAAGTAAGCTCTGTAAAATTTGCTTTCAATAAAGAATTTAAAGCACTGATTTCTATATCCTCGCCTTTATATTCCAAGCTTAAAAATTCTGCTATTTCACTTAATTTCATTTAATCTCCATCAAAACAGATCCACTGCGAACTATATCACTAGGATTGTATTTTTTAATTGTTTTTAAAAAATTATCAATGCGATTTGCATCATCAGCAACCATTAAAAACAAAAAATTCTCATTGCTATTTGCAATAGTACCATTATAAGCTTTCAAAACGGCATCAAGTCCACCTAAATTTTCATTTAAAGGAATTTTCACCAAAGCCATTTCTTTGTCAATAAATTCTTCACTTTCTATCACTTTATAAGTAGGAATGAGCTTATGAAGTTGTTTAACTATCTGCTCAAAAGTTCTTTCATTTCCTGAAGTGACTATATTAATACGAGAAAATTCTTTATTTTCCAAAGGTGCTACTGTAAGCGAGTCAATATTATAACCTCTTCCTGAAAAAAGTCCTACTATACGAGATAAAACCCCATGCTCATTTAAAACAATTACCGATAAAACCCTTCTCATTGTCTATCCTTTGCCTTTGGTAAAATCATATTATAAATCGCACCTCCTGCAGGCACCATAGGTAAAACATCTTCAAAGCGATCAATTTTTACATTTAAAAGAGAGGTTTTATCACTTTTTAAAGCTTGGCTAAAAGCTTGAATGAATTCTTCTTTGCTTGAAATTTCATAACCTTCACAACCAAAACCTTGAGCAATTTTGATAAAATCAGGCTGAGTGCTTAAATCAGTTTGTGAAAAATGCTCTTTATAAAACATACTTTGCCATTGTCTTACCATACCTAAAAAGGCATTATTTAAAATAATATTTATAGTTTTTATACCATACTCATAAGCAGTCATAAGCTCTTGGATATTCATTAAAACCGATCCATCACCTACGAAATTAATCACCACTTCTTCACCCACGGCAAGCTTTGCACCCAAAGCAGCAGGTAAAGAATATCCCATAGTTCCTTGCCCTCCACTTGTTGCAAGTTGTCTTGGATAATTAAAAGGATAAAACTGTGCCACCCACATTTGATGCTGACCCACATCGGTAATAATCCTTGCATCTGGAGCCATTTTCGCACATTCTTCAATCACCCATTGCGGTTTTAAAATCTCATTGCTATCTTCATAAGAAAGCGGATAAAGTTCATTATAACGCTTTAAAGTTTCGTGCCATTCTTTAAAAGTTGTGTTGAAATTTTCCTTTTTAAGCTCTTCTAAAAGCTCTTTAAGAACTTCTTTAATATCTCCTACTATAGGATAATGCGCATTGATAATCTTTGAAATAGAACTAGGATCAATATCAACATGAACTATAGTCGCATGTTTAGCAAATTCACTTGTTTTTCCTGTAATCCTATCATCAAATCTCGCTCCTACACTCACAAGCAAATCACACTCACTTAAAGCCATATTAGCAGCATAGCTTCCATGCATACCTGCCATTTTAAGATTAAAAACATCATCACTTCTTAAAGTTCCAAGCGCCATCAAAGTTTCAACTGCTGGAATTTTTGTAAATTTTATAAGCTCTCTGATTTGCTCGCTTGCATTAGAACTGATGCAACCTCCACCTAAGTAAAACAAAGGTCTTTTTGCTTCTTTTAAAAGCTCTGCAAATTTTTTAATTTGCTTTGAGTTACCCTTATAAACGGGCTTATAAGTCTTCATGGAAATTTCTTTAGAGTATTCCCAAAGCCCCAAAGTTGCACTTACGTCTTTTGGCACATCTATATGCACAGGCCCAGGTCTACCACTTCTTGCTATATAAAAAGCCTCTTTTAAAATGCGTGGAAACTCTTCTATACAAGTAACTAAATAATTATGCTTTACACAAGGTCTTGAAATGCCTACTGCATCAATTTCTTGAAAAGCATCTGTACCAATAAGAGAATTTGCCACCTGCCCTGAAATCAACACCAAAGGGATAGAATCGCTATAAGCCGTAGCTAGACCTGTAATAGTATTTGTAAAACCTGGTCCGCTTGTAACTATAGCTACGCCCACTTCTCCGCTCATTCTTGCGTAAGCATCAGCAGCATGCAAAGCCGCTTGTTCATGACGCACTAAAATATGTTTAAAATACTTTTGATTGTAAATTTCATCATAAATATTAAGCGCAGCGCCTCCAGGATAACCAAAAACAATTTTAACATTTTCTTCTTTTAAAGCCTCGCAAATCATTGCCGAACCGCTTAACTCTTTCATAATAACACTCCAAAAAATTATTGTAAAAGCTCTTTAAGTGCTAAATTAAGTCTTTTGCCATCAACACTCGCACCTAATTTTATTTTAGCTTCTTTCATTACCAAACCTTGTTCTTTTAGTGAACTTACGCCCAATTCTTCTATAAGTTGTTTTAAGGCTAAAGTTAACTCCTCATCACTTAGTTGTTTAGGCAGATAAATTTCAAAAAGACTTATTTCATTTTGTTCTTTTTGTGCTAAATCTTCACGATTTGCCTTAAGATAAAGTTCGATTGCGTCTTTGCGTTTTTTGATTTCACTTGCAATGATTTTATAAATTCTTTCATTATCCAACTCTATTCTTTCATCCACTTCTATTTGCTTAAAAGCTGCATTTAGAGTTCTTAAACTATCTCTTTTAAAATCATCTTTTTGTTTCATTGCCTCTTTGATATCGTTTAAAATTTGTTCTTTTAAAGTCATTTTTTTCCTTTTTAGTTAAAATTACAAGCTTTAAGGTTTAAACCAAAACCTTCTAAGCCTATATAGTCTTTATCACAACTTTGAGATAAAAGTTTAATTTCTTCTATACCAAAATATCTTAAAATCTGTGCTCCTATACCATAGTTTTTGTATTGAGTGGTGCTGGATTTTTCTCCTTGCATGAAAACTATAACGCCACCATTTTCACTAAGAAATTTGATTTGCTCTAAAAGTTTTGAAAATTTATCTGAAGTTAAAAGCTCAAAATCACTACCACTGATATGAAATTTAACATTTTCACATTTTTTGATATCTTTAAAGCAAAAAGCTATGTGTTGGGTTTGATTATGATCACTAAAGATAAATTTTTCTGCTTTAAAGCCTGCTAAAACACTTTGACTTTTTTCTTCAAGCTTAATAAGACTTTCATGTTTTAGGCGATATTCTATAAGATCGCTTACGGCTATCATATTTAAATCATGTTTTTGGCAAAAAATTTCTAGATCTTCTCTTCTTGCCATATCTCCATTATCTTTTACAATTTCACAAATCACACAAGCACCTTTTAATCCTGCTAATTTACAAAGATCAACCGTGCCTTCTGTATGACCTGTGCGTTCTAAAACCCCACCTTTTTTTGCGATTAAAGGATTGATATGCCCTGGTCTTACAAAATCACTCGCCTTAGCATTATCATCGGCAAAAATTTGTATAGTCATATTTCTTTCATAGGCGCTAACTCCCGTTGTAGCATCTTTTGCATCTACGGTTATAGTAAAAGCAGTTTCGTGGTTTGAAGTATTTTTAGGCACCATTAAAGGAAGTTCAAATTTTTTTGCCAAAGTTTCATCTAAGGCTACACAAACCACACCACGAGCTTCTTTTATCATGAAATTTACTTTTTCTTGAGTACTAAATTGCGCAGGAAAGATTAAATCGCCTTCATTTTCTCTATCTTCTGCATCTACCATAACAAGCATTTTTCCTGCTTGTAAATCCTTAATCGCTTGTTCTACGCTAACAAATTTCATTTTTATTTCCTCAAAATTTTTAAAATTATAACTTAAATTGCTTGACAAATAAATTAAAATTCATTATAATCACACTTTTAAAAAATATTTATTGGGGTATCGCCAAGCGGTAAGGCAACAGGTTTTGGTCCTGTCATTCAGGGGTTCGAATCCCTTTACCCCATCCACTTCTTATTTTATATTTCAAAGATCTTATATGCCGCGAAGTAGAGCAGTGGTTAGCTCGTCGGGCTCATAACCCGAAGGTCGGGAGTTCAAATCTCCCCTTCGCAACCAGTTATGGATTTAAAATAAATTTTATTTAGATAGATTGTTTAAATAACTTTTTAAAATATTCTCCAGCCGTGTTTTCAGTTCTATAGGAGCTAGAATTTTTATATAGGGGATCCACTGTTTAACCAAATGTAAAATTTCATCTTCATAGGAAACTTGAGTGCTTAAAGTATAGCTTGTTTCATCTTCATCAATGATTTGACAATTGCTTAGTATTTCTTTTCTAAAAAAATATTCCTTAGCATTTTTATCAAGCTTTAAAATCACTTCTTTGCTTTCTCCAAGCCAGATATTAGGATCATTTTGGATTTGTTCTTGAAGTTTTTCATTGGGAATAAAATTTTCATTTTTAGTGCGAAGTTTTGAAATTTTATCTAAATTAAAATGTTTTAATTTATCGTTTTCATCTCCTAAAAGATACCAAATTCCTTTGTAATTTACGAGTTTGTAAGGTTTGATTTGGCGTTCTTTTTCCTTGTAGAAAAAATTCAATACATTGTGTTTGAGTATAGCTACACTAAGATCTTTAAAAAGCTCATAATCCACCTTTTGAAAACCTTCGTTTTTTACCATCAAAACTTTATTTACCCTATGGCTTAAAAGATCGACTATAAAGCCTTGATCGAGTTTTGGATAAAGCTCAGCAATGCCGCTTAAGGTGGCGAAATTCTGTATGTCTTTAAAGCTTAATTTTCCCAAAGCAAAGCTTTCTAAAACATATCTTCCATTTTCTTTTTTAATAGGCATAAAAGTAAGTCTTTCGTTAAGATCTCTTTGTATGGTTCTTGTATCGACATTAAACTCTTGTGCAAGCTCTTGGGCACTTAGACTTTCTCCATTGTTAAATTTTGATAAAATCTGCACCAAGCGTATGCTTAATTTGTCGTATTCTTTCATGAAATTTCCTTGTGAGTTAAAATGCTTTTTAACAAACTTACGCCTTCTATGCCTAAAATTTCATTTCTAAGTTTTTTGACTTCATTTAAACTTGGGGCTTTTGCATGAACGGCTTCATTGCGGATTTCTTGAATGAGAGTAAGACTTTTTGAAAAAGGATAATTGATAAATTGAGTTAAACTTTTTCCTAAATGACATTGGATATTTTCATGTCTGAGTAGAAATTTAATACTTCCAAGATTGGGTTTTTGGGTAAAAAAATCTTTAAGTATAAAAGATTTGCCTTGGACATTATAAGTTAAATCATAAAGGCTAGGATCTTTCATACAAGCTTTTAAAAGAACTTTTTTGGCAAAAGCGTAAATTTCATATTCTAAGGTTTTGGAGTATTTGACTACAATGCTTGTAAAATCATTTAAAAGATCGTTTTCGCTTTGTAAAAGCTCTAATTCTGCATGAATGATATTGCTTATGCTATCAGGGTGCAAGAGATAAAAAATCCTTTTGCCAAAAACAAAGCGTATGAAATTTTCTTGCATGGCTAGGTATTCTTTGCTTTTATACACGCTTAGATAATGCTTTTCATCTCCTAAAAAATAAAAACACTCTTCTTTTAATCTCACAGGCAAAGGATAGGTGTAATTATTGCCATAAATGGCATAGGTGTGATCGTTTGGGGTGATAAAATTGGCTAAAAATTTATCTCTTAAAAGACTAAAATCTTCCCTGACTAATTCTCTTAAATCACTGATGATAAAAAAGTCTTCCACTTCTAAATTTTTTTCTTTATAATAACTAGGAATCAAACTTTCATCGACATTTTTAGAAATTTTTACCACCTTAGCGACAAATAAATTAGCATAATCGCTTAAAAAAAGTTGCAAGAAATTTTCTTCATTTGTACTTTGGTAAATTTCTTCTAAGAAATTTTGCTTTTCTTGATCGTTGAGTTTTGATTTGATTTTGCCAAAGGCAACTTGGGATTTTTCTTGTAAAATACTTAAATGTTGCTTGATGACATCTTCTTGATAGTAGGGATTATAAAGGATTAAAAGGTGGTTCATGCTTTGCCTTATTTTAGGATTTCTTTGAGATTTTGCTTGATTTCATTAGGATTTTGCTCGTATTCTTGTATGAGATCTTTTAAAATTTCAAACAACTCGTTAAAATCCTGCGGGTGTTCTTTTTTAAAATTTATTATCAAATCCAAAGTTTTGCAAATACTACTTGCTTGATCTTTGCTGTCATTAAAAGCATTTTTTATATCTAAAACCATACTGATAATACGAGCACTTTGCATAGGGCTTGAAATGCGTTTAAATAAAAAGCCTTTAAACGCATTTGCAAGACTAAGAGATGAGAAAATCTTAGAAAACATTTCTTTTCCTTGATTAGTGTTTTGGTTTAAAAATTTCAAACAAAGAACTTAAAAATCCACTTTTTTCGCCTTTGCAATCACTACATATAAAATCTAAAGTATTTAAAGCATCGCTTTTAGGTTTAGCTAAAAAACTTTTGCCACATTTTATACATTTTTGAAATTTTGGAATAGGCTTAATCATGATTTATTGCTTATTTTTCTATTGATAAATTTTTAAATTCAAAATCAAGTTTTTTTCCATTTTGTATATCTTCAAAATGTTCATCTAAATAATCTATATAAAATTCTCCGATTTTTTTAGTGGCGTTGTAGGCTACTGTTGCGTTAATAGCTCCACCTATAAAATTGACACCAGGAATAAATTTCATAAGACCTGTAGCAAGCGTTTTGACTGCAAATCCTGTAACACCTGTAGCAAGTAAAGCTGTTAAAATTTTTAAAGCATCATCTTTACTGCTTAAATTAAGCTCGTAAATCATACTAATATGATAAATCATAGCACATTGATTGGTTGCAATAAGAGGAAAGTCAGAAAAAGGTATAGGAGATAATGCTACAGTTGAAGATAATCCTGCATAATATTTAATCTTATCTTGAGCCTTTTCTTTGCAAGCTTCTCTTTTTAAATCTTTATCATATTGTTGTTTTCTTGCAAAAGCATTTTTTTGTCCTTCATTTAAAAAACAATAAGTTTTATTGACTAACTCTTTAATACCTAAAAGTTTTTTAACATTTCCTTCATCATCTTCAATTGCTATAGCTCTTACTCTTTCTATTTTTTCATCATCTAATTCAAGCTCTTTTTTAACAATATCCTTAAAACTACAACCATTTTCATCTTTATCTTGTTGAGCTTTAGTGATAACCAATATTGTACAAAATTTTTCAGATTTTAAAAATTTTATTAATTCTTTTTCTTGTGGTTCTATTCTTCGATTTGCTTCACAAATACAAAACCATACCAAATGAATTTGATCTGAAGGTTCTTTTGCTTTTTGATCTTCGATAAATTGTTTTAAGTTATCAATACCTTTGTCATCTTTTATTTCAAGACCTTTACTATCATATATACAAAGTCCATCTTTTTCATATTTGTTTAAATTAGCAGTGATTGGAGAGCCGCTACCTGTTTTGGCTACTTTTTCACCAAATACGGTATTAATTAAAGTACTTTTTCCTGCACCTGTTTTTCCAAGTATTAAAACATTTAACTTATTATTTTCTTGTTCTTCTTTTTTGATTTTTTCAAACGATGTCATTATCTCGTTAAAAAAAGATCCATTGTTGAAATTAAACTCATTATTTGCCATATTTTCTCCTTGTTTTTAAAATTTTTAACTTTGTATTTTATCAAATCCCCCCCCCCAGTCAAGGGGGAAGTGAAATTTTTAAGTTTTACGCCATAGCACTAGCGCTAAAATTGTGATTAAATATATAGCACAAAATATTATATTATAAGGATAAGGTTGCATAGAAAGAAAAATAAGTATCGCTATGCCAACAAAAACCATAAACGCTATAAAATACAAACCACACATCAACACTATGGCAACAAAGCCAGCTATAAGGCTTAAAATTCCAAGTATTATTCCCATTGTTTATCCCACATAGGAGAACTCCACACAGAAGGAAAAATATACTGAGGAAAAGTTTGAAATTTTGTTTGCAGATAAAATCTCTGTGTTTTTCTCTCCATACTTTCACTTATCATTTTTACAACCGCTAAGTCATTTTTTTCGCTTTGTGTTTCCAAAAAAGCACTCAAGCATTTAAATTTTTTAGCATAGTCGATCACTTTTATCATTTGATCTTTATAAGACGACAAAAGAAATTCTGTTTTATGATTATTTTTAGAGGTAAAATTTTGCTCAAATTCTAAAAATTCCTTAGAATTAAAATATTTTGAAAAGCCGCTATAACACTCCATACATTCGCAAAGAAATTCTTGAATTTGATTTTTCTTTTGTTCGATTTCAAGCTCTCTTTTGAGTTTGTATTCTTCGGTATTGATCATATCTTTACAGCTTGGAACAATAGCATGTGTATCAAATTTTCTTTCTGGCTTGGATAATTTTTCGTATAATTTTTTTATGCCATATCCTGTAGCTGTAAGAGCTATACTACCAAATGCGATTTGTTTTAACATTTTCTCTCCTTGTTTTAAAATAACAAAGAAAGTATAAAACACCCTTGCGACAGGTTGTGTCGTAAAAAATAACTTTAAAATATTAAAAACTTATTTTATTAAAGCTAGCCTGTAAATTCAGTAGTTTCATAGCCTATAGGTTTATCTACAAAACAAGATTTTTCTTTTAAAAATACAACTTCTATAGTTCCAACAGGTCCATTTCTATTTTTTCCAACAATAATTTCAGCATTTTCTTGCATAGGATTTGGTATAAAAAGCCTTTGATAAGCTTTGCCTTCGGCTTTAGCTTTATTCTCTCTTTCTTTTTCTTCTTGTTCTCTATAAACCTCATCGCGATATACAAACAAAATAGCATCCGCATCTTGCTCTATAGCTCCACTTTCTCGCAAATCACTCATCAAAGGACGCTTATTTGCCCTTTGCTCTAAGCCACGATTAAGTTGTGAAAGTGCGATAATAGGCATATCAAGCTCCCTAGCCAAAAGCTTAAGTCCTCTTGAAATTTCACTAACTTGCAAATGTCTATCATTAAAATTTGAATTACTCATCATAAGCCCTATATAGTCAATCACACAAAGTCCTATACTTTCATCTTGAGATTTTAAACGCCTTAAAATAGCCCTTACATCAGCAATAGTTGCATAACCACTATCGTAAATATATAATTTCTTTTGACTATAATCATTGCAAGCATCTCCTAAACGCTCCCATTCATCATCGTTTAAATCTGCAGTTAAAATTTTTTGCAAAGGAATAGAAGTTTTAGAAGATAGCATTCTTTGCATGATTTGAGTTGCAGGCATTTCAAGAGAAAATAAAGCCACGCCTTTTTTTTGTCTTAAAACCTTATCAATGAAATTTAAACAAAGAGTTGTCTTTCCCATACCTGGACGCGCGGCGATTATTATAAGTTCACCCCCTTTAAAGCCTTTTGTCATTTTATTTAGACCTTCAAAACCTGTATCAAGCCCTATAATACCTTTATTTTCTAAAGTTTTTTGCTTTTTAAATTCTTCAAAAAGTTCTGATATTACCATATCAACATCTTTAATATCTCTAGAATTCACACGATTTGTAATGCTAAAAATTTCTTTACCAATTTCATCTGCGATTTCACTTACAGCACGATCTTCATTGATACGAGTTGGCAAAAGATGTGCAAAACTCAAGAGTTGTCTTTTTACGGACTTTTCGTGAAGTTCATTTACATAAGCAGGCAAATCTATCATAGAAGGAGTGGCAAGAATTTCTGCTAAAATTTGCTCATCTATTTTTTTATGTTTTCTTAAAAAACTTACAGAAATGGGCTCTTTGTTATTACTACAAGCTATAACCGCTTTAAAAATATCTTGGTGAGCTTTAAGACTAAAATCTTTTGGGCTAATATCACCTGCTATACTAGCATAAGCTTCTTCACTCATGATACAACTGCTTAAAATAGCTCGTTCTAAATCCAAGTCATAATACTCTTGCTGCACTAAATTTCCTTATAAATATAAATTAATTCTAAAAATTCTATCTAAAAAAACTTAAATTATAAAACTTAATTTTTTTATAAATATTTAATGTAATATTAGTTACAATTATAAATGTAATTTAATTACAAACAACAAACATTTCAAGGAGAACATTTGAAAAAATATTTATTTTCCTGTGTTTTAGCCTCCATTTTAACCCAATCAGCTACGGCTGTAGAATTTCAAGAAGGTTTTAGTGGAAATTTAAGCATAGGTGTGGGTGCAAGGGATATTAAAAGTAATATTTCAACCTTGGCAAACAGCGATTATCTAAGCAGTCACAATGCTGATAATTCACACTCCTCTTTCATTCCTTTTATCGGTGCAGAACTTTACTATGGTAATCTTATAGATAATGATAGAATTTTTATTAAAAACTACAATGGAAGAGATATCAGCGGTATAGCTTTAGGCTACGAAAGAGCTTATTTAGAGCGTTTTAGCACTTCTTTTTCTGTAATTTCCTCTTTAAGAGAAAAAGCTTATGCAAATCCTTATGTAATAGGAAATAGAGAAGAAACTGATGTTGATAGATATGGTTTTAAAATCTCTCAACTTTATGAAAGTGATTTTGGGAAATTTACCACTTCATATTTATTTAGCAAAAACAAATATGATAAAGACACTATCGCACAAAGCTCTTTAAAAAGGGAGGGATATTATCACGAAATTGAATTAAACTATAATTATAGCTTATTAAACCTAGGACTAAATTATGATTACAATGATGCAGACGGAAAAGCTCAAAGCTATTCAAGATATGGTTTTAGTATAGGAACAAATTTGGCTTTTGCTAATGATTACATCTTCACTCCAAATTTAAATCTTAGCAAATATGAAGCAGTAGGAACTGATCCTATCTTCCACAAAAAACAAGATGGTAATATAGTTAAGCTTAATCTAAAAGTTGTTAAAAATCAATTTTTGGGTTATAACGGACTTTATGGTTTTGCAAATTATGGCATAGAAAAAAGAAATAGCGATATAGGATTTTATGATGAAACCTATCAAATTGTCCTAACTGGTATAGGATATAAATTCTAAAAATTATAAAAAAGCTCCTTTGATAAAATTTAAAAAAGATCTATCTCCTATAAAGATAGATCTTTAAAAATTCTTTTAAGAAAAATCCAAGCTAAAATCAAAACACAAAATTCAGCAAAAAATGGACTTAGCCATACTCCATTTAAACCCATAAAACAAGATAAAAACAAAAGAAAAAACAAAGGTATAAATAAATTTTGCGCCAAACTTAAAACCAAAGAAAAGCTTGCCTTATTAAAAGCTGTCAAAAAAGAACCACTTAGAACATTAAACCATGCAAAAAAATAATTAAAAGCAAAAAGCATCAAAGCTGTATAAGCAAAAGTTTTAAATTCTTGATTGTTTTCTTTTGTAAAAAGCGTGATTAAATTTTCTCCAAATATCAATATAAGCACTATAGAGAATAAAGATAAAAATCCCCCTGCAAAAAATACCACTTTTATAATAGCTTTGATTCTTGAAAAATCTTTTTTAGCATAGTTGTAACTAAGCGCAGGCTGCATTGCATCACCCATAGCAATAATAAGCATTATAATAAAACTATCAATATATAAAACTATAGAAAAGGCTGCCACGGCTTGAGTATCAGAAATTTTTAATAAAACAAAATTTGCAAAAATACTATACAAAGATCCTGAAATATTGCCAAAAAACTCACTGCTTCCGTTATAAAGAATATTTTTAAAAATTTTTAAATTCATATATAGGCTCGAAATTTTAAGCTCTAAATTTTGAAACAAGAAAGGAAAAATTCCAAAAATACCACCTAAAACAAGTCCCAAACAAGTTGCAAGAGCAGCTGAAAATAAGCCCCAACCCAACTCGACTATAAAAATATAATCAAGCACTATATTGCTTAATGCTATAATCACATTCATTACCATACTATAAGCAGTTTTTCCGCAAATTCTTAAATAATTATCCAAAGCAAAAGAAAGCATAGTAAAGGGTGCAAACAAAGCAAAAACAAACATACATTCTTTAGTCATCGTTTTAATCTCATCGCTAACATTTAAACAATCAATCAAAACAGGTCCTAAAAAATACTCCAAAATTCCGATAAAACAAGAGATTATAAAGATAATCAACATACTTGAGCTAAATATCTTTCTAGCTAAATTCTTCTTGCCTAAACCTAAATGCATAGAAATTTGCACTGCTGATCCTATGGCTATCATATCAGCCAAAGCAAAAGACATCATGATAAAGGGAATAATCAAGGCTAGTGCCGCTAAAGCATCACTTCCTAGATATTTTCCAACAAAAATTCCATCAACTATATAATAAAAAGAAATAAAAGCCATGCTTATAACATTTGGCACGGCACATTTTACAAAAAGCCTAAAAGGGCTTAAGGTGCTAAAAATACTTGACATAATAATCCTTAAAATATTTAAAATTAAAAATATTTTAAACCGCTAATAAAATGCCAAAAGTCCTAGTATGTAAGAATTTAAATAAAGTAATTTCGCAATAAGTTTATTAATATTTATTTTATTTTGCATATGAATTTTCTAGATTAAACTAAAATAAAAATTTAGCCCAAAGGCTAAATTTTAAAGCACAGAAAGAATTTTCACAGCGTCATTTAACCCTGTAACTATACTTGCTCCATTTTTAGTAGCAATATCTCCTGCTACAAAGATGCCTTTAACATTGCTTTGTTTGTTTTCATCCATTAAAGGCACGCCTTTATCATCAACATTAATCCCACATTTTTGTAAAAAATCAAGTGGAGTAGAACCACCAATAGCATAAATGATTCTATCATAAATATCGCTTGTACCATCGGTAAAATTTACTTTAGCTTTGCCATTATCATCTTCTACTTCATTAATGTCAATTCCTAGTTTTAACTCTACCTTACCCGAATTTCCAGCTTCGTGAATATCTTTAAGATTTATATCATTTAATCTTGTAAATTCTTTTTTACGATAACAAAGGCTAACTTGATTTGAATTTGCCAAATCCACAGCGTATTCTGCTGCTGAATTTCCGCCACCTACAACAAGAATTTTTTCATTTCCCAAAACTGAATTGGCATTAAAATTAATGATTTTTGTTAAAGTCATAGGAAGTTTGTAATCAGGTTTATTAGGTTTACCCATTCTACCTATAGCAACAATAATGTTTTTACACTCATAAACACCTTTAGCTGTACTTACTAAAAAAACTCCATTTTCATTTTTAACGCTCTCAACTTCAGAACCAAATTCAACTTCTATATTGTGCTCTTTTAAAGCGTTTTGAAAAGTTTCTATAGTGCTTTCTTTGGTGCCATCTTCAAAAGTAACATGTCCGTGATTGGTTCCTTCGCATCCCTTATAAGCTTTATCTACTCTTTTGCCATCCTTATAAAATTGCATTAAAGTTTGACAAATGTTATTTGATTTTTCTAGTATCAAAACTTCTTTGTTTTTAAGCTTGGCTTCAACTGCACAGCCTATCCCTGTTGGACCTGCACCTACTACAATTAAATCTATTTTTTTCATTTATATTTACCTTTCAATTCTAAATTTTTTTGTATAATTTATCAAGTTTTTTGTAAATAAAGGATTAAAAATGCGAAATTTGCTTGAAAATATTAAGAAAAATTCTCAAAAACTACTTAACTTAACACCCAAAGATAAAGAAAAAATTATTCTAAAATTAGCTCAAATTTTAAGAGAAAATTTCAAAATTATCCTAGAAGCAAATAAAAAAGATATGGCAAATTTCACAAAAAGCGGAGCAATGAAAGATAGGCTTTTGTTAGATGAAAAACGTATTTTAGCTCTTTGCGAAGGCCTAGAAAAAATCGCTTACATCGAAGATCCTATAGGCAAAATTTCTAAAGGCTGGAAAAATTATGCGGGTTTGAGCATACAAAAGATGAGTATTCCTTTAGGACTCATTTGTGTTATTTACGAAGCAAGGCCTAGTCTTAGCGCTGAAATCGCAGCTTTAATGATAAAAAGTTCCAATGCTTGTGTATTTAAAGGCGGAAGTGAAGCAAAATTTACAAATGAGGCTATATTTACTCTTGTTAATAAAGTACTTAAGGAATTTGATTTGCAAGATTGTTTTGCTATGTTTACCCAAAGAGATGAAATCTTGCAAATTCTAGCCTTTGATGATTTAATCGATGTGATCATACCTCGCGGAAGTTCAAATATGATACAAGAAATTGCAAACAATACCAAAATTCCTCTCATTAAGCAAAATAAAGGCTTGTGTCATGCTTTTGTAGATCAAAGTGCTAACTTAGATATGGCTTTAAAAATAATCCTTAATGCAAAGTGTCAAAGAGTAAGTGTTTGTAACGCTTTAGAAACGCTTTTAATCCATGAAAAAATTGCTAAAAATTTTATAAGTCTTTTAATACCTGAATTTGAAAAATTTAAGGTAAAAATTCACGCCCATGAAAATGCTTTGGCTTATTTTAACAACTCAAATTTAAAAATTTTTAAAGCAAATGAAAATACCTTTGATACAGAATGGCTTGATTTTGCTTTAAGTGTAAAATTAGTAAAAGATTGCGATGAAGCTATAGAGCATATCAATAAACACAGCTCCTTGCATTCTGAAACCATTATCTCAAATGATGCTTCAAATATCGCTAAATTTCAACGCCTTATAAACTCATCTTGTATTTATGCTAATGCTTCAACGCGTTTTAGCGATGGAGGAGAATTTGGCTTTGGTGGAGAAGTTGGAATTTCAACCAGCAAATTGCATGCAAGAGGTCCTATGGGGATTGAAGATATTTGCACTTATAAATATATAATCAATGGGGAAGGACAAATTCGAGAGTGAATAAAATAGAAATACTAAAGCAACACTTTAAAGAAATTGCTAAATTAAATTCAAGCGAACAAGTTTGGCAAATGCCTTTTTTTGCGGCTTTAGGCGTAGGTATAGTTTTAGGGCTTAGTGTATTTTTTGGAAAATTAAACTATGGACTCATTGCCATGATAGGAGCTTTGTCTTTTTTATATGTTCCAAACACTCCTTTATATCATAGAATGACTGTTGTGATGTGCTGTTCTTTTGGCATAGTTTCTAGTTTTTTCTTAGGAATTTTAACTCATTTTTTGCCTGCAATTTTTGCCTTCATCCCTATAGGAATTATGGCCATGGGAAGTTCTATTTTAATTAGATACTATAACATTGGTGCACCTGGATATTTTTTCTTTGTATTTTCTTGTGTTTTAGGAGCCTATTCTCCTTTTGAAGCTAAGGATTTTATCTTTTTAGTAGGTCTTGTTTTTCTTGGAGCAATGGTAGCTAATTTAATGGCTTTGTTATATTCTATCGTTGTGATTTATGGATTTAAAAATGCTTTACCTAGCGAAATTCCACCTAGAGAATACATAGGTTTTGATGCAGTTTTTGTGGATTCTTTGATCATGGGTTCTTTTGTGGCTTTTTCTATATTTATAGGAACTTTTTTAAAACTTGAAAGAAGTTATTGGATAGCCATTTCTTGCACAGCTATTATGCAAGGTGTAACTTTAAATTCTATATGGATTAAACAAATTCAACGCATCATAGGAACGGCCTTAGGAGTATGTTTTGCATGGTGGCTTTTATCTAAACAATTTCACGATATAGAGCTTATTTTACTTATGATGTCTTTGTTTTTTATAGGACAATTTTTAGTCAATCGAAACTATGCTTTAGCTATGATTTTCTTTACTCCTTATGCTACTTATCTTTCGGAAGCAGCTAATTTTATGAGTGAAAATGCAGATAAATTAATACTCGCTCGTTTAATTGATGTTGTAATAGGAAGCATTTTAGGGCTTTTAGGTGGTTTTGTGATTTACAAACCTTATCTAAGAGTGCATTTTGAACGCATTGCAAAATACATCTTTAGGATAAAACAAAAAGCTTAAAAGCCAAATAAAGCACAAGCATTATCCCCTAAAATTTGCTCTTGTTCTTTTTTAGATACGACAACTTCATTAAAAGCCACTAGAGCCGATGAAAAATTAATATTTGCTTCAAAATTTGTATGTGGCCAATCGCTTCCAAAAACAAAATTGCTAAGTGGAAAATGTTCTTTTAAAATTTCATATATTTTCTTTGCAAATTTTACAGCTTGTTCATTATTAGCATAGTCTATTTTTGCTCTATAAAAACCGCTAATTTTAAAAAATATTCTAGAGTTTTTTAAGCAAATTAAATCCTCTAAATTTGTTAAGTTTGCATTAGCTCTTGCTAAATGATCGATAACAATATTACAACCATAAGGAATTAAATTTTCAACAATATCAACAAGATTATTATCTAAATCTCTTTGAATTTCTATTTGCATTTTAAGCTTACTTAAATTTTCAAAAAATTGAGTCCAAACCATACTTTTAAAATTTGGTAATTCTTTGCCAATTAAATTTAATCTAACTCCACAAGCTTTTCTTTCTTTTAGTTTTTTAAGCTCATCAAATTTAATATTTTCATCAACCACAACTATAGCTTTTATATTTTCATCTTTTTCTATACTCTGAAGCAAAAATTCATTATCAATACCTAAAAAACTTGGCTGAACTAAAACCCCTTTATTAAAATCATAATGATCTAAATTTACTTTATAATCTTTAAAACTAGCGTCATAATCAGGTTTATATCTTGCATTTGCAACCGTATTTAACTTTTTCAAAAATATATGTGCATGAGTATCAATCTTCATTAAATTATCCTTATAAAATAAAACTCATTATAATAGTGGCTAAAATCGCCGCTATAAATCCTATAGGCACAGCTTTAATAAGTAAATCTTTAAATAATTTTTCCTTATATTTGTCAGGACAAGATCCTAAAATTAGACTTCCTCCAGAAGAAAAAGGAGAAATAGCAGAAGCTTGAGCCCCTACAACAATACAAGAAAAAAGCAATGCCTCGCTTAATCCACTGCTTGCAGCAATGCTTGGAACTATAGGAAAAAGCGCTGGAGTAACCACACCCAAAGTACTTGAAAAAAGCGACATAAAAGCTGCAATAGCACACATTATTAACGGAATAAAAATCACATTGATCTCATTTTCTACAAGATCTGAAAATAATTTTATAACCCCTGCTTCAACTGCTATGCTAATTAACATCCCTACTCCACAAATCATTATCAAGGTCCCCCAAGGAATTAAAGCAACAACTTGTTTCTCATCGGCTAATTTTAAAAATAAAGCAATGGCGACAAAAATCATGGCTATCATGGCTATATCTATTTTTTTATTAAAATAACTAATTGTCTCATTATGTGGAAAAATAATATTTAGCACAGGAAAGATTAAAACAACAACAATCATCATAAACATGAGAATTAAAGTAGTTTTTTGTTTATAATCAAATGGATCAGGTTTTGAAATAACACTAATTTTTATATTATTTTTAAAAGCATTAAACACAAAAAAAGATAATACCACAATAGGCAAAATTATAGTAAAAGCAAAAATAATACTAGAATTTGCAAAAGCTTCATTTGCTTCAATGCCTGAATTTTCCATCAATCCTCGAAAAATAATCCCGCTTTGAGAAGTCATAAAATTTGCTCCTCCCAAAGCACCATAATTTATAGCCATAGCTCCAGCAATTTTGCTTAAACCGATTTTATCGCAAAGTAAAAAAGTAAGTGGTGCCATAAAAGCTAAAACTGTATAAAAACCTGCTCCTAAAGCAGCTATAATAGCACTAACCACAAAAATAACAAAAGGAAGCAAATAAGGATGATTAGCAAAACGATACATCAAATGTCCAGCTAATTTTTCAAGAGTTCCATTTACGGTTGCAAAATTATAAAACAATGAGACAGCAAAAATAACAAAAAATATAGAAATAGGCCAAAAAGCTATGATTTTTTTAGGAGCTAAATCCATAAAAAAAGCTCCTATAATATAAGCAAAAATCATAGCAAAAATTCCAACATTATGTCTAGTAATATAGCCCAAAATAATAGCCACTATAATACTAGAGATGATTAAAAAAACCATTATCATCCTTTAAAATATTATAGGGCTTATAATATCAAAAAATATATTTTTCAAAGCATAAAAACAAAATCTAAATTTAAAAAATATCTATTTAGCAACAAATTTACTCATCTTATGAAATTTTTTATAAAATATCCACATCCAGAGCAAGCAAAGCAAAGCTTCCTAGCCAATGCGACCCAAGATAATCATCTTCTATATGAGCTATAGCTTTATCAAAATGCTCTGTAGCATTGTTTCTTAAAAGAATTTTTAAATTTTCATCGCAAAAATTTGAAAGTATTTTAAAACACCAAGCACGACTTAAATTTAACCCATCTAAATGTGCTATTTTACCATCGCTCCTATCACTCACACTCACAGGGGTAAATAAAGTTGCAGGCTCTTTTGCTTCTAAATTTGGCAAATATGCTTTAAAAAATTTTACAAAATCATTTTTATGTAAAACAGCACTTAAAAGCACCGCTTCCATCAAAACAGGAGATAAAAACTCATCTCCACAAGGCTCTAAAGCTTGCATATTTTTATCATTTAAAAACCACTTTTTAGCACTTTGGATGATGCAATACTCCAATTCTTGATCTTTTTTAAATCTTGCATATTCTAAAGCAAAATACAAAGCAAAAGAGCTATTAAAATGGGTTCCAACTCGTATAGGATAATCCATCTTAGGTAAAAACTCCTTAAATTCTTTAACAAAGAAATCAGCTATGCCTTCTAAATTTTTAGCCCAAATTTCAGCTTTGTCATTTTCTTTAGCAAGTAAATTTATCTCCAAAGTCAGTTTTAAAAACCATCCCCATCCATAAGGTCTTTCAAAACCTTTGTGTGCAGGGTTTTGAAGATATTTAAGCTCTCCTTCTGCTTTTTCTTTGCTAAATTGAGAATCTAGAGCTTTGATGATTTCATCCTTTGGGGCAAAATGAGAAAAATCTTTTAAAATTTTCACCAAAAGCCAGTGAGAATGCACGCTAGAATGCCAATCATAAGAACCATAAAATATAGGATACATAAGTTTTGGCGGTTTAATATCATTGATATCATTAAAAGAATGTGTGATTTTATTTGGCAATTCTCTAAAAATATTTTCTAGTGCAATAAAGCTAAATTGTTTTATAAATTTTTCCATTGTTTCTCCTTAAAATCTAAAAGCTAAAAAATACATTAAAAAGATATTAGCTACAAGCAAAACAAGTCCTGACATAAACTGGGCTTTAATTACGCCATTTTTATCATCCAAATTTAAAAGTGCCGCAGGAACTATATTAAAATTTGCAGCCATAGGCGTCATTAAAGTTCCGCAAAATCCACTAAGCATTCCAATCGCACCTATAATAGCAGGATTTGCATGCATTTGTATGATTAAAATCGGCAAAGCAATAGCAGCAGTAATCACAGGAAAAGCTGCAAAAGCATTGCCCATTACTATAGTAAAAAGCGCCATAGCGATACAATACACAGCTACTGCAATAAAAGCATTATCTAAACTAATATAACTAGATAAAAGTTTAGATACTTGATCGCCCATTCCTGTAGAAACAAAAACTACCCCAAGTGTAGCCAAAATTTGCGGTAAAAGCGCCGCCCAACTAATGTGATCCATAGTATGTGCTGCATCTTTAACAGCTCTTTTAGGAGAAGCTTTAAACATAAAACAAGCAACTATTGAAGAAATAATTATACCTATAATCAAAGCCATCAATGTAGCATTTTTATTTTCAAAAAAACTCAAATGGGGAAATAAAAAAGTCCCAATAAGTGTAATCAAAGGAACCATTAAAGCAGGAATAAAAAGTTTATTTTTATAAATATTTGCATGTTTTATCTCGTATTCTTTTTCTTCTTTGCTAACTTCGATCTTTGCTGGTTTTAATAAATTAAACCCTGCTATAAGTGCTAGTAAAATCACTATACAACCCATCACAAAATGAGGCAAAACTCCTGCTAGTAAAAAAGTAAAACTATAACTTATCCAAAATACCCCGCCGCTTATTCTTGATTTTATATCTTTAGCTTGATTAGAAAAACTTAAAATTCCAAAAACTAAAAATAAAATTCCTACAATATAATAAAGTAAATCAAGACTTATCATCACTCAACCCTTTATAAGTTTTTTCCAATCTTTTATCAAATAAATAAAGTCTAGAGCAATGGATAATTAAAGCCAAAATTCCAGTTGGTATAGCCCAAACTGATAAATGCAATGGCTCAACAATAATACCATTGCTCTCATAAAAAGCTTTAATAAATAAAATAGAATGCACGGCTATAAAAATATCCTCTCCAAAAAATACAGCAACATTATCCGTTCCCGCAGAAAAAGCTTTGATTTTTTGACTATCTTTATGTGTTAAGTTTTTAAATTTAAGCTTAGCTGCAGCTTCTGCCATAGGGGCTATTAAAGGTCTTATCATCTGCGCATGTCCGCCTAAAGATAAAAGCCCTAAAGCTGCAGTAACTTGTCTAAAAACAAAATAACACATTAAAATTCGTCCTGTACTGGCAACTTTTATTTTGGATATTAAATTTTTAGCCTGCTCTCTTAAGCCTTTGCGTTCCAAAACAGCAAGTAAAGGTAAAATAAGCCAAATTATAGCAACATAGCGATTATCTACAAAAGATTTTCCTATATCACTAACAACCTTAACAAAATCAAAACCTGAAACAAGTCCAGCATAAATTCCAACTGAAGTTACCACTAAAAAGGGGTTAATCTTTAAAGCAAAACCTAAAACAATCAAAGGTATAGAAGCAAGAAGTAACCATTCCATCAACCATCTCCATAATATGAATTAGAAATATTATAGAAATTTTAAATTGAAGAAAAGTTTAAAAAAATATTTTTAAGAATGGAATGAGAAATTAAGTAACAAAATAAATTTTATATAAATTTAAAAAAGCCTTGGAATAGTCCAAAAGCTTTTTTTGTATTATTTGTTCGCTCTTTCTATATACTCACCACGCACAGTATCAACGCGTATAACTTCACCTTCTAACACATGAAAAGGAATTTGCACTACTGCGCCTGTTTCCAATGTAGCCGGTTTTTTATTTGATCCTTGAGTATCACCCTTAAAATTTGGAGCTGTTTCGATGATTTTGAGTTCAACAACTTGTGGAACTTCTACGCCGATAGCTTTACCATTATGGAAAAGCACATCTACCATCATACCATCAAGCATCCATTTTTTCGCCTCACCTACATCATCATCACTAATAGCTACTTGTTCATATGTTTGCGTATCCATAAATTGGCAATTTTCACCATCATCATAAAGATACTGCATAGTTTTATCTTCTAAATTTGGAGCTTCACATTTATCACCTGCATGGAAAGTTTTTTCAAGTACTTTACCATCAATAAAAGATTTGATTTTAATACGCACAAAAGCAGGACCTTTGCCTGGTTTTACATGCTGATACTCGACTATTTTAAAAGGAATTCCATCGATTTCTATTTTAAGTCCCTTTTTTAAATCACCCATTGAATAAGATGCCATAAATTTCCTTTGTTAAAAAATAAAAAACAATTTTATCAAATTTTGATTGATATCACAATAAAATTATTTTATTTGATGAAAAAATAAGTAAAATTACGCTAAAATCCAAATTTAAAGCATAGTAAATGCTCGCTTCTTTTTAGGAGAGGAAAGTCCGAGCTGCTAAAGACAAACATTCCATCTAACAGATGGCTAGGGTAACCTAAGGGATAGTGCAACAGAAAGAAAACTACCACGCAAGTGGAAAAGGTGAAACGGCGGGGTAAAAGCCCACCAGCGATTTTGGTAACAATTTCGGCTATGTAAACCCAATGTGCAGCAAGAAGGGATGGTTAGCGTCTTTGTTTTAACCCTTCGCTTGATTTTGTTTGCAAAAACAAAACTAGATAAATGAGCATTCAAGACAGAACTCGGCTTATCGCTATGCTTTTTTAAGATTTAAAATATGTCAACGCTTTTTGAAATTTTTGAATTTCAACAGCTTTTGTTTTTTTCTTTTGTTCAATCAGTATAACAGCTTCTTGCAAAAGAGCTTGAACTTGATAAAATACATCATTTGCATTTTCTTTTAAAAAATCTTCTGAAGGCGATTCTTTGGCTAAATTTTTAATAAAAGCTTTCATATCAAGTTCATCAAGTAAATTTTCAAGTTTATTGATATCTTCTTGGATTAATGCAAGT
The DNA here is from genome assembly GCF_012897395.1 of Campylobacter sp. CFSAN093224. Lineage (NCBI taxonomy): Bacteria > Pseudomonadati > Campylobacterota > Epsilonproteobacteria > Campylobacterales > Campylobacteraceae > Campylobacter > Campylobacter sp. CFSAN093224. The sequence goes on along the minus strand of NZ_CP040607.1, from coordinate 515,871 downwards.
TTAAAATCACTGAGCCACTGTTTCATTGTTATGCACTTCTCTCCAAGCTTCTAGTAAACCTTTGGTTACATTTATAACTTCATTGATTCTATCTTCGTTATTTTCTAAATTTGCCAAAGATAAAAGTTGAATTTCTCTTGTATAAAGCCCGCTTAAATAATGTGCCACTTCTCCGCCTTTTTCATAGTTTAAAGTATTAATAAGCTCTATAAAAATAGCCGTGGTTCTTTTTACAAAATACACTCTTTGTTCTATATCTTCATTTCTTATGGCTACTTTAGCTCTTGCACAAAAACGCAAAATTCCCTCATAAAGCATTTCAATAAGTTTTTGCGGGGACTCTATCCCCACTTGATTTTGAGAATAAGCATTATAGGCTAAATTATTTTGCATCTTTTTTATCCTTAATTATTAGAATTGTTTGCCGCATTAATCATATTAGTCACAGTATTTAGCTGTTGATTGAGTTTATTTAAAATACTCTCATATTGCAACCATTGATTCGCCATTGTATCATATCTTGTATCAATCATAGCCTGAGTCGAGTCTTTAGAGGTATTTAATGATTTAATATCATTTGTCAAACTCTCATCATATTTTGTAATTGAACCATCTTTTCCAGTCATCTCTTGCAACGTGGCTTTTAATTTTGAAAAAATACCTTTACCTTCTATAGGCTTAGAGGTTATATTTACGTCAGACAAACCTAATTCCTTGAGAATGTTAGCATCTCCTTTGATTGAAAAATCCGAGCTACCATCTCCACTAAAATTCAACCTAAACCCTGTAACATTGTTTTGATTATAGGATTCAACCTTAACTTTTAAGCCTTCAATACCTTTACTGTTTATATGATTAGCTAAATTTTGAAGCAATTCTTCCTCTGTTTTTCCTGTTAATTTAAAATTAGTACCATCAGAATTTTTAGATAAATCATATGTTTGATTATTAAAAACTATAGTAAAATCTCCTGGTTTAAAATCTAAACCATTAGTATTACCTCCATTGGAATTAAGATATTTACTTAAACTTCCTGTCTTAATTACCTCTCCTGTGTGATTAATGTCTTCGTATTTAGTAATATTTGAAAAAAAACTTTCAGTAGAGTCTGGATCTTCTTTAACTTTTTGTTCAAATTTAGAAGAATCAAAACTCAAAGTGCCTGCATCATTTAAACTTAAGCCAAAATCCTGCATAGAAAGCATAACCTTAGTGTTTACTTTATTACCATTTGCATCTTCAGTAGTTCCATCAACAACTTGAGAATCAAACAAATCAGCAAGAATGCTTGAGCGTATTGAATTTACTTCACTGATGCCTTGTAAAGTTCCTTTTGTTCCAGTTTCACTATTATAGTCAGTTGCAGCATTAAGATTGGTTACTAAATCATTATAAGTATCCACCAAATCTTGCATGGCTTTTGTCACACCTTCAAAATCTTGCTGTACATCAAAATTAATTTCACCTGTTTTATTTAAAGTTAAAGTCATTCCTACACCAAGATCGGTAACAGTATTACTTGATCTAAACATCTTAATACCATCAAGTGTAAATTCTGCATTTTGCGCAGTTTGGATATGCAAAGAAGCATCCTTAATGCCATAACCTTTTTTATCCTTATCTGGATCAATAGAAGCCGATACATCTAATCCCCATCCAAGATCGTCGAATATTTTTTCTGCATTTGTATCTTTTTGATATTTACCATTCGAATCTTTTTTTCCCGCATAGAAACTTATCGCACTGTCTTCGCCTGTTTCTTTGCTGGTTAAAGTTAAGCGGTAAGGAGTGCCTTTCTCTCCTGTGTTTACAATCTTAGCAACAATCTCTCCTCCACTAGCTTCATTAATTTTATCAGCTAAATCTCTATAGGTTGTGTTTTTATCTACCGTAACAGTATATTCTTTGCCATTTGAAAAAAAAGTAAGATCGGCAGTTCCATTTAATTGTGCATTAACAAAACCACCGTCATTTGCTAATCCTTTACTTTGATACACATCTTTTTGTGCAAGTTGAGTAACATTGATATTCATGCTTTGTAAAGCAACACCCGAATTAACCGTAAGACTTGCTGGAGGATTATCGCTAATACTTCCTACAACTTTTCTTTTCGCAAAAACCGTAGCATCGGCTAATGATGAAACAGCCGTCTGAAAACTTAGTAATTTAGTTTTGATTTCTGTTAAATCTTTTTGTTTGGTTGTATTTTCTTCAATTTTTTTAGTATAAGGATCAATACGAGCTTTTTGCTCTGCTTCTTTTAATTTATCTATAGTATCTTGAGTTAAAACCCCAGAACCAAATCCTAAACTAGATAGACTACCAAATGCCATTTTTAACTCTCCTTATCAAATATCATTCCTATCACATCCCTAAAATACTCAGCTAATCTCATAGCTTCTTCACTAGGAATTTGACGGATTTCCCTTCCAGTGCTTTTTTCAGTCACGCTAATATACATAGAACCGATTTTATCACTATAACCAAAACGAACATTGGTATCTAGAGAATCCATTTGCTCATTTAACTTTTTTGTAATATCAGCCAACTTTTCACTCACACCTCGTTGCTGTCCATCATCGCCTTCTTGACCTTGACTTCTATCGGTTTGAATGTTTAAACTAGCCTGTATCTCACTTGTTCTTTGGCTAATGTTTGCCAAAGCTGTATCCATTTGCCCATTTGCCTTCGATATTTCCATTTTAAAATCCTTTTTAAAATTTCCTATTGCTAGTTAAAAGCTTATATCGACAAATTTATAAATTTATGAACACTTATAAAGAAAATTTTATTTTTCAATAATAAAAAAATAATAAGCAAAAACTGTGCCAAAATTTTAAAATAAATCTCAATTATCTTAAAAAATTTCAAATTTATTAAAAAGATCTGGATTATTTTCTAAAATATTACGCAAGATCAAATCTTCTATCACGCTTTTAGTGCAATCTGTTTGCTTAGGCCAAGCTCTTAAATAACCCTCAGCTTCACCTTTAGCACTTGCATCTACTCCAAGTCTTTCTTCTTTGATAAAAATATCTCTTTTAGCATCTATATTATTTACCACACGCCAAACAAGCATATAAGAATTTTCAAGCTTATTTTCAGCATCTAAAAACACTAAAATCCTAAAATATTTTTTAAATTCTAAAAGTTTGTCAAAACTTTGTTCGATTTTTTCTTTTTTATCAAGCAAAATACAAACTATAGGACTTTTACTTTCTTTATAAAATTGCTTTAAATTTAAAAGTTCTACCTTAGTTTTAAAAAGTTCTAGTAATTTTTCATCTTCTAAAATTTCAAGCTCTTCAACTTGTATTTCTTCACAAGCATCAAGTCCTGCTTTACCCCCAAAACAAGAATTAGGTGAAGCATGATCTAATTGATCACAAATTCCTTCTGAAATTAAAATTTTCTTTGTATTAAAACGATCTAACATATAAGGAATTAAAGCATCATAATCTTTCAAAGAAGGTGCATTTTTATCCACAAAAATTGCATGCTTAACAAAACTCATTTGCCCTACTCCCCAAAATGCATGCATAATTTGTTGCGCATGAGCGGGATATTTTGCATCGATTTTTGCTAAGATAAGATTATGAAAGACCCCATTTTCAGGCATATTATAATCAATTAAATCAGGTACTGAAGTTTGAAGCAAGGGTAAAAAAATTCTTTCAGTACCAAGCCCCATGATCTTATCTTCTAAAGGAGGCTTTCCTACAACCGTTGCTTGATAGATCGCATCTTTTTTAGCATAAATTTTTTCTACTTTCATCACAGGAAAAAGTTCAGCAGGAGTGTAAAAACCCGTATGATCTCCAAAAGGACCTTCGATTTTAAACTCTTCTAAATCCACATAACCTTCAATAACCACATCACTATCATAAGGTACAAAAATACCATTTTCACAAGGAGTAATTTTTGCAGGAGTTTTTTTAATAAAACCATAAAGTAAAAGTTCAAAAATTCCCTTAGGTAAAGGTGCTTGAGAACACCAAATATAAAGCGGATCTCCACCTATGGCTATACTTACAGGCATTTTTTTAAAACCAGCATTTTTGTATTCGTGATAAAAATTTGCCCCATCTTTATGAATTTGCCAATGTATTAAAAGTTCATTTTTATCACTCATTTGCAAACGATACATTCCAAGATTATTTTGAGTTTTATCTAAATTTTGTGTATAAACTTGCCCCATGGTAATAAATTTACCCGCATCATCTTCCCAAGTTTTTAGTATGGGAAGTTCTTCAAGTGAGTTTAAAATTTCATAATCATACAAGGCTTTATTTTTTTTCAGTCTTTTAGGAGGAATATTTTTAAAACTTAACAAATTCATAAAAAAATCCATTTTTGCTTTAAAACTCGTAGGAATATGAAGCTTGATGAGTTTTGAAATTTCTTCAGCCACCTCTTCATAATCACGTCCAAAAGCTAAATTTAAAGCCTTTTTATTGCAAAAAGTATTCATCAAAACAGGAAATTTATATTGTTTATTTAATTTTTTATCTATAGGATTTTTAAATAATAAAGCCTTCCCTTTTTCTCCTTTTTTAGCTTCTATATAGGCTAAATGAGCGATTTCAAGATCTACATCTACAGGTTCTTCAATTACCCTTAGAAGATCATTTTCTTTTAAAATTTGAATAAATTCTTTCATATCATACTCTCAGCTTTTTTTAAAAGTTCTTTAGCACCTTTAGCAATAAACTCCTTAGCCAAACTCTCTCCAAAACCTTTAAAATCATTCTTTTTAATCATTCTCTTATCTTTTAAAATTTCACTTCCATCGGGTAGTCCAAGTACCGCACGCACACAAATTTCATCTCCCAAGAGCTCTGCGTTAATACCTATAGGAACTTGACAACCTCCTTCTAAAGTAGCAATAAATTCTCTTTCAATGCTTGTTTCAATCAAAGCATTTTCATCATTTAAACATTTTAAAAGTTCTAAAATTTTTTCATCATTTATGCTTTCAATACCTAAAGCTCCTTGAGAAGCCGCAGGAATAAGCTCATCTTTGCTAAATTCATAAACAAAATTCACTTGCTTATCTAAGTTTAAGCGTTTAATTCCCGCCATTGCCAAAATAATCGCATCAAAATCATTATTTTTTAATTTCTCTATACGAGAATTGACATTACCACGCAAAGAAATAATATCTAAATCAGGTCTTAATAATAAAAGCTGCATCTTGCGTCTAAGACTAGTAGTGCCTATTTTTGCACCTTTGGGTAAAGAAAGAAAATCTTTATAATTTTGACTTAGCATAGCATCATTGCTTTGCTCTCTTTTACTTACCGCTGCCAAAACTAAACCTTGAGGAAAAAAACTAGGCACATCTTTTAAACTATGCACCGCTAAGTGTGCTTCTTTTCTTAACATACTTTCTTCAAGTTCTTTTGTAAAAAGTCCTTTACCACCAATTTTTGCCAAAGGAGAATCCAGCAAAACATCGCCTTTTGTTTTAAAACCTTCTAAAAGCACTTCAATTTGATGTGTATTTTTTAAAATTTGGGCTACATGCTCACTTTGCCAAAGAGCTAATTGACTTTTTCTTGTTGCGATAATAAGCTTCATTTTCTATCCTCTATAATTTCAACATCAATAATTTCTTCATTAGAATTTTGATACTCTTGCTTGGTGTATTGATATTTTGATTTAGTTATTAATTTCAAAGCAATACCAAAGAAAAATACAAAAATTCCAAAAACACTTGTAATAATCCCTGGAAAAATAAGTAAAAACCCTGCGATAACAAAAGAAAATTGTGTTAACATATCCTTTAAGCCACCCATTTGAAATTCAAGCATATTTTTCCAAAAAATTCCCAATAAAACCGCACCAAAAATCATACTCAAAAGTATGAAAAATAAAAAATTACCAAAACCAAAAAACACTATAAAAAGTATACTTGCAATAATTTCAAGTACAAATAAAGGGCTTAAACTTAATTTATAATTCATAACACTTTCTTTTTAAGAATTTCCATAAGTTCATCAGTTTTTATAAGTTCTTTTATCAAACCTTCTCTTTGGATAAACTCTATTTCATTATTTTCTAATCCTTTACCAATAACTAATGCACAAGGAAAACCCATAAGTTCAAAATCATTCATTTTAACCCCAAAACGCTCATTTCTATCATCAAGCAAGACTTCTAATCCAAGATTAGTTAAATCCTCATAAAGCTTATTGGCAAATTCTAAAGCCTTTTCATCTTTGAGATTTGAAACAATAATTTCAAGCACAAAAGGAGCTAAAGTTTTATTCCAAATACATCCTTTTTCATCATGATTTGCTTCAATAGCTACAGCCAACAAGCGTGAAACACCTATGCCGTAACATCCCATATAAAAAGGCTGACTTTTGCCATTTTCATCTAAGAAATTTGCATTCATCGCTTTGGAATATTTTTGTCCTAGCTTAAAAATATGCCCTACTTCTATACCTTTACTTTGTTTTAATTTTGCTCCACATTTAACACAGCAATCCCCTTCTTTAACTTCAATCAAATCTTTAAAACGATCTTTATTTAAATTTACAACATCAATACCGATTAAATGATAATCTTTTTCATTCGCACCCATAATCATTTGCTTTTCGTTTTCAAGCTCAAAATCTATATAAAAATCTATATCTTTTAATCCCACAAAACCTATAAAACCAGCTACTAAGCCAGCTTTCTCCAATTCTTCTTCGCTCGCATCGACTAGTTCAAGGGCACTGCAAGCATTTTGAGCCTTGATTTCTTGCAAATCATCACTTCCTCTTATAAAAAACACAACTAATTTGCTTTCATTTTCATAAATAGCTTTTTTTACCACTGCTTTAATCGTATAAAAAGCATTAATTTTAAAAAATTGTGCTAAAGAATCTATAGTTTTAATATTTGGAGTGTGAAATTTACTTGCATAATTTGCTTCAGGACGCTCATCTTGACAAGTTTTTTTAGCTCTTTTTGCAGCTTCAACATTAGCCGCATAATCACAATTTTCACAAATTAAAATATCATCTTCCCCATTTTTTGCCAAAACCATAAATTCCTTAGAACCACTTCCACCAATAGCCCCACTATCAGCTTCAACTGCTCTAAAATCAAGCCCCATTCTTTGTAAAATTTGAGAATAAGTTTTATACATAAGCTCAAACTCACGCCCTAAATCTTCTTCATTAGCATGAAAACTATATCCATCTTTCATTAGAAATTCACGACATCTTAAAAGCCCAAATCTAGGCCTTGCTTCATCACGAAATTTAAGTCCAATTTGATATAAGTGCAAAGGAAGTTGTTTATAGCTTGTGATTTTGTTTTTTACCAAAGAAAGCATAGCTTCTTCATGTGTTGGACCTAAAACAAATTCATTTTCTTTTCTGTCTTTAAAACGCAAAAGTTCTTTTCCAAAAACATTATAACGCCCACTTTCTTGCCACAAACTTGCAGGAGTGATAAAACTAAGATTTACTTCTTGTGCTCCAGCCTTATCCATTTCTTCTTTAACTATATTTTTAATCTTGTCTAAAACTCTTTTTCCCAAAGGCAAGAAATTATAAAGTCCGCTACCAATTTGTTCTACAAAACCCGCACGCGTTAAAAAAATATGACTAGGTAAACTCGCATCTTTTGGCGCTTCTTTTAAACTTGGTGCATAAAATTTAGTAAATCTCATCATTATTCTCCATATCAAATTCACATTTATATTGATTTAAACCTTCAAGATTATTTTGCAAATCAAAAACATAACGCATAGCATTAATCACTGTATCGCTTTGCATTTTACCTTGTAAATGTTTCAAATTTACAGTAGGCGTGTGTAAAAAAGCCTTAAAAACTTGATGAATCAACTTTCTAGCCTCTTCTTTATCAGATTTTTTCAAATATCCTTTTTTTAACGCAATTTCAAGTTGTTTATCTGCATATTCTTTAGCTTGCAAGCGTATAGCTTTGATAATAGGCATCAAAGCCAAATCGTTTAAATACCTAAAAAATTCACTTGTTTCACGACCTATTATCCCATAAGCCATACGAGCTTCTTGTTCTCTTAGTGCTAAATTTTTTTGAACCACAATTTCAAGATCATCTACAGCAAAAACAGATATATTTTCATTTTCATTGATATCAATATCCCTTGGAACTGCAATATCAAAAAAATACCTTTTATAAGAAAGTTCTTCTATTAAAGAATTTGTAATAATAGCATTTGGTGCATTGGTAGCTGAGAAAAAAAACTCGTATTGATTTAAATATTTTTTTAAATTTTCTAAACTATCATATTCGCTTAAAACACCAAGTCTCTCACACAAATCTTTAGCTTTTTGTAAATCACGATTTAAAATAATCACCTTAGCACCCGCAGCAATTAAATGTTTTGCCGCAAGTTCTCCCATCTCTCCAGCTCCAATAACAACAGCTTTTTTTTGCGTTAAATCTGCAAGTTCTTTTGCTTTTGACACGGCAACGCTAGCTACAGAAATAGAATTTTTGGAAATTTGAGTTTCATTGCGTACCTTAGCAGCACATTTAAAAGCACTATGTACTGCTCTTGAAAGGTGTACTCCACAAAAATTATTTTTTACAGCAAAAGCAAAGGCATCTTTTAATTGTCCTGCTATTTGAGTTTCTCCAACCACCAAACTATCCAAAGAACTTGCTACAGAAAAAAGATGGTGGATTGCTCCACTATCTTCAAAAATATCAGCTTTTTCAAGTAAAATATCTTTATCAACATCACAAAGTAAAGCCAAAGATTTAACAATAAACTCCGCACAGGCCATTTTTACAAAAGCAACAATTTCAACACGATTGCAAGTACTTATAACCAAACATTCTTCAATATTTTCATGAGTGCTAATGATTTTTAAAAACTCACTTTTTTTAGCTTCATTGGAAAAGCTTAACTTTTCCCTTAAGGCAATATCTGTATTTTTATGAGTAAAAGATATACAATAATACATTAAAATTCCCTATCTATCATAGCTTTAATAATATCATTAAGCTTATTATTATCATATTTTTCAATTGCTTTTCTAGCCTTTTTTGCATAAGTTTTAGCTTCTAAAATAGCTTTTTCTAAAGCTTTTTGTTCTTCAAATTTAGTTTTTAGCCATTCTTTTTCATTTTCATTTAAATCTTTTTTAAATAAAGTCTGCAAATATATCCTATCTTGTTCTTGTAAATTTTCATAAAGATAAATATAAGGCAAGGTAGTTTTACCCTCTTTAAAATCATTCATAGCAGGTTTTCCAAGAATTTTTTCATCACTCTTAATATCTAAAATATCATCAATCATCTGAAAAGCAAGTCCTAAATTTTTACCATATTCTGCAAAATCTTTTTCATATAATCCAGCCAAAATAGCTCCGCATCTAGCACTTGCTTCAATCAAAACAGCTGTTTTATTATAGATCATTTTCAAATAAGCTTCTTTATTGATATTAAATTTCTCTCCCAAATCAACATCCATAAGTTCGCCTATAGCAAGCTTTACAACAGCATCTGAAATAATACTTGCAAATCTAGCATCCATTTTGCTTAATTCATAAAAGGCTTTTGAATACAAAATATCGCCCAACATAAGAGCATTTTTTGTACCAAATTCAGCATTAACAGATCTTGCTCCACGCCTTAATTCACTCTCATCGATAATATCATCATGTAATAAACTAGCAAGATGTATCAATTCTATAGCCGCACAAATTTTAAAAGCAATCTCACTCTCATCTGCGATAGCTAATAATAATTTAGAGCGTAATTTCTTTCCTGATTTTACATTTGAAAGCATATTTAAAATAGGTTCATAGCCAAGCTCTTGTAAAAACTGTTTTATTAATTCATCTATTTTTTGCACTATCTTTTCCTTGTTAATTGCTATTATTATTTTCTTTGCTTGTTAATGGTTTTACCTGAGGTTCGTTAAAATTAATCATAGGAACAACCTGATTATTTTGCGGTGGATTTTGTAAAGCTTTTTTTCTCGGATCTAAAAATTCTACCATTAAGCGAGATTCCTTATCTTCTATATAAACCGTAAAAGTTGCCAAACCTTTATTATAACCACTAAATTCTAAAATAAGTCTTGCTCTATCAATATGTGGATTAGTATAGTCAGGTATTAAAGTTTGAGTTACCCAATCTAAATTTCTTCTTAAACTCATCACAAATTGACGCGGATATTTGCGAAATTTCGAATGTACGATGATATTAGTATTATCAAACAAAGTCCAATAAAAATCAAAATTTTGCACCTTATCTTCATAGCCTATTTCTTTAATCTGCACACTAGCTCTCTCATCTTTTTTAAGTATAAATTTATAAGTATAATTAAAAGTTGGTTCAGATGCTAAAACATTACTAAAAATAAAAAAAATACAAATTAAACAAGGGCTTATTTTAAACAATTTTAGCCTTCGTGTCCTAAAATTTTTGCGCCCAATTCTATATAAATATCATTTTGCCTTTCTTCTATAAAATCACCATTTTCTAATATGAAATTTTTTACATCCATTTCTGTTAAACCTTGTTTTTCCAAAAGTTCCACCATGGCAATATGATCAGCAAAAAATTCCTCAAAAACTTTTTCTAAGGCTCCTAAATTTCCATTTTGTATAATTTCTATAAATTTTTCTTTTGGAGTTTTATTAAACATTTCATCAAAAAAATCCATTAATTTTCCTTGAAAATATAAGTTTTTGATTATAAAATTTTAATCGTTAAAAGTAGCTAAATTAAAATAATTAAAATTTAAATTTTATTTGCAATGTGTAAAATTTTAGAAGTTAAATTCCGCATGATGCGGAATTTATTATGAATATGGTTTTGCTTGAGTGGCGTATTTTACACCCAGATCAAAAGCTTTAGCATTTGCATCACGAGTTTTTGCAGGAACCATATGAAGCATAGTTTCTTTTAAAACATCTAAATCTATACATTTGCTCATATAAGCAGCAATTGCAAGTGCAACAACTGATTGAGTAGCCACATTTCCTACCTCATCTTTAGCTATGGTGATAATAGGGATTTCAAAAATTTGCCATTTTTTATAATCTTCACTTTCAGGATGTACTAAATTTGGCTCTACAACTATAATACCTCCTTCTTTTACACCCCCACGAAAACCTTTATAACCCTTATCTGCAGTCGAAAGCATAAAATCTACTTCCCCTTCTACAGCATAAGGAAATAAAATTTCTTTATCATCAATGATAATATCCACCTTAGTAGGGCCACCACGCACTTGTGAAGTGTAAGTAGAAGCCTTAAAAGCTTGACGACCTTCTTTAATGGCTGCTTCTGCTAAAATTTCTCCTGCGGTGATAACACCTTGTCCGCCTTCACCGCCAAATCTTAATTGATATTTCATTTTAAAGCTCCTAAATCCACCATTCTTTTTTCTTTGGCTGCACGACGTACTTCTTCATAAGCGTGGCAGTATTCTGGCTGAGAATTATCTTCATGTAAAATTCCTGTTGGAAATTTATCTTTTCTTTCTTCAAAATCCATGCTTTCAAATTTAGCTTTATCCACAACGCGATTTTTAATCCAATCAAGCATAGCTACAGCTTCGCCCATTTTGTTTTTTCTGCCTAGATTGATATGACAATTTGAAAAAACATCTACAAAACTATAACCCTTATGCGCTAAAGCCTTATAAATTAAATTTTCAAGCTTATTAGCTTCGATCACATTACCCCTTGCCACAAAAGAAGCTCCTGCAGCTTTAGTTAATTCACACGCATCAAAATTAGGGTCAATATTTCCAAATTGAGCTGTTACTGTATAAAAACCTTTTGGAGTGGTTGGGCTTGTTTGGGAATTCGTAAGTCCATAGATGAAATTATTGATTACAATATGTGTTAAATCAATATTTCTGCGACAACCATGTATAGTATGATTTCCACCAATTGCCAAAGTATCCCCATCTCCACTTACTACAATAACATGTTTACTAGGATTGGCTAGTTTAATGCCTGTTGCATAAGCTATTGCTCTACCATGAGTAGTATGAACTGTATTGCAATTTACATAAGAACTCATTCTGCCACTACAACCTATACCCGAAACAAGACAAACATCATCCATATTCCAACCAAGTTTTTCTATCGCGCGGATAATACATTTTAAAACAACACCATCGCCACATCCCCAACACCATTGAGTAGGCATTTTATCTACTCTTAGATATTCATCATAATTAAAAGCCATTTATATATTCTCCTTTACCTTAGCAATAATTTCACTTGGAGTGATAGGACGACCATTTGCACGGTGCAAACTAATAAAATCGCGACGCGAAGTTACTCTTTCAATCTCTTCAAGATATTGTCCCATATTAAGCTCGCTTACCATGACTTTTTTAAATTTGCTTACAACCTCAGCAATTTTTTTCTCAGCCACTGGATAAAGAGTAATTGGACGGAAAAGTCCCACTTTAATCCCTTGCTCTCTTAATCTTTGTATAGCTTCTTTTGCTGAACGACTCACGCTTCCATAAGCAATGATTAAAAATTCAGCATCATCAAGCATATACTCTTCATAAGTACAAATATCTTCTTGATTGTTTTTTATTTTACCTATGAGTCTTTCCATATTTTTTTTCACTATAACTCCATCTTCAGTTGGAAAACCTATATCTCCATGATGAAGTCCTGTAACATGATAACGATAACCTGTAAAGAAAGGATTTAAAGTTGCAGGCTCATTTTCTCCTGCTGCATAAGGTTTATAATCCTTTTTATCGCCTTCAAATTTTTTACGGTTATATACTTTAATATCTTTTAAATCAGGTAAAACCGCTTTACCATTCATGTGCCCTACAGTTTCATCCATAAGTAAAAATACTGGAGTCATATATTTTTCAGCTAAATTAAACGCTCTAATGGTTTCTGTATAAGCTTCTTCAAGACTTGCAGGAGCAATAGCAATACTTGCAAAATCCCCATGAGTTGGTGCTTTAGCTTGAAACAAATCTCCTTGTGCTACACGAGTTGGAAGACCTGTTGAAGGACCACCTCTCATAACATTTACAATCACAAGTGGAATTTCAGCAATAAATGCAAGTCCTATTTGCTCTGCTTTTAAAGAAATTCCAGGACCGCTACTTGCAGTCATGGATTTTACCCCACTCATTGCCGCACCAATAGCCACGCTAATACCTGAAATTTCATCTTCCATTTGTATAAAAGTTCCATCATTTGCAGGAAGCATATGGCTTAATTCATGAGCTATCTCACTACTAGGAGTAATAGGATAACCTCCAAAAAATTTACATCCACAATCAATCGCAGCTTTGGCGATTAAAACATTACCTGTTGCTATAACTTCTCTCATTATTTTTCCTATGCTAATTTTTTGTATTTGTTATTTTTTACGGCTACAGCTCTATCTTTAGCCTCAGCAGTAAGTTTGGCAAATTTAAATTCATCTCTTTTTGCCACCATAATAGCAAAATCAGGGCAATGTGTCTCACACTCGGTACAGCCTATACAGGATTCAGGGTGTACCACCTCTATCATTTGTCCTAAAACCGCATGCACATCATCGCGCATAGCTAAAACCCCAGCGGGGCAATAGCTAACACAAATATTGCATGCTTTACATCTATGCTCATCTACCCAAACAGGGGTATCTTTTGGAGCTGTCATACTCATGTTTTTTTCCTTTATTAACCTAATATTTTTTGAATTTCTTCACCAATCAAAGCCGGAGAATCCACCACATGAATTCCATAGCTTTTTAAAGTTTCTTTTTTAGCTGCAGCGCTTTCATCAGCACTTCCTACTATGGCACCTGCATGCCCCATTTTTTTGCCTTTAGGAGCAGTTGCGCCTGCAATGAATGCTACCACAGGTTTGCTAATATTTTCTTTAATAAATTTAGCCGCTTCCACTTCCAAACTACCACCAATTTCACCTATCATTACAATAGCTTTAGTTTCATCATCTTTTTGAAATTCACTTAAAAGTTCTTTATAAGCAAGACCTATGATAGGATCACCGCCAATTCCTACTGCAGTAGAAATTCCATAACCACCTTGAACTACCTGATTAGCAGCTTCATAAGTTAAAGTTCCACTTTTTGAAATAAGCCCCACGCAACCTTTTTTAAAAATAAAACCTGGCATAATTCCTAATTTGCATTCTTCAGAAGTGATAATACCTGGACAATTTGGTCCAATGATTTTCATACCCTTTTTATTGGCATATTGCTTAGCAAACATCATATCTTTTACAGGCGTATGTTCTGTGATTACAACTGCAAGCTTAATACCCGCATCAGCTGCTTCAATCACGCTATCACCCACAGCAAAAGCAGGGACAAAGATCAAGCTTACATCAGCCTTTGTTGCTTTAACCGCATCTGCAACGGTATCAAAAACTGGTTTACCTAAATGAGTTTGTCCGCCTTTATGAGGGGTGACACCTCCAACTATATTTGTACCATAAGCCATGCATTGCTCAGCGTGAAAAGTTGCTTCTTTACCTGTAAAACCTTGAACTATTACTTTTGTATTTTTATTAACCAATATACTCATTTTCCATCCTTATCCTACTAAACTTTTTACAAGCTCTGCACCGTTTTTAAGATTGGTTGCTGCTTTGATATTTTTAAGATTTGAATTATCTAAAATTGTCTTTGCTTCTGCTGCGTTAGTGCCATCAAGACGCACTACAATTGGAATATTTACCTCAACATTCTTAGTAGCTTCTAAAATTCCATTTGCTATCCTATCACAACGAACAATACCACCAAAGATATTGATAAATATAACTTTTACATTTTTATCTCTTAAAATAATTTCAAAAGCCTTTGCAACAGTTTCTGGAGAAGCTCCCCCACCTACATCTAAGAAATTTGCAGGTTTTGCACCACTATAATTAATAATATCCATAGTTGCCATTGCTAGACCCGCACCATTTACCATACAAGCTACATCTCCATCTAATTTCACATAGCTTAAGCCAAATTCAGCCGCTTCTCTTTCAGCAGGATTTTCTTCAGTAGTATCTCTAAGTTCAGCAATTTCAGGATGACGATAAAGCGCACTATCATCAAAACTGCATTTTGCATCAAGGGCATAAAAATCCCCTTCTGCAGTTTTAATTAAAGGATTAATTTCAAGCATATTCATATCTTTATCCATGTAAAGCTTATAAAGTTTAGCTATCATAGAAATGAGTTTTTTGCCTTCATCTTTATCAAGTCCCAAAACTCTCGCTACTTCAAGTCCATGAAACATTTTAAATCCAATTTGTGGATCAATACCTACTTTTGCAATTTTTTCAGGACTTTCTTTGGCTACTTTTTCTATATCCATCCCTCCTTCACTTGAAGCGATAATGGTAATTTGCTCTGCCATTCTATTAAACAAAATAGCCAAATAATACTCTTTTACTATATTAGCACCACTTTCTATATAAAGTTTTTGCACAAGTTTGCCTTCAGGTCCTGTTTGATGAGTTACTAAATTCATTCCTAAAATTTTACTTGCATAATCTTTTACCTCATCTAAATTCTTAGCGATTTTAACACCACCACCAAGACCACGGCCTCCTGCATGAATTTGAGCTTTAACTGCCCAAACACTACCGCCTAATTCTTTAGCATTAGCCACAGCTTCATCTACGCTAAATGCAACTTTTCCCTTTAAGGTAGGGATGCCATTGTCTACAAAAATTGCTTTTGCTTGATACTCATGTATGTTCATTTATTCTCCTTTATATTGATATTTGATTAAAGATTTTTCTAATTTGTCTTTTTCTTGCAAACTAAGATCCATTTTCATGATTTCAATCACACCTTCAAGTCCTAATCTTGCCATAACTCCCAAGGCTTTGTTTTGCACTCCAAATTCTCCATGTAAAATCACACTCATAGGTAAAAACTCGCCACTTCTTATAGACTCAAGCATTCTTATACAAGCACTAGCAGGGGCTAAATAAGCTGAAGTTTTAAGATGTTTGATTACTTTAGCTCCACCTGTTTTAACTTCATTTTCTAAATCCTCAAATTCTTCTTCATTTAAAAATTCGCTTATATTTTTATTTTTAACACTTGCGTAAGATTTTACCAAAACCATATCATCATTATGAAAACCAATAAGTCTTGTATCCACTCTTGACATTTTGACATTAAGTTTTTTGGCAAGTTCATACTTAAATCTTGCATTGTCTAAAACACCCGCCATGGCTATAATTTTCTTTGATGAAAAAATCCCGCTTTCATAAAGAGTATTAAGTAGAAAATCCACAGGATTAGTTAAAATAATAAAAAGCGGATCTTCTGTAAAATCTTTAATTTTTTTAGCACAATCAAGCATAATGCTTGTATTTAACTGAAGCAATTCTTCTCTACTTTGCCCATCTTTTCTAGCAAAACCTGCACTAAAAAGCACTATATCTGAATTTTTGGTATGAGTATAATCTTTAGTGCAAAGTAAATCTATATTTAAATTTAAAGCAGCTATGCTTTGAGTAAGCTCTAGTTCTTTTGCGTAAAGCAAATCCTCGTTAATATCTACTAAAACAATTTCATTTGCTATTTCTCTTAAAATCAAAGCATAAGCTACGCTTGAACCTACATTGCCAGCCCCTATAACAGTGATTTTCATCTTTGTCCTATTTTTTCTAAAATAGCGTTAAAAGTTGCACTTGGACGCATGATTTTATTTGCTTTTTCATCATCAAATTTATAATACCCACCCAAATCCACTTTCACACCTTGTGCATCGTTAAATTCGGCTCTGATTTTTTCTTCATTAGAAGAAAGCTCTAGGGCAATATCTTTAAAAAAGCTTTGAAGCTCCATATCACTTGCCTGTCTTGCTAAATGATTTGCAAAATACATTGCTAAATAAAAATGACTTGTTCTATTATCATCTTCTTTGACTTTTCTTGATGGAGCTTTATTATTTTCAAGCCATTCGCCTATAGCCTCATCAAGACATTCTGCTAAAACCTTAGCTTTATGATTGCCACACTTATTTGCATAAAATTCCAAACTTGCTTGCAAAGCCAAAAATTCACCCAAACTATCCCAACGCAGATGATTTTCTTCGACTAATTGTTCTACTTGTTTAGGTGCTGAACCCCCTGCTCCTGTTTCAAACATAGCTCCACCATTTAACATAGGCACAACAGAAAGCATTTTTGCACTTGTTCCAAGCTCTAAAATAGGAAAAAGATCGGTTAAATAATCCCTTAAAACATTACCCGTGATAGAAATAACATCTTTACCTTCTCGGATTAACTCTAAACTTCTTAAACAAGCTTCTTTTGGAGTTAAAATGGCTACATTTTTACCCTTTTCTTTTAAACGATTTTGTACCAAAGTTATCATGATTTTATTACTAGCTCTTTTGCTATCTAACCAAAAAATAGCTTCGGCTCCACTAAGTTCTGATCTTTCTATACCTAAATCAATCCAATTTAACACTGCATCAAATTTAGCCTGATTAGCTCTATAAATATCACCTTTTCTAACCTTATGTTCTAATAAAACTTTACCGTTAGAAACTATTTTAAAAGTTCCTTCTTCTTTAGCCACAAAGGTTTTATCGTGCGATCCATATTCTTGAGCTTTTTTAGCCATTAAACCTACATTAGATACACTGCCAAGTTTTGAAGGATTTAAAGTACCATTTTTATGCAAATCTTCAATAACCGCCTCATAAATAGTTGCGTAAGTTTGATCAGGAATTACGGCATTTGTGTCCTTTTCCTTACCTTCCTTATCCCACAATCTTGCGCCATTTTTAAGCATTGCAGGCATAGAAGCATCAACGATAACATCGCTTGGAACATGAAGATTTGTAATGCCTTTATCTGAATTTACCATAGAAATATCTGCAGATTTAGCTAAAATTTCACTGTATTTTTTTAAAATTTCATCTTTTTTGCTTGAATTTTCGATCTTACTTAAAAGCTCACTTAAACCATTATTTGGATTAATGCCTAATTTTTCAAATTCATCTTGAAATTCGATAAATAATTCTTTAAAAAATACTTTTACCGCATAACCAAAAAGTATAGGATCACTTACTTTCATCATTGTAGCTTTTAAATGCAAAGAAAAAAGCACATCATCATCTTTGCTTGCTTTAATTTCTTTTGCATAAAATTCCTGAAGTTTTTGCACATCCATAAAAGTAGCGTCTAAAATTTCATTTTTTTCAAGTTTTAAGCCCTCTTTTAAAATTTCTTTTTTACCATCAACGCTTGTAAATTCTATATTAGCCACACAATCTTGATCGATTAAAACCGCTTTTTCATTAGAGAAAAAATCCCCTTCTTTCATGTAAGAAACACGAGTTTTTGAGTTTGGATTAAACTCAACCACACGATAAGGATTGTTTTTTGCATAGTCTTTTACCGCTTTTGTTGAACGACGATCTGAATTTCCTTGTCTTAATACAGGATTAACCGCTGAACCTAAAACTTTTTGATATTTTGTTTTAATTTGCAATTCTTCATCATTTTTTGGCTCATCTGGGTAATTTGGTAACATATAACCCTTATCTTGCAATTCTTTAATCGCCGCCTTAAGCTGAGGAATAGAAGCTGAAATATTTGGGGTTTTAATAAGATTTGCATCCGATCTTTTGACAAGCTCGCCTAAAAGCTCTAAAGCATCTTCACATCTTTGTTCCTCTTTTAAATACTCACTAAAAGTAGCTAAAATCCTTCCAGACAAAGAAATATCCGAGGTTTTTACTCCTATATGTGCCCTACTTAAAAAAGCTTTCACTATAGGCAAAAACGAATAAGTCGCAAGAGCTGGCGACTCATCTGTTAAGGTATAAGTAATTTGCATTTTTAGTCCTTTAAAATACTTATTTTTATTTTCATTTTTAAGTATATTACAAATAAAAAAAAATGCAAGAGTAAGTTTAAAGTTTGTTTTAGTTTTCAAACAAACTTTAAATATTTTTAATTAAGTAAATTAGCAGGAAGTTGTATGATATTTTTAATAAGATTAAAAGGGGTTTTTAGGGTATCTGTTAAAATTTCGGTATGAAATTTAGGGTCATCTATGCTTCCATCTATTTTTAAGTTTGTGCTAATTTCTTGATTTTTACCTAAAATTACATAATTTAAAATTGGAACCTTGGATATAGCTTCTGAAGCTGATTTTAAAGTTTTAAGCTCTAAACTAAAATCCACTGTATTTAATCTTAAATTTGCTGATCCTAAACCATATATATCTACACTATCACCATTTAAATTAATAGCCGAAACACTTAAAAGATCTTTTTTTCTATTAAAAATAATCTTTCCATCATGTAAGCTTAAACCTTTTTGATTAAAAGTTGGAGATTTAAACATCAATAAACTTGGTACAGTATCGATAAAGGAAATAAGCTGATTTATACCTTTTAAATCCTTCACATAAGTATTTTTAAAATCGATCTGTCCATCAAAATACTCCAATCCACTTCCTTTTATACTTAAGTTAAACACTCCATCTTGAACAGCTTGTTTTTGTAAAAACTCATTTAAATAATTATCATCAATATTGCTAACGTTTAAATTTAAATCATTAGAAGAATAATAAAGATCAAATTTTGCATTTCCTCTAGAACCTTTAAGATCTAAAGCATTGCCTTTTAAATCAGCTTCTACTCTATCAAAAGCCAAAGTTTTATTAGAATCTGCCAAAATTAAAGCTACATTTGCTCCACCAAAACTAATATTTTGGGTATTAGTAGCAATATCAAATGTTGAATTTGAAGAGTTGGAATGTTTTCTATAAATATAACTTAAATTTTTTAAATGAATTTCTTTATTATCAGAACTTATTTTAGCACTTGCTGTATCACTTTGAGTATGAATTTCCATAATGCCCTTATTTTTTACAATATCAAAGCTATCATTTTCATAAGGAGTTTGACCGTTGATAAGTAAATTATTTTTAAAATAAGCATCATTAACACTTGCATTAAAATCTTCAAAATTTAAAGTTTTATAATAAACATTTTTAGCATTGATAAACCCAAGCTTTTTAAGTAATGGAGAAAATGAAAATAAAATCTTAGGATTATTAAGATTAGCCTCAAGTCCATCTTTAAAATTTAAAATCAAATTCCACTGAGGAATGCTAATGTTAACATTTTGCGAATAATCTAATTTTACTTCTACATTTTGATTTTTTAAATCTAAAAGCTCTGCATTGTCAAAATAAAGCCTTGAAATCTGAGTATTGAAATTTCCTTGCTGTTTTTGTAAGTCAAATTTAGCATTAAAATCAGCTTCTAAAAAGCCATTTTTAACACTGGCATTTTCTATATTTAAATCATTTTGATTTAATTTTACAAATGCTTTTGTAATATTAAAATCAGCCAAAGAAATACTAGCATTCTCTAAAGCTAAAATACCACTATAAGAAATTTCACCCTTATCATGAAAATCAATTTTAAGCTCCAAATCACTTTTAATTTTTCCGCTTTTTTGATAAAAAGGTAGTGAAAAATGATAATCCTCTAAAGCTTTAGCAAGTTTTTCGTCAAATTTTAGATTATCAGACTTAATGCGCAAATAAATCCCAACTTTTTTTTCATCAAACAAATCATATAGATAAACCTTACTAGAACTTAAATCAGCACCATTATAGAAAGCTTTATTAAAGACAAAATCGAGCTTTTGTTTGTTTAAATTTAAATCGAGTTTTGGAATTTCAATAGCATTCATTTTATCATCCAAGCGAACTTTGACATTATTAACATAACCTGATGCACTAATATTGTCTAAATAATAATTATCTTTAGTAAAATCTATAAAGCCCTGCAAATAATCTAAATGATAAAATTCTCCCTTAGCCCTATATGCTACCCAAAGATTTAAACTCTGCGGAAGTTCTATTCTTTTATTAACTCTTTTAAAAATTTCCGTAATATTTCTAATGTTTAAATCTTCTATTTTATAAGCTAAATTTTTATCTTTGTAAGAGATGCTTGCGTTAAAGTCAAGCAATTCTCCACTTGCTCTACCTTGAAAATAATAAAACTCGCTCTTAGTATTGATACTTAAATTTCCATCAATACTTAAATCATAATCTTTTAATAAAAGTTTTTTAATATCAGCTATAAGTTCTTTATTTTGACGCTGTAATGTTAATTTTAAAAACAATAAATCATTATCTATAAAAAATTCATTATCTTTAAATAAAATACGCACATGATTATCTTTTATATTTAAATTTTGTATATCAATCTCTTTAACAAAAGTATATAGATATTTTAAATTTTTTGTTATTTTTAAAATCTCTGTTGAAGCATTATCAGAAGAGTGGGTTTGTGATGAAATTTCGGAATTTTGAGTCTCATTTATAGTGATATTTTTTGCTCGTACAATTAATTTTTTATCTAATTTAATATATAATTGTTCCAATTTTAAAAAATCAAATTGGATACTAGAGATGACAATTCCATTTTTAAGCACTATAAACAAAGCTAATATAAGCACAACAAAAAATACAACAATATATAAAATTTTCTTTTTCATACGCAACTTCTTTTTGATATTTATTTTGGGGATTTTTTATTATCTAACTCAGCCTTTAAAAAGCAATTCTGTGGTATTTATTCCCCAAGGTTCAATTTCTCAAATTATAACATATTTAAAGCAAAATAAATATCAGATGAGTAATATTGATAAATATATTTTATTTTTTTTAGGACACCCTCAATCAGGCTGGATCAACATAGGTACAAAAGATTTAAATAGAGCTGAATTTCTACATAAACTCACTATTGCTAAAGCAGCACTTCAAACCATTACTCTTATCCCAGGAGAAACAAGCGTAATCTTTCTAGAACAAGCAGCCAAACAACTTGGACTTGATAAAGATATACTTTTAAAAGAATTTCAAGCTCAAGCTCCTTATGATGAAGGAGTTTTTTTACCAGAAACTTATAAAATCCCGAAAGGCATTACAGAAAATCTACTCATTCAAATGCTTTTAAACCATGCTGAAATTTCCAATAAAAAAATTTCTGAGAAAATTTTTGGTGATTATAATCCAAAAAAATGGCACCAATATATCATCATCGCTTCTGTAATACAAAAAGAAGCTGCTAATGACAATGAAATGCCTATAGTTGCAAGCGTAATTTACAATCGACTTAAAAAAGGTATGAAACTTCAAATGGATGGAACTTTAAATTATGGAATTTATTCCCATGTAAAAGTTACCCCACAAAGAATAAGACAAGATAATAGCTCTTATAATACCTATAAATTTACAGGATTGCCTAAAGAAGCGGTTTGTAATGTTTCTTTAGCTGCTATTCGTGCAGCTATTTTTCCTTTAAAGACAGATTATTTATATTTTATGCGTGATAAAAATACTGGAGTTCATATTTTTAGCACAAATATAGATGATCACAATAAAGCCATAAATTTACAAAAAGGAAAATAATTTTTGATATTTTTATACAAAATAGTTAAATTGGAACAGTATTTGCTTGTTAATATTAAAAATTATAAAAAGGATAAAAAATGATTAACCCATTTAAATCAAAAGAACTGGTCACTGGTGCTTTAGCGGGTAGAAATCTAAGAAATCAACTCATCAATGCCAATCTTGCAAATGTTGATACTCCTTTTTATAAAGCAAGAGATATTGAATTTGAAACAGCTTTGGTAAATCGTGCAAATGAAATTTTCAAAAAAAATGATAATAAAGAATTGCAATTAGCCGTAACTGAAGAAGAGCATCAAAAACCTTGGAAATTCCCTGATCCTAGTAAATCTACTATTTACTTAAGAGATGGTCATTTAGCAAGAAATGATGCAAATACTGTTGATCTAGATGTAGAAACCACAGAAATGAGTAAAAATACAGTTATGATAACAGCTCTTGATGGAGTTTTAAGAAGACAAAGCAATATCTTTAGTTCTATACTTGATGCAAGCTCTAAATTAAGTTAAAGGTAAATTATGGCATACTTAAGTGATTTTGATATTAGTGGTTATGGTTTAAGTGCTCAGCGTTTTAGAATGAATGTTATTAGCTCTAATATAGCTAATGCAAACACTACAAGAACAGCTGAAGGTGGGCCTTATAGAAGACGCGAAGTGATCTTTAAAGCAACAGATTTTGATAAGCTTTTAAATGAGCAAATTAACAAAGATAATAATTTTTTAAAATATGAAAATCCTTTAAATGATCCAAGTTCGCCAGAAGAAGCTAAACCTGCTATTCAAAGTGTTGTAGTGGATAAAGTGGTCAGAGATGACAAAGATTTTCGTATGAAGTATGATCCAAGCCATCCTGATGCAAATGCTGAAGGTTATGTAGCGTATCCAAATGTAAACCCTGTTATTGAAATGGCAGATTTGATTGAAGCTACAAGAGCTTATCAAGCCAATGTAAGTGCTTTTACAAGTGCAAAAACTATATCTCAAAGTGCGATTGATTTATTAAGAGGATAATAAAAAATGAACAATATTAATGATTTAAGATTAAATAATAATATTTCAAATACCAACAAAAGTCAAAATTCCACAGGAATTGGTGATGAATTTGCCAAGATGCTTAAAAATGAAATCAATGATTTAAATAAAGCACAAGAAAGTGGAGAAGCTGCAATGACAGACATTGCCACAGGACAAGTAAAAGATTTACATCAAGCAGCTATAGCTATCACTAAAGCTGAAAGCAGCATGAAATTTATGCTAGAAGTAAGAAATAAAGCAATCAGTGCTTATAAAGAAATCACAAGAACTCAAATTTAAACCCTAATGCAAGAATATAAAAAAAATAGGGTTTCAAAAGTTGCCTTTGCCTACTGCATGGCACTTTTGTTTATGATTATTTTTATCAGCTCTACTTTTTTTCTTACATCAAAACGTCATATACCTAACACTGAAAAAGATCAATACGCTCTTGCTCTAAGAGGATCGATTATAACCAAAGATAATTTTACTATCACAAGTTCTAAACAAATTTATCGTGCTGAAATTGATCTTAGAAGCATTAACAAAGATAAATTTGATCTATTTTTAAAGCTTTTTCAAATTTATAGTGGGATAAGTAACGATCAAGTAGCAGATATTAAAAAAAGAATGCAAAATCAAAAAAAACGCTCTTATAATTTTGTTCTTTTGCAAAACTTAGATTCCAAGCAAGCAAGCTATCTTAAAGACCTTGCTAAAAAACTTTATATACAAGGTTTTTTCAAAGCTTTTACAAATAACTCTGGAAGAGTTGAAACAAGAGGATTAAATATCATCGAACATGAAGAAGATAGAATTTACATGTCAAAAGATTCTTTTACTCCTATTATCGGTTATACCAAAATGATATTAGATCCAGAAAGTGGAATTTTAAAAAATATAGGAGTTAAAGGTTTAGAAAAATACTACAATGAATGTCTAAGTCCTGTTCAAAATGAAAAAATTCAAGGACTTAAAGATATAGGTGGAAATATTATTTTAAATCTAAATTCACTACAGCAAAAAAAGATCAATGGTTGTGATTTATATCTAAATCTTTCTTTAAAACTGCAAAAAAGTATAGAGAAAGCTATAGATCAAAGAAATGAGGATTTAAAAGCCAATGAAATCATCGTTGGTGTAATGGAAAGCAAAACAGGAAGAATTTTAGCTTTAGCAAGCTCAAGGCGTTATGACCCGCAAAATCGCGGAAAGGATCTATCGGTTCTTAATGCAAGTGCTATAGAATACGGCTATGAAGCAGGTTCTGTTATCAAGCCTTTTATCTTTACAACAGCCTTAAGACTTGGTAAAATAAAAATGGATGAAGTGATTAATACTTATGGCGGTTCTTATAAGCTAGGACGTTTTACCATCAAAGACGATCACAAAATGAACAAAATGACCATGGAAGAAGTTATAAGATATTCTTCAAATATAGGCATGATACAAATTGCCAAAAGACTTAACAACATAGAAATCATATCAGGACTTAAAATATTTAAATTTGGCGAAAAGAGTGGTATTGATCTACCTTATGAACAAAAAGGAGAAATTCCAAATCCTAAACGCTTAAGGGATATAGAAAAATCTGTTTTAAGTTATGGTTATGGACTTAAAACAACCTTTATACAACTCCTTGCAGCTTATAATGTTTTCAACAATGATGGGTTTTATATCACACCACGTTTAGCTGAAAAATTCTATCAAAATGGACGCTTTACAAATCTTGATGATGATGTAAAAAAAGAAAAAATTCTTTCTAGCGAAGCCGCTAAAACGATGCAAAATGTTCTTATAAATGTTATAGAAAAAGGAACAGGAAAAAAGGCAATTACACAAGGTATTATTGCAGGAGGTAAAACAGGAACGGCAAGAATAGCCGAAAGACAAGGTTACACCTCAAATCGCTACAATGCATCCTTTTTTGGTTTTGCAAATGATTTAAATCACGCCTATACCATAGGAGTTCTCGTAAGACATCCTACTAAACCTTATAGTTATTATGCTGCACAAAGTGCTTTGCCTATGTTTAAAGATGTTGTTGATATTTTAATCAATGAAGAATTTCTAACGCCTATACAAGACAATAACCAAACTAGCACAAACAACTAGTTTGATATATCTTTAGAAAATATCACCTCAACAGCACCTATAAGTTCTTCAGCAATCTTAGCAGCAAAAGTTGTATCATTAAGTATTGAAATTCCTTCAGCTGTTGTGATTTTTCTTACTGAAATAAGATGTTCAACATTGCTCAAGGTTAAAGTATCGATTTCTTTTAAAATTTCTTTTCCTTTTTGAAGATTTTTAATAATCAAATAAAGCTTTTCACGATCTTCAACAACTCTAAGCTCTTCGATACTTCTTAAAAGCTCTCCTAAATTCGATCTAATTTTATTGTACTCTAAAGCCAAAAATTCATTAGAAGAACTAGAATATTTCTTAATATTTGCTTGGATAATTTTTAAATTTTTAGTTGTTTCGGCTAAATTTTTAGCTGCCATCTTAAAGGTAAAAATTTTATGATTCTTTGTTTCATCGTTAATATAAACTTGTGCTTTAGTTGAAAAATCGATAATAGCTTCAAAAAGAACCTTTATCCTAGTTTGATACAAATAGTCCAAATCCACATTTTTACTAAACCACTTTTTATTTTCTAAAATTTCTTTAAAACTTTTATCACTTTGTATATCTTTACGACTAAAACCTATAGCATGAGCAACAACTGCATAGGTATTGTTATAAAGATGCTCGCTTTCTTTCCTTAAAGCTTCGATGGCTGTGTCACTAAATTTAACCAAACTAATCAAGATATAAAGGCTTGTCTTTATTCTTATCTTTAGGAGCTTTTACTATTTTATTTAAAAAAACAATTTAAGGAGTAAAGAATGAAAAAAACGCAACACCAATTAAATTAAACAAAGTGTGAAATAATGCCACTTTCAAAGCTATATCTTCTATGTTTAACGCAATGGATAAAAAATTAAGAAATGTATAAAATAAGGAAAAATAAGCACTATTAAAAAAGCTATACCAAAATTAAAAATACAATTTGCAAACGCTAATTTCTTTCCTTCAATATTGGTACTTAAAGAAGCTAAAACAGCCGTTACAACTCCTCCAACACTAGTACCCAAAGTTGCTGCTAAGGAATTTTCCAAACTGATTTGTTGTGCAAGTAAAGCAGCGACAATAATAGCCATTATAACTGTGCTTGATTGTATAACTCCTGTAAGCAAAGCACCTAATCCTAAAAAACAAAAACTCCTTTAAAACCAGCAAAATCAAAACGAGAAAGATCAATTATATGTTTAAAATTTTCAAAACCACTTTTAATATAATCCACACCCAAAAAGAAAAAACCTATACCAATAAAAATATTACCCAAACCTTTTAAAATACTATCTTTTTGAAAGAAAAATAATACTCCAATAATCAAAAGCGGGATAGCCAACATTAAAATTTTAATATTTGTTAAACCAACAATCAGCCAAGAACTTGCCGTATTTCCTAAATTTACTCCAAAAATAATCCCTATGCCCGCACCCAAAGAAATAAGCCCTGCACTCAAAAAAGAAATCGTAACAATAGAAACTAAAATTGAAAATTGCATAATTAAAGTACTTAAAGTACCAAAAAGTATACTTTTTATCTTTGTATCAGTTGACTTTACTAAAATTTTTTCAAGCAAATCACCACTAAAAACTTTAAAACCTATACCTAAATTAGTCATTCCAATAAGAAGTATTGCCACTCCTGCTAAAAGATTAGCAAGCTCGTCATAACGAATTAAAATAAAAATCAGAACTAAAGTAAAAATACTTCATGAAATAAATTTAAAATATTTTAAAGAATTTCCTTCTTCTTGCAATGCCTAACCTTTTAGTTTTTCAAATTCATCCATCAGAAATTCTCTTAAATTTTCAGCTTCTTCTTCGCCTTTTTCTAGATACTCAAGCAATAAATTTTCTAATTCTTTTAAAAAAGAAAAAAGTTCATTTTGCCAGATACTATCGTTTTTATTGCTCAAATTCATGGTTTGTATGAAAGTCAACTCTCTGCTTAAATCCCCAAGTTTTTCTAAAAATTCATCTTTTTGATTAGAATTTTTTAATGTTAAATTAGCATTTTGGATATTTTCTTTAAATTCTCTGATTTTTTCATCGATTAAATCACAAAATTTTGGATAAATATCCATTTTAATAGGCTCTAAAAGGGTTCGCTCATCTATATTTAAAGTAAGCTTTTTAACAGCAAAATAAAGAGCTAAAAAAGACAAAGCTGCTATGAGTAAATAAATTCCTAGCATTAACAACCCTTAAGGGCTAGCATTCCGCCATCTAAATTGATGCTTTCAAGTCCCAATTTTTCAGCTATAAATTCAGCTGCAACCATGCTTCTATGGCCACTACGACAAATAAAAGCAAGTTTTTTACTTTCATCTCTTTTGCTTTGAAATTCATCTAAAAATTTAGCATTTAAAAGCCCTTGATTATCATATAAAGCCACACATTGCGCATTAGGTAAAATACCTTCTTCCCATTCTAAAGGAGTACGCACATCAAAAATTTGATATGCGTTTAAATCTTGCTTTGTCCAAAGACTTGCAGAGATATTTTCTATCATGAAAAAGCCTTGTTGATGATTTTTGTAAGGCTTGCATTAAATTCAGCAGGATTATCCACTCCCATACCTTCGCTTAATTTTGCCATATTTAAAACTAAGGTTGCTATATCTGCACTAAAGCTTTCGTTGTTTTTAAGACCTGTAAAAATAGCGTGTTTTGGATTGATTTCTAAAATAGGTTTGAAATTTTGTTCTTGACCCATTTGTTTTAAGAGTTGTTGCATAGCAAAATCAGGTTTATTTTTATCATAAACTATACAACTTGGACTATCTTTCAAACGACTGGTTAGTCTTACATCTTCAACTTGATCTTTTAGAAGTTCTTTAAATTTAGCTACAAGTGGAGCAAAAGTATTTTTTTCTTCGTCGCTTAGTTCATTTTTATCTTCTACTTGATTAATGGATACAAATTTTAAACCTTCAAATTCTAGCATAGGAGTTACTAAAGAATCAATCTCATCATCCATGAGTAAAACTTCTATATTTTTTTGCTTATATTCTTCAAGTAAAGGAGAGGTTCTTAATAAACTTTCATTATTTCCTGCTATATAAAAAATTTCCTTTTGCTCGCCTTGAAGGTCATTTTTATACTCTTCTAAAGAGCGTAAATTTTCACCTTTGGTGCTTTTATAAAGCATGAGTTTTAAAAGACTGTCTTTTTCTCCGCCAAAACCATAAAGTCCTTCTTTTAATACCTTGCCAAAGGTTTTAAAGAAAGATAAGTATTTTTCTTTATCATTGTTTTTAAGTTTTTCAAGTTCACCTAAAATCTTTTTAACGCTAGCTTCTTTAACACCTTTTAAAATTTGATTTTCTTGTAAAATTTCACGACTTACATTAAGTGGTAAATCTTCTACATCGATAATCCCCCGCACAAAACGCAAATAAGTTGGTAAAAGTTCTTTATCGTCATCGCTGATAAATACGCGTTTTACATAAAGTTTTAAGCCGCTTTGATAATCCACACGGAATAAATCAAAAGGTGCATTTTGTGGTATGAAAAATAAGGAATTGTATTCTAATTTTCCTTCGCTTTTAGTGTGAAGATAAAGTAAAGGTTTGTTTGAATCATGAAAATTTTGCTCATAAAATCTTTCATAATCTTCTGCTTTAAGGCTTGATTTTTGTATTCTCCATAAAGCATTGGCTTTATTGATTTGAGAAATTTTAAGTTCAGTTTTTCCTTCTTCTTCGCCCTCTTTAGCAGGAGTAAATTCTTCTTTTTCCATGAAAATTGGAAATTGAATATGATTAGAATATTTTTCTATAATGCTTTCGATTTTATAAGTATTAGCAAACTCATCATCTTTTAAATATAAAGTAATGCTTGTTCCTTGTTCTTCTTTGCTTGCGTCATTAATCTCATAACCATTTGCATCGGAACTCCAAAGATAAGCTTTATCATCTAAAGCTTTTTTACTTAAAACTTCAATTTTGCTAGCCACCATAAAAGCAGAATAAAAACCTACTCCAAATTGTCCTATGAGTTGAGAATCTTTTTTAGCATCACCGCTCAAATTTTCTAAAAAGCTTTTAGTGCCGCTTTTTGCTATGGTTCCAAGGTTGTTGATAAGATCATCTTTATCCATACCTATACCATTATCACTAATACTTAAAGTTTTTTTATCTTTATCAATTTTGATTTCAATTTTAGGTTCAAATTTTAAGCTTTTATATTTATCATCACTTACGCTTAAAAAATTAAGCTTATCTAAAGCATCGCTTGCATTTGAAATAAGTTCTCTTAAAAAAATTTCTTTATTAGAATATAAAGAATGTATCATAAGCTGTAAAAGCTGATTGACTTCGGTTTGAAATTGCATTTTAACTTCCTTTGTGATTTTTTAAAGTGGTATTTTAGCAAAAAATACAAATTCTAAAGTAAATTTAAAGATTTATTTGAAAATTATAAAACCAAGCCATGCGGCAAATAAGCAAAGAAAGACATTTAAGATAATATTTAACGCAAAATGAAGATAATTTCCACTTTGCAAAAGAAGTAAATTTTGATAAGAAAAAGTAGAAAAAGTTGTAAAAGCTCCTAAAAAACCTGTACTTATAAAGCTTTTAAGTAAAGGAGATAAACCTTTATTTTGTGCATAAGAAAACAAAAGTCCTATGATAAAAGAACCCAAAACATTAACAAAAAGAGTTCCAAGGCTGATAGAATAAGGAAAAAATTTATTCACTAAATTAATAGAAAACATTCTTAAGATTGCTCCTATAAATCCCCCAAAACCAACAACTAAAAGGGTATTTAGCAAAGCTTAGCTCTTTCTTGATCGAGTAATTCTTGCATTTTTTTTCTAGTGTTTTCAAGCCATTTGTCATCATTTGTATCGACTAAATCCATACAAATGATTTTAAGCACTCCGCTGCTTGCACTAAAACTTTTTGTGTCTAAAATTTTTGCAGAATCCACAATTAAAATGGGTTGAACTTTAAGATTTAATTTTTCACTTAAAATTTTTGCTCCACTTTGAAATTTAAGCATTTTTTCATTTTTAGATCTAGTTCCTTCTGGAAAAATAGCCAAAACCCTATCTTCACTAATTCTTTCTTTTGCTTCTTTTAAAACTCGTACCAAATCACGCGGATTTTTTCTATCTATACAAAGAAGTTTTGGTTTTTTCATAGCAACTTTGAAAATAGGAATTTCTCCTAATTCTTTTTTGGCAATCCAGCATAAATTTTTAGGATATAATTCTTCTAAAGCGATGATATCTAAAGCACTTTGATGATTCATTAAAATCATCTGAGCTTGTGGATTAAAAGTACCAATGATTTCTTGTTTATAAGAGATGGTATATCTTTGAAATTTAGCCCAAATTTTGCGGATTTTCCAAAGTGTGTTTTGAGATTTTGTAAAGCAAAAACAAAAAATCACCAAAGCAACACTTAAAACAAAAAAAATCCAAAAATAAAGAGCTTTAATTTTTTTGTAAATCATCTTTATTAACCCAACCTATTTTTCCATCAGAAAACAGTACTTTAATATAATTTTGTCGTTTGCCTAAAACTTCTACTTTTTCATCTGCATTTGCCGTATAAAAATAAGTTGAAGGCTCTGTAGGTAAAATTTTAGCCCTAGAACCAGCCTTGATAATTGCATTTTGAGTATTGGTATCTACAAGAAAACTAAGTGCAAAACAAACAACTGCCAAAGCCAGAATAATGTAATTTTTTCTCCATACAAATAAAGCTCCAAATAAAACCGCTAAAAACCATAAGGTATATTGTTTATAAATATTTAAGTCTTTATTTACAGGATTTAAATCACTCTGAGTGCTGATCTCATCGTCACTAATTTTTAGTTTTAAATTTATATTTTCAAGCTTTTTACTGTCCTTATTGAAATACGAAAATTCAAAATTTGTTTTACTTAATGGCAAAATAGCATAATAAAAAGCACTAGAAGCATTAAAATCCCCTTTTAAATTTTCAATACCTTGCTTTTGAATTCCTTCTATAAAAAAGCTTTTAAGATTTGTATTGGTTGCGTTTAGTTCTACCATCATAATGATATTAGCATCATCAAAATAACTCGCTTTAACTTTTTTAATTTCCAAAGAACTTGCCACAAGGTGTGAAAAATCTTTATTGGATAAAGTATTTTCAAATTTGATAGGATTAAGATTGATATCAGCCTCTTGAAAAGCTTCATTATTTCTAAGAAGTTTGATAGAAATTTTACTCAAACTAGCATTTGAATTTTTGGCTTCAAACCATAAAGTTGTTTTATATTCGTTATTGATAAATTCCCATTTTGCATCTGGATTTAAAAAAGATAAGTTAATTTTTTCTACGCTTATGTTAAAATCAAATTTTGTATTTTCCGTAGTGCGAGCATAGATCGTAATAGGAAAAACTTCTCCAACATATACCCTACTTGGATATTCATTATTTGTAAGAACCAAACTCCCTTTAGCTACAAAAGGATCATCTACATTGCTTTCAAAGTCATTGTTTTCATCACTTGGCGGAATATTTTGATAAATTTTTTGTTCTTCTTGGGGTAATTTTTGTAATTCTTTTTGCATATTTTCATCTTGGCCGCTAAATACAGAAATTTCACCCCTGCCAAACAATACAACAACACTAAAAATTAAAGTTAATAAAATTTTCAAAATAAAAAGCCTTTAAGCATTTTCAAACCTATATCATTACCTAGGACTTTTTCACAAGCACGCTCAGGATGTGGCATGAGTCCAAAGATTTTTTTGTTTTCATCACAAATTCCTGCGATATCAAATACAGAACCATTTGGATTTGGCTCGTATTTTAAAGTAATAAGATCTTTATCTTGCAATTCTTTTAAAGTAGCCTCATCAGCGTAATAATTTCCCTCTCCATGGGCAATTGGTAAATTAATAATTTCATCTTTTTTGAAATTTTTCAAAAAGGCATTACCATTAGAAACTACTCTTAAATTTTGGTTTTTTGAGATAAAACTAAGATTGTTGTTATGCTTCATTGCACCTTTTAAAAGACCGCTTTCAAGTAAAATTTGAAAACCATTGCAAATACCTAAGATATATCCTCCCTTTTTTGCATGATTAAAAACACCTTGCATAGCAGGAGCAAGTTTTGCAATAGCTGCACATCTTAGATAATCTCCATAAGAAAATCCGCCTGGCAAAACAACTAAATCTGCATCAAATTCTTTTTCTTCATGCCAAATAATCTGCGTTTTTACTCCAAGTTTTTCAAAGGCATAAGCTGTATCAAATTCACAATTTGTCCCTAGAAATCTAATAATAGCAACTTTCATTTTACTCTTTCTCAATTATAAGCTCATAATCTTCAATGACGCTATTTACCAACAACTCTTCACACATTTTTTTTACTTGTTCTTTGGCTAATTTT
This sequence comes from Campylobacter sp. CFSAN093224, assembly GCF_012897395.1. Classification (NCBI taxonomy): domain Bacteria; kingdom Pseudomonadati; phylum Campylobacterota; class Epsilonproteobacteria; order Campylobacterales; family Campylobacteraceae; genus Campylobacter; species Campylobacter sp. CFSAN093224. The sequence continues at coordinate 482,947 of NZ_CP040607.1, read as the reverse complement.
TCATCTTTCTCATCAAGAGAAATTTTGATTTGTTTTGCTATTTTTACTTCTTTAACACTATTAAAATTTAAAGAATGCAAAGCTTTTTCCACCGCTTTGCCTTGTGGATCTAAAACCCCATTTTTTAAAGAAATATTTACAATAACTTCCATATTTTTCCTTAATTTAATATTCTTTTTAAAACTTCTTCATAAGCCATTTTTACATTACCTAGATCTTGACGAAATCTATCTTTGTCTAATTTTTCATTACTAAATTTATCCCAAAATCTACAACTATCAGGGCTTATTTCATCGGCTAAAACAAGTTCATTATCTTTAGTTAAACCCAGTTCGATTTTAAAGTCAATCAGCCTTAAATTTTTATTGTCAAAAAATGGAGTTAAAATAGAGTTAATCTTTCTAGCCATATTTTTAATTTCACTAATTTGAGCTTCATTTTGCACTAAATTTAAAATCAAACAATGCTCATCATTGATAAAAGGATCGCCTAAGGCATCATCTTTAAGACAAAATTCCACCAAAGCAAAAGGTAGCACAGTGCCATCTTTAATGCCCAGTCTTTTTGTAAGAGAACCTGTTGCAACATTGCGTACTATAACTTCAATAGGAACAATTTTACATTTTTTAACCACTTGTTCTGTATCGCTTATAGTTTCTACCAAATGGGTTTTAATCCCGTTTTTTTCGAGCAAATGAAAAATTTCAGTACTGATTTTACAGTTTAATGCGCCTTTTCCACTTTCATTGCCTCTTTTTTCTGCATTAAAAGCAGTTAAATCATCTTTAAACTCACTAATTAGTAAATTTTCATCATCAGTTTTGAAAAGTTTTTTACCTTTTCCTTCGTAGAGCATTTCTTTTTTTGTCATTTTATTGTCCTTGTTTGATATTTAAAATTTTAATAGTATCAATAGCCGATTTTAACTGTGCGTCATCATTGATTTGTTTTTGACTGATTAGATTTTTATTGTCTTTATTTTCTTGTTTATCTTCTTTTTTATTTTTATCTATTTTTTCAAGCTCACTTTCTAAATGTTGTTTTAAGTCGCTTTCTTTTATAGAAAAACCATCTTCTTGAGTATTTACTTTACCTGGAAAAACTTCAATATCAGGTTTTACACCCACTGCTTGAATAGTACGTCCGCTTGGAAGATAATATCTTGCGATAGTAAGCCTTAAAGCTTCAGTTTTATTAATAGGTATGATTTGTTGAACACTACCTTTTCCAAAAGTATTTTCACCCACAATAACACCGCGTTTAAGATCTTGTAAAGCTCCACTTACGATTTCACTTGCACTAGCACTTCCACCATTTACAAGCACAACCAAAGAAGCATTAGAAATTTTGTTTTTAGGATCGGCTTTATATTCTTGATTTTCACTTGCGATGCGTCCTTTTTGAGAAACAATAACACCTTTATCTACAAATAAATTTACAAGTCCTATGGCTTGATTTAAAAGTCCACCAGGATTATTTCTAAGATCTAAAATAACTCCTTTAACATTAGGATATTTTTTAAGCTCTTTACTTGCCACATCTACAACATTTTTATCAAAATTTGTAACCCTAAGATAAAGAATGTTTTCATTTTCTATCATTTTTGCATAAACACTTTCTATCTTAATAATTTCTCTTGTAAGTGTAACATCAAAAGGTTTTGTTGCACCTTTTCTAAAAATGGTTAAAGTGATTTGAGTTTTTGGCTTACCACGCATTTTATCTACAGCATCATTGAGATTAATTCCCAAAGTGGCCTCATCATTAATTTTTAAAATAATATCTCCTGATTTTATCCCTGCTTTATCTGCTGGTGTTCCTTCTATAGGAGAAACAACTGTTAAAGCGCCATCTTTCATACCTACGGTTATACCAAGGCCACCAAATTCGCCATTGGTTTGAATTTTCATATCATTAAAATCTTTTTCATTTAAAAAAGAAGAATGCGCATCAAGATTGCTTAAAAGTCCTGATAAAGATTTATCCACCAAATCGCTGATATTTTGATCATCCACATAGTATTGCTCTACTATAGCAAGAGTTTTTGTAAGCTTATCTAAAGCTTCTAGGCGTTTTTGAACCTGCTCTTCTTTTTGATCAACTTTAGCTTGTAAATGACTTGTTAAAAATAGACATAAAATAAAAGTAGTGGCAAAGCCTGCAAGACCCGCAAAAAATCGTTTTGTTTTCAAAATAAGCTCCATCATTGAGTTTTAGTTTAAAGAGTAAATTTTAATAAAAATTACTTAAAACTTCGTAAATAAATTTAAATTCTTAAAAATATGTTAAAATAGACTAAAAATTCCAAAAAGAAAGTTAATACAATGTGCCAAGAAAAACATACTTATACACATTCTCAAAAACATCTTAAAGCAGTTTGCAATCGTCTAAGTAGAACCATAGGGCATTTAAGCGCTATTAAAAGAATGGTTGAAAATGACAAAGACTGTAGTGAAATTTTAATCCAGCTTGCTGCTGTAAAAGCCGAAGTTAACAATACTGCAAAAGTAGTTTTAAAAGAACATTTAGCTCATTGTATGGTACATGCTGTAGAAGAAAATGATATTCAAAGCATAGAAGAGTTAAACAAGGCTATAGATATGTTTATGAAATAATCTAAAATTAGTCATTTGTCCTATTATTTAAAAAATTTTACTCAATTAACTTGACATTATATGACTAAAGTTATATAATAGCAAGTATATAAACCAAATAAAGGATAAAACATGGCAAATATACAAGATTTTTTAACTGATAATATGCTTTCAAACCTTGAAAGTGCAGCATCTTTAGCTATACATTCTAAAAATAATGAAGTTGTACCTTTACATCTTTTATGGGCTTTAAGCGTAGATAATGCAAGTATTTTAAATCAAATTTTAAATAAATTAAATATTTCTAAAGAAGCCTTAGAGCTTGAAATTAAAAGCAGAATTTCAAAACTTACAACGAGTTCAAATGTAAACCGTGAAAATATACGCTTTTCCAATGAACTTATAAATTCATTAGAAAATGCTAAAGGATTAATGAGTGCTAATGGAGATAGTTATTTAAGTGTGGATACTTGGCTTATAAGTGAAAGTCAAAAAAGTCCTATTAAAGAAATTTTGGCGCAATTTTTAGATTTAAGAGAATTTCAAAAAGAGCTTGAAAGTCTAAGAGCGGGACGCAAAATCGATAGCAAAACAAGCGATGAAACCTTAGACAGCTTAAATAAATTTGGTATAGATTTAACCTTAAAAGCAAGCGAGGGTAAACTTGATCCTGTTATAGGCAGAGAAGAAGAAATCGAACGTTTGATGCAAATTTTAATACGCAAAACCAAAAATAACCCTATACTTTTAGGTGAACCAGGCGTAGGAAAAACAGCTATAGTAGAAGCTTTAGCACAAAGAATTATCAAAAAAGATGTTCCAAAATCTTTGCAAAATAAAAAAGTTATCGCTCTTGATATGAGTGCTTTAATTGCAGGTGCAAAATACAGAGGAGAATTCGAAGATAGATTAAAAGCTGTGGTTAATGAAGTGATAAAAAGTGAAAATATCATTCTTTTTATCGATGAAATTCACACTATAGTAGGAGCTGGAGCGAGTGAAGGCAGTATGGATGCGGCAAATATTTTAAAACCCGCTCTTGCAAGAGGTGAACTCCATACCATAGGCGCAACTACTTTAAAAGAATATCGTAAATATTTTGAAAAAGATGCAGCCTTGCAACGCCGTTTTCAACCTGTAAATGTAGGTGAGCCAAGTGTTAATGAGGCTTTGGCTATGTTAAGGGGTATAAAAGAAAAGCTTGAAATTCATCATAATGTAACTATAAATGATAGCGCTTTAGTAGCCGCAGCTAAACTTTCAAAGCGTTATATAGCGGATCGTTTTTTACCTGATAAGGCCATTGATTTAATCGATGAAGCTGCAGCTGAACTGAAAATGCAAATTGAAAGCGAACCAAGTTCTTTAAGAAAAGTACGCAAAGATATAGAAACTTTAGAAGTTGAAAATGAAGCTTTAAAAATGGAAAATGACGAGAAAAATCAAAAAAGACTTGATGAAATCGCAAAAGAACTAGCCAATTTAAAAGAAAAACAAAATGCCTTAAATTCACAGTTTGAAAATGAAAAAAGTGTTTTTGATGGTATAAGTACTAAGAAAAAAGAAATTGATCTGCTTAAAAATGAAGCTTCTTTGGCTAAAGCTAGAGGTGAATTTCAAAAAGCAGCCGAGCTAGAGTATGGAAAAATTCCAAGTCTTGAAAAAGAAGTAGAAATCTTAGAAGATAAATGGAAAAAAATGAGTGAAAATGGAGTTTTACTTAAAAATCAAGTGGATGAGGATTTGGTTGCTGGAATTTTAAGCAAATGGACGGGTATTAGCGTGCAAAAAATGTTAACTTCTGAAAAACAAAAATTCTTAGAAGTGGAAAAACATTTAAAAGAAAGTGTCATAGGACAAGATAAGGCCTTAAGTGCTTTATCTAGAGCCATTAAACGCAATAAAGCAGGACTTAATGCAGACAATAAACCTATAGGAAGCTTTTTATTTTTAGGGCCAACAGGGGTAGGAAAAACACAATCAGCTAAAGCTTTGGCAAAATTTTTATTTGATGATGAAAAAGCAATGATTCGTTTTGATATGAGTGAATTTATGGAAAAACATAGTGTTTCAAGACTCTTAGGTGCACCTCCAGGGTACATAGGACATGAAGAAGGTGGAGAGCTTACTGAAGCTGTGCGAAGAAAACCTTATAGCGTGCTTTTGTTTGATGAAGTTGAAAAAGCGCATAAAGATGTATTTAATGTGCTTTTAGGGATTTTAGATGATGGTAGAGCAACCGATAGCAAAGGTGTAACAGTGGATTTTAAAAATACCATTATCATTTTAACTTCTAATATCGCCTCAAGTGCCATTATGAATTTAAGCGGGAAAGAACAAGAAGATGCGGTAAAAAATGAGTTAAAAAATTTCTTTAAACCTGAGTTTTTAAACCGCTTAGATGATATTATCACCTTTAATCCACTTGGAAAAGATGAAGCTTATGAAATAGTTAAGCTTTTATTTAAAGATTTACAAATGAGCTTAGAAAACAAGGGAATAAAAGCAAGTTTAAGCGAAAATGCAGCCCTTTTAATCGCTAAAGATGGTTTTGACCCTGATTTTGGTGCTAGACCTTTAAGAAGAGCTATTTATGATCTTATAGAAGATAAATTAAGCGATATGATACTTGCTGATGAACTTCATGAAAATGATAGCATTATCATTGATGCAAAAGATGATGAAATAATCATTAAAAAAGCTTAATCATTTTGAAAGTAGATCTTTCTACTTTCAAAATATAATCTCGCTTTCATTAAACTTCATATTTGCTTTTGGTAATGGTGATTTGGTGGTATAATAAGCACTTTCTCCTTTATAATTTCCACGATAAACTCCATTAGGAATGCTAAATTTTCTAGTTGTATCAGGGAATTTTTCTATATATTGAGTTAAAAATTCTCTAAACACAGGAGCAGCTGTTCTAGCCCCACCTTCTGTATAACGCATAGGCTTGTTGTTATCATTTCCATACCAAATGATTGCTTCTATTTCAGGCGTAAGTCCACAAAACCAAGCATCAACACTTTTATTCGTTGTTCCTGTTTTTCCTGCTATTTCTATATCTTTTACTCTTGCATTACGCCCTGTGCCTTTTTCAACAACATTTCTCATCATATCTAAAACCAGAAAACTTTGCGCTTCATCGCTGACTTTACGCTCATTTAAGTTAAATTCCATGATGGTTTTACCGGTCTTATCCTGAACTTGTCTGATAATTTGAGGATCTTTAATCGTACCATAGTTCCCAAACATGGTATAAAATTTCGAATACTCCAAAGGAGAAATACCAAAACTTCCCAATACGATTGATAAATTAGGCGGTATATCTTTAAATCCAAATTCCATTAGCTTAGAGTAAAGAACATCCAGCCCCATATCAAGTGCGAGATTAATGGTAGCTAAATTTCTTGATCTTGTTAAAGCTTCTTTTAAGGTAATTAAACCTAAAAATTTACCCCCTTCATTTTTAGGTTTCCAATCCTCATTATTACCCGCTCCACCTTCAAAAATTCTAGAAATATCAGCAATTTCACTCATAGGCGAATATCCTAAATTAATCGCCACTTGATACACAAAAGGTTTAAAAGAGCTTCCAGGTTGACGCATACTTTGAGTAGCACGGTTATAATTACTTTTTTCATAATCAACCCCGCCTACCAAAGCTAAAACATCACCACTTTGATGATTTACCACGACCATAGCTCCGTTTAAAGTGCTTAAATTTGCATCTTTATCGCGTTTTACTATCTCATCATAACCAAATTTTAAAGCATTTTGCGCCATATTTTGAACATCTAGGTCTATATTTAAAATGATTTTATATCCACCTGTTTTTAAGTCTTTGATATTAGGGCTTAATTGTTTAATCACTTCATCTACAACATAAGGAGCAGCATTTTGAGTAAGCGTATCATCATAAACTTGCGGAATTTCTTTAATGGCTGTATCATAATCTGCTTTTGAAATCCAACCTAGATTATACATTCTTGAAATAACATTATTTGCTCTTGAGATGGAAAGATCTAAATGCTTTGTAGGATCATAACTGCTAGGTGCTTTTGGCATACCTACTAGCATAGCAATCTCTTTAAGGCTTAGTTCATTTAAATTTTTATGAAAATACCCCAAAGCTGCGGTTTTTACTCCATAATACCCATGTCCAAAAAAAATAAAATTTAAATACCTTTCTAAAATTTGCTCTTTAGTTAAAATGGTTTCCATTTTATAAGCAAGCAAAGCTTCGCGAATTTTACGCGTAATAGTTCTTTCAGGGGTTAATTCCGTGTTTTTAATAAATTGCTGGGTAAGAGTGGAAGCTCCTTCCATGGTTTTTCCACCGCTTTTTATGATTTTTACAGCAGCTCTAAAAATGGCGTCGATATTAACTCCATTATGTTCAAAAAAGCTTGTATCTTCTATAGCAACCAAAGCTTCTATAAGGCGTGGAGGAAGCTCTTCATAAGGAGCGTAAAAACGATGTTGTTCAAAAGTATTAGCCACAAGCTTGCCATTTCTATCGTAAATTTGTGTTGTAAGAGGAGGTTTGTATTCTTTAAAAGTATAACCCTCAGTATCAGCACTTGTGAAAAGATAAGCCACATAAATAAATCCAGCTATAAACAAAAGAGTAAAAAATGAAAAAATATATTTTAATATTTTCATAAATAAGCCTTTAAAGTTTGGATATCAAGCCCTAAAGCAGTGCTTAGATTTCCTACTTGTTGGGTGATGAAATTTTGATGAAAACCCTCACACATAATACAACCCGCCTTGCCTTTATAAAGATCATTTTCTACATAATCTCTTAAAGCATTTTCATCAAAATTTTTAAAATAAAGTGTAGTTTTTGAAAGAGAAAAAACTCTTTTTTCAGGTTTTACAAGCAAAAAAGCCGATAAAATACTTGCATACTTTCCATTTTGCAAGGCAAGCATTTCATAAGCTTCTTTTTTACCCTTTGCTTTGGTAAGAATTTTTTCATCTATACAAACTATACTATCTGCAAAAAGCAAATTTTGGTTTTGAAAATCTTTGCCTAAAGTACTTAAAAATTGTCTTTCTTTTTCAAGAACTATTTTTTGAACATATAAAAAAGGTGAAATATTTTTATTTAAATTTTCATCATAATCAAAACTAACTTGCCTAAAATCAATCTTTGCGGTTTTAAGCAAGTTAGCTCTTGAAATGGAACTTGAAGCAAGAATTAACATTAAAGTGCTTTTTCTATCGTTTCTAAGCTTTGTTTTAAAGCTTCATTGATTTTGCTTAAATCTTTTCCACCTGCAGTAGCAAAATCATCTCTTCCGCCACCATTTCCACCTAAAATTTGCGCCGCTTCTTTAACCAAAGCTCCTGCTTTTAAAGGCACATCTTTAACGCCAGCTGCTAAAGTGATTTTTTCATCTTTTACTTGGATAAGTAAAATCACCGCTTTAGCAAATTTGTTTTTAAAATCATCAATCATAGCTTTAATATCACCATTATCTATACGTTTTACGCAAATTTCAACACCTTGGATATTTTTAGAATCAAGCTCGGTTTTACTTGAATTTTTAAGCTCATTTTTTAAACTTAAAATTTCATTTTTAAGCTTTTTAATCCCGCTTAAAATATCATTATTTTTAAGTTCATCTTTTACTTTAGAAAGTTCTTCGAGTTGATTTTTTACAAATTCTAAAGCCGCTTTAGAAACCACAGCTTCAATACGTCTAACTCCAGCACTCACACCACTTTCTTTAACTATGTAAAAACTTCCTATTTGAGCAGTATTTTTAACATGAGTTCCCCCGCAAAGTTCTTTGCTTTCACCTAGAGTTAAAACACGCACATTGCCTTGGTATTTTTCATTAAACAATGCTATAGCACCGCTTTTTTTAGCTTCTTCTAAAGGCATATTTTCTAAGATAGCTTCGCTTGAGTTTATAATCATTTTATTGACTCTTTTTTCAATGCTTTCTAACTCTTCTTTGTTTAAAGCTTTATGATGAGTAAAATCAAATCTTAGTTTATTGCTTTCAACCAAAGATCCTGCTTGGCTTACATGAGAACCTAAAATTTCTCTTAAAGCATGATGTAAAAGATGAGTGGCTGAGTGGTGGCGTGCGATTTGCTCTCTTTTTTCTGTATCGATTCTTGCATGAACTATATCGTTAACTTTTAGTTCTTCGCCTGCTTTTATAAAGCTAAGATTGAGATTAAAAAACTTTTGCGTATCTAAAACTTCACGCTTAGCTATAAATCCACTATCAGCACTTTGCCCCCCACTTGTTGCATAAAAAGGTGTGTTTTCAAGCATCACCCAACCCGCATCTTTAAGGGTGGAAACTTCTTTAAAATCTTCATCTAAAAGGGCTAAAATTTTACTTTCGCATTCTGCTTTTTCATAACCTACGAAATGATTTTCTCCAAATTTTTCAAGTAAGTTTTTAAAATCTCCGCTTGCAGTTTTATCTCCACTTCCTTTCCAAGAAGCCTTAGCGCGTGCTTTTTGCTCATTCATGAAAAGTTCAAATTTTTCTTCATCAACTTTAAGATTTTTTTCTCTTAGCATATCAGCCGTTAAATCAAGCGGAAAACCATAAGTATCATAAAGCTTAAAGGCTACTTCTCCGCTAAAAATTTCTTTAGTGTTTTTAAGCTCTTCATTAAAAATTTCAATCCCATTTTCTATAGTGCTTAAAAATCTTTCTTCTTCAAGGCGAATTTGTTCTTTTACAAAGTCTTTTTTCTCATTAAGATAGGTATAATGTCCGCCCATTAAATCGCACACAATATCAACTAGTTTATACATAAAAGCTTGTTTAAAACCTAGCAAATATCCATGTCTTAAAGCACGACGCAAAATACGACGCAAAACATAACCTCTACCTTCTTTATCAAAACTTACCCCTTGTGCAAGCAAAAATACACTTGATCTTATATGATCAGCTATGACTCTAAAACTTGCTCCGCTTTCATAAACATAAGTTTTATTACAAAGTTTTGAAATTTCATTGATGATTGGCATAAAAAGCGAGCTATCAAAATTGCTAAATTTACCTTCTTTAATCGCTGTTACCCTTTCAAGCCCCATTCCTGTATCAATGCTTGGCTTTGGCAGTGGGCTAAGCACTCCATCAGCACTTCTTTCGTATTGCATAAAAACAAGATTCCAGATTTCTAAAAATCTATCTCCATCTCCGCCCATATAATCTTCGCTTGAGTTAAAATGCTCTTGTCCTTGGTCATAAAAAATCTCACTACAAGGACCACAAGGACCAGTATCGCCCATTTGCCAGAAGTTATCTTTATCGCCAAATTTGTAAATTCTTTCTTTTTGAATGTGTTTTTGCCATAGATTAAAAGCTTCATCATCGTTTTCATGCACGGTTACATAAAGTTTATCTTTAGGTAGTTTTAAAACTTCAGTTACAAATTCCCAAGCATAAGCTATGGCTTGTTCTTTAAAATAATCTCCAAAACTAAAATTCCCAAGCATTTCAAAAAAAGTATGATGGCGTGCGGTATATCCTACATTATCTAAGTCATTGTGCTTTCCACCTGCTCTTATACAAGTTTGACAGCTTGTTTTGCGTGGAGGGTTTGGGCGTGGAATTTCTCCTGTAAATATACTTTTAAAAGGCACCATGCCCGCATTGGTAAAAAGTAAAGTTGCATCATCAGGAACTAAAGGACTTGACGGGGTTATCTCATGTCCTTTTGATGCAAAAAAATCCAAATAAGCTTTTCTAATATCCATGAATTTTCCTAAAGAAATTTTTATAAAAACATATCATACCAAAATTACTTTAAATTAAGTAAAACTAAAATACAATAAACATTTTTATTTAATTTTATTTCTCTAAGGTTTTTTATGAATTTTATCAATCTTCAAGCCCAATATCTCGCATACAAAGATGAAATCAATGCTGAAATTGAAAGCGTTTTATCAAGCTCTTCTTTCATAGGCGGTGCAAAGCTTAACGAATTTGAGCAAAATTTAACTCATTTCTTAGGTGTTAAACACGCTATAGGTTGCTCAAGTGGAACTAGTGCTTTATACCTTGCCTTAAGAGTCTTAGATATTGGTAAAGATGATGAAGTTATAGTGCCTAGTTTTACTTTCATAGCAACAGCTGAAGTTGTGGCCTTGGTAGGTGCAAAACCTGTTTTTGTAGATATAAATTTATCAAATTACAATCTTGATTTTAAAGCAGTGCAAAAAGCAATAACTCCAAAAACTAAAGCTGTTATAGCAGTGAGTATGTTTGGACAAATGAGTGATTTAAGGGCTTTAGAAGAAATTTTAAAAGATAAAAATATCACTTTGATCGAAGATGGTGCACAAAGTTTTGGCGCAAGTTTCAAAGGAGAAAAATCCTGCTCTATAGCTAAAATTTCATGCACAAGCTTTTTTCCTTCGAAGCCTTTGGGAGCTTATGGCGATGGCGGGGCTATTTTTTGCCATGATGATGAAATTGCTAAAAAAATAAGAATTTTACTCAATCACGGACAAACTCAGCGTTATAAACATGAATTTATAGGTATAAATGGACGCCTTGACACCTTACAAGCAGCGATTTTAAATGTTAAGTTAAAATACCTAGAAAAAGAATTAGACAAAAGACAAAAATTAGCACAAATTTATAATGCAAATTTAAAAAACTGCCAAATTCCACAAATTAATCCAAATGCTTTTAGTGCTTATGCACAATACAGCGTTTTAGTTGAAGATAGAGCTAGTGTATTGCAAAAATTTGAAAAAGCTAATATACCTTATGCTATACACTATCCAACCCCTTTGCATAAACAACCTTGCTTTAGTGAGTTTTCAAATTTAGAACTTAAAAATTCAGAATACGCAAGCGAACACATCTTATCTTTGCCTTTTTCACCTTTTTTAAGTGAAGAAGAGCAAGAGCAAGTTATTTGTATTTTTAAAGATTGATTCCATGAAAATAGGTATCATAGGCCTTGGAAAAATGGGGCAAAACCACTTAAATGAACTTAGTAAAAATTCTCATTTTAAACTTAATGCACTTTTTGATCTTTGCAAAAATCCAAACCTAAATATTTTTGATGATATTTTTTATGATGATTTGGATAAATTTTTAAATCAAAATAATGATATTATCATCATAGCAACACCTACAAATTCACATTTAACAATAGCAAAAAAAGTTTTTAAACAATGCAAATGCGTTTTAATCGAAAAGCCTTTAGCTCTAAATTTAAAAGAAATAGACGAAATTTCAAATTTAGCTAAAGAATACAGCATAAAAGTAGGTGTAGGTTTTTGCGAAAGATTTAATCCTGCGGTTTTAGCCCTAAAAAAAGAGCTTGAAAATGAAGAAATTATCAGCATTAACATACAAAGATTTTCACCCTACCCACAAAGAATCAGCGATGTAGGGATTTTGCAAGATTTGGCTGTGCATGATCTTGATTTGCTTTGTTTTTTAAGCAAACAAGAAATAACAAAAACCAATTTGCTTAAAAAATACACCCAAGATCAAACAAGAGAAAGTGAAAGCATTATTCTATGTAAGCTTGAAAAATGTATTGCTAGCATACATCAAAGTTGGAATAGCACACAAAAACTAAGAAAAATTCATCTTATTACTAAAAATCATTTTTATGAAGCCAATTTAAATGACTTTTCTTTATTAAAAGATGGAAATCTTATAGAACTTACTCAACAAAGTCCACTTTTTTCAGAACACGAAGCTTTGTTAAAACTTATCGATAATCAACCCAATCATTTAGCCAGCACGAGCGATGCTTACAAAGTTCAAGAAATTTTAGAAAGGTTTGCGTGAAATTAGTTTTATTTTTAAATATGGGCGGAGCTACGAATTTACAAGATTGTGAAGTTTTTTTAAAAAATATGTTTAATGATCCTTATATTTTAGGAATCAAAAATCGATTTTTAAGAAAATTTGTAGCATGGATCATAACAAAGGCTCGCGTTAAAGCCATGCAAGAAAACTATAAAAAAATGGGCGGAAAATCCCCTTTAAACGAACTTACTCAAAGCCTGTGTGACAAGCTTAATTTAAAACAAGATGAATTTAAATTTGATTTTGTAAATCTTTATGTTCCTCCTTTTGCCACAGAAATTTTGCAAAAATACACTTTAAATGCAAGTGATGAAATCATTCTTTTTCCACTTTATCCGCACCATTCTTGCACCACAGTAACTTCATCTTTAGAAGTTCTGCAAAATGAAATTTCAAAGCAAAAAATTCAAGCAAAAGTAAAAACTATAGATATTTTTTACAAAAATGAGCTTTATAACGAGATGATAGTTTCGCACATTTTGGCTAAAAAAAGTAAATTTGATGCCAAAATTTTGATTTTTTCAGCGCATTCTTTACCACAAAGCATTATTGATAAAGGTGATTTATATGAAAAGCATGTAAATGATCATGTAGAAATTTTAAAAGAAAAGCTAAAAGATCATTTTGATGAATTTATTTTAGCTTATCAGTCTAAACTAGGCCCTGTAAAATGGCTTGAACCAAATACAAGCGATGTTTTGGCAAATTTAAACGATAAAGCTCTGATTTACCCTATTTCTTTTTGCATTGATTGTTCTGAAACGATTTTTGAGCTAGGTATGGAGTATAAACATTTAGCAAAGTGCGATTATGATTTAATCACTTGCCCAAATGATAGTGATGAATTTATCCACTTTATTTTAAAGTATTTGTCTGATTTTAATTAAGAATGATTTTGAAGTCCTTGTTTATGATTACAAGGACTTTTTAGTAAAAATTTAGCCAACTAAGCTAAAGTATAAGCTTTTTCTCCGTGCAAACTCACATCTAAGCCTTTTTGCTCTACTTCTTCTTTTACTCTTAAGTCTGTAAAACAAGAGATAATCTTAAAAATAACAAAGCTTATAAGAGCTGACAAAACCACACAAATCACAATAGCAAAAATTTGCTCTTTTAAAAGTTCCAAACTTCCGCTGATAAAAAATCCCTCGCCAAGTGCATTTTGGGCAATCACATTAGGATTTACTTTAGCACTTGCAAAAAGCCCTGTGGCAATTCCTCCCCAAATACCTCCGATTCCATGTAAAGAAAAGGCATCTAAAGAATCATCCCATTTGAGTTTGTATTTAATAAAACTTAAACCAAAATAACAAAACACAGAAGACAAAGTCCCTATAACAAGAGAAGCATAAATATCTACATAACCGCAAGCTGGAGTAATTCCCACAAGCCCTGCTACAAGCCCACTAAGTCCACCTAAAATAGTCGGTTTTTTATGGATGAGCCACTCAAGTACCACCCAAGATAAAAAGCCGCAAGCTGCTGATATAATACTTACTATAAAAGCATTGATAGCAATATCATTCATTTCGCCAGCACTTCCAGCATTAAAACCTAACCATCCTATAAAAAGCAAAATCGCACCTAAGAAAGCATAAGGAATAGAATGCGCGTTTTTATCCTCATCATCACTTTTTCTAGCGCCTACCATCAAAGCTCCTACAAGTCCAGCAACCCCAGAGCTAATATGCACAACACCGCCCCCAGCAAAATCAAGACTTCCTCTTTTAAGCAAAAATCCCTCACTGCTCCAAATCATATGTGCTAACACATCATAAACTAAAGTACTCCAAAAAAGTAGAAATATCACCAAAACACCCAGTTTAATTCTTCCCACCAAAGAGCCTGTTATGATGGCAGATGCAATAAGTGCAAACATCATTTGAAAAATCACAAAAAGAATATTTGGAACGCCTGAAGCGTTGTATCCGCTAATACCCTCTAAGAGGAAATTCTCGAAATTTCCTACAAGCCCAAGTCCTTCATCTTTACCAAAAGAAAGACTAAATCCAAGCACTACCCATTGTAAAGTAATAACACCAAAAACAATAAAGCAATTCATTATAGTATTAAGAGTATTTTTACTTCTTACCATACCTGAATAAAACATTGCCAAAGCTGGAGTCATAAGCAAAACTAGCAAAGTACACAACACAATAAAACTTGAATTTATCGCATTCATTTACCTGTCCTTTCTTACAAAAATTTAATTGCGAGATAATTATATTTAAAATGATTTAAAAAAATATAAATTTAAGAAATATTTTATATATTTTTTTTATCAAAATTTATTTTTTTATCTTAAATTACTATAAATAGGTATTTTAAAAAATATTTTACTTCTCTATAATTCAAAATTACTAGCATTAAAATAAAAATTTGAGCCAAGTTAAAAAACAACAAAGATAAAAAGGATTATTACAAGATAATGAAGAAAAAATTTGATTATTTAATAAAATTATCTGATATTAAAAAAGTAATTGTGCTTTAAAATGATCTAAAAGCTCTTCTTTAGCTTTTAAAATATCATCAGTATTTAACTCAAGATCAATCTTATCTGGTTTTTTATAAGTTTTATCATAATACTCCAAAAGCATAACAATAAGCTTTTGCCATTCTTTTCTCTCATAACTTTGAAGCAAATCTTGGCGTAAATTTAAGCTGATATAAGGACTGATTTTTTGCACACATTGTTGAAATTTCAAAGGAGTCATTTTTTCTTGATAAATTTTTTGTATTCTTCTAACGCGATTTTCCAAAGAACAAAAACAATAAATTTTAAAAGCCTTTTGCATTTTTTCATAAAATTTCAAAGGTAAGATAATATCCCCTATTTTGCGACTTTCGCTTTCTATGAAAGCAAAATTTTCTAAATTTTGAATATTGTGAAAAAGTTCTGCTTCAAAAGCTTTTTGCGTAGGTTGTTTTCCTAAAATATCACCAAAAGACGAGCCTAAATGATTTGCCATTTTTTCTAAATTTATAGCTTGTGGGAGTTGTTCTAAAAGCTCTGTTTTTCCACAACCTGTATTACCACAAAGAGCAAAAAAATCAAAATTTATTTCATTTTCGAAATAATGCGTTACAAAAGTTCTATAAGCTTTAAACCCACCTTTTAAACGCACCACCCTAAAGCCAAGCTCACTTAAAATCACTGCGATAGACTTTGAACGCAAACCCCCACGAGAACAATAAATCCCCACCTTTTCTCCTATGCGAAAATTTTGAGTGATTTCTAATATATGCTTAGCGGTATTTTGACAAATATAACTCGCACCCATAGCCTTAGCTAAAGCTTGATTTTTCTTATAAATTGTTCCTATTTCTTGATATTCTTCATCATTGAGTGCATAAAAATTTAAAGCTCCTATCAAGTGAGAATGCAAAAATTCTCTAGGGCTTCTTGCATCGATTAAAAAAGAGAAATTTTCTTTTTGAAACTCTACAAATTCAACTTCACTGAGCATTTTTAAAAGCCAAAACAAGTTTTTGATAAACTTGCTCTATATTAGTGCCACAAACCCTAGTTTCTCCTATGGTTGTGATAAAATTTGTATCTCCTGACCAGCGTGGCACTAGATGATAATGACAATGAAAAGCTATGCCAGCTCCTGCATCCTTGCTTAAATTCATACCGATATTCACTCCATTTGCATGAATTTGCTCTTTTAAAATTTTTACCCCCAAACGCACAAAATAACTCATTTCTTGCCAAATTTCATCACTTAAATTTTCTATATGCTCTTCATGTATATAAGGAATCACCATAAAATGCCCTGCAGAATAAGGATAGCGGTTCATCACTCCAAAACAATGCTTTGCTCTAAAAATCACGCCTAATTCTTCATCGCTTTTGATCTTATTAGCACAATCACAAAATGGACAAATGCTTTTTTCTTTTTCAAAATACTCACTCCGCCATGGTGCATACAAATACTGCATTTTCCCTCCTTAAAGCAAAGCTTTTAAAGCCTTTCCTTCATCTTTTTCGCGCATAAAATATTCGCCGATTAAAAAAGCATCAACGCCTAAATTTTGCAAATGCTCTAAAAATTCTTTATTTTCTAAACCACTTTCTGCGATGATGATTTTTGAATTTGGGATTTGTGGGATAAGTTTTTCGCACAAACTCATATCCATAGTAAAATCCTCTAAATTACGATGATTAATACCAATGATATCCGCTCCAGCAAAAATAGCCTTACTCAAATCCTCTTTATCATGAATTTCAACCAAAGCCTCAAGACCTAAATGTCTTGCAAACTCAAGCAGTTTTTTAAGCTCTTTCATGCTTAGCATTTTAGCGATTAATAATACAAAATCCGCCCCATAAACCAAAGCTTCTAAAATTTGATACTCATCAAAGATAAAATCTTTTCTAAGTAAAGGAATTTGCGTATAACGGCGTATAAGACTTAGGTATTCTAAAGAACCTTTAAAAAAATGCGGCTCAGTTAAAACAGAAATCGCCGCAGCTTTGTTCTTCTCATAATTTAAAGCGATACTCAAAGGATCAAAGTCTTCTCTAATGACTCCCTTGCTAGGGCTTGCTTTTTTTACTTCTGCTATGATTTTAACTTCTTTTTCTACTCTTTTTAAAGCCTTAATCACATCTTTTGGAAAGAAAGGATTTGAAGCTAAAGAACGCCCTAGCATATCATAAGGAAGTTTTAGTTTGCGTTCTTTTAAATCTTCTTTTGTTTTTTCAAAAATTTTATCCAATATCATGGTTTTATACACGCCTTTATCGCTTTTATATGAACTTTGCTCTCATTAGAATTTGCAAATTCTTTATCATCTAATGTTTGTTTTAAAATTTCCCATGCTTGCTTACAATCGCCTAGTTTATAATACCCCCAAGCTAAAGAATCTAAATAATACAAATTCTGTGGATCTTTTTCTAAGGCAAGTTTCACAAGCTCTATACCTTTTTTAACATCTAAATCATAATCTATAAGCAAATATCCATAGTAGTTTAAATACAAAGCATTGCTATCTTTATCGATAGCCTGTTCGAATTTTTCTTTTACAGAATCAATTACTTTTGGAGTGATTTTTTTAGCTTCATTTGCAGCTTCAAATTCAAAAACTGCCGCTCGTAGAAGATATTCTTTATTTTTTGTTTTATGATAAAGAGCTAAACTCATTTTTTTAGCATCATCAAAGCGTTTTAAATTCTGATACAAAGCGAGTTTAATGTCATCATCTAAATCATACTGCAAAGAAATTTTTAAAGCTTCTTCTGTTTTGCCTTGAGAATTTAAAAGCTCAACTAAAGCCAATACAAAACTTTTATTTTTGGTAAGTTGATAAAGCTCTTTATATATACTTTTTAAAGCTTCGATATTTTTTTCATCAAAATAAATTTTAGCAAGCAAGACGCAAGTTTTGAGAGTGCAACCATTGGTTTTTCTTGAAAATTCTAATACACTTTTAATATTTAAAATATCATTCAAAATCGCATAAATTCCTATGAGTTTAAATAAAATTTCTTCATTTTGCACTTGATTATAAGCAGATCTATAGTATTTTGTAGCATTTTTTAAATCATTTTTTTTAACCAAAATATCTCCGTAAAGCTCTAAATTTCTAGGATCGCTATCCTTTTTTGTTAAAAGCTCTTTCATAAGTTTTTGAGCATTGTTGATATCATTTGAATTTAAAGCATAAAGAACACTAAGCCGCCTAAGATTGTCATTTTGATTTAAATAAGGCTTTGCTAGATTATTTAACTCTGCTTGCCTGTCAAGATTGTTTGCTAAAGAAAGTAAAAATGCATTTTCTAAAAAATTAGTATTATTATAATCTTGATAAAGACTTAAAAATTCATCTCTGGCTTCTTTGTATTGTTTATAATACTCATAATTATAAGCCTTCATAACCCTTAAATCAAAATCATTGCTTTTATATTTTGTATAATCAGGATAAACAACATTGATTTTTGAACTTCCACAAGCTGCCAAAAAAAAGGCTGCTAAGACAAATAACAAATACCTATACATTCTTTTTCTAATTCCTTTTGATGTGTTTTAAAATATTCCCAAAATGGAAAAGTTCTGCATTGTTTTGGACGAAAATCGTAGATACTACAATTTCTTTTTTGAGTATCAAAAAAAATGCAAGCAAAGCCATCTTCACATTCGACTTCCTTAAAACTCATTTTAAAGCCCACCTTTCTCAAGTATTTTTCAGCAAATTCTTTGCTTTCTAAATTTAAATGCTTTCTTAATGCTTCTAATTCTTCCTTGCTCGCAAAAATATTGCCACTTTCTCCAGTGCAACACTTTCCACCGCATTTCTCACAAGCATTTTCATCAAAAGCATAAGAAAAATTTTTATCAAATATCATAACTTTTTAACCTAAATCTTAAGTGAATTTCTTGCATTTGTTTGCTTAAAAATTCATTTTCATATACAAAAAAAGGAGGTAAAATCTCACAAGGCGATTTTGAACCTTTTTTTACCTGTATCAAAACAAGTCTTGCTTTTTTGCTTTGATATGTATGTACAAAGCAAAGCTTTGTTATTTTCATTTTCATATCTTTTAAAATAAAACAAATTTCATCTAAAGCTAAAGCTTCATAGCAAAAATACAAAGTACCATTTGGCTTAAGCATAGAATTTGTTTTAGCTAAAAAGCTATGCAAGGGTAAAAATTCCTGAAATTTACTTATAGCTTTATGCTGATCTTCACTCTTGTAAGCTCCTTGTCTATAAAATGGAGGATTGCAAACTATGAAGTCAAATTTTTTTATGATTTGAAATTGATTAAAATCATCATGAAAAATATCGCCTTGTATTTTGTTGGATTTTAAATTTTTTTCAATCAATTCTATATTTTCTTTTTGAATATCAATCAAAGATAAACTTAAATTTGCAATATTTTTTTTAAGTAAAATACCTATGATACCACAGCCCGCACCTACATCAAAAACAGCGCCTTTAATTCCTTGTTTTAAAATAAAATCAGCTAAAATTAAAGAATCACTATTGTAACGATACCCTTGTGATAATTGTGCTAGCGTAATCAGATCTGACATATATTTTAATGCGTTGGAATTTTAATGCGTTTTGGAGATTGTTCTTTAAATATATTTCGTTCTTTTGTTATATTATTATCTTCTTTAAAATTTACTGGGCTTTGTGCTGCCAAAAAAGAAATTACAAAAGTTATAAAAAAAGCAATTTTTATCATAATAACACCCCATAAAATGGTGTCCACGGCGAGATTCGAACTCACGGCCTCAAAATTAGGAATTTTGCGCTCTATCCTGCTGAGCTACGAGGACAGAAAGCGGGAAAAATCCCGCTAAAAATTTAACCGTTTCTTTTTTTGATGATTTCATCCGCAACATTTTTAGGAACTTCATCATAGTGATCAAATTCCATAGAATAAGTCGCACGACCTTGAGTTTGACTTCTAAGATCAGTAGAATAACCAAACATTTCAGCCAAAGGACAAAATGCTGTGATGATTTTATTTCCACCACGCTCATCCATGCTATTTACTTGACCACGGCGTTTGTTAAGATCTCCAATAACATCACCCATGTAATCTTCAGGAGTTTCTACTTCAACTTTCATCATAGGCTCTAAGATCACAGCACCTGCTTTTCTAGCACCTTCTTTAAAGCCCATAGAAGCAGCAAGTTTAAACGCCATCTCAGATGAATCCACCTCGTGATAACTTCCATCATAAACAGTTACTTTAACATCTTCCACAGGATAACCTGCTAAAACACCATTTTGTAATGCTTCTTGAACACCTTTATCAACTGCAGGAATGTATTCTTTTGGAATTACTCCACCTTTGATATCATTAACAAATTCATATCCACTACCTGGCTCAAGTGGTTCAAGGCGTAAGAATACATGTCCATACTGACCACGACCACCTGATTGTTTAGCGTATTTGTATTCTTGTTCAACAGTTTTTCTAATAGTTTCGCGATAAGCAACTTGTGGTTGACCTACTTCAGCTTCAACTTTAAATTCACGAAGCATTCTATCAACGATAATTTCAAGGTGTAACTCACCCATACCTGAAATGATAGTTTGGCCACTTTCTTCATCTGTAGAAACTCTAAAACTTGGATCTTCTTGTGCTAATTTATTTAAAGCAATAGACATTTTTTCTTGATCTGCTTTAGTTTTTGGCTCAACTGCAACAGAAATAACTGGATCTGGAAAATCCATTCTTTCAAGGATTACCTTATCTTTTTCACTTACAAGAGTATCCCCTGTTAAAGTATCTTTAAGTCCTACAACAGCACCAATTTCGCCTGCGTAAAGCACTTTAATCTCTTCTCTTTTGTTAGAGTGCATTTTTAACAAACGACCAATTCTTTCTTTTTTATCTTTAGTTGAGTTATAAGCATAAGAACCACTTTCTAAACAACCGCGATAAACACGCACGAAAGTAAGTTGTCCTACAAATGGATCTGTCATAATTTTAAATGCAAGTCCTGCAAACTCGCCATCATCAGTTGATTTTACAGAAACTTCTGTGCCATCTTCATATTCACCCTTGATATTTGCCACTTCATCAGGAGCTGGTAAATAAGCCACAACAGCATCAAGTAAAGGTTGAACCCCTTTATTTTTAAACGCTGTACCGCAAAGCATAGGAACGATAGAAAGACTTAAACATCCTGCTTTAATCCCTGTTTTAATCTCTTCAAGGCTTAATTCTTCTCCGCCTAAATATTTTTCCATCAACTCATCTGAAGTTTCAGAAACTGCTTCTATCATTTTTGTGCGATATTCTTCTGCCTTTTCTTTAAGTTCAGCTGGAATTTCTTTTTCTACATAATCCGTTGGCTTAGTATCATCTTCCCAAACTAAAGCTTTCATAGTTACAAGATCGATTACGCCTTTAAAATTATCCTCAGCACCGATTGGAATTTGAAGTGGAACTGGATTAGCTTTTAAACGGTTGCGAATTTGATCTTCTACATTGTAGAAATTTGCACCGATTCTATCCATTTTGTTTACAAATACTATTCTTGGAACACCATATTTATTTGCTTGTCTCCAAACTGTTTCACTTTGAGGCTGCACCCCACCCACTGAACAAAATACCGCAACAGCACCATCAAGAACACGCATAGATCTTTCAACTTCAATTGTAAAATCCACGTGGCCTGGAGTGTCAATAAGATTGATTTGATGATCTTTCCAAAAACAAGTTGTAGCCGCAGAAGTGATAGTAATCCCGCGCTCTTTCTCTTGTTCCATCCAGTCCATAGTTGCAGCACCATCATGAACTTCACCGATTTTATGACTCATACCTGTAAAGAAAAGAATTCTTTCAGATGTAGTCGTTTTACCCGCATCAATGTGAGCAGCAATACCGATATTTCTAACTTTTTTTAAAGGAGTACTTCTTGACATACACACTCCTTCTTACCAACGATAGTGAGCAAATGCTTTATTTGCTTCAGCCATTTTATAAGTATCTTCTTTCTTCTTAAATGAAGCACCTTTGCTATTTGCTGCATCTAAAAGCTCAGCTGCAAGTTTATCAATCATAGTTCTTTCGCTTCTTTTTCTTGCAAAAGAAATAATCCAACGAATCGCCAAAGCTTGTTGTCTAGCAGGACGAACTTCAACTGGAACTTGATAAGTTGCACCACCTACACGACGAGATTTTACTTCTAATAAAGGCTTAATATTTTCAATCGCATCATTAAAAATATCAATACCTTTTTTCTCGCCACCTTTTTTATCAATAGCTTCCAAAGCACCATACATAATTGTTGTAGCTGTGCTTTTTTTACCATCATACATTAAAGAATTAATAAATTTTGTGATTACTTTATTACCATAAATCGGATCAGGCAAGACTTCTCTTACCGGAGCTTTTCTTCTTCTCATTATTTTTCCTTCAAATTTTAAATTTTACTCAAACAAAATCAAATCTAACGGATTTGTCTGTATGAATGATTATTTTGCAGCGCCTGCTTTAGGACGTTTAGCACCATATTTAGAACGAGAAACTGTTCTTTTTGCAACACCTGCTGTATCAAGAGCACCACGAACGATGTGATATTTAACCCCTGGTAAGTCTTTTACCCTACCACCACGCACTAAAACAATGCTGTGTTCTTGCAAGTTATGACCTTCACCGCCGATATAGCTGATCACTTCAAAGCCACTAGTAAGTCTTACTTTGGCAACTTTTCTTAACGCTGAGTTTGGTTTTTTAGGTGTTGTAGTATAAACCCTAGTGCAAACTCCCCTTCTTTGTGGACAATTTTTAAGCGCTGGAGATTTAGATTTTTCTAAAACTTTTTTGCGCTCTTTTCTAACCAATTGATTTATGGTAGGCACAATAATTCCTTTCTTTAAAAATGTAATAAACTTTGGATGATATCTAAAATTTACTTACAAAAATATAAACTAGAAATAATTTAAATGCTTTTAAAAATTTTTATAAAATAAACCTACATAATTTACATTAATATTTATAAAACATAAACTAATTTTTAATTATTGTTTTACTTATAAAAATAATCTTACTCATTTTAGACAAAATGAAAAATTCCAAAATTGATTTTAAGAAATTACTAAAAAAGTGTTTAATCCATAGTTATAAAGCATCATACTTGATTCCAAGATTATAATAACTCCTATCTAAAAATTTAGATAGGATAAAAATCATTGTTTATTAGTATTATACTGCAAATATACCACATGGGTAGCTAAATATTCTTCAAGACCATGTTTTCCATCAGCTCCGCCTATGCCACTTTTTCTAAAGCCTGCATGAAAACCTTGCATAGCCTCAAAATTTTCACGATTAATATAAGTTTCACCAAATTTAATTTCTCTGCTAGCTCTCATTGCTATATCTAAATTTTGTGTATAAATAGAACTTGTAAGACCATATTCACAATCATTTGCCATATCAATAGCTTCATCAAGTGTATCAAATTTAGCAATAGGCAAAATGGGAGCAAAAATTTCTTTTTGCATAATTTCATCCTCATGCTTAACATTAATAAGAACACTTGCAGGAAAATAATACCCACTTGTATCAGTGATTTTTCCACCGCATTCCACAACTGCTCCTTTAGCTGTAGCTCTTTGAAGCATTGCTAAAGCATTATCAACCCCTGCTTGATTGACCAATGGTCCCATATCAAAATCACCTTTTAAGGTATTTCCAACACTTACCTTACTCATGGCTTTTACAAATTTATCTACAAATTCATCATAAATGCTTGTATGCACATAAGCTCTTTCGGCACAATTACAAACTTGTCCGTTATTGCAAATTCTACTTGCTTTAATCGCTTCTACTGCCAAATCAATATCCGCATCTTTACACACTATAGCAGGAGCTTTTCCGCCAAGTTCTAAAGAAACCTTTATGATATTTTTAGCTGCAGCTTCCATTACTCTAGCCCCTGCTTCAACACTTCCTGTAAGACTTACCATGCCTATATTTTCATTGCTTGATAATTCATATCCTACTACACTACCTTTACCTGCAACCAAATTAAACACACCTTTTGGTAAAGAACTTTGCGAAACAAGTTTTACAAATTCAAAAGCATTGTTTGGAGTTTCACTACTTGGCTTTATCACTATGGTATTTCCTGTTAGTAAAGCAGGTGCCATCTTCCTTGCGATTAAGAAAAATGGAAAATTCCAAGGTAAAATTCCACCAATTACCCCAATAGCACTTTTATATAAATATATATGCTCATTAGCTCTATCGCTTTGTATGATTTCACCTTCATATCTTCTAGCCCATTCGGCCGTATAATCCATATAATCTGCTGTAAAATTAACCTCTATGCTAGCCAAAACTCTGGTTTTTCCTTGCTCTTGCATTAAAATTTCTGTTAAGAAATTAGCATTTTTGCGTATTAACTAGCTATTTCTTTTAAATGATTTGCTCTTTCAATCGCTGGTTTAGCCTCCCAAACTTTTTGTGCTTTTTTGGCTGCTTCAATCGCTCTTTTAGTATCTTCTAAAGAAGCGCTAGCTACTCTTGAAATCACTTCTTTGGTAGCTGGATTTAAAACTTCGATAAATTCTCCATTATGTGGGATAAACTTTCCATCAATATAATTTAAATAAGTTGTCATTTTTTCTCCTTTTTTAGTCTAAGTGAAATACTTCTTCCATATTTAGCCATTTTTGTCCTGCATAGCCTAAAGATATTTGACAAGGATCTGTTACTTTCCACCATTTTTGTGTGCTTTCATCTCTTGCCATTTTAGCCATGTCTGCTTCAAAATCAGCACCTATATATTCAAAATATGCAAATAAATATTCCCCAAACAAATAAATGGAATAATTTTGTATATTGCATTCCTTAATCATCTCACAAACCCCTTCATAAGGCTTTGTGTGAAGCTCTTTGTATTCTTCTATTTTTTCTTTTTTTATTTTTATGATTTGACCGTATCTTTGCATTCATCCTCCTTTATAAATTAATAAAGCATTTTTGTAAAATATTTTATCTAGATCATCAAAAATTTTACTCTCTATAATAAGCTTGGCCCACTTAGCTGGAGTTATCTTTGCCACTGGATAATTGCTCCCAAATATAAATTTATTCTCACTAAAATTTTCTTTTAAAAAAGCAAAAAGCTCAAAAATAAATTCCTTAGGAGTTTCTTGCGAAAAACCATCAGGAATAGAAAGCTTGATATATAAATTTTGAAATTTTTTCAAAAAACTTAAATCTTTTTTGTATTCATTTAAACGATTTATTTTTGGACTTTCTAGATGATTTAAAACCACTTTTAAATTTGGATTTTTACTTAAAAATTTTTCTAAAAAACCAAGCTCTTCATTTTTAATACAAGCCTCAAAAGGTATATTGAAAGTTTTTAAAATTTCTATTTTTTCTTCAAAGTCTGCTTCAAATAGTCTTTTAGCTCCTTTTTTGCTCGTGTGCATTACTTCCCTAAAAGAACTAAGCTCTTCTTTATGCTTAAAATCCGCTAAACAAAACAAAAGATTATGAAGCTTTTTTTGCTCCAAAGCAAACAAAGCTTCCTTTTCTAAATCATCACTATTAACCTCAACATACATAGCACCTATAAATTCAAATTCTTTATATTCTTGTTTCATCCTAAAAAAATCATAATTTTGCTCTAATTTTTCATCGTCTTTTATCCATGAAATAGGTATTTTTTCCAAATCCCAAAGGTGTAGATGAGCATCAAAAATCTTTTGCATTTTTTCTCACTTTTGAGCCTATAAAGCCATACCAAGCCACATATAAAAACAAAGGTGCCATTGCTAAATACCCAGCGCCTGTACCATAATGATCATTAATAAAACCTATAATTATAGGCATAATTGCTCCACCTACTATGCTCATCACAAGCAAAGAACCGCCTAGTTTTACTTGATTTAAAGGTAAATTTTTTGTTGCTACCGCAAAAATAGTAGGAAAAGAAATAGACATAAAGAAAAATAAAGCTATTAAAAGCACTATGCTAAAAAACCCGCTAGCAAAATACAAGCTAAAGCATATAAGCACATTGATTAGAGAATAAAATCCTAAAATTTTTTCACCTTTGATTATCTTCATCAAAGGAGTAGAAACAATGCGCCCTAGCATAAATGCAACCAAAGCTATAGAAAAATAATAAGCACCTTGCGCATCTTTTAAACCTTCATTATGTTCTACAACATAATTGATAAAAAAAGCTCCTGCTGCAACTTGATTGGCTATATACAAAAACTGCGCTAAAAGCCCTAAGTTAAAATGTCTGTGTTTAAAAACATATATGGGCTTAGAATCATCTTTTTGCTTATAATCATCACTTACCGCACTTCCTTCTGGAAGCTTATTTGCAACAAAAGCAATTAAAATCAAAATAACAATGACAGCAATTCCTATATAAACAAGCTGGACATTTCCCATATTAGCTACCAATGCAGCCTCGATTTGCTCTTTACTCGCACCCTCTTCTTGTTTAGTAATAGATAAAAATAAAGCTCCGCCTATAATAGGTCCTACAAATTGCCCCAAACCATTAAAACTTTGCGCAGCATTGATTCTAAAACTCGCATTTTTTTCATCACCAAGCTTTGTCATGTAGGGATTTGCACTAGTTTCTAAAGAACCAATACCACAAGCTAAAATAAAAAACGCAAACAAAAACAAATGAAAAGAAGCCAAATTTGTAGCAGGTATAATAAGCAAAGCTCCTATGGCATAAAGAGCTAAGCCAAAAATGATTCCCATTTTATAAGAAAATCTATTGGCTATATAACCTGCGGGTAAGGCTATGATAAAATAAGCACCAAAATAAGCAAACTGTAAAAAGCCACTTTCATGCTGGCTAATATGAAGATGATTTTGAAAATTTTTATTCATCACATCAATAAGTCCATAGCTTACTCCCCATAAAAAGAAAAGAGAAGTTACCAAAACAATAGCTATTTTTATATTTTTAGAATCAGTCATTTTTTACTCCTTAGTTTTCATCCCAATTTAATGCTCTATCTAAATGCACATAACCTCCATCTGGCATTAAAATTTGCCCTGTAGTATGTGAAGCAAGGGGACTAAGTGTAAAAACCGCTGTATTTGCAATTTCCTCTATGGTAGTAAAACGATGGCCTAAAGGTATAGCTTTTGCGATTTTTTCATATTGCTCTTTAGGATTAGGAAAATTTTGCAGCCATTTTTCATAAAGAGGAGTCATAACTTCAGCAGGAGCTATAGCATTTACCCTAACATTATCCTTAGCAAAAGCACAAGCCCATTCTCTAGTAAAACCCATTTGAGCCGCTTTGGCCGAAGCATAAGCTGAAGTTCTTCCTTGTCCTGTGATGCCTGTTTTACTCACTATATTTAAAATACTGCCTTGTTCTTTTTTAATGTAAGGCAAACATTCTTTGGTCATAGTATAATAATGAAAAAGATTATTTTCATAAGATTTTATCAAATCTTGAGTACTTGTATTTTCAATATGTAAATTATCATTTGTACCTGCATTATTTACAAGAGCATAGATTCCACCATGTTTGATAGCAACTTTTTTTACAAGCTTTTCAATTTGCTCATAATTTTTTAAATCAATTTCATAAAATTCATACTCACTAGATAATTTTTTTAATTCTTTATCGTGCTCTTTAGGCATAGATCTTGAAAAAATTACAGGAATTCCGCCTTCGCTTGCCCATAATTTAGCAATACCATACCCAATACCTTTAGCCCCTCCTGTAATAATACAAACCTTATTTTTAATTTTTAAATCCATTTATTCTCCTTTATCTAAATTTAAAGTTATTTTTAAATGTATTAATACCAATACACCTAAAATTGCTATCAATGCTAACACTATAAGTCCAAACTCAACTCCAAAATGATTTTCTATATATGTTTTTAAAGTAGGAGCCACAAAACCTCCTAAATTTCCCAAGGATCCTATAAGAGCAATAGCAGCCGCGGCTCCTTTTCCTTTTAAAACTTGAGTTGGCAAATTCCAAAATATAGGCTGAATGACTATAAAACCTATAGCAGCCAAGCTAATAAAAAATAAAAATGCCGCCAAATTTGTAACAAAAGTTGAAGCTATCATGCTCAAACTTGCTAGCAGTAAAAATAAAATCGCATGTAAATTCCAAGAATGTTTTTTATCAGCCAATGAGGTAAATATTGGCAAGGCGATAAAAACAAAATCCAAGGTATGGCATTTAAAAGTCCAACTTCAAAACCTACATTTATTTGCAATATTTGGGCAATTTTACTTGGTAAATAAAAAAGCACTCCATAAACACTTAATTGAATACAAAAATAAACAAATACAAATTTCCACACCAAAATACTTTTAAAAATATCTTTTATAGAATAATCCTTAGCTTTAGTATTGGAAATTTCAATATGTTTTAGCAAAATATCTTTTTCTTTTATATCTAACCATTTTGCATCTTTTGGATGTGAATCAAGATAAAATAAACAAAAAATACCTACTAAAACGGTAATACCTCCTTCTATTAAAAACATCCATTGCCAATTTTTAAAATATATATTTGGTGTATAATCAAGTATAAAACCGCTAATTAAAGAACCAAAAACAAAAGCAATTGGAACTCCCATTTGATAAATTCCATAAGCCTTAGATCGATATATAGCTGGGAAAAAATAACTAAGGTATAAAATAATGCCTGGACTAAAACCTGCTTCAGTTAAACCCAATAAAAATCTTAATACATAAAAACTTATTTCTCCTTGTATAAAAATCATTGCCATAGTTACAAGACCCCAAGTGATCATTATACGGCTCAACCAAATTTTTGCTCCTAATTTATGCAAAAATAAATTTGAAGGCACTTCAAAAATGGCATAACCTATAAAAAATATTCCAGCACCCAAAGCATAAGCAGCCTCACCGATGCCTGCATCAATTTCTATATGAGATTTCACAAAGCTAATATTTGTCCTATCAAGCATAGAAAGACAAAACATCAAAACAATCAAAGGCAAAATACGCCAAGATATTTTTTTACATACTAACTCTAACTTTATTGAATTTGCATGTTTCATCACTTTACCCTTTAACAAGTTGTAGCAAGTCTCCAAACTGAAAAATCATTTTGCTCGTTAAGCTCTGCTTTTACCAATTCTCCATCTGAAATTCGCACGATTAATTCTATAAGCTCATCACGCACTTCTTCTTTTGTTTTTACCCCATCTATAATGCTTCCTGCGTTAATATCAATAGCATCATTCATATTTTCATAACAAAAAGTATTAGAACTCATTTTGATAGTAGGCACGATAGCAGAACCCGTTGGAGTGCCACGACCTGTAGTAAAAACACAAATATTTGCTCCACCTGCAACCATAGCACTAAGTTGTTCTATATCATTGCCTGGTGTATTCATAAAAGTTAAACCTTTAGAAACTACAGGCTTAGCATAATCAATCACATCCATTAAGGTTCTAGTTCCTGCCTTATAAACACAGCCTAAAGATTTTTCCTCTATAGTACTAAGCCCGCCTGCCATATTTCCTGGGCTAGGATTTGCTCCTCGAATATCAGCATGAAAAGATTTGACTAAATTCTCATAAGCTAAAATCTTATCATATACCTTTTTAGCTATTTCATCGTTTTTTGCTCTCTTAGCTAGTATGGCTTCACAACCTATAAGTTCTGTAGTTTCTGCTAAAATTACCGCACCACCCTCATCGATTACAAAATCACTCAAACTTCCTAAAGCAGGATTAGCACTAAGTCCGCTATAGCTATCACTTCCACCGCATTCTGTGCCTAAAATCAAATCACTGAAATCTCCTTCACTTTTTTGTAATTTTGCAGCACTTTCAAGCATTTCATTGACTATTTTGATACCATTTTCAATGGTATTTTTACTACCACCACATTCTTGTATCACTAAATATTCAACCTTTTTATAAGGCGTTGCTTCTTTGATTTTTTCTGCTACTGCTTTGGCTTGTATTACCTCACAACCAAGCCCTATAATTAAAACACCAAAAACATTGGCATTGCTCCCATGACCTATTAAAACATCTCTAGTTTGTAAAGCATCAAATTCAAGCTGGGAGCAACCATGCTGATGGTTGATATAAACTGCTCCATTACATTTTCTAGCTATATTTTCACACACTTTATTAGCACAATGTACACTTGGTATGATAATGACTTTATTTCTTAAGCCAAATTTTCCATCTTTCCTTCTATAACCCATTATCTTTTTCATTTTCATTCCTTATCTCCACGACCTCTAATTCCCGCAGTATTATGGATATGCACCCATTCCCCTGTACTAATATCGCAACTTGCACTAGCTATAGCTTCTGCGTATTTGATAATAATTTCATCTTTTTTTATATCCTTTAGTGCAAATTTATGTCCGCTTGCAATATCATTTAAAAGCTCAATATTTGCCACTTTTTCGCCTTTTTTAAAGTCACGCAAAGCTGTGGCAACATTGTCTTTTTCATTGACTATAATATATCCTTTCATAGTTTTATACCTGTTTCTTTTTCTATAGTTTTAATAAGCTCTTTTGCTTCATCAAAGCGAGTGTTTAATTCTTCTTTTGTAGCAGGTGATAAAGGATGAATACTAGCATTTACAAATTCAAATCCTCTGGCCTTTAAAAGCAAAGCAAAACCCATAGGAAAAGCTATGCTCATACCAAATCTTATGGCCTTTAATAAACTTTTTTGTATTAGCAAAGCTCTGCCTATATTTTTTTCATTGATTGATTTGTAAATTTCGCTCATAAGTTCTGGAAAAACTCCACCTATGCTAGTCATAGAACCTTTTACACCTGCTAATAATGCACCTACATAAAATTCTTCTCTTCCTACAAAAACATCAAAATTACTAGGTACTACATCTAAAATATGATTTAAAAGCAAAGCATCTCCGCTACTATCTTTTATACCCGCAACATTATCAAGCTTTGAAACCTTTTCTATAAATTTTAAGCTTAGTGCTGGTGCAAAAAGAGGTATATTATAAACATATAAGGGAAGTTTCACTTCAGAAGCTAAATATTTTACATATTCAAAAAGTGCATCTTCACTCAATTTATAATAATAAGGCATAGCAAGTAATAAGGCATCAAGACCTAATTCATAAGCTTTTTGCGCCAAAATAAAAGTGTTTTCATAAATTGTCGAGGTAATACCCGTGATGATAGGTATATTATTTTTTGTAGCCTTTTTGGTGAGTTTCATTAACTTAACTTGCTCTTCCACGCTCAAAGCTTGAGAATCCCCTGCACTTCCATTACAAAACAATCCATTCAAGCCTTTAGAAATACCAAATTCACAATAGCGAATAAATTCTTTTTCATTGATACTTCCATCATCTTTATATGGAGTAAGTAAAGCCGGTAAAGTTCCTTTTAAAATTCCCATTTTTTTCCTTTCGTATATACAAAAATATATTTATATACAAAAAATATAACAAAATATTTGTAAAAAAATCAAGCTGTTAACTTGGTAAAAATTCGTATTTTATTCTTATTAACTGCCAATTTTTACAAAAAAAATATTAAAATTAATAAATAATAAAAATTATGATTTTATGTTACTAAAAGTAAAAAATATGCTAAAATTTATAAAAATAAAACAAGGATAAAGACAATATGCATCAGCCCACTCTTAGAGTGTTAAATATTCTAGAATTACTTGCAAAAGAAAAGCTTACCTTAAGTGCTATAGCTAAAAAATTAAACATTCCTGCTGGAACTCTTTGGCCTATTTTACAAACTCTTCAAGAAAAAAAATATATCAAATGTGATTTAAAAAATAAAAGTTATTATTTGGATTTTAAGATTATAGAATTAGGATGTAATATAAAAAATGAAAATAATATTTTTGAAATAATCAAAAAGCATATGAAAAATATAAGAAATTTAACCAATCAAACTTGTCAAATGGGAATTTTAAAAGATGGAAATGTGCTTTATTTAGAAAAAATTGATGCCAATAATACAGTACAATTAAAATCTTTTATAGGCACTTCGTATCCTGCTTATGCAACATCTTTAGGCAAAGCCTTACTATCAAATAAAAATAAAAAGGAATTAGAAAAACTTTATCCTAAAAATTTTGATAAAATTACAGAAAACACCTTAAATAATATAAATGAACTCTATCAACAAATCAAGCAAATTAAAAAAGAAAAAATTGCCATAGAAATTGGAGAAATGAATCCTCAAATTGAATGTATGGCTATAGGCATAGAACATAAAAATAAAATAATTGCTGCCATTAGTATATCTTATCTAATTTATTGCTCTAATAAAGCTTTTAGAGAAAAAAATAAAAAAATACTTCTAGAAGAAAAAAATAAAATAGAAAAAGTTTTAAAAATTTATTTTAATGATTTAGATACACTGTATTAATATAGCCCCGAAGGGCTATAAAATAGAGTTTTATTCTTGTTCTTTAAGTTTTAAATTTTGTTCGCCATAAAGCCCTGTTCCAACAGGAATCATTCTACCTAGAATAACATTTTCTTTTAAATCTTCTAAGTAGTCAAATTTACCTGCTATACTTGCTTCAGTTAAAACTTTGGTAGTTTCTTGGAATGAAGCCGCAGAAATCACACTATCACTTCCAATCGCTGCTCTTGTTACACCTAAAAGCACAGGCTCGGCAATAGCTGGTTCTCCACCCATTCTAATGATTCTTTCATTTTCTTCACGGAATTTACGTCTTGAAACCAAATCACCTTCAATAAATTTCGTATGTCCACTATCTACAACTTTTACTTGTCTTAGCATTTGAGAAACGATAACTTCTATATGTTTATCAGAAATCACAACACCTTGTCCGCGATAAACTTGCTGAATTTCAGAAATCAAATAATAATGCAAGGCTTTTTCACCTAAAATTTTAAGCACATCATGACTCGAAACAACTCCATCTGTAAGTTTTTCACCTGCATGAATAAACTCTCCATCTCTTACTTGAATATGTTTTGATTTGTCGATTAAATACTCAGCACTTGTTCCATCTTCTGCTTGGATAATAATTCTTTCTTTAGAACGCAAAGGCTTATCAAAACGAACAACACCATCAATTTCTGCAATCACAGCCGCATTTTTTGGTTTTCTTGCTTCAAAAAGTTCAGAAACTCTTGGAAGACCTCCTGTAATATCCTTTGATTTAGCTGCTGCTTTTGGAGTTTTTGCTAAAATATCTGCTTGAGCAATTTTATCGCCATCATGAACAAAAATAACGGTTTTTGGTTCAAGGTGATAACGCACAGCTTTATCACCTTTTCCTGCAATTACCAAAGTTGGTCTAACTCCGCTAGGTAAATACTCATTAATTACTAAAGAACGCTTACCTGTAGCTTCATCAATTTGCTCATCGGCACTATAACCTGCTTCAATATCCTCAAAGCTTACAACACCATCAATTTCTGCAATGATAGTATTATTATAAGCATCCCATTCTGCAATCACTTTTCTTTCTTTTTTAGGAGCACTTGCAATGATAGTATTTGCGTCATCGATTTTTTCACTATCGTTAAATTCTATCTTAGATTCTCTTGGGATATAGTGTCTTTTTGCTTCTCTATCATTTTCATCAGCAATCACTACAAAGAATCCTTTTTCTTTAACAATATCACCTTTTTTAACATTTTTTACTCTATCTAAACCATCGCCTTTAAGGATGTAAAATTTGAGTGTTCCTTTTTCGCCTGCTTTGATATTTTGAACTACAGGCTCGCCATCTTCTACTAAAATTTCACTCGCAAAAGGAATACGATTTGGTACATTCCAACCCTCTTTAATCACTTCTACGATACTTTCATTTTCTTCTACTTGCATGCCGCTTTGATATGGCAAATAAAGTTTTCCATCTATACTGCCACTTACACCTGCTAATTCATTTGGTTTAGCAAGATCGTATTTTCTTAATATGTATTTTACTTCTTGTTTTTTATCTTTAATAGAAACAATCACATCTTCATGAATATTTTCTATATTAATCACACCTTTAAATGGAGTTTTGATTTTTGGCTCCACAAGTAAAACCGCCGCATTTCTACGATTTGCTACGATATTTTTACCTTCTTTGTTTTTATAAGTTTTAAGATTATAAAATCTTATAAAACCTTCTTTTTGTGCGCTTACTTGTCTATCTTGTAAATCCGTACTTGCAGTTCCCCCGCTATGGAAAGTTCTTAAAGTTAGCTGCGTTCCTGGTTCACCGATAGATTGAGCGGAAATAATTCCTACTGCTTCGCCTGGTTTTACCAATTTACCTTCACCAAGATTGATACCATAACATTTTGCACAAATTCCTTTTTTGGCTTTGCAGGTAATAGGGGTGCGGATATTAACACTTTTTATACCGCTTTCTCCAAGAATTTTTGCTTTTTCCTCATCCATTAAAGTACCTTCTGCAAAAAGCACAGAATTTGTAATAGGATCGATCACATCTTCAGCTAAAACCCTGCCTAAAATTCTTTCTTCTAAAGTTTCTATAATAGAGCTATCTGCGGTAATTTCATTGATTTCAACACCCTCATGCGTTCCACAATCTTCAATGGTAATTTTTACATTTTGTGCAACATCGATAAGTTTTCTTGTCAAATAACCCGCATTTGCTGTTTTAAGAGCGGTATCTGCAAGACCTTTTCTAGCACCGTGAGTTGAAATAAAGTATTCAAGAACATTTAGCCCTTCACGGAAATTCGAAATAATAGGAGTTTCGATAATAGAACCATCAGGTTTGGTCATAAGTCCTCGCATCGCAGCAAGCTGAGAAATTTGAGCCGCACTACCCCTAGCACCAGAATCTGCCATCATATAAATAGAGTTAAAACCTTCTTTATCTTTTTCTACAAGCTTCATCATCTCTTTTGAAAGGACATTATTTGTACTTTTCCAAATATCAATGATTTTATTGTATCTTTCCCCTGAAGTAATCAAACCAAGATTATAAGAATTTTGAATTTCTCTTACTTGTTTTTTTGCTTCATCGATAGCTTTTTGCTTGTCATTAGGAACAATAATATCTGCAATCGAAATTGAAATACCTGCTTTAGTTGCATACTCAAAACCTAAATTTTTAAGTCTATCCAAGAAACTTGCTGTAATCTCTAAACCACCTTGTTTATAAACATAATCCACAAGCGCGGCAATGTCTTTTTTCTTTAAAACTTTATTCCAGCTATTTTCAGGCACAAAATCAGGTAAAATGGATTTAATAATCAATCTTCCTGCTGTAGTGGTAATCTTTCTACCATCTACCATAGTTTGTATACTCGCATGAATATCCAAACACTTGCTTTCAAGCGCCATCATCACTTCATCAATGCCTGTGCAAATTTTATGCGAACCTTTAGCACCGGCTTTTTCCAATGAAAGATAATAAATTCCTAAAACCATATCTTGCGATGGAACGGTTACAGACTTACCACTTGCTGGCAAAAGAATATTCATTGATGAAAGCATAAGCACTTTACATTCTGCAATAGCCTCTTGAGAAAGTGGCACATGCACCGCCATTTGATCCCCATCAAAGTCTGCGTTAAATGCTGCACAAACTAAAGGATGAAGTTGTATAGCCTTACCTTCCACTAAAACAGGATGAAAAGCTTGAATAGAAAGTTTATGTAAAGTAGGCGCACGGTTTAGCATAACAGGATGCCCTTTTACTACCTCTTCTAAACATTCCCAAACTTCATTGGTTTTGTTTTCTATCATTTTTTTAGCTTGTTTTACTGTGGTTGCATAACCTTTTTCTTCAAGCTTAGCTAAAAGATGTGGCTTAAAGAGCTCTAAAGCCATTTTTTTAGGTAAACCACATTGATCCATTCTAAGTTTTGGACCTACAACAATAACGCTACGACCTGAAAAATCCACCCTTTTACCAAGTAAGTTTTGTCTAAAACGCCCTTGCTTCCCTTTGATAATTTCACTTAAAGATTTTAATGGGCGTTTATTTGCTCCTTTTACAGCATTAGCACGACGACCGTTGTCAAAAAGTGCATCAACAGCCTCTTGAAGCATTCTTTTTTCATTTCTTATAATGATTTCAGGTGCATCAAGTTCCATAAGTTTTTTAAGACGTGTATTTCTATTGATAACACGACGATATAAGTCATTCACATCAGAAACTGCAAATTTTCCACCATCTAAAGCCACTAAAGGACGCAAATCTGGCGGTAAAACTGGAAGATTTGTAATCATCATCCATTCAGGACGATTTGGTACGGCTTCATCGCTATCAGTATTGGCGTTTAAATTTGAATTTAAGAAATTTTCTACTACTTTTAAGCGTTTAATGATGGTTTTTTTCTTAGCCTCTGAATTTGTAGCCGCCATTTCTTCTTTAAGCTGATTTAAAAGTGCCACAAGATCTAAATTTGCAAGTAAATCACGAACAACTTCTCCACCCATTCTTGCTTTAAAGCCACTATTTTCATAGCGTTGCATTAAATTTTGATATTGCTCTTCGTTTAAAACATCACAATATTCTACTTTTTTGGTGCTTTCATTATCATAGAAAGCATCGCCTGGATTTTCAACGATATAAGCTTCATAATAAAGCACACGCTCAAGATCTTTCATCTTAACACCCAAAAGCGTTCCTATACGACTTGGAAGAGAATTAACATACCAAATATGAGCCACAGGAGTTACAAGCTCGATATGTCCCATTCTAGAACGACGCACTTTTGAATTGGCTACTTCAACGCCACATTTTTCGCACTTAACACCTTTAAAACGCATTTTTTTATACTTACCACAAAGACATTCATAATCTCTTATAGGTCCAAAAATCTTTGCACAAAAAAGCCCATCTCTTTCAGGCTTTAAGGTTCTATAATTGATAGTTTCTGGTTTTTTTACTTCTCCATAAGACCATGATTTGATTTTTTCAGGACTTGCAAGTCTTAGTTGAAACGCTTCAAAATCCCTAGGTCTTGCATCTTCTTTGATTTCTATTACTTTAAATTTACTCATTATCTTCATCCTTATCAAAAATCTCAACATCTAAAGCAAGAGATTTAAGCTCATTGGTTAATACAAAAAATGTTTCAGGAATTCCCGTTGCTGGAACATTTTCACCTTTTGTCAATGCTTTATAAGCACTAAATCTACCTTCTACATCGTCTGATTTGATAGTTAACATTTCTCTTAAAGTATGAGCCGCTCCATAAGCTTCAAGTGCCCAAACTTCCATTTCTCCAAATCTTTGTCCCCCAAAGAGTGCTTTACCACCCACAGGCTGCTGGGTAACTAGACTATAAGGTCCTGTACTTCTTGCGTGAACTTTCTCATCAACCAAGTGGTGGAGTTTTAGCATATACATACATCCTACATGAACACGCTCTGCGATTTTCTCACCCGTGCGTCCATCATAAAGTTCTGTTTTGCCGTCCATATCTATCTTAGCCATTTCAAAAAGCTTGCTAAATTCTTCTATATTTACACCTTCAAAAACAGGAGTAGCAAATTTAACTCCTTTACTCCAATCTCTAGCATAGTTTAAAAGCTCTTCATCGCTTAAGCTTTTAATAAATTCTTTTTCGCTTGCAAGTCTTGGAATAGAACAAATTTCAAGCATTTTTGCTCTTAATTCTTTAAGAAAATCTTTTTGCTTTCTGTCAAAAATTTCTTGAATCTGATCTCCGAGTCTAAGTCCAATTAAACCCAAATGGCTTTCTAAAATTTGGCCTATATTCATACGACTTGGAACGCCAAGTGGATTAAGTGCAATATCCACACTTTTACCATTTGGTAAATAAGGCATATCCACTTCAGGAACTATAGTTGAAACTATGCCTTTGTTTCCGTGACGTCCTGCCATTTTATCACCGACTTTAAGCTTTCTTTTTGTAGCAATATAAACTTTAACAAGCTTAATTACCCCACTTGGTAAAATATCATCTTTTTCTAAAATTTCAAGCTTTTCATCGTGTTCTGCTTTTAATTTTTTCTTCTCATTTTGGAAATGATTTTTTAAATCATCGTATTCTTTTTGAATCTCTTTAGAATAAGCTTTAATCAAAGTTGTTAAAGTAAAACGATTGATTTTTTCAAGTTCGCTAATATCTGCGGTTTGTCCTTTTTTATAATTTTTATCTCCAATTTTTTGATCACTATTTAAAGGGGCTTTGGAAAGAAGAGCACAAACACGAAGCATTTCTTCTCTATCCATCATCAAAAGTCTATCATGATGTTCTTTTTCTAAAGCCATTTTTTCTTTATCATAAGATTTTATTGCGCGATCATCTTTTTCATAGCCTTTTTTAGTGAAAATTTTAACATCCACAACAACACCCTCTAAAGAAGCGGTTGCATAAAGTGATTTATTCACAACATGTCCTGCTTTTTCTCCAAAAATCGCTCTTAAAAGTCTTTCTTCAGGAGTTGGTTTAACCTCACCTTTTGGAGAAACCTTACCCACCAAAATCATGCCTGGTTTGATATGGGTACCAATTTTTGCAATACCGCTCTCATCAAGATGCGCAACATCTTCTTCTTTTACATTTGGGATATCTTTGGTAATTTCTTCTATACCGTCTTTTAGTTCTCTTGCTTCAATTTCTTTTTCATAAATGTGCACACTTGTAAAGGTATCTTCACGAATAATTCTCTCACTTACAACTATAGCATCCTCATAGTTATAACCATTCCAAGGCATAAAAGCGATTAAAGCATTTTTACC
Organism: Campylobacter sp. CFSAN093224; assembly: GCF_012897395.1. Taxonomy (NCBI): domain Bacteria; kingdom Pseudomonadati; phylum Campylobacterota; class Epsilonproteobacteria; order Campylobacterales; family Campylobacteraceae; genus Campylobacter; species Campylobacter sp. CFSAN093224. The sequence goes on along the minus strand of NZ_CP040607.1, from coordinate 444,374 downwards.
TATAGCAAGTTCGCCTTGATCCATAGAAGGACCATCTGCGATAATTTGTCCTGCTTTTACTATATCACCTTTTTTAACAATAGGATGTTGAATATAATTTGTATTTTGATTGGTTCTTAAATTTTTCTCCATAGTGTAATGGTCAATAAATGGACCTTTATCATCTTCACCTAAAATGAAAATGCTTTTATTATCCACTTTCTCAACCACACCGCCACGCTTTGCTTTAACAGCTTCCCAAGCATCACGCGCAATAATTTGTTCCATACCTGTTCCTACTATCGGAGCTGAAGCAGTAAGAAGTGGCACAGCTTGACGTTGCATGTTTGAACCCATTAGCGCTCTGTTTGCATCATCATGCTCTAAAAACGGAATCAAAGAAGCCGCAACCCCAACAACCATACCTGAGCAAAGATCGATTAATTGCACTTCTTCGCGTCTTGCAAGTATAGTTTCACCATCTTGTCTAGCCTCAACAAATTCTTCTACTATATTGCCTTTAGCATCAACCTTAGTTGAAGCTGGTGCGATAAATAAGCCTTCTTCTTGTGTTGCTGTAAGATAAACAACTTCATTAGTCACTTTACCATTTACAACTTTTCTATATGGTGCTTCAACAAAGCCAAGTTCATTTACTTTTGCATAAGTAGAAAGAGTGTTAATCAAACCAATATTTTGACCTTCAGGTGTTTCAACTGGACAAATTCTACCATAATGTGTCGCGTGAACATCACGCACTTCAAAACCTGCTCTTTCTTTTACAAGCCCACCTTCACCAAGCGCTGATAAACGACGCTTATGAGTAACCTCACTTAAAGGGTTGGTTTGATCCATAAATTGCGAAAGCTGACCTCCTGTAAAAAATTCAATGATAGTTGTAGTAATCATTTTAGGATTGATTAAATCATAAGGCATTGCTTTATCAAGATCCGCATTTAAAGAAGTAAATTTATCTCTGATCGCCTTTTGCATTTTTGCAAGACCTAAATGAAGTTCATTGGCTAAAAGTTCACCTATAGAACGGATACGACGATTTCCTAAATGATCTCTATCATCAATATGTCCTTTACCATTTTTTACTTTAATTAAATATTTTGCAGTTTTAATAATATCTTCATTAGTCAAAACAGTAACATACTCAGGCACTTCAAGACCTAACTTATGGTTCATTTTCATACGACCTACCTTGGTAAGATCGTATCTTTCAGGATTGAAGAATAAATCATTTACAAAAGCCTTCGCTGCATCTTTTACCACAGGTTCACCTGGGCGCATAACTTTGTAAATTCTAATCGCAGCTAAATCATTTTCATCATCGATATTTTCACTTTGTTTAAGAAGTTTTAGAGTTTCTCCATCTTGAGCAAAGGAGTTAATAATCGCTGCATCAACGCCATTAGCCAAGTCATTTGCTATATCAAAACTTTTTTGCTCTTTAATCTTAGCAAGCTTACTCTCATCTAACAAAGTTAAAGAATCAAATAAAACCTCTCCACTTTCTTTATCAATAATAGGATTTGCTAAATAACGATTAAGTAAAATTTCTACAGGATATTCTATCCATTTTAAACCGTCTTTAATAAGCTGTTCTGCTTTTTTCTTTGTAAGTCTTTTTCCAGCTTGATGAACGATTTTTCCTTTTTCATCTTTAATATCATATTCTATTCTATCCATAAAATCATTTGGATTAAATTCTGTTAAAAATTTATCTTTTTTCACATGTATAGTCTGAATAGGATAAAACAACTTAATAATATCTTGTTTTTTATACCCTAAAGCTCTAAAAAGCATAGTTACAGGAACTTTTCTACGCTTGTTGATTCTTACATACAAAACATCTTTGGCATCGTATTCAAAATAAAGCCACGAACCACGATCAGGAATAATTTGTGCTGTATAAACAAGCTTATTTGCAACCGTTGAACTTTCTTCTTCTTTAAAAATAACACCAGGGCTTCTATGTAATTGATTTACAACCACCCTCTCAACCCCATTAATGATAAAAGATACACGATCTGTCATTAAAGGAATTTCGCGGATATAAATTTCTTGTTCTTTAATATCTTTTACGCCAACTTTTTCCCCTGTTTTTTCATCTTTTTCATGCAGAGTAAGACGGATTTTCATTTTTAAATTTACAGAATAAGTCAAACCTCTTTCCATGCATTCGCGAATGGTATATTTTGGCTTGCCTATTTCACTACTAACATATTCAAGACTCAATCTATTTTGCGGATCATGAATAGGAAAAATTGATTTAAAAACTTTTTCTATACCACTTTCACCATTATCAAGATTTAAAAAATAATCAAAACTCTTTTTTTGTAATTGTAGAAGATTTGGGATTTCTATTTGTTTTGAAATGTTTGAGAAGTCTACTCTTAAACGATTTCCTAATTTATTATCTAACATATCGCACATACCTCATGGTAAATTTTGTAAATTTAAAAAAGAAGACCTAAAAATTAGGTAAAAATAAAAAAAGAAGACTTGCCTTGGCAAATCTTCTTCTAACTTTAAAGCTTAAAATTACTTAAGTTCTACTTTAGCACCAGCTTCTTCAAGTTGTTTTTTAGCTTCCTCAGCTTCAGCTTTAGCCACACCCTCTTTTAGAGTTGAAGGAGTTTGCTCAACTGCATCTTTTGCTTCTTTAAGACCAAGGCCTGTAAGAGCACGAACGATTTTAATAACTTCAATCTTTTTAGCACCGCCATCAGTTAAAACGATATCAAATTCAGTTTTTTCTTCAGCAGCAGCTACAGCACCACCAGCTACAGCACCACCAGCTACCATTACAGGAGCAGCAGACACACCAAATTTTTCTTCAAATTCCTTTACAAGTTCTGATAACTCAAGAACACTTAAATTTGAAATATATTCTAATACATCTTCTTTAGAGATTGCCATTTTTTATCCTTTTATTTAATTTATTCAGATTCTTTTTTATTTTTAAGCGCATTTAAACCTATTGTGAAATTGGTAATTGGCGCATTCCAAACTTGCAAAAGCATAGCAAGCAACTCATTGCGTGAAGGCATTTTAGCAAGAGCTTTAACCTTAGCAACATCTGCAACTTCGCCTTCAATATGAGCTGTTTTGATTTCAAATTTATCGTTATTTTCTTCAAATTTAGCAGCTACTTTTGAAACACTTAGCTGATCTTCGCCCCAAAGATAAATATTTGTATCTTTAAGAACTAGACCTGTTTTACCGGAATTGTTAAGAGCAATGTTAGCCAAAGTATTTTTAACAATTTGAACTTTTACATTGTTTTCTCTTGCATTATTTCTAAGCTCTTCTAGTTTTTTTGTGCTAAGACCTCTGTAATTACAAACTACAATAGCTTCACTAGCTTTAAAACCTTCTTCAAGTTTAGCAATAATCTCAACTTTTTCGCTTCTAGTCACATTTTCTCCTTTCCGATTGAGATTTCAAGTAGAGTGGAAATCCAATTAAGCTTACGCCTCGACTATCTTCAATCTAAAATAAACATTTCAAAAAATCAAAAATTTTTTCAAATGTTTATTTTAAAACAAAAGAGTTGCAAAAAAGCAACTCTTATTTCATATCAAGCAATTCTTGTGTTTCAAGCTTTACAGAAGGGCTCATTGTCAAAGATAAAGCCGCATTTTTAATATATCTACCTTTAGCTGCAGCAGGTTTATGTTTGTTAATTGCCTTTACAAAAGTGCTAACATTATCCCATAATTGTTCTTTGGAAAAACTTACTTTACCAAGACCTGCATGGATATTTCCTTGCTTATCAACACGGAAATTTACCTGACCACTTTTTGCATTATTAACTGCTTGAGCAACATCCATAGTCACTGTTCCAGTTTTAGGATTTGGCATTAAACCTTTTGGCCCTAAAATTCTACCAACTTTACCAACAAGTCCCATTAAATTTGGAGTAGCAATCAAAACATCAAAATTCATATTACCTTTTTGAATTTCTTCTACTAAATCATCGCTACCCACAATATCTGCACCAGCATTTTTCGCTTCATCAGCTTTTGCGTCTTTTGCAATTACAGCAACACGAACTTTTTTACCCGTTCCAGCAGGTAAAACAACAGATCCTCTTACCATTTGATCTGCATGTCTTGGATCAACATTAAGTTTTAAAGCAATTTCTACAGTCTCATCAAATTTAGCAGACTTTAAAGTCTTTATTGTATCAATTGCATCGCTTAAAGCATACTCTTTATTTGAATCAATTTTTTGTGATAATTCTTTTAATCTTTTTGCTATCTTAGCCATTTATTTTCTCCGCATTTTAAAGTGCTACCGCCTTTTACCTTGGCGGTGAAAGGATTAATCTACGATTTCAACACCCATAGAACGAGCTGAACCTGCAATAATTTTAGCAGCTTGATCTCTATCTTTAGTATTTAAATCTGCAATTTTCTTATCTACTATTTCTAAAACTTGAGCACGAGTTAACTTACCCACCTTATTTTTAAGTGGATTATCCGTACCTTTAGAAATTCCAGCTGCTTTTTTGATCAAATCCGTAGCTGGCGGTTGTTTTGTAATAAAAGTAAAACTTTTATCTGCATAAACAGTGATAACAACAGGGATATTAAAACCTGCCATATCTTTTGTTCTTTCATTAAAAGCCTTACAAAACTCCATAATATTAACACCTTGCTGACCCAAAGCAGGACCAACAGGTGGTGATGGGTTTGCTTTTGTGGCAGCAATTTGCAATTTAATTTCGCCTACGACTTTTTTAGCCATAACAAATCTCCTTACTTGATATAAATTAAATTATTTTCTCAACTTGAGAATATAAGATCTCCACTGGAGTTGAACGTCCAAAAATAGAAACATTTAATTTTAATAAACCACGAACCATATCATACTCTTCTACAATTGCAGTAAAGTTTGCAAATGGCCCTTCTGTGATTCTCACATTTTCCCCTTCTTCAAAAGAAATCTTTGGTTTAGGCGCTGCACGATTGTGAACTTTTTCCAAAATCAAATTAATATCTTTTTCTGTTAAAGGGGTTGGCTTTTTGGATTCTCCAATAAAACGACCAACCTTTGGAAGAGATTGAATGCGATGCCAAAGCTCTGTATTTAAATCAAGAAGTGCAAAAACGTATCCTGAATACAAACTTCTTTCGCTAATCTTCTCCTTTCCATTCTTAAATTCAATAACATCTTCAGTTGGAACAACAATTTCTTTAAGTTGTTCTTCAATTCCGTTATCTTTTACTAAATTTTCAATGGCTCTTTTAACTGCCATTTCACTGCCAGCATAAGTTTGAATTGCATACCATTTATGAGTACTCATTTACTCTCCTTATACGATCGCAGAAACAATAGAGGACATAAGCCAATCCACTAACGCCAAAAACAAAGAAATCACCGCAACAACCACAAAAACTGTAATATAGGCATTTCTTACCTGTTCTTTTAAAGGAAAAATTACTTTCCTTAATTCGGCTTTTGATAATTTAAAATAAGTTATTAATTTTTCCATTTATTTAAACCTTAATTATGGCAGGGCAAGAGGGATTCGAACCCCCAACCATCGGATTTGGAATCCGGCGCTCTACCGTTGGAGCTATTGCCCTAAGGGCGCAAGCTTAACTTTTTAGCTTAACTTCTTTGTGAAGTGTATGTTTTTTTAATCTTGGGCAATATTTTTTTAATTCTAATTTTTCAGTAGTATTTTTACTATTTTTATAGGTGCTATAATTAATATCACCACATTCTTCACACTTTAAACCAACTTTAATTCTCATTTCAATTTTCCTTAAAAAATTAAAGCCAAGCTTTTAACTTGGCTTTATTAAATTATTTAATAATTTTAGAAACAACACCTGAACCAACAGTTTTACCACCTTCACGAATAGCAAAACGAGTTCCTTCTTCAAGTGCTACTGGAGCGATCAAGCTTACAGTAATTCTCACATTTTCACCTGGCATAACCATTTCAACACCATCAGCTAATTTAATCGAACCTGTAACATCAGTTGTTCTTACATAAAACTGTGGTCTATAGTTGTTAAAGAATGGAGTATGTCTACCACCTTCATCTTTATTTAAGATATAAACTTCAGCTTCGAAGTCAGTGTGTGGAGTAATTGATTTTGGTTTAGCAAGAACCATACCACGGATAACTTCTTCTTTTTTAGTACCACGAAGAAGAACACCTACATTATCTCCTGCTTCGCCTTGATCCATTTCTTTTCTGAACATTTCAACACCTGTTACAGTTGTTGTTTGAGTATCTTTAATACCAACGATTTCGATAGTATCACCTACTTTTACAACACCTTTTTCAATTCTACCTGTAACAACAGTACCACGACCTGAAATTGAGAAAACGTCTTCAATTGGCATCAAGAAGTCTTTTTCAGTATCACGAGTTGGAGTTGGAATATAGCTATCAACCGCAGCCATAAGATCCATAATTTTTGCTGACCATTCACCATCTTGTCCAGCTTTAGCTTCTTCAAGAGCTTTTAAAGCAGAACCAGAAATAATAGGTGTATCATCGCCTGGGAAATCATAAGAGCTTAATAATTCTCTAATTTCCATTTCAACTAACTCTAAAAGTTCAGCATCATCAACCATATCTGCTTTATTCATAAAAACAACAATATATGGAACGCCTACTTGACGAGAAAGAAGAATGTGCTCTCTAGTTTGTGGCATAGGACCATCTGCAGCAGAAACAACCAAGATCGCTCCATCCATTTGTGCAGCACCTGTAATCATGTTTTTAACATAATCTGCGTGACCTGGGCAGTCAACGTGTGCATAGTGACGATTGTCTGTTTCATATTCAATATGAGAAGTAGCAATAGTAATACCACGCTCTTTTTCTTCTGGAGCATTATCGATATTATCATAATCTTTAAGCTCTGCTAAACCTCTTCTAGAAAGAACAGCAGAAATAGCAGCTGTTAAAGTAGTTTTACCATGATCAACGTGACCAATAGTACCAATATTTACGTGTGGCTTATTACGTGAAAATTTTTCTTTAGCCATTTTTTTCCTCCGTATAAAAAATAAATTGAGCAAAGCAAGTCTTATATCTATATAATTTTTTCAATTCATGGAGCTCATAGCGGGAATTGAACCCGCGACCTCTCCCTTACCAAGGGAGTGCTCTACCTCTGAGCCATACGAGCGCTCAGAAAAATTATACACAATAACAGACAACAAAAACTCTTAAATGGGATATATACTGTAAGTTAAAGGTTTTAAAATACAGCTCCCAGTTCTTTTAAATTATTGGAGCGGGAAACGGGACTCGAACCCGCGACCCTCAGCTTGGAAGGCTGATGCTCTAGCCAACTGAGCTACTCCCGCAAAGCATGGTGGTGAGTCGTGGATTCGAACCACGGAAGGCGAAAGCCAGCAGATTTACAGTCTGCCCTCGTTGGCCACTTGAGTAACTCACCATAAAAATATTGCTTTTTCAATATTCTGGTCAAACACTGCTAAAATAAATGGAGCTGGTTAAGGGACTTGAACCCCCGACCTGCTGCTTACAAGGCAGCTGCTCTACCAACTGAGCTAAACCAGCAAAAATAAAAGTGAGATTATAACTCAAAAAAAAATTTTTGTCAAGACTTTTTTAGTTTTTCTATAAAATTTTAGTCTTGTAAAGTTTATTATCATAAACCAATATTATTTTTATCTATTTATGATAATCAAACAAATTTAAAAATTTCTTTGCTCTTTCGCTTTTTGGATTTTCAAAAAAACTTTTAGGATCATTTTCTTCGATGATTTTTCCTTCATCCATAAAAATAATTTTATCTGCTACAGCTTTAGCAAAACCCATTTCATGAGTAACAATAAGCATAGTCATACCCTCTTTTGCAAGATTTAACATCACTTCTAAAACTTCTCTAACAATCTCAGGATCCAGTGCTGCTGTAACCTCATCAAAAAGCATTAACTCAGGATTCATACATAAACTTCTTACTATGGCAATTCTTTGCTTTTGTCCTCCGCTAAGTTCTCTTGGATAAGCATGAATTTTATGCAAAAGTCCCACCTTTTCAAGCCAAATTTTAGCCTCTTTTAAAACCTCATCTTTCTTTCTTTTTTGCACTTTCATAGGCCCTAAAAGTATATTTTCTTCAACACTTAAATGCTCAAAAAGCTCATAAGATTGAAAAACCATACCAACTTTTTGACGCATTCTTGGCCATTCTTTAAAATCTTTATCTATTTTCTCATTATCAATATAAATATTACCACTTGCAATCTCTTCAAGCCCATTAATACAACGCAAAAGCGTAGATTTTCCGCATCCGCTAGGACCTAAAATCACCACAACTTCTTTAGCCTTAACTTCTAAATTAATATCTTTTAAGGCGTGATGCAAACCATAATACTTTTGTAAATTTTCTATTTTTAGTATGCTCATTTTAGCTCCATTTTTTCTCTAATTTTCTTGAATATAAAGTGATGGGATAACAAAGTATAAAAAAGATAAAAAAAATCAAACCATAAATAATAAAAGGTGCAAAATCATTTCTATTATGAAATTCTATAATTTGTTGCCCTACTTTTACAAGCTCTACCGCACCGATTAAATAAGCAAAGGTTGTACTTTTAATCATGCGAGTAAGTAAATTCATGCTCATAGGAGTTAAACGACGCATAGCTTGTGGAATAATAATATAAACAAAACTTTGCACCGTATTTAAACCTAAAGATGATGCACTTTCATACTGATGTTTTGGAATACTCTGCAAGGAAACACGCACCAAATCCATCATCTCAAAACAACCCCAAATGCTAAAAACAATAATAGCTGCACTTACAGAACTCAAATCCCACCCAAACCATCTAGGAAAACCAAAATACACCACAAAAAGCCATACTAAAAGTGGCATAACACGCACAAATTCTAAACCTAAACGACAAAAAGCATAGATATAGGTATTTTTAAAACTCATTAAAATTCCTAAAAATAACCCACCTATCGAAGTAATAATAATGCTGATAAATGAAATTTCAAGAGTGACAAAAAGCCCTTGCCAGAGTCTTAAAAGCGTATCGGTATTTAAAAGTTCAAGCATGAAGCAACCTTTTTTCAAACTTTAGCAAAATAAAAGACAAAGGCAAAATAATGCATAAATATCCCATAAACAACAAAAACAATAGCTCATCTGTCTTATAGGTTAAGGAATTTAAACTCTTCATTAAATTCACCAAATCTGGCAAGGCAATAATACTAACGACTGAAGTTTCTTTGATTAAAAATATAATATTAGCACTAATACTTGGCATAGAAATAGCCAAAGCTTGCGGCAAAATCACATAACGCAAATTTCCAAATTTTGAAAAACCCAAAGAAAGTCCCGCTTCAAACTGCTGTTTTCTTATGGCTTCAAATCCCGCTCTTAAACTTTCAGCCATATAAGAACCCCCTAAAAAACTAAGTCCTACTATAGCACAAGCAAAAGAAGGTCTTAAAGTTTCTTCTACACTTAAACAAATCAAATCAAGCGGTGGAATTTGCTCTAAATGTATATTAAATTTAGGTAAAGCATAATATAAGAAAAAAAGTTGAATTAATAAAGGCGTATTTCTTGAAAACTCTATATAAAGCTTGCAAATATTTTCTAAAATTTTTATTTTAAAATAACTCATTAAAATACAAAACAAGCCTATTATCAAAGAAAAAATAATTCCAAAAAAGCTTAGTTTTATCGTAAGCCAAGCAGCCGTTAAAAAAGCAGGAGCTTGAGCTAATATAAAATCAAAATCCATTCTCTACCTTAAATTTTTACCAAAGTTCTTTCATGATCATATCTTTATTTAAAATTTCAATTCTACCTTTTTTTGTATCAATAAGTTCTGAAATTTTAAGTTCTTTTAACACTCGAGATAAAGATTGTGCTCTAACATTTAAATCAATTGCAATTTGTTTTTGTGAAATTGTATCTAAATTTTTTTCATTTTCCAAAAGATACTTTAATAATCTCGTCCTTAAATCTAATGCATTTTGAGATAATTTCTTTTCTAAAATTTTAATTTTATCAAAAAGTGAACTGATAAGTAAAAAATTGAATTCTTTATTTTCACTGCATAAATTTTGAAAATTAATAAAATCAATTTCCAAAATTTCTCCATCTTCCTCAAATATAGCATTAGCAGGATAATTTAATTTTTTAAAAGCAGGCATTTCTGCTATAAAATTTGGAGGATTAAAATAATGCAAAGTAATTTCTTTATCACTTGCTGTACTTTTATAAATGCGTATTTTTCCCTTGAGTAAAATAAAAAATTTTTTAGCCTCTTCGCCTTCATAAAATAAAATACTATTTTTTTGAAATTTTTTTAATTTTCCTACACTAGATAAAAGTTCTAAATAATCTTTCATTATATACATTTTCCATTCTTAACTTATGTTAAATTTAATTTATCTTATTTTTGCTATATTAACGCCATAAAATTAACATTTAAGAAAGGCTTATATGAAATTTGAAACAATTAATCAAGAAAGCATAGTAAAACTCATGGAAATATTTTATGAAAAAGTTAGAAAAGATAAGGATTTAGGTCCTATTTTTAACAATGCTATTGGAACAAGCGATGAAGAGTGGAAAGAACATAAAGCAAAAATAGGAAATTTTTGGGCAGGCATGCTTTTAGGCGAAGGTGATTATAATGGGCAACCCTTAAAAAAGCACTTAGATCTACCTCCTTTTCCACAAGAATTTTTTGAAGTTTGGCTAAAACTTTTTGAAGAAAGTTTAAATATGGTTTATAATGAGGAAATGAAAAATGTCATTTTACAGCGTGCACAAATGATAGCCTCACATTTTCAAAATATGCTTTATAAGTACGGCGGACATTAATTTGGCAATTTTTTTGCCAAATCTTTTTTTACCTCTTCTAAAATCTCCTCATCCTTAGAAAAGTCAAAAAATTTAAACTCATTTCCATGCTGCATAAAACCATCAAGCAAATCTCCACTCAAACGATTTTTAAGGTCAAGTTCTGCTATTTTAAACCCATCTAAAGTGCTAGCAAATTCTTTTAAACGACTCGGAATTTCTTTAAGTTTAGTATAAAGATAGCAAGTACTTTTAAGCCCTACACGACCTACACGGCCACGAAGTTGATGTAAGGTAGCAAGTCCTAAACGTTCTGCCCCCACAATCACTATCATACTCAATCTTGGCAAAGAAATACCTACTTCCACCACTGTAGTGCTTAGTAAAATATTTCCCTCATCTCTAAAACGCTCTAAAATTTCATCTTTTTGTTTATCTTTTCCATGAGTTACAAAAACTTTTTCATAATGACTCTGCCAATACCCCCTAGCCTGCTCTAAAGAAAGATAAGGAATCTTATCACTAGCACTCACTAAGGGATAAATAATGATAATTTGATGATTTTTAACAATTTCTTCCTTGATCTTCTCACTAAGCTTAGAAAAGCCTTTATTTTGTATACAATAAGTTGTAATATCTTTTTCAAAAGGCATCTGCTTAATAAAACTAAAATTTAAAAGTTCAGATTGTATCATGCTTAAAGTTCTTGGAATAGGCGTAGCTGAAAACTGTATAAAATGAGGAGCAAATTCTTGCTTATTTAAAGAATGAATTTTTTCACGCTGAGCTGATCCGAAACGATGTTGTTCATCTATCATTACAAGCACGGCATTATGACTTTCTAAATGAATTAAAGCATGAGTGCCTATGATAAGATTTGCTTTTTGGATATTTTGTTCTAAATCTTTTTCTTTTTTACCCCCTTTAATAAACAAAATATTCATAAAATCAGGTAAAAATTTCTTAGCCTCTTCATAAAGCTGATACGCTAAAATACTAGTAGGCGCCATTAAAATAGCTTGCTTAGGATAAACCATCAAAGCCGCACCAAGTAAAACCAAGGTTTTACCACACCCCACATCACCCATAATCACACGCCTTTTGGCTTCTTTTGAGTATAAATCTTTTTCTATGTCTTTTAAGGCGTTAAGCTGATCTTTAGTAAGAGAAAAAGGCAAATCCTTAATCCAATTGGCTATATTAAAAACATTGATTTGATGAGCTTTAAAATGCGTTTTTTTAGCTTTTAAACGTTTTAAAAAATTATATATTTCTATATATTTTAAATCTTTGCTAAAATTTTGCAAATTTTCAAACATAAAAAAACTTTTTTCATCATAAGCGTGCAAATTTAAAAGAAAATGTATATATTTATCCTCTATACTACTTTCTTTTAAATTTTCATAATTAAGATATTTATGTATAAAAGCAGCAATTTTTGTATCTTTTAAACCTAAAATTTGATACTTTGGACTAAAACCCTCAAAAGAAGTTAAAATTTTAGGATTGTTAAATTGCCAAGTGTGATTAAAACGCGAGAGCTTGGCATTAAAAATAAGCTCTTTTCCTACCTTACAAATCCTAAAATGCCAAGCTCTAGGATGAAAAAACACAAAAGAAATATTTTCTTGCCATTCTTCACAAAAACCTAAACCAAAAAGTTGATTTTTTCTTGAACTAACGCTTTTTATAGTGATTTTTTGGGTGCAAATTTCATTTTCTTTGGGATTTTTACTTGGATTTAAATTTTCAATTTTTTTAGGTAAAAGAAGGGCTAAATCAATAGCACTTCTAATTTTTAATTTTTTAAAAAATTCAAAATCACTTTCTTTAATTTTCATTTTGTATGCTTGCAAAACTTATATTTAAAAGCTCTTGATGTTTTTTAATATAAGCATTGATGGTTTCAAGTTTAACCTTTTCCATAAGTTTTAACTCTTCTTTATAATATCCCAAATTTAAACCTTGATAAAATTCATTAAAGGTCATAGATAAACGCTTGCTTAAGCTTTCATAACGCAAAGGAGTTGATCCTATGAGAAAATTTTTAGCTTGATCAAGTTCATTTTGAGTCATGCCATTTTTTATAAAATCTTCAAAAAGCTCTTTTACGATTTTTTTAGCTTCTTTAGCACTTTCATTTTTAGTTTGTAAATATCCAAAAACTCTAGAAAAAGACATATTCATATCAAGCATAGCATAAGCTGAGTATGCAAGACCTCTTTTAACGCGAATTTCTTCCATAATCCTTGAACCAAATCCTCCTTGCCCTAGAACAAATAAAGCAATTTTTGCAAGATATAAATCCTTATCTTTAAAATCAGCAAAAAAAGGTGTAGCAAAATAAATATAAGCTTGTTCACTTTCTGGGCGTAGCAAAATTTCATCTTTGATGTTTTTGCTTAACTCATATTTTTTTGGAGTATTTTTCTTACCTATTTGAAGTTTTGATAAGAGTTTTAAAAGATCTTCCTTGGCTTGTTTTTCTTCTAAATCTCCTCCTAAAATCACAACCAAATCACTAAGATGGATAAAATTTTTATAAAAATTTTGCAAATCTTTTAAAGACAAAGTTTCTATACTTTTTTCATCCCCATCATTTGGACTTTGAAATTCTTTACATTTAAAAATTTGAGCATTGAGTAAATTTTTTGCTAAATAATCAAAATCACTATTTTTACTCGCGAGCTCACCTAAGGCATTGATTTTTAATTTTTGCAAAATTTTTTCTTCTATTCTTGGTTTTAAAAGCAATTTTTCTAAACTCTTTAAAGCAAAATCAAAATTTTCTTTTAAACAAGAAAGATTGATTTCCAAGCTTTCAAAACCACTACTTGCCTCTAAATTTATCGCTCTAAATTCTAAATCTTTAAAAAATTTATCATCCACGCCTTCATTTAAAATGCGTGAAAACATTTTAGCCAAACCTGCTATTTCATCATAACTTCTAGCACAATTTCTAAAAACAAGCTTTAAAACAACAATAGGAAAATCAGAATTTTTTTCAAAAATAAAAGGGATTTTAACACCCCTGCTCTCTAAATACTGCATTAAAACCTTTCTAAAATTTCATAAGCGGTATTGCGTTTAGCTGGATTTTCGCCTAAACTTCTAATCAGCCTTATCATCTCATCTTGATTCATTCTATAACTTGCTCCTGCAGCACTTACTACATTTTCTTCCATCATAGTTGAGCCTAAATCATTGGCCCCAAATTTTAAAGCAAGCTGGCCTATAAGTGAGCCTTGAGTTACCCAAGAACTTTGTAAATTTTTAAAATTATCTAAATAAAGTCTTGCTAAAGCTAAAAGTCTTAAATACTTGTTAGAACTTTGTTTCATAATCTCTGGATGTTTTTGGATTAAAGCAGTATTATCACTTTGAAAGCTCCATAAAATAAAAGCTCTAAAACCACCTGTTTCATCTTGTAATTTTCTTAAATGTTCAAAATGATCGATGATTTCTTCATCATTTTCAACCGTTCCAAACATCATGGTAGCTGTACTTTTCATGCCGATTTTATGAGCTTGGCGATGTACTTCTAACCAAGTAGCTGTATCACATTTATTGGGTGCGATAATATCACGCACCCTATCGCTTAGCACCTCAGCTCCCGCTCCTGGTATAGAAAATAAACCCTTAGCTTGTAATCTTTTTAACACTTCAGTGATTGAAATTTTAGATGCTTTTGCAATATAAGCGATCTCAACTGCTGAAAAACCATGCACAGTGATATTTGGATAATGTTCTTTTATCCAAGAAACTAATTCTTCATACCATTCTATTTTTAATTTTGGGTGCACCCCGCCTTGAAAAAGAATTTGTGTACCCCCGATAGCTTCAAGCTCTTCTATCTTTTTGCCTATCTCTTCAAAGCTTAAAATATAAGCATCATCTTCTTTATGATGGCGATAAAAAGCGCAAAAAGAACAATCAATACAACAAACATTGGTATAATTAATATTTCTATCTACAACAAAAGTGGTGATTTTTTCAGGATGAAGTTCTAATTTTCTTTTATAAGCCATTTCTCCAAGTTCTGTTAAACTTGCATGGTGTAATAAATCTAAAGCTTCTTTTTTATCCAGTCTTTTCAAAATTTTTCCTTGTTTTTTACATAATTAAAATAATTATAGCATTTAAAATATAAATTATGCTATAGTTTCGCTTATGAATTACATTGAACTATTAAAAAATAATAAAAATATCAGAATATTAGCTTCGGTTCAGTTTATAGTATA
Organism: Campylobacter sp. CFSAN093224; assembly: GCF_012897395.1. NCBI lineage: Bacteria > Pseudomonadati > Campylobacterota > Epsilonproteobacteria > Campylobacterales > Campylobacteraceae > Campylobacter > Campylobacter sp. CFSAN093224. The sequence continues at coordinate 429,313 of NZ_CP040607.1, read as the reverse complement.
TTTTGGAGCATGGTTTTCTCAAACGGGAGTTTTTACCCTTTTAGTCGAACTTAATGCTCCTACTTGGGCAACGGCTACAAGTGCTATGCTTGCTTTTTTACCTGGAGTTTTACTTGCTCCTATTAATGGCGTCATAGTAGAGAAAAATAAACCTAAAAAACTTTTACTCAGTATGATTAGCATAGAATTAATTTCTATTTTTTGTCTTATTTTTGTCACAAGTCTTAGTATGCTTTGGCTTTTATTTATTTTAATTTTCATAAGACTTTGTGTTGCTTCGATTTATTTTCAAGCTGAAATGAGTTTATTGGTCAAAATTTTAACTCCTCAAGAACTTAAACTCGCTAATGAAATGCACAGTGTCATTTGGGCGATTTCTTATACAGCAGGTATGGCAAGTGCGGGAATTTTTATTTATTTTCTAGGAGTTAAAACCGCTTTTTTATTTGACTGCATGCTTATACTCATAGGCATTTCTTTTTTAGTAAGATTAAGCATTCCTGATTTTCATCAAAAAACACAAAGTCGCTTTTTTACCATGATAAAAGAAGGATTTTTCTATGTTTTAAACAATAAGATAATTTTTCATCTTATCTTGCTTCACGCTTTTATAGGTTTAACTGCTTATGAAACCTTGGTTACACTTTTAGCACAACATCAATATAAAAAAGTTTTATCCGCTGCTTTAGTAATAGGGTTTTTAAATGCAGTACGTGCTTGTTCTTTAGCTATAGGACCTATGGTTTTAAGCAAATTTATTAATGATAAAAATTTATTTTACATGTATCTTGGTCAAGGCTTGGGTATTATACTTTGGGCTTTAACTCAATTTAATTTTTATATTTCTTTTTTAGGTTTAATTGGTGCAGGTTTTTTTACCTCAGCACTTTGGGCTTACACCTACACTATGATACAAAAAAATGCTGACAAAGAATATCATGGTAGAGTGATCGCTTATACAGATATGATTTATCTTAGTTTTAGTGCTATTATTTCAATGCTTATGGGCTTTTTATTTGAAATAGGCTTGAGTTTAGAACTAATTACAGGCTTATTGGGTATGATTTTTATCTTTGCGGCATTTTATTGGAAGTGGTTTTATAAAAAATATTTGTGAAAATTCACAAATATTTTAAATTTTAAACAAATCTTGAAGATTTTTCATTGCTTCTTCATTGCTGATGGCATTATTTAGCTGCGATGAGCTTAATTCATTGAGCTCTATTTCATAACCACTTAACATAGAAGCAAGGCGAATATTAATACCATTTTTTCCTATAGCTTTACTTTTTTGTTCGCTATTTAAACTTACAATAGCTTTTTTATCTTCAATTTTTACAGAATTTACAATAGCAGGAGCCAAGGCACGAGAAATTAAAATTTCACTCTCATTTGTAAATTCTATACAATCAATATTTTCATTATGAAGCTCTTTGCTTACTGCATTAATTCTTACACCTTTAACACCTACTGTAGCACCTACAGGATCGATATTTGCCCCATTGGCCTGAAGAATGATTTTTGCTCTTTCACCTGGAATTCTAGCACATCCTATAATATTGACATAACCATCTTTGATTTCTGGAACCTCAGCTTCAAGTAAACATTCTAAAAATTTAGGACTTGTACGACTAAGCTCGATTTTAATACCCTTATCTGTATAAACACGGCGTATCACAGCTTTTGCCACATCACCTATTTTAAACTTTTCCCCTTTAATGCGATTTTTTCTCGGTAAAAAAGCTCTTAATTCATCTATTTCAATAAAAGTATTTTCTTCATTATCTACTCTAACAACTGTACCAAAAACCATTTGCCCTACTTTGTTTTTATATTTTTCAAAAATAGTTTGTTCTAATAATTTTTGTATATGATATTCAAGTTCTTTATGCAAGGTATTTACCGCAGTTCTTCCTAAATTTTCCAAAGAGCATTCATAGGTTAATTCATCTCCTATTTCAACATCTGGAGCTTCTGATTTTGCCTTACTTAATGCGATAAAACTCTCACTTTTATTTTGCAATCTCTCGTCATTATCTGCTACTATGGTAATTTTTTGATAAAGATTTAAATTTTTAGGATCCACAAAAAACTCATATTCTTGTCCATAAATTCTTTTTGCAGTATTGATTAAAGCGGTAGCTACCTTTTCTCTTACATTCTCTAAGTTTAAATTTTTTTCATTAGCAATAGATTCGATAATATCTGCTATCTTTTCCATATTTTATAAAACCTTTTTTGTGGGAAATTTAAAAATGTAGATAAAAATTATATCCTTAATAAGTTTAATTAAAAGTAAAATTTGCTAAAATTATAGATTAAAATGAAAATTCTTAAGGATTTAGCTATGGAATTAAAATTGGCAAGAACTTTGATTAATGAAAAACCTAAAAATATTAGCCTAGAAAAAATCGAAGAGGCTATAGAAAAAGAAGGACAAAAGTTTTTTTATTTTGATAAAGATAATACACACAAACAACTTATTGCCCTTGTAAATCATTTTGAAAAAAAAGGAGTAAGCATTTATCATAGAACCGTAAAATACGGACTTGATGATAATGATTTTATGTATGAGGTGCATATTCTTTGAGTGCTAAAAAACTTTTTATTCAAACTTTAGGTTGTGCGATGAATGTCAGAGATTCTGAGCATATGATCGCAGAATTAACACAAAAAGAAAATTACGCACTAACAGAAGATATCAAAGAAGCAGATCTTATTCTTATTAATACCTGTTCAGTGCGTGAAAAACCTGTGCATAAACTTTTCTCAGAAGTGGGTGGCTTTGAAAAAGTTAAAAAAGAAGGTGCTAAAATAGGAGTTTGTGGATGCACTGCATCACATTTGGGAAATGAAATTTTCAAACGTGCTCCTTATGTGGATTTTGTTCTAGGGGCAAGAAATATTTCCAAAATCACTCAAGCTATAAAAACTCCAAAATTTATGGGGGTGGACATAGACTATGATGAAAGTGAATTTGCTTTTGCAGATTTTAGAAATAGTATTTATAAATCCTATATTAATATCTCCATAGGTTGTGATAAACACTGCACTTATTGTATAGTGCCACATACTAGAGGAGATGAAATTTCCATACCTTTTAACATCATCTACAAAGAAGCTCAAAAAGCCGTTGAAAAAGGCGCTAAAGAGATTTTCTTGCTAGGACAAAATGTCAATAACTACGGCAAAAGATTTAGAAACGAACATAAAAAAATGGACTTTTCAGATCTTTTAGAAGAACTTAGCACTATAGAAGGTTTGGAACGCATTCGCTTTACAAGTCCACATCCTTTGCATATGGATGATAAATTTTTAGAAGTTTTTGCCAATAATCCAAAAGTTTGCAAATCCATGCACATGCCTTTACAAAGCGGCTCAAGTGAAATTTTAAAAGCTATGAAGCGTGGCTATACTAAAGAATGGTATTTAAATAGAGCTTTAAAACTTAGAGAACTTTGTCCAAATGTTAGCATTTCTACAGACATTATTGTAGCTTTTCCAGGGGAAAGTGAAAAAGATTTTGAAGAAACTATGGATGTTTTGGAAAAAGTGCGTTTTGAACAAATTTTTTCTTTTAAATACTCCAAACGCCCTTTAACAAAAGCTGCAACCATGCCTAATCAAATCGATGAAGAAACAGCTTCAAGAAGACTTAGCACCTTACAAAATCGTCATAGTGAAATTTTAGATGAAATTGTAAAAAAACAAGAAAATAAAACTTTTAAAGTTTTATTTGAAGAATTAAGAGCAGGCAATAGCATTGCTGGAAGAACAGATAATAATTTTTTAGTTCAAGTTGAAGGTAGCGAAGAACTTTTAGGGCAATTTAAAGAAGTAAAAATAACTAATGCAAAGCGTATGGTTTTATATGGGGAAATCGTTTAAAATCCATTGCTTAACATATATAATTTTCATCTTGCAATGGCTTATTTTTTTAAGCTGTAAAAAGCACTATAAAGGTGAAAAAGTTGACCGTAAAGCTGGTGTGATACTTTTTTGGCATGGAAAATTAGCACTCATGCCTTTTGCGTTTAGACATTATAGACAAAAAAATAAAAAAGCCTATGTCATGATCTCCCACCATAAAGATGGAGAACAAATTGCAAAAATCATCAAGCTTTTCGGTCTTGATACTGTAAGAGGAAGCACTTCAAGGGGTGCTAGCAGTGCACTTAGAGCTGCATTTAAAGTTTTAGAACAAAATGACGATATAGTTATCACGCCCGATGGTCCACGAGGGCCTTATCATAGTATTTCAGATGGTTCTATCATTTTGGCTCAAAAAAAAGAACTAAAGATAAGAATTTTAAACTATGAAGCAAATCGTTTTTGGGAATTTAAAAGTTGGGATAAGATGATCTTGCCAAAACCTTTTAGTAAGATTACTTATAGTCTAAGTGAACCTTTGGATATTTTATCTTTAGATAAAGAAAAAGCTAAAGAATTTCTAATGGAACAATTTGATAAAATTAGCTTAGCTGATCAATTTAAGGAATGAAATGTTATTTTTACTTAAAAAAATATTTCCACAACTTTTTATTAGTATTATTTTAGAAGATAAAAAAAATATTGTAAAAGCTTCTATTTATAGAGGAAATAAACTAATCAGTAGCAATGAAAAAACTTTTGATAAAAGCGAAAATTTATTAGAATACATAAAAAATTTAAGCAAGCATTTCTTATTTTACCACACTGCTTTATTTTTAGATGCCAAAGAACAAGGATTAATACCTAGTACAAATATTCAAGATTGTGAGCACTTTAATATAGGAAAAATCAGCTTACAGCATATTTTGTTTAATAATGCCCTTGTTTATACGGCTACCGAACATGTAGAATATTATAGCGAGCTTTTTGAAGAATATAGAGGTTTAGATTTTTTATATTCCCCTTTTGCTCTTCTTTACTACAATATGCAAAAAGAAAAACAGCCTGATGATCAAATTTTACTTTATGGATTTAAACAAGGACATCTTTTGGCAATTATTGTTGCTAAAGGCAATACTATCTTATACGGTGATTTTAAAATATTTGAGCAAGAATTAGGTTTAGAGCTTGAACTTCCATCAGAAGATAATCAAGAAATTGAAAACAACAACGATGATACCGAAGTTACCTTAGATAACTTCAATGAAGCCTTAAATAATAAATTTGATCTACTTGATCAAGAAAATAATCTTGAAACTTTGGATAATAATGATAATTTTAACCTTGATGAATTAAATCAATTTAGCAATGATATGGAACTTTGTCGTTATATTATTACGAGCATTGAAAAATTTTATAATGATGATAAATATGCTGGGGTATTTATCAATGGTATTTTATTGTATAGCGAATCAGATATTAACATAAGTGCTATTGATTTTTTAGAAAGTGAAACTTTTTTAGAGATAAAAACGAAACAAATCAACACCTTAGATCTTATGATAGAGTTGATGCGAAAGGAGCTTAAATGACTTATAGCTTCATACAGCCAAGAAAAAAACCTATTTTCACACTCTTTGATAAAATTTGGCTAGGACTTTTTGGTTTTAGTATATTATTTATCTTGCTAGTATATTTTACATATACAATAAAAATTGCATTAATCAATAGCTCTATCGATGATGAAAAACAACAAGTTATAGTGCTTCAAAATCAAACTAAGCAAAATGAAATGCTTTATGAAATTTTATTTGATCAAAGCCAAATAGCGAAAAATTTTAACACTCAAAATCAAATTGTTAAAGAAAGCTTAAGAAATCTATTTGATATTATTGTAAAAACTGATAATATTACTCTTGAAAGTGTTGAACAAGACGAATATTCCTTAAAACTTATCGGGGTCACTCCTACAAGAGAAATGTTTACTCTACTTTTAGAAACCCCTTTAAAAAGCATCTTTGATCAAAGCTATACAACCTATTACCGCTTAGATAATGGGTGGTATCGTTTTGTTAGTATTAGTAAACAAATTCCAGGAGTTGCAGATGAAAGATAAAAGCCTAGAAGAAATTGATTTATTAAAGCTTATCATTTGCGCGTTAAGTTTTATAAGCGTTTGCACAGCCTTGATCTTATTTTTACTTTTACCGACATTAAAAAATTACAAACAAGCAAATCTTAGAGAAAACTCACAACTTGCTATCTTAAAAGCCGCTAAAGCAAAATTTGACTTTAGCGAAGATAAAATATCAACTCTAAGAAGCGAAAACAACAAAAGTTTAGAGCAATTTGAGCAAAATTTTAATATAGGAAATTTTGATATTTTTTTACAAAAATATTTTCAAAATGTAAAAATTCAAGAAACTAAGCCCGAAAAACAAGAAAAATATCTAAAAAACCGCTTAGCCATTAAAGCGACAATGAACAATCCTAGAAGGCTTTATGATTTTATTGATGCTCTAAAAAACTATAATAACTTAATCAAGCTTGATTATCCACTTAATCTTAAAGCAGGAGAGCAAGGTATCTCTATAGATCTTACTCTCAAAGTTTATTCAAGCTAAACTCACATCTTCGCCTTTTAAAATTTGATTCATAGTATTCATTGCACACATTTTTCCACACATGGAACATGAGTTTAAATCATCAGGGCGACGCTCATTAAACATTTTTTTGGCCTTTTCTCCATCAATAGCAAGTTTAAACATTTTCTCCCAATCTATCTCTTGTCTAGCCTTACTCATCTCATCATCCCTTGCTCTTTCTTTTGGAAGTTTAGCTATATCTCCCGCATGAGCTGCAATTTTAGTCGCAACTATACCCTCTCTAACATCTTCTAAATTTGGAAGTCTTAAGTGTTCAGCAGGTGTTACATAGCACAGCATATCAGCACCGCTAGCTGCAGCCACAGCTCCTCCAATAGCACCACTAATATGATCATACCCTGCGCCAATATCTATTACCAAAGGTCCTAAGACATAAAAAGGAGCTCCTTTGCATAAACGCTTTTCTAATTGCATATTTGCCTCTATTTCATTAATAGCCATATGCCCTGGACCTTCTATCATTACTTGAACCCCAACATCCCAAGCCCTTTGGGTAAGAAGCGATAATTCTATAAGCTCTGAAATTTGCGCCCCATCACTTGCATCGTGAGTAGAGCCAGGACGCAAAGCATCACCCAAAGATAAAGTTACATCGTATTTTAAACAAATATCAAGCAAATCATCATAATACTCAAAAAAAGGATTTTCAGCATCTTTCATCATCATCCAAGCATAAAGCACAGAGCCTCCTCTTGAAACTATATTTGTAAGTCTTTTACTTTGTTTAAAAATATGCGCTGCGCGAGAATTAATACCTGCATGAATTGTCATAAAATCAACCCCACTTTTAGCATGATGATATACAACATCTAAAAAGTCTTTAGCACCAATTTGTTTTAAATCTTTTTCTAAAAATCCTACCGCATCATATACAGGAACTGTTCCTATCATAGCTTTTGAAACATTAACAAGCTCGTCTCTAAAACGACTTGTTTTGCCATAATTGCTTAAGTCCATAATCGCTTCTATGCCAAATTTATGAGCAAGCTCTACTTTTTTCATTTCCTCGCTATAATCAACGCAATCATTTGAAACTCCTAAATTTACATTAACCTTAGTACGCAGTCCAAAACCTATACCATTTGGATCAAGACTTTTATGATTAATATTTGCAGGGATAATAATTTTACCGCAAGCAATATTTTCAAGCAAAAAATCTTTACTTAAATTTTCTTTTTGCGCAACAATCTGCATTTCTTTAGTAAAAATACCTTCTTTGGCATAATTCATTTGAGTTTTCATAAATTTATCCTTTAAAAAATTTGGATAAATGAAGGGTGAGTATAAATTTTTAAAGTATTGAAATTTATAAATCTTCCCGACGCTGGTATTATCCAGATCCGGTTCGGTCTAAGCTTTTAGCTTACTCTCAGCCTGTTACACAAGCTCCCGTCATTTATGTTTTAATTATACACTTTAAATATTTATTTTTGCTTTATACGTGCAGTTTTTGTAAAATTTATAAGTTCTTCTGTAGTTTTTATATGATAAGGAAGTTTTCCAAGGCAATATTTAAAAATTTCAGCAGCTGCCAAAGCATCATCTAAGGCTCTATGATGCATATTTTCCACGCCAAGAAATTCTTTCAAAACCTCTAGTTTATATTTTGGACTTTCTATACAACATTGTGCAAATTCTATAGTGCAAATACGACGATTAAGCAAAATGCCAAAACCACACTCATTTAAAGCCTTAGAAATAAAACTATAATCAAAACGCACATTATGCGCTACAAAAATACTGTCTTTTAAAAAAAGCCTAAAATCACTTAAAACCTTTGCTAAACTTGGAGCATTTTCCACCATCTCATAAGTAATACCCGTAAGTTCAGTTATATTTTTTGGAATTTCTTTTACTTTAACAAAACTTTGAAAGCGTCCAATTTCTTTAGAATTTTGAATTTTTACCGCTCCAATTTCTAAAATTTCCCCCTTGCTCACCCCACCAGTACTTTCTATATCCACTATGCAAAAAATTTCATCTTTAATTTTTATTGTGCGTGTTTTAAGAGTAAAAATATTATCTTTATTTAAAGTTAAACCTAACCCCAAAAGCTCAAAAGTTTCTAAATCTAAATCAAAATTTTTTAATTCTTCAACTTTGGCAAACTCTTGCATCACCCAATCATAAGGCTTGCTTTGCTTATTTAATATAGAAATAATCTGATCAATTTGCTGTAAACTCAAAATTCAAGCTTTAAAGATGAAATTGCAGTTTTATAATCATTGGAAGAAAAAATATAACTTCCAGCCACCAAAATATCAGCTCCAGATTCTTCTAAATCACTAGCATTTAAACCATTAACACCACCATCAACCTCTATAAAAACTTTAGCATTTTTTTTATCAATCATTTGGCGCAATTCTTTGATTTTTTCATGTATCAAAGGTAAAAATTTTTGCCCACCAAATCCAGGATTAACACTCATTAAAAGCACCATATCTACAAATTCTAGCATGTGTTTAATAGAATCAATAGGAGTATGTGGATTTAAAACAATAGCAGGATGGATTCCTTGACTTCTTATATATTCACAAAGCCTTATAGGATGAACTTCGCTTTCCATATGAAAAGAGATAAATTTCGGTTTTAAAGAGATAAAAAGATCTACAAATTTACTTACATCTTTAACCATTAAATGCACATCTAATGGCAACTTACTAATAGTTGAAATTTTTTCGATCACGCAAGGTCCGAAAGTCAAATTTGGAACAAAGTGTCCATCCATTACATCAATGTGTAAAAGATCCGCACCTGCAGCTTCAATAGCTTTAACTTCTTCTTCTAATTTCAAAAAATTTGCAGACAATAAACTTGGAGCTACATACATGATCAAAACCTTAAACTATATATAAATGTGATAAATAATATTTTATCGACTTATATATTAAAAAAACTATAAATTATGGAATATTTTAAGCTTAATTTTGATAAAATCTCCATTTAAAAATTTTCATAAGGACAAAAAAATGGCAAGAGTATGTCAAATCACAGGCAAGGGTCCAATGGTGGGTAATAATGTCAGCCATGCTAACAATAAAACAAAAAGACGCTTTTTACCTAATCTCAGAACAGTTCGTGTAACTTTAGAAGATGGCACCACGAGAAAAATGAGAATTGCAGCTTCTACTCTAAGAACTCTAAAAAAACAAAATTCTAAATAATTTTGAGGATTTATTCCTCAATTTTAAAATTTCCAATTTAAAAATAAACTTTAACAAATCACTTATATAACACACATTTAAAAATTATTATTAATTTTATTATTTTTTAAGCTAAAAATATCTTTTAATAGTGTAAAATACCTTGTTAAATGAATTTTAAATTTCACTAATACAAGGAGAGTTTATGCTACATGAATATAGAGAATTAATGTCAGAGCTAAAAGGTAAAGATGCTCATTTTGATAAACTATTTGATCGTCATAATGAACTTGATGACATGATTAAAGATGCAGAAGAAGGTAGAACTTCTCTTAGCAGCATGGAAATTTCAACTTTAAAAAAAGAAAAGCTTCATGTAAAAGATGAACTTAGCCAATATCTAGCAAATTATAAAAAATAAGGCAAAACAATGTTTGGAAGTAAAATAAACCATTCTGATCTTCAAAAACTTGAAGAAGAAAATAAAAATCTTACACATAAAATTGAAAAATTTCAATCGGAAAATTTAGAATTAAAAAATAAAATTACATCATTAGAACAAGCGGCTTTAGAGTCTAAACTTAAAACAGATCTTTTAAATGTTTTATTAACTGGGGTTTTAAAAAATATTACTATTATTCAAGGCGATATGTTAGAAAATGTAAATAAGGCAGAAGTTATCTCTAGCTATTCTAAAACTTCTCTTGCTGAAATGGATGAACTTAACCATATTGCTAATTCTATCAATGCCTCTTTGGGAAATATTACAGAATCAGCCAATAAAACAAGAGATGTTGCAGGAACATTGCATAGAAGTGTAGATGAAATTACTAATGTAATTAATCTAATTAAAGATGTTTCCGATCAAACCAATCTTTTAGCTCTTAACGCTGCCATAGAAGCTGCACGCGCAGGTGAACATGGGCGTGGTTTTGCTGTTGTTGCCGATGAAGTAAGAAAACTAGCTGAAAAAACACAAAAAGCAACCACAGAAGTTGAAATGAACATCAACCTTCTAAAGCAAAATGCAAATGAAATGTATACTCAAAGTGAGCAAGTTGAAAAAATTTCTATAGATTCTAATGCTCATATTATGAGTTTTTCCGAAAAATTTACTCACTTAGTAAATGAAGCGCATTCTACTAATTCAAATGCAGTTGGTATCGCTTCAGAAGCTTTCGTATCTTTAGCAAAACTAGATCATATAGCTTTTAAATTAAATGGTTATAAAGAAATTTTTTCCAAATCAGGAAAGCAATTAGCCGATCATACATCTTGTCGCTTAGGAAAATGGCTTGCTAGCACAGGAAAAGAAAGATTTGGGCAAAATAAAAGCTTCTTAAAAATTAACGAGCCACATGAAAAAGTTCATGAAAATATGAATAATGCTATAACAATAGCAAATACAGAAGATATTAGCAAAGATATTACTCAACACAGCATAATTAATAAATGCGAAGTTGCTGAAAATGCATCGCTTGATCTTTTCAATGTATTTAAAGAAATGCTTGATGAGTCAGATCATTAAAATCCTAGGTTGAACCTTTTTAAGGTTTAACCTAAATAATCTTTAATTTTCCCCACTTTTCCTTTAAAAACCACATATAAGCAAAATCAAGCAAAGGCGTTCTTATCATATTTTTACATTTTTTTTCAAAATCCTGCACCTTAACATAAACAGCTTCAATCTCTTCATCATCAACTCCACCTCCAGAAGAAATTTTATCTTTTTCATCAACTTCTACGAAATAAAAGCTTTGCTTGCTTACACCTGAACCAAACCCTGTATAAAAATCTCCTATTTTTTCTAAATTTTTAGGAGCATATCCTAGTTCTTCTATACATTCTTCTTTTGCTATTTCCTCTAAAGATAATTTTTTATCCACAAGCCCAGAACAAAGCTCTATAGTATAGCCCATATCATCATCTTTTACATAATCTTTATCATGCATTTGATGATACCAAAGTGGTATACGAAATTGGCGTACAAAAATAAAACTTTCTAATTCTTTATGATACAAAAGCACTGAAACACTATCTTTAGATTCTATAAAATCCCAAGTGCAAAGCCTACCATTACTTTCATAAGCAAATCTCTTAGGCTTAATATAATTTGATTTTTCAAAAGAAAGTTCTTTTAAATTTTTAAACGCCATAATAAAACCTTTTATTTATTTTTCACATTGTACTTTATTTTTGCTTTTTTGAAAATATAAAGGTGATTAAAGCCTTAAAAAATTAAAAATCATATTTATAACTTAACCAAAAACTTCTTCCTTCTGTATAATCTTGATAGCGATTTGCATATCCAGCAGGATTAGCCCCATCCCATCTTGTAACTTGCGGATCAAAGAAATTTTTATCAAAAAGATTTTGCACTGCAAAACTTAAGCTAGATTGCTTATTGATTTTATAATTTATCCCTAAATCTACTATATAAAAAGGCTTATATTTTTGCCATGGCAAACTACCATTACCACCAACTCTTGCTTTAGCTATAGTATCGAGTCTTGCTCGTGTTTTTATATAGGAATTAAATTTACCTCGCTCATAGTTTAATTTTAACATTGCTATATGCCTTGGTAAATTTTCTATTCTATCACCACCAAACCAATTTTTTTGACTATCTTTATAGCGATTATCCATAAAAGTATAACTTGAATTTAGGCTAAAACCATTGTAAGTTTTGGTATTAAATGCAAATTCTATACCTTTAGTCTGTGTTTTTCCAAGATTAATAGGACGCTTACAAACAGTGCCATTGCTACAATTAATACCATTTTGCATACCTGTTAAATATTCACTACTGATTTGATTTGTAAAATCAGTAATAAATCCTGTGATAGAATAATGTGCAAAATCAAATACCCTAAAATCAGCACCCAATTCATAATTTATACTTTCTTCTGGTTTTAAGTCAGGGTTTCCAAAAAGAGCATTGCCATTGGCATAATTATAATATCCATTTGTCAACTGCTTGGCAGAAGGAGTTTTATAGCCTTTTGAAACACCTCCTTTAAAGGCTATATTATCATTTAAGTGATAAACCAAATAAATCCTAGGGGTAAATTCAGAATCAAACAAATTGCTATAAATATAACGCAAACCTGTAGTAAAAATCAAATCATCGGTTATAAAATACTCATTTTCCCCATAAAGCGCAACCATGGTTTGATCAAGATTTTTACCTCTTATTTAACTACCTGCGCTTGCTTGATCATTTTTTAACATCTCATAATCAATCCTTGCACCAAAGGTATTTACTAAATTACCGTATTGACCTAAATTCCAAGGTAAAACAACCTTACCTTCTCCTACCCAAATTTGACTATGTAATTCCTTATCCTTAGTGCTACCATATTGTAAATATGAGTTAGTTGAACCAAAATCATAGTTACCATCATGATTTAAAACAATATTATCCTTAAAAAGTTGTTTTTCACTTTTAATAGCCCTACTACTTATAGAATTCACTGAAATTTCATTAATATATCGCTCTATATCAAAATATATATTATTTTTATCATCTACTGTCCAATTAAGCCTAGAACCAAAACCTAAGCTAGTAAAAGCACCTGGACTATGAATAGCAATTTGGTAATTATCAGGTCTTTGTTGGTAATTATCAGGTTTTTGATTGTTATTATTCCAAACCGGTGTAGGCCATTTTAAATCAGAAGCTGCCTTATCATAATACTTCAACCTTGCAGAAATTGATAATGTATCTTCAATCAAAGGAGTTGCTACATAAGCATTAAAACCGCCCGCATTGCCATAGTGATTAGAGTGCTGTTGCAAAAGAGTATTAAATTCTATATTTGCTTCGATTTTATCAGGATTTTTCTTGGTGATAATATTTATCACACCGCCTACAGCATCACTGCCATAAAGTGTAGAAGCTGGACCACGTATAACCTCGATACGCTCTATCATAGATAAAGGCGGCAGATATCCTGACTCACTGCCTTTAAAAACATTAGTATAAAACCCATTTGCAACACTTTGACGTTTTCCATCAATTAAAACTAGAGTATAAGAACTACCAAAACCTCGTATGCTAAAATCATAAGTGCCTGTTTTATCCATAGTCACATCTACACCTGGAATATCTCCTATAGCCTCCCCTATATCCTTAATTGGCTTTTTTTCAAGCTCTTCTTTTGTAATGATAGAAATACTAGCAGGCGCATCAACCAAATCTTGTTCAAAACCACTAGCGCTAACCACAACATCATTAAGTTGATATGTTTCTTCTGCTTTTAACAAAGCTCCAGATAAAATTAAAAAACACAGTAAACTTTTTTTAAATTTCATATTTTTGATTTGAGTCAAATTAATTCCTTTAAAAAAAATTATTTTGATATTTAAAATCATTTTTGGAGTATAAAAAAAGAATACTTTTAATTAACTTAATTTTGATAACAATTATAAATAATAAAATTATTTAAAAAAGCGAAGTAAAAGCCTAAGCCTCTTGATAGGCTCCAAGCTTTAAAATTTTCTGCATACGATTTGCAGAAAGTTCTCGTACATCAATATTTTCAAGTTCATTTAGGGATTTTTTTACATAATCAGCAATAGCTACTGCTGCAGCTTCTTTATTGCGATGTGCACCATTTGTAGGTTCGTCTATCACATCATCAATTAAACCTTGAGATTTTAAATCATCAGCTGTTACTTTCATAGCTTTGGTTGCAGCTTCACTTTTTGCAGGATCATTCCAAAGTATTGCAGCGCAACCTTCAGGAGAAATTACTGAAAAAACAGAATTTTTCATCATTGCAAGTTTATCTGCAACCCCTATAGCTAACGCCCCGCCACTACCGCCTTCTCCGATAACTATAGCAATGGTCGGTATTTTCAAATCACTTAATTCATATAAATTTCTAGCGATAGCTTCACTTTGTCCTCTTTCTTCAGCACCTATTCCAGGATAAGCACCTGGAGTATCTATCAAAAATAAAATAGGAATTTGAAATTTCTCTGCAAGTCCTGCTACTCTTAAGGCTTTGCGATATCCTTCAGGATGTGGCATCCCAAAATTTCTAGCGATTTTATCTTTTGTTCCACGTCCTTTTTGCTCACCAATTACAATTATTTTTTTCTCTCCTAAATAACCCATAAAACAAACAATAGCAGGATCATCTCTAAAGGCACGATCACCATGTATTTCGTGAGCGTCATTTAAAATAAGTTCAATATAGTCAAGAGCATAAGGGCGATCTGGATGACGCGCTAATTGCAAACGCTGAAAATCACTTAAATTCTTATAAGTTTTAGAAATTTCTTTTTCAAGATTTTTCTTTAAAATTGATACAGCTTCAGTATCTCCTTTAATCTGAGCATTGATAATGTCCTCGTCAATTTGCTGAATATTTTTTTCAAAATCTAAATAAGAAGCCATATTAATCTACTTTTTTAAATACAACACAGCCATTTGTGCCACCAAAACCAAAAGAATTACTCATCACCACTTTTAAATCTACTTTTCTTGATATATTTGGAATATAATCAAGATCACATTCATCATCTTTTACAAGCTGATTGATTGTAGGTGGAACTACCCCATCTCTTAAAACCATAACACTAACAACTGCTTCAATTGCACCTGCAGCACCCAAGCAATGACCTGTTTGTCCTTTGGTGGAACTTATAAGCGGGATATTATTGCCAAAAAGCTCTTTAATTGCTGCTGTTTCATTTTTGTCATTTACAGGGGTTGAAGTTCCATGTGCATTGATATAATCTACCTTTGGATTCCCTGCCATATTTAAAGCTTTTTTCATAGCCCTTAAAGGCCCATCTAAAGTTGGTGAAGTAATATGATGCGCATCTGCACTTTCTCCAAATCCAATTAATTCAGCATAAATCGTAGCACCGCGTTTTTTAGCCTCTTCATATTCCTCAAAAACTAAAGCTCCAGCACCTTCTCCCATGACAAAACCATCTCTTTCTTTGTCAAATGGTCTTGAAGCATGCTGTGGATCTTCATTTCTAGTTGATAAAGCTTTCATTGAAGCAAAACCACCTATACCCACAGGACAAATCGCAGCTTCTGCACCTATGACTAACATCTTTTTAGCATTTCCCAAAGCTATACTTTTATAAGCTTCTCCTATAGCATGAGTTCCTGCTGCACAAGCTGTAACACAAGAAATATTTGGCCCTTTAAGTCCATGCTCTATAGAAATCAAACCTCCTAACATATTTACAAGTGCTGAAGGTATGAAAAAAGGGGAAATTTTACGCGGACCTCGCTCGGAACAAATAATGGAATTTTTTTCTATGTTAGGCAAACCTCCAATACCAGAAGCCGAAACAATGCCAAATTCTTCTTTATCTAATTCTTCACTAAATCCAGCATCCTGCATTGCTTCTCTTGCTGCTTTAATTCCAAGTTGTATGAAACGGTCAATTTTTTTTACTTCTTTGCCATCAACAACCTCTAATGGATCAAAATTTTTAACTTCAGCTGCAATTTGAACAGGAAAGTCCGTAGCATCAAAAAGAGTAATTTTATTTACTCCGCTTTCTCCATTGCAAATTGCTTTAAATGAACTTTCTTTATCTAAACCAAGGGCATTGATCATACCAATACCTGTAACTACAACTCTTTTCAAGAATAAGCTCCTTGCAAGAAAAAAAATTATTTTTTTAGATTGTCAATATAATTTACAACATCTTCAATTTTAATTAATTTTTCAGCATCACTATCTGGAATTTCTACTTCAAATTTTTCTTCTAAAGCCATAATAAGCTCTACAACATCTAAAGAATCAGCACCTAAATCTTCAATAATTTTTGATTCCATTTTAACTGCATCTGCATCAATACTTAATTGCTCTACTACTACTGCTTTTACATCATCAAATGTTGCCATTTGTTCTCCTTTAAAAAATTAAAATAAAGCGTATTTTACTATAAAAAGCTTAAAATATTTATAGTTTTTCATTATACTTGAAAATAAAATATTAAAACATAAAGGAAAAATGATGCTTTTCTCTAATTTAATCAAAGAAAATCAAAAAATTTGGAATGCTTATCTACATCATGATTTTGTTAAAAAATTGGAAGATAAAAGCCTAAAGCAAGAAAATTTTCTTTTTTATCTCAAGCAAGATTATATTTATTTGCTTAATTACGCAAAATGTTATGCAAGATTAGCACTTAACTCAAATACTGCAAAAGAACTTCGTTTTGCTATGAAATTTCAAAATTATATAGTTGAAGGAGAAATGGAACTTCATCGTGCAATTTTATCTCTTGGCATTAATGCAGATGAACTCGATATAAAAGATGAAAGTTTAGTCAATATAGCCTATTCGCGTTATATGTTAAGCGTAGGTGAAAATGGAGATTTTTTAGATATGTTAGTTGCTCTTAGTGCTTGCGCTATAGGCTATGCAAAAATAGGTGCTGAAATTATAAATCGTTTAAAAAATGAAAATTTAAAAGATCATCCTTACAAGGAATGGATTTTGACCTATGGAAGTGAAAATTTTCAAAATGAAGCTAAAGAATTTGAAGATTTTGTTAATTCTTATACTTCAAGTGTTGGTGCACAAAAATTCCAAAAACTCAGCGAAATTTTTCATACTGTAACACGCTTAGAAGTGGCTTTTTGGGAGCATTCTTTAAGAATGGAATTAAATCTTTAAACATGGGCTTTTTGCCCATGTTTTTATGCAATTTTACTTGCATCAATAATATTATAATCTAAACCAACCATTTCTTTAGAAAGTCCTAATGCAAGTCCTACTAATTGTGATAAATGAATAATAGGCAATCTTGCTTTAGAATTAGTATAATCTTGAAATCTTTCTTGATAGATATCAAGCTGCATTTGACAAAGTGGACAAGGTGTTACAACACAATCAGCTTGATTTTCACTTGCATTATTGACAATTTGACTAGACATTTTTTTCACAGATTTTTCTGCAGGATAAGAAGCATGAAAACCACAACAATCAAGGCGTTTTTCAAAAGGAACTATTTTAGCCCCTAAAACTTCTACTACACTTTCAAAACTTTTTGGATTGGTTGAACTTTCTTTTTTACCGAAAGCATCTTCAGGTCTTAAACTATGGCAACCATAAAATAAAGCTACTTTTAAATTTGAAAGCGGCTTTTTCACCTTGCTTTTTAAATTATCCAAATCCTCATAAAGCTCCCACAAAAGACTTGTAATAGGCGTTGAACCTTGATATTTCATTCCACCTTGTGCTAAAAAAATATTGATGCGTTCTTTTGCACCCTTATCAAGAGTATTTTTTGCTTTAGTTAAAGTTAGCATACAAGTACTACAAGTTGTAAGCATTGGCATTTTCATCTCTTCTGCTAAAGCAATATTTCTTGCATTAGCTACCAAAGTCGCAATAGGATCAACACACTGCGCTTGAGAAGCCCCACAACAACTCCACCCCTTAATTTCATTCAACTTCCAACCCAAAATAGGTGCAATAGCTTCAAGTGAAATTTTAGATTCTTTTGCAGCTTGAGATAAAACACAACCTGGAAAAAAAGCGTACTCTTTTTGCATATTTTACTCCTTAACAGCAGCTTCTTGTGCCGCCTTTATCATTTTAACCAAATCTTTATACCCTTCTATTTCACCCTCGCCAAAAACATGCATAGGATTCATTTTTCCTGCACGCATAAGTTTAAAAGCTATATCTGTTTTACCCATAGAACCTATAACACCCTCAGAACGCAAAGCAAGATAAATTTCATTCAAGCGTCCTGAACCTTCAACTAAATCTTTATAAAAAGCTTCAGCATGATCAGGCCCTAAGCCTTCATTTAAACCTTTTTTAATCGCCATCACTCTTAAATTTGCTATATCACTTACTGAACTTATACCCTTTGGACAACGATCAGCGCACTCTTGACAATGAACACAAAGCCAAAGTCCATTCATTACGCTGGGTTTTACATGCAACATAGGATCCTTACCTCGAGAGTCCGCCGCTGCACGCCAAGCATGAGTAAAAACAAAAGGTTGCATATAATCGCTACTATCTGCTTCTAATTTATTACACTCTGAAGCACAGCTACCACATAAAATACAATCCCATTGCTTGCTAATACGATCAAATTCTTCTTGACTTTGTTTACAGCCCTTTTCCGCTGAAAATTCATTTTTTGCCACCATGGCAGGACGAATTTTTCTTAAATTTTCTATAGAAGGTTCCCAATCCACAATTAAATCAGAAATTACTCTAAAATTTCCAAGCGGAGAAATGCGTATACTTGAAGGATTATCATATTCTTTTAACAAATCTTGCATTTTAGTATCACAAGCAAGATAAGAATGCCCATTCACACGAACTGCACAAGCCCCACAAATTGCAGATTGACAAGAGGCGGTAAAATTTAAAGTAATATCTTTTGTTTTTTTGATAAAAAGCAAAAGAGAGAGCAGAGTTTTCCCTTGTATATCCTTATCATCAATATCATAACTTTGTTCATATTTTTCCTTGCCATTAAAACGATCTATGATAATTTTCATTGTACTCTCCTTCCATCAAGTGAAAACTCAGTTACCACGACATCTTTATAACTAAGTTTTAATTCATCATTTTCTAAATTTACAATGCTATGTTTTAAGAAATTTTTATCATCTCGCTTTGGATAATCTTCTCTAGTATGAGCCCCACGGCTTTCAAGTCTATTTCTAGCTGCTAAACAAGCACAGCGAGAAAGTAAAATCAAATTACCAAGCTCTACATAATCTGTAAAAGCAGTATTCATCACTTCATTAGGATTTGGAATACGAATTTTTTCATATCTCGCTTGTATATCTTCTAATTTTTTTGCTAGAAGATCGAGTTTTTCTTGAGTTCTAAAAATCCCCATATTATCCCAATTTTGACTTCCTAGCTCTTCTCGCAATTCATACATTTCTTGACCATTTCCGCCATTATTTGTAATTTCTTTAAATCTAACCTGCCATTTTTGAGCAAGTTCATGAGTTTTTGCCCCTTTTCCAAAACTTGCATCTTTAGCATAATTTGTCGCACCAATGCCTGCTAAATGCCCTGTTACAACTGCATCGGCTAAAGAATTTCCCCCTAGTCTATTAGCTCCATGTATAGAAATGCAAGAAGCTTCTCCACCTACATAAATTCCAGCAATTTTAGTACTCATATCTTCAAATTTAGCCACTTCAATTCCACCCATAGAATAATGCGCCGTTGGACGGATAGGTACAGGAGTATCTACTAAATCAATATTTTCAAAAAGCATTGCAGTGTGACGAATTTTTGGTAAATCTTTTAAAATTTTTTCTTTTCCTAAGTGGCGTACATCGCACAAAACATAAGCTCCAAGTCCCTCGCCATAACCTCTACCTTCACGAATTTCTGTTTCTATAGCACGCGCAACCACATCTCGCGGTGCAAGCTCCATTTTTTCATGGTAATTTTTCATAAAACGCTCACCACGATTATTTAAAAGATATCCCCCTTCACCGCGCGCCGCTTCTGTAATAAGAGTTCCACCATTTGCAACTCCTGTTGGGTGAAATTGTATCATCTCAGGATCTTCAAAACCAAGTCCTGCTCTAAGAGCAGCTGCCACACCATCTCCTGTGGCAATAAAAGGAGTTGAAGTTCTATTATAAAATATCCTTGTGTATCCCCCTGTAGCAATCACCAAAGCTTTGCATAACACAGGATAAATTCCACCGCTTTGTATATCTCTTAAAACGACACCCTCGCATTTTCCATCCACAACACCTATATCCAAAAGTTCATGATCCATTAAAAATTTCACACCACTACTAATAGCATCATCTAAACAAGAATGCATTAAAATATGACCTGTTTTATCTGCAGAATAGTTACAGCGTTTCTTAGAAGCTCCTCCCATTAAACGCTGAGCTACTCCACCTTGCTCATTTCTTGAAAACAAGGTTCCTATAAAATCCATATTAAAAATAGCCTTTCCAGCTAATTCGCAAAATTTTAAAGCCGCGTCTTGATCTACCAAATAAGCTCCGCCTTTAATAGTATCATAAGCATGTAATTTATAGGAATCTCCATTAGAAAAATCAGTAACTCCATTAATTCCACCCTCTGCCATACAAGTTGCGTTACGCGATGGCATCATCTTTGTAGCTACTACAACGCTTAATTTTGGATTTTCTTTTCTCACTGCGGCTGCAGCACACAAACCTGCTCCACCTGATCCAATTACCAAAACATCGCAAGAAGGTAAATTTATATCTTTATCCATCTTAGATGAATCATCTAAAGCATAAACTCCACTTGAACTTGCAGCTAAAGCTCCTACACTAATACAGGCTGTTTTTATAAAATCTCTTCTAGAAAATTCACCCATATCATTCTCCTTATTTAAAAAAATTAATAATAATTTTTAATGTAAGTCAATCTTACATAACCGCATGCCAAAAATCCAAAAACAAACTCTCCTTTCAATATAAAATGGATTAAAAACAAATTTATAATTTAGTAAATATAAAAAAGCATAAGATAAGTAATCAAAGAAGATAGATGAATATAATAAAATAAATATTAAAAAATTTTTGCAATATATCATAATCTATTCCTTGCAAATTAAACGGAATGATTATACCTTAAAAAAATAACAAAAAGTTAATATTAATTAAGATAATATTTATCTTAATTAATATATAGTTAATAAAATTATCAAATCATTAAGCCTTAAAAAGCTTAAATTCTCCATTCATAAATTGCATTCTAGCGCTTAAATGATCAAGATAAAAAACTTCAAATTTTGGATTTTGCGGAGTTTCATAAAGATTTACAAGATAAGGATATTTTTTAAACATCATTTTTTTAACTTCTAAATTTGGTTCAAAAACCGCATTAGCTCTAAGTCTTAAAAAAGTCCTTTTGTATTTGCTGTGCAAAAATAAATTTTATCTCCCACAAGCAATGGACTTTGTATAGGACGCACTCTAGGATTTCCACAAGTTCCTAAAGTGGCTAAAAATGCTGGTGCATTATCATCTAAAAATTGTGCTATTTCTTTTAAATCCATCATTTTTCCTTACATATATAAACCACCATTGATCTTAAGCACATCGCCTGTCACATAAGAGGCATAATCACTAAGTAAAAACGCTACACAATTAGCTACTTCTTCAGGCTCTGCAAAGCGTTTTAAAGGGATATTATCTTGATAGGTTTGTTTGATTTCATTGCTTAAAACTTCAGTCATATCGCTTTTTATAAAACCTGGAGTTACGCAATTAAAGCGTAAATTTCTACTTGCTCCTTCTTTAGCAAAAGATTTAGTCATAGCTATCATTCCACCCTTACTAGCAGAATAATTTACTTGCCCAGCATTGCCCATTTCTCCGACAATAGAAGCGATATTTACAACAGCACCAAAGCGTTTTTTACTCATGGTTTTTAAAGCTTCTCTACAACCTAAAAAAGCTGAGCTTAAATTCGTATCCACAACGCCACTAAAGTCCTCTAATTTCATTCTTAAAGCAAGTTTATCATTTGTAACGCCTGCGTTATTTACAAGATAACTTAACTCTCCATCACTCTCAACTATAGTTTTTACGCCGTTTTCAAACTCATCTTCTTTGCTTGCATCAAATTTAATCACAGCAGCAACACCACCACTTGCAATAATTTCATCTTTTAAAGCATCTGCAAGTTCAGGTTTTGAACGATAATTGATCCAAACTTTAAGCCCAAAACCTGCCAAAGTTTTTGCGATAGAAGCACCTATTCCCTTACTTGCTCCAGTAATTAAAACATTTTTTCCACTAAATTTCATTATCTATCCTTAATAAGTTTAATTTTAAAAATTGCAATCTTAACAAATTTCTTATAAAAAAGGCAAACAAACTAAAATAAAGCCTCATTCATTTCTTTTGGAATTTCTAAGTCTAAAATTTTAAGCACGCTTGCAGCTATATTACTCAGCCCCATATTATCTTTAATCTTTGAAACTCCCCTTGCTTGCACAAAAACAAAAACATCAAAAGTGGTGTGATTGGTAAGCAAATTTCCTTTTTCATCTTGCATAGCCTCGCAATTTCCATGATCACTTGTAATGATAAAAGCATAATCATGCTTTTTTGCACATTCTAAAATCTCGCCTAAACAAGTATCCACCGCTTCAACAGCCTTTATAGTAGCATTAAAATCACCTGTATGTCCAACCATATCTCCATTTGCAAAATTTACCACTATAAAATCCTCACCCTTTTCTATGCCTTTTTTCACTGCATCACACACTTCAAAAGCACTCATTTGGGGTTTTTCATCATAAGTTTTTACCTTGGGGCTTGGGATTAAAACCCTTGTTTCATTTTCTAAAAGCTCTTCTTTTCCGCCATTAAAAAAGAAAGTTACATGGGCGTATTTTTCGGTTTCTGCGGTATGAAGCTGACTAAGCCCTGCTTTAGAAATCACTTGCGCTAAAGTATTTTCAATTTTTTCTTTTTCAAAAAGCACAGGGAGTTTAAATTTATCATCATAAACACTCATAGTAAGTAAATTTTCAAAGATTTTTTCGCGTTCAAACTCTTTAAAATCCTTAGAATTTAACACTTCAACAAGTTGTTTCATTCTATCATTTCTAAAGTTGATAAAGATAATGCCATCTTCTTCTCTCATGCCCTTGTAATTCTCATTTTGAGCTGCTTTGATAAACTCATCAGTAACATTTTCATCGTAAGATTTTTGTAGGTATTCTAATAAATTTGGCACTTTATAAGCCTTACCTAACAAGCACTCATAATACTCTTTTACCCTATCCCAACGCTTATCTCTATCCATAGCATAAAAACGCCCACAAAGCGTAGCAAAATGCACGCCTAAGTTTTCACAAAATTCTTTTAAATCTTTTATGAAATTTAAGCCACTTTTTGGACTTACATCACGCCCATCAGTGATTGCGTGAGCAAAAACTTCATTGCCATTTTTCGCACAAATTTCAAGCATGGCTTTAAAATGCGTATCCATAGAATGTACCCCGCCATCACTATAAAGCCCTATAATATGCACTCTTTTACATTTTGCTAAAAGTTTTTTTAAATTCTCATTTTTTTCAAGTTCTTTGTTTTCAATGGCTTTATTAATACGCACTAAATTTTGATAAATAATACGCCCACTTCCTATACACATATGCCCTACTTCACTATTTCCCATCTGCCCTTCTGGCAAACCTACAGCTAAACCACTCGTTTTTAGTAAAGAATTTGGGACTTCCTTAAAAAGCTTTTCATAACTTGGTTTTTTAGCTGCTTCAAAAGCATTAAACTTACTATTCTTATTATACCCTATTCCATCTGTAATAATTAAAACGCATTTTTGCTTCATTTTTCTCTCTTTTATAAGAATTTTTTTGGTTAGATTTTACTAAAATTAAACTTTTAAAAACCAAAAAGAAGGCTAGGTTTTGTATTATCTTTCAGATTTAAGTCATTATGCTTTTTTTACTTATATTAGTGTGCGTGCAGGATTTGCATTTTTTATCGCTTTATGTTTGTCTTTATTTTTAATGCCTAAATTTATTACTTGGGCAAAAGCTAAAAATGCTAGTCAACCTATTTACGAATACGCCCCAGAAACTCATAAAACCAAATGCCATACTCCAACCATGGGTGGGCTTATTTTCATCAGTTCTGCAGTAATCGCAAGTTTATTTTGTATCAAATTTGATAATATTTTTGCTATAAGTGCTTTACTTTGTTTGATACTTTTTTGTTTGATAGGACTCATAGATGATTTAGGCAAAGTTCTAAAAAAAGATAATCATTCAGGACTTAGTCCAAGAATGAAGCTTTTAGCACAAATCATCGCTGGACTTATCTGCATCTTACCTTTATATTTTAGTTCAGAGCTTAGCACGGAACTTTTTATACCTTTTTATAAACACCCTCTTTTTGATATGGAAATTTTTGCCATTGCTTTTTGGATTTTGGTTTTAATTTCTAGCTCTAATGCTGTAAATTTAACCGATGGACTTGATGGCTTAGCTACAGTTCCAGGCATTTTTTCTTTATCTACTTTAGGGATATTCTTATATTTGAGTGGAAATTTAAATTATAGTGAATATCTACTTTTGCCAAAAATTCAAGGACTTGGTGAAGTAGTGATTATTTGTGCAGCGCTAATTGGTGCTTTAATGGGATTTTTATGGTACAACTGTTATCCTGCACAAGTTTTTATGGGAGATAGTGGAAGTTTAGCTTTAGGTGGCTTTATAGGATTTTTAGCCGTTATTAGCAAAAATGAAATTTTACTTTTACTCATAGGTTTTGTTTTTGTTCTTGAAACTGTTTCTGTAATTTTACAAGTTGGAAGTTTTAAAATTTTTAATAAAAGAGTATTTAAAATGGCGCCTATTCATCATCATTTTGAAAAAGTTGGCTGGGTGGAAAATAAAATTATAGTGCGTTTTTGGATGATAGCCTTACTTTCAAATTTGCTTGCACTTGCATCAATAAAGCTAAGATAATGAAAATTTCACTTTTTGGATACGGAAAAACCACACGTGCTATTGCTGAAAATTTAGTAGATAAATTTGGACCTTTTGATATTTATGATGATCATTTTACAGAAACAAAAAAAGATACACTAGGAAATTTACTTTTAAATCCTAATGATTTTGATGATAATTTAAGCGATATTGAAATTCCTAGTCCAGGTTTTCCACCAAAGCACAAACTCATTCAAAAAGCAAAAAATTTACAAAGCGAATATGACTTTTTTTATGATATCATGCCAAAATCCGTTTGGATAAGCGGAACCAATGGCAAAACCACCACCACACAAATGGCTACACATTTATTATCACACATTGGTGCTGTTATGGGTGGAAATGTTGGAACTCCTTTAGCAGAGCTTAATCCTTATGCAAAACTTTGGATACTTGAAACTTCATCTTTTACCCTACACTACACTCATAAAGCTAAACCTGAAATTTATGCACTTTTACCTATAAGTCCTGATCATCTTTCTTGGCATGGAAGTTTTGATAATTATGTTCAAGATAAGCTAAGCGTTTTAAAAAGAATGAATGAATGTGATGTAGTAATACTGCCTAAAATTTATGCAAATACTCCAACAAAAGCTCATAAAATAAGCTATGAAGATGAAAAAGATCTAGCTGTTAAATTTGGCATTGATACGGAAAAAATTTCCTTTAAAAGTCCTTTTTTACTCGATGCTATCATGGCTTTAGCTATAGAAAAAATTTTACTTGATACTTTAAGCTATAAGCTTTTAAATAGCTTTGTAATGGAAAAAAATAAACTCGAAGAGCTTAAAGACAGTCAAAATAGGCTTTGGGTAAATGACACTAAAGCTACAAATGAAAGTGCTGTAATGGCTGCACTTAGTCGCTATAAAGATAAAAAAATCCATCTTATCATAGGGGGAGATGATAAGGGTGTAGATCTTAGCAATTTATTTGATTTTATGAAAGGATTTGATATAGAACTCTATGCTATAGGTATTAGTACCGAAAAAATGCTTGATTATGCAAAAAAAGCGAATTTGAAAGCCTATAAATGCGAAGTTTTATCTAAAGCTGTAAATGAAATTTCAAATCACTTAAGAGTCAATGAAGTAGCTCTTTTAAGTCCCGCTTGTGCAAGTTTAGATCAGTTCAACTCTTACGCAGAGCGTGGAAAAGTCTTTAAAGAATGTGTGAATAAAATTTAATTTATTTTACTTTTCATAGAAAATTTTAAATTTTATCCTTCTAGTATTTTCAAACCCCTAAAAACACCCTATTCTCTCTAAAAACCCTAACCAGCAGCAAACTCTTTTTTAAACACGATTCTAAGTATCATCTAAAACAACAATAAAAATAAACATAGGATTTATATATAAAGTAAGTAATGAAGACATTTAACAAGTCCGCAATGAGCTACTTTCCCCCTGCCAGTAAGGCGTAGTATCATCACCCACGATGTGCTTAGCTTCTTGGTTCGGGATGGAGCAAGGCGTTTCCACATCTGTATAATCACGGACATTGTTATTTAAATATTCTTTGAAAAATT
This sequence comes from Campylobacter sp. CFSAN093224, assembly GCF_012897395.1. Lineage (NCBI taxonomy): Bacteria > Pseudomonadati > Campylobacterota > Epsilonproteobacteria > Campylobacterales > Campylobacteraceae > Campylobacter > Campylobacter sp. CFSAN093224. The sequence continues at coordinate 402,617 of NZ_CP040607.1, read as the reverse complement.
GAATTTAAGAATAAAACTTAATCTTTTATTCCTTTACTTTTTTCTTTATTCTCTTTCTTCTTTTCTTATCTTTTATCTTTGATAAGTTTTTATATAGAATACTTAAAAAACAATGTTAAGAGCAAGTTCTAATACAAACTCTACTTGAAAGATTTCTATTAAACTCTAAATATTATCTATATTCAAAGTCTTCTAAAAACCTTAACAAGGAAGTGATGCTTTATTAAAGATAAGCCAAACGCTCTATTAGTACTGGTCAGCTAAAGGACTTTCATCCATTACACACCCAGCCTATCAAACTAGTAGTCTTCTAGAGAGCTTAGAGAAGATTCATCTTAGAGTTGGCTTCACGCTTAGATGCTTTCAGCGTTTATCCTTTCCAAACTTAGCTACGCTGCGATGCTCTTGGCAGAACAACAGCTACACCAGTGGTTTGTTCAACCCGGTCCTCTCGTACTAGGGTCAAATCTCTTCAATCTTCTTACGCCCACGGCAGATAGGGACCGAACTGTCTCACGACGTTCTGAACCCAGCTCGCGTACCGCTTTAAATGGCGAACAGCCATACCCTTGGGACCTGCTCCAGCCCCAGGATGCGATGAGCCGACATCGAGGTGCCAAACCTCCCCGTCGATGTGAGCTCTTGGGGGAGATCAGCCTGTTATCCCCGGGGTACCTTTTATCCTTTGAGCGATGGCCCTTCCACACAGAACCACCGGATCACTAAGACCGACTTTCGTCTCTGCTTGACTTGTATGTCTTGCAGTTAAGCTGGCTTATACCTTTATACTCTACGAACGATTTCCAACCGTTCTGAGCCAACCTTTGTAAGCCTCCGTTATTATTTGGGAGGCGACCGCCCCAGTCAAACTACCCACCAGACATTGTCCCACTTGAGGATAACTCAAGCTGGTTAGCTACCCAAATAAGAAAGAGTGGTATCTCAACAATGGCTCATATACAACTGGCGTCATATACTCAAAGCCTCCCACCTATCCTGCACATTCTTATCCAAGTAGCAGTGTCAAGCTGTAGTAAAGGTCCACGGGGTCTTTCCGTCTTGCCGCGGGTAGGAGGAATTTTCACCTCCACTACAATTTCACTGGATCCCTCTTTGAGACAGCTCCCATCTCGTTACGCCATTCATGCAGGTCGGTATTTAACCGACAAGGAATTTCGCTACCTTAGGACCGTTATAGTTACGGCCGCCGTTTACTCGGGCTTCGATCAAGAGCTTCGCTAATGCTAACCCCATCAATTAACCTTCGAGCACCGGGCAGGCGTCACACCCTATACATCCTCTTACGAGTTAGCAGAGTGCTGTGTTTTTGGTAAACAGTCGGGAGGGACTCTTTGTTGTAAGTTTCCTTGCTTTCGGAGTAAATCCTAATACAAAGCTAACCACACCTTATACCGAAGATACGGTGCTATTTTGCAGAGTTCCTTAAAGAGAGTTCTTCCACGCGCCTTAGAATACTCATCCCACCCACCTGTGTCGGTTTACGGTACGGGCAACATTAGCTAAACTTAGAAACTTTTCTTGGCTCGACGGCATCAGGGGTTCTTCTATCCATCCGAAGACTTCAAAAAGCCTTTCAGTTCTCGGAGTATTGTTATACGGATTTGCCTGTATAACCTCCTACGACCTTAGACTAGCACTTCCATCCGCTAGCCCCCTTAGCCCTAAGCGTCCTTCCATCGCACACTAATGTTGGTATTGGAATATTAACCAATTTGCCATCGTCTACCCCTTTCGGACTCGACTTAGGACCCGACTAACCCTACGATGACGAGCATCGCGTAGGAAACCTTGGGTTTACGGCGTTAATGATTCTCACATTAATTATCGCTACTCATGCCTGCATGCTCACTTCTATTCGCTCCAGCACTCCTTACCGGTATACCTTCGACGCAAATAGAACGCTCTCCTACCACTTAGTAAACTAAGTCTACAGCTTCGGTACTTACTTTAGCCCCGTTATATTTTCCGCGCAAAATCACTAGACCAGTGAGCTATTACGCTTTCTTTAAAGGATGGCTGCTTCTAAGCCAACCTCCTGGTTGTTTAAGTAACTTCACATCGTTTTCCACTTAAGTAAGATTTAGGGACCTTAGCTGGTAGTCTGGGTTGTTTCCCTCTTGACGACGGATTTTATCACTCGCCGCCTGACTGCTGTGATTACATATAAGGTATTCGGAGTTTGATAGGGTTTGGTACATTGGTGTATGCCCTAGCCCATTCAGTGCTCTACCCCCTTATATTACGACACAACGCTATACCTAAATATATTTCGGAGAGAACCAGCTATCACGAAGTTTGATTGGCCTTTCACCCCTATCCACAAGTCATCCCGGGGCTTTTCAACGCCTATGGGTTCAGTCCTCCACTAGTTCTTACACTAGCTTCAACTTGCTCATGGATAGATCACTTCGTTTCGGGTCTGCAGCATCTGACTAAGCGCCCTATTCAGACTCGCTTTCGCTACGGCTTCGCGTTTGCTTAACCTTGCCAGACACCACAACTCGCAGGCTCATTATGCAAAAGGCAGTCCATCACCCTGTATTGCTACATAGGGCTCTGAATGATTGTAAGCAAATGGTTTCAGGTTCTATTTCACTCTGATCACCTCAGTTCTTTTCACCTTTCCCTCACGGTACTTGTGCACTATCGATCTGGTATTAGTATTTAGGGTTGGATCGTGGTCGACCCGGATTCAGACAGGATTCCTCGTGTCCCGCCCTACTCAGGATACTGCTAGCTAAGGTTTGTTTTTCGCATACGGGACTATCACCCTCTATGGTTATACTTTCCAGAATGTTCTGCTAAACTTACCTCTTGCACATTGCAGTCCTACAACCCCCAGTGCAAGCACTGGGTTTGCCCTCTTGCGCTTTCGCTCGCCGCTACTGACGCAATCTCTATTGATTTCTTTTCCTGAGGGTACTAAGATGTTTCAATTCCCCTCGTTCGCTCCTATATAGGTAATGTATATCTCTATACATTGGGTTGCCCCATTCGGAAATCTACGGATCAAAGCTTCTTGACAGCTCCCCGTAGCTTATCGCAGTCTAGTACGTCCTTCATCGCCTTTACCAGTCAAGGCATCCACCATTCGCTCTTAGTAGCTTACCTTTTTTACCTTTTATTATTGATTCTAAAACGCATCACTTCCTTGTTAAAGTTTTTATGATAAGACTTCTTTATCTTAAGACGGAAAGCATTCAAACACTTAATATAAAACTAAATGATTTAGTCTCAACTAAGCTGTGAGTTTGAAACTTGTCTTTAATTTATAATCCTTAAATCTAATATTCTCTTTATTCATAGAAATAAAGACAGCTAAAAGTTAAGTTAAACTAAAGAAAAGATAAATAGGTTTTATCCTTTAACAAGTCCTGTAAAATTGTTTTTATTAAAACTTGCTTGTGACTCTTAACAATGATAATTAAAAAGAACATTTAGGTTTAAAACCTAAAGGAAGTATATATATTAACATAATCATTATAAATATAAATGCATAATGTATATGCTACTTATATCTATTAAAGTATATTCTTTTATAGTTAAAGATAAAAATAAATCTAAGTATAGAGTTTATATTTTATATTTAATCTATTTTATATACTTGCTTTAGATTTTAAAGCTTCTTTATTCAAATCTTTTTTATGGTGGGCCTAACAAGACTTGAACTTGTGACCTCACCCTTATCAGGGGTGCACTCTAACCAGCTGAGCTATAGGCCCTTAATAAATGGTGGAGAATAGCGGGATCGAACCGCTGACCTCCTGCGTGCAAAGCAGGCGCTCTCCCAGCTGAGCTAATTCCCCATAAACAATTAGCTTTATCATCAATCTTTGAAATCTAAACAAGAATCAATTGAGTTTATATATTGAAGTAATAGTTGTGAGACTTATTACTTTGTACTCTAGAAAGGAGGTGATCCAACCGCAGGTTCTCCTACGGTTACCTTGTTACGACTTCACCCCAGTCGCTGATTCCACTGTGGACGGTAACTAGTTTAGTATTCCGGCTTCGAGTGAAATCAACTCCCATGGTGTGACGGGCGGTGAGTACAAGACCCGGGAACGTATTCACCGTAGCATGGCTGATCTACGATTACTAGCGATTCCGGCTTCATGCTCTCGAGTTGCAGAGAACAATCCGAACTGGGACATATTTTATAGATTTGCTCCACCTCGCGGTATTGCGTCTCATTGTATATGCCATTGTAGCACGTGTGTCGCCCTGGGCATAAGGGCCATGATGACTTGACGTCGTCCACACCTTCCTCCTCCTTACGAAGGCAGTCTATTTAGAGTGCTCGGCCGAACCGTTAGCAACTAAATACGTGGGTTGCGCTCGTTGCGGGACTTAACCCAACATCTCACGACACGAGCTGACGACAGCCGTGCAGCACCTGTCTCTAAGTTCTAGCAAGCTAGCACCCTCTTATCTCTAAAAGGTTCTTAGGATATCAAGCCCAGGTAAGGTTCTTCGCGTATCTTCGAATTAAACCACATGCTCCACCGCTTGTGCGGGTCCCCGTCTATTCCTTTGAGTTTTAATCTTGCGACCGTACTCCCCAGGCGGTACACTTAATGCGTTAGCTGCATTACTGAGATGACTAGCACCCCAACAACTAGTGTACATCGTTTAGGGCGTGGACTACCAGGGTATCTAATCCTGTTTGCTCCCCACGCTTTCGCGCCTTAGCGTCAGTTGAGTTCCAGCAGATCGCCTTCGCAATGGGTATTCTTGGTGATATCTACGGATTTTACCCCTACACCACCAATTCCATCTGCCTCTCCCTCACTCTAGACTATCAGTTTCCCAAGCAGTTTAATGGTTAAGCCATTAGATTTCACAAGAGACTTGATAATCCGCCTACGCGCCCTTTACGCCCAGTGATTCCGAGTAACGCTTGCACCCTCCGTATTACCGCGGCTGCTGGCACGGAGTTAGCCGGTGCTTATTCCTTAGGTACCGTCAGAATTCTTCCCTAAGAAAAGGAGTTTACGCTCCGAAAAGTGTCATCCTCCACGCGGCGTTGCTGCGTCAGGGTTTCCCCCATTGCGCAATATTCCCTACTGCTGCCTCCCGTAGGAGTCTGGACCGTGTCTCAGTTCCAGTGTGACTGATCATCCTCTCAGACCAGTTAAGCGTCATAGCCTTGGTAAGCCATTACCTTACCAACTAGCTGATACTATATAGTCTCATCCTACACCGAAAAACTTTCCCTACTCAACTTGTGTTAAGCAGGAGTATAGAGTATTAGCAGTCGTTTCCAACTGTTGTCCTCTTGTGTAGGGCAGATTAACTATACCTTACTCACCCGTGCGCCACTAATCCACTTCTAGCAAGCTAGAAGCTTCATCGTTCGACTTGCATGTATTAGGCACGCCGCCAGCGTTCACTCTGAGCCAGGATCAAACTCTCCATAAAAAATTATAGATAGTTTAATCTTTTTCTTCAAAGAAAAAGTTATGAAAGATTAAAAGAAAAGTTTTTAATCTTTTTAATTATTAGATTGAATAGATTTTACATAATTGCTTATGCCTAAATCTGTTCTGGCTCAATCGATCACTTATTTAGATTTCAAAGATTGACTAATAAGATTTGAATAACAATACTAATTTAAAAGAACAAAACAAAAAATCATTTTTAAAAGAAAAGTTTTTAAATTAAAAAACAAGATTTATAAAAAAGCTTTTAGTTTATAAGACAAAAACCAAAAGAGTTAATTTATAAAATCTACTAAGCTAGTGAAACTTTATAATTTAAAAGATTTTAAGTCCTTTTTTCAAAAAAGGAAATGAAAGTATAACCAATTAAACTTAAAAGGGGATTAAACAAAGGATTAAATAGTATAAATATTTGTGTAAGTATTTATATAAGTATAATGGGGGCTATATTTTAGAGCACTCGTAATTTTTATTTTTTATATTAACAAATTGACTTTTAAGTGTTTTAAAATCTGGAATATAAACATAACCGCTAAGCGTATCTATAACGATACAAAGAGCATGCTTTTTTGATAACAAACGTATAATGCAATCTGAATTATTCTTTGCTAAAGTTTTTTCATAGGCATAATTGGCATTTTTTAACGGAGAATACACTCTGCCCATTTCATCAAATACTAATCTAGTAAATCCTGAACAAGATCCTTTGAATTCAACCTTTTCTATTCCGAATCTTTTTGTAAGATTAAATCTTTGTGTAGTTTTTTCATCATCTTTACTAATAACTCCACTTTGACCTGAATTCATTAATTTGTTATGATTGATTACATCAACAGCAATTTCTCTATCTATATTGATTTCAGTTTTACCTAAATTAGCATTTCCATCGCCATTTTTATCCAAGAAAATAGTATATGTTTGATCATAACCTGTGGCAGCTGATTTTATAAAATAAATCTGCCATTTACTTTTAAACCACTCTCTTTTTGCAATAGTCAACTCATCAACTCTTATACCTTCTTGCATCATGGCTAAACTTTGGGTATATTGGATATCATTAAGAATTTGTATCGCACCTTCTAGTAGATTGTCTTTTTTTAAGTAAAGACTGCCTAAATTAAAAACTATACCTAAAATGAGAATTATAAACACAAATTCCAACAAACTGAAAGCTTTAATCATAGTTTAAAATCTGATATACTTTTTCATATTTTCCAAGTTTTACTTTAACAATTTTTTTGTCCATATCATGCTTATCGGCTTGTTTTAAAGCTTTTAAATAAAACTTATTGCTATTTTTTATTCCATAAAATCGCAATCTTTTTTGCAAACTTGGGGCTGTTGCAAGCTCTAAAACATCTTGTTTTTTTAATTCTAGTGCCAATTCTTTAGCAAAATGATAATTATTGGCAAAATGACGATTTGGATTGTTTATAAAATAATACAATAATTGATTAGCGACGATTAAAAAGTAACAAAATATCAAAAAAATTATAGAACATTCTATAAAGATTTTATACCTTAATCGAAAAACTGGTAATCTCACCCTATAACTTTGCATTAAAGTTTTTATAAGCAAAGGAGTGCAAATAACACAAAAAGGCAAAAAATCATCTAAAAAAAGTTTTTGTCTTAAAGAAAGCAACAAACAAAATACAAATGTTACGCTCATTAAAAACCATAATAAATTTTTATATTTTTGAAAAGTCAAACGATAAATAGTATAAAAAAAATACACAAAAACCAAAGGAGAAAAACATGCAGCAAAAATTCCTAAGGTATCTAAAAAATAACCTCTTGGACGACCACCTGTATCAAAACCATAAAAACTGATACTCGCTCCAAACAAAACAAGAGATAAGGTAAATAAAATAGCATTTCTTTTATAAATCCCAAAAAAGAAAAAAGTTAAAAATAAAATATTAAAAGATTTATCAACAAATAATACTATAATCAATAATATATAAAAAAGCCATTTTTTTTCATATTCGTAAGCACATAATATAGCAAGGGTTAAAAAAATCACCAAAGATGCGGCATTAACCAGTAAAGCACTTGCAACAGTACCCGGCAATAAAACAAATAACAATAAAGAAAAAAAAGCATCAATTTTAGTTTTAGTATATTTTAAAGCTAGCAAATACAAAAGCAAACAACTTAAAAAATGAAAAAATAAAAAAGGAAGCCTTAAACCAAAATCATTTTGCCCAAAAATAAAAGTTCCAAAATGAGATATATAATAAAGCAAACTATGAGAAAAAATAAGTGATTTACCCTGCTCACCAAAATAAATATCAGCTTCATCAGCACTAATACTCAGTGTTGAAGTTCCATAAAGCAAAGCCAACAAATCAAGACTAAGTAAAATGATGATAAGTTTATAATTTTTGATTTTTTCCATAATGAAAATTTTACAAAATTAAACTTAAAATATCAATGCAAATCATACAAATATCAAATATCTTAAAAATTAACATCAAATTGATTTTAGTTTTTATAAGTATAATTTTAAATAAAAGAAGGCAAAAATGCAAACTATTGATCAAATTTTTCAAACACAAATCGATATTAAAAAATCTACTTTCTTATCTTTTCTTTGCCCTTTTAAAGATTTTAAATTTTTAATAGAAACACTAAAAAAAGAACATCCAAAAGCCGTTCATTTTGTCTATGCTTATCGTGTTTTAAATGATTTCAATCAAATTGTAGAAGATAAAAGTGATGATGGAGAGCCTAAAGGAACTTCTGGAATGCCAACTTTAAATGTTCTAAGGGGCTATGATCTTATCAATGCGGCTTTAATCACTGTAAGATATTTTGGCGGTATAAAACTTGGTACAGGGGGACTTGTAAGAGCTTATAGCGATGCAGCAAATGCTGTGATAAATAATTCTTCTTTACTTTCATTCGAATTGAAAAAAAATACAACCATTGCTATTGATTTAAAAAATTTAAATCGTTTTGAACATTTTTTAAAAACTTATTCTTTTAATTTCACAAAAGATTTTAAGGATTGCAAAGCTATATTACATATCAAATTAAATGAAAAAGAGGAGCAAGAATTTGAAATTTTTTGTAAAAATTTTGCACCTTTTGAAATAGAGAAATTATAAATTCTTGCAAGTAAATATAAAAGCTCCAAAATGGAGCTTTTGATTAAATTGCGTTCAATAAATCATTTAACAAAGTATTATTCTTACTTTGTTCATTTGCACCTTGTTGTGTAAGATCATTATGAACGCTAGCACTTTGAGCTCTCATAGACAGCTCGCCTTCATTTTGTCTAAAACGATAAGCGTAAACATTTGACATTTGAGCATAATTACTTAAATTTGAATTTGAGTTTTGCGCATTGCTTTGAAAACTACTGCTAGAATTTAAAGCATCTCCGCTTGACTTCTCATCCGCCTTATTTAACATATCCATAAAATCAGAATCTCCAGATGAAGAATAATCTTCAATCTGTTTATCCACCTGTTTATACTGACCATTAATAGCATCGTATTCATACGAGCTAATCGTTCTATAATTTACCTGCATAGTTTTCTCCTTTCAAAATATGCAAAAACTATACAAGCAAAAAGCGTTCCTTTTTATGTAAAAATTAATGTTTTTTAATCATGGTGAGTAGGCAAATGCTCCACATCAAGCTCATTGTTGGCTATAAATTCCTCCTTGGCTTTTTTACAGTTTTCATCACGCATTTTGCGGTATTCATTGCGAATGGTGATTTCTTTATCGCTTAGAGGTCTATCTTCTAAAAAACTGATATGAAAATAAGTATCATCGCTCTTTGAATAAGTTTTATAAAAATCTATATAGTCAAAATAATCCTTGCCATTATCAAACTCTACGACCTCTTCTATATAAATCGTAGGTCCAAAACCCTTGTGATTTTGCGTATAGTGCCCAAAACCTGCGCTGTATTGAATTCTAAATTTAGCCATCATTTTCTCCTAAAAATTCTTGATAAGTTCCACGAAAATCCGTAAGCTTACCATTTTCTAAATGCCAAATTCTATTAGCAAAAGCAGAAACTAACTCCCTATCGTGGCTGATACAAAGCACTACACCTTTGAAATTATACAAAGCTTCACCTAGTGCAATAATACTTTCAAGATCTAAATGGTTATCAGGCTCATCTAAAAGCAAGAAATTTGGACGCTCTAGCATTAAACGAGAAAGCATTAAACGGTGTTTTTCACCCCCACTTAAACTTGCTGCCATCTTTTCTTGATCACTGCCACTAAAAAGCATTCTACCTAAACACTTACGGATTTCATCTAGATCTTTAAATTTTTCACTCATCAACCATTCATAAAGTTTCAAATTTTCACAAATTAAATTACTTGTATCTTGAGGAAAATATCCAAGCTCTATAGTTGCCCCAAGATGTATGGATCCACTATCTGGACTTATAGCATGGGCGATGATTTTTGCCAAAGTACTTTTGCCCACACCATTTGCCCCAATCAAAGCGATTTTATCATTTTTTTCTATTTTTAGCTCCAAATTTGAAAACAATTGTTTATCATAAGCCTTGCCTATACCTTTAATTTCTAAAACTTCATTACCTATTTCACGATTAGTTCTAAATACTATACTAGGATCTCTACGGCTTGAAATTTTAATCTCTTCAAGCTCTAGTTTTTCAAGCGCCTTAGCACGGCTTGTGGCTTGTTTTGCTTTAGAAGCATTTGCACTAAAACGGCGAATGAAATTTTCTAATTCTTCTCTTTCTTTTAAGGTTTTATCGCGTTTAAGCTCAGCTTGTTTTGCCAAAAGCGTTGAAGCCATATACCAATCATCATAATTTCCCGCAAAATCACGAATTTGTTTAAAATCCACATCCAAAATCCTTGTGCAAATTTTATTTAAAAAATGCCTATCATGAGAGATGACAACCAAAGTTCCTTCATGTCTTAAAAGTTCATTTTCAAGCCAAGAAATCGCCTCTAAATCAAGGTTATTTGTAGGCTCATCTAAAAAAAGCGCATCGGCACCTAAAAACAAAACTTGAGCTAACAAAACTTTAAATTTATCCGCACTTTGTAAGGTGCTCATTAAAGCATCGAAATCTTTAATCTTTAAAGAACTTAAAATTTTTTCACAACGTGTTTCACAATCATAATTTGGATCTTCTTCAGCCGTTATTATCTCAAGCTCACCTAAACGCTCATTGATCTCATCAGTAAATTCCTCGCTCATATAAAGCTTTTCTTTTTCTTTTAAGGCCTCATATAAACGCTTATTTGCACACATCACTGCATCTTTGATGGTGTAGTTTTCAAAAGCAAATTGATCCTGTCCTAAAACTGCGATTTTCAAGCCTTCATCAAATACTATTTCACCACTACTTGACTCAATTTCTCCTGAAAGAATTTTCAAAAAAGTCGATTTTCCCGCACCATTAGCACCGATAAGTCCGTATCTTTGTCCTCGAACAAGTTTTAAATTAACATTTTCAAATAAAAGCTGATTTGCAAAACGCATAGTAAGATTTTTTACTTCAACCATGATTTTCCTTAAATTTTTTACTTATAAAAATTTTTAAGAAATTGTATCAAAAAAAGACTTGAAATTAATTGAGTATAAAATATTAGTAAGTCATGAAATTAATTCTATTGACTTACTTTAATAAAAATATTATTGGAAATCTCCATTGATATAAGTTATATCTGTAATTTTCACTTGATTTATGTTAGAAACCTTATAAACAACACTCCAAAGACCTTTTCTCTGTTCCCCTTTTAATGCAGCATTAATCGTAGCCATACAAGAATCAAAATTAAGATCAAAATTTGAAATGGAATTAATTTCGATCATATCAGTGTAATTTACCATTCCATCATGCTTGGCTATTTCCTTGAGGCCTTTTGCATAATCTTCATAATCAATCTCTTGGGCTTTAAGTCCGGATAATTCATAAAGATTTTTAAAAATTTCACTAGGAATTTTTTCTTTAAGATTTGAAACAACTGCCGTATTATCACATTTGTCTAATGAGTTGGCCTGAAGCAAGGCAAACCCCATTAAGAAAAATAAAATTACTTTTTTAAACATATCTAAACTCCTCTAATTTTTAGGTTTTGCTACTAAAATACCATTTTTATATTCTTCTTCTCTTACAATCTCCCCTTTTTTTATATTCTCTAAAGACTCCATTTTTAAGTCCATTTTTATAATTTTCTTCGTCTTCTAAGGCGCCATTTTCATCATAACGCTTTTGTACTCCATCAAATTTACCTTTATTATCAAAATTATAATCACACATTAAAGTTCCATTTTCATAATATTCCTTGTAATTACCTTCAAATTCTGGCATACCATCTTCATTATAGCCAAGTAGTTTTCCCTTTGCTCTCATATTTCCATTCTCATAATAGCTTGCAAAATCACCATATCCGCGATTATCTTTAAAATGCACCTCCTCAAGTAATTGCCCATTTCTAGAATATTCCCTGCTAATTCCATCTTTTTTTCCATTTTTATAATTTTCTTCAGCTCTTAGCTGACCATTGTCATAAAAAGCTCTTTTTAACCCATGTATTCTTGAATCTTTATTATAGGGAATTTCTTCTTTTAAATTTCCATTTGGATATTTGTTTTGCTGAACTCTAGCCACATCGCTAGGTTGTCCAGGAAAATCACTTCCACAACCACTTAACAACATCGCAATTAAACTACAAATGCTTAAAAATTTTGTCATTTTTTCTCCTATTTCTCATTTTTTTCTTTAATAATAATAGTTTGCTTAAAACTTCCCGTAAAAGACCATATTAAACAAACAAGCCAAACAATAATAGTCCAACCAAAAAACAAATTTAGCAAAGAAATTATCAGCCAATTAGAATGCTTTCTGCTCAAACCAATAATAGCGGGCAACATGTATAATACAAACAATAATATTGTTACAAAAATAGACCCGCCACTTGCACCTTCCATGTAATTCTCCTTAAATAAAAATTTTATAAAAACTATTATTCCATACTATAACTTAATTAATATTGAAATATTAAATATATTTTATATAAAAGATTGAATATTTCAAGTGTTTTTAATAAAGAAATTTTAATGTAAAATTTTTTAAAGGCTAAATTTTTAAGGTAAAAAATGACAAAAAAGAGCAAGCGTGATATGGCATATGAACTAGACATTGATGTTAGCACTTTATATAATTGGAGAAAATATAAACCCAATTTATATCGTATTGTTATGCTTGGCTTTAAATTTGATGAACTTTTAGATAATAGCAAAAAAACTCATGAAGAATTACTCCATATAGAACAAACCATACAAGATGAAATTGCTAAATTTAAATAAAATCCGCTTTTAAGCTTTTTTCTATACAATTATCACTTTTATTAAAATCAAGGATTTGATAATGTTTTTATTAGATTTTTTAATATCATTGAGTTTTATTTTTGAAATTTCAGCACTTGTATTATCCTTTTACTTTAAAAATTCAAAAATTTTCTTTTTAACTTTAGTGCTATTAGGAGCCAAGTTGCCTTATTTTTATACAAGTTTTTTTCAAGCTAATTTATTTGTAGCTTTATTTTTACCTATGATTTTTACTCTATTTTGCGTTGGAAAACATCATGTTTTAATTTTAAATAAAAAAAATATCGCTTCAATTACAACCCTTATTTTTATAGGCATTTTAAGTATCATTTTACCTAGAAATACTACTTTTAATAGTGCTGGTTTAGAATTTCATTTTATTGCATTAGATTTTTTTAAACCTGTGAGTGAATTAGGATTTTTATTTTTTTTAGTCGGCTTAATACTCATTTTTATCAAAACCTTTAAAACTAAAGAATATTATCTTCTTATCGCATTTTTTACTGCGTATTTTCAATTTTTATTCCAAGAAGGAGCAGGAATAAGATATTTTGAATTTGCAAGTTTGGTTTTTTGTTTTTATCTTTTAAATCACGCTTATAGGTTAGCTTTTTTTGACACCTTAACAAAGCTACCCAATGAAAAAAGCCTTACACGCTTTACAAAAGGAAAAAACAACTATATCATTGCCTTGCTTCATTTTAATGAACTAAAAGATACCAAAGAAAGCTATACCAAACTCATTTTAAAACAAATTGCAAAAATTTTAAAACGCTTTAGAGCAAAAATTTTTATCGTAGAAAATGATTTTATTTTAATTTTTAATGATAAAAATCAAGCTTTAAATCATCTTGCTTTTTTAGAATCCACCTTGAAAAACACGGAATTTAATTTAGAAAATGAAAATTTTAAACCGGATTTTAAATTGATTTGGCAAGAAAGTGAAGAAAATTTGGATAAAAATTTACAAAGTCTAAGAGCAAGACTCTTAGACTAAAAAATTATTTTTCGTTCGCTTCAACTTCGATATTTAAATTAATATCATCACTTAAAGTAATAGTTGAAGTACTTGTTGCAAATTTAAAATCAGAGCGTTTGATTTTTCCATTTAAAGAAAATCCTATTTTTTCTTTTCCATCTTTGCCTTTAGCTACACCGCCGATTTCAGCATCTAAAACGATATCTTTAGAAACTCCAGCTATAGTTAAAGTTCCTGTCATTTTGCCTTTTTCATTATCGATTTTTTCATATTTTTTCATTGTAAAAGTCATATCAGGATATTTTTTTGCTTTGAAAAAATCATCTTGTTGTAAGTGATTATCTCTTGTTTGATTTTCTGTATTTACAGATGCGATTTTTATAGTTACATCAAGCTTTTTAAATTCAGCACTCGCAGGATCAAAATCAATCACCGCAGAATAATCTTTGAAATTTCCTTTTACATTGCTAATTTGTAAATGTTTGATTTTAAAACCTACATCTGTATGTGCTTTATCTAAAGTATATTCTTTAGCAAACAAACCTGTGCTTAACAAAGACACCGCAACCAATGAACTCAATAAAACTTTTTTCATTTTTTTCCTTTTTTATAGTAATTTTCAATATAAAAATTTTATTAGATAAAACATAACAAATCATTAATAAAAATCAAAAAATTTTACTATTTAAAAATTTTACAAATTCTTCAAATTTAGGCAAATCAAGCTTTATTGTTTCTCTTTGCTGTTTTCCCCACATACACTCTGGAAAAAACGCATCTTCTTTAAATCTTGCCATAACATGAAAATGCACCCTTGGCACATAATTTGCAAAAGAGGCGATATTGATTTTTTCAGGTTTGTAAAATTCTATCATAGCCTTTTCACAAAATAAAATTTTTTCAAAAAGTTCCTTTTGCAACTCTAAAGGACAATCGCTAAATTCTTTATAAATTTCTTTAGTAAAAATTTTAAGCCAAGGCACTTGAGCCTCCTCTTTCTCTATATAAATCAAATCATTTTCATAAATCATTACATTCCTTTGAAATTGTATTTATGATTATTTTACAAAATTTATCAAATTTTTAAGTCAAAATGCGTTAAAATTCCTAAAAATTTAAAAAACAAAAAGGAGGATAAATGCAAATTAGTTCAAGTTATAACTCTTATGATTACTACTCTAGCAAACCTTCTTTTGATAAAACAAATCAATCTGATTCCACTCAAAAAGATGAAAAAAATCTTAGTGAAAATAAAGATGATAAAGAAAAAAATGGCGAACAAACCCAAATGGTTAATGGCGTAGAGCTAAGCCAAAAAGAAGTAGCTCAAGTTCGCGAACTCCAAAGTATCGATAGAAATGTAAAGGCTCATGAAGCTGCGCATCAAGCAGCGGGCGGCGGCTTAGCAGGTGCTGCAAGTTTTACTTATACAAGAGGCCCTGATAATCAAATGTATGCTACAGCGGGTGAAGTTCCTATCAGCATGCAAAAAGGAAACACACCAGAAGAAACTATAGCCAATGCAAGACAAATTGCAGCAGCAGCTATGGCTCCTGCTGATCCTAGCCCACAAGATTATAAAGTTGCAGCAAATGCTGCAAAAATGGAATTTGAAGCAAGAGCTGAAGCAATGAAGCTTAAAGCCGAAGAAACCAAAGAAAAAGAAGAAGAAAATAAAGAAAAAGATGACAAAAATTCAGAAAATAGCTTAGAAAAAACAAATAAAGATTCAAAAAACAACGATAAAAATTCAAATTTTGATAAAGACTTTAAAAATTTTGTCGCTAGAACTTATCAACAAAACTCACAAAATAACGACATTAAATTCAATATCGCATCTTAAAATTCTTAATTTAAATAAAAAATTTATGCCAATCTTCCTTATAAATAAAGCTTTGTTTTAAAACTAAACGGACATGTCTAAAAATTTATCTTTTTTATTATCTGCTTTATCCACATTTGTAGTATTACTTTGCTTCTCTTCTTTTTTGGCTTCTAATTTTTTGTATATTCTTGCCGTTCCATAAGCTTTAAAGTATCATATATTTGATGAACTTCCTTGGGTATACATTTATGGAAAACGATGACTTGAATTTGTATGTAAAATATTTAACATTTTTTATCCTTTTTATAATTAAATTTTTGCATTTTCAAGCCTTTATATCTATACTTTTTGGTGTAGAATTTAAAGAAAGGATTTTATTAAATTCTCCTGCATCATCATCACTAAATTTCATACCAAAAAGAAGTTCTAATTCTTTACTAGTGCTAAATTTACCTTCTAACAGTTTTTTTACAAGTTCGTTTCTTGTGCTATCATCTTTGTAAGTTTCTTTGTTTTTACTTTCTGCTTGTATAGGTTTAAAAGCTTCTTCTTTGTTTTCTTCTGAATTTTTTTGCGATGAATTAATATTTCTAAAATCGACTAAATATTTTTGTTGAAGCTCAAGATATTTTGTTTTAAATTCGTCTATATTTTTACTTGTATGAAAAACTTTAATATAAGCTTCATCATAACTCACCCCATCAACTTCCATCCAATGGGGTGATTTTGTATTTTCATCTATCCATTTAAATAAGCTTTTAACCTCAGATTCTGAAAATTCATTTTTCCTAAGTTTATCTTCTATTGATCCTTCAACCAATTCTACTTTATCGCTTAGTTTCACATAATCCTTGTACATATTTATAAAACTATTACCAAGTTTTTCTCTTGCTTCTTTTGTAAGCTCAGGATTTCCATTTTCAATACTTTCATCTCTAATTTTAGTAAGTGTCTATAGAGGATTATTTCCAAAATATCTATTAAAAGAACTTAAAGTAATCATCTTGTATACCACCCTCCAAGAGCAAACTCCATTTGCCTTTTTGTATAATTGTAGTTTAAATAAGAATTTATATCATTAATCATTTTTGCCTTCCTTGATATTATACTATATCGGCAGAAAATTAAAAATTTATAATCTTGAGAGTTTTCAAAAACTCTCAAGTTATTATCAAGCTAAGCTTTTTCCACTTTTATGATATTTTAAAATACCTTCAGCACAGCGATAAGCCAAAGCTCCCACAGTATCAGTTGGATTATATCCACTATTGTGTTGGAAATTTCCTGCTCCTACAACAAAAAGATTATCCGCATCCCAGTGTTGTAAATAAGTATTAACCACACTAGTTTCTCTATCTGCACCCATTGTTGTTCCACCTGTGTTATGAGTAGATTGATAAGGCACAACGCTATAATCCTTAAGATAAGCGCCTTTTTTGATTGATTTTACTCCTTGCATTCTTTTTGCTACCTCAGCTGTTTTATCTGTAATAAATTTATGCAAAGCTCTATCTTGATCGGTGAAATTATAAGTTAAGCGTAAAAGTGGCATACCAAAAGCATCTTTATAAGTTGGATCAAGACTTAAATAATTATTCTTATGAGGCAAAGAAGCACCTTGTCCTGCTACGGTAATAGCTCTTGTGAAATTATAGTTTAATGCTTTTTTAAATTCAGCACCCCAAGTTGGAGCTCCTGCTGGAAGTTGGGCTGATTGTATAGGGCGAGTTCCAAGCTGAACGCTATAAATCATAGCTCCATGAAGGAATTTTTCCTTAGAATGATCAAAATTATCTCCGTTAAAATCATCACTCGTAGTTCCTAAAGCACCTGAACCCATGAAGGTGTTAAATTGCTCATCAAAGAAAGCTGTTGTACCCATGTTCATTTGATAACAATAATTTCTACCTAAAGTTCCTTTACCTGTTTTTGGATCGTATTGCTCACCTATGTTGCTTACCATTAAAAGCTTAGCATTGTTAAACATATAACTTGTAAGCACAACTATATCAGCAGGTTGAATATACTCTTTCATCGTTCTAGTATCGACAAATTTTACCCCCGTTACTTTTCCGTCTTTTTTAAGAATTTGCGTTACATTGCTATAAATGCGTATAGTGTATTTACCTGTGCTCATAGCCTTTGGAATTACTGTGTTTAAAGGACTTGCTTTTGCGCCATACTCACAACCAAAACGCTCACAATACGCACAGTATTGACAAGGAGCTAAATCTTGACCATCAGGGTTTGTATAGCCACCTTTAGAATTTGAAGCTGGCAAACGATAAGTGTGTAAATTTGAACTTTTTGCTGCACTTTCAAATCGTTTAAGCATTTTAGTATTTTCAAGAGGTTCTTGTGGATAAGGACTGGATCTAAAAGCTCCCATTTTTTCCGCTAAAGGATTTGGCTCACCTGATACCCCACAGGTTTTTTCAAATCTATCATAATAAGGCTCCATATCCTTATAAGTCACACCCCAATCTTGCAAGGTATAATCATTACCTAATTTATTACCATATCTTTGTTTGCTTAGGGTTTGAATTTCAAAATCATAAGGCATAAACCTAAAAGTCCAACCATTCCAATGCACCCCTGCACCGCCAACATTATTACCCAATAAAAACGAACCCATTTTACGATAAGGCAAGGCTAAACCACTAGGATCATGGCGAAAAGTCACAGTGTCTTTCGAGCAATCTTGCATCAAACCATAATTAATCCCGTATCTCCACTCATCATGGATAAAATTAAAATTTTCAGTACTTTGCATATGTCCGCGTTCTAAACTAAGTACATTCAAACCTGCTTTAGTAAGCTCTGCAGCCACTATACCTCCAGTCCATCCTGCCCCAACTGTTACCACATCTACTTTTTTTAATACTTCAGCCATTTTAACTCTCCATATCTGCTAAACTCATAGGTTCAATGTTAAAAAATTCATCACTTGCAATTTTATCCACATAGCTCATTTGTGCGCCTGGATATTGCATCATTCTCCAACCATTTTTATTATCATTTCCGCCATAAATTGGATCAGCTAAAACTCCAGCTACTGTCATATCTCTTAAAAGAGTGAAAAAATAAGAAGATTTAAAACCCGTAGTTTGAATTTTTCCTTTTTCAAAATCGCTTAGAATTTTATCCTGATCTCCACCTTTAAGCAGAGAAAAAGATTTTTTATAACGCTTTTGAGCATTTTCTTCAAGAGCATGCACACCTTCTAAAAAAATATCTTTGCGTTGCATAGGAGTTTGATAGCCTTGTTCAGCTTTACCCTCAATGAAAGGTCCTTGCATATATTCTCTATCATTATAACCATAAGCACTAGCTAGCTGATTATCGATAAAATAAGGTACGCCTAAACCTATAGCTCCTTCTCCTTGCTCATCTTTAGGATAAATTCTTTCACAGGCTGCACTTAAGGTATCAAATTCAGTTTGAGTTTGAAAAAACATTCTACCTCTAACTTTATTTGATTTTCCTTGTGAAGCTTGATGCGAATGCGTAAGTTCTGCTGCCTTTAAAACAGCACCGCCACCTATAGTACTAGCTGCTACTACAGAACCACCTAAAAGCCCTAGTTTAAAAAAGCTTCTGCGATCAATAATATTGTCTTGCATTACTTCTCCTTGATAATAATTTAAATAAGACTATATTAGCCCTATTAATATAAATTTAACTTTAAAAAGCGATAAATTTTGTGTTATTCTTAATTTTATTTAAGAATATCTTTGAAAGTAATAAAAATAGAACTTTTAATAAAGCTCTATATCTTTAGAATTAAGTTCTTTATAAGCTGCACAAGCTTCTTGATGTTTTTGATCACAAGCCATACCAAAATATCTTTTTGCCTTTGTTAAATCTTGTTTTTCTAGTTGATTATAGCGTCCTAACAAATAACAAGACTCACCAAAACCTAAAGTGCAAGATTTAGAATAAAAAGCAAGGGCAGATTTTACACTTGCTTTAACAAGCTCTCCTTTATCATATAAAGACCCTAATTGATAACAAGCTCTTGCATTTTTTAAATCACAAGATCTTTTATAAAAACTTGAGGCCATTTGTCCATCTTTTTCTTTTTCATAAAATAAAGCTATATTATTACAACTTAACGATTCTCCTAAAGTACAAGCTTTATTAAAAGCCAAAAGAGCTTCATTTTTATAACCTTGATTTTGCAAAAGCAAAGCCATATTAGAAAACGCACTTGCTAAACCCAATTTACAAGCTTTATCATAAAATTTATAAGCTTGATTTAAATCCTTACTCATACCCTTAGCACTTTCGTACATAAAAGCTAAAGAAAAACAAGCTTTAGAAATATCTTTTTCACAAAGGCTTTTAAAAATTTCATAAGCTTTATCAAATTTATTTGCTTCATAAAGTTTTAAACCTTCTTCTAATTCACTTAATGCAAGTAATGAATTAAAAAATAAAAATAAAGCTAAAAATATTCTCATTAATCTTCCTTTATACTTTCTCTAACATTTAAAATCTGTACTCTTCTTTTTTGAAGTTCTGCTTTTTTAAGATCTAAAAATTTATTTTTTTCTTGGATTAAATTTTGACTTTGTTCTAAAAAATTTTTTGCAATTTTTGTCAAAATAGGCTTATTAATAAGCAAAGTTTCAAACTCATAAACATTTAATTCATTTAAAACTCTTTCATAAATTTCGCTTTTTTTAGGATAAAAAAGTACGAATTCAGAACTATCAAGCTCATAAAGAACACGGCTTTCATTGATTTTACGACTAAAAAATGCAAGGCTTAGTTTCGTAGCATTTTCATAATTTGTAAAAGCCTTAAGATTTAATTTTTCAAAAAATAAATCAAGCTCTAAAATACTTTTAAATAAAAGCTCCTTAAAATCTTTCAAAAAGTACTCATCACTTGCATTGCAAAAAGCTCTTAATTCACTAAAATTTTTATCACTTTGGAAAATGTGATCTTTTTGTATGTTTGAAAATTCTGCTTTAAAAAGCAAAATTTCTCTTTCAAGTATGTTTATAAAATCTTTTAATTTCATCTTGATTTCTTCAAAAGATTTATAAAGTTCATTTTTGATTTTTTTAAACTCTTTACTCATTACATCACTATTGTAAAACATCGCCAAAAAAGCATCGTCGCTTGAAATATAAGGCGCTTTATAATCATATCTTGTGTATAAATCTTTCTTTAAAAATCCTTTGCTTTCTTTGTAAAAATAAGCATCTTTTTCCTTAACACTTGCAAAAATTTCACTAGAAATTCTTTCGCTAATGCTTTTAAGCTGTTCTAAAATCTGATGATTTAAAATTTCAATCTCTTTTAAAAAAAATTCATACGCTAAAAGTAAATGCTTTTCATAACTTTGAAATTGATTTAATAAACGATCAAAAATACCTACAAAAAGTTGGTTTTCATCTTCTAAAATTTCGCATAAATTTAAAATTTTTCTTTTAACAAATTTTTCTTTTAAAACTGTTGTATCTAGCTGAGTTAAAAAATCAAGCAAAGATTGAAAATTAGATTTTTCATAGCTTTGCTCATCTTTAGCTTCTTTGCAAGAAATGGCAATAAGCTCATTAAAATATTTTAAAAACACACTTTTTGCATAATTTAAAACATTATCTAGCTCTTCTGTGCTTAATTTATCTTTTTGATTTAATACACAAATGCTATTTTCTCCTAAAAGTTCTAAATTTGCTTTTATGGCATCTTCTTCACTTTTTTTACCTGCATTATCAATCAAACTTAACCAAATCGCTCCATGAATATTTTTAAGCTCATCAAGAGTTGTTAAAGTATCATTTTCATTTGCATTTAAACCTGGAGTATCTACAAGAGTGATTTTTTCAAGTAAAGGAATAGGTGCAAAAATATGCAAACTTTTTGCTTGTTTTACTTCATTTCTTTGATCCGTATAAAAGGCTAATTTTTCTATATTTGTGATAATATCACTTCCATCTTCAAATTCTACTCTTAAAAAATATTCTTTTGCATAGCGTAAAAAAGTAGGTTTAAAAGTAACAGGAACAACACCCGTAGGCAAACAATCACGCCCTAAGATCAAATTTAGCAAACTTGATTTACCACTTGAAAACTGCCCTATAATAGCGATATTAACATTCTTATCCAAAGAAAACACAAGCTCTTTTAATTCATTTTCTAAAGTATAACTTGCGTGCATAAAAGGCTCGTTAAGTTCCTTGCAAAGCTCTTGAATACGCCCTTTAAAACTATCATCAAAACTCACACTATAAGTATTTTCATAGGCTTTTATAAAATCATTTAAAAGATTAATCTGCATTTAAAAGCCCCATTTCAAGTTGTTTTAATTTTTCAATTTTTTCTAAATTTTCTTTAAAAGAATTTAAAATATTGGCATCTTGATTTTTCAGACTCTGTAAAACTTTTTCAAGACTTTCTAATTTTGATTTTTGATTTTTTTCATAATGTTTTAATTTATCATTTAAAAACTCAAAAAATGCTCCATTGATATTTAAAGAGTTTAAAATTTCGCTCATTTTAAATTCTTTAAAAGTATCAAAAATAACCGTATCTAAATTCGTTTCAAGCTCATATAAATCTGATTTTAGATTGCTTAATTTTTCAATTTTCAATCTTAAAAGTGCAAATTTTTCGCTTTGAAAAATACTATCTATATTTTTTGAAATTCCATCTTTAAAACCTTCAAAACCATTATCAAAATCATCTTTTAAAAAATCATATTTTAAAGATAAATTTGTTTTAAGCTCCTCGATTTTTTTAATATTTTCAAATTTAATTTCTCTTAAAATATCATTAATCCCATCTTTTGTGGTAATATCAACTATATTTAAAATACGAGAAAGATTAAGCTTTTGTGCATTATTTTTCAAATATTTAAACTCATCTATCAAACGTTCTTTTAATTTTTTAGCCAAAAGTAAAACAAGATTATCTATGCCACTATCTATATTTTTAAGTTTTGCAATGGAATTTGAAATTTCATCTTGTGCTTCTTTTAATAAGATATTTTGCTTTTGAAGTTCAAGTAAAAGCTTTTGATTTTCTTCACTTACACCTTGTTTATTCTCCTTAATAAGACGATTTTGCATTTCATATTCGCTTAGCATATTTTTAAGTTCCAAATGTAATTCTTTTTTGTAAGCTCTTAAGGCAATCTTGCTTTTTTCTCCTGCATAAAGCTCGTTAAAAAGATAGTTTTCAAATTCTTGCATACCACTTTTTTGCAAACTTTCCTTAGGTGCTAAACCTTTATAAAAATCACTTGCCATTTTAGCACTCACACATAAAAAATCAATCTTTTCCACCAAATTTTCATCTAAATCCACAAGTCTTGATTTTAAGCTTTCCTTGGTATAAACAATGACTTCTTCTAAATCCTTTTTGCTTAACAAATCCGCTTTAGTTAAAACAATTAAAAACTTACTCAGCCTTGAATTTAAAAGACAATGCACCAAAAAGTCTGCATCTTTTTGAGTCAAGCTTTGAGAAGCATTCATTAAATGAATTAAAAAATCACTTTCTCTAAGATACTCATTTGTAACAATTTCTCTTTGAACTACAACATCATCAAGTCCTGGAGTATCAACTATGGAAATATTATTTTTTAAAAATTCTAAATGACTTTTAATTTCTATTTTTTTAATTAAAGCTGAAATTTTATTTTTAGCTGAACTGAAATCTTTAAGCTCACAAAGTGCGATATTTTGTATTAAAGGTTTAACTTTGATAAAATCCTCTATATTTACACTCTTATCCAGCTTGTCAATAAATTCTTTTAAATCTGCATTAAAGTGCGAACTTTCAAGTATATTTTGCCATTCTTTTTTATCCCAAAAATATATCTTTGCTTCTTCACTCTTACCATAGCTTAATACTGTTAAATTAGCTGTTTCAGGTATGTTTGAAACCCCTAAAAAATCTTCTTTTAAAAGAGCATTTAAAAGGCTTGATTTTCCTGCATTCATCACGCCAGTGATGGCTATATTAAACTCTAAATTTTGAAATTTTTCCAAAGTTTTTTGAAGTCTTGATTTTAAATTTTCATCAAAACTTAGCTTTTGAAGCTCCAAATTAATGGTGTTTAATTCTTTAAAATCATTTTGAAATAAAGCTTTTTGATCTATACTTTGAACTTTTTCTTGAGAAATAAAATCAAACATTTCGGTATTTTTCGAAATTTTTTCTAAAATTTTTAGAGCCTTAAGTAAATCTTGCTTTGGAACAAAACCTGATTTCAAAAGATTTAAAATACAAATTTGAGCATTTTGTATACTAAAAATATCCACTCTTAAATCAATTTTTTTGCAAAGCTCTTGAAATTCTTTTAAGAGAAAATATCTTTCATAATTGTCTTTATTGACACTTAAAATAATCGCGCACTCGGCCGTATTAAGTTTGTTTTTATCTTGAAATTTAGCATCAAAATTTAAAAATTGAAGTTCATTTTGCCAAATTTTTTGGAATAATTCTTTCATAATCTTCCCCTTAAAAAGGGGAAAGATTTATTTATTTCTTTGAGCGACAAGTTGTCTTCTCATGTAAGCGATTTTACTTTGCAAAGGTAATTCTTTAGGACAATTATCTTCGCAAGCAAGCAATGACATACAACCAAAAACACCATCATCATCGCCCACTAATTCATAAAAATCTTCCACACTTCTATGGTCATGCGGATCTTGTAAATATCTAGCTGTTCTTAAAAGTCCTGTAGCAGCTATGAAATTTGGACGCATAAGTTTAGTTGCACAAGAAGCTACACAAATTCCACACTCTATACAACGATCAAGTTCAAAAGTTTCATCCGCAACTTCTGGCTCAATGCGTTCTTCAAGTTTAGAAATATCAGTTTCTTTTTCATTATGCACCCAGCTTTCAACACGCTTACACATGTCTTCAAACCACTCTCCTGTATTCACGCTTAAATCTTTAATATGCCTAAATGCAGGCATAGGCATAAGCTCTATCACTCCATCAGGATAATCTTTAGTTAAAGTTTTACAAGCAAGTTTTGGCACTCCATTAATCATCATTGCACAAGATCCGCAAATCCCTGCACGACAAACAAAGTCAAAACTCAGATCCGCATCCATTTTTTCACGGATCAAAGTCAAACATACAAAAACCGTCATAAAAGGAGTTTCTTCAAGCTCATAAGTCACAAAATGTGGTTTAGAAATTTTGCTTAAAGGATTATATTTAAATGCCTTTATTGTCAATTTTCTACTCATAATCAACTCCTATTCTTTGGTTTGGTGCTTTATATTTAGCTTGTAATTCATAAGGCATTAAAGCGTTTTGAATTTCATAACGACCTTTGCCTTCAGCTTCCATTTTTTCACGTATTGCATCCACTTCAGCTTGGCGTTTTTCACTTAAAGGATTTTCTATAATATTTCCTTTAGCTCCATATCCACGGAATGCTGGTGGAATTTCCATTTTCATAATATCAAGCTCTTCATATTCTATGCGTGGCAAGGTTTCGCCTTCTACCCAAAAAGTATTGGTTCTTTTCATCCAATTTAAATCATCTCTTTTTGGATAATCTTCTCTATAATGCGCCCCACGACTTTCTGTTCTTAAAAGCGCTCCATAAGCTACGCAAAGTGCTATTTTTAACATTCTTGGTACTCTATACGCTTCTTCAAGCTCTGGATTTGCACAATCAAGCTCTTTACAATGCACTTTAACATCTTGAGAATCTTTATAAAGTTTTTCAAGTTCATCTACTGCTTCTTTCAAACCTTCACCTGTTCTAAAGATAGCTACCTTATCCCACATAATTTCTTTCATTCTATTTTTAATTTCAAAAACATTATGTTTACCCTCTTTATCTACTAAAGATTTTAAATATTGATACTCTTTAGTTAAGAAGTCTTTTACTACATTTGTGTCAATTACTTCACCATTATTTTTACAATAATCTGCAAAATAATCTCCCACTATCATACCTGCTACAACAGTTTCAGCACATGAATTTCCACCTAAACGATTAAATCCGTGCATATCCCAGCAAGCTGCTTCTCCACAAGCAAAAAGTCCTTCTAGCCATTGACTTTCACCTGTTGGTTTAGTTCTAATTCCACCCATAGAATAATGCTGCATTGGAAGAACTGGCGCCCAACCTTTTGGACCTTCATCTGCTGGATCAATACCATTGAAAGTTTTGCAAATATCTTGTACATCGCGGAGATTTTTTTCCACATGAGCACGACCCAATATAGAAATATCAAGCCATAAATGATCCCCATAAGGGCTTTTTACACCTTTGCCTTTACGAATATGTTCCATCATTCTACGACTTACCACATCACGGCTTGCAAGTTCTTTTTTCTCTGGTTCATAATCAGGCATAAAACGATATCCATCCACGTCACGTAAAATTCCGCCATCGCCACGACAACCTTCAGTAAGCAAAATACCGCTTGGTACAATAGGAGTTGGATGAAATTGCACTGCTTCCATATTTGAAAGTCTGCAAAGCCCTGTTTCAAGAGCGATGGCTGCACCCGTTCCTTCGCAAATTACCGCATTTGTAGTTTGTTTATAAATTCTACCATAGCCCCCTGTTGCTATCATAGTTCCTCTTGCGATATAAGCAATGAGTTGTCCATTGGTTAAATCTCTAGCAATCACACCTAAGCATTTTTTACCATCATGGATAATTCTTACTGCTTCCATTCTATCAATAATTTTTACTTGATGTTTAATAGCTTCATTTGCTACACCATAAAGCATACAATGCCCTGTTGCATCTGCGATATAGCAAGTTCTCCATTTTTTAGTTCCACCAAAATCTCTAGCATTAATAAGCCCGTGCGCTTCTTCTTTTTCTTCAATCACAGTTTTTTGTGCATTGATTACAACAGTTCTTGGACCTTTAGTAACTCTAGTCCAAGGCACACCCCAAGCCGCAAGCTCACGCACTGCTTTTGGCGCAGTTTGAGCAAACATTCTTGCTACTTCTTGATCACAGCCCCAATCACTTCCTTTTACTGTATCTGCGAAGTGAAGATCTTCATTATCACCCTCACCTTTTGCCCCATTTGCTAAACTTGCCTGCATACCTCCTTGCACCGCTGCAGAGTGAGAACGCTTCACTGGACAAATACTTAAAAGTGTTACACTTTGACCACTCTTTGCTACTTCAATAGCCGCTCTAAGACCTGCTAATCCTCCGCCTATTACTAAAGCATCACTATATTGTATATTCATAATTTGCTCCATTGTAGTTTTTTATCATCGCAGTAGTTTGGGTTTGATTTTGGTAGTTTTCATAACCTATTTTTATAAATGCTGCAAGACTTAACACACCTAAAACTAGGAAGAAAATACTGATTATCCATTTAGCAGTTTTAAGCTTTTTGCGACTTTCTTTTACATTTTTTCCTTCAAACCAACCCCATTTAACACAAAGTCTATAAAGCCCTATACTTCCATGAAGTTCAACACAGACTAAAAGAACAGCATAAAAAAGCCACATAAAATGACTTACAACCCTATCTCCTGACATATCGCCGCTGATTTTATCTGCATTGGTTACAATAAAAATAAGATGAGCAGAACCTAAGAAAAACATAATAAAACCTGTAAAAGCTTGAACCCACCATAACGAAGTATCGCTGTGATTCATTTTTTTACTGTGTGTTCTTAGTATTTGATACTGACGGTAATTAATAGGAAATTTTCTCATTGCAAGTAAAGCATGAACGAAAAAAACCACTAAAACACAGGCGGCTAAAAATGAAGTAAGATAACTCATAACAGGATTATCGTAAACAAATTTTAATTCTAAAAAATGTACCACAGAATTAAAAAAATCCTCACTGACTAAAATTGTAGAAACAAAAAGCATATGCACCCACATAAAAAGACCTAAAAAAAGCCCTGAGGCGCTTTGGATAAAGTCTAATTTCGCAGGCATTTTACTTTTTTTGCCCTCAATGCTCTTACCCAAATAACCTTCGATAAGCTCACGCATCTTTACTCCTTTGTAAAAAGAAATTAAAAAAATCCATTTCATTATATTACAAAAGTCTTTAAGATAGATTAAATATTTACTTTTTTAAACTTTATACAAATATAAACTAACAAAGCTGTTATAAACATTATAAAACTTAAAATTTGCCCCATACTCATACCCCATAAAACAAAACCTATACCAAAATCAGGCTCGCGATAAAATTCACATATAAATCTTGCCAATGAATAAGCACCAGCATACACAAGAATCAATTCCCCTTGAAAACTTTGCTTAAATCTTGCTAAATAAACTATAATAAAAACAACAATACCTTCTAAAAATGCTTCATAAAGTTGCGATGGATGGCGCAATACTCCATCAACATAAATTCCCCAAGGCACATTTGTAATGCGACCAAAAAGCTCTTGATTTAAAAAATTTCCTATACGACCAAAAACATAAGCCAATGGAACACTTAAAGCAACCAAATCAAGAAAAATCCAAGGATTTGTTTTATATTTTTTGCAAAACAATAAAGTAGCTATCAAAAATCCTATAATTGCTCCATGATAACTCATACCTCGAATACCTACAAATTCACCATTAATATAAGGATTAAAAATTTGCCAAGGATGAGTAATATAATACATAGTATTTGCATCATAAATCAAAATATATCCAAGCCTTGCACCTAAAATAACCCCTATTTCAACCCATATAAAATAACTATCCAAATGTTTTTCATTAATGTCTAGTTGAAATTTTCTTACAAAAAATTTAGCCAAAAGCAAAGCCAAAAGCAAAGCTATAACATACATAATGCCATACCAATGCACCTTTAAACCAAAGATGCTAAAAGCTATAACATTAAAATTTGAATAAATATGCTGCCAAAATTCCATATATCTTTCCTAATTTTCTTTTATAAAAATATAACAAAAAAACTTTAACTTGCTATAATTAACACAAACACATTAAATAAAGGTAAAAAATGAAAAAATATATTTTACTTGCTAGTAGTATGTTAATTTTAGCAGCTTGTGGGGGTACAAGCAGTAATTTTGTCAATGTTTCTATGCCAAATTTTAAACCCCAAGTTCCAACAAAGGTTGAACCTATTGATTCTGGAGTAAGCATTGCTCTTGAGCCTATTAATATAGAACAAAATAACAATTATTCTGATTATTTTGAAAATTCAGTGCTTAAAATTCGCATAGAAAAAGAAATTGATCTTTTAAAACAAAATTTAGAAGAGCAGATCAAAACCATCGCTCAACTAAAAGGCTATAAAACAGTTACTACTAATCCAGACTACACTCTTAAAAGTTCAATCAGTATTTATACGGAAGAAAAAAATGCACAAAAAACAAGCAATTTTATGAGTGGAGATTATGTAAAATCCAATTTAGGTATAAATTTTAAAGGTAAAATAGATTTTATAGATGCACACAATCCACAAAATTCAACCAATCTTTCAAGCAGCACCAAACTAGATTCTTTAGTTACGCTTAACTATCCTATTAAAAATGATGATGGGGTTAATATGTTTAAAACTACTATCTCCACCGTACCAACTCAACTCAATAAAGGTTTAGAGCAACCTGCTTTTGAAATTGATAAAAGTTTTTTAGCTTTTTATAAAAATACATTAAATACACTTTATAACAATCTACCAAAAGCAACAGACATAGGCAAAACTATACCTAATACAAACAGTGGTTTTAATAGTTTTGATGGCGATGCTACCTTTGAAGAAAGCTTACCTCAAACAAATTCTAATCAAAATAATACAATTGAAAACACACCTACACAAAATATTCCTACAAATCCATCTTCAACAAATCAAAATAATCAAAGTAAAAATCAAGATGGGGTAGAAATATTTGAATAATAAAACTTGTGAGAAAATTAAACTTTCTCACACAAAAAATAAGTTTTTCTTATGCAAAAAAATAACTATCATTCTACTTTAAAATCAATGCCTGTTGCATTGCATTTTTTATCATCTCTCTTTTATCTCGTATTTCAAAAAAAAGCTCAAAAGCAAAAACCCCTTGCCATAAAAGCATACCAAGTCCATCTTTAATTTTTAAATGATACTCTTTACACAATCTATAAAAAGGTGTTTCTCTGCTATAAATTACCTCAAAAGCAAATTTAGCTTTAGGTAAAATTCTATCTAAAAGCTCTCTATCACAAGGTAAATTTTCATCTTTTAATCCAGCAGAAGTTGAATTTACAACCAAATCAAAGTCAAAATCTTGCAAGTTTTTATAAAGATAAGTTGGATAAGCTAAAAAATCTTTAAATCTTTCTTTACTACGATTAGCTATATACACTTCTACGCCCTTTTGTTTTAATGCATAAGCAAGCGCCAAAGCTGTACCTCCGGCACCCAAAATCAAAGCTTTTTTTATATTATCAAAATCCTTAATAGCTTCTAAAAAACCTAAAGCATCAGTATTATAAGCGTAAATTTTATCTTCTTTTAAGCATAAAGTATTTGCAGAGCCAATATTTCTAGCAAAATCATCCTTCACATCAGCAATATCTAAAGCTTTTTCCTTAAAAGGCAAAGTAATATTAGCTCCACTAAGTCCTAATTTAAAAAAATCTTCTCTTAAACAGTTAGCATTTCTTAAATGATAGCGTGTATAAATGCTATCAAGTCCTAAGGCTTTGATGGCATTATTATGCATTCTAGGCGATTTAGAGTGAGAAATAGGATCGCCTATAACTGCTAAAAATTTCATTTTAAAGTAAAAGAAAAAGCATCTTTTGCAATATCCTTACGGATTTTAGCAAGTTCTGCTGCAATATCTGCCTTTTCAAATGGTCCTATTAAAACCTTGGTAATTTCTTTACCTCCAACTGTAGTTTTATAAAGTTTATAATCATAACCTTTTTGTTTTACAGAAGCAAGTTCTTTTGATTTTTGATCCAAATTACTTACTGAGAAAATTTGCACATAAATACCCGATGCTAAACCACTTGGATGTACAGGTTTAGCATCAACATTTTTAAATAAATCATTTGCATTTTGTTCTTTTTTAGGGATTTGTTTTGTACTTTCTTTTTCTTTTTTTACAGCTGTTTGTTTTTTTGCTTCTTCTTTAGGTTTTGCAGTTTGTGTTACTTCTTGTTTAGGAGTACTTGCTTGTGGAGTGGTATTTTCTGAAGTAGTTGCTGTGGGTTCTGCTGGAACTTCTTGATCAGGCATAGCAAAATTTGTAGTATCATTGTTATTTGAACTAGAGGTTGTTGTATTTTGAGTTGTATTTTGTTCATCTTGAAATTGTTTTCTTAATGCCTCAAATTGATCTTCTGCTGAAGTATTATCTGTAATTGGCATACTTTCAAAAGAAGTATCATTGTTATTGTCTTGAGTTGCTATAGGTTCACTTGGCAATACACTTTGATTTTGCGTATTTTCATCACCACTACCATTAATAAGCTTCATAACTATCATGATAGCTAAAAACAAAATAACTAAAGCAATAACTCGTAAAAGAATTTTTTTTACTTTTTCACTTTTATTACTTTTTTCTAAAATAATATCATCAAATTCATTTTTTTGATTTTCCATAATTTGTCCTTTCTTACATATGCTTAGACCAAGAACTTCCTCGTTCTTTTTGATAAACCTCATAAGGCAATATTAAAATATTAAATTCCCTAGGTACATCCATACTAGGAAACACCTTCCATTCTACTGGCATTTTACTTGCAAACATCATTGAAAGTTTAGACGCTAAAGAATAACCTTCGTTTAACGCCGTGTGTCCTTTGTGAATATAAAGATGTAAATGTCCTGGAGTTTTAGTCTTATAGGCTGTGAAATTTATAAAACCTTCTTCTCTTAAAATAAGTTGTGCACGGTGATAAAATCTTTCAGCATTAAAACCATTATAATCAAAGACAATATTTTCTACTTTATTATCTTTTGTTATTAAATCATGAGCGACAACAATTTTTTTAGCAGCGTGTTCTCTCATGACATTTAAATTTAAAGGAGCATCAACTCTTTCAAATTTATCAAAAAATAAGCGACCTCTATGTGTAATTTTATTTACAATTTTATCGCGTCTTATATAATAATGATCGCCAATTATTTTAATTAGCGACATATCCATTGGTGAAATCAAAACATAGCCCTTTCATAAATAATAAAATTACTTGCAAGTTTTTTTAATTCTTGTTTAATATTCTCTTGTAATTTTTCATTATTAATATCATCTAAAATATCTGCAATATAATTTGACACAATTTCCATTTCTTTTTCTTTAAAACCTCTGGCAGTAAGCGCTGGAGTTCCAAGTCTTAATCCACTTGTGATAAAAGGACTTCTAATCTCTCCTGGAACGGTATTTTTATTTGCAGTAATACCTGCATTTCCAAGAGCTAAATCTGCATCTTTTCCACTAAATTCACGATCTAAAAAACTCATTAAAACAAGGTGATTATCCGTTCCATCGCTAACAAGTTTAAATTTTCTATCCATTAAAACATTAGCTAAAACTTGAGCATTGGTTCTTACTTGTTTTGCATAAACTTTCCACTCATCGCTAAGATTAAATTTAAATCCTACTGCTTTTGCAGCAATTACATGCATCAAAGGACCACCTTGAATACCTGGAAAAATGGCAGAATTAATTTTTTTAGCAAGCTCTTCATCATTTGTCATAATAATACCACCTCTTGGACCACGCAAAGTTTTATGTGTGGTTGAGCTTACTACATGAGCGTGCGGAAAAGGACTTGGATGCTCGCCTGCCACAACAAGACCTGCAATATGTGCTATATCAGCAAAAAGATAGGCGCCTACTTCATCAGCGATTTCTCTAAATTTAGCAAAATCAATCACTCTTGCATAAGCACTAGCTCCACAAACTATTAATTTTGGCTTTTCTTTTTTAGCAATTTCTCTTACTTTTTCATAATCAATTCTTCCATCAAGTTCTACGCCGTAAAAACAACTTTCGTACATTTTACCCGAAGAACTTACTTTTGCACCATGAGTTAAATGTCCACCATGACTTAAATCCATTCCTAAAATTTTATCACCTGGATTAATCAAAGCCGCATAAACACCTTGATTAGCTTGAGAACCTGAATTAGGCTGAACATTAGCAAATTTACAATTAAAAAGTTTTTTACATCTTTCAATAGCTAGAGTTTCAATCTCATCAACAAATTCACAACCACCATAATATCTTTTACCTGGATAACCTTCTGCGTATTTGTTCGTCAAGATACTTCCCATAACTTCCATTACTTCAGGTAAAGTGAAATTTTCACTCGCTATCATTTCAAGACCTTCGCATTGACGCTCTAACTCTTTGTTTGTTAAATCAAAAATTTCTTTATCAAACATTTCTAAACTCATTCTTTCTCCTTTAGTTCTGATTTTAATGGACGCATTGCAGGAAACAATATCACATCTCGAATAGATTTTTTATTTGTCAAAAGCATAACAAGTCTATCTATGCCTATACCCTGCCCTGCCGTTGGAGGCATTCCATAACCCAAAGCATTTACAAAATCTTCATCCATTTCGCAAGCCTCTTCATCGCCTGCATTTTTAGCTTCAATTTGTTTTAAAAATCTCTCATATTGATCAAGAGGATCATTAAGCTCATTAAAACCATTTGCCAATTCTCTTCCACAAATAAACAACTCAAATCTCTCAGCAATCTGAGAATCCTCATCGCTACGTCTTGATAAAGGACTTATGGAAATAGGAAAATCAATCACAAAAGTAGGATTGATCAATTTTTCTTCCACATAATTATCAAAAAGTTCAGCTTGTAAATGTCCAAGTTCAAGCTTTTCATTCGCTTCAAAACCATCTACTTTTAATTTAGTAAGAATTTTTTCCTTATCTTCGATTAAATCCCTATCCAAACCACCATATTTACAAAGTGCATCTTTGTAAGTAATTCTTTCAAAAGGTTTAGAAAAATCTATCATTTTTCCATCAAATTCTATTGTTTTTCCCAAATTAAGTTTATCTAAAAGCAAAGCAAAAAGTTCTTCAGTTAAATCCATTAAATCTTTATAATTATGATAAGCCCAATAAAATTCTATAGTTGTAAATTCGGGATTATGAGTTAAATCCATACCTTCGTTTCTAAAACAACGATTGATTTCAAAAACTGCCTCAAAACCACCCACTACAAGTCTTTTAAGATAAAGTTCTGGAGCAATTCTTAAAAATCTTTCTACGCCTAAAGAATTGTGAAAAGTTACAAAAGGCTTAGCGTTTGCTCCACCTGCAATCGGATGCATCATAGGAGTTTCTACTTCTAAAAAGCCTTTATTTTCAAAAAAATGACGAATCAAACTCACCACTTTAGAACGCACTAAAAAATCTTTTCTAACTTCTGCATTCATTATCATATCAACATAACGTTTACGATATCTTTGTTCAATATCTGTTAATCCATGATATTTTTCAGGTAAAGGAACAATAGCTTTTGTAGCGAGTTTTACTTCACTTGCATGCAAACTAAACTCACCTGTTTTAGTTACAAAAGGAAAACCTTTAGCCAAAACAATATCACCTACTTCTAAATTCTTTTTCAAAATCGCATAAAGTTCTTCACCTACGCTATCTTTACTAAAATAAATTTGTAAATTTGTATCCTCATCTTCAATGTTTGCAAAAATCGATTTCCCAGCTATACGCAAAAGTTTCAAACGTCCTGCAACAACAGCATTGACACTTTCATCTCTTTTTTCAACTTGCTCTAAAATATAAGAAAATTTATCCTTAAAAGTCTTTAAAGACATTTCTTTTTCTAAAAAATGAGGATAAGGATTGATCCCTAAATTTTTTAATTCCTTAGCTTTTTCTATTCTTTGCTGCTCTAAAATATTATCAAACATTTATATTTTTACCTTTGCTTTTTGATTATTACAATCACCACAAACACCATAAAGCTGCATCAAATGCCCTGTAAGTTTAAAACCATGTTCTTTTGCAATCAAGGCTTGCTGTCTTTCTATAATAGGATTTTCAAATTCTATAATTTTTCCGCAATTTTTACATATCATATGATCATGGTGAGGTTTATTGGCAAGCTCGTATTTTTTACCTGCCGAACCAAAAGAAATGGAAGTTACCATTTCTGCTTCTTCAAGCAAATTTAAAGTACGATAAACAGTTGCAATTCCTACATTTAAATCAGGTTCAGCTTGTTTGATTTCCATATATAAACTTTCGGGTGTGTAATGAGTATCACTGTGATAAAGAGTTTTTAAAAGCACTTCTCTTTGCTTAGTATATTTAAGTCCGCCTTGTCTTAATATTTTTTTAAACCTCTCAAGTAAAACATCATATTCCACATTTTCTATCAGCATATCACTCCCCTTTTTGAGTATTGTTTAAATCACTTACAATATCTTGCAACTTTTCATTAGCATGATCTAGACTATTTTCTGTTAAAGGTTGATTCATAATAAAAGATCCAGTTTCTTTAAGCAAATTCAAAGTATAGCTATTTTTAGCAAAATTATCTAATTTATCATTTAAAAAATCGATTCTTGCTACACAAAAAACCAAAATTGCAAAAATTAAAAAGATTTTTGCTCCGCCAAATATAAAGCCACCAATACGATCTAAAAAACCTAGGCCACTTAATTTAATCAACTTAGAAAGAAAATTACCCACCAATAAACAAACTATCCAAAAAATAATTAATATGGCCAAAAATCCAGCAAATCCAGCTAAGCTTTGATTTTCTATCTTATAAAAAGTACTTTGTATAAATTCAGCTGCTTGAGTTGCATATTTTGAAGCAATAAAAACACCACCAATAATACCCAAAAGTCCAAAAATTTCTTTTATCAAACCATTGATAATACCCTTAAGCCCTAAAAGCAAGGTAAATCCTAAAATAAAAGCATCAAACCAATAAAAATTCATTTCAATCACTCTCTGATTTTTTTTGTTTTAAATTTATTCTACAAATAAGCACTAAATGCTAAGTTAATCATTCTATGATTTTAGGAACAACAAAAAAATGTTCTTGTTTTTTTGGAGCACAATCTAAAACCTCATCAATAACATTGCTATTTCTTATCTCATCAATCCTCAAAGGAGCTCCACCTTTTATAGTACTCACAGTAATCTCTTGGGAATCTAAATCAAGTTCGTTTAATTTTTCAACAAAATTCACAATTTCACTTAACTGTGCAATGGTTTCATTTCTGTTTTTTGTTATTTGTAAAGCACTTAATTTTTCAAGCTTGCTTAATAATTTCTCATCTATTTGCATTTCTTAAACCTTAATAAAAAAGTTAAAATTTTGAAAATTATATCATAAAAAGCTTTAAATTGTTTAGGATATTTTGCAATTTATATGATACAATATCATAATTTTTCTATACAAAAATAAAAATATTTTTTCAAGGATAAATTTTGGGACTAAAAGATAATTTAAAAGCTGTTAAAAATGAACTTAACACAGAAGAACAATTTATAGAAAATTTTATCAAAGGAGAGAGATTTATACGCAAGTATAAATTTTATATATCTGCTGTTGTGATAATTTTAGTTGCTTGGTTTGCTGGAAATTTTATAATCTCAAAAATAAACAATTATAAAACAAAAGAAGCAAATGAAATTTATGCCAATCTAATACAAGATCCTAGCAATAAAAATCTTTTAGAACAACTTAAAAATAAAAATACTAATCTTTACACTATCTTTTTACTAAAAGAAAATATTAATGATCTTAATAATACAGCCTTTCAAAATGAACTAAAACAAATTTATAATAATGCTCAAACAAACACTTTACTTAAAAATATTATTGCATTATCTTTAGGAGATAAATCAATATTTTTAAAAAATTATGATAAATTATTAGAAGCTTACAAACTTTTAGAGCAAAATAAAATCGAAGAAGCTAATGTTTTACTTTCTCAGATAAAAGAAAATTCAAGTTTAAATCAAATAGCTAAAAACCTCAAACATTATCAAGGCATTACACAATGAAAAAAATATTTTTAACACTATTTTGTTTAATATTTCTATGTGCTTGTGGCACCAAAAGACAATATTTTGAACCAAAACAAACCGATGGAGATTTAAGTCATAATAGCAATTTAAAAAGTAAAATCGTTGATTGGAATCTAGTTTCTGCAAAACTTAGCAATAATACAGCTATCTTAAAAAATAATATCTCCATAGACAAGTTTAAACTTCCTAAAAATTATATGCTTCTAGCTTATCAAGATGGGGAATATTTTACTGCAGATAATAATGGAAATTTAAAAATTTTTGACAA
This sequence comes from Campylobacter sp. CFSAN093224, assembly GCF_012897395.1. NCBI lineage: Bacteria > Pseudomonadati > Campylobacterota > Epsilonproteobacteria > Campylobacterales > Campylobacteraceae > Campylobacter > Campylobacter sp. CFSAN093224. Next base: position 365,761 of record NZ_CP040607.1, on the reverse strand, counting down.
TTCTTATAATGAAATTTATAATTTTCAATTTGACGCTAGTGTTGTAGGAGTAGCTTCTAATGGAGATGATTTAGCCCTTGTACTTGCAAACAATACTATAGTTCTTGCAAATCGTTCTTTGGGTATTAAATTTAGTCAAACCCTAACCTCAGCTCCAGCTCAAGACAGTCGTACCGCTAATCCTATATTTTTAGACAATATCATCGTATATCCAACGCTAGATGGCAAAATTTTAATTCTTTCAAGAAGCAATCTTCAAGTCATTAAAGATGTGGTTATTTCAGCAGAAAATTTTTTCAACAATGTAATCCATCTAAGTGTAATCGGAGATAAACTTATAGCAGCAACAGCTAAAAAAATCATTGTTGTAAGCCCTGCTAGAACTCTTTATCTTGACGCTGACATAAAAGATGTTGCACTTAGTGATGATGGTATTTTTATACTAGAAAAAGATGGCACTATTATTAAAACTGATTATAACTTAAGAAAAATTGCAGAAAAAAAATTTGAATTTGCTATTTTTGTAAAAAGCAATATATACAATAATTATTTATATATTTTTGAAAAAACAGGCTATCTTATCAAAATGAATCTAAATTTAGATAATACACAAGTATTTAAACTTTCAGAAGCTGTTGATAAAATTTCTTTCATGGGGAATGGTAAATTTTACTACGGAGATAAAATTTTAGATTTGCTATGATAAAAATTTTAGAACAAACAATAAAGTCTTTAAAATTAAATTTAAAGCCCTATGACTTAAGTATGTTGACTAGAAAAAAAAGTTATATTTGTGCTAAAGATCAAAATAACATTCTTTTTATGTATACAGGAAAAACAAAATTTTTAATGAAAGATGCCTTATTTTTAGAAAATCTAGCACAGCAAATTAACATAAATAACAAATATTTTTTTAGTATGGCTTCTCTTTGCTCTAAAGCAAAAAATCATCTAGAAATGAAAGGATTTAATATCTATGTTGCTCTGTGATATTGGGAATTCAAATGCTAATTTCCTAGATGATAACAAATATTTTACTCTTAGTATAGATCAGTTTTTAGAATTTAAAAATGAACAAAAAATTTTTTATATCAATGTCAATGAACATCTCAAAGAACATTTAAAAAATCAAAAAAATTTTATCAATCTTGAACCTTATTTTTTATTTGATACAATTTATCAAGGATTAGGAATCGATCGCATAGCAGCTTGTTATACTATTGAAGATGGGGTTGTTGTAGATGCAGGTAGTGCTATTACAATTGATATTATTTCTAATTCTATACATCTTGGTGGTTTTATCTTGCCAGGTATTGCAAATTATAAAAAAATTTATAGCCATATTTCACCGCGATTAAAAAGTGAATTTAATACTCAAGTTAGTCTTGATGCATTCCCGCAAAAAACCATGGATGCTTTAAGTTATGGTGTTTTTAAAGGAATTTACCTACTGATAAAAGATGCCGCTCAAAATAAAAAGCTTTATTTCACTGGTGGAGATGGGCAATTTTTAGCAAATTATTTCGATCACGCAATTTATGATAAACTTTTAATCTTTCGAGGAATGAAAAAGATTATAAAAGAAAATCCCAATTTACTTTATTAAAAATGTTACAAAAATTCTCATTGATATCAAACCTTAATGAAATTTAACTTTTTGTAAAACAAATTCAATTAAACTTCTATTTAGAAAAAAGTTTATTAAAATAAAAAAAGGAAAAACAATGAGCCAACAAGAATTTGATGTGCTTGTCATCGGAGCTGGAATTTCAGGAGCAGCATTATTTTACGAGCTTGCAAGATATACAAATATTAAAAATATTGCTTTGATAGAAAAATATAATACAGCTGCAACATTAAATTCTAAGGGAACGAGTAATTCTCAAACCATTCATTGTGGAGATATTGAAACCAATTATACTTTAGAAAAAGCGCGAAAAGTAAAAAGAACAGCTGATATGATAGTTAAATATGGACTCATGCAAAATGCGCAAAATAATTTCATGTTTTCTCATCAAAAAATGGCTCTAGCTGTTGGAGATATAGAATGTGATTATATGAAAAAACGCTATGAAGAATTTAAAGAACTTTATCCTTATATAAAATTTTTCAATAAAACAAAAATCAAACAAATTGAACCCAAAGTTGTTTTAGGAGAAGATTGCAATCAAGATAGACCTGAAAATATCTGCGCCATGGGTGTTGAAAGTGGCGAGGTTTTTACAACTGTAGATTTTGGGAAAATGAGCATAAATCTAATAGAACAAGCACAAAAACAAAATAAAAATACTTTCGTTGCCTTTAATCAAGAAATTATTCACATAGAAAAAAAAGATGATATTTTTATATTAAAAACCTCAAATCATCAAGAATACCATGCCAAAAGCGTAGTTGTCAATGCTGGGGCGCACTCTTTATATTTAGCACATAAAATGAACTTAGGTATGGATAAGTCTTGTTGGCCTGTTGCAGGAAGTTTTTATTTAACCAAACAAAAACTTTTAAATGGCAAGGTTTATATGGTGCAAAATCCTAAACTTCCATTTGCAGCTCTTCATGGAGATCCTGATTTGCTTGCTGATATGAACACTCGCTTTGGACCTACTGCACTTGTTATTCCAAAACTAGAACGTTATCATGGTCTAAAATCAGTTCCAGAATTTTTTGAAGCACTAAAACTTGATAAAACTGTTTTAAAAGTAACTTTTAATATGTTTAAAGATGCAACAATTAGAAATTACATCTTTTATAATTATCTTTTTGAACTACCTTTTATTGATAAAAGCTTATTTGTTAAAGATGCCAAAAAAATAGTCCCAAGTCTTAAAGCAAGCGATATTTATTATGCGAAAGGTTTTGGAGGCGTAAGACCACAAGTTATTGATAAAACTAAAGGAGAATTAATGCTAGGTGAAGCAAGCATCACAGAAACCCCTGGTATTATTTTCAATATGACTCCAAGTCCTGGGGCAACAAGTTGTTTAGGAAATGCTGAAAGAGATGCAAAGCTTATATGTAATTACCTAGGAATGGAATTTAACGAAGATAAATTTTCTTCAGAATTATTGTAATCATTTTGTTTCTATTTTTAGCTACAATAATTTCAAAAGGAGTTTACCATGCTTAAAAAAACAAAAATTGTAGCCACAGTAGGTCCAGCAAGTGAAAAGGAAGAAATTCTACGCCAAATGATTATCAATGGTGTAAATGTTTTCCGTTTAAACTTTTCTCATGGAACACATGAGTATCATAAAAAAAACTTAGATACCATAAGAAGAGTAGCTAAAGAATTGCATACTCGTATTGGAATTTTACAAGACATTAGTGGTCCTAAAATTCGTACAAGTGAACTTAAAGAACCATTTGAATTAAAAAAGGGTGATAGACTTGATTTTTATCGTGAAACAATTTTAGGGGAGAAGATTGCTCAAAATCATTATAAAATCAGTATTAATCAAAAATCTATTTTAGATATGTTAAAAATTGATGAATATATTTATCTATATGATGGATCAATTCGTGCTAAAGTAGAAAACATAGATGATCAAAAAATTGAAACCATTATAGAAAATGATGGTTTTTTAAACTCAAATAAAGGTATTAATTTTCCGAATACTAAAATCAATATTGATGTTATTACACAAAAAGATAAAAATGATTTACTTTGGGGTATAAAAAATGAAGTAGATTTTTTAGCAATATCTTTCGTACAAAATGCGCACGATATTGATGAAGTTCGTGAAATTTTAGCACAAAATAACGCAAAAATATCTATTTTTGCAAAAATTGAAAAATTTGATGCAGTAGAAAATATTGATGAGATTATTAAATCTAGCGATGGTATAATGGTTGCAAGAGGAGACTTAGGTATTGAGGTACCTTATTATAAAGTTCCTAATATCCAAAAAGAAATCATACAAAAAGCAAACAATGTCTCTAAGCCTGTTATTACTGCGACTCAGATGCTTTTTTCATTAGCCAAAAGCAAAACCGCCACAAGAGCTGAAATTTCAGATGTTGCAAATGCTGTTTTAGATGGAACAGATGCAGTAATGCTAAGTGAAGAAAGTGCCGTTGGTATAGATCCTGCAAACGCTGTTGATATAATGTGCCAAACTATAATAGAAACAGAAAAACGCTATCCATATAACAAATTTAATGATTTTAATGATTTAGACAATACAGATAAAATCATGCGTTCTTCAGCTCATCTTGCAACAGATCTTAACGCTGATGCTATTTTTTCTTTAACAAGTAGCGGAAAATCTGCTATTAAGATTGCGAGATATCGTCCAAATATAGAAATCATAGCAGTAGGGCATTCTGAAAAAACCTTAAACTCTTTAAGTATAGTTTGGGGAGTTAATCCTGCGATCTTGGTTAACAAAAGTAATGAACTTACAGAATTATTAAAAGACTCTGTAAGATCAAGTGTTGAAAAAGGTTTTATGGATGAAGATAAATGCTATCTTCTAACTGCAGGCTTTCCAACAGGAGTAGAAGGTACTAGCAATCTTATCCGCATTCTCAATAAAGAGCAAATTGCTTATTATCTACAATAAAACATTAAATTCCTTTGAAAATAAGGAATTTAATGTCCTTATAAATTTTTTAAGTCAAAAGTCGATATAAACTAAAGCCTCACATAAAGGAGCAAATATGCAAGTGAATACTTTTTCAAATATCGCTAGCATGGCACAAACACAAGTTAGCAATAAGAAGGCAGATGATGCTAAGGAAAACACAAAAGACAAAAATGTTCAAAGTGCTAATTCTAGCAAGGATGTAGATAAAAATACCCTTGAAAAATTAAATGCACTTGGTGGAAAAGGCATTACACAAATTTACCTAGTTCAGTTTCAACAGCAAACAATGAATGCTGTAATAGGTTCGAGCAATGCCCAAACTGGACTAGATAGTCTTTTAAATGGTGCCAATTTAGATACTGCGAAATCTATACTTACAAATATTGATTTTGCATCCTTAGGCTACAGTGGCAAAAATCCACTTGATATGAATACAGATGAACTTCAACAACTTGTAAGTGAAGATGGTTTTTTTGGAGTGGAAAATACAGCCAATCGCATCGCGGATTTTGTTATTAAAGGCGGTGGCGATGATGTTGAAAAATTAAAAAAAGGTCTTGAAGGTATGAAAAAAGGATTTGAGCAAGCAGAAAAAATGTGGGGTGGAGAACTTCCTCAAATCAGTCAAGATACAATAGATGCGGCACTTAAAAAAGTTAGCGATCGCATCGATGAACTAGGCGGAAAAACTCTAGATCTTCAAGCTTAACTAAAAATGCTTAGAAATTTCTAAGCATTTTTAGTTGTTATTAATATCAAAAGTAAAAAATTCACTCTTAAAATTATTAGGTAAAGTTTTATACTGAGATATCGCAGCTTCATAGTTCTTTACTTCTTGATACAACATACCAAGAGCTGCTTTACTCTCTTTGTTATTTTTATCTGTAAGTTTAGAAAGCTGCAAAAGCGCTATAGCTGAATTTGGATTATTTGCACCTACGGCTGCTACGGCTGCTAAAAATAAAGTTTTAGTATCTTTAGCTCCATAATCATCAATCAAAGAATTATAAAGCGCATAAGCCTCCTCGTATTGCTGTGCAAAAATATCCAAATAAGCTAAAGTTTGTAAAATACCCTCATCTTTTGCTCCTGAAACATTAATCAACTCTTTAAATTTCTGTCTTTCTAAATTTAAAAGCCCTGCAATATGCATTAAATTAACATAAAATTCCCTAGCTATATTTGGCCCACCAAAAACACTACGATAATCAAGTTTTAAATTTTTAAAATGAATTTGAGCATTTTGAGCATATTCTTTAATATTTAAATTTGAATTTAAAGAATTAAAATACAAAATATTTGCCAAAATATCTTCAGGCAACTCTGAACGTAATTTAGCAATTTTCACATCTACTTGATTATTAAGGTTATTATTTTTAGCAACAATAGCTTCAAAAATCAAACTCAAAGGCGTATCTTTTTTTGTTTCATCTAAATAAGGAAGCATAGAAATATAATTATTATTAACTAAAAATAACATACTTTTTTGCATATTAGCTTTAAAATTAGAATCAGCAGCTATATTATCAAGAATTTCATTGTAAAGTTTAGTTGTATCAATATCAATTAATTTTGCACAAAACATAGCAAAAGCACCTGCTAAGTAATTTTTAGGATTAAGATGATATGAACTTGAAAAATGCTTATAAGCAAGTTCATAATTTTGCATTTGGGCATAAGTTAAAGCCAAATTATAATGTAAAATACTATGTTCTGGATAATCCTTGATAAGTTTTTGAAATTCTTGGTTAGCAAGGCGTAACTTCTGATTTAATGCATAGTTAATAATATTGGCAATTTTTACATTGGTAGATGAAAGAGCCTTGCTTATATTAAGATAAATTCCCACATCAGTACTATCATCAACGAAATCTGTAACATTAGCTTTTTTAATATATAAAGCAGCCTGCTTACTATCAAAAACCTGATAAGGTGCAAAATAAAAAAGCAAATCGAATTGATCTTTTTGTTTTTTTAGCAAATCTTTTGAAAAAGAATTTTGAGCAACTGCTATATTAAAAAGATCCTTATTTAAACGAACTTGAATTTTATAAGTATCTAAAATCTTATATCTATCTTTATCGTTATCATAAGAATTTTGCAAGCGCGCTAACATATCTTGATAATTTCCTGTTTTAATATCAACCAATGTTAAAGCCGCCAAACTCTGATTAAAATCTCTTTCAATTTTCATCGCTGTACTTAAAGCGACTTTAGCTTTAGCATATTCTCCTATTCTAGCGTATAAAAGACCTAAAGATAAACTAGATTCAAAATTGCCTTGAGAATTTAATTGCTGTATAGCCTTGGAATCAAAGTCCATTTTTGCATAAATTTTAGCAGACAAATACTTTGCAACATCAGAATACGGCTCCACATCTGTTCTTTGTAACATTTGTAAGGCCTCAGGGTAATATCCTTTGTAATAATTAATCAAGCTTAAATAATAATCATATAATTTTGATTTTCCTTCTTTTGGAAGATACACTTGAGCTAAATCAATATAATATCTAAATTTTTCCTTATCATTAAGCTTTAAAGCACAAACAGCAGCATTGATAGCAGCTACACTTTGATTTTCTCCATTGGCTATAGCTTTCTTGAAGCTTTCAAAAGCTTCTTGGAATTTATTCTCATTCATTTGAGAAACGCCTAAATTATAATTAGATAAAGATTCATTATATACGGCAACTTGCTCATAAACTTTTAAAGCCTGTTCAACCTCACCCTTTAAATATAAAGCATTTGCTTTTTGGATCATACCATCAATTCTTTGCATATCATTGTATTTATATGATTCATCAGGCATAATAACAGGTTGTTCTAAAGGCTTAGAAGCTATAATATCTGGTTTAATTTTTCCTTCACTAAAAGTTAAATAAAAAAGTGTAAAAACTAAAATACAAATAATCCCCAAAGATAAACCCACAAGAGACATAAACTTACGATCTTTATACCAAGGCGTAGGCTCTTGACTTTCAACTTCTTCAAAAGTTGATACATCTTCAGGCGCACTTTCTCTTGTAAATTTAAAACCACTTTCACTATTTTCTTGAGGTAATTCTTCTGGCAATGATGCAAATTCTTCATCTTCTGGAGCTTGCCCCTCTTGCCCTTTAAATCCCTCTAAACTCTCATCAAGTCTTGGTTGATTTAAGCCATCTTCGGGTTTTTCTAGTATTATATCTTCTTGTTCAGCCATCTATACTCTTTAAAAATATTTTTTCAAAACATCAGGAATATGAATTTTTCCTTCTTTATCTTGATAATTTTCCATAATCGCTACCAAGGTTCTTCCTACTGCCAAAGATGAGCCATTAAGAGTGTGGACGAGTTCATTTTTTCCTTGTTCGTTTTTATAGCGAATTTTAGCGCGTCTTGCTTGAAAATCACGACAATTTGAAACCGAGCTGATCTCACGATATTTATTCTGTCCTGGAAGCCACACTTCAAGATCTACAGTTTTTGCTGCACTAAAACCCAAATCTCCAGTGCAAAGCATCAAATGTCTATGCGCTAAACCTAAAGAACTCAGCAAATCACTTGCACACTCAAGCATTTCATTAAACACACTATCACTTTGCTCAGGTTTAGTGATACTTACAAGCTCTACTTTTTCAAACTGGTGTTGTCTTATAATACCCCTTGTATCACGCCCTGCACTGCCTGCTTCTTTTCTAAAACAAGCGCTATAACAAGTCATTTTTATAGGTAAAGTTTCACTCGCTAAAATTTCTCCGCTGTAAAGATTGGTTACTGGAATTTCAGAAGTTGAGATCAAATACAAATCCTCATCATCTACCTTATACATATCTTCTTTAAATTTTGGCAACTGACCCGTCCCAAACATAGTAGCACCATTTACCAAAAAAGGTACATTAACAAATTCAAATCCACGACTTCTATTAAAATCTATCATATAATTTACCAAAGCACGGCTTAATAAAGCTCCTTCATTTTTAAGCACACAAAAACGACTTTGTGAAATTTTTACCCCACGCATAAAATCAAGCCAATTTAAACTCTCGCCTAATTCAAAATGTTCTTTTGGAGTAAAATCAAAGCTAGGTGGATTTAAAACTTTTTTAAGCTCCACATTTTCATTTTCATCTTCACCCACAGGCACACATTCATCAGGGATATTTGGGATGGCATGAGCGATTTCCTCAAGCTCATTTTCTAAAGCATTTACTTTAGCGCTTTGCTCATTAATTTTGCTTTTATTTTCGCTTAATTTTGCTTTTAAACTTTCTTTATCTTCGGCTGTAGCAAGCTCTTTACTGAATTTATTTTGAAAAGCTTGAAATTCTTCCAAGGCTATTTTTTCTTTTTTTAAACTTGCAAAAAGTTCAGCAAGTTTTTTTAAGATATTTTCATCAACTTTTTTATTTTTTAACTTTTTAGCCACTTCATCAAAATTATTTTGCAAATTTTTTAAATCTAGCATTTTCTACTCCTTAAAGTCCGATTTTTTCATAAATTTTTTGCATTTTTTCTTGGGCGATTTTTCTTGCTTTTGTCGCACCAAAATCCAAAATTTCTTTCAAATGCGAAGGCTTTTCTAAAAGCTCATTATATTTTTCTCTTGCTTCTTTAAAATAAGCATTTACAAGCTCGTTTAAATATATTTTAAAATGTCCATAACCCTCACCACCTTTTTCATAGCGTATTTGTAATTCTTTTTGCCCTGATTCATCTAAAAAAAGCTTTGCGATTTTAAAAATATTGCAGTTTTCATGATCTTTTGGATCTTCTAAAGCGGTACTATCTGTAACTATGGAAGAAATTTGTTTTTTTAAGGTTTTTTCACTGCTAAAAATATCTATAGTATTTTGATAAGATTTACTCATTTTTGCTCCATCAGTACCCACAACCACAGCTACTTCTTCATTAACTCTCGCTTCTGGAAGGGTAAAAATTTCACCCCATTCATTATTAACTTTTAAAGCAATATCGCGTGCGATTTCAACATGCTGGATTTGATCTTTTCCTACAGGGACAATTCGTGTATCAAAAAGTAAAATATCTGCCGCCATTAAAACAGGATAAGAAAAAAGCCCATGTGAAGCACTAAGTCCCTTAGCAACTTTATCCTTGTAACTATGTGCACGCTCTAATAAACCCATAGGAGTAAATTGCGATAAAATCCAATAAAGCTCCATAACTTCCTTAACATCACTTTGCAACCAAAAAACGCTTTTTTGAGGATCTATACCAAGGCTTAAAAAAGCCGCAGCAGCTTTTAAGGAATTTTGTTTAAGTTTTTCTCCATCTTGAGAAGAAGTCATGGCATGATAATTAGCAATAAACATAAACATTTGGCTTTTTTCTTGTGCATCTACCATTTGCTTAATCGCACCAAAATAATTACCTATATGCAAATCGCCACTTGGCTGAAGGCCTGTTAATACTCTCATTTTATCACCTTTTTAATCTCGCTTAAAAGCTCATCTATATTTTTATTTTCTATATTTAAAATAAAATTTGCCTTTTGTTCATACTTGCTTAAACGCTCATTATATAATTTTTTTGCTTTAATTTCATCATAAAATAAAGGTCTTTTAGAAATTTCATCTTTGTCTAAACGCTTTTTTAAATATTCAAAATCTGCTTTTAAATAAATACAAAAACCTGCTTTTTCTAAATTTGAAACATTAACAAAACCCCCACCTGTAGCAATACAAGCTTTCTCACAAGAACTAAAAAAATCAGCCATTTTTTGCTCTTGTTCTCTAAAAAAATTTTCCCCTTTTTGTTCAAAAATTTCACTGACTTTTTGATTAAATTTTTGTTCTATTAAAAAATCACTATCTAAAAAAACAAGATCTAAATCCTTAGCTAAAGCTCTTGCTAAAGTGCTTTTTCCAGAACCCATAAATCCTATAAAAACGATATTTTTAGCTTTCATCATTTTCTTTACTGCCCTTTTTACGCGAAGCAATCACTAAAGGCACACCTTCAAAATTAAATTCTTTTCTGATTTGATTTTGTAAATAACGCTTATAGCTAAAATGCAAGGCCTTAGGACGATTCATAATAAGTGCAATTTTTGGCGGTGCTAAGTCATATTGTACTGCATAATAAATTTTAACCAATTTCCCATAATCATGCGGCAAAGGATGTGCTCTTGTGGCATTTTCTATCAAGGTATTAAGCTTAGAAGTTTGGATTTTTTGAGTGAAATTTTCAAAAATTTGCAAAATTTTATCGAGTAAAACATGCACCCTTTTTCCACTTAAAGCTGATACGCTAATCACGGGTGCGTAAGCTAGAAATTTAAAACGATCAAGACGCAATTCTTTTACAGTCTTATCAAAATCCATCTCACTTTTATCCCATTTATTTAAAACAATAATCACACCCAAATAATGCTTAGCCACAAGCCCAGCAATGCGTTCATCAAGCTCGTTAAAGCCCTCATGCGCATCTAAAACCAAAAGTGCTATTTGAGAATGAGATAAAATTTTTTCCGTGCGATTTAGGGCAAAGCGTTCGAGTCCTTGAATTTTACCCCTTTTTCTAATACCTGCAGTATCAACAAATTCTATCACTTTATCTTTATGAACTACACTTTCATTAACAGGATCTATAGTAGTTCCTGCAATAGAACTTACAACACTGCGTTCTTGTTTAACCAAAGCATTTAAAAGACTTGATTTTCCAACATTTACACGCCCTACAATACCCACTCTGATATGATTTTGATCGACTTCTTTAAATTGAAATTCTTTTCCTTCTTCATAATACTCTAAAAAATCTTCTAAATTTTCTTCTTCATCGGGGATTAAAAACTCTTCATGTAAAAATTTTTCAAGCCATTCATAAAGTTCATCTAAGCCTACATTATGGGTTACTGAAAGATTAAAGATTTCCTTTACGCCAAAATTTTCAAACTCCCAAGCCCTTTCTTCATCTTTTTTATTATCTACTTTATTAATCACTAAGGCTATAGGTTTTCCAAGTTTTTTTAAAGAATAAAAAAACTGTCTATCCTCATCATCAGGCGCTAATTTCCCATCAACTAGATAAAGTATGATATCGCTTTCTTTAGCTACTTTTAAAGTGTTTTTTTTCACATTTTTAAAAAGTTCATCACTTTCATCAAGCCCTCCACTATCAATAAGCATGGCTTTTTTTGAATGAATATGAATTTGCGTTTTATTTGTATCTCTAGTTGTGCCTGAAATATCACTTGTAATAGCTATTCTTTGTCTTGCCATTCTATTAAAAAGGCTTGATTTTCCCACATTTGGCTTACCTATAAGTATAATGCTTTGCATTTTTTTCCTAGAAAATTATATTTTTAAAATTATATAAAATTTGGCTTAATATTAAGCAAAAAAGACTAGAATTAACCCAGATTTTAGTCAAGGAAAAAAAATGCTAAAAGTAATCAAGCATAATTTAGGAATTTATTTCATGATTTTAGCATGTTTGGATTTTGCACTTATGGGAGCTTGTGCAAAAATTCTTAGCAAGGAAATGAGTTCTATAGAAATTATGTTTTTTAGAAATATCATAGGAATTTTTTTCATAGTCTATCTTTTAAAACGATCTAAGGCACATAAAGAAGGGGGATATTTTTGGCTCTTGGTATTTCGTGGAGTAGTAGGCACGCTTTCACTATATATGTTTTTCTATAATGTTTCAAATATTACACTAGGTGGAGCTTTTGCTTTTCAAAAAACTGCTCCTATTTTTATTACTTTAATAGCTTTTGTTGTTTTTAAAGAAAATATTGGCATCAAAGGCTGGATAGGAATTTTAATAGCATTTGGTGGAGTGCTTTTAATCGCTCAGCCTTGGGCTCATAATTTAAATCATTCAGGCTTTGATTTAAAAAATTCAGTTATAGGTATCACGAGTGGATTTTTAGCCGCTTTAGCTCTTACAAGTGTAAGAGAACTTAGAAAATCTTACACTACAGAACAAATTGCCTTTTCTTTTATCCTTTTAGGAACCTTAATGCCTTTAATTTCTATGATCAGTGCTGAATTTTTTGAACCACAGCATCTTGATTCTTTACATTTAGATTTCATTCTAGCACCTTTTGTGATGCCAAGTCTTACAGCTTGGCTTATCATTGCCATTATGGGAACTTTAGGCACCATTTATCAAATTCATGTCACTAAAGCTTATGGTATCGCTAAACAAGCAGGAGTGGTTGCCGGAGTTAGTTATCTTGATGTAGTATTTAGTATGATAGTTGGGATAATTTTGGGAGATAATTTACCAAGTACTATGGTTTTTTTAGGTATAATAGGCATTATTTTTGGTGGATTAATTTTAGTTAAGAACAAAGGAAAAAAATGAAAAAAATGATACTCATTGCTGGTCCTTGCGTGATAGAAAGCAAAGATTTGATTTTTAAAGTTGCTGAACAGTTAAAAAATTTTAATGAAAATCCAAATATAGAATTTTATTTCAAATCAAGTTTTGATAAGGCCAATCGCACAAGTATTAATTCTTTTCGAGGTCCTGGTCTTGAAGAAGGATTAAAAATTTTACAAAGCGTAAAAGATGAATTTGGTATGAAAATCTTAACCGATATACACGAAAGCAATCAAGCAAACCCTGTAAGTGAAGTAGCTGATGTCTTGCAAATTCCTGCTTTTTTATGTCGTCAAACCGATTTACTTGTAGCCGCAGCAAAAACTAAGGCAAAAATTAATATCAAAAAAGGACAATTTTTAAACCCAAGCGATATCAAATACAGCGTTAAAAAAGTTCTACAAACCCGTGGTATAGAAGATGAAGGCTATGAAGCTGCTCAAAGAAATGGTGTTTTTGTAGCTGAAAGAGGGGCTAGCTTTGGCTATGGAAATTTAGTAGTAGATATGCGTTCTTTAGTTATCATGCGTGAATTTGCTCCAGTTATTTTTGATGCTACCCATAGCGTACAAATGCCAGGGGCTGCAGGTGGAAGTAGCGGAGGGAAAAGCGAATTTGTAGAACCTTTAGCAAGAGCGGCAGCAGCCGTAGGCATAGATGGCTTTTTCTTTGAAACACATATTAATCCTTGCGAGGCTTTATGCGATGGACCTAATATGCTTAATCTTACACGCCTTAAAAATTGCGTTAATACATTACTAGAAATACAAAATATCATAAAGGAAAACAAATGAATATTATTGAAGGAAAATTAAATTTAGACTCAAATACAAAAATTGCTATCATTAATGCAAGATTTAATCATATCATCACAGATCGCCTTGTAGAAGGAGCAAAAGATGCTTTTTTAAGACACGGGGGCAAAGAGGAAAATCTAAGCCTTATACTTGTTCCTGGTGCTTTTGAACTTCCGTATGCGTTAAAAAAAGCTATAGAAAGCAAAAAATTTGATGCAATTTGTTGCGTAGGCGCAGTAATTCGTGGCTCAACTCCGCATTTTGACTATGTTTCAGCAGAAACCACCAAAGGCATAGCCAATGTGAGTTTAAATCATAATATCCCTGTAAGTTTTGGTGTTTTAACTACAGACACAATAGAACAAGCCATAGAAAGAGCTGGAAGCAAGGCAGGCAATAAAGGCTTTGAAGCTATGACAACTGTAATCGAGATGTTAAATTTAAGCAAGGAGCTTTAATGGCAACGCGTCATCAAGTTCGCCAAAGCGTCATCTCCTTACTTTATGCTTTTGAATTAAATTCTCAAAACAACGTTTTTGTAGATGAAATTTTAGATGAAAAAAAAATACGCAATGAACAAAAAAATTTTACTTTAAATTTATATAATGGAATTTTAGATAATTTAAACAATATTGATGAAACCTTAAATTCATTTCTAAATGATAATCAAATTACAGCTTTAGGACATGTAGAAAGAGCTATACTAAGACTTGGAGCTTATGAGTTACTTTTTACCGATACTCCTAGCGCCATTGTCATCAATGAGGCTATAGAACTTGCTAAAGAACTTGCTAATGACAATTCTCCAAAATTTATAAATGGAGTTTTAGATGCCTTAATAAAGGCTAAAAAATGAAGCTTTGTGTCGCACTTGATCTTTCTACAAAAGAAGAATGCTTACAACTTGCCAAAGAATTAAAAAATTTAGACATATGGTTAAAAGTAGGTTTAAGAGCATATTTAAGAGATGGTTTTAAATTCATAGAAGAACTTAAAAAAGTTGATGATTTTAAAATATTTCTTGATCTTAAAATTCATGATATTCCCAACACTATGGCAGATGCTTGCGAAGAAGTATCAAAACTTGGTGTTGATATGATCAATATCCACGCAAGTGCTGGAAAAATAGCCATACAAGAAGTTATGACACGGCTTAGCAAATTTTCAAAAAGACCTTTAGTTTTAGCAGTTTCTGCTCTTACGAGTTTTGATGAAGAAAATTTCTTTAGTATTTATAGACAAAAAATTGAAGAAGCTGTAATTAATTTTTCAAAAATATCCTATGAAAATGGACTTGATGGTATGGTATGCTCTGTTTTTGAAAGCAAAAAAATTAAAGAGCACACAAGTTCAAATTTCTTAACCCTTACTCCTGGAATTCGTCCTTTTGGAGAAACAAGTGATGATCAAAAACGTGTTGCTAATCTTGCAATGGCTAGAGAAAATTTGAGTGATTATATCGTTGTGGGAAGGCCTATATATAAAAATGAAAATCCTAGGGCTGTATGTGAAAAAATTTTAAACAAAATACACAGAAAAAATATAAGCGAAAACGATATAGAGCAAAATTATGAAGCAATTCAGCAAAAAGAATGGGATATGTGTAATCACTTTGAAGAATGGATTAAAACTCAGCCTGATAAAGAACATGCTTTAAAAGAATTTTATGCTAAGTGTGGGATAAAATATTGAATTATCAACAATTAGAATGCGATTACTTTAATCTTTACAATCAGTTTCTTAGCGTGGATTTTCAAATTTCATTATTTGAAAAAGATCATAAAGGTTTAATTAAAGATTTTATATTTTTTTATTATCAAATTTTAAAACAAAAAGACTTAAGCTACTTGCTTGAGATAAGAAATAAAATTTCCCTGAAAGTTTATAATTATATGCAAGAGCACTCCACTTCTCCAAAAGATTTAAGTCTTATTTGTCTAAGAGAAAATAAACATATTGAATTTTTTCAAATATTTTACAAGGCTCTCGCTTATTTTGTAGCCTTTAGAAAAAAACTTGATGAAGAACAAAAAATTAAAAATTTGATTTCAAATATCAATGACTGTTTTGGCTATCATTTCTTGAATTCTGACTTTAACAATCTTCAAAATTTTCAAAAAAGCGATTTGTTCACCTTACCTGAAAAACATCTTAAATATTTTCACTTCGCCATGATTCATCTTTGTTTCATGGTTTTAAATCCTTTAAATTTTAAAGACTCTAATCGGCATCTTGATAAAGCGATTAATTATCTTGTCGATGGAACTTTTGAAATTTATGAGCTCATCTTTAAAGAATATTTTTTATTGTTTTCAAAAGATAAAGAGCTCAAGGATGAACTTAGAAAATTAAAAAAATTAGAATTTAAAATTCTAATGCAAGAAACTTCAAAAATTAAACTACTTAATCATTATAAAGAATTTTGCGAAGAAATATTCTACAATATAGAACTTGAAAAAATCACACAAAATTAATCCTGTATTAACATTGTTATAGTTTAATAATAAAAATTTTTAATAAGGAAAAATTATGATTATAACTCCTGAGAATTTATATAAAAAAAGAAGAGATTTTTTAAAACTTGGAGCAGGTGCTTTAATAAGTTCAAGCGTACTTGCTTCTAAACTATCTGCTTTAAATTTCACAAGCGATACTAATCCAAACAAACTTGAAATCAGTGATGAAGAACTGGCTACAAATTATGTCAATTTTTATGAATTTTCAACAGATAAAAGAAAGGCTGTATCATTGGCACAAAATTTCAATACTCAAAATTGGAAAATCGATATCAGTGGAGAAATAGAAAAACCTTTAACTTTAAGCATGGAAGATATTTTAAAATTTCCACTAGAAGAAAGAATTTATCGTTTTCGCTGTGTTGAAACTTGGTCTATGGTGGTACCTTGGGTAGGCTTTGAATTGCGTCGTTTGATTGAAATGGCAAAACCTACAAGCGAGGCAAAATTTGTTAAATTTACCACTCTTTTAGATAAGAGCCAATTTCCCGATCAAGACGCTTTATTTCCAACTATAGACTATCCTTATGTAGAAGGACTTCGCATGGATGAAGCTATGCATCCTCTTACCTTGCTTGCAGTAGGAATGTATAAAAAAGCCTTAAAGCCTCAAAATGGCGCTCCAATACGCCTTGTTGTTCCTTGGAAATATGGCTTTAAAAGTATTAAATCCATAGTTAAAATAAAATTTACCAAAGAACAGCCTAAATCTACTTGGGAAAGTTACGCTCCAAGTGAATATGGTTTTTATGCTAATGTCAATCCTAATGTTTCTCATCCTAGATGGTCTCAAGCTAACGAGAGGGCTTTAGGAGACTTCTTTACCAAACCTACTTTAATGTTTAATGGATATGAAAAAGAAGTGGCAAGTTTATATAAAAACATGGACTTGAAAGTGAATTTTTAATGCAGACAAAATACTTTAAATTTCTTGCTTATTTTAGCTTTATCATAAGTTTAATTTATGGCTTTTATCATATCATAAAAGCCTTTGATTTTGTAAAAGAAGCCTATATTTACACTGGAATATTTGCTTTAATCTTTTTAAATTTAAGTCTTTTATTTTCTTTACTTAAATTTAAAAAAACAAAAAATTATCCTAAAATTTTAGGTATTTTTGCAGCTTTTTGGGCGATTTTGCACTTTTTAAATTATTTTATTTTTGATAGAAATGCTCAAATTTTAAGGCTTTTCGATGATATTTCACATCGTTTATTAGAAGCAAGTGGATTTATCGCATTTTTAATCATATTTTTAATGCTTTTAAGTTCTTTTAAAATCTTTAAAAAACTTAGTAAAATCAGAAAACTAGGATATTTATGCTTAGTTTTGGCAAGTTATCATTATTTTTTAACCCCAAAAATTCCTATGTTTTGGGAATGGAGTGCTTTAATTATAGCTTTGTTTTATTTTATAGTTCGCTATACAAAAACATTAAAAAAGTTAAAATCCAACAATCTTACTTTTATCAAAACTTGAATTTAATTCTTTTTGTATGCTTTCTATAAAATCTTGCATTTTAAAAACCCCATCTTTTGATACAGCTACTTTCAAAGCTGTATTCTTCACCACCATTAAAATTTGTGCTCCACTTAATTCATAATTTGATAAAATATTTATATCAAAATCTTTTTCAAATAATGCTTTTTTAGGTAGAAATTTTTCCCAAATTTTAAGCCTATCTTTAAAATCAGGTTTTTTAAATTCTATCTTATAATCAAATCTTCTTGAAAATGCACTATCTAAGCTTTCTAAAAAATTTGTCGTAGCGATAATCACACCACTAAAACGCTCAATTTGCTCTAAGAATATATTTTGCATTTGATTATGCATTTTATCGCTACCACTACTTCCATCTACACGCGTACTTAAAAACTGATCAGCTTCATTGAGAAGTAAAATAGGACTTTGTTTACAAGTTTGCACGATATTTTTATAAGTATCAAAAATTTTTCTTACATTTTGCTCACTCTCTCCAACCCATTTGCTCAAAATTTTAGAACAGTCAAAACTAAGAACAGATTTTTTCATTGATTTAGCCATAGCTAAAGCTGACATAGTTTTTCCAGTACCAGCAGGACCATAAAAAATAATTTTAGCTTCTATATTTTTATTACTCTTTATACCCCAAGAATGAAGTCTTTCTAGGACTTTTTTATCTTGTTGTTTTAAAATATTTTCTAAAAGCTCTTTTGTATTTTCAGGCATAATAATATCATTGATGTCAGTGCTTGGTTCTATAAGCTCGAAAATATCTTGATCTTTTAAAACACTTTCAATTTTGATTTTTTTACTTTGTTTTGGTTCAAAATTTATAATTCTTTGTAAAATTTCATCGATAATAAAAAAACTTTTAGAAATATCTCCAAAAGCATTTAAATATTCATCATACTCGATTAAGTTTAAAAGAGGAGCATTTTCTTGTAATAGTTTTTTATTTTTATGCCTTTCTAAATCATTTTCACTGATTAAAGAAAGTAAAGAATTCATTTCTCTAGAAATCGAACTTTCATTACTTAAGGCGTATTCTTCTTTTAAAAGTGCTAGAAAAATAATTTGTTCTTTATGTTCAAGATTGTATTCTTTAAAAATATCAGCCAATACATTATAAAATTTACTTTTTTTTAGTCTTTCTTTGATATGTTTTTCATAAAGTTTAATTTGATTTTTTATTTCACTATTATAAGCACTTTTTTGTATAAAACTTAATCTTTCGTATAATTGAATACGCGCAAATTCATCTTTTAAATATTCTAAATAATCTGCATAAGCCTCTTGTTTCTCAAAATTTAAACGAGGTTTTGCTTCTAAAAATTCTAAAAAATATTCACTTAGACTAAGCTCACTTTGCAATAAGGCAAGAGTTAATGTTTGAGTTTTATTATTTTCTAAACTTTTAAAAAAACTCGAATTTTGATTTACAAAACCTCTTTCGATAAGTTTTTTTAAATCCTCCAAAGCATCAAGATAAAGATACTTATCATTTCCAAAAATTGTCGATAATAAAGTAAAGGCATTGATAGAAGAAATAGAAACGACATAATTTCTACAAAGTTCTCTAAGAATCAAAGCCTCATTTTTAGCACACTTAAGCTCTTTATAAATTTGAGTATCTTCTATATTTTTCAAACTTAAAAAATTTTTTAATTTTTCCATTATTTTTTAAATTCCTTAAGCTCATCTTCGTTAAATTCTACGCAAATATTTTCATCTAAAAAATGACCTTCAAAAGGTAGATAACAAATTTTTAGTTTTCCATTATTAAGCAAAAAATTATTATTAAATTGTAAATTTTGCAGATCTTCAAAACACTCATCACATGTATTTTTAAGCTTCTCATGTAAAAGATTTTGAAATTTTTGATTTTTAGTATTATACAAATCATTTAGTTTTACAAATGCGTGAGCATTAATATCATAAACAAAATTATTTAACTCTAAAATAGCACGGCTCATACCATCTTCATAAAAATAATACCATTCTTCAAAACTAATTTTTCCATCTTGTAAAAAAATAGGCTTTTGGCGAATTTGTTCAAAACTAAATACACTCTTATGAACAGGATGAAATTCTTTAAAATCATCATTAAAACCTATAAAATCAAGACTACGCTTTATACGAATGCCATCTTGCGTTTCAACAAGTTCTAAAGTAGTTGTTCCTAAATTTTCTCCTTGCAAATTTTTATTATCATATGTAAGCATTTTAGAAGAATTGATTTTATATTTTTTACGCTCATCCTGCCAAAAATCATTTGTCTTAACGAGCGGAATCTCTAAATTTCCATTTATATCATCAATAATTAAAAAACTAGAACTTGTTTGATTTTTATCCCTGTCAAAAAGTGGAGTCATAGGCGCATTATCATAAACTATGGCAAAAATTTCTTTATCCTGCAAATGATAAAAATACAATTCACCTTTATAAACTTGCGCTAAAGCTAGATTTACAAAGCAAAATACCAGTAAAAAAAATTTCAAACTCTATCCTTTAATTTTGAATATGCGTTAAGATAATTTTAGTATGTGAAATTTTATCAAAAAAACTTACTTTATTATCACAAACTTGATAAAAAATTTCATAATTTTTTGCTTTTAAATTTTGTTCAAAACCACAATCAGTTTTTTCTAAATTTTTACCCTGCCATAAAGCATTTGCCTTTAAAATATCACTTAAAATATCATCATAATATACATTTTTAAAAAATTTTTGATTAAACACTTTTTTATCATAACACACTGCATTGATACAAATTTTATCTTTGATTTTGAGTTCAAAAAAAGCTTGCCCTAGTTTATAAACTTCTAAATTTAAAGCATTATTTTCTTTTTTTAAAAAAGCTGCGTCATTGATTTTTATCATAGGAGAAGCAATCAAAACCATCAAGCTTTGACTCGAAAAATTTTGATTTTTCACACTACAAGCACAAAGAAAAAAAATAAAACACAGAGCTAAACAATGCTTCAAATTTGACCTTATTTAAGATTTTTAAAACTGATATTTAACTCTAAATCAAGCTCTTTTACAAGCTTCATCACAGCTTGTAAATCATCAATTTGTTTTGCTACAACACGAATTTCTTCACCACGAATCGAAGAATTAACTTTAAGTTTGCTATCTTTGATAGCTTTATTGATTTTTTTGGCATTTTCACTATCAATAGCATCGTTTGCTTTCAAATTTAAACGAAACATTGCTCCACTTTCACGAGAAAGCTCTTTAATAGCATTAGGATTAATTCCTCTTTTGATAAGTTTAGAAATCACTATATCTTTTAAAACATCAAGCTTTCCTTCACTAGAAGAACTGAGTTTAAAAATACTCTCTTTTTCGCTTAAATCAATCTCACACTTAATTCCTTTTAAGTCATAACGACTATCAAGTTCTTTTTTAGCTTGTTCAAAAGCATTTTTTAACTCTTGTTTATCTAAAGCTGCTGAAATATCAAAACTATGTTCACTTGCCATTTTCTATCCATTCTTTTAAATTATTATAAACTATATCCATTAAAGCATTTAAAGCCTCCTTGCTCGCCCACGCAACATGAGGAGTGATAATAAGATTTTCTTTATTTTTAATGCTTAAAAGTGGATGATTTTTCATCATAGGTTCAATTTCTAAAACATCAAGCCCTACACGAATATTTTTTTCATCTATGATTTTAGCTAAATCATTTTCATTGACAATCCCACCTCTTCCTACATTAATCAAAATCGCATTATCTTTTAAAAGCTTTAATTCTTCAAAGGCGAGTAAATTTTTGGTTTTTTCATTTAAAGGTGCGTGGATACTTATAATATCGCAAGTTTTTAATAAATCTTTTAATTCCAAATGTACAAAATCTGCGTTTTTATTAGCTCCACTCGTAGAATAATAATAAATTTCGGCTCCAAAAGCCTTTGAAATTTTTGCCACTTCTTTACCTATGGTTCCTAAACCTATAATACCATATTTTTTACCACTTAAGGTGTTTAAAATTCTACTATAATCTGTAAAAATAGGACTTTCACACCATTTACCCTCTTTGCTCCATTTGTCATAATAAAGCACTTGATTTAAAAAAGCAAACATAAACGCAAAAGTATGTTGCACCACACTCATAGTAGAATACCCAGCAGCATTTTTTACAATAATACCTTTTTCTTTAGCATACTCAATATCGATATTATTAACCCCTGTAGCAGTTTCCAAAATGAGTTTTAAATTTTTACAAGCATCAATCACATCTTTATCAATTACAACCTTGTTTGTCATGGCGACATTAGCATCTTTTAAACGCTCTATGGTTTGCTCTTTATTTGTTGTGGTATAAATTTGCAAAGAACCAAATTTTTCAAAAACACTTAAATCATAATCCCCTAAAGTTGCCGCATCTAAACAAACAATTTTCATTTTTCAATCCTTTATAATATGTCCTACAAATTTAGAATAATTATCAAGCACAAGTCCTCCTTTTCTAAATCCTAAGCCACACCCTTCATAAGCAAAGAAAACACCTGCTTGATAGTATTCGTTTTCACATGAATTAAACTCTACATATTCTTGATAAATAGCCTTATTATTCCCATAAGGACCTACATTCTCATGCAAAGTTTTTCCATCTTTAATTATACTGATATTTGCACCTTCTCTACCAAAAACAGGTTTTTTAACATAGTTTTTACCTTCCAAAGGAGTATCTTTTGTTTCTAAAAGTAATGGATGATTTGGATAAAGTTCCCATAGAATTTTTAAAATTCCCTTAGATTGAAATAAAAGCGTATAAGCAGGATTTAAAATAATTGCTCTTTGATTACGCATGATTTGAGTTAAAAGCATGGCAAGTTCACCCTCTTCTATGGCTATATCTTCCCAAGGAATAAGCTTAAACCAATACTCATAATTTTCGCCCTCTTTAAAAATACCCTCTTCGCTAAATTCCACCTCATCCACAAAGGAAAAATTAGTTTGAAAACCTGCTTCATTGGCTATATGTGCAAGCAATTTTGTAGTGATTTCTTCTTCTTTACTTCCTGCAACACTTGAAAAAAGAATTTTCCATCCTTGATAATGCTCTTCAAACCCTTCAACACTTTCATCAAGGGTAATAAGTCTTTTAAAATTATCCATCAAACTTTCATAAATGCTATTAAATTGTGCGCTTTCATCCATTCCATTTTGTTTTAAAAGTGCCCATTGTAAAATCGCACTTTCAAAAAGAGCAGTAGGGGTATCAGCATTAAATTCTATAAGTTTTATAGGCTTGCCATCAAGTCCACCCGCTAAATCAAAACGCCCATATAAATGCCAATGAACCTCATTTTCCCAACTCATCTTAATTGCATCAATAAGATTAAAAGGAATTCCAAGCTCATCAAAACGATCATTATCAATCACTTCTTGCGCTGCAGCAATAAACATATCATAAAGCTCATTTACCGCTTCATAATAAGCATTAGCTTCACTTTCCTTAACACAAACTAACTTATTGCTAATATAATCACTTCCATCTTCATCTGTATGCCAAGAAAAACCTATATTTTCTAAATAATCTTTTTGAAGTTTATCTACTTGTAGTAATTGCATTATTTATCCTTAAGAACCAAAAGAAGAACTAGAACTTGTGGCTTTAGAGCCTCCGCCAAAAAAGCCTGATTTTTTAGCACTTGAAGCAGAGCTTGTTGTGCCTGCTTTATTAAAACTATTAACACTCCTTTGATAAGCACTTTGATTTGAAAAAGCACCGCGTTGTTGGTTGGCAAAATTTTGATTATTGAAAAGTTTTGAACCTATCCAACTTCCTAAAATAGCACCTGCAGCACTTGCGAGTAAAGTTTCCCCTAAACTCAATCCCCCACTACTGATTTGTCCATTGTCTTTAGTTAAATTTGAAGTTCCATTATCAATTTTAGCTGCTTCTTCTTTAATCAAAGCATCCATTTCTTCTTTGGATAAAATTCTTTCTGTGCCATTAAGATCTTTTAAAACTACCCTTGTTTCATCACTTGGATATTGATCTTTGATTTTATACTGCCCTGGAGCTGTTTCTTCGATAATTACAAAAGCTCCTTGAGCATTAGCTGCTTGATTTAAAGTATCTGAATTGTCATTATTACTTCCACAACCTGCTAAAGCACCTCCAGCAACAGCTGCTAAACCACCTATCATACCAATTTGAATGATTTTTTTGATTTTTTTCATAAGTTTATCCTAAAAACAGAAAATTTAAATTAGAAATTTTAACAAAAAATAATAAATACTTTTTAATTTAATACCAAATGAAGTTTGTAGATATAAAAAAGCCCTTTCGGGCTTTTGGGTTAGAGTCTTGACTCGTAGCGTCTAAGCATATAAAGTCTTTTAAGCATTTTTTTGCGTGCTGAAATTTTTTGTTTTTTGCGAATTTCAGTCATAGGCTCAAAAAATCTTCTTGCTCTTACTTCAGTCACAACTAGATTTCTATCTACTTGTTTTTTGAATTTACGATACGCTTCATCAAAAGACTCGTTAGGATGCACCTTGATTCCTGGCACAGTCCTCACCACCTTTCTGTGTAAATTTTTGTTGTGAAATATAATTATAAAACACTTCTTATTAATTCTAACTTAGAAAGCATTTAAAAATTGTTTTAGTTTTTATCGGCTATAATCCTTAATTACAAAGTACTAAAAAATTATAATTTAAGGTCTAAAAATGCAAGGACACATTACAAACTATACAAAAGAACGATATTTTGTATATTTAATTGCAAGTATTATCATATTTGCCCTACCTTTCATAAGAATTAATGAGAATCATTTTTTTCTTTTAAGTTTTGATCACTCTAAATTAAACCTATTTTTTATTTCTTTTTCAACACAAGAATTTTATCTCATGCCTTTTGTTCTTATATTTCTTTTTTTATTTATTTTTTTTATTACAACTTTAGGTGGAAGAATTTGGTGTGCTTGGAGTTGTCCACAAACGATTTTTAGAGTTATATATAGAGATATCATACAAACTAAATTTCTTAAAATTCGCAAAAATATCAATAACAAACAAAAAGAATATGAGGGACAATATTTTAAAAAATTTCTTGGAGTAATAATTTTTTATTTTATATCTTTAGTTGCTGTTAGTAATTTACTTTGGTACTTTATTCCTCCTGAAGATTTTTTCAATTATATTCAAAATCCTGGCGAGCATCTACTTTTACTTGGAATTTTATTTTGTGCTAGCTTACTTTTTACTTTGGATATTACCTATTTACAAGAAAAATTTTGTGTTTATGTCTGTCCTTATGCAAGAATACAATCTGTAATGTTCGATCATGATACAATGCAAGTGATCTACGATGAAAAACGCGGGGGCTTGATCTATGATGGACACACCAAACTTCATAAAAAACCGCCTGAGGGAGAATGCATAGGTTGCGAAGCCTGTGTTAGCATCTGTCCAACTCATATTGACATACGCAAAGGAATGCAACTTGAATGTATTAATTGTCTTGAATGTGCCGATGCTTGCTCTAAGGTTCAAAGCAAATTTAATCGTCCAAGTTTGATCAATTGGACAAGTGCAAAAGCTATTGAAACGCGTTCTAAGGTTCATTATTTAAGATTTAGAACGATAGCATATTTTATAGTTCTTCTAATTGCTTTACTGGCTTTAATCATCATGGGAAGCAAAAAAGAAAGCATGCTTTTAAATATCAATCGTAGTAGTGAATTATATAATATTTCAAATGTTAAAGGTGAATTAGTCATTTCAAATGCTTATACCTTTTTGTTTCAAAATACAGATTCTAAACCTCATGAATATTATTTTACAGCAAATTTAGAAGGAATAAATGATGGAATTGAAATCATAAGACCAAACAAACCTTTTAAATTAAAAGCAGGAGAACAAGTCAAAAAAATAGTTGTTATCAGGGCTACAAAAAATTTAGCAAATAATGATAAAAAAGACGTAATCTTTCCTTTACATATAAAAGCTTACGCAAAGGATAATGAAAAAATTTCGGTTTTTAGAAAAAGTATATTTGTATACCCTAAAAGCACTCTTATAAAGGATAAAAATGAACTCAAATAGAACACCATCACAAAAAGTTTTAGCCAGACAAGAAAAAATCAAAGCAGTGGCCTTAGAGCTTTTTTTAACAAAAGGATACCAAGAAACAAGTTTGAGTGATATTATTAAATTATCTGGAGGATCTTATTCTAATATTTATGATGGTTTTAAAAGTAAAGAAGGGCTATTCTTTGAAATTTTAGATGACATATGTAAAAAACACTTTCATCTTATTTATTCCAAAACACAAGAAATTGAAAATGGCACTTTAAAAGAAATTTTAACTTCTTTTGGTTTAGCTTTTATAGAAATTTTCAATCAACCAGAAGCTGTAGCTTTTGGTAAAATTATCTATTCTCAAGTTTATGACAAAGATAGACATCTTGCCAATTGGATAGAAAACAATCAACAAAATTTTTCCTATAACATACTTATGGATTTTTTCAAGCAACAAAATAATTCTTATATGAAAAAAAATGCAGAAAAACTTGCTGTTCTTTTTTGCACTATGTTAAAAGAACCTTATCATCATCTTAATGTTTTAATTAATGCTCGTTTAAAAAATAAAAAAGAACAAAAAGAACATGTTGAATTTGTTGTAAACGTTTTTCTAAATGGGATCAATGGATCCAAAGCTTAAAAATAATTTTATTAACCAAAATTAAGATATAATTAGCCAAAAATTTTTGTAATAAATATTACAATTTTTAATTTAATTTTTCAAGGCAAAACCATGAAATTATTTCAAAAAAATACTATTTTAGCTTTAGGTGTTGTGCTTTTACTCACTGCTTGCAGCAAAGAAGAAGCACCAAAAATACAAATGCCGCCTCAACCTGTAACAACCATGAGTGCTAAATCTGAAGATTTACCACTTAGTTTTACTTACCCTGCTAAACTTGTCAGTGATTATGATGTCATTATAAAACCTCAAGTTAGTGGCGTAATAGAAAATAAACTTTTTAAAGCTGGAGATAAAGTAAAAAAAGGACAAACATTATTTATTATAGAACAAGATAAATTTAAAGCTAGTGTTGATTCGGCTTATGGACAAGCTTTGATGGCTAAGGCAACTTTCGAAAATGCAAGCAAGGATTTTAATCGTTCTAAAGCTCTTTTTAGTAAAAGTGCAATCTCTCAAAAGGAATACGACTCTTCTCTTGCTACATTTAACAATTCAAAAGCTAGTCTAGCAAGTGCTAGAGCACAGCTTGCAAATGCAAGAATTGATCTAGATCATACCGAAATAAAAGCTCCTTTTGATGGTACTATAGGAGATGCTTTAGTTAATATAGGAGATTATGTAAGTGCTTCAACAACTGAACTAGTTAGAGTTACAAATTTAAATCCTATTTACGCAGATTTCTTTATTTCAGATACAGATAAACTAAATTTAGTCCGCAATACTCAAAGTGGAAAATGGGATTTAGACAGCATTCATGCAAATTTAAATCTTAATGGAGAAACCGTTCAAGGCAAACTTTATTTTATTGATTCTGTTATAGATGCTAATAGTGGAACAGTAAAAGCCAAAGCTATATTTGACAACAACAACTCAACACTTTTACCAGGTGCTTTTGCAACAATTACTTCAGAAGGTTTTATACAAAAAAATGGCTTTAAAGTGCCTCAAATAGCTGTTAAACAAAATCAAAATGATGTTTATGTTCTTCTTGTTAAAAATGGAAAAGTAGAAAAATCTTCTGTACATATAAGCTACCAAAACAATGAATATGCCATTATTGACAAAGGATTGCAAAATGGCGATAAAATCATTTTAGATAACTTTAAAAAAATTCAAGTTGGTAGCGAAGTTAAAGAAATTGGAGCACAATAATGTTTTCTAAATTTTTTATCGAAAGACCTGTTTTTGCTTCAGTTGTTGCAATTATCATTTCTTTAGCTGGAGCTATAGGTCTTACAAATTTACCTATAGAACAATATCCTTCTTTAACCCCTCCTACAGTTAAAGTAAGTGCAACTTACACAGGAGCTGATGCACAAACCATTGCTTCAACAGTTGCAAGTCCTATCGAAGATGCAATCAATGGCGCAGATAATATGATTTACATGGATTCAACTTCAAGTTCTTCAGGAACTATGAGTTTGACTGTTTATTTTGATATCGGTACAGATCCTGATCAAGCCACCATAGATGTTAATAATAGAATTTCAGCCGCAACTGCAAAAATGCCAGATGCAGTCAAAAAACTTGGAGTAACAGTTAGAAAAACTTCCTCAACAACACTTGCTGCAATTTCTATGTATTCAAGTGATGGCTCAATGAGTGCAGTAGATGTATATAACTATATCACTTTAAATGTTTTAGATGAGTTAAAAAGGGTTCCAGGAGTTGGAGATGCAAACGCTATAGGAAATCGTAATTATTCTTTAAGAATTTGGCTCAAGCCTGATTTATTAAATAAATTTGGAATCACAGCTACTGATGTAATTTCTGCGGTTAATGATCAAAATGCCCAATACGCAACTGGTAAAATTGGCGAAGAACCTGTAACCCAAAAATCCCCTTATGTTTATTCAATCACCATGCAAGGAAGACTACAAAATCCTAGTGAATTTGAAAATATTATTTTAAGAACAAATGATGATGGATCATTTTTAAGACTTAAAGATATAGCTGATGTAGAAATAGGGTCACAACAATACAGCTCACAAGGACGATTAAATGGCAATGATGCAGTTCCAATTATAATCAATCTTCAATCAGGGGCAAACGCATTGCATACAGCAGAACTTGTCCAGGCTAAAATGCAAGAACTTTCAAAAAATTTCCCAAAAGGTTTAACATATAATATTCCTTATGATACAACAAAATTCGTGATAGAATCAATCAAAGAAGTAATTAAAACTTTTATTGAAGCTTTAGTTTTAGTTATTATTGTTATGTATATGTTCTTAAAGAATTTCCGTGCAACGCTTATTCCTATGATAGCTGTACCTGTTTCATTGTTAGGAACTTTTGCTGGACTTTATGTTTTAGGCTTTAGTATTAACCTGCTTACACTTTTTGCCTTGATTTTAGCTATAGGGATTGTTGTAGATGATGCGATTATAGTTGTGGAAAATATCGATAGGATTTTACACGAAAATGAACAAATAAGCGTAAAAGATGCTGCTATCCAAGCGATGCAAGAAGTTAGCTCTCCGGTTATTTCAATTGTTCTTGTGCTTTGTGCTGTTTTTGTACCAGTTTCTTTTATATCAGGTTTTGTTGGAGAAATTCAAAGACAATTTGCTCTTACCTTAGCTATATCTGTAACCATATCAGGTTTTGTTGCTCTTACCTTAACACCTTCTTTATGCGCACTCTTTTTGCGACGTAATGAAGGAGATCCATTTAAATTTGTAAAGAAATTTAATGATTTTTTTGATTGGAGTACCTCTGTATTTAGTGCAGGAGTAGCATATATTCTAAAAAGAACCATTCGTTTTGTTTTAATTTTTTGTATTATGCTTGGAGCGATTTTTTATCTTAATAAAGCAGTACCAAGCTCTTTAGTTCCTGAAGAAGATCAAGGTTTGATGATTAGTATTATCAACCTTCCTTCAGCTTCAGCACTCCATAGAACAATCTCAGAAGTTGATCACATAAGTCAAGAAGTTTTAAAAACTAATGGAGTTAAAGATGCAATGGCTATGATAGGATTTGATCTTTTTACAAGTTCACTCAAAGAAAATGCCGCTGCAATGTTTATAGGCTTGAAAGATTGGAAAGATAGAAATGTGAGTGCTGATGAAATCGCCATGGAGCTTAATAAAAAATTTGCTTTTGATCGCAATGCTTCAAGTATATTTATAGGCTTACCTCCTATACCTGGATTAAGTATCACAGGCGGTTTTGAAATGTATGTTCAAAACAAAAGCGGAAAAAGCTATGATGAAATACAAAAAGATGTAAATAAACTTGTTACTGCGGCCAACCAAAGAAAAGAACTATCAAGAGTAAGAACAACACTTGATACAACTTTCCCTCAATACAAGCTTATAATTGATAGAGATAAATTAAAACACTACAATCTTAACATGCAAGATGTTTTTAACACGATGAATGCAACTATAGGCACTTATTATGTTAATGATTTTTCTATGCTAGGTAAAAATTTCCAAGTAAATATCCGCGCAAAAGGTGATTTTAGAAATACACAAGATACATTAAAAAATATTTTTGTAAGATCAAATGATGGAAAAATGATACCACTTGATTCTTTCTTAACTTTACAAAGAAGTTCAGGGCCTGATGATGTAAAACGATTCAACCTTTTCCCAGCAGCACAAGTTCAAGGTCAACCCGCACCAGGTTATACTTCAGGTCAAGCTATAGAAGCGATTGCTCAAGTAGCAAAAGAAACTTTAGGGGATGATTATTCCATAGCTTGGAGTGGATCAGCTTATCAAGAAGTTTCTAGTAAAGGAACAGCAAGTTATGCTTTTGCTTTAGGTATGATATTTGTCTTTTTAATTCTAGCTGCTCAATATGAAAGATGGCTTATACCTTTAGCAGTCGTAACAGCTGTACCTTTTGCGGTATTTGGATCATTTTTATTGGTATATTTAAGAGGATTTAGCAATGATATATATTTTCAAACAGGACTTTTGCTCTTGATTGGACTTTCAGCTAAAAATGCTATCTTAATCGTAGAATTTGCAATGGAAGAGCGCTTTAAAAAAGGTAAAGGAGTTTTTGAAGCAGCTGTTGCAGCAGCAAAACTTCGTTTTCGTCCTATCATAATGACTTCTTTGGCATTTACTTTTGGGGTCTTACCAATGATTTTCGCAACAGGAGCAGGAAGTGCTTCAAGACACTCTTTAGGAACAGGGCTTGTTGGTGGAATGATCGCAGCATCAACTTTAGCGATATTCTTCGTGCCTTTATTTTTCTATCTTTTAGAAAATTTTAATGAATGGCTAGATAAAAAAAGAGGTAAGGTTCATGAATAAAATAATTTCAATTAGCACTATAGCAAGTTTTACTCTTTTGATTTCAGCTTGCTCTTTAAGTCCAAATTTAAATACTCCCGAAGCAAACTATAGCATTGATAATAAGCTTGGAGCCTTATCTTGGGAAAAAGAAAACAATAGCTCTATCACAAAAAATTGGTGGAAAGACTTTGATGATGAAAATTTAAATAAAGTGGTTGATTTAGCACTTAAAAATAATAATGATTTAAAACTTGCCTTCATACACATGGAACAAGCTGCTGCTCAATTAGGTATAGATTTTAGCAGTTTGTTGCCAAAATTTGATGGTAGTGCAAGCGGAAGTCGTGCAAAAACAGCTATAAATGCTCCAAGCAATCGAACTGGGGAAGTAAGTTACGGTAATGATTTTAAAATGGGACTTAATTTAAGCTATGAAATCGATCTTTGGGGAAAATATCGCGATACATATCGCGCCTCAAAATCAGGCTTTAAAGCAAGTGAGTATGATTATGAAGCTGCAAGACTTTCTGTTATTTCAAATACAGTTCAAACTTATTTTCATCTTGTAAATGCTTATGAAAATGAAAATGCTCTTAAAGAAACCTATGAATCGGCAAAAGAAATTTATAGGATTAATGATGAAAAATTTCAAGTTGGTGCTGTAGGTGAATATGAACTTGCTCAAGCAAGAGCCAACTTAGAAAGTATGGCTTTGCAATATAATGAAGCAAAGTTAAATAAAGAAAATTACCTTAAAGCTTTAAAAATTTTAACTTCAAATGATTTAAATGACATACTTTACAAAAATCAAAGCTATCAAGTTTTTAATCTTAAAGAATTTGACATTCCAACTGGAATTTCAAGTACCATCTTGCTTCAACGTCCAGATATTGGCTCTTCTTTAGAAAAATTAACTCAGCAAAATTATCTTGTTGGAGTAGCTCGCACGGCTTTCTTACCTAGCCTTTCTTTAACAGGATTATTGGGATTTGAAAGCGGGGATTTAGATACCTTGGTTAAAGGAGGTTCTAAGACTTGGAATATAGGTGGAAACTTTACTCTGCCTATTTTTCATTGGGGTGAAATTTACCAAAATGTAAATTTAGCCAAGCTTAATAAAGATGAAGCTTTTGTAAATTATCAAAATACTTTGATTACTGCTTTTGGAGAAATTCGCTATGCTTTAGTAGCTAGAAAAACTATACGCTTACAATACGATAATGCACAAGCAAGCGAACAATCTTACAAAAGAATCTATGAAATTGCTAAAGAACGCTATGATATAGGAGAAATGTCTTTGCAAGATTATTTAGAGGCACGTCAAAATTGGCTTAATGCTGCCGTTGCTTTTAATAATACTAAATATTCTTATGCCAATTCCATAGTAGATGTAATCAAAGCATTTGGTGGAGGATTTGAGCAAAATGAAGACACGAGTAAAAATATAAAAGAAGAATCAAAAAATTTAGATATATCTTTTAGAGAATAGTTCGTTCTATTCTCTAAATAAATTAAAAATCTTTATCTAAATCTGTATCTGTAATTTCATAAACCTTGTAAATAGCAGGCAATAATTTTCTTATAGCATAATCAAAATGATAAAATTGCTTATATACCTCTTCTGGATTTAAATTTTTAGCATTCTTAAAATCAAATACTTCAGTATCATTGATTTTGGCAATATTTTCATCAAAATAAGAGTAAAACTCTGCTCTTTGTTTAAACAAAGCATTTAAATTTTGAACAATTTTGGCTTTATCCATTTTATATCCTTTTTAAATAATTTAAAAACTTAATCCCATTTTTTATTTAAGAAATAAAAAATTTACTCCTATTTTAGCTAAAAATTGATAAAGTTATATCTTAAATATTTTAATATATAGGCCACTTATGAATTTATTTCAAAATTTAGCTTTAAAATACTCTCATACTATGATGGAAAAATCCCTCCAAAAAGGTTTCAATGTCGAACTTTTAAAACAACCCGAAGAAAAAATTCCAAAACAAGACAAAAGCTATATGCTTTATGCCCATGTACCTTTTTGCCATACTTTTTGTCCTTATTGTAGCTTTCATAAATATTATTATGATGAAAATTTAGCCAAAGTATATTTTCAAAATCTTAGAGAAGAAATTAAAATCATGAAAAATAAAGGTTTTGATTTTACCTCCATGTATGTGGGTGGTGGTACAACACTGATTGATGAAGAGGAATTATTAAAAACCTTAGAACTTTGTAAAAAGTTATTTAATATAAAAGAAATTTCATGCGAAAGCGATCCAAATCATATTGATCCAAATAAGCTTTCTATGTTTAAAGGTATAATTGATCGTTTAAGTTGCGGGATTCAAAGTTTTGATGATGAAACTTTGAAAAAAGTGGCAAGATATAATAAATTTGGTTCATCTAAAGAACTTCAAGAAAAAATTTCAAAAGCTTTAGGAATTTTACCTATTTTTAGTATAGATCTTATTTTCAATCTTCCAGGACAAAACGAAAAACAACTTTTAAATGACTTAGAAATTGCTAAAAATTTAGCCCCGCAACAAATCACAACCTATCCTTTAATGAAATCAAATCTTACCAAAGATAATATCGCTAAAAGTCTAGGAGTGAGCATTAAAGATAATGAATTTACTTATTATCAAATCATACGAGAATTTTTTAAAGACTATACCCAAAACAATGGTTGGAGTTTTTCTTTAGAAAAAAACAAGCTTAATGACGAATATGTTAGTTCTCATCATGAATACCTAGGAGTAGGCAGCGGAGCTTTTAGCTTTTTAGATGGGGAGCTTTTAATCAATGCATTTAATCTAAATGATTATGCTAAATTTATACAAGAAAAACAAAATGCTAATATAGCCAAAGCTTGTTTTGATAAAAAAGAAATTATCAAATATGTCTTTTTAACTGAAATTTTTTCAGGGAAAATAGAAATTGATAAATTTAATAAAACTCTAAATTGCAATCTCGAAAAAGAACTTTTCATAGAACTTTTAGGACTTAAAACAAGTGGTGCCATCATAAAAGATCAAAATGCTTTAATCGCAACTGAATTTGGTCAATATCTTTTTGTGGTTTTAATGAAAGATTTTTACACAGGAATGGATCTTGTGCGCGCAGTATTTAGAGATGATAAGCGTCTTAAAAATAAAGATTATATCGATATCATGAAAGAAAATATTGATCCGCTTAACTCCGCTAGTATGGAATTTAAAGCGGAGACAAACTAAAAGGGACGAACAACCATCATTAAAGCGATGATAATAAACATTATAGTTGGAAATTCATTATAAATTCTAAAATATTTTCCACTTTTAGTAGAAGTATCATTTGCTAAAGCTTTTAAACAATAATAATTATGTATATGAAAAATAATCAAAAGTGTAACACAGGTAAGTTTAACATGCATAAAACCCGCACCTACCATTAAAACTTCCTTATGAGCATGCAACATTAAACTTCCTGTGATTAAAGTCACAATCATTGCAGGAGTTTGTATATAATAATAAAGCTTTCTTTCTTGAATTTTTACAACCTCGACAAAACCTTTATTGTCTTTATGTTCAGCATGATACACAAAAAGACGAGGTAAATAAAAAAGACCCGCCATCCAAGAAACAAATGCCAAATAATGCACCCATTTAATCCAAAAATAATAATCATTAATCCATTCTGTCATCTTTTTTCCTTTTTTTAAATATTTCTTGTATTAAAATCAAAGCCACACTTATATTTATCATGACATCTGCAACATTAAAAATAGCAAAATTAAACCATTTATGCCAAAAAAACATATCCACTACACCTCCATGTATAAAACGATCCAATAAATTTGAAACGCCGGCACCAAGCATCATTCCAAAAGCTATGCTATGAGTTTTTAAAAGTGTTCTTTGCCAAAAAAGATAAATAAAAAGCACGCCAATTAAAGCAAGATGTAAATATTTTAAATTATGTTCTAAAAAACTCAACATTGAAAAAGCTACGCCTGTATTTAGAGCATAAGTTAAATCTAGGTATTCACTCTGCCATCTAAATCCTGCTAAAGTTAAGGATTTTACCCATTGATCAAGGGCAAAAACCAAAACAAAGGCACCCCAAAAATAAAAAATAAATTTAAAAGTTTTAGCCATTTAAAGCTTTCTTAAAAAACTCCACAACATTTTTCATTTCTTTTTCTAAGAGCTTAATATCTCTGGCTTCTAGTAAAAGTCTTATCAAATTTTCTGTTCCAGAATAGCGAAATAAGGTATTAATATTTTTATTTTCTAAATCTTTTTTTAATTCTTTTAAACCTTTAATTTTATCTAAATCTTTTTTTTCTGCAATTTTAAGATTGATTAAAAGCTGAGGATAAGGTTTAACTTGACCCAAAATAGAACTTGCAGATTTTTTCTTAGAAAGCATTAAAGCACTAAATTGCAAGGCAGCTATCAAACCATCTCCAGTTTTTGCATAATCGCTAAAAATAATATGCCCACTTTGTTCTCCACCAAAATTTCCACCATTGGCTTTTAGTTTTTCAAGCACATATTTATCGCCAACATTACAAGTATCAAGTTCTATACCATGTTTATTTAAAAACTCTTTTAAAGCACCATTACTCATTATAGTAGCCACAACACTTGATTGTAATTTACCTTGTTCTTTAAGATAAAGTGCCAATACGCCCAATAAACTATCCCCATTAGCCACTTCGCCTTTTTCATCTACAACCACCAAACGATCTGCATCACCATCAAAAGCAAAGCCCACATCTGCACGCAAACGCTTTACCTCAGCAGCTAAGTTTACAGGATGCAAAGCTCCACAATTTTCATTGATATTAAGTCCATTAGGTTTATCACTCATTACTATAACTTCAGCGCCTAATTCCTTAAAAACAGTAGGTGCTACCTTATAAGCTGCCCCATGAGCCACATCTAAAACAACACGCAAAGACTTTAAAGTAAGATCTTTTGGAAAAGAATTTTTAATAGAAACAATATATCTTCCTATAACATCATCAATTCTTTTTGCTTGACCAATTTTTTCCATATCTACCTTAGAGGCTTGTATAAGCTTATCATCAAAATAAATTTCTTCTATTTTTTTCTCTATATCTTCACTGAGTTTATTTCCATGAGCATCAAAAAATTTAATACCGTTATCATAATAAGGATTGTGAGAAGCTGAAATCATAATCCCTGCGTCACAACGCATATCTTCAGTTAAGAATGCAATCGCAGGAGTTGGCATAGGACCAATTTGTATAACATTATATCCTATAGAAGTAAGCCCTGAAACAATAGCATTTTCTATCATATAGCCACTTCTTCTTGTATCTTTTCCTACTAAGATATTATTAGTAATACTTTTATCTTTAAAATAAATACCCGCAGCCATTGCTAAACGCATAGCCAAAAAACTATCTAAAAATTCACCCGCTTTTCCACGAACTCCATCAGTTCCAAAAAGTCTCATTGCAAACCTTTCTAGCAAAATTTAAAGACAATTATAACAAAGCTAAGATAAAGAAATTTAAACAAGCTCTAAAAATAGAGCTTGTTTGGAACCTTATAGTTCAGGTTTAGGAGTTTTTTCAGTAGAAATAGGAAGTTGTGGATAAACAATTGCTGGTTTTGTTCCTGTTAAGGATTTTAAGAAAGTTTCAATACTTTTTGCTTCTTTATCAGAAATTTTAATGCCAAGTTGCACACTACCCATTTCCTTAATAGCATCTTTTAGATTCCAAATAGCGCCATTATGAAAATATGGAGCAGTTTCAGCAACATTTCTTAAAGTTGGAGTTTTTACCATGCCATTTGCATCACCTTTAAAATCACCTAAATTTGCAAATTTATATTTACCAGCAACTTCAAACGCTTGCATATTGCCACCTAAATTCACACCATTATGACAAGCTACACAACCCTTGTCTATAAAAAGCTTTAAGCCTTTTTGCTCTTCTTTTATTAAAGCTTTTTCATCGCCTTCTAAAAATTTATCAAAACGAGATGGAGTGATCAAGGTTCTTTCAAAATTTGCAATTGCATCAGCAATATTGTCAAAATTTACACCACTTTTACCATAGATTTTTTTAAACTCACTCACATATTCAGGCAATGATGAAATTTTTTCTACTGCGAGTTTAGCAGGAGTTGCCATTTCAGGATCAGCTTGGATTGGACCTTTAGCTTGATCGGCTAATGTTCCTGCACGACCATCCCAAAATTGAGTATTATTTAAAACCGCATTATAAACTGTTGGTGAATTTAAATGATGGGGATTTGCTGTCCATTTATGACCTATTGCAGTACTAACCCCATCTGTTCCACCAAGTCCTACATTGTGACAGGTATTACAAGAAATGATACCACTTTTTGAAAGGCGTGGTTCAAAATAAAGCTTTTTGCCAAGCTCTGCTTTTTCAAGAGTAAATTCACTAGCCTTTACTCCATTTTGTTTTAAAATTTCATCAACACCTTTTTGATCTTTTGGCAAGGCAACAAGACCTGAATTTTTAGCTTCATCTATAAGACTTGCAGCATTTAAGCTTGAAAAAGCAACTAAGGATGCGATTAGCAATGCTTTTACTTTCATTTATAAACTCCTATTAAAGATAAATTAAAATAAAATAATAATTATTTAGAGCTTAAATAAAGATAAATATTATTAAAAAATATTTACAATTAATTAATACTATTTTTATCCTATAAAAATTATTTTTGTTTATTTATTTTCATAAGATATAATTTTTAGTTATAAATCTTAAAATTTTAAGATGATTTGAAAAGGATATTATGGAAAATTTAATAATTTACGCTTTTATATATCTTTTAGGTTCAATCCCTTTTGGGCTAATCCTAGCTAAATTTTTTGCTAAAACTGATATCAAAAAAGAAGGTTCAAAAAGTATAGGAGCAACCAATGTTTTAAGAGTAGTAAAAGAAAAAAATCCCAAACTAGCAAAAAAACTTGCCATTGCTACAATAATTTTAGATTTTGCAAAAGCAGCTATTCCTTTATTAACCTTGAAATTTCTTCATTATGATCAAGCTTTGCTTTGGAGCGTGGCAGTTTTGGCTATTTTGGGACACTGTTTTTCAATTTACTTGTTATTTGAAGGAGGGAAAGGCATAGCAACAGGAGCAGGTGCTATGATAGTTTTGCTTCCATTGGAAGTGCTTACAGCATTTATTGTATGGGTAGTTATAGGAAAAATTTTTAAAATATCTTCGTTAGCTTCTTTAGCAGCGTTACTTGCTTTTGTTGTAAGTTCTTTTATATTTAATTATGACTTAGAAATTCATACACATGCACCCGTTTTCATTATCGCTTTTATTATAGTATATAAACATCTACCTAATATTAAAAGATTGATTTTTAAAGAAGAATGCAAAGTCATATAAAAATAAAATTTCACTTTAAGTGTATCATTGGTATATTAGATTTCGAAAGAAGGAAAAAACAAAAAATTATTATCAAGCTTAAAGCTAAAGCAAATGAATTTTTAAATTATGCAGAAGTAATTACCAAAATTAAAACATGGTATAAAAAAGAAGAATTTTACACCCTTGAAGAGTCTTTAGACTTTGTAAGCTTAAATTTAAAAAAAGATTTTCCTAATTTAACCAATCTTAACATAAAAATTTTCAAACCCCATATAATAAAAAATGCTACAGTTGGGGTTAAATTGAAAAAAAAATATTAATTTTTTTTTAAAGATATCTAAACATTTACTTAAGCTATGATATAATTCTTTAAATTTTTCTTAATAAGGATAGAACAAATGAGAATTTTAGTTATAGAAGATGAGATTAGCCTAAATAAAACAATTATAGACAATCTTAATGAATTTGGTTATCAAACTGATTCTTCTGAAAATTTTAAAGATGGAGAATACTTTATCGGCATTAGACATTATGATTTAGTTTTAGCAAACTGGACTTTACCTGATGGAGATGGAGCGGAACTTGTTAACACTATTAAGCATAAATCTCCAAGAACTTCAGTTATGATTATGTCTTCAAAAACAGACAAAGAAACAGAAATCAAAGCTTTGAAAGCTGGAGCTGATGATTTTGTTGCAAAACCTTTAGATTTTGATATTCTACTCGCAAGAATTGAAGCAAGACTAAGACTTGGCGGAACCAATGTTATTAAAATTGAAGACTTAGTTATTGATCCAGATGAGGAAAAAATTACTTATAAAGATCAAGATATAGAACTTAAAGGAAAACCTTTTGAAGTTTTAACGCACTTAGCAAGACATTCGGATCAAATTGTATCCAAAGAACAACTTTTAGATGCCATCTGGGAAGAACCTGAGCTAGTAACTCCAAATGTTATCGAAGTAGCTATCAATCAAATTCGTCAAAAAATGGATAAACCATTAAATATATCTACCATAGAAACAGTTCGTCGTAGAGGATACCGTTTCTGCTTCCCTAAAAAATCTTAACAATTTTGCACCTTCGGTGCAAAAAATTTATCTTTATTTCTATTTTTATATTTTATTTAAGTTTGGTTATTGTATAAACTAAAATTATTTTTTAAATTTTTGAAAGGTTATGATGTCTCTTTTAATTACAAAAGACTGCGTATGTTGTGATGCTTGCAGAGAAGAATGTCCTGATGAAGCTATTTATGAAAATAGTCCAATTTATGTAATAGACCCTGATCT
Organism: Campylobacter sp. CFSAN093224; assembly: GCF_012897395.1. Lineage (NCBI taxonomy): Bacteria > Pseudomonadati > Campylobacterota > Epsilonproteobacteria > Campylobacterales > Campylobacteraceae > Campylobacter > Campylobacter sp. CFSAN093224. The sequence continues at coordinate 326,390 of NZ_CP040607.1, read as the reverse complement.
TTGTTCAGAGTGCGTTAATGATTTTTCAGAGCCTGCCTGTATTGTTGCTTGCCCATATGAATGTATCATTCCTGATCCTGATAATGTAGAAACTATAGAAGAATTAAAACTCAAACATAGAGATAGAGAATTTTAATGGCAAAAAAAACAGCCGTTGTTGATCTTGGCTCAAACTCCATTAGAATGGTGATTTTTGAAAAAACTTCTAGATATGGTTTTTATACAACTTGCGAATACAAACGCAAAGTAAGACTTGGAGAAAATGCTTATAATAATGGCAAAATTCTCCAAGAAGAAGCCATGCAAAGAGCCGAAGATGCCTTAGCTTTTTTCAAACAATGCGCTTTAAAGCATAAGTGCAAAAAAATATTTATAGTAGGCACATCAGCCTTAAGAGATGCCCCAAATTCAAAAAATTTCATTAAAAGAATCAAAGATAATCTGTCTTTAAATATACGCTGTATAGATGGAAAAAGCGAAAGTTACTTAGGTGGTCTTGCAGCTCTAAATTTATTAAGTCCTTTTAAGGATGGAACCACTTTAGACATAGGTGGTGGTTCTAGTGAATTGTGTTTAATAAAAAATAATAGAATTATTTCTTGCATATCTCTTGATATTGGCACTGTTAGGCTAAAAGAATTGTTCTATGATACTGGAAAAATGGATTCTTTAGAAGAATTTATAAAACCAATTTTAGAACAAATTCCTAAAGAATTTTACAATCAAAACCTTATTGCAATAGGTGGAAGCTTAAGAGCAATATCTAATTCCATCATGCAAAAAAATTCCTATCCACTGAAAAATTTACATGATTTTCGCTATATGCTAGATGAAGAAAAAGGACATATTTTAAAAATTTTTAATTCAAACTTAGACTCTTTAATCAATTTTGGCATAAAAAAGGATCGTTTTGATACCATTAAAGAGGGTATATTTATTTTTTTAAAGATTGCGGAAAAAATAAAAGCCAAACAAGTTATCACGAGTGGGGTTGGAATCAGAGAAGGAGTTTATTTGCAAGATTTACTTCGTCCTAAAATCACATTTCCACCAAATTTCAATCCCAGTTTAAAATGTTTGCAAGATAAATTTTTACAATCAAAACAAAAAAATAAAACTCCACATTTTGCTCTGCAAATTTTTACAACCCTTAAAAATCTTCATAAACTTAACGATAACTATAAGCATACTTTACTAAATGCTGCCAAATTATGCCATATTGGAGAATATTTAAATTTCTATTTTGCTAATGAACACTCTGCTCATTTTGTACTAGGTGGATTAAATTATGGATTTTCGCATAAAGAAAAAGCTTTAATTGCTAGTATTATTAAGCTTAATGGAAAAAAAGTTAATCCTTATAATCTTGAACCCTATAAACAACTTTTACCCAATATTCATACCATTTCATGGCTTAATTTTATTTTGTGCTTAGCTAAAACTTTAAGCACAAATGAAGATAAGATTGATTTTGCTTTTGCAAACAATACTCTTTATATATATCAAGAAAACAAAATTCTTAATTTACCCAAAGATGAGCTCAAAAAAATTGCAAAACCAGCTACCATAGCATTAGCAATCAATCAAAAAATTTAAGATTTTTTACCTTTTTGACGCTGCTCTATAAGATTTTGAATTCTTTTTTTATTCTCTTCAAAAAAAGAATCAAAATTTTTCTCTGTTTTTTCTGTATGTTTTATTGTTTGTTCCTCTGGAATTTCAACACTTTCTAAAAGCACATTGGAATTACCTATTATCATTGTATAACGTTTATTAGCGTGATCAAAAATAACAAGTTGATTATTTTTATCTAAAAATCTTTGGAAAATCATAGTAAAATCTCTAGAAACATTGTTATTTTTATAAACCATAGTCTTTTTAAACCACCAAAGCACTATTAACAAAATAACTAAAATTAGCATTACTAAGATATAATTTGTATAATCATACCCTTCTAAACTTGTACTTTTTGGTTTAGGCATTAATTCTTGAGAATTATTCACAGTAGTTGTAGGTACAGATTCGATATTTGCTTTTCCTTGCTCTATAGCTCGTATCCTTACTCCAAATTTATCATTGATAGAGCTAAGTTCTAAATTAATATTTTGTTTGTTTTGTAGCATAATATAGGTATTATTATTTTTAGAACTAATACTAATTTTATCTACAAGTTGAGAGTTAAGTTCTTTTAATTCATCTTTAGAATACGTTAAATCACTAAAAGTTAAAAGAGTTAAATTTTTTTCTTTTTTTTGAGAAATCTTGCCATTATAGGCATTATCAAAAGAAAGCATTAAATCTACTCGATCATTTCTATCGTAGATATTAAAACTAATCAGCTCAACACTATATAAAGGTAAAATTAAAAAAAATAATACTAGCAATCTCATTTAAATTTCTTTTTTAAAGTATTGAAGCACAGTCTTAGAATCCAAAATTTCATTAATTCTTATAGCGAGATTTTTTTCATAAACCATAACCTCGCCTTTGCCAAAAATTCTTTTATTGATATAAAGCTCAACGCTTTCTCCAGCAGGCTTTTCAAGATCAATCACCGAACCTACTTCAAGTTTTAAAAGCTCCGCTACACTCATATTTGTAGTTCCAAGCTCGCTTACAAAATCTACTGTAATATCTAAGATATCTTCATAAGATTGTAAAAGCCCATGATGAATGCTAAACTCTATATCATCGCTCATTATTTGCAATATCCTATTCTAAAATAACAATTTTCAAATTTATAAGTTAAAGCTTCATCTAGAACTATTTCAGAAAAATCAACTTTTCCTAAATATTCCGGAATTCCGAGTTTATACTCGTCATCACCCTTGGCATCATTTAACAAATTTTTAGCATAACCTATAATCTGATTGGCACATTCTTTAGTTAAATCGCACCAGTCATCTTCTTTAAATTTTTCATCATTAATTAAAATTTCTGCAATTTTTTTTAAAAATTCTTTTGGAAAAAATAAATAAAAATTACATTCTCCTTCGCTTTTGCCCATGATAGGAATACTCGCTCCATAAAGTTCACCGCTTATATCTTGAGCTGCTTCAATGCGAAGTCTTAAGATATGCTCGCAAAAATGAGTGATGGAATACTCAAGAATCTTTAACATAACTACCACCTTTATAAAAAACTTAATTTAAAATTATAGTAAATATAAAATAAAAATATGTTTTAAAATTTTATTTTTTGAAAATTTCTTCAATATCTTTCATTATTATATCCAAATTTCCTTGTTTAAAACACTTTACTATGCTAGTTCCCACAATCACTCCGTCAGCAACTTTTCTCATTCTTTTTACATCTTGATTATTTTGAATGCCAAAGCCTACAAAAATAGGCAAATTTGTAAAAGATCTGATTTCTTTTACTTTATCTTGTAAGATTGCTTCTTCGACACTTTTCGTACCTGTAATACCTATGCTTGCTAATAAATAAATAAAACCTTTAGCATGTTTTACTAACTTTTTAACCCTTTCTTTAGGGGTTGTAACACTTACAAGTGTAATTAAAGCTATATTATATCTTTCACACTCTTTAATTAAATCATCACTTTCTTCAAAACTCAATTCAGGCACAATCAAAGCACAAATCCCTAAAGATTTTGCTTTTTTCACAAATTTTTCCAAGCCATAAGAAAAAATTAAATTATAATAAACCATAAAAACCAAAGCTTTTTTAGTTTTTATCCTAGCTAAAAGCTCAAAAACACTATGAATATCCACGCCTTGATCAAGAGCTATTTTTGCCGCATCTGCAATAATCTCACCATCGGCAATAGGATCACTATAAGCAACACCAAGTTCTAAAATATCAATAGGGCTTTGATCCAATCTTTGCAAAAAAGCTTCACTTGTTTGAAGATTTGGATAACCTAAAACCGTATAAGCCACATTTGCATTTTCTTTATAAAATTTTCTAAAATCAACCATAAATCACCCCTTTTTTATAATCTCTAATCATTTGCATATCTTTATCTCCCCTGCCTGAAAGATTTACTACTATCACGCTTTTCTTTTTTAAAGTTGGACAAAGTTTTTCTAAAAATGCCAAAGCATGCGAACTTTCAATCGCTGCAATAATACCTTCTTCTTTACAAAGTAATTTTAAAGCCTGCATACATTCTTCATCACTTATAGCATGATATTGCGCTCTTTTGCTTTCAAATAAAAAAGCATGCAAAGGACCAATTCCTGGATAATCAAGCCCTGCAGAAACACTATGTACAGGCAAGATATTGCCTAAATCATCTTGTAAAACCTTGGTTTTCATACCGTGAATAATGCCTGTTTTTCCCTTATTTAAAGTCGCTGCATGATAAGGCGTATCAATGCCAAGCCCCCCTGCTTCAATACCTATAAGTTTAACATTTTCATCTTTGATAAAATCATAAAAAATCCCAGCTGCATTGCTTCCACCCCCAACAGCTGCGATAATATAATCTACTTTTTTATTGAGTTTTTGAAGTTGCATTTTGCATTCTTTTCCTATAATACTTTGAAAATGCATTACCATTTTAGGATAAGGATAAGGACCTACCGCACTTCCAACCACATAAAAAATATTTTTAATATCTCCAACCCAAGCTTGAATAGCCGCAGTAGTAGCTTCTTTTAGAGTTTTAAGCCCACTTTGTACTGCATGAATTTTAGCACCCAAAAGCTCCATTTTATAAACATTTAAAGCCTGTCTTTGCACATCGGTTGCCCCCATATAAATTTCACATTCAAGTCCTAAAAGTGCTGCTGCAGTGGCTGTTGCAAGCCCGTGTTGACCTGCTCCTGTTTCTGCTATGATTTTTTTCTTTCCCATTTTTTTTGCTAAAAGGGCTTGAGCGATGGCATTATTGATTTTATGTGCTCCGGTATGATTTAAATCCTCGCGTTTTAAATAAATTTCATGCTGATATTTTTTGCTTAAATTTCTAGCAAAATAAAGTGGAGTAGGACGCCCTACATAAGTTTTTAAAAGCTCGTTTAATTCTTTTTTAAAGAGTTTATCTTTAGAAAATTTCAAAAAAGCACCTTCTAGCTCATTTAAAGCAAACATTGCACTTTCAGGCAAAAACTGCCCACCAAAATCCCCATAATACGCTTTTTTCATTTTTTCAACTCCTTTAAAATTTGTTTTATTTTGTTGATATCTTTTAAGCCTTTTTCATCTTCAAGTTTTGAATTAAGATCTAAAATTTTAGCTCCCGTTTTTACAGCCTTATGAACATTATCCAAACCTATGCCTCCGGCTAATATAAAATCTTTAGTATAAGAACCTAATAAAGTCCAATCAAAACTTATTCCATTACCGCCCTTTAAAATTCCCTTAGCATCAAAAAGTACTAAATTAGCAAAAATTTCACTTTTTAAATCTAAACTATTTTCCACACTAATCACCTGCCAAACAAAAACATTTTGCACCTTTAAAATTTCAAATTCTTCTTTGGTAATAGTGCGATAAATTTGTATCCCATCAAGCTTAGCTTCTTTAATACATCTTAAAATTTGTTCCAAATTTTCATCTACAAAAACACCGACAACTTTTTTATCTTTTTCATGAAAAATTGCACTTAAATTTCTTGCTTGTTCTAAACTCACTCTTCTTGGACTTTTAGCAAAAATAAGTCCAAAAAAATCAATATTTAAAAAAGCTAAATCTTTGGCATTTTTTTCATCTTTAATACCACAAATTTTAAGCTTTAGCATAAGCTTGATACTCCTTAAAATATTCTATAACCTTACCTGAATAAATGGCTTCTAAAATCATATCTTTAGCCACTAAAGGCGAACTTGCTTTATTGGCTGTATAAAGTGCAAACATAGCATTTAAAACTACCAAATCAAATTTTGCCCCTTGCATTCTACCGCTTAAAATATCTTTTAAATCTTTAGCGTTGTCATATGCACTAGATCCTATGATTTCACTATGAAAAGCTCTTTTAAAACCAAATTGTTCAGGACAGATAGAATACTCTAAAATTTCTCCTTCACAAAGCTCATAAATTTTACTTTCATCGCAAATACTAAGCTCATCCATACCATCATTTCCTCTTACCACTAAAGCTTTTTTGCGTCCTAAATTTTTTAAAACCTCTATCAAAAGCCTATGCACAGGTGCGTGATAATTTCCCATAAGTTGATATTTTAACTTTAAATTAGGGTGCAATAAAGGACCTAAAACATTAAAAACCGTTCTTACTCCAAGTCTTGATCTGATCTCTTTAAGTTCTCCTACTAAAGGATGAAAAAATGGAGCATGTAAAAAACTAAGCCCTTGATTATTTAGTTGTTTTAAAACTGATTCTAAAGTGTTTGGAGTAGTTATATTTAAAGCTTCTAACACATCTGTACTTCCGCTAGAACTTGAAATGGCACGATTTCCGTGTTTGGCTACTTTTACTCCTAAAGCTGCTAAAATAAAAGCACTAGTCGTAGAAACATTGATACTTTTAAAACCATCTCCACCTGTTCCACAAATATCAATCATCTCACTCTCATCACTAAAAGTTTGAGAATATCTTAAAATTTGTCTTACAAAAGCACTTAAAGATTTTTCGTTTAAAGACTTTTCAGTGATTAAAATCAACAAAGCCGCTACTTGTAAAATTTCATAATCTTTAGACATAATAATCTTACAAATTTGCTCAAAATCATCGCTTTGTAAAAAATGATTTTCACTCATTTTTTGCAAATAAAAACTTAAAGGATTTTCTTGTTTTTGTGGTTTTTTTATATCTTGTTTTAAAAAATTAGAAAAAAGTTGTAAGCCATATTCACTAAAATAGCTTTCAGGGTGAAATTGCACACCATAATAAGGTAAATTTTTATGCCCCAAAGCCATAATCACACCCTTTTCATCAAGGGCTAAAATTTCAAGCTCATCGCCAAGCTGTTTAACCTCTAAAGAATGATAACGCATTACACTAAAATTTGAAGGTAAATTAGAAAATAATTCATTTTCCTTGCATTGTTTTATCAAAGAATTTTTTGCATGCATAGGCTCTTGCATCTTAACCACTAAAGAATCAAAAGCTAAAGCTAAAGCTTGATGTCCTAAGCAAATGCCCAAAACAGGGATATTAAGCCTTGCTTTAAAAATTCCAAGACAAATCCCACTTTGACTTGGATGCTTTGGACCAGGACTTAAAATAATATGAGTAGGATTTAAATTTTTAATTTCACTCAGAGAAATTGCATCATTTCTTCTTACTAAAATTTCATCATTGCTGAGTTGCTCTAACATGCTTTTAACATTAAAAACAAAAGAATCATAATTATCAATTAAAAGTATCATTGATTTTCCTTTTTTAAATTTTCAAAAGCTACCAAAAGTGCCTTGCGTTTAGCACAAATTTCTGCATATTCTTTTTGACTCTCACTTTGCAAAACAATACCCGCCCCACTTGCCAAATAAGCCTTATCTTGAGTAAAAAAAGCGCAACGGATTAAAATCGCTAAAGTTATGTCTTCGTTAAAATTTAAAAATCCTACCGCACCACCATAAATTCCACGATCGCAATCTTCAAGCTCGCTAGTGATCTCTAAAGCTCTTATTTTAGGAGCTCCGCTTAAAGTTCCCGCTGGAAAAACTGCTTCAATCACATCAAAAATACTCGCATCTTCTTTCATATTGGCATACACTTCACTCACTATGTGCATTACAAATTTATTTTTAATAATAGAAAAAAGATTTTCCACTCTTGTTTGAGTGCCAAATTTAGAAGCATCATTTCTTGCTAAATCTACAAGCATCTTATGTTCACTAAGTTCTTTTTCATCACTTAAAAGATCTTTTTCTAAAGCTAAAAGATCACAGTTATTTTCCAAATTTCTAGTTCCAGCAATAGGGGCTAAATAAATCTCTCTTTTTTTAATTTTCAATAAAAACTCTGGAGAAGAACCCAAAACAACACCATATTTACTTGGAAAATAAAACATATAAGCGCTTGGATTTAAAGCACTTAAACTCTCATAATAATCAAAAGCATTTACTTGATGTTTGATACAAAGTTGCTTACTTAAGACCACTTGAAAAATATCTCCACTTAAAAGATATTCTTTGGCTTTTTCGCACATTTTTAAAAAATCATTTTTTTCATCTTCTAAAGAATTTAAAATTTCAAAATCATTTTTTTGTTTCTTTTTCATTGGTTTAATATCATCTTTTAAATATTCAAAATATTTTGAAGCACCAAATTTAAAAAACATCTTGCTATTTTTCTCATAAATCAAATAAGCTTTAGCATTGGCAAATAAAAATAAAGGAAAATCATAATTTTTCTTAGAAGAAAGTGGAATTTTTTCAAACAAAGATACAAAATTTGCACTAAAAACTCCAAAAAATCCAGCAAAGTCGCAAATTTTATTCTTGCTTAAAGCTTCATAATATTTTGCCTTAAACTCGCTAAAGGATAATTCATTAGCATCTAAATAATCACAATCAATCCCTATAATTACCTTGGTCAAATCCTCTGCAAAATAAGAATTTTCAAATTTTTCAAGGATTTGTCTATAATAAAAATTTACATTTTTAACAAACATAATAAACCTTTTTTAAAAAAAATAAATTAAAATAATATTAAAGAAAAAATTTAGATAAAAAGAAGTTTAGAAACGCCAAGAGCGAAGAATGTATGTAAGTTTTAAAATCAAAGAATTACTAAAAAAATCATTTTCACTCATCTTTTACCTTTCTTATAAAATATTTCAAAAATTAAGACTTTTATGAAAATTTTTAAAGTCTTAATTAATTTTAATCAATAAATATAAATTTTGCTTTAAATTTAAAATAAATATTATAAAATCTTTATATTTTATAATATTTTGAAACATTTTTACGATGCTTAAAGTTACCAAAAAAATATTCTATTGTTATAAAAAACTAAGATAATACTTAGCTTAATAAGATAAAATTATTCCGTATTTGAAATATTTAGTATTTTTTAGGAAAAGCTATGGAAATCACAGATTTACCTTATCTAATCATAGGAATCATTTCAGGTATTGCTTCTGGACTTTTTGGCATTGGTGGAGGTATGATTATCGTTCCTTCTATGTTCGCACTTGGAGCAAGTGCTCACCATGCTATCGGAATTTCAGTATTACAAATGATTTTTGCAGCAGTTTTTGGCTCTTATATTAATTATAAGAAAAAAAATCTAAATCTTAAAGATGGTATTATGATAGGTTTTGGAGGGCTCATAGGGGCAAGCTTTAGCGGAATGCTTTTAAAAGCTTTAAGTGATGTAGCTCTTACTAGCGTATTTTTGGCGGTAAGTTGTATATTTTTTATCAAATATGCTTTTGGAATTAAAGAAAACATTGTGCAAAATCAAAGAAGCGTTTGGGTAAAGAATGTCATTTTATTTATTGCTGGAGCTTTTACTGGTATTTTTGCTATTTCTTTGGGAATTGGTGGCGGACTTTTAATTGCTCCGATTTTAGCTTATTTTTTAGGCTATGATAGTAAAAAAGTTGTTTCCTTATCCTTGTTTTTTGTTATTTTTGCTTCAGTCTCTGGTATTATATCTTTTTCAAATTCTGGAGTTATAGACTCTGAAGTTATTCATAAAGGAATACTAGTAGGTATAGCTTCTATGGTTGGAGCTTTTATAGGAATTAAAATCATAGAAAAAATGCATATTTCAGCTCATAGAAAAATTTTACTTTGCGTATATGCCTTATCAATACTTGGAACCACCCACTCTTTGCTTAATAAGCTAAATTTTATAAATTTTTAACTTGGATTTATCCAAGTTCTTTTAATATTATTATGCTAAAATCTTAAATTTATTTAATGTTTAGGAAAGACTATGAACGATACCATAAAAATCATTGGCGCAAGAGAAAATAACCTAAAAAATATCCACCTTGAAATTCCCAAAAACAAACTCATTATTTTTACAGGACTGAGCGGAAGTGGAAAATCAACCCTTGCTTTTGGAACTCTTTATGCTGAAGGACAACGCCGTTATATAGAAAGTTTAAGTGCTTACGCCAGACAATTTTTAGATAAGGTAGGCAAACCTGATGTCGATAAAATCGAAGGTTTAACTCCAGCCATTGCCATAGATCAAAAAACTACTTCTAAAAATCCACGCTCTACTGTAGGAACCATCACTGAAATTTATGATTATCTAAGACTTTTATACGCAAGAGTTGGCATTCAACATTGTCATCAATGCGGACAAAAAATTTCATCTATGAGTGTAAGTGATATAGTCAGTGAAATTTTAAAATTTCCAAAAGGTGCAAAAATCATCATCTACGCCCCACTCATACGAGAAAAAAAAGGAACTTATGCAGATTTGCTTGAAAATTTACGCAACAAAGGCTATGTAAGAGCTCAAATTGATGGAGTTTTGGTAAGACTTGATGAAGAAATTGAACTAGCCAAAACCAAAAAACACACCATTAAACTTGTCATAGATAGGCTTGAAATTCAAGAAGATTTACTTTCTCGTCTTGCAAGCGATATAGAAAAAGGCTTACAAGAAAGCTTTGGAGAAATAGAAATAGAAGTTTTAAATCATGAGGAAATAAACCTTAATAAACACTATCATTTTAGCGAGCATTCAGCTTGTTTTGATTGTAAAATTTCCTTTGTTCCACTCGAGCCTTTAAGCTTTTCTTTTAATTCTCCAAAAGGAGCATGTGAAGCTTGCGATGGACTTGGAATTCGTTATACTTTAGATATGAAAAAAATCATCGATGAAAATTTAAGTCTCGAAAACGGTGCTGTTAAAATCATGTATGGTTTTAATAAAAGTTATTATTATAAATTCCTAATCGCCTTTTGCGAACAAAATGAAATTCCTATCAAAATACCTTTTATGCAATTAAACGAAGAACAAAAACGTCTTGTATTGTATGGTAATGCCAAAACTATAGAATTTCTTTGGAAAAGAAATCGCCTAAAACGCACTTTTGAAGGCGTGGTTAAAATGGCTTATGAAATGCTAAAAGATGAAAAAGATTTAGCTGAATATATGAGTGAAAAAATTTGTAAAGACTGCGGTGGGCATCGTTTAAAACCCGAAAGTTTAGCCGTGAAAGTAGCCAAAAAAAGCTTGGGTGAAATTTTAGATATGAGCATAGAAGATAGTACGGCTTTTTTTGCAGATGAGAAAAATTTTTCTTATTTAAGCGAGCAACAAAAACTTATTTCTAAACCTATCCTAAAAGAAATCAACGAAAGATTGTTTTTCTTGTATGATGTGGGGCTAGGTTATCTTTCTTTAGGGCGCGATGCAAGAACGATTAGTGGGGGTGAAGCACAAAGAATCCGCATAGCTTCACAAATTGGCAGTGGTTTAAGCGGAGTGATGTATGTCTTAGATGAGCCTAGCATAGGACTTCATGAAAGAGATACTGCAAAACTGATTAAAACTTTAAGAAATTTACAACAAAAGGGCAATACCCTAATTGTCGTAGAGCATGATAAAATGACCATAGAAGAAGCAGATTTTATTGTAGATATTGGTCCAAAAGCAGGAAAATTTGGGGGTGAGGTTGTATTTAGTGGAACTTATAAAGAACTTTTAAAAAGCAAAAGCGAAACTGCACTTTATATGAATGGTAAAAAACAAATTTCACAACTTCAAAACAGAACACAGAAAGAATGGCTTGAGCTTAAAAATGTAAATATTAACAATATCCAAGATTTAAGCGTAAAATTTCCTTTGCAAAATTTAGTCGCTATAACAGGAGTTTCAGGTTCTGGAAAAAGCTCTTTGATACTTCAAACCCTACTTCCTTTTGCACAAGAGGAATTAAACCGTGCGAAAAAAGTTAAAAAACTTGGCGGAGTACAAATAGAAGGACTTGAAAAACTTGATAAAGTCATTTATCTTGATCAAAGCCCAATTGGGCGCACACCACGTTCAAATCCTGCCACCTATACAGGTGCTATGGATGAAATCAGAAATCTTTTTGCCGCCACTAAAGAAGCCAAAATGCGTGGTTATAAAGGCGGACGCTTTTCTTTTAATGTCAAGGGTGGAAGATGTGAGAAATGTAGCGGAGATGGAGAAATCAAAATAGAAATGCATTTTTTACCTGATGTTATGGTAGTTTGTGATACTTGCGGGGGCAAACGCTACAATGATGCCACGCTAGAAATTAAATATAAAGGCAAAAATATCAGTGAAATTTTAAATATGAGTGTTTTAGAAGCGAGTGAATTTTTTACAGCCGTTCCTAAAATCAAACAAAAATTAGATACTCTAGTAAAAGTGGGTTTAGATTATCTAACTCTAGGACAAAATGCCACCACCTTAAGTGGAGGTGAAGCACAAAGAATCAAACTTGCTAAAGAACTAAGCCGTAGCGATACAGGAAAAACGCTTTATATACTTGATGAACCTACAACAGGACTGCATTTTGAAGATGTCAATAAACTCATCTTAGTTTTACAACATTTGGTTGATCTTAAAAATTCTGTTTTTGTGATAGAACATAATTTAGATGTGATTAAAAATGCTGATTATATCATCGATATGGGGCCTGAAGGTGGAGTTAAAGGTGGAAAAGTTATAAGCACAGGAAGCGTGGAAAAAGTCGCTAAAGAACACAAAAAAACCCGTTCTTACACAGGATATTATCTAGACTTAGAGCTTAAAAATACACAAAAATCATAATTTTATGTTTGATTTTTTATATAATGATATTAGCTATTTGGGGCTTTTCATGGTGTGTTTTCTTTCAAGCACACTATTACCCTTAGCAAGTGAAGCCTTTGTTTTAGGCTTTATAAAACTTGATTTTACTCCGAATTTGGTACTTATCGTAGCCACTTTGGGTAATACCTTAGGAAGTTTAAGTACTTATGCTTTAGCGTATTTTGGAAAAGAAAAAATTTTAGAAAAATACTTTAGCAAATCCTTAAAAAAATTAGAAAATTTCAATGCTAATTTTGCTAAATTTGGAAGTATATTTGCTTTTTTTACTTTTTTACCTTTAGTAGGAGATCTTTTTGCCTTGGGACTTGGTTTTGCGAAATATTCTTTTTTAAAAACTATATTTTTTATCTTACTTGGAAAATTAAGTCGTTATGCTTTCATAATTTTCATAGCAAACTCCTTTTAAAAACCTCTCTTTTATAAGTTTTAAAAGCTTTGCATTGTCTACATTTTTTAGAATTTTAACACAATTTTTAGTGCTTCAATCCACCCCCATACTCATTTTTGGTTCTTTAAAACAACGCCAACTCATACCTCTTGCCAAAGAACTATCGCAAATAACATCAGCATAACACTCATCAAAATCTGCAATACTAGAATCTAATGCGTAAGCTATCGTTAAAGCATCATGTATCCAAGTTCCCTTTGTACCACGTGTTTTAGAGGCATAATCAATCCAAACACCTAAAGTTTCAACGATAAAATCACATAAAATATTCTTACCTTGCAACTCTTTTAAATCCTCGTGTGTTAATAAAGTCTGCATGGTTGCATTATAAGGTATGAGTGTAATTTTAGCTCTTGAATTTAGCACTATACTAGCCGCCTCAGGATCAAAACCAAAATTTGTATCTTTAGTGTAATAAGGCATATCAAAACTGCCGCCCATAATAAAAAGCTCTTTAAGATTTATATCAAAATCTTTAAAAATTTTCATAGTCATAGCGATATTTGTCAAAGGTCCTATCGCACAAATAGAAATTTCTTTAGGATTTTTACTCACCAACTCACCCATTTTAAAAATCGCATCAGGATTTATATTTTCTAAAATTTCAGGACTTTTTATATTTTCCCAAAGATATTCAAGTTTAAAATTTTTAACACTTTTATCAAGTCTTTGACGCCAAGCTTTACTTGGTTCTTTTAGGGCTTCATTCGCTCCCAAATAAACGGGGATATTTAAATTTAAACGTTTAAATAAATCCTTAGCCACACTATAGGCAACAAGGCTTGGAACATTACCGCAAACTGTGCTTAGCATTTCAAGTTTGATTTCTTTAGATGACAAAATCAAAGCAAGTGCTAAACCATCATCAGTATTTGCTCCTGCAATAGCATTGCCTATGTCCGTGTCTAAGATAAGTCTCATATCGCATCTTCTATTTTATTTAAATCTCTACCTCTAGTTTCTGGCGCAAAAAATGTAGTCACAAAACCTATACCTGCAGTTAATACAAAATATGTCGCGATAGGCCACCAAGTGCCATAATACGCAAGTAAAGCAGAAACCACCATAGGTGCTGTTCCTCCTGAAAGAATAGAACCTAGCTCCTTAGCAAAAGCCATTTTTGTATAACGGTTTTTTACCCCAAAAAGTTCTACACCCCAAGTCGCTTGTACACCAAAAATCCCTAAAGATGCTAAAGACATACCTACAATAATAGTTAAAATCACAATAATTTCATTTTTACTATCTAAAAGCATAAAAGCAGGAAAAGCATAAATCATCAAAAGCAAACAAAACATTCTATAAGTAATACGTCTTCCAAATCTATCACTTAAATAACCTGCCAAAGGAATAACCAAAAAAAACCACCAATGAAGCTATCATCACTGCTGTAGTAGCTACTGATTTGTCTAAAAGTAAAATTTTAGTCACATAACCTACAATAAAACCTTGCGCAAGATAAGAAGGTCCATTTTCGCCTATTCTTAAGCCCACCATAGTCCAAAAAAGCACGACTTCTTTGCCAAAAACTTCTTTCATCTTTTTTCATATGCTTTTCGTTAATTAAGACGCAATTTCATCATTTCATTTTTTTGCTTTTCAAAAACAGGGGTTTCTTTGACATGAAAACGAATATATACAGCAAAAAGAGCGATTAAAATACTTCCCATAAAAGGAACTCTCCAACCCCATTCTTTAAAACTTGCTTCATCCATTTGTACCATCAAAAGCCATACAAAAGACGCAAGCAAAGTTCCGCTATTTGATCCTAAGGCAATCACAGAAGAAACAAGCCCTCTTCTCTTGCTAGGAGCATATTCTCCTAGCATAACTGTTCCACCTGAAAGTTCAGCTCCTGCGCCAAAACCCTGCATAAAACGCAATGCAACCAAACAAATAGGCGCCCAAACACCAATCACTGCATAACTTGGGATAAAACCTATCAGAGTAGTTGAAATTCCCATTAAAGCTATTGTAGCCATCATAACATTTTTTCTTCCGTGTTTATCACCTAAATGACCAAAAAACAAAGCCCCAATAGGTCTTGCAATAAAACCTATGCCATAAGTTACAAAACTAAGCAAAAGTGCAATTACTGGAGTTTGCTCAGGAAAAAATACTTCTGAAAAAATTGTTGCAGCTGCTAAACCATAAAGTGCAAAATCTGCATATTCCATAGCAGTTCCCAACCAGCAAGAAAAAACTGCCTTTTTAAAAACTTTTCTACCTTCAGGTGTGTTAAAATTCTTATCTGCAATTCCATCAATTTGCTGATTTGTCATTACATTTTCCTTACGTTATTCATATAAAATTTTTACTCTACTCGATATTATGACTAAAAATTGAAGTATTTTCGCTTAAATATCTTTAAATTTCGAGACATTTTAAGCAAAATTTTGAAATAATATAACCAAAAAATATATTTTATCAAAAGAAGAAATTATTATGAAAACTTTAACTATTATTGATACTTTTGGATTTTTTTTCAGACTTTACTACGCATTAAAAGGTTTTAAAAATTCACAAGGACAAGCTAGTGGAATGATTAGCGGTTTTGCAAATTTTATTTATAGCTTAAAAAATGAATATAAAAGTGATTATATTGTTTTTGCATTAGATTCCAAAGGAAAAACTTTTCGTAGTGAAATTGATCCAAACTATAAACAAAATCGCACTCCACCACCGCCTGAACTTCTAGAACAAATTCCAATTTGCATAAAGATGATAGAAAAAATGGGTTTTATAAGCGTTTCTCAAGAAGGTTATGAAGCCGATGATATCATCGCTTCTTTTGTAAAAACTTGTGAAGATAGGGATATTTTTGTACGCATTATCACTCAAGATAAAGATCTTTATCAACTCATAAAAGATGGTAAAACAAGCATTTACAGTCCTATTTCTAAAAACGACTATGATGAAGCAGCGTGTTTAGAAAAATACGGAGTAAAACCTAATCAAATCAGAGATTTTTTAGCTCTTTGTGGGGATAGTTCTGATAATATTCCAGGCGTTAAAGGTATAGGTGTAAAAGGAGCTAAAACCTTGCTTGATGAGTTTGGTAGCATAGAGGGAATTTATGAAAATTTAACCCTAGTACGTAACGAAAGAAGTCGTAACTTGCTTTTAGAGGGTAAGGAAAATGCATTTTTAAGCAAAAAATTAGCTTCTTTGTATGACAATTTAGAAGTACAAAATCTCATAGAAAAAGCCACTTATCCTGATGAAGAACCTCTTTTAAAAATACTTGAAATTTTAGAACATTACGAACTTAATACTTTGCTTAAAAAACTGCGTCAAAATCCTGATAATAAAGATAAAAATTTAGGTTTTAAAGCCACTTTAGTACAAGATGAAAACAAACTTTTTGAAATTTTAAATACCCTTGATAAAGAAAGTATTATTGCTTTTGATACCGAAACCACAGGACTTGATACTAAAGAAGCAAAAATTGTTGGTTTTAGTTTTTGCATGAATGAAAATGAAGCCTTTTACGTGCCTTTAACTCATAATTATCTTGGAGTAGGTGAGCAAATCTCATTGCAAAGTGCCAAAAAAGCTATAGAAGTAATCTTTAATCATTTTGTTATAGGGCACAATCTCAAATATGATTTTAAAATCATTCAAAACAATTTTGGATTAAATTTACCTCAAAAATACGCAGATACAATGATTTTGGCATGGCTTAAAAATCCTTCTTCAAGAGTAAATATGGATGATTTAGCCTTAAGACTTTTTAATTACGAAACCTTGCATTTTGAAAGCCTTGTTAAAAAAGGAGAAAATTTTGCAAGTGTAGAACTTGAAAAAGCTTGTAAATACGCTGCAGAAGATGCTTATATCACTTTAAGATTTTATCTTTATTTTTTAAAAAATCTTGAAACTCCTTTATTAGAACTTGCTAAAAACTGTGAATTTGATTTCATTAAAATCATTATGATGATGGAAGAAAATGGCATAAAGCTTGATACAAATGCACTTGAAATCCTTATGAAAAAATTTGAAAATGAAATCAAAAATTTAAGTGAAGAAATTTATACTCTTTGTGAGGATAGATTCAACCTAAATTCACCTAAACAAGTAGGTGATATACTTTTTGAAAAACTCAAACTCCCAAGTGGAAAAAAAGGTAAAACAGGATATTCTACCGATGAAAAAGTTTTAAATGCACTTTTAGATAAACATCCTGCGATTACCAAAATTTTAGATTATAGGGAACTTGCCAAGCTTTATTCCACTTATTGCGAACCTTTGTTAAAACTAGCATTAAAAGATAAAAATTCACGCATTTATTCAAGTTTTTTACAAACTGGAACCGCTACAGGACGCCTTTCATCTAAGGATCCAAATTTGCAAAATATTCCTGCACACGGACAATACGCAAAAGATTATAAATCTTGCTTTGTAGCTAAAGATGGATTTAGTTTTATCTCTCTTGATTATTCTCAAATCGAACTGAGAATGCTTGCACATTTTAGCGAAGATGAAAAACTTTTAAATGCTTTTGCCAACGATGAAGATATACATGCAAGAACAGCTATAATGATTTTTGGAGAAAGCAATTATGAAACCAGAAGTGTTGCAAAAAGTATAAATTTTGGACTTATTTATGGCATGGGCTATAAAACTTTAAGTCAAAATTTAAAAATAGAAGCTCATTTAGCCAAATCTTACATAGAAAAATATTTTGAAAATTTTACTAGTATTAAAAAATATTTTGAAACAGTTAAAAATGAAGCTAAACAAAATGGCTTTATCACTACTTTAAGCGGTCGCAAGCGTTATTTTGATTTTGAAAACGCAAAACCTATGCAAATTGCCATGTATGAAAGAGAAAGCATTAATTCAATCTTACAAGGCTCAGCGGCTGATGTAATCAAACTTGCAATGCTAGAAATCAATAAAGAATTAAATGAAGACAAAAAGCTTATTTTGCAAATTCACGATGAATTAATTTTTGAAGTAAAAGACGATTTGTGTGAAAATTTTGTAAAAAAAACTAGAGATATTATGGAAAATATAGTAAAATTAAAAGTAAAATTAAAAACAAGTTCAAGTATCGCCAAAAATTGGGGCGATTTAAAATAATCAAGGAGATAATTAATGGATCTTTCAACCATATTAGGAATGGTGCTTGCAGTTACTAGTATTTCGGTAGGAGATATACTAGAGGGAGGCAATCCTTTGCATGTTGTGCATCTTTCTTCCTTTCTCATAGTTATGCCAACAGCTGCATTTTGCGCAATGACTTCTACGCATAAAAAAATTGTAAAAGCAGCCTACAAAGAACTCAAAGTTGTTTTTAAAGGTTCTGGAGTAAATTTACCCGAAAGGATAGCCCAGTTAATAGAATTTGCTATTATTGCAAGACGAGATGGTCTTTTAGCGTTAGAATCAAGAACCAGTGAGATTGAAAATGAATTTTTAAAAAATGCTATGATGATGCTTGTAGATGGTAAAAGCTTTGAAGAAATTCACGAAAGCATGGAAATACAAACCGAACAACTTGAAGAGCATTATAAAGAATGCGCAGAATATTGGATAGTATTTGGAGAAACTTGCCCTACCATGGGGCTTGTTGGAGCGGTTTTTGGTCTTATTCTAGCTCTTAAATTGCTAGACAATCCTCAAGCAATGGCAGCGGGTATTTCAGGTGCTTTCACAGCTACAGTTACGGGAATTTTTGGCGCTTATGCACTTTTTGCTCCTTGGGGGAAAAAATTAAAAGCTAATGGAATGGATCTTGTAAAAGAGCAAATTGTTATTACTGAAGCTATAAAAGGAATTGCAGAAGGTGCTAATCCTAGAGATTTAGAAGCTAAACTTTTTAACTTCTTAAGTCACGATGATCCAAGAATTTCACAATTTGACAAAGGTTAAAAATGGCTAAAAAACATAAATGCCCAGAATGTCCAGCAGGTGAAAAATGGGCTGTGCCTTATGCAGACTTTCTAAGTTTGCTTTTGGCACTTTTTATTGCTCTTTGGGCAATTTCTAAAACAAACCCTGCTAAAGTAGAGGCTTTAAAAACTGAATTTGTTAAAATCTTTGATTACACCTCTACTCAAACAGTCAAAGAAGAAGCTAAAACCCAAGAAAAATATAAAGGCGCAGCAAAAGAAGAAAGCGATGAACTCAAATCGTTAAAACAAATGACTATGACACAGCAAGAAACTATCAAACGTCTTCAAGCAGCTCTAGATCAAAGCGATAATCAGGTTGCTCTTAACCTTCCATCTAAAGTTGAATTTGAAAGAGGTAGTGCTCAAATCGTTTCAGCTGATATACAAGATTATTTAAAACGTATGGCTGAGCTAACAACATATTTGCCACCTCAAGCAAAAATAGAAATTAGAGGCTATACAGACAATAGCGACTCTATTATAAGAAGTTATGAACTCGCCTACCAAAGAGCGGAAAATGTATTAAAATATTTTATAGAAGGTGGAGCAAATTTGAAAAATATTAGCATTAAAAGCTACGGGCTTAATAATCCCATCAATGGAAATCCACAAACTCTAGAAAATAATAGAGTAGAAATATATTTTAAAGTCGATACAGCAGATACAAGTACTCAAAAATCGGTTCTTGAGCTTATTAACAAAATAGGAACTAAAGCACCTTAAAAGTTTTAGTTTCCTTTTTTTACTTGACCAGCTAAACGACTCTTATTATTTGTATTATAAACAAATCCTAGCACCTCAGCTACAGCTTTAAACATTTCCCTAGGAATAAGATCATTAACATCACAAGCTTTATAAAGCTCTCTTGCTAAAGGAGGATTTTCATAAACTACAACATTATTTTCATAGGCTACTTGTTTTATGCGAAGAGCGAGAAAATCCACTCCTTTGGCAACAACCCTAGGGGCTTGTTCTTTACCTGTATCATAACGAATAGCTACGGCATAATGCGTTGGGTTTGTGATCACCACATCCGCACCTGCAACATCTTGAACCATACGACGACGCGCAGCTTCCATTTGAAGTCTACGAATTCTACCTTTAACCTGAGGATCTCCTTCCATTTGTTTATACTCATCTTTTATTTCTTGTTTGCTCATACGCAAACCTTTAAAATACTGAAAACGCACCAAAAAAACATCTAAAACAGCAATAATTAAAAAAGCAACTATAACAATAGCTGCTAAAACAATAGCTCTGTCTCTTAGCCAAGTAAGCTGTGCAACCATAGTATAAAGCTCAACTCTTGGAAGCTCTTGCATAAATTTAAGTAAAACTATAAAAGCTATAGTAAAAACAATACCCACTTTTAAAATAATTTTTATACTTTCAACAATTTTTTTCAATGAAAAAAGGTTTTTTAAACCTTTTAGAGGATTGATTTTTCCTAAATTTGGCATAATAGGTTTAGTTGTAAAAATAAAACCAAATTGCATAATATTTCCCAAAACCCCAGCAATCATAATACTTAAAACAATAGGTGCAAGAATAATTAAAACCTCAAAAATGCTTTTAATCATAATGGCTTGAATAATACGCAAATCAAATTCAACACCAATAAAACTTTGATAGTATCTATATAAATTTACAATTCTCTCGCCCATAAAACTCATCATAAATAAAGTTATAGTTACTCCAATTATCAAAGTTACAATAGCTGCCGCATCTTGAGACTTTGGAACATTACCTTCTTTACGCGCATC
The DNA here is from genome assembly GCF_012897395.1 of Campylobacter sp. CFSAN093224. Taxonomy (NCBI): domain Bacteria; kingdom Pseudomonadati; phylum Campylobacterota; class Epsilonproteobacteria; order Campylobacterales; family Campylobacteraceae; genus Campylobacter; species Campylobacter sp. CFSAN093224. The sequence goes on along the minus strand of NZ_CP040607.1, from coordinate 305,597 downwards.
TTCTATCTTTTTGGACGTGGGTTCTTCTGTTTTTTCTTGATCTTCGCCTGCCATATTTTAGCCTAAATAAAAATTTTAATATGTGTGTAAAATTATAGTAGAAAATTTATGAATTTCAATTAAAGAATAAAAATGAAGAAAAAGCCTCGTAAAGAGGCTTTATACTAAGAAATTAAAGTTTAGCTTCGTTTTTGCCAAGATATTCAGCCACGCCTTTAGGGTTAGCTTTCATACCTTCATCGCCCTTATTCCATCCTGCAGGACAAACTTCACCATGCTCATTTGTAAAAAGCATAGTATCAACCATTCTTAACATTTCATCTATATTTCTACCTAGTGGTAAATCATTAACCACAGCATGGCGAACTGTTCCATCAGCATCAAGCAAGAACGAACCACGAAGGGCAACTGCTTCTGCATAAAGTACATCAAAATTTCTAGCAATCTGCTTAGTTAAATCAGCAACAAGTGGGAATTTAACCTGACCAATACCACCTTGATTTACTGGAGTATTTTTCCAAGCAAAATGTGAAAATTCATTATCTCCTGAAATTCCAATTACTTCAATACCGCGGTTTTTAAATTCTTGATATCTTTTGTCAAAAGCTATAATTTCTGAAGGACAAACAAAAGTAAAATCTTTTGGATAAAAGAATACTACCGCTCCTTTTGGACCTATGTTTTTATAAAGATTAAAATCTTGAACAATTTCATTGTTTCCTAATACCGCTGGAGCAGTAAAATCTAAAGCTTTTTTAGTAACTATCATATTTTCTCCTAAATAATAAATTTTATTGATAACGAAATTATATCGTTTAAATCTTTATTTTTTTTTAAATATCTAAGATAATATTAAAAATTTAAAAAAGTTATAATTATTATCAAATAAGGTAAATTTTTGATTATCAAAATTTACTTTATTTAAGAATTTTATGCTAAAATCTTTTAAATCTTAATATTAAATAAGGAGAAAAAATGGCTGTAAAAATTACAGATATATGTATTGCTTGTGGTTCTTGTATTGATGAGTGTCCAGTGAATGCTATCGTTGATGATACTAACAATCCAGAAGGTGAAGATAGATATTATGTCTATGCAAACAAATGCGTTGAATGCGTAGGACATAATGATCAACCAGCTTGTGCTAGTGCTTGCCCAACAGATGGATGTATAGTTTGGAGTGCTGTAGAATCAGGACAACCAAGTCGTGATAATATTGGTGCTGATATGAGAAGTGGGGACACTCCAGTTTTTGCATAATTTTAAAAAATTAAAAAGCTAGAGATTCCTAGCTTTTTCTTTTAATTTAACTTTCTTTAAACAAATTCAAGTATAATTTTAAGCTTTATTAAAATAAGGAGTTATTACAAAGATGGAAAAAACTTTATCTATAATTAAACCTGATGCTGTTAAAAAAGGTGTTATAGGAAAAATTTTAGATCGTTTTGAAAGCAATGGATTAAGAATCGCTGCAATGAAAAAAGTTCAACTTAGTAAAGAACAAGCTGAAAATTTTTATGCTGTTCATAAAGAAAGACCTTTTTTTAAAGACTTGGTTGAATTTATGATTAGCGGTCCTGTTGTTGTTTCTATACTAGAAGGAGAAGGTGCTGTATTGAAAAATAGAGATTTAATGGGAGCAACAAATCCTAAAGAAGCTAAAGCAGGAACAATTAGGGCTGATTTTGCTGAGAGTATTGACGCTAATGCTGTTCATGGAAGCGATAGCTTGGAAAATGCAAAAATAGAAATTGAATTTTTCTTTAAACCAAATGAAATTTGCTAAATGAAAATCCCTTTTTCTAAGATTAATACAAAGGAATATCCTTTTAAACTTAATCTTGAAAATATGATTTTTGAGGGAAATTTAGTAAAAATAAATCCTAAGCTTGTTAAAATAAATGCTATTATGCAAGGTTTTATCTATAGACCTTGTGATAGTTGTGGAACTGAGTTAGAACTTGAAATTAAAGAAAATTTAGAACTTTTTGCAAGTGATGGTATTTTTAAAGATGAAGCAAACGAATTGAGCAATACTATAGAATTTTTCGATGGACATATTGATTTAATAGAAGTTGCTATTAGCGAGCTTGAAGTTTATTTGAGTGATTATTTTTATTGCATAAATTGCAATAATTAATTAAATTTTATAAAGGAGAAAAAATGGCAGTACCAAAGAGAAGAGTGAGCAAAACTCGTGCAGCTAAACGCAGAACTCACTATAAAGTTAGTCTTCCTATGCCTATAAAAGATAAAGATGGAAGCTACAAAATGCCTCACCGTGCGAATCCAACAACTAAGGAATATTAAAATCAATGATTAACATTGCCATTGATGCAATGGGTGGTGATTTTGGAGAAAAACCCATTATAGAAGGCGTTTTAAAGGCACTAGAAGCAAAACCTTTTAACGCTATCTTAGTGGGAAATTCTAAAATTCTAAAACCTTTAATACCAAAAAAATTAGAACAATATATACAATACGAAGAAGCTAGTGAAATTTTTTCGATGAATGAAAATGCCACAGATGCTTTAAAAAATAAAGAAACAACCATATACAAAGCTATTAATTTATTAAAAGAAAAAAAAGTAGATGCTGTAGTTTCAGCGGGTCATAGTGGAGCAAGTATGTCTTTGGCTACCTTAAGGCTTGGAAGACTTAAAGGTATTTCAAGACCTGCTATTGCCACTTTAATGCCAAATATCGTTAACAAAACTTTACTTTTGGATGTTGGAGCTAATACAGATTGTAAAGCTGAAAATTTATTTCAATTTGCCATAATGGGTGAAGTTTATGCTAGAGAAATCATGCAAATTCAAAAACCACGCCTTGCTTTACTTTCTAATGGTGAAGAAGAATGCAAAGGTAATGAACTTACCAAAGAAAGTCATCAGCTTATGAAAAAAATTCCAAATTTTATAGGTAATGCTGAAGGTAGAGATATTTTCAATGGTGAAATAGATGTTTTAGTCTGCGATGGTTTTGATGGAAATGTTATCTTAAAGGCTTGTGAAGGTGTGGCAACAGCTATTTTTCAACTTCTAAAAAACGAAGTAAAGCAATCTTTTATTTCTAAAATAGGTGCTTTACTTATGAAGCCATCTTTTAAAAAATTAAAAAAACACACAGATTGGCAAGAATATGGCGGAGCACCCCTTCTTGGAGTTAATGGCTGCGTGATCATAAGTCATGGAAAAAGCGATTCTAGAGCTATTAAAAATGCAATTTTTCAAGCTATAAATTTTAGCCAATCTCATATCAATAAACTTATAGAAAATGAACTTGGGAAATACAATGCTTAAAGCCAGTCTTAAAAGTATAGCTTCTTATATTCCAGAAAAAATTTTAAGCAATGCTGATCTTGAAAAAATGGTAGATACCACCGATGAATGGATCACTAGACGCACAGGTATTAAAGAAAGGCGCATTGCTAGTGAAAATGAAAATTCTAGCGATTTGGGCACAAAAGCTGCATTAAAAGCCATAGAAAGAGCAAATTTAAAACCTGAAGATATTGATGCGATTCTTGTAGCTACTTTAAGTCCTGATTATTTTACTATGCCTTCAACGGCTTGTAAAATTGCTTCAAATTTAGGACTTGTAAATATTAGTGCTTTTGATATTTCAGCAGCTTGTTCTGGTTTTATCTATTTGCTTGAACAAGCTAAAGCCTTAGTAGAAAGTGGTTTGAAAAAAAATGTTTTAATCGTAGGAGCTGAAAAAACAAGTTCAATTATGGATTACAATGACAGAAGCATTTGCATACTCTTTGGAGACGGTGCGGGTGCTGGAGTTGTAAGTTTGGACAATGAAAATCATATCCTTGATGTACATACTGCAAGCAATGGTAATTATGGAGATCTTTTAATGACTCAAAGATCGCAAAAATCAAGTCTATGTCAAACACTTTCTATGCAAATGAAAGGCAATGAAGTTTTTAAAATAGCAGTAAACACGCTTAGCAATGATGTTGTAGAAATTTTAGCTAAAAATAACATTTTAGCACAAGAAATTGATCTTTTTATTCCTCATCAAGCTAATCTACGCATCATTAAAGCCGTCCAAGAAAAACTCAATCTAAGCGATGAAAAATGTGTGATTACCGTACAAAAATATGGCAATACTTCAGCTGCTTCTATACCTATGGCAATGAATGATGCCTATGAAGAAGGACGACTTAAAAAAGGAAATCTGATCTTACTAGATGCTTTTGGCGGTGGTTTTACTTGGGGATCTGCGCTTTTAAAATTTGGAGGAGAGAATTTTTAATTCTCTCTTAGCTTTCCAAAAGCTTGAATTTCTACCAAATAACCCTCTGCTAAAGTACTTCCTACACAAGCTCTAACAGGTTTAGGATAATTTTTAATCCAAGCATCATAAATTTCATTCATTGCATCAAAATCTTGCATATTAGCTAACCAGATTTGAATTTGAATCAAATCTCCTTTGCTTGCACCTATTTTTTCAAACAAAGCATCAAGTTCTGCAAGTGCTTCTTTGGTTTGTTTTTTAATATCTCCGCTAGGTTCAAAAGCCACTTGTCCTGCAGTCTTAAAATATTTATCAAAAACAATAATTTGCGACATTCTATCGCACTCATCAAAACGCTTTATCATGCATATTTTCCTTGAAATTCTTTCATAAATTCACACAAGGTTTTTACCTGATCCAAATTAAGCGCATTATAAATACTTGCACGAATTCCTCCTAAAATTCTATGTCCTTTAAGTCCTATCATTCCAGCTTCTTCGGCTTCCTTTACAAAAAGAGGCTCTAAATCTTTATTTTTAGCAATATTAAAACTCACATTCATTAAAGATCTGTCCTTTTTATCTGCATGTCCTTTATAAAATCCATTACTTAAATCAATACACTCATAAAGCATAGCAGCTTTTTGAGAATTTTTCTCATGTACTTTATCAAGTCCGCCTTGATTTAAAAGCCAATCCATTTCAAGATTAAACATGTAAATGGCAAAGGTTGGAGGCGTATTAAACAAGGACTGATTCTCAGCATGAGTCAAATAATTTAACATACTAGGAATTTGTTTATTTTTAGATCTTTCTAACATATCTTTACGGATAAAAATACAACTTAAACCCGAAATTCCAGCATTTTTTTGCACTCCGCCATAAAAAAGAGCAATATTTGAAAAATCTACTTTTCTAGAAAAAAAATCACTCGATGCATCCACAATCAAAGGAGTTTTAGTTTTAGGATAATTTTGATATTGAGTGCCGTAAATAGTATTGTTAGAACAAATATAAGCATAATCAGCATTATCTCTAAATTCCACTCTAGGAATATGATTAAAATTACTTTCCTCGCTACTTGCTACGGTTTTAACATTGACACCTAAAATTTGTGCTTCTTTAATTGCTTTTTTTGTCCAAACTCCCGTATTTGCATATTCACAAACCCCATTTAAAGCCAAATTCATAGGAATCATAGCAAATTGTAAACTTGCTCCACCTTGTAAAAATAATACTTCATAATCATCATTTAACCCGTAAAGTTTTTTAGCTTTCTCTTGTGCTCCAAAATGCACTTCTTCAAATACTTTTGTGCGGTGAGAAATTTCCATTATAGAATAACCCCTACCCTGATAATCACAGAGTTCTTTTTGAGCTTGCTCTAAAATTTCTAAAGGTAAAGTCGATGGCCCTGCACTGAAATTGATTTTTCTCATAATCTATCCTTATAAAATTTTTGCTTCTTTTTGAGAAGTTTGAGAACTTAAAATAACAATATCATCACTCTTAAGATCTTCTAAATTTGCTATTTTACCATTTTTTCTGATACAAATAAACTTTTTGCTTTTATTAAAAAAATTCTCATGTTGCAAATAAGCATTTTGCAATTTATCTAATTTTAATTCATTATAACGCATTTGATTTGCCAATAGATGATTTAATTGCTTTTCTATATTATGGCTTTGTTTTATTTTTTCATCTATTATTTTTGGCAAAGAATTAAATTTGAAAAATTTGCTTAAATTTAAAAGCAAATTTTCATAATTTTGTATTTTATAATTCCAAAGTTGCATTAATTTTTCTTCCATTAAATCCAAACTTTGCTCTATATCCAACTTAGAATAAAACAAAGTATCTATAGCAGCTGAAGGCGTTGGAGCTCTAAAATCTGCAACAAAATCACTAATAACATAATCAATCTCATGTCCTATGGCTGAAATAATAGGAGTTTTTGCTTTAAAAATCTCTCTTGCTAAATTTTCATCATTAAAACAAAAAAGATCTTCTCTGCTTCCTCCACCACGTGCTATAATAAGAACATCTAAATCCATATCATCGGCTTTTTTTAAAGCTTGTATAAGAGAAAAAGGAGCATTATTTCCTTGAGTTAAAGCATCAAAAATATAAATTTTTGCCAAAAAATATTCTTTTTGGTGAATAAGTTTTAACATATCTTGCAAAGCAGCAGAAGTTTTTGAAGTGATAATGCCTACTTTTTTAGGAAATTTTGGCAAAGATTTTTTAAAGCGTGGATCAAAAAGTCCTTCTTTTTGCAAACGCTCTTTTAAAGCCAAAAACTGTGCTTCCAAATCCCCAAAACCTGCTTTTTTCATACTAGTAGCGATAAATTGATAACGACCGCTTTCAGGATATAAACTCACACTTCCACAAAGCTCTAAAAAATCCCCCACCGCTGGTTTAAACCCGACTTTTAAATTAGCTCCTTTAAACATAGCACAAGCAATGCTTGATCTTTCATCTTTTAAATCAAAATACCAATGCCCTGAACCATGCAAAGTAATTTTTGAAATTTCTCCACTTAAAACTATATCATCAAAATGTGTTTCTAATAAAGCCTTTGCTTTAAGATTTAATTCTGTTGGTGTCATAGTTTTTTTGCTATAAACATTGAACTCACGCCAAAGCTAAAACTTTTATAATCAAGCATTTCAAAACCAGCATTTTTAAGTTCTAAGATGAATTCTTTCTTACTTAAAAATCCTTCAATAGAGTTTGGCAAATACTCATAAGCACTTTTATTTTTACTGATTATCCCACCTATACTTGGTAAAATATTTTTAAGATAAAAATCTCTACAAGCTGCTATAAATCCACCCTTTTCTCTTTTTGTAAATTCCAAAACTACCAAAATACCATCTTTTTGAAGTACTCTAGCAAATTCGCTTAAGGCTTTTTGTCTTTCTACAACATTGCGAATGCCATAACTAATACTTAAAATATCTAAACTTTGACTTTCTAAAGGTAAATTTTGCGCCCCTGCTTTTATAAATTCGACATTTGGAAATTTTTCTTTTGCAACATTTAGCATGCCACTACTTGGATCAATACCTTTAATATTTAAAATATTTTTTTCCATTTTTAAAGCACTCTCTTGCCAAATCTCTATCATATCCCCTGTGCCACAGGCAATATCAGCGATTTTTAAATCTTTTTTTAAATACAAACTCATCACTCTTTGACAAGCTTTTTTGCGCCACGCTACATCAGCTCCAAAGCTTAAAATTCTATTCGCCTTATCATAAGTAGGTGCAATTTGATTAAACATTTCTATAATTTTTTCTTGTTTTTGCATTTTTATCCTTTGTAAATTTTCAAATTTTTACTTGATTTTTTAAGCAATTTGCAAAATTTATTTTTATTATTGATTATTTTGGAAAAAATATTTTTATCCCTATCTTTGGAATATTTTTCATAAAGTTTGTTTAAATTTTTTATCTCTAAAAAATGATAAAAATATTCTAAAAATATTGCCAATTCAAAAAAACTATTTTCAAAAAGCTCTAAATCAAAATTTTTTAGTATATTTTTTCTAAATAAAATAATTTTTTTTCTAAGTTCTAACGCAACAAGTTGTTTAAAAAACCTATCTTTGCAATCGCCTTCATAAAAAGAATTTTCCTTTATGAAAAAATCAAAATCATTAAACAAATCTTGGATTTTTTCATCGCTTAAAAATAGCAATAAATCTTGATTTGAATTTTCACTTGCTAAAATATCTTGAGTTTTTTTCGTTATATCTTTAAACTTTAAAGCCAAAATATTACTCAAATTTTTATCTAAAATAGTATTCATACTTGATAAAACTATATACAAGCTTCTTGAATAAAATAAAAATTCGCATAAACTTTGCTTATCTTTTCTCTCTAAAGATAAAGTCCAATAAAATTTTAATTTTTTAAATAAATAAAATAAAAAAATTCTAAATCCATCATAAGCATTAATATAATTTGGAAAATCCAAGCTAAAATTCTGATTTTTTTCTATAATTTTAAAACATTTCTCTATATCAAAATTTTGATATTCAAAACCATATAAAACGATATGTTTAGAATTTAAATCATGATGTAATTCTTTTTGAATTTTAAAATCTTTAGGAATTTTAAATTCATTGGAACTATCCAAAGTTGGAAAAAATATTTTTAAAATACAAATTTTAGGCTCTTCATAAATATCAATATAACTTTTTAAAGAGCAAAATTTAAATTCGAAGCGTTCTTTTTTAATGCTCTTTCCTATAATCTTTTTTCGAGCTTTTTCAAATTTTTTTTTAGAAATTTTCTCTTCTTGATTCTGTTCTAAAATTGAATTATTAAATTTTGTAATTTTATAAAATTCATTGCAAAAACTTTGAAATTTAACACTATGATTTGAAGTTATTTGAGTATAAAAAGTTTCAAATTTAGAATTTCGAAAAGGTATATTATCTTTTTTTAAATTCTCTAAAAGAGTGCAATCAGATAGTAAAAAGTTTTTTTGAATTTCATAAACCATTAAAATAACCCTTAAAATATATGGGTTATTTTAACCTTATTTTGCTTAATGACACTTTTTGCAATTATCAACATAAGCACAAACAGACAGATGATTGACGAGATTGCCTATCTTTTTTTCTAAATGCTCTTGATATTCATAAAGCTTAGCATCTTTAAAACTTAAATCCTCTATACCACCACATTTGGTGCAAACAACATGAATATGTTCTTCTTCATAGATATCGTAACAAGTTTTTTGATTTAAAACATTGATTTCAACAACTAAACCTTGTTCTTGTAAAGTATTAAGATTTTTATAAACCGTCGCTAAAGAGATTGAAGGGTATTCTTTTTTAATTTCTGTATATAATTCATCAATATTAGGATGCTCATGTCTTTTTAAAATTTTTAAAACACATAGTCTTTGCGGAGTAGCTTTTAACTCATGTTTTTTAAGCATTTGTAGTAATTCCATTTTATTTATTCCTTGCTTTTTTAAGTAAAAATAATAATAAAATTTTTATTAAAAGAAGTTTATATTAAATAATATTTTTTATTATTTAATGATAAAATTTTAAAACTTTCGTCAACAAACTATTGACATCTTTTTCTAGATTTTTTTCCACCTCACTTGTTTTTCCATGTTCAATAAATTTGTCTTCATATTCAAAGCTAACAACTTTTACATGCAAATCATATTTTTGTAAAAAATTATTAATTAAACTTTCTATACCGCCAATTTTAACATTTTCACTAAAAATAAACCAAATTTTACTTTTTTTAGCAAGCTCACACAAAAGCTCTTCATCTAAAGGTTTAGCAAAAATTAAATCAATCAAATTAGCATTATTATTCATTTCTTGCAAGGCTCTTAAGACTTGCCACGCTTTTGCCACACCTTGTCCATAACCTAAAAAAGCAATTTCACTATTATTTTTTACAAGCCATTGTGCCTTACCAAGTTTTATCTCACAAGGATTAAATTCTTTATCCAAAATAAAACTCCCTCTAGGATAACGCAAAGCAATAGGTCCTTGATGTAAATAAGCATACTCCATTATATTTTGCATCATTTGTTCATCTCTTGGGGCTAAAAGAGTGAAATTTGGCAAAGGAGCTAAAAAACTAAGATCAAAAACACCTTGATGCGTCTCCCCATCTTCGCCTACTATCCCTGCCCTATCCATAGCAAAAACCACATTTAAATTCATAATCGCACAATCATGGATCACTTGATCATAAGCACGCTGCAAAAAGGTGCTATATATTGCAATAAAAGGTTTAAATCCTTCTTTTGCCATAGCGGCCATAGAAGTTACTGCATGCTGTTCTGCAATAGCCACATCCCAAAAACGATTTGGATATTTTTCTATAAGCTTATCAAGACCTGTTCCACTTGGCATAGCCGCCGTAACCCCAACAATATTTTCATATTTTGAGGCTAAATCAAGCAAATTCTTAGAAAAAATTTCAGTAGCAGATTTTTTAGTATCACTTTTTTTAACACTCTCTCCACTATCTATATCAAAGGCTCCCACCCCGTGCCATTTAGCATGTTTTCCTTCAGCTAAAGCATAGCCTTTACCCTTTATGGTTTGAGCATGTATCACACAAGGCTTTTGCATAGCTTTTGCTTGTTTTAATGCAGAAATAATTTCACCTAAATTATGTCCATCAATAGGCCCTATATATTCAAGCCCTAATTCTTCAAACAAAAGCCCAGGGGTAATAAGTTTAAAACTCTCTTCAAAACGCTTGGCCATATAAGTAGCACTATCAGGCAATATATCCAACATTTTAGCAATACGCTTTTTAAAACTTTGATAAAACTGCGTTGCCATAGCCTGAGAAAGATACTTTGAAATTGCTCCAATTGGTTTTGAAATACTCATTTCATTATCATTTAAAAGTATTACGCAAGGAAATTTAGAATCACCCAATTCATTTAAAGCCTCATAGGCCATACCCGCACTTAAAGCACCATCTCCAATCAAAGCAACAGGAATACGCTTTTCACCCTTTAAAGCAATAGCCTTACAAGCACCTACTGCCAAAGAAATAGAGGTACTAGAATGCCCTGCTACAAAATAATCTCCCTCGCTAGGTTTTGTATAACCACTTAAACCATTGATTTGTCTTAAAGTATCAAATATTTCTTCTTTTCCGCTTAAAAGCTTGTGTGTATAAGACTGATGCGACACATCAAAAATAAAAGGATCTTTTTTTGCATCAAAAACCAAATGCATTGCTATACTAAGTTCTACAGCACCCAAATTTGAACTTAAATGCCCACCATTTTTACTCACAACTTGTATGATTTTTTCACGCATAGATGCTGCTAAATTTTCTAATTCTTTTAAACTTAGCTTTTCTAACTCTTCTTGAGTATGGGCAAATTTTTTACTCATTATTCACCATTTTTTTAATTTTAGTTAGACGAGAGTTAAGATTGGATTCTATATTGCCTGCGTCACTTATAATAACAACACTTCCTTTGCTAATTGCATCATCAAGACTTATTTTAATATGAGCATTCTGATCAAATTGCTCTTTTAAATACTCATAATCCTCTGCATTAACCTTAAGCTCAATTGCACTAGCACCCTTAAGCTCACCGATTAAATCTTTAGCCAAAGCATAAGCTATCTTACTTGAATTTAGTTCAAGTTCTTTTAAGATTACTTCTTTAGCGATATCTATAGCAGTATCTGCTAATTCTTTCTCATTTTTTTCTATGAAATTTTCAAGATTTTCGCAAGCATTATCAAGTTTGGCTATACTTTTTAAATACTTATCTTTAAAATCACTCAATTCCTTTTGAAATTCTTCTTTTGCTTTCTCATAACCCTCTTTGGTAAATTTTTCTTTAGCATTTTCAAGTTCTGAATTTAAGCGGTTATTAAATTCATTCTCTTGGCTTTCTATTTGCATTTGAAGTTTAATAATATTGCTTGACATTTCATCTGTTTTTTTAAGTAAATCTTCAACAAAGCTTGGTTGAAATGTTGGAATTTGAGTTTCCATAACAGCTTGTGTAGAGGCAATGACTTGATTTTCTTCGACTGGTTTTTCGTCATTTAAAGATATATTAGTATTTTCTTCATCTGGAGTTTGAGTATGTTTTTTTTCACCTGTATGATTATCAAATTCTGAAATAACTTTAAAACGATATCCTTCAACAACATGCTGATCAGAAGCCCCACCAGAAATTACATTGCTACGATTAACCATCTCTCACCTACTCTATCATTTCATCCGCATCGCCTGTTTGAACAAGACCTTGTTCTGCAAGTTTTTGCACCACTTCAACAACCTTTCTTTGTGCATCTTCAACATCTTTAACACGCACAGCACCCAAAAAACCCATTTCTTCAAGAAAAGCTTCGCTTGCACGCGTAGACATATTGGCTAAGAATTTTTGCTTTAACTCTTCACTTGCACCTTTTAAACCTATCATTAAATCACGCTTATCGGCTACTTTTAAAATTTCTCTTATAGCCTGAGTGCTAAGTTTTTGTATATCATCGAAAGTAAACATAAGCTCTTTAATAGTCTCTGCTAAGCGTTCATCACTTTGTTCAATATAAGTAATGGTTGATTTGCTTGCTTTTTGACCCAAACGATTAAGCACTTCTGCTACTGCTCTTGGGCCGCCCACTTCAACCTTATAAGAGGTAAGACTTTCAAGCTTGCTTTCTAGCACTGCAGAAACTCTTTTAATAATACTTGGAGAAATATCACCAAGATTTGCCATTCTTATAACCACCTCAGCCCTTAATTCATCGCTAAAATACTCTAAAGTTTCTGCCGCATGAATAGAATCCATGTGTGCCAAAATAAGAGCGATGGTTTGTGGGTGCTCTTTGGTAATAAAGTCTGCAAGTTGCTGTGGTTTAATTTGCGCCAAATAAGCAAAATTTTGATTATTCTCCATACTTTTAGTGAGTTTTTCAAGAATTTTATTTGCAATCTCTGGTCCAAAAGTACGAAAAAGTATTTCTTTAGCATATTCCAAACCACCACTTTTAATATATTGATTTGATTGAAGCAGAGTGTAAAATTCTTCTAAAACTGCAGTAGCTACAGATCTATCAACATTTTTAGCCATAGCAATATAACGTGAAATTTCTGTGATTACATCAATTTCCATATGTGAAAACACAGAAGTGGTTGCATCTTCGCCAAGTTGTATAAGAAATATCGCTACCTTCTCAGGCATCGATAAATCATCATAGACCATTTTTTGTTCTTCACTTAGCTTTATCATCACATATCCTTTTCGCCAAATTCGCTATCATTTTGAATTAAGTTTTGCAAAAGTGCTGCAATTTCCTCACCTTTATCACTTACCAAACCACGCAATTTTTCAAGCAAAACCTCATACTGGATAGAATCTTCATTGAAGTTATCCCCAAAACCAAGTTGTTCTTCAACTTTTTTCCTTGCTGCATTAAATTTCTCTAAAGCATCTTCAGCATCATCTAAAACAGCATTTGGACCTTGCTGCATTTCCTCTTGTGCTGCGACATCTTCAAGCATTTTTTGAGTAAATGGAGCAATAACTTTTTTGTAAAAAATAAAAAGTAAAATCGCTGCAATAAAGTATTTAACCGGCGGAATAAATGGCTCAACAAAACGATTGTAAAAAGTTTTAACTTTACTCTCAACTCTAATCGACTCACGATGAAATGGTAAATTTTGCACCACAACACTATCACCTCTAGTAGCGCTAAAATTAATAGTATTTTTAACTATACTCTCAACACTTGCAAGCTCTTCTTTAGTCAATGGGACATATTCGCTTTTCACATCCCCATTTTCATCAACCACATCTTGATATTTTCCATCTATAGTAACAGCTGCTGAAGTGCGTAAAACTGTTGCAAATTGTTTTTTGGTATTTGTGATAGTTTTAGAAAGTTCATTATTTGTAGTAACTTGATTTTTTTTATAAGTGTCAATTTGACCCTTATTGTCAAGTCCTTCAACAGGACCTATATTAGAAACAGCACCTGGAACACCCTGAATTTCTGGATCTTTTCTACCTGTTCTTTCCTCGTTTAAAGTTTGCTCACTACGTACTATAGGATTTGGATCATAAATTTCACTTTGAGATTCTTGCTTGGAAAAATCAAAATCTATATTTACACTCACTTTTACTTTATCCATGCCACCTGCAAAAGGAGCTAAATTTTCTATAATCTTATCTTCTAAAGCTTTTTCTTGATCACTTTTAAATTTAATTTGCGCACGAACCAAGTCATCTTCATATGCTTCTTGCTCATCTAAAGGCACACCACTTTGATCACTAATCTTAACATTTTCTTTAGTAAGTTTTGGAACTGCCGCTGAAACAATATTTTTTATACCATCAATTTGTTTTCTAGTAAGCTTTAAGCCTTCGCGAACATTAACAACAACTGAAGCTGTAGGCGGAATTTGCCTTTCAGTAAAAACACTATCTTTAGGAAATGCTATGTGTACAACAGCGCTACGAATAGGTTCTAAAGTCTCAATAGTTCTTGCAAGTTCGCCTTCTATGGCTCTTTGGTATTTTACCTTTTGCTCTTCATTTGTAGCTCCAAAAGCTTGAGTATCAAAAGCTTCAAAACCCACGCGACTATCTTTTATAAGACCTTCGCTTGCAATAAACATTCTTTGACGATAAACCTGATCTTGTGGAACTAAAATTTTATTTTCACTTTCTAATTTATAGGGAATATTATTTTGTTCAAGTTTAGCTACAATTGCAGCAGAAGAACTTGGGCTTACATTTTCAACTAAAACTGCATATCCATTATTTGCATTACTACCACTTCCACGAAATAAAGCTAAAAAAACCAAAAACCCAACCACAACTATAATAGATGCAGCAATCACTATACGCTGCTTGCGAGTTAAATTTTGATAAAGTTGCCCAATTTGATGAAGCATATTTTTAAAATCCATTAATTCTCATCCCTTAGTTTAGCGAATTTTACATATTTTTATTTGATTTATCTATCTTAAAATCTTATCAAATTCTGTAAAAAATTTTTCATTTTCATAAGATGTTCCTATAGTAATGCGTATAGCATTTAAACCATAGCTTTTTAAATTTCTTATTATTATACCCTTTTTAAGCAATTTTTCAGACAAATCTGTACTATTTTTTTCATCAAAAAAATAAGTGATGAAATTTGTATAACTATCGATAATTTTGATATTATGTTTTTTAGCAAATTCTTTATAAAGCTCCATTTGAGAAAAATTATTCTCTAAAGTTTTTTCAGTAAATTCATCATCATCCATTGCTGCAACTGCTGCTTTTAAAGCAAGATTGCTCACATTAAAAGGAGCACGAAGCTTGTAAAATGCACTAATAATATTAGCATTAGCTATGCCATAACCAATGCGTAAGCCTCCTAATCCATAAAGTTTAGAAAAAGTTCCCAAATAAAGCACATTGTCAAATTCTTTAATCAATTCACAAGGTTCTAAATGTTTTTTGCTATCTTTAAAACTTGCAAATTCATTATAAGCTGCATCAATCACAACTAAACAATCCTCATTTACACCTTTAATAAACTCGGTCGCCTCACTTGCATCCAAACACTCGCCTAAAGGATTGTTTGGTAAGCATAAAAAAATAAGTTTAATTTCATCTTTGTGCGTTTCATAAAGTTTTTTAAACTCATCTAAATTATGAGTAATACTTTGAGTTTTATAACACTTTGCACCACATTGTTTGGCATAAATTTCATACATAGCAAAAGTAACTCCAGCTTGCAAAAAAGCATTTTTAGAATTTAACTTAGAATGTATAGCAAATTCAATCACTTGATCACTGCCTGCACCGATAATGATATTTTCATTTTGAACTTTGTATTTTTGAGCCAATGTGCTTTTAAGTTCTATCATACTATCATCAGGGTAAAGATGGGCTTTGTTTGCATTTTGTCTTAAACATTCTATAGCTTTTGGTGGCGTGCCAAAAGGATTTTCATTGCTTGCTAATTTTATCACTTCTTTAACGCCATATTCTTTAGCAATAACTTCTATATCTTTGCCGGGTTCATAATTGCTTAAATTATTTAAAAATTCATTAAATTTCATCTTTTTCTCCTGATAAATAAGATCCAAGCCAAACAATCTCTTGTATATCTTTTAAGGCTTTTTTTACATTTTCATCATCAATATGCCCTTCAAAATCTATATAAAAACTGTGTAAAAATTCTTTTGATTTTACAGGGCGAGATTCAAGCTTAGTAAGATTGATATTTTCTTTTTTAAACTGCTCTAATAAAAAGCTAAGTCCCCCAGGTTTATGTGCTGTGTGTGCTAAAATAGAAGTTTTACAATTTGGCATTTTAGGATTTTTAATATCGCTTAAAATTAAAAATCTTGTTTTATTGGCTGCATTATCTTCTATTTTATCAAAAAGTACAGGCACATTATAAAGCTTAGCCGCTATTCTAGAACAAATTGCTGCCGCATATTTATCTTGCGAAGCTAGGTAAGCTGCATTAGCTGTAGATTTTGAAGGAACAAATTCTATAGCACTAAGTTCATGACTTTCTAAAAATTTACGACATTGATTATAACCTTGCGGATGCGAATAAATGCGTTTGATTTCTTTTAAATTTTCATTAATTCCTACAAAAGAATGATGAATATCCATATAAATTTCGCCAAAAATTTTAAGCTCATTATACTTACCTAGACAATCTAAAGTAATGCCCACTGCACCTTCGGTATTATTTTCTATAGGTACAACACCATATTTTGCTTCTTTGTTGCTTAACTCTTTAAAAACATCTTCGATATTAGCCAAGGCTATATAACGACTCATCGCACCAAAACGACTTCTTGCTGCTTGATGTGTATAAGTTCCTTCAGGCCCTAAATAAGCTATAGTTTGAGGCATTTCTAAATTTCTTGAAACTGCAAAAATTTCTTGATAAATTGCCTCTATGGCATTTTGATCTAAAAGTCCTAAATTTGCATTTTTTAAACGATTGATAATGGCTCTTTCACGCTCAGGACGATAAATACTTCCCCCACTACTTTGCTTAAGCTCACCTATACTTTTAACATAAGTCATTCTTTCATTTAAAAGATCTAAAATTTTATCATCAACCGCATCGATTTTATTTCTAAATTCTTCTAAATTTGGCATTTTAGATCCTTTAAAAACTCAAAAACACTAGGATAAACTCCATCAAGCAAATCCGTATCAAGCCCTTTTGTGTCGCTTATCTTGCCGCTTAAAACTAGCAAGGTTTTCATGCCAAGTTCTTTTGCCTTAAGCAAGTCACCCCTAAAATCATCACTAATGATTTTAATATCTTCAAAATCGATTTTTGAATTTTGTCTTCTTATTAAATTTAAAGCTTCTTTATAAAAAGCAATGCTAGGCTTACCCACAACCTCGTATTCAAAATCAATAGCATTTTTAAGCATAGCCATAATGCTACCTACACCAGGATAAGGCCTACCATCTTTTTTATAAATACTAGTTTCGTGCATAGCTATAAATCTAACTTCTCTTCTAGCCAATTCTATCATAGTGGCAAAATCTTTAAATTTAAAATCATCATAACTAGCCACAAGCACAGCACTAGGATTTACAAAATCGAGCTCAAAACCAAGATTTTCAAGACTTTTTACAAACTCATCTGCACCAAAAGCCGCAACTTTACAAGGTCTTAAAAGGTGTTTTAAAACGCTGAAAGGATCAATATAAGCATTTTCTTTTATAACCAATCCTTTTTGCTGTAATTTTTCTAAAAAATCAAGTTTTTTTGTATTGTTAGTGATGATAAGATAAGGAAGATTTTTTGCATTTAAAAAATCGATCAGTTCTTTAGCACCATGGATTAAAGATTTATCATGATCAGAAATTAAAGTCCCTTGAACATCTAAAAAAAACATTTTAAGCCTTTAAAAATTTCTCTTCTAAAGCGATTTGATCTTCAAAATTTTCTCTTTGACGGATCAATCTTACCTGTCCTTCTTCAAGGGCTAATTCGCAAACTTTATTACGAGTATTGTAATTACTACTCATGCTAAAACCATAAGCTCCAGTATTTTTAATAACCATTATATCATCACTTTGAGTGCTAGGCAAAGACCTTGCTTTAGCAAAAAAGTCCCCACTCTCACAAATTCCACCTACAACATCACATAAACTCTCTTCGCCTTGATTATAAGGTAAGATTATTTCATGATAAGCCTCGTATAAACTTGGGCGTATAAGATCATTCATCGCTCCATCTACTACAACAAAACGCTTGGTTTTATTTTGTTTTTCATAAAGCACTGAACAAACAAATTCTCCACTTTTAGCAACTAGATACCTTCCAGGCTCCATTCCTATAGTTAAATCAAGCCCATGAAGTTGTGCTAATATACCTTGTGCATAATCATAAAGATCAGGTTCGCACTCATTTTTTTCATAAGCCACACCCAAACCACCGCCTATATCAAAAAATTTAAGATCGATTTGCAAGGCTTTTAACTCTCTTACAAGTTTTGCAACAATGGCTGCTGCTTCATGAATGGGAGAAATATCTAAAAGTTGCGAACCTATATGAAAATGCACTCCAACAGGCTCTAAAAAAGATGAATTTTTTGCATAAAGATACATTTTTCTTGCTATATCAATTTCAACACCAAATTTATTTTCATTTAATCCTGTAGAAATATAAGGATGAGTTTTTGCATCAACATTTGGATTAACACGAATACTGATTCTTGCCTTTAGATTAAGTTCTTTAGCCACACTTTCTAAAAGCATCATTTCAGCTTCGCTTTCAAGGTTAATATATAAAATATCATATTCTAAAGCTTGTCTTAACTCTTCTTTGGTTTTTCCTACTCCACTAAAAATAATCTTATAAGCTTTTGCTCCTGCTTTTAAGGCACGCTTTACCTCGCCTATACTTACACAATCAAATCCACTATCTAAATTTGCAAGCATTTGCAACAAACTTAAATTTGAATTGGCTTTTACAGCGTAAAAAATTTGAGATTTTCTTGCCTTAAAAGCCTCTTTGAGATTTAAAAAACGCTCTTTTATGAAATCAAAATTGTAAATATAAAAAGGAGTATTAAATTCTTGCTTTAATTGTTTATAATCCATATTTAACCTTTAATTTTTATAATTTTACTACACAAAGCTTAATTTATCGATGCTTATAATACATATAAGCACTTAAACAACCCAAAATTATAATAGGCACTACAATGCCAATTTCACTTGCAATCACACTATTTTCGCTTAATCTAGTAAGCAAAAACAAGACTCCCCAAATCATCAAAGTCACTACAAAAGCTATAAAAGTTACAAAAGCAAGATTAAAAAATCTTGCTATTACAGGAAAAAAATAATACATAATAAGCATTAAAAATGGTGCAAAAAAAGGAGTAAAAACAAATTTATAAAGATTGATTTTAAGAGTATCTGTATTGACATTTTGCGCCTTAAAAAGCTCAAAACTTTCAAGTGCGTCAGATATTGAATAATCACTATTACTAGCAACCCCTTCTATAATCTTTGGTTTAAAACCCTCAAGTGATTTAAGCTCGGAGAAATCTTGTATCTTTAAACCATCATTAGCAAGTTCATAATTTTTAGGTAATAATGTAATATTACCATCTCGCAAAATCCAGCTTTCACCTTCAAAATGGGCATTTTTAGCACTTACAAAAGAGCTTAAATTTAAATCATTAATATTAAAAATTTTTATATTTTGAGCACTATTTTGTCCATTGTTTATCTTTGAAATATAAACAAAATTATTGTTAAATTTCAAAAACACTTCTCCACTTTGATTCATAATAGTGCCATTTTTCAAAATATTTCTCTTATAATCATTTGCATAAGCAAAAGAAGTAAAATTCAATCCTATATAAATACAACAAAAAAATAAAGCCCATAAAAAAGGAAATAAAATAACATAATTTCTACTCAGTCCTAACGCATAAAGACTTACAAATTCATTTGCTCTGATCATAGAAATCAAAGAAACTACCAAAGCAAAAATCAAAGAAATGGGTAATACATAAGGCACTGCCGAAAAAGATAAAAACATAACATAAAGCAAATCAAGATTTGCGGCTTTTGGTAGATCTTTAAAATTTAAGAGCAAATCAATACCGCAATAAAAACCAAGTAAAGAAAAAAATATAATAAAAAAATTTTTTAAATAAATCCCTGAAATAAAACGAAAAAATATCCACATCTTAAGCCTTTAGGCTGTATTTGGATGATATAGCAGACAAATCATCATTTTCAATAAGCTCAAGCAAAGCTTTTTTTGCATGCTCTAAAACTTTGCTTAAAGTTATTTCTTCTTCGGATTTAAATTTACCTAAAACATGGGAAATCACATTTTCACCCTTTCCCACTCCTATACGCACTCTTTCATAGTCATTTCCACATAAAGTATCTATGCTTTTAAGCCCATTATGTCCACCACTTGAACCGCCTTTTTTAAAGCGCAAGGCTCCTAAATTTATATCTATATCATCATGGATAACTATCATTCTTTCGCATTTATAAAAATCATTCACTGCTTTTACGCTAAGTCCTGAATTATTCATATAAGTACTAGGTTTAAGAAGAAGTAAAGAAGAACCTATTTTAAAAAGCTCTCCTTTAAATTTAGAGTTTGTAAGATTTGTAAAATTGCTTTCTTTTAAAAGTAAGTCAATTAGCATAAAACCGACATTATGACGGGTATTTTCATACTCTACGCCTATATTGCCAAGCCCTACGACTAAAATCATCTAGCTTTTTCTACACCTACAACCGCTACTCTATCAGCATCAATCATAGTTACTCCCGCAGGAACTACAATATCACGAACAAGTAAAGCATCACCCACATCAAGTTTACTTACATCAAGTTCGAAGAAATTTGGTAAATTTTCAGCTGCACATTTTACTTTTAATCTTCTTTTTGATTGAATTAAAACACCTTTATTTTTAAGACCTATAGCTGTTCCTGTGATTTTAACTGGAACCATGTATTTAGAAATCACACCTTTTTGCGCAACTTTTAAATCCACATGTTTAAGTTCTGCAGTTACAGGATCTTTTTGATAATCCACAACTACAACGCTTAAAGTTTGAGAACCTACTTTTACATCAAAAATTAAAGTAGTTTTTTTACGAACTTCCTTAATAAACTCATTTACTTTAAAAGCGGCATTGATGTTTTCTAATCCTTTTCCATAGATGTTTGCAATTAGATAACCATCTCTTTTTAAAGCTTTAGCAGCTTTTCTACCGATACTCTCTCTAACGATACCTTCTAACATCTTTTATCCTTTCTTAAAAAATGAGCTTTGATTATATCTAATTTTGGCTTATGGAAAAGTAAATTTATAGCTTCTTTTAATTTCTTTAAGATATAATTTGTTTTACAAATATTATGTTAATTTAAGGCTTCATGTGAATGAAAAATTCAATATCAATATAGCTTGGTTTTTAATAATCTTAGGCGGGATTATAGAATGTTTTTGGGTCAGTGGACTTAAGTATTCTACAGAAATTTGGCACTATATTTTAACAGCCATTGGGGTTTGTATTTCTTTTACTTGCTTTTTAAAAGCTTGTGAAAGACTTGAAGTAAGTATTACTTATAGTGTTTTTGTAGGCATTGGCACTATTGGGGTGGTTTTAAATGAAATGTTTATTTTTAACGAGGCTGTTTCTATAATTAAACTTGTGCTTATAGTGATTTTACCTTTAAGCATTATAGCCCTTAAATGGATAAGCAAGGAAGCTTAAATATGGAATGGTTTTATTTGTTTTTAGCTACTGCTTGTGAAATTTTTGGCGTGGTGATCATGAAAGAACTTGTAAGCACTAAAAATAAGCTTTACCTTTTGGCTTTGATAGTGTGTTTTGGATTTTCTTTTACTTTTTTAAGTTTAAGTATGCAAAATATCGCTATGAGTGTTGCTTATGCTATATGGACAGGAGCTGGAACTGCTGGTGGGGTAATGATAGGAGTACTTTTTTATAAAGAAAGTAAAAGTTTTTTAAAACTTTTTTTAATCACTGTGATTATTGCTTGTACAGTAGGTTTAAAATTTCTTTCTTAAGGATTTTTTGTGCAAATTTATGTGAGTGGAATACATACTGATGTAGGAAAAACACATTTTAGTGCAGCTTTTTGTGCGAATTTTAACTATGATTATTTTAAACTCATTCAAGCAGGAACTCCAACAGATAGTGAGTTTATTGCAAAATTTAGCCCAAAAACAAAGATTTTTAAAGAAGGTATTTTTTTGCAAACTCCAGCTTCTCCTCATCTTGGAAAAATCAAAGAAAAGCTTGATTATAAAGCCTTAGATATCATTTTACCAAAAAGCAAAAACCTACTTATTGAGCTTGCGGGTGGGCTTTTTTCTCCTATGGATGAAAATTACACTATGATTGATTTTGTGAATATTTTCAAACACCCTACGATTTTGGTAGCAAAATACTATCTTGGAAGCATTAATCATATCTTGCTTAGCATTGAAGCTTTAAAGCAAAGAAATATCAATCTTTTAGCCCTTGTAATGATGGGTAAAAAAGATATCTTACAAGATGATTTTATAAAAAATTATGCAAAAATTCCTATAATCAATCTTGATTTTTTTGATGAAAATAGCATTTTAAATAAAGATTTTAAAGAGCAAATGCAAGAAATTTTACAACTTAAAATTCCTTAAAAATCTGCTCTAAACTCTCTAGTACATAAACGATTTGTTCTTTTGTGATGATGTAAGGAGGCATAAAATAAATCGTATTTGCTAAAGGTCTTAAAAGCAAACCTTTTTCTAAGGCTTTTTGAAATACAAAAAGTCCTACGCGTTTATACTTGGTGCTTAAAATATCAAAAGCACTGATCATCCCGCAAGTTCTAAAATTACCCAAAAAGTCAAATTTTTCAAGTCTTGAAAATTCTTTTTTGATAAACTCGCTTAAAATTTGATTTTTTACTAAAATATTTTCATCCTCAAAGATATCTAAAACCGCATTTGCTGCCGCGCAAGCTAAGGTATTTCCCGTATAGCTATGAGAATGTAAAAAAGCCTTTTGGCTTTCATAAGTATCATAAAAAGCATTATAAATTTCATCTCTTGTAAGCACTACAGAAAGTGGCATAAATCCACCCGTTATCCCTTTTGAAAGGCAGATAAAATCGGGGCTTTGTTTGCATTGATGTAAGGCAAACAAAGTTCCTGTGCGTCCAAAGCCCACTGCAATTTCATCAAAAATCACTTGCACTCCAAATTTATGGCAAAGCTTTATGGCCTCATCAATAAACCTTGCTTCATACATATGCATATTTCCTGCACATTGTACCAAGGGTTCAAGTATAAAAGCACAAATTTCACTTGCATTTTTTTCTAAAATATCTTTTAAAATTTCAAGCTCTTTAGTGTAGTCTTTGCCTTGTGGCACAGGCGTGCTTAAACACTCTAAAAGCAAGGCTTTGTAAGTATCTTTATAAAGCGCTACATCGCCCACACTTAAGGCTCCTAAGGTTTCACCATGATAAGAATTGCTTAAAGATAAAAATTTACTTTTTTTCACTCCCTTATTTAAATGATAATGAAAACTCATTTTAAGTGCTACTTCAATAGCACTTGATCCATTATCTGCATAAAAACATTTGTTAAAATTCCTGCCTACTTTTTCGCAAAGTCTTGCAGAAAGCTTGATAATGGGCTCATGTGTAAAGCCTGCTAAGATCACATGCTCTAGCTCATCAACTTGTTTTTTAATGGCATTTGCGATTTTTTCATTACAATGACCAAAAAGATTGACCCACCAAGAACTCACACAATCCATATAAGCTTTATCATCAAAATCATAAAGCCATACACCTTTTGCTTTTTTTATAGGAATTAAAGGTAGGGTTTCGTGATCTTTCATTTGTGTGCAAGGGTGCCAAATGTGTTTTAAATCGAGATTTTTTAAGATTTGATTTTGCATTATAACTTCTTTTTTAAAAATATTTTGGCAAAATAATACTTTAAATTTTTAAATTTACAGGAAAAAAATGAAGCTTGAAAAAATTTTGCAAGATCTAGAGCAAAATCACAATCTAAGAACTCTAACACCTTTAAAACATGAAAATAAATTTGTTTATAAGCAAGATCACAAACTTTTAAATTTAGTAGGAAATGATTATCTTTATTTGGCGTCTTCCAAAGAGTTAAAAGCTGAGTTTTTAAACACCCTAAAAGAACAAGATTTGTTTTTTTCAAGTTCGAGTTCAAGAAGTTTGAGTGGAAATTTTGAAATTTATGAAAAATTAGAAAGTTTTTTAAAGACTAAATTTAAAGATAAGGAAATTTTACATTTTAATAGTGGCTATCATCTAAATATCTCTTGTATAGCAGCACTTTCTAGCGTTTCTAAGACGCTTTTTCTAACCGATAAATTTATTCATGCAAGTATGATTGATGGCTTAAGACTTGGCAGGGCTGATTTTTTTCGTTTTCATCATAAAGATATGAATCATTTAGAGAGTTTAATCCAAAAACATTATGAAAATTATGAAAATATCATCGTTTTAAGCGAAGCTTTGTTTAGTATGGATGGAGATTTTAGCGATTTTAAAACTCTGTGTGAGCTTAAAAGGCGTTATGATAAAATTAAGCTTTATATAGATGAAGCACACAGCGTGGGTTGTTTTGATGAAGAGGGTTTGGGGCTTGTTAAAAAACTAGCCTTAGAAAATGAAGTGGATTTTTTGGTTTTTACCTTTGGAAAAGCCCTTGCTTCCATGGGTGCTTGTATAATATGTGATGAAAAATATAAGAAATTTTTCATCAACAAGGCTAGAGCTTTTATTTATTCTACAGCCTTGCCACCTATTAATGTAGCTTGGACGCAATTTATTTTTAAAAAAATGCCTTATTTTAAGAAAGAAAGAGAAAAATTAGAGCTTTTAAGCACTTTTTTTAAAAGTAAATTGCAAGAAAAAAATCACATCGTTTTAGGCGATGCTTATATTATTTGCTTGCTTTTAGGTGAAAATAAAAAAGCCTTAGAAATTTCACAAAAACTTCAAAAAGCTGGTTTTTTTGCTCCTGCGATCAAAGAACCTACCGTGCCAAAAAATACAGCCAGAATTCGTTTTTCTTTGCACGCAGGACTTAACACAGAAGAACTTGAAAGGATAATAGAGCTTTTATGAAATATGAATTTTTATGTAAAAATCCTGATTCAAAAAAACTTATAGTGGTATTTGGGGGATTTGCTTCACATTCTAGTCATTTTTCGCATTTAAAAAGCGATAAAAATGTGATTTTATTTTATGATTATGAAAATTTTGATTTAAATTTTGATTTCAAAGCTTTTGATGAACTTTTTTTAATCGCTTTTTCTATGGGGGTTTGTGTGGCAAATAGACTTTTAAAAGAGCTTAATTTTAAACAAAAAATAGCCATAAATGGCACAAATTTAGGCATAGATAAATCAAAAGGAATTCATCCTGCAATTTTTAGAAAAACCTTGCAAAATTTCAAATTAGAAAATTTCAAAGAAGCTTTATTTAAAGAACGCAAAAATTTAACTAAAGATTTTATTTTTAAAGATGAAAAAGCTTTAAAAATAGAGCTTGAAAAACTTTTTGACTTTGCTTTAGTAAAACAAGAAGAAAATTTGCTTTGGGATAAGGTTTATTCAAGTAAAAAAGATGAAATTTTTCCACCAAATGCTTTAAAAAATGCTTTTTCAAAACTTATTTTTTTAAATGAACCGCATTTTGCTTTTTTTCATTTTAAAACTTGGGATGAGCTTTGAATTTTTTAAAAGCAAAAGATTATGAAAAACATGCAAAAGTGCAAGATTTTATGGGTTTAAAACTTTGTGAAATTTTAAAAAATTTAAGAATTTCACATTTTGAAAAAGTATTTGAATTTGGTTGTGGCAGGGGTGAATTGAGCAAAAAACTTCAAAATTTTATTACTTTTGATGAGTATTTAAAAAACGATATTTTAGATTTTAAAGAAAATTCTAGTATTTTAATTTTTGATATGAACGAAATTGCAAAACAGGATTTAAGTAAAGAGAAATTTGATCTTATTGTTTCAAATGCAACTTTGCAATGGCTTGATTTAAAACGCATTATACCAAGTCTTAGAGATATGCTAAATCAAAATGGGATTTTACTTCTTTCTACTTTTGCAGAGCAAAATTTAAAAGAAATCAAGCAAAGCACGGGTTTTGGTTTAAATTATTTTAGCTTAAATGAATTAGAGCAAATTTTTAAAGTCTATTTTAATGAAGTAAAAATTACTCAAGAACTCATAAAATTAAGCTTTGATAATGCTTTAGATGTTTTTAGACATTTAAAATTAAGCGGAGTAAATTCTTTAGGATTTTATCCTTTAAATAAAGGTTTTTTAAAAGAATTTGAAGAAAAATTTCAAAACAAACTCACTTATCATCCTGTATTTATTTTATGCAAAAATGATATAAAATGAATTTTTTGTGTTATAATCCAAAAATTAAATTTTTACACAAGGAAAACTAAATGAAAAAGTTTGTAGTATTTTTTGGGATTTTGCTTTTTGTTTCGTGTTTAAATGCGCAAAATTTAAGTATTTTTGTAGCTTCTTCAGCTTCAAAGGCGATGAGTGAAGTTAAAGATGAGTTTTTGAAAACACATCCAGAAGATAAAATAGAATTGGTTTTTGGTGCTTCTGGAAAATATTATGAGCTTTTAAAACAAGGAAGAGAATTTGATCTCTTTTTTTCAGCGGATACTAAATATGCTAAGGCTATTTATGATGATAAAAATGCTTTAATAAAACCAAAAGTTTATGTTTTGGGAGTTTTGGCTTTGTATAGCTTGGATGAAAATTTACTCCAAGGAGGCGTTGAAAATTTAAAAGAAAAGGCAAACAAAATCACGCATCTAAGCATAGCCAATCCTAAAGTAGCTCCTTATGGAGTAGCAGCTAAAGAAGTGCTTGAAAATTTGGGTTTAAATGAGCTTCTTAAGGATAAAATCGTTTTAGGCGAAAATATCTCAGTGCCTGTTTTACATGTAGATAGCAAAAATTCAGATATAGCTATAGTGGCTTATTCTTTAGTTTCTTCTATCAATCATCCTAAGGGTAAGGCTGTTATAATTGATGCAAAGTATTTTAGCCCTTTAGAGCAAAGTTATGTCATCACAAAATACGCTAAGGATAAAAAATTAGCCTTTGAATTTAACGAATTTATTGGCTCTTCAAAAGCAAAAGAAATTTTTAAAAAATACGGATTTAGCACACCATGAACCTTATAAAAGGACAAATTTGTGAGCTTTTAAATCAAGAGGATATAGTTATTGTTAAAATACTTTCTAAAGAAGTGATTTTTAGTGTTTTAATGCTTGAATTAAAATCTTTAGAAAATTTAAAAATTGGTGTGAGTGTAGAACTTCTTTTTAAAGAGCATGAGCTTTGTTTTAGCGCAAGCAAAACTCTTTTAAGTGTTGAAAATTCTTTTTTAGCTAAAATTACAAAAATTAAAAAAGGCAAACTTTTATATCAGGTATTTTTTGATTTTAAAGGTAATGAACTTTCTAGTATTATCACCAAAGAAAAAGCTTTAGAACTTGAAATTTGTGAAAATCAAGAATGGCTTTGTTTTGTAAAAGCAAATGATATTGTATTAAGGAGTCATAGTGCTTGATCCAGCTTTTTTACAAACCCTTTATCTTACTTTTAAA
Source organism: Campylobacter sp. CFSAN093224 (assembly GCF_012897395.1). Taxonomy (NCBI): domain Bacteria; kingdom Pseudomonadati; phylum Campylobacterota; class Epsilonproteobacteria; order Campylobacterales; family Campylobacteraceae; genus Campylobacter; species Campylobacter sp. CFSAN093224. The sequence continues at coordinate 278,136 of NZ_CP040607.1, read as the reverse complement.
CTTGCTTTTATCACGACTTTTATCCTTTTTTTTATCGGTGTTTTTTTAGCTTATTTGTTAAGTTTTGTGCGTTTTCCTTTTAAAACAATCCTTCAAAGCTTTATTTCCTTGCCTTTGATTTTACCTCCTAGTGTTTTGGGATTTTATTTGCTTGTAACTTTTTCGGCTAATAGTTTTTTAGGGCAAGTTTTAAAAGAATATTTTAATCTTTCTTTGGTTTTTAGTTTTGAAGGTCTTGTTTTTGCTTCTTTGATTTTTTCTTTGCCTTTTATGGTAAATCCTTTGCAAAGTGCCTTTTCATCGATCAATCCAAATTTGCTCGATGCTTCTTATAGTTTAGGTAAAAGTAAAATTTATACTCTTTTTAGAGTGATTTTACCTAATTCTAAAGCAGGAATTTTTAGTGCTTGTGCGATGAGTTTTGCCCATACTGTGGGTGAATTTGGAGTCGTGATGATGATAGGAGGACATAAACAAGGTGAAACTTTAGTGGCTAGTATAGCTATTTATGATGAACTTGAAATCTTAAACTATAGCTTAGCCCATCAATATGCTTTTATATTGTTTATTTTTTCTTTTTTAGTACTTTTTAGTCTTTATTTTATCAATAAAAAAATGAGTTTTCAATGATAAGAATTGATATCAATCATCCTATGAATACCGCTAAAGGAAGACTGGATTTAAATTTTAAAAAAGATATAGAATCAGGAAAAATTACTGCACTTTTTGGCGAAAGTGGAGCAGGAAAAACCACTCTTTTAAAAATCATAGCGGGACTTATAAAGCCTAAATTGGGGCGTATAGAAGTAGATAATGAACTTTGGTTTGATTCTTCAAAAAATTTTAGTTTAGCTTTACAAAAAAGAAAAATTGGTTTTGTTTTTCAAGATTATGCGCTTTTTCCAAATATGAATATAAAAGAAAACATCGCCTATGCCGCTAGTTCTAAAGCAAAGGTTAGCGAGCTTTTAGCCTTAATGAAGCTTGAAAATTTAGCTAAAATTTATCCTAAACATTTAAGTGGGGGGCAGGCACAAAGAGTAGCTTTAGCAAGAGCTTTAGCAAGAGAACCAAAAATCTTGCTTTTAGATGAACCTTTGAGTGCTTTGGATTTTAAAATGCGTGCCAATTTACAAGATGAATTAACCAAGATTTTAGAGTATTTTAAAATAAGTACTTTATTGGTAAGTCATGATCTAGCTGAAATTTATAAGTTAAGTCATAGAATTTTAGAGCTTAAAAACGGAAAAATTATTAAAGATTTTCCTAAAAATGAATTTTTTACTCATTCAAATATCAGCGCAAAATTACACTTAAGTGCAACTTTGCTAGAAATTAAAAAAAGTGATATTTTAGTGGTTTTAACCTTGCTTTTAAATCAAGATATTATTAAAATCACTCTTAGTGAAGAGGAATTTCTAAAAGCTTATCAAGATGTAAAAATCGGCGATACGCTTTTGCTATCCATAAAAGCCTTTAACCCTATCATCGTAGGAAAACTTGATAAATAAGAGCAAAAATTTAATTTTTTAATGAGTACTTTAAGTGTACGCAAATCATACAATTAAGTATTTTTGCATTTTACGAAATACTCACTAGCCATCATTTTTAACTTTTTTTACAAGTTCATCTAAATATTTTTCTAAAATTTTTTCTCTTTTATATAAATCTTCAAATTTATCAATATCTAAATTTAGCGCGAAAGCCTTATATTTATTTTCATCTTTTAAATACACAAAACCTACAATCCAAGCAATTTTTTGCTCATCATTAAAACCTGTTTTTCCAAAAAGCTCTAAATTTTCCATATTTTTTAAATAAATCATTTCCTTAACACTATTCATTGCTTCTTGAGAAAAAGGTAAGCTATTTTGTGAAAGTCTAAAAAGCAAAATTGCTTGTTCTTTAGCGCTTATTTTTAGTGAGTTGTCAAGCCAAAAAGTATCGATCTTGGAAATTTTAGCATTACCATAATGAAGCTTGTTTAAATATTCTTGCATAGTTTTGATACCAATTCTTCTTGCCACTTCTTTAAAAGCAAGAACATTAGAATATTTTATAGCTGAACTTAAATTCATATCTTGCGCCCAAGAAGATAAAAATACTTTTTCACCTCTATAGTGATAAAAAATTTCTTTTTTAGTTTTTATCACACCACTATCAAGTGCAATTAGAGCATTAAAAATTTTAAAAGTGGAAGCGGGAGAGAAAGTCTCCATAGCCCTTGAAAAGTCGTTACTCGCCCAAGTTTTTCCATCATAAAAAACAAAAGTGCCGCTTGTATTATACTCTTTAAACCAATTATTTAATATCTTATCTTGCCCAAACACTAAATTTAAGAAAAGTAAAAATAAAGTTATTTTTTTCATAAAATATCTTTCTATTTAAATAATTTTAAACAAAATACTTTTTAAAGCTTTATTTTCTTTAAATATCCTTTAACATGAACTGAAATTTTCTAAAATTGTAACCATTAAAGCAATCCATCGATTAAATATAACTTACTTTATCATTCATTTACTATTTATGAAAAATTATATGCTAGTTTTTTGCTTATTATTTTATAGCTAAAAATTGAGGTATGCAAAATGAGAAAAAGTATGATTAGTTTTTTGGAAAAAAAGGCCAAAAATGAAAAAATAACCATGGTAAGTGCGTATGATTATCATAGTGCAAGAATTTTAGACAATAGCGATATAGATATTATATTGGTTGGAGATTCATTAGCCATGACGGTACTTGGTATGCAAGATACTTTAAGTGTTACTATGGATGAAATGTTGATTTTTACCAAAGCTATTTCTCGCGGAGCTAAAAAGTCTTTCGTACTTGCTGATATGCCTTTTATGTCTTATCAAAGTTCAGATCGTGACGCTATCTTAAATGCCTCAAGATTTATCAAAGAAAGCCACGCAAATGGGGTAAAAGTGGAAGGGGGTATAGAAATCGCAAGTAAGATTAAATTGATTTCCCAATCAGGAATACCCGTCGTTGCTCACCTAGGACTAACCCCACAAGCTGTAAATATGCTAGGTGGCTATAGGGTTCAAGGTAAAGATTTACAATCAGCCCAAAAAATTATAGATGATGCAAAAGCTGTGCAAGATGCGGGTGCTTGTATGTTGGTTTTAGAATGTGTGCCTGTAAAACTAGCACAAAAAATAAGCTCTATTTTAGAAATTCCAACAATCGGCATAGGTTCAGGCAAATACTGCGATGGACAAGTTTTAGTTTATCACGATCTTTTGGGTTTAAATAAAGATTTTAAAGCAAAATTTGTAAAGCATTTTGATAAAATTGATCCTCAAGTAGGAGTTGAAAAATATAGAGATGAAGTTAAAAGCGGTATTTTTCCTTCCCAAGAGCACAGCTTTGATTATTTAGATGATGAATTATTAGATAAATTATACTAAGGATACAAATATGCAAGTCATTACTTCTGTCAAAGAAGCAAAACAAATTGTAAAAGATTGGAAATCACATCAACTTAGTATAGGCTATGTTCCAACCATGGGTTTTTTACACGATGGACATTTAAGTTTAGTCAAACATGCCAAAACACAAGATAAGGTTATAGTAAGTATCTTTGTAAATCCTATGCAATTTGGGCCTAATGAAGATTTTTCTAGTTATCCAAGAGATTTAGAACGCGACATTAAAATGTGTCAAGATAATGGCGTTGATATGGTTTTTATCCCCGATGCAACTCAAATGTATCTTAAGAATTTTAGCACCTATGTAGATATGAATACGATCACTGATAAACTTTGCGGGGCTAAAAGACCGGGGCATTTTAGAGGCGTTTGCACGGTTTTAACTAAATTTTTTAATATCCTAAACCCTGATATAGTCTATATGGGGCAAAAAGACGCGCAGCAATGCGTAGTCGTTAGGCATATGGTTGATGATTTAAATTTTGATTTAAAAATTCAAATTTGTCCTATCATTAGAGAAGAAGATGGCTTAGCTAAAAGCTCTAGAAATGTATATCTTAGCAAAGAAGAAAGAAAAGCGTCACTAGCTATATCTCAAAGCATTTTTTTGGCTGAAAAATTAGTCCGAGAGGGAGAAAAAAATACTTCTAAGATCATCCAAGCTATGAAAGATATTTTAGAAAAAGAAAAACTAATCAAAATCGATTATATAGAATTAGTCGATTTTAACACCATGGAAAATATCAAAAATATCACTGATAATGTTTTAGGAGCGGTGGCTGCTTTTGTTGGAAAAACAAGACTCATTGATAATTTTTTAGTACAAGGATTAAAATGAATATCACTTTACTCAAATCAAAAATACATCGCGCAAGCGTAACAGAAGCTAGGCTTGATTATATAGGAAGTATAAGTATAGATGAAAAATTATTGCAAGCGAGTGGAATTTTAGAATACGAAAAAGTCCAAGTAGTCAATGTCAATAATGGCGCTAGATTTGAAACCTATACCATAGCCACGCAAGAAGAAGGAGTTGTATGCTTAAATGGTGCTGCGGCTCGTCTTGCAGAAGTGGGAGATAAGGTGATCATCATGTCTTATGCTGATTTTAATGAAGAAGAAGCAAAAACATTTAAACCAAAAGTTGTTTTTGTGGATGAAAATAACACTGCTACAAAAATAACAAATTATGAAAAACACGGAGCTATTTTCTAACATCTAGCTATTTTTGTAATTTTTTCTATCTTAGATAAATTCATTTATCTAAGATAGAAAAAAATGATTTTTATATCTTTTAATCCATTATTTTTGCTTATCTTAACTTCTAGTTTTTATAAACCACATCTTTTTTCATTAAAAATTTTTTTAAATTTTGTCCCTCTTTGATAACCTTGTTTTCCCTTATAAGTTCAAAACCATTTTTTAAGAAAAAATCTTTAGCACTTAAGGATGCGAAAGTGTAAATTTCATTATGCAAATAAGTTTTTAAAATAAAATCAAGTAAATTTTGTGCTAAACCTTGTCTAACAAAATCAGGATGAGTAAAAAGCAAATCAAGCAATTTCTGCTCTTGTTTAACACTTATAAAACTTGCGATTTTTCCTCTTTTTTCATAGACAAAGATCTCATCATATTTAAATTTTTCTTCCCATTGTTGTCTATCAATTTTAATCCAAGCACAAATTTGATCTTTTGTATAATCCTTAGCACAAAGTGTTTTTACGCTTTGCTCAAAAAGCGACAAACAAGCATTTAAATTTTAATATCAGCTTTTCTTAGCAAGAACTTTTCTTAATGCCAAGCTGGCTAGGGCTAAACCAAAAGATGCAGTCACACCCATAAAAGATCCAAGATCTTTACAATGCGCTTCCTCATCTGAAAATACCACATCAAAATTTCCCTTAAAGCCTGATTTTCTAAGCTCATAACGAAATTTTTTCGCTAAAGCATCGCCGTGAGTTTTAAAAATACTTGTAGTTTTAATGCGTGTTGGATCAAGCTTTCTAGCTCCACCTGTTGAGGAGATAAAAATTTGTTTTTTAAAATCTATAAGATGAGCCAAAGCTACTTTTGCAGGAATATCATCAATGGCATCTATGATAAGATCAAACTCGCTTAAATCAAAATTTTTTAAAAAATTTTCATCGATTTTACTGACTATACCTTTAACCTTATAAATTCTTTCAAATACTTTAGCCTTTTCTTCGCCTATATTTTCGCTATGAATTTGGCGATTTTGATTAGTGATTTCAAATTTATCCGCATCGATTAAAGTAAGGTTTTTAAAACCACTACGATAAAGCGCATCAACGCAAATTCCACCCACTCCACCAAGTCCGCAAACCAAAACTTTTGTTTGTGAAATTTTTTGAAATTTTTCTTCTCCAACTAGCCATTTTATACGTGTAAATCTATCATTCATCATTTGCCTTTAACCATTTTTTAACTTTTTTCATTCTTTCATAAGCTGTAAGATCCAGCATTATAGGTGTTATTGTAGCGTAGCCTTTTTTAAGTAAGGCAATATCGCTATTTTTCTCATCTTCAAAGTCTAAATTCGCCGCTGCAAGCCAATAGTACTCTACTCCTCTCGGATTGACATTTGAATGGGCTTCAAAATTATAAACCCTTTTGCCTGCTTTACAAATTTTAATGCCTTTGATTTTTGATTTTGCAGGAAAATTGATATTTAAAAATTCTTTTTTTTCCAAAGGAAAACCTTTATCAAAAATATTTTGAATGATTTTTTTGGTAATTTGTAAAGCATTTTTATAGTCTAGTTCTTTTTCGCTTTTTTTATAAAATTGAGAAAGAGCGATAGCAGGAATTCCTTGTAAAACCGCCTCCATAGCTCCTGCGCAAGTTCCTGAGTAGGTAATATCCTCGCCTACATTAGCACCTTTATTAATCCCACTTATTACAAGATCAGGCAAACGCTTTTTGTATAAAGCATGCAAAGCAAGATAAACACAATCTGCTGGAGTGCCATCATCAAGTTTGTAAAATCTTTTTCCCACTTTAACAAAACGCAAAGGTTTGGTTAGGGTTATAGAGTGCGAACAAGCTGATTTTTCACTAGCAGGAGCTACTATGGTGATCTTGGCTTTAAATTCTTTTGTTAACATCTTAATGAGTTTTTTAAGTCCTTCGCTTTCATAACCATCGTCATTAGTGATAAGAATTTCTTTCATTGTCTTCCTTGCAAAAGATAAAAATCTGGATTTTAACATATTTTTTTAAAGCTTCATAGTATAAAATTTTAATTTTTAAATTATATAAATTTCGTATTATTTTTAATTATTTTTTTATTTTATATCGATTAACATTATTTAAACTATAAAAATATAAAGTTAGTAAGGATGGTTTAAATATGTTTGATTTTTTCAAACCTAAGGCAAAAGCTATTAAATTTCCTCTTTAGGAAATTTTACCTAGATATTACAAAATGAGAACTTGGAGTTTAAGTGGGGTTTTTATAGGATATATGGGATATTATCTTGTGCGAAATAATATCACTCTTTCAACTCCATTTATACAAAATCAACTTAATCTCAGTAAATCAGACATCGGAACAATCACAGGCTCAATGCTTATAGCTTACGGGATTAGCAAGGGTGCAATGAGCGTTATAAGCGACAAAGCTGATCCTAAAAAATCATGGCTTTAGGTCTTATTTTATGTGCTCTTGTAAATGTTTTACTTGGTTTTTCAAATTCTTTTTACGCTTATGTAGGTTTTGTTATCGCGCTTGGGGTTTTTCAAGGTATGGGGGTAGGTCCTTCTTTTATCACTCTTGCAAACTGGTATCCTAAAAAAGAGCGGGGAATTTACACGGCCGTTTGGAATATCTCACATAATATAGGAGGCGGGATAGTTGCTCCTATAGTTTCGCTTTCAGGTTTTGCTTTGGCAGCATTATTGGGTGTGAGTATGGCAAATTTTAACGAAACATATTGGCACATGAATCATTTTTATACTCCTGCTGCTTGTGCAGTTATCATTAGTCTTTATGCGCTTTATGCAGTTAAAGGAAATCCTAAAAATGAAGGTTTGGTTGATATTACTGAAATCAATGAAATGCGAGGGATTAAAACAGAAGAAATCAAAGCTATAGAAACTCCAAATTTAAGCAGTTTTGAAATTTTTTATCATTATGTACTTAAAAACAAAAATGCTTGGTATGTGGCTTGGATGGATACTTTTGTTTATATGGTGCGTTTTGGGCTTATTTCTTGGCTTCCTATTTACTTGCTAGAAACAAAAGGCTTTAATAAAGAACAAATAGGTATTGCCTTTTGGCTTTTTGAATGGGCTGCTATACCTTCTACTTTACTTGCAGGATATATTTCAGATAAAATTTTTAAAGGCTATAGAATGCCTCCTGCTATAGGCGCCATGGTTATTATTTTCTTTATGATTATTGGATATTTTACTTCAAATAATCTTTATATGGTTATTTTCTTTGCAGCTATGGCGGGGTGTTTAGTCTATATACCACAATTTTTAGCAAGTATGCAAACTATGGAAGTCGTTCCTGCTTTTGCAGTAGGATCTTGTGTAGGACTTCATGGCTTTATGAGTTATGTAGTCGGCGCTTCACTTGGAACAAAAGCATAGGTTGGGCTGTGGATTACTATGGTAGTTGGAATGCTGGTCTTATCATGCTCCTTAGTGCTTGTATTCTTTGTATACTTTGTTCTACTTTATGTCATTTTAGCGCTAAAAAGAAGCATCAATAACAATTTTAACTTTTGCTTGCAAAAATACCAAGCAAAAGTTAGATTTTAATAATATTTTTGTTACATTATAACTATTTATTAACATACAATTTCTAAAATCTTACCTTCAATCAATAAAAATTTATCATAAAAGGAAATACTATGAAAAAAATTATTACTTTATTTGGTGCATGTGCCTTAGCTTTTAGTATGGCAAATGCAGATGTAAACCTTTACGGACCAGGTGGCCCACACACGGCCTTAAAAGATATAGCAAACAAATATAGCGAAAAAACAGGCGTTAAAGTAAATGTAAATTTTGGCCCTCAAGCGACTTGGTTTGAAAAGGCTAAAAAAGATGCAGATATTTTATTTGGCGCTTCAGATCAATCGGCTTTAGCTATAGCGAGTGATTTTGGAAAAGATTTTAATGTGAGTAAAATCAAGCCTTTATATTTTAGAGAAGCCATCATACTTACTCAAAAAGGCAATCCTTTAAAAATCAAAGGTTTAAAAGATTTGGCTAATAAAAAAGTAAGAATCGTTGTGCCTGAAGGTGCTGGAAAGAGCAATACTTCTGGAACTGGAGTTTGGGAAGATATGATAGGTAGAACTCAAGATATAAAAACCATACAAAATTTTAGAAACAATATCGTGGCCTTTGTTCCAAATAGTGGAAGTGCAAGAAAGCTTTTCGCACAAGATCAAGCCGATGCTTGGATCACTTGGATTGACTGGTCAAAAAGCAATCCTGACATAGGAACTGCCGTAGCTATAGAAAAAGATTTGGTTGTTTATAGAACTTTTAATGTGATAGCTAAAGAAGGTGCGAGCAAAGAAACACAAGATTTTATTGCTTATTTAAGTTCTAAGGAAGCTAAAGAAATTTTTAAAAAATACGGCTGGAGAGAATAAACCTTCATACACGCTTTTTAGCGTGTATTCTTGCATAACTTCTTTTAATTAAGCCAAAATAAGATAAAATGTTTAAAATATTGATAAGGAAATTTTTTGAAAACCTTTTTAGTTTGTGCTTTAGAGCCTTCAGCAAATTTGCATTTAAAAGAAGTTTTAAAAGCTTATAAAAAAGATTTTGGTGAATTTGAACTTCATGGGATTTATGATGAGAGTTTATGCAAAGAATTTGATTTAAATTCTAAACCACTTTATAGCTCACATGAATTTAGTGCTATGGGTTTTATAGAAGTTTTACCTTTGATTTTCAAAGCAAAAAAAGCTATAAAAGAACTTGCAAATTTAAGCTTTACTCAAAAAATAAATGGGATTTTATGTATAGATTCACCCGCTTTTAACATACCTTTTGCTAAAGCTTTAAAAAAAGCAGGCAGTAAAATTCCACGCATTTATTATATCTTGCCTCAAGTTTGGGCGTGGAAAAAAGGTCGCATACCTATCATAGAAAGTCATTTTGATATTTTAGCTTCTATTTTGCCCTTTGATAATCAATTTTTTAACAAAAGCACCTATATAGGCCATCCGCTTTTAGATGAGATAAAAGAATTTAAAAATCAAGAAGACATTAATCATACATTTTCAAAAAAAGATGATGAAAAAACTATAGCCTTTTTACCAGGTTCAAGGCGTAGTGAAATTAGGCGTTTAATGCCTATTTTTAAAGAACTTTCTCAAAAATTTAAGGGTAAAAAAATTCTTTGCGTTCCCTCATTTAATCTTGAAAAATTAGAAGTTTATGGTGATATTAGCGAATTTAAGATAGAAAGTAACACTCCAAAAGTGCTTAAAAAAGCTGATTTTGCCTTTATTTGTAGTGGAACAGCTACTTTAGAAGCAGCTTTAGTGGGAACTCCTTTTGTTCTTGCTTATAAGGCAAAGGCTATCGATATTTTTATCGCAAAACTTTTTGTAAAATTAAAACATATAGGACTTGCAAATATTTTTTGTGATTTCGCTGGAAAAGAAGCTTTAAATCCTGAATTTTTACAAGATAAAGTCAATGTTTTAAATTTATATGAAGCTTACAATAAATATGATTATAAGGCATTTTTTGCTAAAGTTGATTTTTTAAAAGAATATTTACAATTTGGAAGTGCTAAAAATTTAGCAAAAATCCTAAACGAAATATAAAAGGATAAATCATGCAAAAAGAACCAATGAGTCAATTTGGCTATGATAAGTTAGCCGCAGAATTAAAAGATTTAAAAGACAATCAACGCCCTGCCGTTGTAATAGAAATCGATACAGCAAGAAGTCATGGGGATTTGAAAGAAAATGCTGAATACCATGCTGCAAGAGAAAAGCAAGCTTTGATAGAAAGTCGTATTGCAGAGCTTAGTGACTTGCTAGCAAGAGCTCAAGTGATCGATCCTTCAAGCTATGAGCACGATAGTGTGAAATTTGGTTCAAGTGTTGTGATCATGGATTTGGATACAGAAAAAGAAAGCAAATATACTCTAGTAGGAATTTGCGAAGGAAATTTAGATAAGGGTTATATTTCCATCGCATCTCCAATAGCAAAAGCTATGCTTGGAAAAAAAGAAGGAGATGATTTTAAAGTGCGTTTGCCAAAAGGTGAAAGTGAATTTGAAATCCTTTCTATAAATTATGAGCCTTTGAAATTTTAAGGATAAAAAATTTTACTACAAAATGGAGCGATTTTAATCGCAGATGCTCATGAAAATGAACAAAGAAAGGGATTTTGGGAATTTTTACAAGCCTTAAAAAAAGGTAAAATTTCCACCCCTCAACTCATACTTATAGGTGATATTTTCGATTTGCTTATAGGCGAAATCTCTGCTACACATGAATTTGCTAAACCTTACATAGAACTTTTAGAAGAATTGGCCTTAAAAATTGAAATTATCTACTTAGAAGGCAATCATGATTTTAATCTTTCTTGTTTTTTTAAAAGGGTAAAAATTTTTAACTTACAAGAGCAGCCCATAAAGCTTAATTTGCATACAAGTAAAGGTAATAATCTTGTTTTAAATAGTGCTTTTATAAAATTAGCTCACGGAGATATTTTTTTACCACCTCTTTTACAATTTACTCTGAAAACATTAAGAAATCATTATTTGCTTGTATTTTTGAATTTTTTAAATATTATTACTCGTAATTTTATTTCAAATAAAATTCTTCAAAATCAAAACAAAAAAAACCTTTTTTATCAAATAAAAGATTTTGAAAATTTAGCGAAAAAAAGATATGAAAAATATGAAAATTTAGGATTTTGGGTATGTGAAGGACACTATCATCAAAATCATCAAATCAACAAAGAAAACATTAAATATCTTAACTTAGCTAGTTTTGCATATGAGAGAAGTTTTTTTGTAGTAGAATATCAGCAAGAAATCAAATTTCGAGAACAGAAATTGAGGGGTCAAAATGTTTGATGAAAATATCGTGAAAACGGGTTCAAATGAAATGGAGCTTGTCGATTTCCGTATCTTTAAGCAAGGGCACGATAAAGTCTATGAAGGAATTTATGGTGTAAATGTTTCTAAGGTAAGGGAGATTATAAAAATCCCAAGCCTTACAGAACTTCCAGGTGTACCTGATTACATCGAAGGAATCTTTGATCTTCGTGGAGTGGTTATACCTGTAGTCAATCTTGCCAAATGGATGCAAATCACTGAGCCAGAAAGCACTATGCTAAAACCTAGAGTTATTATTACTGAATTTAGCAATATTCTTATTGGTTTTATAGTTCACGAAGCAAAAAGAATTCGTAGAATAAACTGGAAAGATATAGAACCAGCAACTTTTTCTACAGGATCAGGTGCTTTAGATAAAGGTAAAATTACAGGTGTAACACGCATTGAAAATGATGAAGTGTTGCTAATTTTAGATCTTGAAAGTGTTGTTGAAGATTTAGGAATTTACGCTCCAAAAACAGATATAGATTTTGGAAAAATAGAAAAATTTACTGGAACAGCACTTATACTTGATGACAGCATGACTGCTAGAAAACGCGTCAAAGAAATGATGCAACAGATGGGCTTTCAAGTTGTTGAAGCTAAGGACGGCGTAGAGGGCATAAACAAATTAGAAGAATTAAGCCAAATTTATGGTGAAAGTTTAAACGATACTTTAAAAATTATAGTAAGCGATGTCGAAATGCCACAAATGGATGGTTTCCACTTTGCTGCACGCATTAAAGAAGATCCAAGATTTAAAGATATTCCTATAGTCTTTAACTCATCTTTATCAAATGAATTTATGAATGAGAAAGGTGTTCAAGAAGCTGGTGGAGAAGGCTATCTTGTCAAATTTAACGCTAGCGATTTCTTCAATGAAATTGCAAAGGTTATTAAAAAACATCAATCTCAAGAACAGGGGTAAAATATGGAAGATATGCAAGAAATACTTGAAGACTTTTTGGTTGAAGCTTTTGAGCTTGTTGAGCAAATCGACCATGATTTAGTAGAGCTTGAATCAAATCCAGAAGATTTAGAATTATTAAATAGAATTTTCCGTGTTGCACATACGGTTAAAGGATCATCAAGCTTCTTAAATTTTGATGTTTTAACAAAGTTAACTCACCACATGGAGGATGTTTTAAACAAAGCAAGACATGGCGAGTTAAAAATAACTCCAGATATCATGGATGTGGTTTTAGAGTCTATTGATAGAATGAAAACTTTACTTAATTCCATTCGTGATAATGGCAACGATACTGCTATTGGTATGGATATAGAACCAATTTGCGCAAGATTAACAGCTATTTCAGAGGGAGAGTCTCCTGTTGTGGCAACAGATTCAAATGAAAAATCTATTCCACAAGCAGAACTAGAAGCACCAAAACAAGAAATAGCTACTCCAGAACCTGAAGTAGATGTTAATCAATTAAGTGATTCTGAAGTTGAAGCTGAAATAGAAAGACTTTTAAAAGTTAGAAAAGCTGAAGATCAAGCTCGTCGCGCACAAAAGAAACAAACAACAAATGCGGCACCTAAACCGACTAACAATACAGCAAATAAACCTACGGAAAGTGGAGAGAAAAAAGTTCCTGCTTCAGGTAGTAATGCTAGCAGTATGGATCAAACCATACGCGTGGAGGTAAAAAGATTAGATCACTTAATGAATCTAATTGGAGAGCTTGTTTTAGGCAAAAACCGTTTGCTTAAAATTTACGATGATGTTGAAGAGCGTTATGAAGGAGAAAAATTCCTTGAAGAACTTAATCAGGTTGTAAGTCAATTAAGTATTATTACAACTGATGTTCAGCTTGCTGTGATGAAAACAAGAATGCAACCTATAGCAAAAGTTTTCAATAAATTCCCAAGAGTTGTTCGTGATTTAAGTCGTGAATTAGGAAAGCAAATAGAACTTGAAATTACAGGTGAAGAAACTGAACTTGATAAATCTATCGTAGAGGAAATTGGCGATCCTATCATGCATATGATTAGAAATTCATGTGATCATGGTGTTGAGGATCCAGCAACTCGTGCAGCGAATGGAAAACCTGAAAAAGGTATAGTACAACTTAAAGCTTATAATGAAGGCAATCACATCGTTGTAGAAATTACAGATGACGGTAAAGGACTTGATCCAAATGGCTTAAAAGCAAAAGCTATAGAGAAAAATTTGATTACCGAAAGAGAAGCAGATCAAATGACAGACAAAGAAGCTTTTGCTTTGATTTTCAAGCCTGGTTTTTCAACTGCAGCTAAAGTAACAAATGTTTCAGGTCGTGGTGTAGGAATGGATGTTGTTAAAACCAACATCGAAAAACTTAATGGGGTAATTGAAATTGATAGTGAGTTAGGCAAAGGAAGTTCATTTAAACTTAAAATTCCTCTTACCTTGGCAATCATTCAATCTTTACTTGTAGGAACTCAAGAGGAATTCTATGCAATTCCACTTGCAAGCGTTCTTGAAACAGTTAGAGTGCCAATTGATGATATCTATACTATCGAAGGTAAAAATGTATTACGCTTAAGAGATGAAGTGCTTTCTCTTGTGAGACTTTCAGATGTATTTGGAGTTAAACAAGTCCTTGAAAGCGGTGATCAAACTTATGTCGTTGTTATAGGGGTAGCAGAAAGCAAGCTTGGTATTATAGTAGATACTCTTGTAGGACAAGAAGAAATAGTTATTAAATCTATGGGTGATTATTTACAAAATATCCAAGGTATAGCAGGAGCTACAATCCGTGGTGATGGTAGAGTGACATTAATCATTGATGTAGGTGCTATGATGGATATGGCCAAAGAAATTAAAGTTGATATTAAAGCGCAATTAGAATCAAGTGCCAAAAAACCTAAAGAACAACCAAGTGACTATAAAGTCTTAATTGTAGATGATTCTAAAATGGATAGAACTTTAATGCAAAAAGCTTTAGAACCGCTAGGAGTTAGTTTAATCGAAGCAACAAATGGTGTTGAAGCATTGAATATTATAAAATCTGGCGAACATGATATTGATGCAATGCTTATAGATATCGAAATGCCAAGAATGGATGGATACACCTTAGCTGGTGAAATTAGAAAGTATTCTAAATATCGCAACTTACCATTGATAGCAGTTACTTCAAGAACAAGTAAAACTGACCGTTTAAGAGGTGTTGAAGTGGGTATGACTGAATATATCACTAAACCTTATTCTCCAGAATACTTGGAAAATGTGGTTAGAAAAAATTTGAAACTAGGATAAGAATATGAGTAATGAAAAATTAGAGCAAATTTTGCAAAAACAGCAAACTCAGATGGCTGGTCCTGATGTCGATCAAAGAGAAGATGATATCATCCAACTTGTTGGCTTTGTAGTTGGAGATGAGGAATATGCGATTCCAATTCTTAATATACAAGAAATCATCAAACCTATAGAATATACTAGAGTTCCTAGTGTACCTGATTATGTTCTAGGGGTTTTTAATATGCGTGGTAATGTTATGCCGCTCATTGATCTAGCTCAACGCTTTCATTTAGGAAGTTCTAAAATGACACCTCAAACAAGATATATTGTTTTAAGAGGTGAGACAAATGGAACTGGAGTTGGAGGAAATGCTGGTTTTGTTATAGATAGATTAACTGAAGCAATTAAAATTCACAGAAACAGAATCGATCCACCACCTGAAACTTTAGTTAAAGACAAAGGTATGATTTATGGTATAGGAAAAAGAGATGAAAATATCTTAACTATACTCAAAGTAGAAGCTTTGCTTAAGCGCGAATTTTAATGATTAAACTTTGTGTTTTTGACTTTGATGCTACTTTAATGGATGGTGAAACCATCGATATTTTAGCTACAGCGCATGGCAAGGGTAATCAAACAAGCGAAATTACCCGCCATTCTATGACTGGAGAACTTGATTTTTTCGAAAGTCTTCAAAAACGAGTAAGCTTTTTAAAAGGTATGTCTTATAAAAAAGTTTTAGAATTAAGTAGCACACTTCCACTAATGCGTGGAGCACATGAACTTATCCAATATTTAAAATCTAAAAATATACAAATTGTTATTTTTAGCGGTGGTTTTCATGAAGGCATAAATCCTGCTATGCAAAAACTTGGAATTAACCTCGGTTTTGCAAATTATCTGCATCATAAAAATGACATTTTAACAGGGCTAGTTGGTGGGGAAATGATGTTTTCAAATTCAAAAGGCTTAATGCTACAACGATTAAAAAGCTTTTTAAATTTGAAAACAGATGAAGTGATGTGTGTTGGCGATGGGGCAAATGATTTGGCAATGTTTAACGAAAGTGGATTAAAGATTGCATTTTGTGCTAAAGAAATTTTACGTTCTCAAGCTGATATTTGCATAGATATAAAAGACTTAAAAGAAATAATAAAGGTAATATAATGAAAAATTTTTCTCTTTGGTGTGATTTTATAGAAAATAGTTTTTTAGATAATGAATTTTTAAATTTATTATCACATGGAATTAATGGCGCTACTTCAAATCCTACTATTTTTAAAAATGCTATTTTAAATTCTCCAATTTATAAAGATAAAATTCTTAAATTAAAAGAAAAAAAAACAAAAGATATTTATGAAGAATTAGCAATTTCTGATATTCAAAAAGCAGCTGATAAATTAGCTCCTCTTTTTTATCAAAAAAATGATGGATTTATAAGTATTGAAATAGATCCAAGACTTCATGATAACACAACTCTTAGTTTAGGTGAAGCTAAAAGACTTTATAGTGCTATTGGCAAAGAAAATATAATGATTAAAATTCCAGCTACAAAAGCTTCTTATGAAGTAATGTATGAACTTATGAAAAATGGTATTAGCGTCAATGCTACCTTAATTTTTTCTCTTGAACAAAGTCAAAAATGTTTTGAAGCTTTAAATGCAGGTTTAGTCGAATTTAGAAAAAACAATATAGCCTTAAAAGAACAAAACACTAGAACACCACAAGCTGTTATAAGTATTTTTGTAAGTCGTTTTGATAGACTTTTAAATCCTAAGGCTAAGGAGCAAAATCGTATTGGAATTTTAAATGCAAATTTAGCTTATAACAATATCTACTCAAAAAATGAACCTAATATTCGTGCCTTGTTTGCAAGCACCGGAGTTAAAGGAGATGATCTGCCAAAAGACTATTATATCAAAGAACTTCTTTTTGAGAATTCTGTTAATACTGCTCCTCTTGATGCAATAGAGGCATTTAAAGGAAAAATGCATTTTAAAAAACCTTTAATGAATTTTGAAATTTATACAGAACTTAATCAAATCATTTCTCAAAGTGAACGAGAAAAAGCTTGCAATGATTTATTAAGTGATGGCCTAGAGCAATTTTGTATTGCTTTTGAAGATATTTTAAAAGCTCTTTAATTAACGTATTTTTATCATTTTATTCTTTGAAAGTTTTAATATTTTTGATGGGATATTTTCGAAAAATTTCTCATCAAGTATTATATCGGCAACACTTCTAGCCCATTCTTCATCAAATTCTTTTCCATGCTTGTTTGCCGAAGATGAATAAAAATAGCCATTTTTACTTAAAAAATTCGCATGTTTACACTCTTTCACAATACGAATGGCCTGATTATTGGGATAAATAAAAGTTGTTTTTTTAGAACGACGTACTAAATTTTTAAAAGATTTTGGAATTCTTGCTAAACTTTTTAACTCGCAAAATTTCGCAGAAGTGATTAAGCAAGGCTGATTTTTATCTCTACCTTTTAAAGCATTAATCTCTTCTAAATTTTTACTTAAAAATCCTACCGTAGTATCTGTTTGAGCTAAATAAATCAAGATTTAAGCCACTCTTGCAAACTCTTTACATCTAGGCAAGATTTACTCTGTATAGCTTTAATCGATTTTGCACCTGCTAAAGCTGATCGTAAATTTGTAAAATAAGGTATTTTAAAACGAATAATATTTTCACGAATTTTTTTCGTATCGCCTTTAAAACTGTGACTATCGCTTGTATTGATAACTAAGTGAATTTCTCCATTTTTCAATTTATCTTCAACATTGGGGCGTCCTTCTGAAATTTTATGTACAAGTTCGCACTCAAAACCACTTTCTAAAATTTCCTTGCAAGTTCCCCCTGTTGCCATAAGCTTAAAGCCAAGCTTTACATATTCTGCAGCGATTTTTTTGGTATATTTTTTATCCTTATCTTTTAAGGAGATAAATACCACGCCTTGCTCTGGAAGATGATTAAACGATGCAATTTGACTTTTCGCATAAGAATTTGCAAAATCCTTGCTTATACCCATAACTTCACCCGTTGAACGCATTTCAGGACCTAATTCTAAATCACTTCCACTAAGTTTTGCAAATGGAAATACTGCTTCTTTCACGCTCATATATTTTGGAGTTTTAGGGCGTAAAATTTTAGTATCAAAATTAACCACTTTAAAAGTATCATAAAATTTTAAAGCTTCTTTTAAATTTCCTTGCCACATCACACGCGTTGCCACTTTTGCTAAAGGAATACCCGTAGCTTTACTAACAAAAGGTATGGTACGACTAGCTCTAGGATTTACCTCTATCATATAAAGCTCATTATTATGTAAAGCAAATTGTATATTTAAAAGTCCTACAACTCCCAAATTTAAAGCAATATCTGCGGTTTTTTGTGCAATAAATTCTTGCATTTTTTCATCGATATTGCAAGGCGGCAAAGAACAAGCACTGTCACCCGAATGAATTCCTGCTTCTTCTATGTGCTCCATAATTCCTGCAACATAAACATCTTTGCCATCACAAATCGCATCAACATCAATTTCTGTAGCATTGTCTAAAAACTGATCGATCAAAACAGGGCTTTTATCGCTTACATCCACAGCTTCTTGCATATAGAGTCTAAGTTCAGCCTCATCATTTACCACGCGCATCGCACGCCCACCTAAAACATAACTTGGTCTTACAAGCACAGGATACCCTATATCACTAGCCTTAAGAACCGCTTCTTCTACGCTTGTTGCAGTAGAATTTTTTGGCTGATTGATACCTAGCTTTGTAATAAATTCGGCAAATTTCTTTCTATCTTCTGCCATATCAATTACTCTTGCGCTAGTACCTATAATCTTAGCTCCAAAAGCACTTAAACGCTTAGCAAATTTCAAAGGAGTTTGTCCACCAAAATGCACAATCACTCCATCAGGTTTTTCACGCTCAATCACCGCTCTTAAATGTTCGAAATCAATAGGCTCGAAATACAAAATATCACTTGTATCATAGTCAGTCGAAACGGTTTCAGGATTACAATTATACATAATAGTTTTAATACCCATATCTTTAAGCGCAAAAGAAGCATGTACGCAAGCATAGTCAAATTCTATACCTTGTCCTATACGGTTTGGCCCCCCACCTATAATCATCACTTTTTTTTCTTTTTTATCCTTAGCATCGTTTTTACTTTGAGTGAGTTCGCTTACATTGATACTTGAATAAAGATAAGGAGTTAAGGCTTCAAATTCACCCGCACAAGTATCCACTTCACTAAATTCTGCGATGATTTTTTGCTTCATTCTTACATAATAAATATCATTTTGGCTTAATTCTAAATTATCTTTCAAATTTACAAGCAAGGCTATCATTTTATCTGAAAAGCCCATAGTTTTTGCTTTTCTCAAAAGAGCCTTATTGTTTAAAATATCCATATCAATTTGTTCTTCAAAATCTACAATTTCTTTAATCTGTGTTAAAAACCAAGGATCTATTTTACAAAGCTCATAAAGTTCTTCTACGCTAAAACCTTCCCTAAAAGCTTGAGCAACATAAAGTAAACGCTTTTCATTGGCATTGCGAATTTTAAAAACAAGATCATTTCTATCTTCAAATTTTACCCTATCAAAACCACTTAAAGAACGCTCAAGCGAACAAAGTGCTTTTTGTATACTTTCTTTAAAAGTGCGTCCTATAGCCATTACCTCACCCACACTTTTCATAGCTGTACCTAAAGTTGTATTTGCTCCTGGAAATTTTTCAAAGGTAAAGCGAGGAATTTTTGTTACAATATAATCAATCACAGGCTCGAAAGATGCAGGAGTTCCTGTAATATCATTTTTAATCTCATCTAAGCTAAAACCTACTGCCAAAAGTGTCGCAACCTTTGCTATAGGATAACCCGTTGCCTTAGAAGCTAAAGCACTTGATCTTGAAACTCTTGGATTCATTTCTATAACTATCATTCTTCCATTTTTTGGGTTGATAGCAAATTGCACATTACTTCCGCCTGTATCTACACCAATTTCACGCAAAATAGCAAAAGAAGCATTACGCATAACTTGATATTCTTTATCTGTCAAAGTTAATGCTGGAGCTATTGTAATACTATCTCCTGTATGAACTCCCATAGGATCGATATTTTCTATGCTACAAACTATGATACAATTATCCGCTCTATCGCGTATAACTTCCATTTCATATTCTTTCCAACCTAACAAACTTTCTTCAATCAAAATTTCATGAATAGGTGATAAAGCTAAAGCAGTATTGGTAAGTTCTTTAAATTCGTCCATATTGTAAACCACACCACTTCCAGCACCCCCTAAAGTATAAGAAGCACGGATCATCAAAGGAAAGCCGATTTCATCTACGGCTTTTAAAGCTTCGTCATAATTATACGCATACATCGATTTTGGCAAATCCATGCCAATTTTTTTCATACATTCTTTAAAAACCTGACGATCTTCGCCTTTTTTAATCGCCTCAGGATTTGCGCCTAAAAATTTCACATCTCCTAAAAGTCCGCTTTCATAAACTTCCATAGCAACATTTAACGCTACTTGTCCACCCATAGTTGGCAAAATTGCATCAATTTTTTCTTTTTTAATAATACTTAAAATACTTTCTTTTGTTATGGGTTCTATATAAGTCGCATCTGCAAATTCGGGATCTGTCATGATGGTTGCAGGATTTGAGTTGATTAATACTACACGATATCCTAATTCTTTTAAAGTCTTTGCGGCTTGAGTTCCAGAATAATCAAATTCACAAGCTTGTCCTATCACAATAGGACCACTTCCTATAAGTAAAATGCTTTTAATATCTGTTCGTTTTGGCATAAATTTTCCTAAGAGCATAAATTTGGGCTGATTATAACAAAAATTAGTTTTATAAACTTTGAAATTATCGATATAATTTTAAAAAATAAACACTCTGCTTTTAATCTAGGAAATAATACATAAAGAAATTTAAGATTTTTTATAAAATTCTCATTCAATTATAAACATTTATTTGATAATTTAACAAAATTTTTAGCATTAAACAAAGTTATAATAATTAGCAAAAATATAGAAAATTTTTAAAAAGTCTAATCCTTGACTTATAAATTATCAACTACATATAAATAAGCAGGAATACTAATCTTAACATAAGGCTTTACTTCTACACTTTGATACATATCTTCATCATTAACTCTATTCACAATACCGACAGGTATATCTGAAAAGAAAATATTATCAAGTCCACTTGTTAAAATTTCATCTCCGGTATTAATTTTTGCCCATTTTGGAATAAATTTAACCACAATCCTGCCATCTTCACCCTGGATTAAACCTGGAGCTTTGGATTTTCCTATATAAACAGAAAAAACACACTGATCATCACCTTGTAAAAGAGCCATTGCTCTACCATTTTTATTAATAGCTATACCTGCAGTATATCCTTGATATATCAAACCACGGTTTTTACCAACGGGAATTTTGCTCCAATCTAACCATAATTTTTTATAATCATTCAATTGAACATAAGAAATAACTCTAGTTAAAGAAACTTGAGGTAAATATTTTGTAGAATTTTGATCCTCTAAAATACGATTTAATTGATTTGCAAAACTAGTTACCTTTACAGCAATATCTTCTAATTCTTTATTTCTAGCTTTTAGTTGCTGAATTTGATTTGCTTGATTAAAGTGTTCTGAAATTTTTTCTCCCAAATAATCTTTAATATTATAAAAATTACCTATAACAAAATCATTAACACGGAGAACATTTTGCTTAATAAGTCCTCCATAATAAAAAGATATAAAAACCAAAAAGGCTAAGACAAGAACATAAAAAATCTTATTCTTCATTGGTTAATTGTTGCAATAATGAAATTTCCTCTAAAGCTTTACCTGTTCCTTTTGCTACAGCTAAAAGCGGTTCATCTGCGATATAAACTGGCAAACGTACAATTTCACTTAAGTATTTATCAAGACCACGAATCAATGCTCCGCCACCTGTTAAAACTACACCATTTTCTACTATATCACTTGCTAAATCAGGCGGCATCATTTCAAGAACCATTTTTAAAGCATCAGCAATTTCTTTTAAATACTCACGCATCGCTTCTCTTACATCTTCGCTTGTAAGTTCAATACGACTTAAAAGTCCACTTACTTGATCGCGTCCTTTTACCACCATAGAAAGCTCTTTTGGAAGTTGTATTGCTGAACCTATAGTGATTTTGATCTCTTCGCCTGTTCTTTCACCTATGATAAGATTGTATTTTTCTTTTACATAATTAACTATACTCATATCAAGCTTATCTCCAGCCGTACGAATAGACTTTGAAATCACAAGTCCACCCAAAGAAATCACTCCAATCTCAGTAGTTCCACCCCCTATATCTACTACCAAATTTCCTTTAGGCTCTTGTATAGGTAAACTTGCACCAATAGCTGCTGCCATAGGCTCTTCAATCAAAAATACCTCTCTTGCACCTGCGCTTAAAGCACTTTCTCTTACCGCTTTTCTTTCTACTTGAGTTAAACCATAAGGAACAGAAATGATAATTCTAGGGCGTAAAAAACTTTTTCTACGGTGTGTTTTTTCTATAAAATAGCGGATCATTTTTTCAGTCATATCAAAATCTGCAATCACGCCATCTTTCATAGGACGAATAGCTTCGATATTGCCTGGAGTTTTTCCCACCATATCTTTAGCTTCTTTACCTACGGCTAAAATTTTTGCTTTGGAACCATACCTTTCTCTTTCAACTGCCACAACAGAAGGCTCATTTATCACTATACCCTTATCTTTTACCAAAACTAGCGTATTAGCTGTTCCTAAATCAATCCCCATATCACTAGAAAAAAATCCTATAAGTTGATCTAATATCATTTCTATCCTTTTTAACTTATTTTTCTTTTTATTAATAATGCCTTTGCATTGTCTTTAACAACTTCTTTGGTTATTACAATATCATAGTCTTTATACTCTGGTAACTCAAACATTAAATCTACCATCATTTCTTCTATAATACTTCTAAGCCCCCTAGCCCCTGTTTTTCTCTCCAATGCAAGTTGTGCGATAGCTCTTAGAGCATCTTCTTCAAATTTTAAATTTACCCCATCAATAGCAAAAAGCTTTTGATATTGCTTAATAATGGCATTTTTAGGTTCAGTTAAAATTCTTACCATATCTTCTTCATTAAGCTCATTTAAAGATGCAATCACATGCAAACGACCTATAAGCTCAGGAATCAAACCAAAATGAACCAAATCATCAGGTTCAATTTTCTCAAGTAAAGCTTTATTTTCTTCTTTTGCATCATCAAAAAAACCTACAACTTTATCTCCAAGTTTTCTTTTTAAGATAGTTTCCAAACCATCAAAAGCTCCACCACAAACAAATAAAATATTTGAAGTGTCAATTTGTATAAACTCTTGATTTGGATGTTTTCTCCCCCCCTTTGGTGGAATATTTACCAAACTTCCTTCGATAATCTTAAGTAAAGCTTGTTGCACACCCTCTCCACTTACATCACGAGTAATAGAACGATTTTCACTCATTCTGGCAATTTTATCAATCTCATCAATAAAAACTATACCTTTTTGAGCTCTTTGCACATCTCCATCTGCAGCTTGTAAAAGACGTGTTAAAATATTTTCCACATCCTCACCTACATATCCTGCTTCAGTTAAAGAAGTTGCATCACAAATTGCTATAGGTACATCTAAAAATTTAGCTAAAGTTTGCGCCAATAAAGTTTTTCCACTTCCTGTTGGCCCAACAAGTAAAATATTTGACTTAAAAAGCTCTGTATCATCATCTTGAAGTTCAGCTTTAAAAAGTCTTTTATAATGATTGTATACTCCAACACTAAAAACTTTTTTAGCTCTATCTTGTCCTATGACATAACGATCTAAATAAGCTTTTAATTCTTTTGGAGTGATATCTTTAAATTCTGTATTATGACTTTGTTTAGGTTCTTTAAATTCTTTTTCTTCTCCATAAATAATACTATAAGCACCTTCAACGCAATATTCACAAATAAAAGCATCATCATTTTCATTTGCTAAAATTCTTCTTTGTGGATTCTCCACTTCATTGCAAAAACTACATTTTCTAGGCATTATTTTTACCCCTATAGACAGGAATTCCACGCTTTGTTTCTAATATAAAATGACACATTTTTTTAACATTTTCACTTTCTTGATTTTCAAGCAAATTTTTAGCATTTTCTTTTAAGTCTCCTTGTCTAAATAAAGTTTTAAAAGCTCTGCTAAGTCTATCTACTTCATCTTTATCAAAACGACGACGAATACCTACTAAATTTAAACTTCTAATACTTGCACGATTTCCTTCTGCTAAACAAAACGGTACTATATCCTGAGAAAGTGCACTTGCTCCTGCTATCATACAACCCTCACCTACTTTGACAAATTGATGAATAGGTGTAAGCCCGCCTACAACTGTAAAATCTCCAAGCTCTACATGTCCTGCTAAAGTTGCATTATTAGCTAAAATAATATTATTACCTAAAAGACAATCATGAGCAATATGACAATAAGCCATAATAAAAGCATTATCGCCTATACGAGTAAAACCATCTCCTTTAGCTGTACCTGAATTTATCGTTGCAAATTCTCTAATAGTTGCATTTTTTCCTATAACAACACCGCTTTTTTGCTCTTCTTTATAAGATATGTCCTGAGGAATATCGCCTACTATAGCATAAGAAAATACACGAGAATGATCACCTATAGTTGTATCTGAAAGAATTCGAGCACCTTGTTTGATGACAACATTATTACCTATTTTAGCATCTTTGCTTACATAGGCATAAGCTTCTATTACAACATCGTCACCAAGTTGTGCACCCTCTTCAATCACCGCACTTGGATGAATTTTTTTCATTATTTATCCACTATCATAGCTTTAAGCTCGGCCTCTGCAACTAAATTTCCATCTACAAAAGCTTGCCCTTTAAAAATCCACATATTACCACGATTTTTAACCACGCTCATTTCATAATCAAGCCTATCTCCAGGACGCACAGGATTTCTAAATTTTGCTCCATCTATGCCTGTGAAATAAACTACTTTACTTTTTGGATCCACTTTATCTTCCATACTTTCAAAAGCTAAAACTCCACCTGTTTGAGCCATACCTTCTAAAATCAAAACTCCAGGATAAATAGGATGCCCTGGAAAATGTCCCATAAAAACATGGTCACTTATACTGATGTTTTTATATCCTCGAACCACTTCTTTAACTTTTAATTCTGTAATTTTATCTACTAGTAAAAAAGGATAACGGTGTGGTAAGATTTCTTGAATTTGCATTACATCTATCATTATTAAATTAACCTTGAAAACAATTAAAAATTTTATTATATAAAAAAATCATTAAAAATTATATTAACAAAAAAGTTTTTCTTAATAAATTTCTTAAATTTTTACAAGCACCTCTTGATTATCATGATAAATTTCACTTTTTGCTATCACTTCATATCTTGAAGGTAAAATATTTTCAAGGATGATAATAGGACTAAGATTATAAGTTCCAAACAATTTATTACGCCATTTAATTTCTGCTTGAACACTTAAAGGTTTTTTTAAAAAATCTTCAAAATTTTTCCATTTGTTTTTAAAAAATGCATTAAAACGCCAAAATTCCACTAAAACTATTTCATCTTTAGTACTTCTATAAAAGCCTTCTTTTAAATTTTGTTTTAAATTTTCCTCATCCAAAGAAAATCTTGTATAAGCGTTTTTAAAATGCGAATAAAATAAAATATGAGATTTAACGGGCTTTTTATCTAATTTTATCAAAGCACTTAAAAGACGATAATTTAAAAATTTCTCTCTTAAAATTTCAAATTTTATACCTTTTTTTTCCCATAAAACTACTTTTTTATAAAGAGCTATTCTTGCTTCTATACTTACAGGTAAAATTTGCTTATTTACAGGAGACATTAATTCATCAATAAAATTCTTATCTTGTTTTTGTTTTTTAAGCCCATAAATGCAGCCGCAATAGTTTTGATGATAAAGCATTTCCTTTTTTGCTAAAGCAAACTGTCTTTGAGTGCCGCCATTTTTACGAAAATCAGGAGCTAAAAACTCTACTCCATAAGGCTCACATTCTTTTTGTAAAGCATTTTTTAACTGTTCTAAATCTTTTTTAGGGCTGGTTAAAAGCGTAGTAGTAAGCTTTTTTTCTCCTATTTTAGCAGCAAATTTAACACTAGATCCCATTCTTACATCAAAGCAAATTTCACACCTTGCACCCTTTTCAGGCTCATCTTCATAACCACGCACAGCATTAAGCCATTTTTCATACTCATACTCACCTTTATAAAGCTTAATACCAAGTTTATCACAAGATCTTTTTACATCTAAAAATCTTAGTTCGTATTCGCTTAAAGGATGGATATTTGGATCATAAAAGTATCCTATAATTTTTTCATCAGGATAAGTCTTTCTAAGTTCTTCAATAAAATAATGACTATCCACGCTACAACAAATATGTACTAGCATTAAAGACTTTCAAGCACTTTTAAAGCATGATCTTTTACACGAACATTACTATAAATTTGAGCAATCTTACCTGTTTCATCGATAACAAAAGTAGAACGAATAAGACCTTCGTATTCTTTTCCGTAATTTTTCTTAAGCCCCCAAGCTCCATAAGCTTTAGCAACTTCTTTTTCACTATCGCTAAGTAAAATATGTTTTAAATCAAATTTAGAGATAAATTTTTCATGACTTGCCACGCTATCAGGACTGATACCAATAATCACCGCATTTTTACCACCAAATTTATCATAATTTGCACTAAAATCACAAGCTTCTGTAGTGCAACCTGGGGTATTATCTTTTGGATAAAAATACAAAATCACCTTTTTGCCAATAAAATCTTTTAATGCTATTTTTACCCCATCTTGATTTAAAAGCTCAAATTGAGGTGCCTTATCTCCTATATTTAAACTCATTTACTTGCCTTTGCTTTGATAGCTTCTACACTTTCTCCGCCAAAGCCTATGTCATAATTTTCCACATCTTCTAAAACCACAACAACTCTTTCTTTACTTTTATTATATTTCGTGCTTAAAAGTTCGGTAATATCAGCTATAAGTTCCGCTTTTTGTTCCTTGCTTAAAGACGGCTTTGCTAATTTGATATTTACTAATGGCATAATTTCTCCTTTTTAACGATAATTTTTCATAATTATTTCAAAAAATACCTAATATTTTTTTTAACAAAAAACCTTAATTTAATAAAAGCTTATTGTTAGTATATTTTTGATAAAATCCCGATTTATTCTTAAAATAATATTTTTTAAGAAATAAACAACTATAAAAGGTAAAAAATGATCTCAGCAGATAAAATTTGGATGGATGGAAAATTAGTTGATTTTAAAGATGCAACTTTGCACTTTTTAACCCATTCTTTGCATTATGGCAATGCTGTTTTTGAAGGAACTAGAGCCTATAAAACAGATAAAGGCTTAGCAATTTTCAGACTTGAAGATCACACCAAAAGACTTTTAGAGTCTGCAAAAATTACTCTTTTAAATTGTCCTTTTTCTCAAAAAGAGCTTGAAAATGCACAAATTGAACTCTTAAAAGCAAACAATTTTAAAAGCAATGTCTATATCCGCCCTTTGATTTTCTTAGGCGATGGAGTTATGGGACTTTATCATATAAAAGCTCCTGTAAGAGTTGGAATTGCAGCTTGGGAATGGGGTGCTTACCTTGGAGAAGAAGGTTTAGAAAAAGGCATAAAAGTAAAAATTTCGTCTTTTGCAAGAAATAGTGTTAAATCATGCATGGGAAAAGCTAAAGCAAGCGCGAATTACCTTAACTCTCAAATTGCAAAATTTGAAGCTATTGAAGCAGGCTATGAAGAAGCTTTAATGCTTGATGAAGAAGGTTTTATCGCAGAAGGAACAGGAGAATGTTTCTTTATTGTAAAAGATGGGGTTTTAATCACACCTCCAAATGATTTTTCTTTAAAAAGCATTACTCAAGATACAGTGCTTAAAATCGCTCATGATCTTGGTATCACCGTGCTTCGCCAAAGAATTTCAAGAGATGAAGTTTATACTGCTGATGAAGCATTTTTTACCGGAACAGCCGCTGAAATCACACCTATTAATAATATTGATGCAAGAATAATAGGAAATGGTTTAAGAGGATCTGTAACTAAAAAACTTCAAGATGCTTATTTTGATGTAGTTTATGGACGCAATGAAAAATACGCATCTATGCTAACTTATATTTAAAAAAGGAAATAAATGCCAGCTGATTTGAATGATTATTTCAATAAAAAAAATGGAAATTCTAACAATAACGGAAACAACAACCGTCAAAATTTCAATTTCAAAGCACCAGAATTTAATTTTAAAGGTTTTGGGAAATTCTCTCCATTTGTTTATGGGGTGATTATTATTATCTTATTTTTAATCGTTGCAAAACCTTTTATGGTGATAAATTCTGGGGAAATGGGGATTAAATCAACAACAGGTAAATATGACCCAAATCCATTAGAACCAGGACTTCACTTTTTCTTACCTTTTGTACAAAAAATAACCATAATCGATACTAGAGTAAGACAAATCAACTATGCTTCTATAGAGGGAAGTAATGAAAATTTATCTTCAGGTTCAGGTGTTATTAATAAAAATAGTATTTCTGTACTTGACTCTCGTGGATTGCCTGTATCTATTGATGTTACAGTACAATACCGCTTAAATCCTTTGCAAGTTCCTCAAACCATAGCTACTTGGAGCTTAAATTGGGAAAATAAAATTATCGATCCAGTTGTTCGTGATGTAGTGCGAAGTGTTGTAGGAAAATATACAGCCGAAGAACTTCCTACTAATCGTAATACAATAGCCGCTCAAATAGAAGAAGGTATAAGAAAAACCATAGAAGCCCAACCAAACGAACCTGTAGAACTTCGCGCTGTACAACTTAGAGAAATTATTTTACCTTCAAAAGTAAAAGAACAAATCGAACGCGTGCAAATTGCAAAACAAGAGGCTGAAAGAACTAAATATGAAGTAGAAAGAGCTAATCAAGAAGCCTTAAAAAAAGCTGCTTTAGCTGAAGGGGAAGCAAATGCAACCATAATCAGCGCCAAAGGTAAAGCTATGGCTGTTAAAATAGAAGCAGATGCACAAGCTTATTCTAACAAAGAAATCGCAAACAGCCTAAACACCCCTTTGCTAAATTTAAAACAAATTGAAACTCAAAAAGAATTTAATGAAGCCTTAAAAGTTAATCAAGATGCTAAAATTTTCTTAACTCCAGGTGGAGCAGTGCCAAACATTTGGGTTGATACCAAAGATGCTAAAAAGCAAAGTGCTGCCAACATGAACTAAAGGATACACAAGTGGAGAAACTAAGAGAAATCGTGCTTTTTTACACTACTCATTTATATTTAGTAGATTATATGCTGATTTTATTAGTTTTTTTTCTCTTCACTTGTGTTTTACTTCTTTGTGTATTTTTACGCCATAGGCCTATAGCGGCACTTTTTATTATCGCATTTGATATTATTATTTGTTTTTTAGTTTATATCTATGGGTATAAACTAATAGACAATGAAGTAAGAACTCGAAAAACCGCTATTACAGATCAAAAAATGATACAAAGCTCAAATGATTTAATTGTTGATTTTAATATTACAAATAATTCAAAAAATAATTTTAAAGAATGTAAAATTACAGCTAAAATTTTTGCAGATAAAATACCTAATGATAATATCATAGAAGAATATAAAAAGAAATTTATCCCTTTTAGACAAAAAAGTAGAGAAATTAAAGATCTAAAGAAAAACGCAACCCAAGTTCAAAGAATTGCTTTTGAAAATTTTAACTATGAAAATAACTATACCATACGCTTAGTTTCGGAGTGTTTTTAATGCATTTTACGATTTTTCATATTATAGCTTTTATCATTTTACTTATTTGCTTTGCCTTGATTTGTATTTTAATCTTTCTAAAAGTCAAACAGAAAGAAATGGCTTTGATTTCTTATACCATAGCTACTATTTTTACCGCACTTTTGATATATTCTATTTTTCTAACAATCAATCAATTCACCACTCAAGCCGATCTTAGCAAACTAACCTACACAAGAGATCTAAGACATGAAAGCGTTATAGTAAGTGGAAAAGTTCAAAATCTTACTAAATTTGAAATCAGAAAATGTTATTTAATGCTTAGTATATTAAACCAACAACAAGTAGGAGGTGAAATTTTCAATGATAAAAATATCCGTAACGCTAAAATGCAAAATACAAGTGTTTCTTATACTATAGAAATCATAGACACACTCCCGGGTAATACCTATAAAGAATTTAGAGCTAGCGTTCCTTTTCCTCCAACTTTTAATAATCCTGAATTTTATCACACTTTAAAATGTATTTGATTCAAGAAATCAACTAGTAAAAATTCTAAAATACATTAATTATTCACATAATAAAACAATAATTTCGCTATAAATTATATAAATATTAATAATAATTTAAGTTTTATTAATATAATATTTATTAATATACAAGATAAGGAGTCAATCAATCTTTAAATATAAAAGCACTTTGCTAAATGAGAGTTAAAAATGGGAGGGAAAATAAAGCTATAAAAAGCTTATACCTTAAAACTCAACGAGATTAAAATGGGCTCAGAAGTATTAATCTGAGCTCAAAACAAACTTTTTTTATAATTGAAGTTTTATCTTTTCTAAAAAACAATAAGTAAAATATAATTAACTCAAATTTATTATATCAATAAAGAATAATATTAAAGCACTAAAAATAAGTAATCTTAGTAAAAATTATACAATTAAGTAATAATTAAATTGCATAGTATTAAAATACATTTACATCAAATTTATATTAAGGAATTAGTGATGAAAAAGATTTTCATTTCTTTTGTTGTCCTAGCGACATGTTTATGGGCAAAAAATATTGCCTATACTGATGAAGTTGTATCGCTTTATCTTAACAAAGATGATACTAAAGTTATAGGAAGACTTTTACCTACAAATCCTTTTGAAGTCTTAAAGTCTGAGAACAATAAGGTTTTACTAAAAATCGATGGTTATGTAAATCCTAAAGCACCTTCTGTGATTTATTTCAATGACTCTCAAAGAATTATTGTTGCAGCTTTTTCCAAAAACACAAAATTAAATTTCTCTCAAAGAGTAGCTGGAAAAGATGGAAAATGGGATAAAGTAAGCCTTGAAATTTGGGCAGATAAAAAAGAATTTGCCAAAGACAATAAAGAAATGCTAAATCGTGCCAAAGAGCTTTTTGTAAATAACTGCGGAATTTGCCACGCTATCCACAAAGAAAAAGAATTTACAGCTAACGCTTGGCCTGCAATTTTCCGTTCTATGGCTGATAGAACAGGTATTGATAAAAAAGACAGATGGCTAGTTATAGAATACTTACAAAAAAACGCAAAAGATTTTAAAACAAAATAAGGAGAAAAGCATGCTAGATAGAAGAAAATTTTTAAAAATTGGAGCAAGCTTAAGTGCTTTACCTCTCATTCCAAGCTTAAGTGCAGGAAAAACCGTAGAAGCTTCAAAAGTTAGCCTCGGACTTGTAAAAAATGGAGAAGTGATCACCGCAGCACACTGGGGGATTTTAAAACTCACTATAAAAGATGGCAAGATAGTAAAAAGTGAACCTTGGGAAAAAGTTACAAAAATGGATAATCCTTTACAGCACTACACTGCTGATATGGTTTATAAATCTCGTGTGAAATACCCTTATGTGCGTAAATCCTACCTTGAAAATCCTGACAATCCTAAACCTGAACTTCGTGGTAAAGATGAGTTTGTTCGCGTAAGTTATGATGAAGCGATCAAACTTATCGCCAAAGAACTTAAAAAAACAAGAGATAGCAAAGGTGCAAGTGCAATTTTTGGTGGAAGTTATGGCTGGAAATCAAGTGGAAATATGCAAAACTCACGCATCTTGCTTCATAGATTTTTAAATGTAACAGGTGGATTTGTAGGAGCTACAGGGGACTATTCTACAGGAGCTTCTCAAGTGATTATGCCTTATGTTGTAGGATCGATTGAAGTTTATGAGCAACAAACCTCATGGGAAAATATCTTAAGCGATTCTAAATATGTTGTGATTTGGGGTGCTGATCCGCTTTCTACTTTACGCATAGCTTGGACTTCAAACGAACAAAGAGGGTTGGCGTATTTTGAAAAACTTAAAAACAGTAAAATCAAAGTGATTTGTATAGATCCTGTAAAAACCACTACAGCGAAATTTTTAAATGCCAAATGGATAGCTCCACGCCCAAATACCGATGTGGCTTTAATGATGGGTATGGCAAGCCATTTAATCGCTAAGAAAAAAGTCAATTACGAGTTTTTAGACACTTACACCACTGGCTTTGATAAATTTAAAGACTATTTAGAAGGCAAAGAAGATGGAGTTAAAAAAGATACCAAATGGGCAAGTAAAATTTGTGGTATCGATGAAAAAACTATCAAAAATTTAGCTGAAACTTTTTATGATAATCCTACTATGATTATGAGTGGTTGGGGTATGCAAAGAGCACATCATGGAGAACAGCCTCACTGGATGCTAGTTACTCTTTGTGCGATGTTAGGACAAATCGGCACAAAAGGAGGTGGTTTTGGACTAAGCTACCATTATAGCAATGGCGGTGTTCCAACTTGCAAAGGCGGAGTGATCGGTGGTATGACAGCAGGTAGCTTAGGAATTTGGAAAAATGGTAAATTTAAAGGCTTAAGCAAAGCAGAAGCTTCAAGCGAAGGTGCAGAATGGCTTCAAAATGCAGCGAGTTATTCTTTCCCTGTAGCAAGAATCGCTGATGCTTTACTTCATCCTGGAAAAACCATAGATCATAATGGTGCTAAAATCACTTATCCTGATATTGATTTTATCTACTGGGTAGGTGGAAATCCTTTAGTGCATCATCAAGATACCAACACTAATGTAAAAGCATGGAGAAAACCACGCACCGTTGTGGTAAATGAAATTTACTGGACTCCAACAGCTAAAATGGCAGATATTATCATGCCTGTAACTTCATCTTACGAAAGAGATGATATTACCATGACAGGAGATTATTCAAATATGCATATAGCTCCTATGAAACAAGCCGTTGAGCCTGTGGGTGAGAGCAAAGATGATTATGTAATTTTCTCTGATATTTGCAAAATTTATGGAAAAGATGTCTTTAATGCCTACACAGAAAATGGCAAAAAAGCTAAAGATTTCATCAAAGAATACTACAACAGCGCCCTAAAACAAACTCAAAGTTTTGGTGAAGCTTTTGCTACTCCTATGCCAAGTTTTGAAGAATTTTGGGCTAAAAATGAACCAATCACTTTTGAACCAACAGCTGAAAGTTTAGAATGGACTCGTTTTTCAGAATTTATAGAAGATCCTATCTTAAATGCTCTGGGTACAGATTCAGGACTCATTGAAATTTACTCAGAAACGATTAAAAATTATAATTATGATGATTGCAAAGCCCACCCTACTTGGTTTGAGCCTATTGAATGGCTTGGAAATGCAAGCAAAGAAGCACCTTTCCACTTACTTACAAATCACCCAAGAGATCGCTTGCACTCTCAACTTTGCCACACAAGCTTAAGAGATACTTATGCAATAAAAGATAGAGAGCCAATTTTAATCAATTCCAAAGATGCAAAAAAACTTGGTATAAAAAATGGCGATGTAGTGCGTGTGTTTAATAAACGCGGTGAAGTTTTAGCAGGGGCAGTTGTAAGTGATGAAATCATGCAAGGGGTTGTAAGACTTTGCGAAGGTGCTTGGTACGATCCTAATGAAAACGGACTTTGCAAATGTGGAAATGCAAATGTTTTAACCATGGATATACCAACTTCAAAACTTGCCAATGGCAATATCTCTCACACAGGGCTCGTAAACATAGAAAAATTTAAAGGTGAATTACCAAAACTTACTGCCTTTAGCGCCCCAAAAGGTGCGAACTAAATTTAAGAAAGCCGCAAGGCTTTCTATTGTCCAAGCAAATTTAAACTTAAAGCCATTATTGCCATTCCTGCGATAAGTCCATATAAACTATCATGAGCCTTATCATAAGTTTTTGCAGCGGGCAAAAGCTCATCAAGGGATATAAAAACCATAATTCCTGCAATCACAGCAAAACT
This sequence comes from Campylobacter sp. CFSAN093224, assembly GCF_012897395.1. Lineage (NCBI taxonomy): Bacteria > Pseudomonadati > Campylobacterota > Epsilonproteobacteria > Campylobacterales > Campylobacteraceae > Campylobacter > Campylobacter sp. CFSAN093224. Next base: position 244,194 of record NZ_CP040607.1, on the reverse strand, counting down.
TATAGCTAAAGTAAGATCGCCTATAAAAGGCAATAAAATCAAAGCTCCAACAAAAGCACCCAAAGGCTCTGCTAAACCCGAAAGAGCTGAATAAATAAAAGCTTTTTTCTTATCTCCTGTAGCATGGTAAATTGGCAAACTCACAGCCAAACCTTCTGGGATATTGTGTATAGCCACAGCTATAGCTATAGCAATTCCTAAAGTAAGATTATCAAGACTTGAAATAAAAGTAGCAAAACCTTCTGGGAAATTATGTATAGCAATAGCCAAAGCTGTAAAAATCCCTGTACGTTTTAAAGCTTTAGTATTGATCTGATGCAACTTTTCTCCAGGATGAAATTTCGGAGGATTTTGTCCTTTTTGAGGCAAGGGACAAATTTTTAACTCGCTTAAATCCTCTTTAGGCTCGTGAGGATTGACATCTTCGGGGATTAATTTATCAATCAATAAAGATATTAAAATTCCACCAAAAAAACAAGCTAATCCCAAAAGCTCAGCCCAATGCGAATCATAGTGATTTTTAAAATCTTTAAGTGCAGTAGGTAAAATTTCCATGAAAGAAATGTATATCATTACTCCAGCTGAAAAACCAAGCCCCAAAGAAAGCACTCTTAAATCATCTTTTCTGGAAAAAAAGGCTATTATAGAACCTATAGCCGTAGAAAAACCTGCAAAAAGAGTCAATAGCATTGCGATAAAAATTTGTTCAAATGTAAATTGCATTAATATTCTTAAATAAATAATATTTTAAAACTCTTTATATTTATAAAAAGTTAATACTTGATAAAAATATACAAAATAATTAAAAATTTTTGATTTTTTATGTAAAAAAGTTCATTTTTTATACACTTTTTCTCTTATTTTTTGCTAGAATAATATTTTTATTTCATTTTCAATATAAATATAGGAGTTATAATGCAATCAATAAATTCAGGCAAATCCGTTGGAATTTCAGCCAAGCTTACGCTATGGGTTGGAATTTTAGTTGTATTAATTTTAGCAATCACAAGTGCTATTAGTTACTTTGATTCGAGAAACAATACATATGAATTGCTAAAAGACACTCAGTTAAAAACTATGCAAGATGTGGATGCTTTCTTTAAAAGCTATGCTATGTCAAAAAGAAATGGTATTCAAATACTAGCCAATGAGCTAACAAATCGTCCTCATATGAGCGATGAAGAACTGATCAATCTTATCAAAGCATTCAAAGAAGTTAATGACTACGATCTAGTTTATGTAGGATTTGATAATACAGGAAAAAATTATCAATCTGATGATCAAATTTTAGATCTATCAAAAGGTTATGATACTAAAAATCGTCCTTGGTATAAAGCTGCCAAAGAAGCAAAAAAGCTTATAGTAACAGAACCTTATAAATCTGCCGCTAGCGGAGAGGTTGGTTTAACTTACGCTGCTCCATTTTACGATAGAAATGGAAATTTTAGAGGTGTTGTAGGTGGAGATTATGATCTAGCAAATTTTTCAACCAATGTTTTAACTGTAGGAAAATCAGACAATACCTTTACTGAAGTACTTGATTCAGAAGGAACAATACTTTTTAATGATGAAGTTGCTAAAATACTAACAAAAACAGAATTAAGTATCAATATCGCCAATGCAATCAAAGCAAATCCTGCTCTTATTGATCCAAAAAATACAGATACTTTATTTACCGCTAAAGATCACCAAGGCGTAGATTATGCGATTATGTGTAATTCTGCTTTTAATCCTTTATTTAGAATTTGTACAATAACAGAAAACAAAGTTTATACCGAAGCTGTTAATTCTATTTTAATGAAACAAGTTATAGTTGGTATTATAGCTATAATCATAGCTTTAATCTTGATTAGATTTTTAATCAGCAGAAGTCTCTCCCCACTTGCAGCTATCCAAACAGGTTTAACTTCATTCTTTGATTTTATCAACTATAAAACAAAAAATGTTTCTACTATAGAAGTAAAAAGCAATGATGAATTTGGACAAATCTCAAATGCTATCAATGAAAACATTCTTGCTACTAAAAGAGGCTTAGAACAAGACAATCAAGCCGTTAAAGAATCAGTTCAAACCGTATCAGTTGTAGAAGGTGGTAATTTAACAGCAAGAATTACTGCTAATCCAAGAAACCCACAGCTTATTGAACTTAAAAATGTTCTAAATAAACTTCTTGATGTTTTACAAGCTAGAGTAGGTTCTGATATGAATGCTATTCATAAAATTTTTGAAGAATACAAAAGCTTAGACTTTAGAAATAAATTAGAAAATGCTAGCGGTAGTGTAGAATTAACTACTAATGCTTTAGGTGATGAAATAGTTAAAATGCTAAAACAAAGTTCAGACTTTGCTAATGCTTTAGATAATGAAAGTGGAAAATTACAAACTGCTGTTCAAAGCTTAACCACTTCTTCAAATTCTCAAGCTCAATCTTTAGAAGAAACTGCAGCAGCTTTAGAAGAGATCACTTCTTCTATGCAAAATGTTTCAGTTAAAACTAGTGATGTTATCACTCAATCTGAAGAGATTAAAAATGTTACAGGTATTATAGGTGATATTGCAGATCAAATCAATCTTCTAGCTTTAAATGCAGCTATTGAAGCAGCTCGTGCTGGAGAACATGGTAGAGGCTTTGCAGTGGTAGCTGATGAAGTTAGAAAGTTAGCTGAAAGAACTCAAAAGTCTTTATCAGAAATTGAAGCTAATACTAATTTACTTGTTCAATCTATCAATGATATGGCAGAAAGTATTAAAGAACAAACTGCAGGTATCACTCAAATCAATGATAGCGTAGCTCAAATTGATCAAACTACTAAAGATAATGTTGAAATTGCTAATGAATCAGCTATTATTTCTAGTACAGTAAGTGATATAGCTAATAATATCTTAGAAGATGTTAAGAAGAAAAGGTTTTAATTAATCATTCAAGCCCTTTCTTTGGGCTTGAATTTTAAAAATTTATGCTATGATTTTGTATATTTTATCAAGGAAAATATATGAATTTATGGGATAAAAAGGCTAAAACTTACGCAAGATATCAAAACACTTTAAACACCATACAAAAGCAAACTTTTGAATATTTACAAAATTTAAAGATTTCTTTTCAAGATAAAAGCATTATAGATATAGGATGTGGAACTGGGGTTTGGACTTTACACTTAGCTAAAGAAGCTAAAGAAATTTTAGCTCTAGATAGTGCAAATGTTATGCTTGAAATTTTACAAGAAGATGCAAAAACTCATGCCATATCAAATGTAAAAACCCTGAATTTAGACTTTGAAAGCTTTTATAAAAATAATAACGCAAAATTTGACTTAGCCTTTTTAAGTATGTCTCCTGCTTTACAAAATGAAAAAGACTATAAAGCTTTTTTAAACTTAGCTTCTAAAAAAGTGTATTTGGGCTGGGCAAGTAGGCGTAAAAGTAGCTTTTTAGATCCTATATTTGAGCATTTTAACACGCATTTTAAAGGTTTTTATGAAAGTGATTTGCAAGGTTTTTTAAATACACAAAATATCCCTTATGAGTATGAAATTTTTAACGAAACTAGAGTGGTAAAAAGAGACAAACAAAGTGCGGTAGAAAATGCTTTGTGGCATTTAAGTATGAATGGTATTAATACAAACAAACAAGAGTTAGAAAGCTTTGTAAAAGATGAAATAGAAGAGATTATAGAAGCTAAGATAAAACTTTTAATCATTAGCTAGTTATACTAGCTAAGATTGATTTTTGAAATTTCATCTTGAATTTTTAAAGTTTCATCTAAAGTTTGTATGATCAAGGTAAAATGCTTATGATCTATGTCTTCTTCTTTGTGGCTTTTTAAGTATTTATCTAGCACAGCATAACCACCTATTTTAAACTCATAAATTTCAGGACTTACTTTATTAAAATACAAACTTTCGTTTATAAAAAGTTCTTTTGCGTCTTTGTTGTATTTGATTTTTTGTATTTTGAAATTTTTATTTTTGATACTTTTAAATAAAGCTTCACCCGCATTTGAATTTAACTCACCATTTTTTAATAAATGTAAATTTACAAGTTTTAAGCCTAGTTTGCTTAAATTTTTAAAAATTTTTTTATTTTCTACAAAAGGAATTTTTGGAAAATCAATTTTTAAAAAATCAAGGTATTTTTCTCTATAAATTTTATGAAAAAGCACCGCATAAATATAGCCTAGTATGTCTTCTGGTGAGAATTTTTCTTTGTAAAGCTCATCTATGAAAGTTCTAAAGCTTTCTTTGAAATTTTCTATTTTTGAGGTGAAATTTTCTTCGTTAAAATTTGGATTTTCTTTTTTTAGGAATTTTTTACTTCTAGTTGTAGGGTAAAGATAAAGCGGGAAGATCTGTTCTCCACCTCTTCGATAAAAATTTAAATCTGTAATTTTATCTGTGCAAAAAACTATATCAAAAATATCACTTCCAATGGCACTAAATTGTCTCCCAATCATTAATCCTATATTTTCATTTTCTAAAAAATGCTCAAAAATATCATAAACAGGACGAGCCATAAACCCGCAATTTTTACCAGTATAACAAGTATATTTAAAATCAAAAGGGCGATAATTAACTTTGTATATAGAATTTTCAAATATTATGTTTTTAATGTCTCTTATAGCCCATTCAAGTTTCCAGCCACCGCTATCTTCACCAATATCATAAATTTTATATAGATCATCTTTAGTTTTTGTATTAAAGTCTTTAAGTAGTTGCATTAGATTTTCTTTTTTATTATGAAAAACTATATTATCTCTTTTTGAGCAAATTCCTACACCTGATACCATAAAAATATCTTTTACACTTATGCCTTTGTTGTATTCTTCTAACAAGTCATTATTTTGTGGTAAGAAAAGATAAAAAGGCTCGTTGTTTTTTACCAAAGTCCATTTTATAGAATTTAAGTTATTTTCATATAAAAATTCGTATTTATCTTTTCTTTTGCCGTATAAATCATGATAATAAATCTTTGTATTTTTAGCTTTTGAATTTTGTTTTATAAAGATATTTATACTTACTCCTTGCATGATATCAAAGACATTATCATCTTTGCTTCCATCAGGAGCTTTTTCTTTTTTTCTAGTATCGCCGTGTAAATTTAGTATATAAATTTTATCAAAGCTTTGCATTAGAGAATATCTCATACCTCTAAAGGTAGGATTATCTAAAAAGCTATTATTTGAAATAAAAGCAAAAATTCCATTTTCTTGAGAGTCGATTTTACTTTGTGCAAAGCGTATGAATTTTACATAATCATCTAAAAGCCATTTTGGATTTTTTTCATTTTCTAGTTTGTGTTTTTCATATATGGCTTTAAAAGTTTTTGTATTTTGCTTTGTTTTTTCTTGAAAATATAAATTTATATATTCTTTTTGCTCTTTGCTAAGATTTGCTTTGCTTGGTTCTAAACCATAGCTTATTTTGATCTCATCTTCGTATAAACCTTTGTTACTACTTGCTCCACTATAAGGCGGATTGCCTGTGATGATTAGAATTTGTTCTTCTTTTATTTTTTGTGCTTTTTTAAATTCGTTGGTTAAATCAGCAAGCGTAAAAAGTGTATTTTGTGAATTTTCTTCTTGGGTTATGCTTTTTGAATATAGGGTGTTTGTTAGAGCTATTTTAAGACTTTCATTATCATTTAATGGAGAGTTAAATTCTTCTTTGAAGCTTTGAGAAAGTTTTAAGTGTGCTATGGTGTAAGGGGCTATTAAAAATTCAAAACCACAAAATTTGTCTATCAAAGCTTTTGGATTGTAATTAACGCTATTTTTATTTATAGGTTCTAAAGCTTTTCTAAAAGCTTCAAGTAAAAAGGTGCCAGTGCCTGTGGCAAAATCAAGCAAGGTTATATTTTTATCTAAAGCTTCGCTTAAGCCTTTTTTGTGATTGAAATCTTGTTTTAAAGCTTCATCTATGGCATTTATGATGAAAATTACTACAGGCGCAGGAGTATAATACACTCCCCTTACTTCTCTAAGCTTTGGATCATAGCTTGCTAAAAATGTTTCATAAAAGTGCAAATAAGGATCTTTGTGAGTAGATAAAATAGTAAGACAATTAAATAAGTCTTTCTCGCCTGTTTTGTTTAATTCTTTAATAATGCTTGTAATGTCTATGTGATTTATAATGCTTATGATTTCTTCTAAAAGCCATTTTATATTTTCTAAATTTTCAAAACTATCATCTAAAAATCCACTCATAGAACGGATTAATGGAAATGATTTTGGTATGAATTTTTTAGCATTGTTTAGATCTATTTCTTTTGCGGTATCATTATTTAATTTTGCTAAGAATAAGCTATAAGTTAAAGTTTGCGCAAAAGAATCGCAAAATTCTTCATAGGATAATTCTTTATAAAGTGTTTCTTTAAAGGTGTTAAATAAACTTAATAAAGTTTCATTTTTGCTTGATAATAAAAGCTCATCTTTTAAAATTCTTGTTCTTAGGCTTAGATGGTTTGCAAAATCTAAAGCTGAATTTATGGGATTTGGGATTTTAGAAAAAAATATGCTAAAAAGTTCGTTTAACTCTTGTGTTTTAGTATCTAGTAAAGATTGATTTTTAACAATGCTTTTAATCTCATCAAGAGAGCAAATTTTTACTTCTTTACAAATGATAATTTCATTTTTATCATTTAAACTTAATAATATAAATCTTAAATAATCTGTGAGAATGATATTTGGGCTTAATTTTGTGTATTTTAAAATTTGATCACTTGTTATGATGTTATCAAGATTTGCATTTACTCTTTTGTTTTCTATGTAACCTAGTGTTAAAAAATCTTTTGTAATCAAAAAATCCGGAGCACCTCTACCTTCTTTGTCGTTATTTGGTTCTTGTTTGATAGAGATTTTATTTTGCTTGTCTTGATTATCTTTTATAGCTTGCAATAAATTTTGCAAAGCTGTTCTATGTGTGTGTTCTTTATCGTTTGTAGAAATATCTTTTATGTTTTCTAGATAAGCTTTTAGCATTAATTTCCTTTAATTTGCGACTTTGAAATTTAAAGTTTTCCCTGCCATAAATGGCACTACATCGCCGTATTTTTGCGCTACTTGCCATTCTTGTTTTTCTAAGATGACGATTTTATCTTTTTCAAATTTAAGATTATGGATTTTGCAAGCATTATCTGAAATAAATTTTTGTAAATTTGTTTCATTTGAATGTTTTTCAAAAAGTTCAACTAATACAGGTAAAATCACCGGTGCGCTAAAAACTCCAGCCGCACAACCACAACATTCTTTAGTGTGCAATGGATGAGGCGCGCTATCGCTTCCAAACATAGCCTTTTCATAGCCACTAAAAGCAAGCTCACATAAAGCGTCTTTATCTTCATAGCGTTTTGCAATAGGCTTGCAAAATAAATGCGGATCCATTTTACCACCCACTACATCATCAAGCGTTATCATTAAATGATGCAAAGTGATAGTTGCGTATAAATTTTCATAATCTTTTAATAAACCACACAAAACCTTAGTGGTAATATGCTCCATTACAATTTTTAATTTTGGAAAGTTTTTAGCTAATTTTTCATATATTTTGGCAAAATTTGCTTCTCTATCCATGACAAAATCATTGGTTTCTCCATGCACAAGTAAGGGTATGTTTAATTCGCTCATAGTAATTAATGTAGGTTTTAACTTTTCTATATCAAAACTTGAAATTCCATTATCTGAGTTGGTAGTGATACCTGCAGGATAAAGTTTGATAGCAAAAAGCTCGTCTTTAGCTTTTTCTAAAAATTGCTCATCATAGTCTTTGAAAAATAAAGTCATCAAAGGCGTAAAATCTTCATTTTTACATGCTTTTAAAATGCGTTCTTTATAAGCTTTTAATACATCTATTTCAGTAAGCGGGGTGATTAAATTTGGCATGATAACCCCTGCCTTAAAGTCTTTTGCACTAAAAGGAGCTACAAGCGCAAGCATACTTTCATCACGTAAATGTAAATGCGTATCCAAAGGGTTTTTAAGTTTCATTTTATCTCCTATATTTTTAGCTGATAAAATCCATTTTTAAGACGCTTAAAAAGCTTTTTTTCTTCTAAAAATTTAAAAGTAGCGATGATAGTGGGCTTGCTTTGGTTTAATTTTTCTTCAAGCTCACTGATTTTAATCATAATAAAACCATTTTCATCGGCATTTTCGCATAAAAATTTTAACAATTCAAAACGCTTTTTTCCCAAAATTTCTTGTATTAATTTTTCAAATTTCATAAGTAAATGCTATATAAAATAAAACTCCAAACAAAAAGAGCTAAAAGCACACTAAAAAACACTGCCGTACTCGCACAATCTTTAGCAATTTTTGCCTTTTCATGCCATTCATTTGTAATCAAATCAACACAAGCTTCAATAGCCGAATTTAAAGCCTCTATAATTAAAATAAGCATTAAAACACTTACCAATAATAAATGCTCCAAAAAACTAACTTTTAAGAAAAAACTAAAAACTATCGCAGGGATAATAATACAAAGTTCAATTCTAAACGCCATTTCATTTTTAAATAAAGCAAAAATCCCTTCTAAAGCATATCTTGCATTATTTAAAAAATGATATTTAGGCTTCATGGATTTGCCTTAAGTTTAGGATTTAATAAATCATATTCTGGCTCATAAACACTTGTTTTTACATCAAAATATCCTAAAAGAGTACTAAAAAGATTATCTTGAGAAAGTTTTAAACCTTTATGCTCTTTAGCTAAATTCATTAATTTTTCATCATTGCTCCAAAAAATAGCAGGAATACGGGTTTGATAACTTGGCGCTATAGCATAAGGCATACCATGAAGATAAATATTATTTTCACCCAAACTTTCACCATGATCTGAAAGATAAAACAAAGAACTTTTATAGCTTTTTTGCTCTTTTAATAGTTTTATAATCTCACTTAAAAGATAATCTGTATAAAGTAAAGTATTGTCATAAGTGTTGATTAAAGCCTCGCTATCACATTTTGAAAGCTCATTAGTATCACAAGTTGGAGTGAATTTTTTAAATTCACTTGGATAGCGTTTATAATAAGTTGGCCCATGAGAACCTTGCAAATGAAGAACTATTATATTTTGATCACTTAAATGATTTAATTTTTCTTTAAAAGGGGCGAGTAAATTTTCATCCAAATCACTAGAAAGCTTTTGCTTATAAGCTAATCTATCACAAACCCCTTTACAACCACCAGAATTATTATCAAACCATACAGCATCTACACCTGTTTTATAAAGCACATCCATCGCATTTTCTTGAAATTCTGAACTTGAATAATTTTCACGCTTAGAAATAGAAAACATACAAGGTAAACTTACCGCTGTTGCTGTTCCACATGATGAAAAATTATCAAAAAACACTACATTATCTTTTTTGGTATAAAAATTGGTATCATTTTTAGCATATCCACCCAAAGAGTAATTTGCCGCTCTAGCGGTTTCACCCACTACCAAAACTAAAAGTTTTTTAGTGTGATTGTTTTCTCTATAAGCATCATTAGCTATAGTTTTAAATTCTGGCTTAGCTTTTACAAAACGAACATAATAGCGATATACGGCATAAATTTGATAAAAAGGGGTATTATACATTCTTATTTCATTATAGTTTCTAAAAAAAGGCAAGAAAGTTTTACTTAAAGGGATTAAAACCGCACAAACAACAATCAAACCTGATATTATATTGATAATTTTAATTTTTAGATGGGATTTAAAACTACCATAATAATCAATTTTTACTTTAACAACATAAAAAACCAACAATAAAGCCAAAACAACAAATAAGATTAATTTTAAATTTAACAAATCTTTTACTTCTTTGATATCTGTTTGAACAATATTTTGTATCATATCAGAATCTATAAGCACCCCATAAAAACTAATAAAGTAAACACTTAAAAAAGATGATATTATAAATAATATAGAAAAAAATTTAGTAAAAAACTTTATAAAAAGCAAAGAGCAAATCACGTGAACAAGGGCAAAATAGGCCACAATAAAAACAAAAGTTATAAGCCAGTTTTGTGTATTTTTTTCATACACAAAATAAAATAAATTAAAATTCAACAATACAATCATCAAAGAATTAAAAAAAGTAAACTGAAGCCAAGTTAATCTAAGCATATAAATCCCACCTCCAAATTTAAGCTTTTAATTTTATTGAATTTTTTTAAATAGATTGTAGTTTTAAATCTTTTTATGTTATGATTTACACTTTTAATGAAAATTTTAAGGAAAATAATGAAACTACTTTCATGGAATGTCAATGGCTTAAGAGCTATTTGTGATAAAAATGCACTTGATTGGATAGCACAAGAACAAATTGATTTTATAGGTTTTCAAGAAATCAAAGCACATGAAGATAAATTTCCTAAAAAAATTTATGAATATCCTTTTAAACACATGTATTTTAATTCTGCTAAAAGAGCGGGGTATTCTGGGGTAATGAGTCTTTGTAATTTTAATAGCGAAGTAAAAAAATGCGAATTTTTTGATGATGAAGAAGGTAGGGTTTTAGAACACCGCTTTAAAAATATTGCACTTTTTAATATCTATTTTCCAAATGGTCAAAAAGATGAAGAGCGTTTAAATTTTAAGATGAAATTTTATGCAGATTTTTTAGTGTATTTGGATAAGCTTTTAAAGGATGGATTTGAAATTATCATTTGCGGCGATGTCAATACCGCTCATAAAGAAATCGATCTTACTCATCCAAAAGCCAATGCCAACACTTCAGGTTTTTTACCTATAGAAAGAGCTTGGATTGATGATTTGCTAAAGCTTGGTTTTATAGATACTTTTAGAGAAATTAATGGTGAAATCAAAGAAAAATACTCGTGGTGGAGCTATAGAATGAAAGCAAGAGAAAGAAATGTAGGCTGGAGGATTGATTATTTTTTCATTTCAAAGGGTTTAAAAGATAAACTTAAAAACGCTTTCATAAGAGATGATATTTTTGGCTCTGATCACGCACCTGTAGGTATAGAAATAGATATTTAATATCCCAAAAATGGGATATTATTTTTTAACGAATTTTTTTGCTTTTTCCCAAAGTCTTACACCGAGCTTTTTAGCTTTTTTGGAATTTAAATCTTTGTATTTTTCACTAGCAATTTTTTCTAATTCAAAAATTTCTTGTTTAAAACGATTTAATTTTCTTTGAGTAAGTTTGTTAAAATCATTAATCTTTGGATTTTTCTTAATATCATTTAAAACTAATATTAGTTGCTCTCTGCTTTCACCTGCAAGACGTCTAAATTTAGCAAAAAGATTATCAAGTTCATGTTCTAGCAAATTCTCAACTATACTCTTACAAGGATCATTTTGTAATTGAATCTCTTTTTTTAAAAGAGCAATAAAATCATCTTCTATACCTATTAGTTCTTTGCTTTTTAAACTAACATCTTCTTCAAAATTTGTATAAGTTAATGAAGCTTTAAATTTTTCCATTGCCAAAACAATACCATCCCTTGTGCCTTTAATCACGCCTAAACAAAGATCTTTTGCATAAGCCATAGATTCATTAGCTATTTCAAAAGCGGTATTTAAAATAATACTTGAAATTTTTAAAATTCTTTCTTTTTCAAAATGAGCTTCACAAATGGCATTATATACAAGATTTTTAGCTATTTCACTACTTGTAAGTTCTATATCTTCAGCCTTTTCTAATGTAGTTAAAAAAGCACTTTCAGCAGTTTCTTTTAAAATTCCAAGCATTTCTATATCAAATAAAATAGCATCATTTAAACCGCCACTAAATTCATCACAAAAAGAACATTCTTGTAAAATATTCTCGAATTCAAAAAAATTATCGCTGATTTGATTTTTAATCAAATTCTTTTGATTTTCAATCTGTTTGTTTAATAATTCAGCTTCGCTAATATACTCATAAAGTGAATTTTGAGCATCTACAATACTCGCCTTAACCAAAGCTTTGATAACCTTTGTAACATTTTCATCATCAAAAAAATCAAGTTTTTTCAAAATAGTTAAAAATTCAACCAAAAGAGAATTTAAAACTTTTTTTGTTTCATGAGGATTATGTGAAATTTGCTTATACGCAAGATTAAAACTCAAGTCTTCAAGTAAATCACTTGCTTCATCTTTACCGAGATTTGATAAAGAATTTTCAAAAATAATTAAAGTATTTTTCATTTTTCCTTCTTTCTTAAAGTACAAATTTTGCTTTAGCTTTTAATTTATCAAATATATCCAAACGATCTTTTTTGCTATCAACATAAACATTTAACAAATAACTTTGATATTTTCCACTCGCACTTGAATTCGAATGTTTAAATTTATATTCTCTTTGACCTAAAATTTCTTCAAAAATTTCACTTGCCTTAACATGCACCTCAAAAATCACCTTATAATCCCAAAAAGTAGGATAATTGATCTGAGGTTCTTTTTTAAGATCGCACAAATTTACCACTTTTACCTCCTTCTTTGCTTTCAAGCACTATATCCGTAATTCTCATTGATTTATCTATAGCCTTGATCATATCATATATAGTTAAAAGTCCTATACTAACTCCACTTAAAGCTTCCATTTCAACACCTGTTTTACCTTCACACTTAACTGTTACAATAAGCTTAAATGCACATTCTTTAACAAATTCCACAATATTAGTTTCAACTTTAGAAAGCATCAAAGGATGGCACATAGGAATAATTTCACTTGTTTTTTTAACCCCCATTATAGCCGCAACAATAGCTGTTTGAAGAACAGGACCTTTTTTTGCGGTATTGTTTTTAATTACATCAAAAGCTTCTTGACTCATATATATTATACCACTAGCTGTGGCTATTCTTAAAGTAATATTTTTATCGCTTACATCTACCATTTTAGGATGATTTTTTTCATCTAAATGACTTAATTTCATAAATTCACCTTTTAAAAAATTATAAAAATTATAGCAAAACCAAACAAATTTAAGATAAAATAAGCTTTGTATTTTTATTTAAGGAGAAAACAATGGCTTATGAAGATGAAGAAGATTTAAATTACGATGATTATGAAAACGAAGATGAAGAATATCCACAAAATCACCATAAAAATTATAATTACGATGATGATGATTATGAATACGATGATGATAACAATGATGATGATTTTTATGAGATGGATTAAGAATGAGCAAAACCCTTAACCAAAAAGATATAAAAGTTTTAGGACTTTCATCATTAGGTGGAACTTTAGAATTTTATGATTTTATTATTTTTGTATTTTTTGCAAATTATATTTCAACAAACTTTTTTCCAAAAGATTTAAGTAGTTTTTGGCAAATGTTTAATACTTATGGAATATTTGCAGCTGGATATTTAGCACGTCCTTTAGGGGGTGTGATACTGGCACATTTTGGAGATAAATTTGGACGCAAAAGAATGTTTATGATTAGTATTTTGTTAATGGTTATTCCAACTTTTACTCTAGCTTTTATTCCAAATTATGAAAGTATAGGTTTTCTTTGTATTGTGCTTTTAGTTTTTATACGCATTTGTCAAGGTATAGCTATAGGCGGGGAACTCCCTGGAGCTTGGGTTTTTATATACGAACACGCACCACAAGGTCAAAAAAGAACTTATTTGGGAATTTTAACCGCTTCGGTTGTAGGTGGAATTTTATTAGGTAGTTTAGTTTTTTTAATTATGAATAAAATTTATACCCAAGAAGAACTTCATGAATGGGCTTGGAGAATTCCATTCTTTTTAGGTGGAATTTTTGGGATTATTTCTGCTTATTTGAGAAAATTTTTAAGAGAAACTCCTGTTTTTGAACAAATGAAAAAAGACAAGGCTTTAGAAAAATTTCCTTTAAAAGAAGTGTTTAAAAAAGCTAAAATGGGAATTGTTCTTTCTATGATGATTACTTGGGTTTTGACAGGTTGTATTGTTGTAATGATTTTGCTTATGCCTAGTTATATGGCAAAAATACTTCAAATTAATACTTCTATACAAACCTATCTTCAAATAGGTGGAATTTTGCTTATTTGCCTAGGGTGTATTATAAGTGGAATTTTAGCGGATAAAATAGGCGTTATTAAATCTTGTGTATTTTTTAGTGTTTTTTTTGGAATTGCAAGCTTGCTTTATTTTAATACTTTATATAGACAAAATGCTGATTTTAACCTAGTAGCTTGCTTATATTTACTTGTATGTTTTTTTAGCGGAGTGATGAATTTTTGCCCTTTAATAATGAGTGAAGTATTTGATGCAAAAATTAAATTTTCAGGACTTTCTTTTTCATATAATATTGCTTATGCTATAGCTGGAGGTTTAACTCCGCAACTTGCTTTTTTCTTGCATAGTTTTGCCTTAAATAATTTAAGTAATTTTTGGCGTTTTTCTTTGGGACTTTATGTTTTCTTTTTGGCTATTATAGCTTTGCTATGTGCATTTATTTTTTCTTATCTTAATAATACCCAACGCACATACTCTCAGTGATTTTAATACGCTTTTCAAAAGGAGCTGGGCTAAAAAAATGGCATTTTTCTATATAAATATGCTGATGATAATTTAGCCCTAAAAAATCATAAAATTTTTTTAAATTAACAAATTTAATCCCACAAATTTCCTTAAGCTCTAAAAGTTTATAAATAGAAGAATTATTTTTTTCCACTAAATGAGAGGGAGCTAATCCAGTAAAAGAACAAAAAGCACTTGCCAATACAAAACCATTTAAACCACTACATTGCCTTAAAGCTTGCTGATGTTTTTCTAAAATGCAATTTCTATGCAAAAATATAATTCTTGTTCCTTGATATCTACCTATTTCTGCATTTTTCCAAAATTTATAAGCATTTTTTGAAATTCCAGCAAAACGATGAAATTCAGCGTTTAAAATATAGTGATCTAAAAATTCATTAGGAGGTAAGATTAAACTTTTCATCACTACAATTTAGAGCCTTAAAAAGGCTCTTTAATCTTCTTTGTTTAAATTTTCCTTAGCTTTGTTAGGAAGCTTAGATAAAAGATTGTTTAAATCAAAATTAATTCCTTGAGTTTTTGCCTCTTTAAGTAAAGCAACTGCAGCTTTTGCGTTAAATGGAGAAGAACCATCATGCGGAGCAAAAAGATGATCTGTTATTGCTAAAGCATAAGCGGATTTTTTCACTTTTTCGCGAGCAGCATGAGGAGTGCGAACAAAACATATACTTTCAATCAAAACATCATCAAAATTCCAACGATGTAACAAAAATCCCAAGAAAGAAATATGATCTACGCCTAAAAATTCATTCTCCGCTAAAGCAAGATTTTCATTTT
Organism: Campylobacter sp. CFSAN093224; assembly: GCF_012897395.1. Taxonomy (NCBI): domain Bacteria; kingdom Pseudomonadati; phylum Campylobacterota; class Epsilonproteobacteria; order Campylobacterales; family Campylobacteraceae; genus Campylobacter; species Campylobacter sp. CFSAN093224. The sequence goes on along the minus strand of NZ_CP040607.1, from coordinate 228,953 downwards.
TATTTAAAAAAGCTAAAAAATCCTTATCCTTATGATTTTGTATAAGAAAATTTGAAAAAATAACAATACCAAGCCTTAAAAGCATTGCACAAGGAACTAAAAGATGAGAAAGTTTTTTATCTTCATCATTAAGCCAATTTGCGATAAAAGTTGCCTCTTCATTGCACGTTTTTAAAAAATTTTGAGTATTTAAACCATAAGGTGAAACGTCTATTTTAAAATTATCTCTAATGGAGTCAGCCATAACTATATTGATGATATTACCAACGCCTAATAAAGTAATCACTTGATTTATGGTTGTAATTTCTCTTGTAAAACCATAATAAGGAGAATTTGCTAATTGCAAAAGCTTAGCCGTCATCAACGGATCGCTTGAAATGATTTCAGCAACTTTCATAGTTTCTATATTTGAATTAGCCTCGCTCACATATTTTCTTAACTTACTTACAGTATCAGGTAAAGGTGGCAATACTTCAACGCTTTTTAATAAAAGCTCATTCATATCTCCAATCATATTTAATTTATCCTTAATTAATATTATTATAATTTGCAATTATATCTAAATTTTAATTTACTTATTGCATTTTTTATGACTTAAGGTATAATAAAAATTACAAATAAATGTCGAATTTATGGTGTCTTGATTTAGTTAACTAGTAATTAAAAAATAGTTTTAATGGAGTAAAATTGATGTTTTTTTAATTTTAAAAATAAAAGCTCAACAAAAAAAGAAGAAGTAAAAAAGTTTTAGAAGCTCTATATCTTCAATAAAATGAACTTGAAGAAAAATTAAAAAAAATAAACATCAAGCCAAAATTAATTATAGGCTTTGTGTCAATCAACTTAATCTAGCGATCATAGGAAATAAGATTCAAAATTCTATAAATGAGCAATGTAATATCATCTTAAGCAGTGCTACTGATTTATTATGCAACCTTGATTCTAACTCAAACATTGAAAACAGTCCTTATAAACAAAATATCCAAGGAATAAGCTTGATACTTTTTAGTGAAGATATGATAGAAAATCTTTGCACAAATAAAATCAAGCTTTTTAGTGACATAAAAGATTATACAGAAAGAAAAAAACTGATAGAAAAAGAAGTTTTATTTATAAATATACCTTTTGAAGCACACTGCATAAATACTTTGCATTATTTAATTTATGATGGTTTAAGTCAAAGCGAAAGTTCTCTTTTAGAACTTTTGTACAAACACAACCCCTATCCTTGTGCTTTAGTAGGGGGTGGGTCTAGCGGAAACATGGACTTTAGCGGAGCATTTATATTTTATAACGGAGAAATATTAAAAATCAAGCTTTAAGCATACATGTTCAATTTAAACCTAAATACCGTTTTAATTTAATGAAGTCTCAAAATTTCAATCCTCAAAGCAATATTACCTTTACCATACTTGATGTAAGCTTATATGATAAAACCGTACGCGAATTTATTAATAAAAAACCTTTCAATCCATCAACGCGGTTGAAGCTTTATGTAATTATTTTAACTGCACTTTTGAAGAACTTAAAAATAAAATGCAAGAATATACTTTTGCTTTAAAAATTGGAGAAGACTATCTTATTTCCCCTATGGAAATCAACCCAAATAAAACATTATTTAGTTATTGTGATGTAGAAAGCGCTCAGGAATTAAGCTTGCTTAAAAAAACAAAATTTTATTGAAGCTATAAAAAAAGATTATGAAAAATTTTCTCTTAATAAACCAAAACCACTAGGAGCAATTTTTAACGATTGTATCTTAAGAAGACTTCACAACAAAGAACATTTAAATCAAATCCATTTTAATGATTTTCCCATAGTTGGTTTTTCTAGTTTTGGAGAAATTTATGGAGCGGGAATTGCAAAAAGTTTAGTGGCAATATTTTTTTATGAAGTTGAAAATTTTAATGATTTCAAACCTAGATATTTAAAAACTTTCATACAAAAATACAGTGATTTTAAATACTATTATCTTAATATAAAAGGTCAAAAACTAGAAATGACAAATGAGATTAATAAAATAATCTTAAATCAACTCAAATGTTATGAAGATGTTCTAGCTAAATTAAATTAATACTAAAAAATTAAGAATTTCAAGAATCAAAAACCTTGAAATTCTTACACTAAAAAATTAAAGTGCTTTTTTTGCGGCCTCTGCAATTTTTGCAAAAGCAGCAGCATCATTCATAGCTAAATCTGCTAGAATTTTTCTATCAAGTTCAATACCTGCTTTTTTAAGACCATTGATAAATCTTGAATAACTTAAATCATTGAGTCTACAAGCAGCATTGATACGCACAATCCAAAGACGGCGGAAGTCTCTTTTTTTACGGCGTCTATCACGATAAGCATAGACTAGACTTCTTTCTAATTGTTCTTTTGCTTTTCTAAAATGTTTGCGTCGTCCACTATAAAAACCACGCGCTAATTTTAAAACTTTTTTATGTCTGCGGCGTCTAACAACACCTGTTTTTACTCTTGCCATTTTTATTTCCTTTCATAAAGTGGCGTCCAAATTTGGAGCTTGCCCTTGAAATTTTATCTCAGAGGGGAGTTTGAATGACTTTTAGTCAAAAACTTAAATTCCTAGCATTTTTTCAACAGCTTTTACATTTGTGCTATGCACATATTTAGCTGTGCGAAGATCACGCATTCTTTTTGCAGGTTTTTTAGTCAAAATATGACTTCTAAAAGCTGAGCCTCTTTTGATTTTATTTTTACCTACTTTGAAGCGTTTAACTGCGCTTTTAACGCTTTTCATCTTTGGCATACGCTTTCCTTATTTAGATAAATTTTTATTTTTCAAACTTTAAAAGAAAAGATAAATACTATCAAATTTTTTCTAATTTTTGACTGAATTTAATTTTTAAAAAACTTGGCACACATTTTGCTTATAAAAAAATCAGCAATATTTTGGAAAGATTTAAAATGACTATAAATTTGGCAAATCCATATCAAAATTTAACCTTATCTAATCCTTTGCAGAATAGCTCTGCTCTAAATTTGATTAAAGATAGCAAAGCCTTAGATCAAAAAGGAAATGAAAATAGCTTAGAACAATTAAGTTATATTTTTAATAATATCACTTATGCTAGTGAATTTGGATTTAGAATCAATGAAGAAGGTTTTTTTGATAAAGATTTAAATAAAATTGCAAATATACCAGAATCTTATGATATCAACATTAAAAGCGTTAGAAGCATAGCGAAAGAACTCGCAAAACAAGATGAAAATTTAAACTACAATAAAATTGATCTACCTTATCTTTTAAATAGCTATCATAGTTCATTAAAATCTATAAATTCAGAATTTTTACAAGATGATAATGCTTATTTAAGTCGCGATCTTATTTCAAAACTATCATCAGGTTTTTCAACAGATAATGGAGAATTTTTAGGCCAAATTTCAAGAATTTACAACAATCAAGAAGAAATTGATTTGGCATTAAGTAATATCACAAATTTAAATACTTTAATGTTAGATAATAAAATAACTAATTTTCACTTTGATAAAGCCATAGAAAACACTTCTTCTAATGAAATTTTAAAACCTTATTTAACTAAAAATGCAGAAGTATCAAAATCTGGTCTTTTAATGAATTTTATCTACCATGATATAAAAACTCAAAACGAAAAAGAATTTAACTTTTTTATGAAACCTGCCACTTTAGAACTAAGCTCTCATCAAAATTTACAAAAAATTCTCAAGGGCGAAACAGATATAGAAGATTACATCAAAAAAGAAAATGAAAAAAAGATGAGTTTTGATCTTTATCTTTATGTGAATGGCGTAGATAAAAAAACAAGTACTCAAGATAAACTATCTGTATTTTTTCAACAATATATTAACTACCAAAAAGATATGGATTTAAGAGAATTTGCAAATTCAAGTTCAATATTTCAAATTTATATCGATCAAAATCGCAATGATTTTGATGCTCTTAAAAAACAATATCAAAACCAAAGTCAAGATACGCAAAGATTAGAAGAAGCAAATCAACTACGTTCTAGCTCTATAGAAAATTTTTTAGATCGTCGTCAAAAACAAGCAAATATAAATAAAATTTTAAACTCTTATATGTCTGTGATGGTTTAAAATAATTTTTTAAAAAATATATAAATTATAAATACTTTAATAATAATAATTTTTATATAATTAATTAATAAAATTTTAAGTATTATAGCATTATAATCCGCTCTCGAAAAATATAAATATAAAAGTACTCAAAACCATGATTTATAATGAAAAAATTATTTCAATGAATAATGATCTTTTAGATCATCAACATAAAGAACTTTTTGAAATTTCTAAAAAACTCTCTTTAATGAACCAATGTCATATTGGAACAAAAGAATTAAAAATTGTCTTAAGAGAGTTGTTGATAATGATCAATAGACATTTTTCAGATGAAGAAGCCTTTATGAGAAAAATAGAATATCCTTATATCAACCATCATACAAGAATTCACAGAAAAATTATCTTAGAAATTGAAGAAATTATCATCAGTGAAGCTAAATTTGTAAATATAATGACCGAAAAATTAAATCTCGTTGTTCAAGATTTTATCTTTAAACATACAGCCAAAGAAGATTCAAAAATAGTAAAGTATTACGAAGAAAAATTTAAGAAATAGTATTTCTCATTTTTGCTATATAAAATTCACAAAATATTTCACTTTAAAATTTTACTTTAGCATTTTATTTTTGTTATAATTTTTAACCTAATTTTTATAAATTTTTGTTATTATCCGTTTTTAAATAAAGATAAAAAATATCCTAATTAAAATTAAGGATAAATTAAGGATTTTAAAGTGAAAGTATATTTAGATAACAACGCAACGACAATGCTTGATCCTAATGCTTATGAGTTGATGCTACCTTTTTTAAAGGATATGTATGGAAATCCAAATAGCCTTCATCAATATGGTAGCGCAACACATCCTGCCTTAAGAGAAGCTTTGGATAAACTTTATGCAGGACTTGGAGCAAATGACCTAGATGACATAGTTGTAACCTCCTGTGCGACAGAAAGCATTAACTGGGTGCTTAAGGGTGTGTATTTTGATCATATTTTAGATAAAGAACGCAATGAAGTGATTATTTCTAGTGTAGAACACCCTGCTGTTACTGCTGCTGCTTATTTTTTAAAAAGTCTTGGAGTAAAAGTTATAGAACTTCCTGTAAACGAAGAAGGGGTTTCTACTGTAGAAGATTTGCGTAAAGTGATTAGCGATAAAACAGCACTTGTAAGTGTTATGTGGGCAAATAATGAAACAGGTATGATTTTTGATATTAAAGCGATGGCAGAACTTGCGCATGAATTTGGTGCTCTTTTTCATACAGATGCTACTCAAGCAGTAGGTAAAATAAAGGTTAATTTAACTCAAGTAGGAGTTGATTTTGCTTCATTTTCGGCACATAAATTTCATGGACCAAAGGGTGTGGGTGGACTTTTTATAAAAAAAGGACTTAAACTTACTCCACTTTTACACGGTGGAGAACACATGGGTGGTCGTAGAAGCGGAACTTTAAATGTGCCTTACATAGTGGCTATAGGCGAGGCTTTGCGTATTGCAAATACTATGCTTGATTTTGAAGATTCTCATATACGCCGTTTAAGAGATAAACTAGAAGATCAAATTTTGGCCTTGCCCGATACAACAGTGGTTGGAAAAAGGGAACACCGTGTGCCTAATACAATCTTAGCAAGTATTAAAGGTGTTGAAGGCGAAGCAATGCTTTGGGATTTAAATAAAAATGGTATAGCTGCAAGTACGGGCTCAGCCTGTGCAAGTGAAGCTTTAGAAAGCAATCCTATTATGGAAGCTATCGGTGCGGAGCATGATTTAGCGCATACAGCTTTAAGGCTTTCTTTGTCACGTTTTAACACTGAAGAAGAAATTGATTATGCAGCAAAACAAATTAAAAATGCAACACAGAGATTAAGAGCAATTTCTTGTACTTATGCTTATAATCCAAATAATTACAAATAAGGATGAAAAATGGGAAAAAATAGTTTAATTGGTGGATCCATTTGGGATGAGTATTCACAAAAAGTTCAAGATAGAATGAATAATCCTCAACATATGGGAGAATTTAGTGAAGAAGATGCTAAAGCACGCAATGCAAAATTGATCGTAGCTGATTTTGGTGCAGAAAGTTGTGGCGATGCAGTAAGACTTTTTTGGCTTGTAGATGAAAAAACTGATAAAATTATCGATGCAAAATTTAAAAGTTTTGGTTGTGGTACAGCTATAGCAAGTAGTGATACTATGGTGGATCTTTGTATAGGAAAAACTGTAGATGAAGCAGTAAAAATCACAAATTTAGATGTGGAATTTGCTATGCGTGATAATCCAGAAACTCCAGCTGTTCCACCTCAAAAAATGCACTGTTCGGTTATGGCTTATGATGTAATCAAACAAGCAGCAGCGCATTATAAAGGTATAAGTCCTGAAGATTTTGAAGATCAAATTATAGTTTGCGAGTGCGCTAGGGTAAGTCTTGGAACTATTAAAGAAGTGATTAAACTTAATGATTTGCATAGCGTAGAAGAAATCACACAATACACTAAAGCGGGTGCTTTTTGTAAATCCTGTATCAAACCAGGCGGACATGAAAAAAGAGATTATTACCTTGTAGATATTTTAGCTGAAACTAGAGCTGAAATAGATAGAGAAAAACTCAAAAATACAATGAAAAGTGATGTAGCTTTTGATGAAATGACCGTAGTGGGACAATTAAAAGCAGTTGAAAGTGTTTTAGATGCTGAAATTCGCCCTATGCTTCATAATGATGGCGGAGATTTGGAAGTGATTGATATACAAAAGGCTGAAGGTGCAGCAATTGATGTTTATATTCGTTATCTTGGTGCTTGTAGTGGTTGTTCTAGTGGAAGTGGTGCAACACTTTATGCTATTGAAACAATTTTACAAGAAGAATTAAGTCCAAATATACGCGTTATGCCGGTTTAAAAAATAGCAAGATAAAATCTTGCTATTTTATAGCTTTTGCTTGCAAATCAAGGGGTGGTAAATTTTCTATATAAATACTACGACTTGGGAAAGCAAAGGTTAAACCATTTTTTTCAATTATACGCATAAACTCAAGCATTAAACTTTGTCTAGCTTCTCTAAAATCTTTTCCACCTATTTCTTTGATATAAAAATAAAGCTCTATATTAATACTACTATCTGCAAATTCGCTTAAAGCCACATAACAAGCATTTTTATAGCCTTCTAAATCATTAATAGATACAAGATTTTGACGATATTTTGTTGTATGATCGCCATATTTTAATGCGCTATCCTCATCGTGAGCTACTAAATCACTTGTATGTAAAAATTCTCTTAAATCTTTTACACATTGTTCTAGTTTTTCAGGAGTAGCATCATAACCAACACCCAAATACATTCTAACATGGCGACCCATGCGTCTTTTGCTCCAATTTTTGATATTAGCTCCCATAATAGTTGAATTTGGTAAAAATACAAGACAATTATCAAAAGTTCTAATAGTAGTTTTTCTAAGTCCTGTTTCAACCACGGTTCCTTCTATGCCTGAAACCTCTACCCAATCTCCTTGATTAAAGCTATTATCAAAAAGTAAGAGTATAGAAGCAAAGAAATTTGCAATGATATCTTTCGCCGCTAAAGCAACAGCTAAACCACCAATTCCCAAAGATGCAATAATAGCCGAAATATTAAAACCAAGTTGAGCAAGAATATATAATAAAGCTATGATAATAATGACAAAATATAAAATTTTAATAATTAAATTTACAACTTCTTTTTTTCCACTTTTTTGAGCAAGTTTAGAAACCAATACCACGCCATAACCATCAAGCATTCTTAAAATAAGCCATGCAATTAAAACTGCATAAACTATATGAAAAAAATTACTTAAATTTACACTCAAAGGTGCAGGATAAGTTGCTATAGTAAGACAAAGAGAAATAGCATAGACAATCAACAAGAAGCCTACAGGTTTTTTAATATTCTCAATAAAAATGACTTTAATATCATCTACATCATTTTTATTTCTATAAAAAAACTGAACAAGGAAAAAATATACTATATTTGCAAAAAAACGTCTTAAAGATATAAAAAATACTAAAACCAAAGCAGAAATTACTATTTTTCCGATATTAACAAAACTTACCCCAATTGCCTCATTTATACGATCTATCCAAACTTGAAGCTCGAGTAATGAAAAAATATAATTACTTTCAAGCAAATCTGCATTTGAGCGTAAATACTTAAGAATTTCAGAATAAGAATCTACAGCATTACTGATATATCTTTCTTTTAGGGTAATTTTTTCTAATTCTTCTGAATTTGTAATTTTGCTTTTAAAACTATCTAAATTAACATTAGAAGAATTTTGTAAATTTTCCATTGCCTTATCAACAGTAGCAATCAAATCTTCACTGCTTGCTGTATTTTTAAAAAGTTTTTCCACTTCAAACAAAGAAGAATAAAAACTTTCCACAATATTAAAATAAACTAGATTAAGAGTGGCATCTGTATAAATATAAGGCTTATTAATATTCTTTTTTTGAACATCTAGTAATTTTTCTTTTGCTTTTAAAAATCTAGCCACTGCCTCTTCATTAATCTTTTGTCCTACTATCATATCGGGTATTTTTGCTAAAATAGTCTTTTTGTCTTTTTCAAATTCACTTAAAATACCATTAAAAGTGCTTGAATTTTCATCATTGTTTTTCTTAAATTCTTTAATTTGATTGTTAAGATCAACATATTTTTCAACTAAAGCATAAATTCCTTCATCCTCTTTACTAATATTTGCATCAATAAATTTAAATTCTTGTGCTCCAAGGTATAAAATAAAAAAACATAAACTAAAAATAATTTTCTTCATTGAACTTTCCTATCCTGTATTAAAGTAAAAATTTTTGCTTTAAAATCATACTCATAAATTTCACCTGTCTCTATAATATAATACCAAGCATGTACTTCTATTTTTCCTTCATCTAAAGCTTCTTGCACGCCTGGATAAGTAAGTATATTTTGCAAAGAATTTACTAAATTTAATTTTTCTGTAAGCCATGAACGCATAGCCAAATCGTCTCTTGCAAAAATCATCACATCTTTTTTTATCGGATCTAACATAGTAAGCCATTTTTTCACGTTAGGAATTTTATTTAACTCTTCATCAGAATAATAAAGAGCATTGCAACCTCCACAATTACTATGGCCACAAACGACGATATTTTTAATATGCAATGAATTTAAAGCATACTCTATTGCTGAAGTTGTCGCTAAGTAATCTTCCCCAATGCGATAAGGTGGAACTATATTTGCAATATTTCGTATTACAAAAAGCTCACCTGGACCCGTATTGGTGATCAAATTTGGAATTACTCTAGAATCAGAACAACCTATAAAAAGAGTATGGGGATTTTGCTTATTTTTTAGACTTTCAAAAAGTTCTTCATGCTCCTTAAAGTCTTCTTGCATAAACTTAATCGCACCACTAATAAGATTTTCCATAAAACCAACCTGAAACTAAAATCTTGAAATTATAACAAAATTTCAGCAAAGATTTCATTTAAGCATAAGATATTATATAAATTAACTTTTTATTTAGTCTAATATGTTAGATTTCGCTCAAGATTTTAAAAAATCTAACAATTTTGCAAGGAGAATTTTATGAGTCTTTATGATAGAGACTACTCAAGATCAAAAGAATTTGAAAATACACGCTCAAGCGAATTAAGTATTTTTATTAAACAAACTTATCAACTTTTTGCTGCTTCATTATTAGCTGCAACAGTAGGTGCGTATGTAGGAATTTTTGCTTTAGCATCATTTTTTATACAATCACAAGTAACTTTTTGGATCCTTTTTGCTGTTGAAATCGGACTTTTATTTGCTTTGCAATGGAAAAAAAGAGAAGCTCCATTAAATCTTGTTTTACTTTTTGGTTTTACTTTCTGCTCAGGTTTAACGCTTACACCTTTGCTTATTTCAGTGTTAGCTCTACCAGCTGGAGGAATTATCATCGCTCAAGCTTTTGCTTTAACAACAGTTGCTTTTGCAGGACTTAGTGTATTTGCTATGAATACAAAAAAAGATTTTACTGTTATGGGTAAAGCTTTATTTATAGTATTAATCGTTATTGTAGCAGCATCTTTACTAAACCTTTTCTTCCAAAGCAGTATAGTTAATCTAGCTATTTCAGCAGTAGCTGCAATATTATTTTCATTTTACATTCTTTATGATACGCAAAATATTATCCGCGGAAATTATGAAACTCCAATCGAAGGTGCAGTAGCACTTTATCTTGATTTTGTTAATCTTTTCGTATCTTTACTTAATATCTTAAGAAGCTTCAATAGCAGATAAATTTTTGTGGGATTTTTCTCACAAAAACTTTTCAAGTTTCAAAACTTTTCAAGTTTTATTTAGCTAAAATAATCATTTAAAAATTAACTTTTAGGAATTTTCAATGATCACTCTTTTAATCATTTTACAATTTATCATCGTTGTAGTTATTTGTATAGCAGTTTTACTTCAAAAAAGTTCAAGTATAGGACTTGGAGCTTATAGTGGAAGCAATGAAAGTTTATTTGGCGCCAAAGGACCAGCTGGATTTTTGGCAAAATTTACCTTTGTTATGGGAATTTTACTTATTGCAAATACTATTGGTCTTGGTTATTTATACAATAAAGCTAGCAAAGACTCTCTAGCAGAGAAAATTAAAGTAGAAAACAACAATACTACTATTCCAAGTGCTCCTATTGTGCCTGCTACCCCAAACACAAATTCTATCGCTCCAAGTGCACCACAACTTCCAAGCAATGTTAATTCAAGTAAATAATTAAAGGAAATGATAATGCTAAATGAAATTTTTAACAAACAAAAAACCCAAAGTGAAAAATCTTTAGAAGCCTTAAAAAAAGACTTCACCACTTTAAGAACTGGAAAAGTTAATACCCATATTTTAGATCATATTACAGTGGATTATTACGGAACTCAAACTCCTTTAAATCAAGTAGCAACTGTTTTAGCAAGTGATGCTTCAACTATTAGCATCACTCCTTGGGAAAAACCTTTACTAAAAACCATAGAAAGCGCTATTGCAGCTGCAAATATCGGTGTAAATCCAAACAATGACGGCGAAAGTGTAAAATTATTTTTCCCTCCGATGACTAGAGAGCAAAGAGAAGAAAACGTAAAGCAAGCTAAAGCTATGGGTGAAAAGGCAAAAGTTTCTATAAGAAATATACGCAAAGATGCCAATGATGCAGTTAAAAAACTAGAAAAAGATAAGGCAATAAGCGAAGATGAAGCAAAAAAAGCTTATGATGAAGTGCAAAAACTTACCGACGCCTATACAACAAAAATTGATGAGAGTGTAAAAAGTAAAGAAAGTGAACTTTTAAAGGTTTAACGATGAATTTAGAGCAAATTTATAAAGATTGTGGTGCTTATTTAGAAGGCCATTTTTTACTAAGTTCAGGTAAACATTCGCAATTTTATCTTCAAAGTGCAAAAGTTTTAGAGAATCCAAAATTAGCAGCAAAACTTTGTAATGAACTTGCAAAGATTATTGCAAGCTATAAGATAGAATTTGATAGCATTTGTTCTCCTGCTTTAGGTGGAATTTTAGCAGGTTATGAGCTTGCGAGAGCTTGTAGTAAACGTTTTATCTTCACTGAAAGAGTAAATAAAGAAATGACTTTAAGACGTGGTTTTGAGGTGAAAAAGGGTGAAAAATTTATAATTTGTGAAGATATCATTACTACAGGTGGTAGTGCTTTAGAGAGTGCAAAAATCATTGAAAGTTTAGGTGGTATTGTTGTAGGTTTTGCAGCATTGGCAAATCGTGGTTTTTGTGCAGTAGAAAATTTAAAATCTCCAAGAAAAGATAATGCGAAATTACCTGAAAATTTACCACTCTTTACTCTAGGAAATTTTGAATTTGAAATTTATAATGAAACAAATTGTCCACTTTGTAAAAAAGGGAGTAAAGCTATAAAACCAGGAAGTCGTGGAAATTAAATGAAAACTAAAGCAAAAATTAGCTCTAGATGGCTAAGATTTAGAGCTTTGCTTATAGATATTTTTCTTATTTATGTTCCTATTTTGTATTTATTTTATTTTCTATTAGGCTCTAAAGAAGCTTTTTTAAACAACCATTTTATCACAACTTTATGTACTTTTTTATTTGGTTTGATTCAAGCTATTTTTTTAACAAAAAAGGCACAAAGCCCAGGTCTTAAAGCATATGATTTATATCTTATTGATATAAAAACGGGAAAGAAACTAAGTTTTCTTAGAATTTTACTAAGATATGTGATATTTATTATAAGTTTTGGCTTACTCTTTGGTTTATTTGTCAGTTTTGTAAGAAAAGATCGTTTAAATTTACACGATATTTTAACTCAAAGTTGTATAGCTACTAAAGCATAAAGAAAGGTTAAAAATGCAAAGAAAAAGAATTTACAATCCAAGCTCAAACGAAACCCTAGGAGATCGTAAAATTTTTGATGGTAACCCACATGGAATTTTAAATTTCACTAAGGCAAAATATACCTGGGCTTTAAAACTTTGGGATTTAATGGAGGCAAATACTTGGTTTCCAAAAGAAGTGGATACAACTAAAGATGCACTTGATTATCGCTGTAATTTAACTGTAGGTGAAAAAAGAATGTATGATTTGGTTTGGAGTCAGCTTATTTCTATGGATAGTTTTCAAACCAATAATTTAGCAGATAATATCAACCCTTACATCACAGCTCCTGAAATCAATGCGGTTTTGGCACGCCAAGCTTATGAAGAGGCAAACCATTCAAAATCTTACGCTGTTATGGTTGAAGCGATTTGCGATAATACAGATTTGATTTATGAAATGGAAAAGCATGATGAAACTTTGCGTGAAAAAAATGACTTTATTTCAAGCATTTATGAAGAATTAGCAGGCGATGTAGATGATAATAAACTTCTTTTGGCTATGGTGGCAAATCAAATTTTAGAAGGAGTATATTTTTATAGTGGTTTTACTGCCATTTACGCACTTGCACGTGCAGGAAAAATGCTAGGTTCAGCACAAATGATCCGCTTTATCCAAAGAGATGAAATCACACATCTTTTATTATTTCAAAATATGATCAATTCAGTACGCAAAGAAAGACCTGATTTGTTCCATGATGAAAATATTAATAAAATTTATGATATGTTTAAAAAAGCTGGAGATCTTGAGATCAAATGGGGTAAATACATCACTCAAAATCAAATCATGGGCTTTACTGATGATATCATAGAAGAATATATCCATTATCTTGTAGATCAAAGATTAAGCGCGATCAATTTAGATAAGTTATACAATGCAAAACATCCTATTAAATGGGTAGATGATTTTTCAAAATTTAACGATCAAAAGAGCAATTTCTTTGAAAGTAAAGTAACGAATTATTCTAAGGGTAGTATAAGCTTTGATGACTTCTAAAACTTCTTTAGCCTTGCTTTGTGATTTTTATGAATTTACAATGTCTCAAGGCTATTTCAAAAACAATAAAAAAGATCAAATTTGTTATTTTGATATATTTTTTAGAAAAATTCCAGATTCAGGATCTTTTGCTATTTTTGCAGGTCTTGAAGATATTTTAGACTTTGTTGAAAATTTGAGTTTTGATGCAGAAGATATAGAATTTTTAAGAAAACAAGGTATTTTTGATACAGAATTTTTAGATTTTTTAGCTAACTTTAAATTTAAGGGTGAAATTTATGCTATGCGTGAAGGAGAAGTGATTTTTCCAAACGAACCTTTACTTTGCGTTAAAGCTACAACCATAGAAGCACAGCTTTTAGAAACTTTTTTACTTTTAAGTTTAAACCACCAAAGTCTTATTGCTACCAAAACCAATCGTATCGTGCGTGCAGCTAAAGACAGTAAAATTTTAGAATTTGGTTCACGCAGAGCACAAGGAAGTGAGGCAGCCTTAAAAGGAGCAAGAGCAGCTTTTATAGGAGGTTGCATAGGAAGTGCTTGTACTTTAGCAGGAAAAATTTATAATATCCCTATCAATGGAACTATGGCACATTCTTGGGTGCAAATGTTTGAAAATGAACTTGAAGCTTTTAAAGCTTATGTGAAAATTTATCCAAAAAATCCTGTTTTTTTGATTGATACTTATGATTGTCTAAATAGCGGACTTAAAAATGCGATTAAAGTTTTTAAAGAATTTGGTATTCAAGAAGGCGGCGTGAGAATAGATTCTGGAAATTTACTTAAGTTGAGTTTGAAAATCAGACAAGAACTTGATCAAGCAGGACTTCAAAAATGTAAAATCATAGTTTCTAACGCACTTGATGAATGGAGCATTAAAAAACTCAAAGAACAAAATGCACCTATTGATATCTTTGGTGTAGGTGAAAGATTGATCACTGCTTCAAGTGACCCTATTTTTAGTTGCGTTTATAAACTCGCAGCCTTAGAAGATCAAGGCATAAAACCTAAAATCAAAATCAGCGAAAATAACGAAAAATCAACCCTACCTCATTTTAAAAAGCTTTTTAGGGTTTATGATAAAAACACGCAAAAAATCCTTTTTGATGAACTTTATGTTTTTGACGAAAACCCAAATCAAGATGAAAATTTAGAACGCAAAGAACTTTTAAAATTAGTCTACAAAGAAAAAAGACTTCTTAAAAAGTCATCTTTAAATACTATTCAAGATTATACAAAAGAGCAAATTTCAAAACTCGATGAGAATTTTTTAGATCTTGATCGTTTTGTGAAATTTGAAGTAAAACTCTCGCCTAAACTTCAAAATATCACTGAAGATCTTTTAAAAACTCGTTTTTAAAATCCACATAATTTAAAGCGGATTGTTTTAGAAAGTTTATTTCTTCATTATTTAATTCACGCACAAATTTTGCAGGATTTCCAAGTATCAAAGAGCGTGGCGGAAATTTTTTACCCTTTGTTACAACGCTTCCAGCACCCACTATGCTATCTTCTTCTATCAAAGCACTATCCATGATAACAGTATTCATTCCGATTAAAACACGATTTTTTATCACACAAGCATGGATAACGCAATTATGTCCTATAGTTACATCATCTCCTATTATCGTAGGAAAACCAGCATCTTTTAACTTTCCTTTTTTATCAAATTCCCTATGCCAAACATGTACCGTGCTAAGATCTTGAATATTGGTTCTTTTGCCAATTTTTATAAAATTAACATCGGCTCTTAAAACACAATTAAACCAAATACTACTTTCATCTCCTATTTCTATTTCTCCTATGATTTTAGCGCCCTCTGCAACAAAAACATTTTGACCTAGTTTGGGACTATGATTTTTAAATTTTATAAGCATTTTTTTCCTTTTTATTTAAGTATAGCTAAGTTTAACTCTATTTCAACTTTTTTAGTTACAATTTTTATTTAAATTTATAGGAGAAGTAATGAACACATTTGAACAAAAAAGATGTCAAAATATGGCTGAAGAAATTGCACAAAAAGTTTTTATCAATGAAGAACTTTTTAATGCTTTTTGTCAAATTCCACGTGAAATTTTTTCTCCTTTAAAAGCCCATGCTTATCGCCTTGATGCTTTGCCTTTAGCAAATTCTCAATGGATTAGTTCACCTTTAACTGTAGCTAAAATGACTATGGCTTTAGATTTTAAAAATGCTGATAGTATTTTAGAGATAGGTTGTGGAAGTGGCTATCAAGCTGCGATTTTAAGCAAAGTCATAAGGCGTGTTTTTACCATAGAACGCATAGAAAATTTAGCCAAAAAAGCCGCTCAAACTTTCAGAGAATTAGAACTTTTTAATATCAATGTAAAATTTGATGATGGGCAAAATGGCTGGAAAAATTATGCTCCTTATGATAGGATTTTATTTTCTGCTTATGCGACACAAATTCCTGAAATTTTACTCGATCAATTAAGCGATGATGGTATTTTAGTTGCTCCTATTTTACACAATGGCAAACAATTCATCACACGCCTTAGAAAAAATGGCACAAATTTACAAAAAGAAATTTTAGAAGAATGTTTATTTGTGCCTATAGTAGATGGGAAAGAATAAACTTTTTTTACAAAATTTATCAAAAACTCTTTAGAGCCTTTCTTAACTTTTCACTCATTTCATCAATATGTTCTTTTTGCAAAATCAAAGGAGGTAAAAATCTCAAATCATTCTCCCCGCAACTTATCAGTAAAAGTGCATTTTCTTGGCATTTTTGAATGACCTTAGCTACTTTTACATTTTTATCAAGACTCAGCCCTTGCATAAACCCTAAGCCTTTGCGTTTTTTACAAAAATCAAATTCATTTATCAACTCATCTAAACTTTGCTCTAAATAAGGCGTGAGTTTATTGACATTTTCTAAAATTTTTTCTTCTTTAAAAATTTCAAAAACCGCATTCACTCCTGCACAAACTAAAGGATTTCCACCATAAGTACTACCATGATCGCCTGCTTCTAAAGAATTGCTTGCTACCTTTTGATTTATTACAAAAGCACCCACACTAAGCCCACAACCTAAGGCCTTAGCTGAAGTCATGATATCAGGCAAAATTTGTGCGTGCTCATAGGCAAAAAATTTTCCACTTCTACCCATGCCACATTGAATTTCATCAGCGATTAATAATATATCTTTTTCATCGCAAAGCTTTCTTAAGGCTTTGTAAAAATCTTTATTTGCAGGATTTATTCCACCTTCTCCTTGCACGCTTTCTAAGATAATGGCACAAGTTTTTTCATTCACCAGTTTTTCAACGCTTGAAATATCATTATATTTTGCAAATTTAACCCCTGAAATTAAAGGTTTAAAAGGCTTTTGATATTTTTCATTAGCAGTAAGCGATAAAGCCCCTAAAGTACGCCCATGAAAAGAATGCTTAAAAGCGATAAATTGTCCACCCTTAACACCTTTGTTAAAGGCGTATTTTCTAGCTGTTTTCATCGCTCCTTCTATACTTTCTGTACCAGAATTTGTAAAAAAAACACGCTCTAAAGCACTAGCTTTGGCTAAATTTTTAGCTGCAGCAGCTATATTTTCATTATAATATAAATTGCTAGTATGCAAAAGCTTATCCACTTGCGCTTTGATTTTAGCATTAAATTTAGCATGATTATATCCTAAAGCACAAACACCTATGCCACTTGAAAAATCAAGATATTTTTTAGCCTTATCGTCAAAAAGATAAACCCCCTGCCCTTTTTCTAAAACTATATCAAAACGCTTATAGGTAGGGATAATATGACTTTGTTCTTTATAATCCATTTTCATCCTTTAACCCACCAAAGTGCCTATACCTTCATCGGTAAAAAACTCAAGCAACAAAGAATGTTTCACACGCCCATCTAAAATATGTACCTTTTTGACTCCATTTTCACAAGCATCAATGCAAGATTTTAATTTTACATGCATACCACCTTCTATTTTAGGAGCTAAAATTTTAGCCTGTTCAAGGCTGATTTTAGAAATTAAAGAATTTTTATCATTAAAATCCTCATAAAGCCCTGCAGTATCAGTTAAAAAAGCAAGTTTTTCAGCCCTTAAAGCCTTAGCGATCGCACAAGCTGCGTCATCAGCGTTGATATTATAAGTATTAAAATTCTCATCCATGCCAATAGGAGCAATGATAGGTAAAAAATCTTTTTCCAAAAGCTCTTCTAAAATTTTCGAATTTACCTTTTGTATCGTGCCAACAAAAGCTAAATTTTCATCTTTTTTCACACATTCTAAAAGCGCGCCATCTTTACCACAAAGCCCTATGGCTTTAACTCCTAAATTTTGCAAACTATGGACTAAATTTTTATTGATATGATTTAAAACCATGCTAGCTACTTCAATAGTGGCTTTATCACTAACCCTAAGACCGTTTTTAAACTCACTCTTTACGCCTAATTTTTCACACATAGCAGAAATATCTTTTCCCCCACCATGTACAATAATAGGCTTTAAACCCACGAGTTTTAAAAGAGCTATATCTTGCATCACACAATGCTTTAGCTCTTCATTTTCCATAGCTGATCCGCCGTATTTTATAAGTATAATCTTAGAATTAAATTTGCGTATATAAGGCAAAGCTTCGATTAAGACATTAGCTTTTTCTAAATATTTTTGCATGATCATTCCTTAAGCATTAAAGCTAGTTTGATTATACTCATTTAAAGAAAGATCGTAATAATTCGCATCCTCTCTTAAAGTAAAACCATAATGTTTCCAAAACTCATTGCCTAAATCATTGTTTTTAAAAGCGATTAAGGCGATTTTATTAATCTTTTGAGCTTTTAAAGCCTCAAGACAAAATTTTGCCATCTCGTGCGCTATGCCCTTTTTTCTATGATCTTTATGTACACATACATGATAAAATCCTCCTGTGCGTCCATCATGCCCGCAAAGTATACTTCCTACAATTTCTTCATCAATCACTGCTACAACGCTAAGATTTGGGTTTCTATCTAAAAAATTTTCTATATTTTCTTTGCTATCATCAATGCTTCTTATCCCAAAGCCTTTTATCTCACACCAAAGCTTATAAACGGCTTCATAATCGCTTTTTTGCATAGCTCGTATTAACATTTTTATCCTTTACAAATTTGCAAAGAATTTAAGTCCTTCATCTTCATCAAAATCAAACATTAAATTCATATTTTGAACAGCTTGTCCTGCTGCACCTTTGATTAAATTATCAATAGCACCAAGCACAATAACACGCTTTGTGCGTTGATCTACACTAAAATTTATATCCGCAAAATTGCTTGATTTAACCCACCGAGTCTGCGGAAGCGACTGCGGCGGTAAAAGCCTTATGAATTTATTGTTTTGATAGTATTTTGTATAAATATCGCGTATATCTTGTTCTTGCAAGTCCTCTTTTAAATTTGCATAAGCACTGATTAAAATTCCTCTTTGCATAGGCACAAGATGAGGGGTAAATTGTAGAGTGATTTTCTCTTTGGCCGCATAGCTTAAATGCTCTTCAATTTCAGGAGTATGGCGATGCAAAGCTAAATTATAAGCTTTGATATTTTCATTAACTTCACAAAAAAGATTTTCCACCTTTGCACTTCTTCCTGCTCCACTTACTCCACTTTTTGCATCAATAATAACTGAGCTAAAATCAATGATCTTTTCTTTAAAAAGCGGATAAAGACTTAAGATAGAACAAGTGGTATAACAACCTGGATTTGCCACTAAACTTGCTTTTTTTATCTCTTCTTTATAAAGCTCACAAAGTCCATAAACCGCATTTTGCAAAAGCTCTTGATTAGGATGAGTGAATTTATACCAAAGCTCATAATCTTTAGGATTTTTAAGACGAAAATCCGCACTTAAATCAATGATTTTCATCTTTTTTAATAAATTCTCATTTAAAAGTTTAGCACTAAATTCATGCGGAGTAGCCAAAAACAAAAGATCAAGTTCAAGTTCATCTAAATTTTTATTTTCAAAACATAAATTTAAAGGGGTGTTAGGATAAAGATCTTGATAATTTTGCCCCACGCTAGAACTCGAACCCAAATAAGAAATTTCAACCTTGGGATGATTAAGCAAAATGCGAACAAGTTCATTTCCCGCATAACCACTCGCTCCTAAAATCCCAACTTTTATTTTCATCTTTATCCTTTAAATGTAAAAGCAAGTATTATAAACAAAAAAGCTTAAAATAAAAATACAATTTTTAAATTATTTTTTATTTAAAAACTATATCTTAAATTAGCATTTGCACTCCAATCTACATTTAAATCGCCAAAAAATGTCTTTTCAAATTCAAAATTAAAGCGTGTTTTATCGTTAAGCTTATAATCATTTCCTAAATTTATAAACATTCTTTGATCTTTTTTCCTTCATATCTTCTCTGACTTGCTTGATCCTCTAAAATTTGATCTCCTGCTTTAATCGGATCCGCATACAAACCAAGTCCTGTTCTAAAATTTAAATTTTAATTTTGACTTCCTATGAAAAATGCTGTTTTTACGACTAAAGGAATATAAGAAAATCGTTTTAAACTAGCAATATCTCCTTTTAGATCCATAGCTCCTACATAACCACTGATAAATTCCAAATCGGCTCAAGATAAAATTTATCATAAGCTTTTCTATAACCTAACTCAGCACTTAAGATAATATTATGCGAACCATCATTATCATCTAATCTACCTTGATTTCCTGGAATAAAATTTGCATTTATTTCATTTTGATAATAAATATATCTAAAACAAAATCACTATAAAAACCTTACTCCACTGTAAAGCTCGAAATTCGAATACTCGTTTAATTTATCATGTCCGCTTTGAATTTCAAAGTATTTTCCACTATTATACTCATCACTCGTACCCCATCCAAAAGTTCTTAACCATACACCACTTTCATAAGGATTATTGCGTAATTCCCCCATTCTTTTATGCATATTATTCCACTCCTATCATGGAGCCTAAAATAGCTTGAGCAAGTATAGATTTAGTTTTTACAATAGCTTGAGTATTATCATTAGTAAAAAAATATTCATCTTTAATCTTAGAATCAATTTTTTCTAAATTCCACTCTGGGCAAAATTTTCCTCATTATGAGAAAAAACAACATTTGGGGTATACGTACTAAAACCTTGCTCACATTTGGCATAGTAAAAAATTCCTTTGTTAAATGTTTATTTTCATCTTTTAAATGAGCTAATAAGATATTTAAACCCGCTTTTTACTAGGATTATTAAGAAAAATTAATACTAAAGTATTATTTACTCCTTGTGTGCTTTCCTTAGAATTAATATAATCTGATTTAGAATTTTCAAAATCCGCATTGATTTTAAATATTGTATTATTTGCACTTAATTTTTTTGCATCAACTTTCCTATAAATAGCACTTTTTTCTACTTGAAGATTGCTCATTTATATATGAGACTCAAGCAAAGAATCTTTAATCGCAAGATTTTTTTTGCGTATCATTGATACCTTTGATATTACCACTAAAAAATGTGTTTTGCAAAGTAACATCAGAATGATCAAGATTTAAATTTACACTAAAATAAACCTTTTCTATCTTAGCATTTTGGGTATTTTAAAGCTTTTGCTCAAAAGCCATTTCTTTGCCAACTCCTGTTTATACAACATCTCCATAAGAATAATCATCAGTCTTATCAATAATATTTTCCCCATCTTTTTCATCGATCCACAAATTTTTACTTCCAAGCTCTATTTTGGAATTTTTAGCATTAAGGTTTTCTACTTTTAAGCTTACATTACGCCCTAAATAAAACTCGCTTTTTTTCTAAATTAAGCTCTTTTAAAACAAAAACCCTATCTTCCCAATCTTCTTGTGTAAAACTTACAGGCTTAGTTAAAGCACTTAAACCATGTTCTTGAAGTTTTTTAGCTTGTTCTTTGCTTACATAAGCGTGTATTCTAGCATGTCCTTGAAAATTTAACTTGGCATTTTCTGTCCTAAAAACACCTTCTTTATTGTAAATATTACCATCAAAAATCAAAGCTTTGTCTGTATTGGCACTCATTGTTACAGCTTCATCTGAAAAGATATTGCCATGATAAAGATAATCTTGCTTGTTTTCTAAATTTAAATGTATTCCTGATTAAGAACTTGTGATAAAAACATTATTAGAGTCAGTTTTAATTTGATCAAAATTTAATGTTAAGCCTGATAAATCCAAAGTTCTGCCATTCATATAAATTTCGCTAAAACTTAAACCTTCACCCTCAAGACTTACCTTGGTCCTCACCCATTCTAAGTCCTGTATCCACACTTTGACTTTTGACAACAAGCTCTCCTTCACCCATTTTATTAAAGAAAATCATCTTTTTTGGTTTTAACATTATATTCTACCTTGAACCCTTATCAGCATAAATTCCGCCATGTATAAGCCATTTATCGCCTGTTATTTGCCAATTTGAATTTTTATCAAATTTAAAACACTAGCGCCTAAATCCACATCGCTATTTAAATTTATACTTCCATTTTGAGAAAAATACAAATCCTTGCTATTTTGCATTTCTTCAATTCTCTTATCACAATTATTTTATCATCAAAAGAATTTTTATAGCTTACATAACCCACATTAGTCTTAGAAATCAAACTTACATTTTCTATTTTTTTACCATCTTTCATCAAACCATCGCTACTAAGTGTATAAGTTCCAGATCCTATGACTACTTTATGAGCATTTTAAAATTCATTGATCTTTGCTTGATTGATCAAAGCATAATCAACCTGCAAACAAGTATATCCATAGTAAAATGGACATTACAATTACTCGTACTTACTACACCTACTAAATACCATTTTTTATCCATCTTATCATAAACATAAACTCTACTTCCAGAATCCCCGGATATTGAAGAACTTGTAAAAGGATTTCTTTTATCATTGGTATAATTAAGAAATTGCAACTTAAAACGCTTATCTTCAGTATTTTTAGGAGTTAAACTGACAAAACCTCCTAAATTGATTTCATTAGAATCAAAAATCTTAATGGGTACTTTATTTGTATCTTCAAAACCTAAAGCTACAATACCACTTCCCTCTCTTGCAAAGTACTCATAACCCGAACTATCAAAAAGCTTGCCTTTACCTTTTGAATAATCACATTTTCCACTTTGACAACTATCCCAAAATGGATCCTTGTATTCATAAATATCTCCACCATCGCCAGAATTTTTTCAATAAGATTTAAATCTTTACTCAAATTTGCACTTTTATTGAGACTAATCTTACTCATTTTTAAAACAGCAAAATCCACATTTTCTTTTTTATAAGTAAAATTATCACTTGAGCTTACGATTCTATTTGCTACCCCTCCAAAGTGTAAAACACTACCTTGTTTCACATAGTCTTTATTTACTTCCCAGTATTTAAACTTGTACTCATATGAGAAGCGCTGACTATATAAGATTGTCCTATATTGGTAAATTCTCTTGGAATTTTCCTCCACGATTTGAAGTAGAAAAATCAATCATAGGCACATTAAAAGAGATATTTTGACTAGGATTTTTTGCTAAAATTTAAAAGCCAATTTGACCTACTTGAAATTTGCCTTTATTACTGGCAAAATCAAGATATTCTTGAAAATAACTTTGGATCAATAGCTGAAGCAAAAAGATAGTTAGAAAAACCAAATGCCATTAATGTACAAAAAGATAATTTTAGTTTCATAAATCCCTCCTCATTTTTAAGTGCAATTTTAGCACGAAAAACTAATTTTTAACTAAAATATAAAGTTGCTCATGAAGATGGATATTGCGATTTTTAAGATTGCGAGAAGCTCTAAAAGTATTATATTTTTGCTCTAAAATCCGGCATTTTCCAAGAGTGCTTAAGCGCTTTAAAAAAATTTCTTTTTTTACAAAACCTTCACAATTATAAGAAAGTAAAATCACTCTTGCTTTTAAATCATTAATAAGTTCAAATAAAGCATCTTGGGCAAATTTTGACTTATTAAAAGTACTGCGGTTCCAATCCTTTGGAATGCCACTGATTTTAGAAATTTCTTCAGGTTTTTTATAATTTGCAATTAAATTTAGCATAAAATAATTAGAACTATAAGGGTGCTGATTATAAGGGGGGTCAAGATACACTACATCAAAAAAATCAAGTTCTTTTGCAAGCATGTTTGCATCCTTTTGCATCACTTCAAATTCACAAGAAAAATTTGAAAAAATAGGCATTTTAAGCTCTATTTCTCCTTTAATGCGTTTAAGTGCATTTTGTCCTTCGCCACCAAATTTTCCGATGCCATCCTTACCCTTATAAAAACCTTTAAAAACTCCGCTAGTATTTGAATGAACACTGGCTTCATAAATCAAAGGAGCTATAAAGAAATGCCTCAATTCTTTTGGAATTTCATTTTCGATTTTTTGCCTTATAGTATCAAGATATAAAGCATTTTTAAAAGTATAAAAAACCCTTTCATTTTTTTTAATATCATCATCATCTTTTGGAGCATAAAGCTCACTGATAAAACCTTTTTGAAAATCTAAATTTTGGATTAAATTTTTATAATACTTTTTTATATTTTGAAGTAAATCTTTGTCTTTATTAGCAAGATAACACTCATTGATGAGTTTTGAATAATCTTCTAAATCATTGGCTAAAATATAATTTGAGTGTGCTTTTGCAAAACGACTTACAACACCTGAGCCACTAAATATATCACAAAAACTAAATTTATCTTTACCAAGTTCTTTTTTAGCTACCTTAAAGCCATTATTTAAAAAACTTAAAAGTGCTCTTTTATTTCCGAGATAAGTTATAATTTGCTCTTTTAAAAAAGAAGGATTTTCTTTCAAAATTTAAAACCTTTAAAAGCTTTATCCACAAAAGTGGATTAAGCTTTTTTTGGAGTTACAAGCATATTTACATAACGACCTTCAAAATTTGGCTCTTTGTCACGATTAGCTTCATTTTCTATCATAGTCCAAATTTTTTCAAGCAAAGCTACACCTGCTTCAGGAGTTGCCATTTCACGTCCTTTTAAGAACACACGAAATCTCACATGCTTACCTTGTTCTAAAAATTCTAAAGCATGTTTTACCTTGTAATTAATATCATTTTGAGCAATTTTTACAGAAAGTTTGATTTCTTTTATATCAATCACTTTTTGTTTTTTCTTTGCTTCTTTTTGTTTTTTCTCTTGTTGATAACGGAATTTACCATAGTCCATGATCTTGCAAACAGGTGGCTTAGCATCTGCAGCTATCATTACAAGATCAAGTCCTAAACGATTTGCAATTTCTAAAGCTTCATCACTACTGATAATACCATAAACTTTGCCATCATCGCCAACACATCTGATTTCATCCGCTCTTATTTCTTCATTGAGCAATACTTCTTTTTCTTTACTCAAAAGTGTACCTCACTCATTTTCTCCTTAACTAATTTAATAAATTCGTCCAAGCTAAGATTTTTTTGTTCTTTAGCTCTTCTATCTCTTAAAGCAACGCTACGCTTTGCCACCTCATCATCGCCTAAAACTAAAATCATAGGTAATTTTTGCTTTTCAGCGATACGAATTTTTTTACTTAAGCTCTCATTTTTTTCATACACCTCGCTATCGATATTAAGCTCTAATAATTCTTTTTGAATTTCTTTTGCGTAAGCAATATGTGCTTCGCCTATTGGCACTATACCCACCGCAGTTGGTGCGATAAAAAATGGAAACTCACCCGCACAATGCTCGGTTAAAATTCCTATAAATCTTTCAAAAGAACCTAAAATCGCACGATGCAACATTACAGGTTGTTTTTTTTCATTATCACTATCAGTGTATTCAAGTTTAAAACGACTTGGCAGGTTAAAATCTACTTGTATAGTTCCACATTGCCACTTTCTTTTTAAAGCATCAGTGATTTTAATATCAATCTTTGGCCCATAAAAAGCCCCGCCACCTTCATCGATGCCGTATTTTAAACCTTGTTCATCTAAAGCTTCTTTTAAAGCCTTAGTCGCCACTTCCCAAATTTCATCATCACCTATGGCTTTTTCAGGTTTAGTTGAAATTTCCATTTCATAGCTAAAATCAAATAATTTCATCAAATTATCCACAAAAGCTAAAATTTCTAAAACCTGCTCTTTAATCTGACTTGGCATACAAAAAATATGTGCATCATCTTGAGTGAATTCTCTCACTCTAAAAAGTCCATGCAAAACGCCACTTTTTTCATGACGATGTACCACGCCGTATTCAAAAAATTTCAAAGGCAAATCACGATAACTTCTTACATCACTTTGATAAATTTTAATATGTCCCACACAGTTCATAGGCTTAATGCCATATTCTTGTTCATCAATTTGTGTAAAATACATATTTTCTTTATAGTTTGCATAATGCCCACTGATTTTCCATGCATCTGCTTTTAAAAGTTCAGGCCCACGCACAGGCTCATAACCACGTAAACGATGGATCTTATAAAGCATATGTTCAAGTTTAGATCTAAGTCTTGCACCGTTACTCAACCAAATAGGAAGACCTCCTCCGATCTCATCATCAAAAGTAAAAAGCTTAAGCTCTGTTCCAAGCTTTCTATGATCGCGTTTTTTAGCTTCTTCAATAATGGTTAAATACTCTTTTAAACTTTCCTTATCTGCAAAAGCGGTACCATAAATTCGAGTAAGCATTTCTCTTTTTTCATCGCCACCCAAATACGCTCCTGCAACACGAGTGAGTTTAAAAAAGCGTAAAAATTTCGTATTTGGCACATGAGGACCACGACACAAATCTTCAAATTCACCTTGTTTATAAATACTTACAGCTCCATCAGGAATACGCAATAAAACTTCTTGTTTTAAATCATCATTTTGAAATTTAGCCAAAGCTTCGCTTTTTGTGATTTCATATTTTAAAATTTCAATCTTTGCTTCAGCAAGTTCTTTCATCTTTTTTTCAATTTTTACTAAATCTTCTTCGCCAATCTTACTTTCCACACGAAAATCATAATAAAATCCATCTTCTATAACAGGACCAACGAAAAATTTAGCCTCAGGATATAAACTCTTAATCGCCTGTGCCATTAAATGCGCACAAGAATGACGGATTACTTCTAAACTTTCTTTAGAATTATCAAAATAAATTTCTTTTAAATTTGTATTTTTCACACTTTGAGAGTCAATTATTGTCTCATTGTCCAAATACGCAATAACTTCTTTTTCCATATTTTTAACCCTTTGTCGCTCACTTACCCTGTGAGTGTTTATAAAGTTCTAATTTTAACTTTCTAAGACTTAATTATTTTTGAAATTCAGCTTATTTTTAAAAAAATCTTAGAATAAATTTAATATTTATTTATAGCTTAAATTCACTTCCAGCATTT
Source organism: Campylobacter sp. CFSAN093224 (assembly GCF_012897395.1). Classification (NCBI taxonomy): domain Bacteria; kingdom Pseudomonadati; phylum Campylobacterota; class Epsilonproteobacteria; order Campylobacterales; family Campylobacteraceae; genus Campylobacter; species Campylobacter sp. CFSAN093224. The sequence continues at coordinate 202,147 of NZ_CP040607.1, read as the reverse complement.
AAAATCCCACTATAATACAAATAAAAGAAAACAAATCCTAAAATAATACGATAAATTCCAAAAGGGATAAAGTCGAATTTAGAAATAAATTTTAAGAAAAATTTTATAACTAAAACTGCAACAATAAAAGCAGTGATAAAACCTATGCCTAAAGGAATTAAAGAATTTGCATTGCTAAGAAGCTCAGGCTCTTTATAAATGCTATAAGCTGTAGCGATAATCATCGTTGGAATGGCAAGCAAAAAACTAAACTCAGCCGCAACTTTTCTATTAAATCCTAGCAAAAGTCCACCAATAATACTTGCTCCACTTCTTGAAGTACCAGGAATCATGGCTAAAGATTGAAAAATACCTATGCAAAAAGCTTGTTTAAAACTTATTTCTTCTAAAGAATTGATACGATATTGTTTATTTTTATGTGCAAGTTCTATAAGAATAAACACAACACCGCCAAAAATGAGCATTCCAACCACAACCCAACCATTAAATAAAGCATTTAAGTATTTTGCCACAAAAAGCCCTATAACTCCGGTAGGAAAAAATCCAACTGCAAGTTTTAACCAAATATCAAGCCCTTGAAACAATTTACGCCAAAATACAAAAATGACCGCCAAAATAGAACCAAGCTGGATGATAATCAAAAAGCTTTTCCAAAACTCATCTATATCGATACCTAAAATAGTCGTACCTAAAATCATATGTCCTGTTGAAGAAATAGGTAAAAACTCAGTCAGACCTTCTATAATTCCAAGTATTAAAGCATATAAACTTTCCATTTTAATCCTTGAATGATAATTGCAAAAGAAAAATTATATCAGAATGGATTAAATGGGGTTTTAACCCCAAAAATTAAGCATCTTTTTTAACAATACGCTTAATGAAATATAATACAACTCCCACAAAAAAGATAAGTGCGAAAAGCTCGCTATCATGAAAATTTGCTAAATTTAAAGCTAAAGGATTTTCACTACCACCCATACTTACTGAAAATACAGTAATTCCTGCGATAATTACCCCAAAAATACTTTCACCCACTATAAGTCCTGAAGCAAAAAGCGTGCCTCTTTGCTCACAACTTGCAAGTTTTTCTTCTTTATGAGAATTTTTTGCATATTTTTTAGTCAAGTGTTGCATTACAATATATTTTAAAATTCCACCTATAACTAAAGGTATATTTACAGCAGGGGGAAGGTAAATACCTATTCCAACGGCTAAAGGCGGCAAAGACATTTTCTGTGTTCCTTTTAAAATTTTATCTATAATAATCATTAAAATTCCTACAAATACACCAAAAGCCATATAACCCCACTCTATATTGTGATGAAAAATTCCTTGGGCGATAGTGCTCATTAAATTTGCTTGCGGTGCTGCTAAAGCTGATGAAGCATCCATACCTTCTCTTGGCATTGCTCCGACAAAACCATAGGCTTGATAAAGCAAATTTAAAACAGGAACTATAGCCAAAGCACCAAAAACACAGCCTACAAGTAAAGCAACTTGTTGTTTCCAAGGAGTAGCTCCGACTAAATGTCCTGTCTTTAAATCTTGTAAATTATCATTCGAAATAGCAGCTGTAGCTAAAATAACACTAGTAGTAAAAATAGCTAATGCTACTGCAAATTTAGAAAGCATAGGATCTTGAAAAAGTTCCACACCTAAAACCAAAAAAACAATAGAAGAAATAATAACACCAATAAGTCCGATTCCAGAAATAGGACTAGAAGAAGATCCTACAAGTCCTGCCATATATCCGCAAGCTGCTGCAACAAAAAAACCTATTAAAACAGAAACTAAAGTTCCAACAAATGAAAATAGCATTTGATAATAAATACTTAAGTTAGCATCTTCAACAAAACTATAAAAAGTAATAAATAAACCCACAACCATTAAAACAAAAAGTATAAAAATACTTTTTAAAGAAAGGTCTATATTTGTTCTTTCATTTTTTTCTTGATTAGTAATTTTAACATTTTTAACAATTTCTTTAATACCTTCAATAACGGGTTTTAAAAGTTCTATTAAAGTCCAAAGCGCTGCTATAGCAATAGCTCCTGTTCCTATAAGCCTTACTTTAGAACTCCATACACTAGAAGCTAAATCTACGGCATTTTTTGCACTATCGAATTCAAAATTTGAAAGATAGGGAGTAAAAATACCCCAAGCTAAAAACATACCTACAAAAAGAGCTATAGCACCTGCTAAACCAACTAAATAACCTGCCCCTAAAAGTGCCAAAGAATATCCCATAGAAAAACCAAAAGCCATTTTATTCCAAATAAAAGCAAAATTACTCTCACTTGCAGCGAGTTTAAAACCATTGCTTAACAAACTAAAAATAGCAGCTATAAAAGAGCCTAATGCTATTTCTTTAATGCCTTGTTTTCCTTTTTTACTACTCTGATCTTTATTGGCTACTTTTAAAATTTCAGCTGCAGCTCTACCTTCAGGATAAGCAAGCTTGCTTTCAACCACCATAGTCCTTCTTAATGGTATAGTAAAAAGCACTCCAAGTCCGCCACCACAAAGACATATCATAAAAGTTTGCCAAAGTGGAAATTCACTCCAATACCCACACATAAAAAGCCCTGGGATAACAAAAATAACTGATGATAAAGTTCCTGCTGCTGAAGCTTGAGTTTGAACCATATTATTTTCTAAAATATTTGAAGTCTTAAAAAGACTCAAAACCGCCATGGAGATGACCACAGCTGGAATTGATGATGAAAAAGTAAGTCCCACTTTTAACCCTAAATATACATTTGAAGCTGTAAAAATAATAGTTAAAATACTTCCCAAAACCAAACCCCTTAAGGTAAGTTCTGGTAAATTTTGTTTTTTGTACATCATTTCTCCGTTTTAAAATTTTACTTTCAACTTAAAAAATATTCTTATAAGTTTAAATTTATAATTTTTCTCTAAAGCAAAATAAAATAATACAAAAAAACGCTTATATTTTTATAAATTTTTGACTCAAAAATATCATAAAACAATGAGCTAATCATTGAAAAATCAAAAGTTCTTTTATTTTAATTATATTATCCCAGCTACCTCAGCAAAAATCAAGCAAATAATACTTATACCCCATATATAAAAAAAGCTTCTTTTGATATGATCTCTAATATTAACCTCTGCTAAACCACAACCTAGCAAAGTTGCAGGCACAACAGGAGAAATAAATGTCGCACAATTTCTTGCTATCACCATGATAATAGCTATAGTCAAAGGTTCAGCACCAAAAGCCTTAGTTACACTCAAAACTATAGGCATCACTCCATAAAAATAAGAATCCGTACAAAAAATAATTGCCATTGGAACAGCCAATATCCCTACCATTAAAGGAATATAAGTACCTAAATAATCTGGAACGAAATTTAAAATCAAAACACCCATTTTCTCCATAATACCACTTTTATCAAATACGCCTATTAATATCCCAGCACCAATTAAAGTAATATACATAAGCATTGCACCAGCACTTGCACGATCTAAAACTTTTTTAGCTATTTTTAAATTAGGATAATTAAGCGGTAAAATTATTACAAGCCCTATCATAAAGCAAATATAACTAGGAATAATACCACTAATTAAAAGCCCAATAACCCCAATAGTTACAAGTAAATTTAACCAAAACCATTTTTCATTATGGTGCTCGCTTTTTTCTATATTTAATTTTATTCCCGACAAGTTACCTGCGCCTGCGCCTCTTTTTATTTCTATCTTAGCAATCCAAATTGCCAAAAGAAGGGATAATACTAAACCTACAATCTGAATAGGTATAATATGGTGCCAAAGCAAATTTGCATCCATTCCTATATTAGTAGCCGCTCTTAAAGTAGGACCACCCCAAGGAATAACATTCATAACCCCCATAGCTGAAGTAATAATCAATAACATTGAAGTCTTTCTTATACTTAAACGCTCATAAATAGGTAATAATGCAGGTATTACAATAAGAAAAGTAGAAGCACCCGAACCATCTAAATGTACAGCAGCAGCAATAAAAACAGTAAGAATGCAAACTTGATATATATTAGCTTTCATTTTTGATAAAAATGCATTTAAAATTTTAGTAAAAAAACCACTTGCATTTAAAACACTAAAAAAGAGTATAGAAAAAACAAACAAAGCTGCCGTATCCGTTACGCTTTTGACTCCATCTTTAATAAAAACAACCAATGTTTTAATATCAAAAACACCTCCTTTAACCCCTAAAGCTACACCCACGCCAAAACCAAGCCGTTCAAGAATAAGTAAAATACAAGCTACACTAATACTTACACTTATAAAAGCTAATGCTGGAGTAGTATAATCTTTTAGCAAAAGCCAAACTATCAATCCTAACGAGAAAAAACCCAATAAAGCTAAAAAAATTTCCATATCCTATCCTTTTGTATCATTTTTATTCGATAATAAAATAGGATATTTTAACTCCAACTTATATGTGTTTAAATTTATAGCTTTTTAAAAAAAATATATTTTCTAATGTAACCATTATATATAAACAAGAATAAAAAAATAATTTTGAATTATTTTGCTATAATTATGAATATTTTAATTTATACTATCAAAAGAAAAAAATGAAATTTTTTAAACTTTCTTTCTTGGCTTTAGTTGCCTTTTTTTAGTGGCTTGAGGTTCTTCAAATCCTGAAGATTTAGCTAAAAATTTTACAAAAGATCTTTACAGTGGTGATACTAAATCTGTTATGAGTTACATTGATCTTAGCGAAGCTAAAAGCGATGAAGAAAAAACATTTGTTAGTGATAAAATCACTCAAGTTGTTACTGAAAATGCAGCCAAAGCAAAAAGAATGGGTGGTGTTAAAGATATTCAAATTGAAGAAAAAACAATCAATAAAGATTCTGCTAAAATCAGAGTTTTAGTGTTATTTAACAATGATAATAATCAAAGCAGCAATGTTTTTCTTGCTAAAAAAGATAGAAAATGGCTTGTTTTACTTAAATAAAATTTTATATTTTTTCTTAATTTTATTTTTATTGATTGGAATTTTGGGTTTCTTTATAAATTTCAATCCTTCAAATCAAATCATCAAAAAACCCTATCTACCTTTTCTTGAAATAGGTGATCTTGTCTTTCGTGCAGGAATAGGAAGTGAAAGTTTTTTAATAGAAAATTTAAGTCAAAGCCCTTATTCTCATATCGCTATGGTAGTTAAAACTTCTCCAACTATACTCATACATGCTACAACAGATGATGACAAAAATGCTAAAAACCAAGTTATCTTAAGCTCTATGGATGATTTTTTAAAACTGAGTCATAAAATTGCTATTAAAAGATTAAAATTTGATGAAAAAACCAAACAAAAAATAGTTGCTAAAGCTTTGGAACATTTAGGCAGAAAATTTATCATAAGTACAGATAAAGATGCTTTTTACTGCACTACTTTTTTAGAACAATCTATTAACTCCATTACCCCATTTCATCTTCAATATACTCTAATCAAAGCTCCTTTTAATGAAGGTTTATATCTTTTTCCACAAACTTTTTTTGAAAATAATCAAAGCGTATTAATTTATGAAAGTCAAAATTTTTAATTTCACATTCACTTCACTTAAAAATTTTATAATGTCATCACTTTACATTAAGGAGAAATAATTATGAAAAAAAGTATTTTATTCGCATCAGCACTTTTAGCTAGCTCAATGCTTTTTGCAGATAGTCTAAAACTTGAAGGTACTATTGCACAAATTTATGATAACAACAAAACCTTGCTTATTGACTCTATTTATGGCGGACAAATGGCTATAAAAGTTCTACCAAATACCGAAATAGAAATGGATGATTGTGGTATTTTTGGAACAGATAAAGATGGAACTTTTAAAGATTTACAGGTTGGAAATTTTTTAGAAAGTAAAATTTCTTATGGAACACCTGCTACACCAAATACTCAGGCTATTCCAGTAGCTAGAAAAATTGAAATTCAATGTTATAAAAAAGCTTATTAATATAAATCCCTTAACAAGGGATTTATAAAAATCATTCTTCGGCAAACTACTTCATTACTCTTAAATAAAAATTTAAACTCTTTTTTAACAAGCAATTTATAAAATAACACTTATATTTTCATCTAAGGCAAATAATGAAAAAATGGATTTTTATTGTTTTTTGTTTTATATTAGGTTTTATTATTCATATATTTTATATAGGATACACTAACGAACTTTTATTTAATAAATTTATTAAAAATAGCAATCCTGATTATACAATTACAGATATTTACTTCAAAAAAGGTTTTTTAACCTCTAAAGGAAGTTTTACTTTAAATCACTCTCATACACAGCTTTCAACCAAAATCAACCTTAAATTTAATAATTATTTTTTCTTAAATAAAATTATAAAAGGAAATTTTACAAATCCTTTTGATTTTTTAGATGAAGTGTTAAAAAACAATAAATTAGGAACTTTTACTCTCAAATTACACGATAATAACTCTAAAATATTTCTAAATATTAAAGATATAAATTTAAGCAATGAAGGCGGAGATACCATCATAAACGGCGGATATATTGAAGTTTTAATGAATAAAAATTTAGAAATTAAAAACATGAAAATACATTTTGATATGATTAATTTTTCTCAATTTTATACTAAATTTGTATTACAAAATTTAAATTACGAACAATTTTTTAACAATCCTGTACAATTTTATGAGTTAAATTTATTTAGCGATAGCCAACAAGAGATCAACTTTGATTATCTTGTGCTAGATAACAATAAAATCAATTCTTTTTACAGCAAAAACCAAGTAAATTTTAATGAAGAAAATTCAGCAGTAAACTTAAACATACAAGGAAAATCCAATGAAATTGATCTTAAATCTTTATTGGGTCAGAATTTGAATTTTGACAAAACAAAATTTAATATAACCATAAACAAATTTTTTAATTCAAATTTCAATATCTCTCATTTTATTCAAAAAAATCTTGATCTAAAAATACAAAATTTAATCCTTGAAAAAAATAAACAAAATATCAGTTTACAAGGCAATTTAAATATTAACAACTCTTATCAAGCAAAATTACAAGTTATCAGTTCAGACGAGCCTGATGAAATTTTTCCTTGGACAAAGGATTATGGAGGTTTAAATCAATATTTTTTAAAAGAAAATAATAACTTTTTTCTAAATTTATCTTATGATAGCTTGGCCAATCCTCAACTAAAAATTAATGGTAGTGAATTTTCAAATATGGATTTAAATTAATGAGCCTAGCTTTGACCTTTCGCCCTGAAAATTTTGATGATATTTTAGGACAATATGAGCTTATAGAAATTTTCAAAAAATTTACTGCTTTACAAAAACTTCCTCATAGTATTTTTTTTGGAACAGCAGGTTCTGGAAAAACAACTTTTGCTAGAGTTGTAGCAAAAGAATTTGGCTTAGATTTTTATGAATTTGATGGAGGAAATTTTAAACTCGAAGAACTAAGAAAAATTTTAGATAATTATAAAAATAGTCTTTATAAGCCTTTAATTTTTATTGATGAAATTCACCGCCTTAGCAAAACCCAACAAGAAATGCTTTTAATTCCTATGGAAAATTACCGTTTAATTTTAATTGGTGCAAGCACTGAAAATCCCTATTTTGTTTTAAGTTCTGGTATAAGAAGTCGTTCCATGCTTTTTGAATTTAAATCTTTAGGGGCAAAGGAACTTGAAACTTTACTCTTACGCGTACAGGAAAAAATGAAATTTAGTATTGATAAAGAAGCTAAAGATTTTCTACTTAAAAGTGCTGATGCAAGAGCTATGCTAAATTTGCTTGAATTTGTCTTGGTTTTAGATGAAAAACATATCAGTCTTGAAAATCTTAAAAAACTTCGCAACACCATAAATAGTGAAGGTGTTAGCTCAAAAGATACACATTATATTTTAGCAAGTGCAATGATAAAAAGTTTACGCGGAAGTGACGTTGATGCAGCTATTTATTATCTTGCAAGACTTATTGATGCAGGAGAAAGTGCGGATTTTATCGCTAGGCGTTTGGTGATTTTTTCAAGTGAAGATGTCGGAAATGCCGATCCAAATGCTTTAAATTTAGCAGTTTCGACTCTAGATGCTGTTAAAAATATAGGTTATCCTGAAGCAAGAATTATCCTAGCCCAATGCGTAGTTTATTTAGCAAGCACAATCAAATCCAATGCAAGCTACAAAGCTATCAATGAAGCTTTAAACTATGTAAAAAATAATGAAGCTTTAGAAATACCTAATTATCTTAACAACAATCATCAAGAAAAACAAAACTATCTTTATCCACATGATTTTGGTGGCTGGGTAGAGCAAAAATATCTTAGTAAAAATTTAAAATTTTATCATAGCAAGGGCTTAGGAGAAGAAGCAAAATTGTTAGATAATTTATATAAATTAAAAAACCATAAAGCTTAATTTTATTATTTAAAATTTACAAAATAAATGCTAAAATCAATATTTTATTTTCAAGGAAAAAGATGATTAAAATAGGAATTTATGGCGCTAAAGGACGAATGGGAAAACAGATTGAAGAATGTTTAAAAAGCGAAACACAAGCACGAATTTCGATACTTTATGATAAGGGTGGAAATTTAGGAGAGCTTTTTGAAAAAAGCGATGTGATTATTGATTTTTCTTCCCCAAGTGGAACTCATGAGCTTTTAAATTATGCAAGAACTATGCCTAAACCTTTGGTAATAGGTACAACAGGGCTTGATGAGAAAATTTTACATTTGATGCAAAGTGCTAGTGAAGTGATGCCGATTTTTTATGCGACCAATATGTCTTTAGGTGTTGCGGTTTTAAACTATCTTGCTAGTAAAGCCAGTCAAATGCTAAGAAATTTTGATATAGAAATTTTAGAAATGCATCATCGCCATAAAAAAGATGCCCCAAGTGGTACAGCTATGACTTTAGCTCAAAGTGTAGCAAAAGCTAGAAATTTAGAACTTGAAAAAGTAAGAGTAAGTGGAAGAGATGGCATTATAGGTGAAAGAAGTAAAGATGAGATTGCCGTGATGAGTTTAAGGGGTGGCGATATAGTAGGACACCATACGGTAGGTTTTTACGAAGATGGTGAGTTTTTAGAACTTAATCATACCGCTACTTCAAGGGCGACTTTTGCTAAAGGTGCGATTAAAATCGCTATTTGGCTTAGCAAGCAAGAAGCAAAAATGTATTCAATCAATGATTTTTTAGGAATTTAAAATGTGTGCAGTTGTAGGAGTTATCAATTCAAAAAATGCTAGCACTTATGCGTATTATGCGCTTTTTGCTATGCAACACCGTGGGCAAGAAGCAAGTGGCATTAGTGTGAGTAATGGTAAAAATATTAAGACTATTAAAGCTAAAGGTGAAGTGAGTCAAATTTTTAATCCTGATAATCTAAAAACTTTAGAAGGTGAAATCGCTATAGGGCATAATCGCTATTCTACAGCAGGAAATTCAAGTTTAAATGACGCTCAGCCCATAGCAGCTACTTCGGTTTTAGGTGATATTGCTTTAGCGCATAATGGAAATTTAGTCAATAAAGAAGAGGTAAGATCAAGACTTATTCAAGATGGGGCTATTTTTCAAACCAATATGGATACAGAAAATGTTGTCCATCTTATCGCAAGAAGTAAGCAAGAAAGTCTAAAAGATAGATTTATTGAGAGTTTAAAAGAATGTATAGGAGCTTATTGTTTTGTTTTAGCAAGCAAAGATAAACTTTATGTTGTAAGAGATCCTCATGGGGTGCGTCCTTTGTCTTTAGGGCGTTTAAAAGATGGAGGCTATATAGTTGCTAGTGAAACTTGTGCTTTTGATCTTATAGAGGCTGAATTTATTCGTGATGTTAAACCAGGGGAAATGCTTATTTTTACTCAGGGAAATGATAAATTTGAAAGCATAGAACTTTTTTCTCAAACTCCTAGAATTTGCGCTTTTGAATACATTTATTTTGCTAGACCTGATAGTATAGTAGAAGGCAAAAGCGTGTATGAAGTGCGTAAAAAAATGGGCGAAGCTTTAGCTAAAAAATTTGCTTATAAAGCAGACTTTGTCGTGCCTGTGCCAGATAGTGGAGTAAGTGCAGCTATAGGTTTTGCGCAATATTTACAAATCCCTCTTGAAATGGCAATAGTAAGAAATCATTATGTAGGAAGAACTTTTATAGAACCAACTCAAGAGCTTAGAAATTTAAAAGTAAAATTAAAACTTAATCCTATGCGTAAAGTTTTAGAAGGCAAAGAAATCGTAGTCATTGATGATAGCTTGGTGCGTGGCACTACTTCTAAAAAAATAATTTCTTTGCTTCGTGCTGCAGGAGCGAGCAAAATCCATCTTGCCATAGCTTGTCCTGAGATCAAATTTCCTGATACTTATGGCATAGATACTCCAACTTTTGAAGAACTTATCAGTGCAAATAAAAATGCTGAAGAAGTGCGTGAATATGTAGAAGCTGATACGCTAAGTTTTTTAAGCATAGAAGAGCTAACTCAAAGCATAGGCGATGAAAGGAAATATTCTTTAATCAGTTTTGATGGAGATTATTTTATTAAATAATTTTATTTTAAATTAGGATTAGGCAAAGTTGCACTTGCACTTCCTACATTTATATTTTGAGTTGGTGGCAAAGGAGTATTTGGTGTATCAATTTGACTTAAAAGCTCTAAAGTTTGATTAAATTCGAAGCTTTCTTCAGGATTTTGTCCTAAGAATTTTTGCATAAATTCTTTTTTAGAAATAGCTTCATCAAGTTCTTTATCACTTCCTTTCTGATAAGCACCGATGCGAAGCAATACTTCATTTTCTTTTAAAAGCGAGTTTAAACGCTTAAATTTTCTTGCCCAAAGTTTATGCTCAGGACTTATAATGTCACTCATCACCCTTGAAGCAGAGTTTTGTATATTAATAGGAGGATAAATTCCAAAGTCTGTTAATTCACGGCTTAAAACAATGTGTCCATCTAAGATAGAACGACTTTGATCGGCGATTGGATCGCTCATATCATCACCATCCACTAAAACGGTAAAAAAGGCTGTTATAGTGCCTTTACCTTCTTCTTTACCGGTTCTTTCCATGAGTTGAGGCAAAAGACTTAAAACACTTGGTGGATAACCTTTGGTTGTAGGAGGCTCTCCAAGAGCTAGTCCAATTTCTCTTTGTGCCATAGCAAAACGCGTTACACTATCCATGATAAAAAGTACATCTTTGCCCTGTTCTTTAAAGTATTCTGCCACACTCATTGCGCAAAAAGCACCGTATTTACGCATCAAAGCACTATCATCACTTGTAGCAACAATAATCACTGTATCATCGAGCTTTCCGCCTAAATTTTTTTGTATAAATTCAGGAATTTCACGCCCCCTTTCTCCTATGAGTGCCACTACTTTTATAGGAGCTTTGGAATTTTTAACTATCATTCCCATAAGAGTGGATTTTCCTACCCCACTTCCTGCAAAAATACCAAGTTTTTGTCCTACACCACAAGTTAAAAGCGCGTCTATGGTTTTAACACCCACGGGAAAAACTTCTTCTATAAGCCCTCTTTTCATTGCATCAATAGGTGCACGCATTATAGGCATATATTTGGTTGCTTCTATAGCTCCTTTACCATCTTTTGGACGCATAAAAGGATCTACTACCCTGCCTAAAAGTTCATCGCTAACGCCTATTTGCATACCTGCATCACTTATAAAAGCACGATCGCCTATTTTAAAACCTTCTATAAAAGAAAATGGGCTTAAATAGCTAAATTGTTCTTTGATTTCTACAACCATAGCTAGAGTGTTTAAATTTTCATTTTCATTAGAAACTAACTTCACTATATCTCCAACCCCTGTTTTAAGCCCACGAATTTCTATACTTGTAGCAGAAATTTTTGTAATCTCTCCAAAAATAGCACTTAAATTTTCTTTGCCAAGTTTGGAGCGTAGTTTTTCAAGATTCATTAAAATCTTACCTGTTTAGCAGAGTTTATGAGAGAAAAAAATTCCTCTCTGGTTTTTTCATTTTTTAAGAAAATTCCACGTAAAGCTGAAGTTGTAGTGGTGGAATTAGCTTTTTGCACTCCACGCATTTCAACACACATATGTCTTGCTTCTATGACTACACCCACACCTTTTGCATCGACATTTTCCATTAAAGCTTGTGCGATTTGTTCAGTAAGTTGTTCTTGAATTTGAAGTCTTCTTGCAAACACTTCTACAAGGCGTGGAATTTTGCTTAAACCTACTACTTTTTTATTAGGGATATAGGCTACATGAGCACGCCCAAAAAAAGGCAAAAGATGATGTTCGCAAAGACTGTAAAATTCTATATCACGCACTAAAACCATTTCATTATTAGAACTTTCAAATAAAGCGTCATTTAAAATTTCTTTGACATTTTGCGTATAACCACTAGTAAGAAATTCATAAGCTTTAAAAACACGATTTGGCGTTTTAATAAGCCCTTCACGATTTGGATTTTCTCCTATAATTTCAAGCATGGTTTTAACACAATCTTCAAATTTTTTTTGCACATTTTTCTCCAAAAATATTTTTTATATTTTAATAATAATGTAATATTGCAATTTTATCATAAATTACTTTAAAATTTTATGCAAGTAATAAGGAAAAATTTGCTATCATTGAAGGCAAATTTTATTTTATAAGGAAAAAAACTATGGAAGTAAAGGCAAAGCAACTAGATTCTGTTAATGCGACTGCTAGTGTAAAAATTCCTTCAGGAATGATCAAAAGTGAAGTAGAAAATTTAGCAAAAAAAGCTTCTAAAAGTGTAAAAATGGATGGGTTTAGACCAGGAAAAGTTCCTGTAAGTGCCGTACTTAAAAGATATGAAAGAGAGCTCACTCAAGATGCAGAACAAAATCTTTTTAAATCCGCTGTAAATAGCGCTTTACAAGAACTTAAAAAAGAAAATAAAGAGCTTGTAGGTGAGCCATATTTTGAAAAATTTGATCGTAAAGATGGAGAAATTATTGCTGAATTAATACTTTCTTTTAAACCTGAAATCAAACTTGAGGGTTATGAAAAACTCATCCCTGAATATCAAACTCCAAAAGTAAGTAAAAAAGAAATTGATGAGAAAAAAGATGAGCTTTTAAAGCGTTTTGCTACTCCTGAAGCTATAAAAACAAAAAGAGCTTTAAAAGAAGGTGATTTTGCAAAATTTGATTTTGAAGGTTTTGTAGATGATAAAGCTTTTGAAGGTGGTAAAGCTGAAAATTATGTTTTAGAAATTGGTTCTAAGCAATTTATTCCAGGTTTTGAAGATGGTATGGTGGGAATGAAAATAGGTGAAGAAAAAGATATCAAAGTAACTTTCCCTAAAGAATACGGCGCAGCGCATTTAGCGGGTAAAGATGCAGTATTTAAAGTAAAACTACATGAAATTCAAGAGCTTAAAATTCCAGAACTTGATGATGAAATGCTTAAAAAACTTTTACCAGGAGAAGAAAAAGCTAGTGTTGAAGTTTTAGATGAAAAATTAAAAGAGCAAATCAAAAATGAAAAACTTTTCAAACTTGTAAATGATGAATTAAAAGGCAAATTTGCAGATGCTTTGATTGAAAAATATAATTTTGATTTACCTAAAGGCATAGTAGAACAAGAAACTGATATGCAGATGCGTGCGGCTTTTAATACTTTTAGCGAAAAAGAAATTGAAGAGCTTAAAGCAAGTAAAGAAAAATATCAAGAAAAACGTGATTCTTTTAAAGAAGAAGCACAAAAAAGTGTAAAACTTACTTTTATCATTGATGAACTTGCAAAATTGCGTAAGATTGAAGTAAATGATCAAGAATTGATTCAAGCGATTTATTTTGAAGCATATCGCTATGGTATGAATCCAAAAGAGCATTTAGAAAACTATAAAAAACAAGGAGCTTTGCCTGCTGTGAAAATGGCTTTAATTGAAGAAAAACTTTTTAATGATATTTTTATACCAAAAACAGAAAAATCAGAAAAAGTGAGCAAAAAAGAGAAAGAAGATAAATAATGTTTATTCCTTATGTTATTGAAAAATCTAGTCGTGGTGAAAGAAGTTATGACATTTATTCACGCCTTTTAAAAGATAGAATTATTATGCTAAGTGGTGAAATTCATGATGAACTTGCCGCTTCTATCGTAGCACAACTTCTTTTTTTAGAAGCTGAAGATCCTACAAAAGATATTTATCTTTATATCAATTCTCCAGGTGGTGTAATTACAAGTGGTTTTAGTATTTATGATACTATGAACTATATCAAACCTGATGTTTGTACGATTTGTATAGGACAAGCTGCTTCTATGGGAGCATTTTTGCTTAGTTGTGGCGCAGAAGGAAAACGTTTTGCTTTGCCTAATTCACGTATTATGATTCATCAACCTTTAGGTGGAGCTAGAGGTCAAGCCACAGATATTGAAATTCAAGCCAAAGAAATTTTAAGACTCAAAACTATACTTAATGATATTTTGGCAAAAAATACTAAGCAAAAAGTTGCAAAAATAGCAAAAGATACAGAAAGAGATTTTTTCATGTCAGCACAAGAAGCTAAAGAATATGGGCTGATTGATAAGGTTTTGGAAAAAAGTTTTAAATGATTTCTTTGGAGATCATTTAAAACAAAGGTTTTTTAATGGTTAGAAAAATTATCACCTATCCCAATCCTAGACTTTTTTTAAACTCTGAAATTGTAAATAAATTTGATACAGAACTTCACACCTTGCTTGATGATATGTATGAAACTATGATAGCAAGTAATGGAGTAGGTTTAGCAGCTATTCAAGTGGATATTCCTTTGCGTGTTTTACTTGTAAATATTTTTGATGAAAACGATGAACAAAAAAAAGAAGATTTGCTAGAGATTATCAATCCTGAAATTATTCCTTTAGATGAAGAAATGATTACTTGCACAGAAGGGTGTTTGAGTGTGCCAGATTTTTTTGAAGAAGTGAAACGCTATAATCATATCTTGCTTAAATATCAAGATCGCTTTGGAGAATTTAAAGAACTTGAAGCAAAAGGTTTTTTAGCTGTGGCTATTCAACACGAAAATGATCATTTAAATGGACATTTATTTATAGAAAAAATTTCCTTTGCTAAGCGTCAAAAATTCGATAAAGAATTTAAGAAAAAGAAGAAAAATCATAAAAAAGAGAAATGAAAAAACTAAAGTGCATAAGCTTTCATGAAGGCTTAGACATTATAGAGGTAGAATCCACTTTTACAAGAGGTTTGCCAAATTTAAGCATAGTAGGGCTTGCAAGTACAGCGATTAAGGAAAGTGTCGAACGCATCAAAGCCACACTTTTAAGTTGTGATTTTGCTTTTCCTGCTAAAAAAATCACTATCAATCTTAGTCCTTCAGGCATCCCAAAAAAGGGATCGCATTTTGATTTGGCTATCGCTTTATTAATCCTTTTGCAAAATGAAGAATTAGATGACTTTTTTGTAGTAGGAGAATTAGGACTTGATGGAAGTATTAAAAGCACAAATGAGCTTTTTTCTTTGCTTTTGTTTCTCTCTGCTAAAATTAAAAAAGCTAAGATCGTTGTTCCAAAAAGTATAGCACAAAAAGCTTCCATGATACCAAATTTAGAGGTTTATGGACTTGAAAATTTAAATGAAGCAATAGAGTTTTTTAAAGAAAAAAATTATGAAAATTTTCGCTTTTCTCACAATCATCCTTTATTTGCAAACCCTTTACAAATAGAAAATGAAATTTTTTTACAAAATATGGATTTTAAACTTGATTTTAAAGATATCAAAGGGCAGGAAAAAGCCAAAAGAGCTTGTATGATAGCTGCTTTAGGTATGCATAATATCTTATTTGAAGGAAGTCCAGGAAGTGGTAAAAGCATGTGTGCTAAACGCCTTGTTTATATCATGCCCCCTCAAAGTTTAAGTGAAATTTTAATGCAAAATGCTTATATGTCTTTAGATTCAAAAGATTGTGAATTTACTAAAATTCGTGCTTTTCGTCATCCTCATCATACTTCTACAAGAGCAAGTATTTTTGGCGGAGGAACAAAAAATGCCAGAATTGGAGAAGTAGCACTTGCAAATGGTGGAGTATTGTTTTTTGATGAATTTCCACATTTTAACAAGCAAATCATAGAGAGTTTAAGAGAACCTTTAGAGGATCATAAAATTCATATTTCAAGAGTAAATTCTAAAATCACTTATGAAACAAAATTTAGCTTTATAGCTGCCCAAAATCCTTGTCCTTGTGGAAATTTATTCTCCAAAAATCTTTCTTGTGTTTGTAGTGAAAATGAGATTAAAAAATACAAAAATCACATTTCAGCTCCTATTATGGATAGGATTGATCTTTATGTAGCTATGGATGAGATCAGCAAGGATGATAAAACGAGTATAAGTTCTAAAGAAATGAGTGAAAAAATTTTACAAGCTTTTATTTTTAGTAAAAAACGGGGGCAAAAAGAATTTAATGGGAAATTAAAAGATGAAGATTTAAGTCGTTTTTGTGTATTGGAAAAAGATGCCAAAGATACGCTAGATTTAGCAATTTCACGTTATAATCTTTCTTTGCGATCGCTTAATAAAATTTTAAAAGTTTCAAGAAGTATAGCGGATTTAGAACAAAGTCTTAATATTAGCAAAACCCATATTTTAGAAGCTTTAAGCTTTAGAGCAAGGAATTAAAATGGAAAATAAAAGTATAGCTATCTTTATAGATGCAGAAAATATCCCTGCAAAATACGCTAAAAGTATTTTTGATATCGCTTCAGATTACGGAGAGGTTATCATTAAACGCATTTATGGGGATTGGACTCAAAAAAATATACAAGGTTGGAGAGAGCAAATTGCTGAATATTCTTTAATCGCTATGCAACAATTTAATTTTGCAGCCAACAAAAACTCAAGCGATATGTATTTAATCACTGAAATTATGTCCATATTTTATGAAAAAAATATAGATATTTTTGTTATTGTTTCAAGCGATAGTGATTATACTTCACTCATTCAAAAATTAAGAGAAAATAAAAAACAAGTTATAGGAATGGGGCTTGAAAAGTCTATAAAATCTTATGTAAATGCCTTTAGTGAATTTTTTTATTTAGATAAAGATGAGAGTAAAAAAGAAGATATTTTAAGTAAGGATTATTTAAGAGCTTTAATCAATATCACCGAACAACTTATCGATGAAAAAGGGCGTGCCGAATACGCACAAATCCGTACTAATATGAACCGCAAATACTCGGATTTTCATCCGCAAAATTATGGTTTTAAGAATTTTCGTGCTTTGATCCAGAAATTTTTACCTAAAATGAAAAAATTTGAAGAAGAAAGAGAAAAAAATATATATTTTTTGGTGAAAAAAGATTATGAAAGCTATTATTGATAATATAAAAATTTTAGAACAAAATGCTATAAATAAAGGCTTAGATGAGCTTATTTTAATGGAAAATGCGGGATTAAATTTAGCCAAGCTAATTAAAAAAGAAGCTAAAAAAATTCGCATTCAACGCAAGATTAGAAAAGTAAAAATACTTTTTTTATTAGGCGGGGGTAACAACGCTTCAGATGGCTTGGTGGCTTTAAGAAATTTAAAACACGCTAAAGCTTATAAAATAGGCTTTAAAGAAAATACGCTTTTTAAAAAACAAGAGCAAATTTTACAAAATTATGCTTTTAAATTTTGTAAAAAAGAACCCAATTTTAAAAAATTTCATATTATCATTGATTGTATTTTAGGTACAGGTTCAAATCGTTGTTTAGATGAAAAAACAAGTTTAATTATTCAAAAAGTTAATCAAAGTAAGGCTTTAAAAATAGCTTGTGATATACCTACAAATTTGGGATTTTATCCTTGTTTTAAAGCTGATATTACATTTTGTATGGGAGCTTTAAAGGAAATTTTACTTGAAGATTTTGCTAAGGAATTTGTAGGAAGGATTAAAATAGCCAATTTAGGCATTAGATCTAAGAAATTTTACCCTAATTCTCAAGCTTTTTTGCTTGAAAAAAAAGATTTAAAAACTATAGATAGAAAAATCAACGCCAATAAAGGAAATTTTGGCCATATTTATATAGTTGCCAATGCAAGTGCTGGAACTTTAGCAGGACTTGGAGCCTTAAATTTTGGAGCAGGTCTTGTTTCTTTAGTAGCACAAAAAAGTTTCTCGCCTCTTTTGATGTTAAAAGAAAAAATTGAAAATAATGCAAGTGCTATTGCTTTAGGTATGGGGCTTGAAAATTTGGATTTTCTAAAAGATGAAATTTTGCAAAACACTCCTTTGATCTTGGATGCAAACTGCTTTTTAAGTGAAGCTTTGCTTTGGTATTTAAACAGAAAAGATGTTGTTATAACCCCTCATCCAAAAGAATTTATAAAACTTTATAAAATGTGCTTTGATGAGAATTTAGATATAGAAACATTGCAAAAAAATCGCTTTTTCTATGCTAGAAAATTTTCACAAAATTATGATTGTGTTCTTGTTTTAAAAGGAGCAAATCCTATTATTGTGCAAAAAGAAAAATTATTTGTTGTAAATTTAGGAAATCAAGCCTTAGCTAAAGGTGGGAGTGGAGATGTTTTAAGTGGAATGATTGCTGCACATTTAGGTTTTGGTTTTAGCGCTTTAGAAGCAGCAAAAAATGCTACTTTAGCTCATGGACTTGTTGCAAAAAAATATAAATTTAATAAAAATAGCTTTGACGCTTTAAAACTTATCAAAGGATTAAAATGCTTGTAAAATTAGCTGTACTTTTTAGTGGAAATGGAAGTAATTTAGAAAATATTTTAGAAAAACTTCATAAAAAAACCATAGGGGAAAATACCTATGAAGTAGTACTTTGCATTTGTAATAAAAAAGATGCTTTTGGTGTACAAAGAGCAAAAAAATTTGGTCTTGATACTGTCATTGTTGATCATAAGGCTTATAATACTCGTGAAGAATTTGATACGATTTTGGTACAAAAAATCAAAGAAAGTGGAGCAAATCTTACTGTATTAGCAGGTTTTATGAGAATTTTAAGTCCTGTTTTTACAAAAAATATTAAGGCAATTAACCTTCATCCTTCTTTATTACCCCTTTTTAAAGGAGCACATGCGATTAAAGAAAGTTATGAAAGTGATATGAAAGTAGCTGGTGTGAGTGTGCATTGGGTCAGTGAAGAACTTGATGGTGGAATGATTATAGCTCAAAAAGCTTTTGAAAAAAGAAATTTGAGTTTTGAAGAATTTGAAGAAAAAATTCATAGTCTAGAACATGAAATTTTACCCTTAAGTGTGATTGAAATTTTTTCTTAAAGAATTAAAGGTATTTGCTTTAAAACTATAAAATATCGCTTTAAAAAATTTTAAAATTTTCAAGGAAATTTATGTTTGAATGGATATTTAGTATTGATGCTTGGATTACTTTAGCTACTTTAAGTGCTCTTGAAATTGTACTAGGGATAGATAATATCATTTTTTTAGCTATTTTAGTAAGCAAACTACCCCCTGAACATCGTGATAAAGGACGTATCTTAGGTTTAGCTTTTGCAATGATTACAAGAATTTTACTTCTTTTATCTCTTTTTTGGGTAATGAAACTTGTAACACCTTTGTTTAGTGTATTGGGCAATGAAATTTCAGGAAGAGATCTAGTTCTTTTACTAGGTGGGCTTTTCTTGATTGTAAAGTCTATTAAAGAAATTAAAGAGCAAATTTCTCATCAAGAAGAAAGTCAAAGTCATTTTAAAGCAAGCAATAAACTTTGGATAGTTGTAGCTGAAATTGCTGTGATTGACATAGTGTTTTCGCTTGATAGTGTTATTACCGCAGTAGGAATTGCTCAAGATGTAACCATCATGATTATCGCTGTTATTATCGCAGTAGCTGTGATGCTTTTTGCTTCTAAACCTATAGCAGATTTTGTTGAAAAATATCCAAGCATTAAAATTTTAGCCTTAGCTTTTTTGGTGCTAATAGGCGTAGTTTTAGTTGCTGAAAGTTTTGATATTCATATTGATAAGGCATATATTTATACCGCTATGGCTTTTGCTTTAGTGGTGCAAATTTTAAATATTTTAGATCAAAGAAAGGAAAAAAATGGCTAAAGACGCTAATGGAATAGAACTTAACACAGGTGATAGCGTGAGTGTAATAAAAGATCTTAAGGTTAAAGGTGCAAGTACAACTTTAAAACGTGGAACTACTATAAAAAATATTAAGCTCACTTCTAAAGAAGGTGAAATTGAGGCTAGAGTAGATAAATTTGGCGTTATTGTTTTAAAAACTGAATTTTTAAAGAAAATCTAGGCAAAGAATGTGCGAATCTTACTTGTTTTAAGAGGGAATTATTACGCAGGACAAGAAGAATTTATCAAAAATAATAAACTTCAAAATTATACACTTGATTTAAATGCTTTGCGTCTTTTATCAGGAAGCGTTAAAAATATAGTCAGTGAATATAAAATTTTAAATGTTAAAAATGATGAAGATTTGAGTAAAATTTTACTCAAACTTCTAGAAATGCGTATGCAAAAAGGTGAGTTTAGCATCATAAACGCTTACAACGAAACATTAAAAATTTATAAAGACTTAGCTAAACAATATCGCTATAAAATATATGTTATTGTTTTTGATAGCTCTTTAAAACAATGTCAAGAAAAAAATCTTTTAGAAGCTAAAAAAAATGGATATATCATTCCTTATGCTCTTTTGGAAAAAACTCAAGATTTGCTCAAAAAAAATCCAAAAAAATACCCAATTTTAGACTCAAGAGACTGGAAAAAATGTCTTTACCAAATGCCAAATTTAAGCAAATACAAAAAAATTCATCATATAGGAGATTTACAAGGTTGCTATAGTGTTTTAAAAGAATACATTAAAACAATCAAAGAAGATGAATTTTATATATTTTTGGGAGATTATATCAACAGAGGTATAGAAAATGGCAAAGTAATAAAATTTCTTTTAAAAATTTGCGAAAAAGAAAACGTATGCTTATTAGAAGGAAATCACGAAAGACATCTTATAAAATGGGCTAATGGAGAATTGTCAAATTCCAAAGAATTTAATGAAAATACTTTAAAGGATTTTAGAAAAGAAAAACTTACTCCAAGAGATGCTAGAAAACTCTATCCTCATCTAAAAGAATGTTTATACTACAAATTCCAAAATAAATTCATATTTTGTTCACATGGAGGAGTAAATTTTATACCCTCCAAACCTGAAAAAATAAGTTTTATACCAAGCCATGACTTTATTTATGGTGTAGGTGGATATGAAGACAGTCAAAAAGTAGCAAATCAATTTTGTAATTTCACCTCGGACAATCTTTATCAAATCTTTGGACACAGAAATAAAGAAAAACTTCCTATGAAAATAGCCAAAAGAGTATTTTTATGCGAGGGTAAAATAGATGATGGTGGATATTTACGCGTAGTTACACTAGATGAAAAAGGTTTTGAGTGTATAGAAATTAAAAACCAAATTTACAAAAAGAAATAAGCCTAAAGAGGCTTATTCTTCATCTTTATTTGTTTTTTTAACCACCTTAACACGCTCTATAGAATTCCCATCCATTTTTTTAACTTCATAGTAACAAAGTTCATCTTCAATGCGATCTCCTACCATAGGCAAGCGTCCTAAAAGATTAAATACATAACCACCTATAGTAACTTGTTCTAAATCCTCATCATAGTTTATTACAAGCATTTCTTCAACAGTTTCTATATCGCATCGTCCTTGAAATTCATAGATATTTTCAGCAAGTTTTTTATAGCTGTCTTCTTCATGCTCGCTTTTAATTTCGCCAATAATTTCTTCCATGATATCTTCCATGGTTAAAATTCCAGCAGTTCCACCATACTCATCAACTACTAATGCAGTATGAGAGCGTTCTTTATTCATCATTACAAGTACTTTTGAAATGCTGATATTTTCAGGAACCAAAATCAAAGGTTTAACAAAAGTATCTAAATTTTGACTTTTATGGTTTAATTCATTTTGTATTATATCTCGTATGTGTATCATACCTAAAATAGTATCTTTAGAGCCATCAATATAAGGAAAGCGAGTATGTTTATGCTCACAAATGATTTGCATATTTTCTTCGTAACTTTTTTGTTTATTTAGACAAATCATATCTTTTCTAGGAGTCATAATCTCTTTAGCAACAGTATCTGAAAAATCAACAGCATTGCGTATGATCTCTGTTTCAAATTCATCTAAAACTCCACCTTTTTGACTCTCACTTGCTATGATTTTAATTTCTTCTTCGCTATGAGTTAGCTCGCTTTCTTTAGCAGGTTTTATTCCAAAAAGTTTCAAACTTATAGCTGCTAAAAAATCGAAAATTTTAATACAAGGCAAAAAGAGCATCCAAAACCAATGAAGCGGTCTAGCTATAAATAAAACCGCTTTATCTGCAACTGCAATAGCTATACTTTTTGGCACAAGTTCTCCTAAAACCACATGTAAAAGAGTAATAATGCTAAAAGCAATAATGAAAGCCATAGTATGGATAATAACAGTGCTAAAACCAAGATTAATAAGCGGAATTTCTAGCATTTTTGCAATAGCAGGCTCACCTATCCAACCAAGAGCTAGAGAACTTAAAGTGATTCCTAATTGACAAGCACTAAGATAAGTATCAAGTCTTGAAGTAACCTCCAAAGCTTTCTTGGCACCAGCTTTTTTTTCTTTTACCATCTCTTCAAGCTTGGAACGACGTACTTTAACAATACTAAATTCAGACAAAACAAAAAAACCATTTAAAAACACTAGAGCAAGTGCAACAACAACCATAAGTATAGAATATCCTGCATCAAAAGATGCTGTAGAAGTTTGGTTTAAATCCAAAACCTGACTGGGGTCCAATGAAGCTCCTTAAGAAATAAAATATTATTAAACCTTATTATACACAATTAAAAGTAAATTTAATATTTGAATTTTTTCTTGTATTTTATAAGAAAAAACTAAGACTTATAAGAAATATTTTTCTCAAATTCTTTTAAACGCTTATATATACTTCTAAGTTGAGTGATAGTTGTCCAGTTTGTGATAAAAATACTAAAAGAGCTTCGCACTTGATCAAATGCATTATTAATCTGCATTACAATACCAAGTCCTATAGCTCCAGCAAAAAGCCCTGGTGCCATGATTAAAAATGGCACTATAACTATCATTTGCTCAAATAAAATGAGCCAAATATTAAAATATCCATAATGTAAAAAAAGTCTTTTATAGTTAAATTTAAGCCCTGTAAAAAGCTCTATCATAGTCTCATTTTTAGCGTATTCTTTGCGATTATCCTCAGCATAAACAAGCTCTTTTCTAAAAGCTGCTTCAGCTTTTTGATTGTTATATTCAAGTCCAGGAAGCTTAATACCTACAAACCATGACACAACCAAGCCTCCTAAAGAAATCAAAAGTGCAATATAAACAAGCAAACCATCAATGTTTTTTAAAAAATAAAAAAAAGAATTTTCGCTTAAATTTGCAAATAAAGCTTTACTCACAACATCACTTAAACTCCATAAAATCGGAATAAATGCTACAAGGGTCATCAAAGCTTTTATAAAACTAAGTCCTAAACTCTCTACGATTTTAGAAAAATTATAAGTATCTTCTTGAATTCTTTGCGAACTTCCTTCTATATTATCATCTTTATTTTTCCAAAATTTTAAATAAGAAAAAGTCATAGCCTCACGCCACTTAAAAGCATAGACGCTAGCAAAATAGATATTAATTGTAGCGATTAAAACATAAGGAATAGCAATAGCCAAAAAAACTAAAATCAAAGCATAAAAATCACTTGCTGAATAATTTGGCTTTTCAATCATAGCCCTAGAGTTGAAAAAATATTCTAATAAATTTTGATAATAATACAATGCGCCTTTATTGATAAAATTAGCTTTTTGGAAATTTTGCTCAGCTCTTTGATTAGCCTCTTGGATTAAAGTGGCATTATTTTCAAGATTTTCTTCTATTTTTTGCGTAGAATTAGAATCCAAAAGTTCTATTTTTGGCTTTTGTAAAACATTGTAAAAATCACTATACCATGAATTGATCGCAACATTTAAGCTTGTTTGTATATATAAGAAAAATAACAGTAAAAAAAGTCCCAAATAAGCCCATAAAGCCCATTTTTTACTTTTAAAAAACGAAGAGAACATAATCATCACCTTTAAAATAAAAATTCTAATAAACTTTTTTTAATGAAAAGTTTATTTTTTACCTAAATAGTCTTTAATATTGTAATCAATAGGCATAACAAAACTGATTTTATCACCATTTTTTAACATTTCTTTAGGCGGTTTTGGCAATGGAGAAGCTCTTTTAAATAAACTTAAAGCTTCATCATTGAGCGCTGCATAAGGGCAAGATTTTTTAAGCTCTTTGCTTAAGACATTTCCGCTTTCATCAATGCTTACGCGAATTCTTACAACGCCTTCTTGTTTTTGCATTATCGCTTCTTGAGGATATTTTTTAAATTTAGTCAAATGAACCATAAGCAAAGCTTGATAGCTTTTAACTTGTTCTTTGGCATTGCCACTTACTATAGTTTGTGTTTTATCTTCATTACTTTGTAGCGGAGCACTGAGCGATTCATTTTTAAATTTTGAATTTTCACTTGCATTAGCTATTTCTTTTTGAGCTTGGTTTTCATCTTGCTTTTCAATCTTTTTTTGAACTTTTAATACAGCATTTTTATCTTGAGAATTAAAACTTATTCTTTCGTCTTGTTTTTTGTTTTTATCTTGAGAATTACTCTTTTTTTGATCAATCGAAACTTCTTTTAATTCCCCGATAGGAAACTCTGATACCATCATAATGGAAGTAAATTCCGCTCCTTGTTTAAAATCAACACCACTTGATTTTTCTTGAGTATAAAAAGAAAAAAGGAAAAACATTAATACTAAAGTATGCAATATCAAACTTAACACAAACCCAAAAATCACACTAGACTTCATACTAATCCATCTTTTTACTTGAAAGAGCTATTTTTCCATAGCCATTCTCTTTTAATTTTTGCATTACTTGCATAATATCTTCATACTTTACACTTTTATCGATATGAAAATAAATAATTTCTTCTTTATTGCCTTTGGTTTTTATATCTAAAGCACTTGAAAGATTTTCTAGGCTTAATTTATCATCATTAATAGCCAAAGTATTATCAGTATTTAAATAAAGTATGATGGGATTTTTAAGCTTATCCTCTGCTTGCTGCGAACTCTTGGGTAATTCTATTTTGATAGAACTTGTGATAAGAGGAGTAACAGCCATAAAAACAATCAATAATACAAGCATAATATCTATAAAAGGAGTTATATTGATCTCACTTAACTCCTCTTCTTTGTGAGCCATTTCAGTTTTTATCATTAAAATAACTCCTATGAAAAAGTATATAGACAAAATTTGCAAGCTCATCTAAATGGTGCATAAGTTTTAAATTTTTTCTTGTAAGATAATTATAAAAAAGCACCGCAGGGATAGCAGCTATCAAGCCAAAAGCTGTAGCAAACAAGGCTTCAGCTATACCAGGCGCAACGACTGCCAAAGAAGCATTGCCAAGATTTGCTATACCTATAAATGCATTCATAATTCCCCAAACTGTTCCAAAAAGCCCTATAAAAGGTGCGCTAGCACCTATGCTCGCAAGCAAACTCAAGCCATTTTTGCTTGCTGTGATTTGCTTTGAGATGGTATTTTGCAAACGCAATTCTATACGCTCTTTTATGTGATCATTTTTATATTCACTTTTTTCAAGCTCATCTTGAATTTCTAAAGATAAAACACCTGCAAAATCTTTTGTCTGATCTAATTCATTGAGATTTTTTAATTCTTTTATCTTTTGTATAGACAAGTCTAGATTTTTTTTCATAAAATAAAATTGCATAAGCTTAGAAATAAAAACTGCCCATGCTAAAATGGAAAATAAAACCAATATATAAATAACACCTTTTACCACCTCATCAGCATTTTGATAAAGACTAGAAAGAGAAAGCTCTATTTTAGGTGCTTCGGTTTCTATCTTAGAAGAATCAAAAGATAAATTTGTATCTGTTGCATTTGCTTCTGCATTTAAATTTAACAATAAAAAAACAAAATAAAAACATTTTTTTAACATTTGTATATTCCTTAATATTTATATTCAAAACTTACTATAAAAGTACGACCGCGAGCAGAATTGCTAAAAAGATAGATAGGATCACCTGCTCCATTATATTGAAGCTGATTATCTAAGGAATTATAAGCATTTAAGGCATCCATGTAGTTTTTATCAAATAAATTTTGCACCTCTGCTCTCATTGTGAGGTTTTTAAACCATTCTATATTCCAATATAAATCTACTATAATAGGAATTTTTGGTAAGTCTTGTGTGGTTGGTTTAGGATAATAAGGATTGTTTGGATCCTTATTCCAATCATCTGTATTTGGATTTACCCTTTTTGCTTTGCCTGTGTATTTTGCTATACCACCAAAGCTTATTTTATCATTTAACCTAAAGCCAAGCTCTACATTTGCATAATCTTTTGGAAGCTCCATGATTTTACTTGCCGAAAAAGAGCCAAGAAGAGGTCCTGAAGTTTGAGAAATAGTCGAACTTGTATCTTGTCTTGAATACATAGCTTTAGCATAAGCAAAACCCAAGTCATAGCTTAATTCTAACTCCACACCCTTAAATATGGTATCATCAGCTGAATTTAAGTGCATATAAAATTGCGAGCTTGGAGGATCTTTACTTGGATCTTCAAGATAAAATTGTTCATTATAAATATAATCTTTTATTTTTGTATGATAATACACGGCTTTAAAACCAAAGCGATCATCATCTTTTAAAAGTCCATGTTTAAAAGAATTAAAACCTATTTGCCAAGTATTGGCTTGTTCTGGTTTTAAGAAAGAATTGATACCATTGCCTTCGTTATTTGAGAAAAACATTTCTTGCACATTAGGGGCTCTATTTGTTCTCGCAAAACTTACAAAGGGTGTAAAAAGCTCGTGTATGGCAGCTGAAAGCATGACAGAAGCATTCAGGCGAAGTCCATTTTTATCTATATCTGTCGCCGCTTTTGGAAAACACATAAAATTTACTTCATCGCAAGCAGGTCTGTGTCCTTTGATATTCCAATCTAAAAGATTCACATTGGTATCAAGTGTAAAGATACCATAATTTAGACTATTATCAAGATAATAAGTAAAAAGATTTTGTTTTCCACGAGGCTGAAAAGGTATAGAATTTACTCCTTGAATTGATGTATTTAAGGTATTTTTATAATCATTAAGCAAAATATTTGCTCCAAAGCGTGTGTTTAGATTAAATCTATGCCATTCACCCTCTAAAGTATCACTTATATCAAAAGTAGTGGCAGTATTTTTTGCCTTTGTGTTAGCTATGGCATCGTTTGCCGCAAAAGTAGATTTTGATCCATAGGTTTGTATGCCTTGATTGTAGGCAATAAGCGTATTTACATTAAGCCACTCATTAGGGTTGTGCCAAAAATCAAGTTGATAATTGTCATTGTGTATTTTTCTACCGGCAAGTTCGTTTTGATATCTACGATAAGAAAATATAGTATTTGTAAAAGAATTTGGGACATATTCGAGTTTAAAAAGTTGAGAGTTTGGTTTTTGGGTTAAAAAATCTGGATCAAAAGGAGCGATATTGGTATCAGCTATACCATCTCCATCAGTATCAACCATACTACTACCTATCTTGCCACCCCCGCCTACAGTGTAATTTTGAGTAATTCTCTTTGCGCTATAACCAAAAAGCGCGCCCACATATCCATTATTTTCAAGTTCAGTCTTTCCAGCCACTGCACTCATATAACTTGGTCCGATTCCATTGCTTCCATAAGAAAATCGTCCTAAAAATCCAAAGATATTGCCATCATGTACAATATCATTTATACCTATGGTCTTAAAATTTGCTGATCCCATCAAGGCATTTGCTCCACCTACTCCTTCAAAAGTTCCCCTTGTAACATCAACTCCGATTAAGAAATTTGTATCAATAACAGCTCCAAAAGCTGAAGTTCCCGTTTGTGAATGAAATCTAGCTGGATCATCTGATGCACTACCATAAAAAGTTTGAGTAACACCGTCAATCATGGTATTAACACGCCCAAAACCACTCATACCACGAATATTTACTTGAACTGTGCCTTGAGCTTGATCTGTGTTTGTGTAGGTTCCAGGTATACTACGCACTATAGAATCTATACTTTGTGTATCTGAACCTATACCCTCTCTTGTGCTTGTTGCCCCAGGAGTTACAAAAGGTTTTTCATCGTTTTTGATTTTTGAACCTGAAATTTCAAGACTATCAAATTCTAATTCTTCAGAAAAAGCAAAACTAGCAAAACATAAACCTACAGCACAAAATAAACTTAATTTTTTCATTCCTCCCCCTTATAAATCAAAACATAATCACTGTCTTTTAAATCTATTTCTCCATAGCTTAAATTCACTACAACTATTTTTTTACTGCTTTTAAAATCTTGTATATGTAAAGGAATTCCTATTTTTTTACTTGTATGATAGCTTCCAGCTAGCAATAAAACTTTATTTACATGATGAACCAATACATCAGCCATACGCCTGTCTTTGAATTGTTGAATTTCCACCAATTTATCTAGTAATTCTTTATTTTCTTCAGGATTTAGCTTATGGCTTAAGGATATAATGTCAAAAAGTTGTTTTTTTACTTCATTTGTGGTTGAAACATAACCCTTTAAGGGCTGAGCCCCATTATAAATGCTTGTAATTTCTGAGCGTGAAAGATTTGCACCTAATATTTTTGACTTTGAATAAAAAACCACATTGACAAATTGCTCATAATCTTTCCATTTCCAGACCTTATCCCAATTTAATGCATTAGTAAGTTCATTGGCTTTAATGGTTTTTTTATTTTTAAAAGCTTTATCTAAGTGATTTTGCTCTGTGCTTGCTAACATTTCTAAAGCTACATCAAAGTTTATATTTTGAGAACTTAAATTTCCTTCTAAGGCATTAAAAATCATAACTTGACTTATCTTATGTTTAACCTCATCGTGTTTTTCGCCAAGCAGTATCACATCTGCTTTTAGCAATTCTAAAATCATATCTTCAAAAGAAATCTTTTTTTGAGTATGCGTATCAAGTATATAAAAATCTTTATTTTCTTGAAGTGGAGATGATTTTTGCAAAACAGCACAAGCGCTCAACATAAAGCTTATAAATAGAATGCTTAAAATAGTATAAAATTTCATTATTATTGTTACTTTCTTAGTGGTTTATTTTTGATATTGAATATTAATATTTTATATATAAAAATACTATTAAATATTTATATTAAAATTTAATTATTTATAATTATTATCAAAATTTATTATAATAAAATGAAAATATTTATCAGTTATAAAATTATTAAGTTACTTTATATTTACTTTTTAATATTAATATTTCTTATCAAAATATCTAAAAGGAATTAATGTCTATGAAAAAAATAATTTTATTTTTACTATGCGTTGGCTTTGCTTTTGCTTGCTCTGAACATTCTCATACCGATTTTAAAGATCTTAATAAAACCGAGTATAATTCTCAATTAAAGGATAAAATATGAAAAAAATCTTCTTTATGTTTTTAACAGCTGTTTCATTTTTAGGTGCTCGTGAGCTTAATATTTACTCAGCAAGACATTATAATGCTGATTTTGAAATCATAAAAAAATTCGAAGAAAAAACAGGTATTAAGGTCAATCATACTCAAGCTAAAGCTTCAGAACTTATTAAAAGACTTTCTCTTGAAGGAAGTAATTCTCCTGCTGATATTTTCATCACAGCTGATATTTCAAATCTTACAGAAGCTAAGAATTTAGGACTTTTATCCCCTGTTTCATCAAAATATTTAGAAGAATTTATACCCGCTCATTTAAGAGATAAGGATAAAGAATGGTTTGCGATTACAAAAAGAGCAAGAATTATTGCTTACAACAAAAACACAAATATCGATATTAGCAAAATGAAAAATTATGAAGATTTAGCAAAAGCTGAATTTAAAGGAGAAATTGTTATGAGAAGTGCTACAGCTCCTTATAGCAAAACTCTTTTAGCATCTATTATAGCTAATGACGGAAATAAAGAGGCTAAAGCATGGGCTAAAGGTGTGCTTGAAAATCTTGCGACAAATCCAAAGGGTGGGGATAGAGATCAAGCCAGACAAGTATTTGCAGGCGAAGCTAAATTTGCAGTTATGAATACTTATTATATAGGGCTTTTAAAGAATTCTAAAAATCCAAAAGATGTAGAAGTGGGGAATTCTTTGGGTATTATTTTTCCTAATCAAGACAATAGAGGAACGCATATTAACATTAGCGGTATTGCTATGACAAAATCAAGTAAAAATCAAGATGCGGCTAAAAAATTTATGGAATTTATGTTAAGTCCTGAAATTCAAAAAATTCTTACTGATAGTAATTATGAATTTCCTATAAGAAATGATGTAGAATTAAGCCAAACGGTAAAAGATTTTGGAACTTTCAAAGAAGATCAAATCCCTGTGAGTAAGATAGCAGAAAATATTAAAGAAGCGGTTAAAATTTACGATGAAGTCGGTTTTAGATAATGTATAAAACCTTAAAATACTATAAACTCGGGGCAATTTTACTTGCCCTTTTTCTTGCTTTACCTATTTTTGGTATTTTTGCTGAACTTTTTTATATTTTATTTCAAAATTTTAATACAAGTGATTTAACCCAATTTTCATCTATTAAAGAAAATTTGAGTCATTTTTTTGATTATTTATTTTTAAAATTCATCAAAGATACTTTTATAATTAGCATGGGAGTATTGTGTTTAAGCTTGATTTTGGGTGTGAGTTCTGCTTATTTGATTGCAAATTATGATTTTTATTTCTGTAAAATTTTAGAAAAATTACTCATTTTACCCTTAGCCATACCTGCTTATATTTTAGCCTTTGTTTATGTGGGAATTATGGATTTTCAAGGATTTTTTCACGAAAATTTTGGCTTTAGGATAGATTTTTTCAATCATTATGGTGTTATTTTTGTTTTGGCTATTTCTTTATATCCTTATATTTATTTATTTGCTAAAACAGCTTTTAAAAGTGAAGCTAAAGAGGCTTATGAAGTAGCTAAAATCATGAAATATTCTGAATTTAGAATTTTTACACGCGTGGCACTTTTGAGTGCAAGACCTGCCATTTTTTCTGGAGCTTTATTGGTTTTAATGGAAACTTTGAGTGATTATGGTGCAAGTGCTTATTTGGGAGTGGATACTTTTTCGGCTGGAATTTTTAAACTCTGGTATGATTTGAATGATTCTTATTCTTCTAGTGTTTTATCGGGTATTTTAATGCTTTTTGTATTTTTGATTATGTATGTGGATTATTATTATAAAAATAAACATCATTATAGTTTTAATCAAAATTTAGCTCTTTTTATCAAAAAAAGAAAATTAAATCCTATTAAACAAATTCTATCCTGTATTTATTGTTTTATGATTGCTTTTGTAGGTTTTATTTTACCTTTTATTTGGCTAGTTTATTGGGGGCTAAAAGATCATAAGCTTTTTGAATCGCAATTTTATATTATCAGTTTTCAAACTATAATCTTAGCTTTAATCACTGCTTTAATTACCACTTTTTTAGCTTATTTTTTGATGTTTAGCTCTAGAATAGTTAAAAATCATTTTTTTAATTTATTTATTTTAAAAATAAGTTCTTTGGGTTATTCTATACCTGCTGCTGCTTTAGGGATTAGCATTATAGTGCTTTTTGTATTTTTGGATAAATTTTTTCACATGAGTTTATTGGGAAATTCTTTACTTGTTCTTGTTTTTGCTTATATAATTCGTTTTTTAGCGAGTGCAATTTATTCTTTAGAGGGAGGATATAATAAAATTCATCTAAATATTGATGAAGCAAGTTTAAATTTAAGAACGAGTTATTTTATTTTATTTTTTAAAATTCACACACCTTTAATGAAACATTTTTTATTTTTGGCTTTTATTATTGTTTTTATTGATACGATTAAAGAACTTCCTTTAAGTAGAATTTTAGCGCCTTTTGGCTTTGAAACTTTAAGTGTTAAAGCTTTCTGGTTTGCAAGTGATGAAAGAATTTATGATGCAGCTTTGCCTTCCTTGTTTATCGTTTTTCTTTCTTTAATGGTTGTTGTTTGGATGGATAAAATCACAAGGAAAGATGATGTTAGAAATTAAAAATTTATCTAAAAATTTTGGAAAAATACAAGCTTTAGAAAATATCAATCTTCATGTCAAAGAAGGAGAATTTTTAAGCATTTTAGGAGGTAGTGGAAGCGGAAAAAGCACGCTTTTAAGGATTATTGCTAAGCTTGAACAAGCTAGTTCTTATGATTTGTTTTCTTGCAAAGGTGAAGTGGCTTTGATGTTTCAAAATTATGCTTTATTTCCTCATTTAAATGTTGAGAAAAACATACTTTTTGCACTTTATGATAAAAAAGATAAAAATCAAATTTTAAATCATTTGCTTAAAACTTTTGAAATTGAAGATTTAAGATATAAAAAAATCGATGAAATTTCAGGAGGACAAGCGCAAAGAGTGGCTTTTGCTAGAGCTATGGCAAGAGGATGTAAGCTTTTGCTTTTAGATGAACCTTTTTCTAATTTGGATCAAAATTTAAAACAGGATTTAAGAAGAGAATTGAAAAAAATGATAGAAAATCAAGGCATTACGGCTATTATGGTAACTCATGATATTGAAGATGCTTATTGTATGTCTGATCAAATCGCTTTTTTAGAAAAAGGAAAAATTTTAGCTCATGCAAATCCTAAAGAGCTTTATTTTAAACCTGATTTTAAAAGTGCACAAATTTTACCTGATTTAAATATCATAGAAGAAAAACTTGATTTAGAAGATGAATTTTTTGCTTGGATAGCTTCAAAAAATTATATTTTTGGTTATGCAGAGCTTAAAATAGGAAATCGCTTTGAGGCTAAAATTTTACAAAAAGAATTTTTAGGGGCTTTTTGTAGGCTAAAATTACTTTATAAAAATATAATTTTTTTTATTTTGGTGAGCTCAAGTTATGATTTAGAAGAGAAAATAAGTTTTGATATTATCAATTTTTAGTTTAAATTTGATAAAATCAAAAAAATTTTTGAAGGATAGGAATGAAAAATCTTTTAATCATAGGCGCAGGTGGGGTAAGTCGTGTGGCTACTGTAAAATGCGCAATGAATTCTGATACTTTTAGTAAAATCACTTTAGCTAGTAGAACAAAAAGCAAATGTGATGAAATCGCTGCTTTTATCAAAGAGCGTTTAGGGGTTCAAATTGAAACGGCGCAAATTGATGCTGATGATAGCAATGCAGTTGTAGAACTTATCAAGAAAACAGAAGCACAAATTTTACTCAATGTGGCTTTGCCTTATCAAGATTTGAGTTTAATGGATGCTTGTATAAAAGCAGGGATTGATTATATAGATACGGCAAATTATGAACATCCTGATTTAGCTAAATTTGAATACAAAGAGCAATGGGCGAGAAATGATGAGTTTAAACAAGCAGGAATTTTAGGACTTTTAGGAAGTGGATTTGATCCTGGTGTAACTAATGTTTTTTGTGCTTATGCACAGCAAAATTTATTTGATGAAATTTCTTATATAGATATTTTAGATTGCAATGCAGGTGATCATGGCTATGCTTTTGCGACGAATTTTAACCCTGAAATCAATCTGCGTGAGGTTTCTGCTAAAGGGCGTTATTGGGAAAATGGCAAGTGGATAGAAACGCAGCCTATGGAAATAAAAATGGAGTGGGATTATCCAGAAGTAGGAGTGAAAGATAGCTATTTGCTTTATCATGAAGAACTTGAAAGCTTGGTAAAAAATATCAAAGGTTTAAAAAGAATACGCTTTTTTATGACTTTTGGACAAAGTTATTTAACTCACATGAAATGTCTTGAAAATGTTGGAATGCTAGGGATTAAACCTGTGATACACCAAGGTAAAGAAATCATTCCTATAGAATTTTTAAAAACCTTGCTTCCTGATCCTGCAAGTTTAGGACCACGCACTAAAGGTTATACCAATATAGGTTGCGTGATTCGTGGTAAAAAAGATGGAAAAGACAAACAAGTTTATATTTATAATGTTTGCAATCATGAAGAATGTTACAAAGAAACTGGCGCGCAAGCTGTGAGCTATACTACAGGTGTTCCTGCTATGATAGGTACGAAATTAATCGCTAAAGGAATTTGGCAAGGAAAAGGCGTGTTTAATATGGAAGAATTTGACGCTAAGCCTTTTATGGAAGAGCTGAATTCTCAAGGACTTCCTTGGAAGATTATCGAAATGACTCCAAGCTTAGGAGAGTAAGTGCTAGAGCACTTACTTTTGTCCTATATAAATAAAGTGCTCCACACTGCCTTCAAAATTATACAGATTAATTAATTCATAATCTCCCCAAAATAAAGGTTTAAAAGGTTTAAAATCTTCTTTTAATTCTTCTATGTCTTTAGTAAAGCGTATATATGAAGAACCACTCAATCTACCACTTGGACATCCTTTTACTTCACGCAAGCTATTATCCATAAGTTCTCCTCTTTCATACATACTATAGCCTTTATCGCTCATCATGGTTGCAAATATAATAGCTCCTTCATTGCATAGTTCATAAAATTCTTGCACAGCTTCTTTAAAAGCTTGTTTTGTAAGATAATATAAGCTTTGATTTGCAAATATAAAATCCATTTTTGTATTGAAGAGTTTTTTAAAGCTAGAATTAGGAGATATGATGTGAAAATTTTTAGAATCTAAGCAAGGATCTTTTTCCCAAACTTTTTTTAAACTAGGAACTATATCAATGCCATAAGGCTCTATACCCCCCCCCGGTTATATTTTTAAAATACTTAGAATGCACTCCATTTCCACAACCAAAATCAAGTAATTTTCCACTTGTTTTGCTTAGTTTGTATTTTAAGATTCTCTCGTAAAATCTTATAACATGACCATCAGGATATTGAAGTCCATAACCTTCTTTGTCATATTTTTGAGTATATGCAGATAAAGAATTATCCATTTTTGCCCCTTTTTGTGTAGAATGTTGACTTAATGTCAAAATCCATTCTAGCACAAAAAGGATTAAAGTTATTTTACAGGGTGAAGTTCATTTGCATAAAAGCTAACTGATCCCATGCCTTCTTTTAAAGCCCATTCGTAAGCTTTTGCAACAAATTCCCAGTTAATATGAGCATAGAATTTTTCTAAATAAGCAGGGCGTGCATTGCGATGATCTACATAATAAGCATGTTCCCAAACATCTACAACAAGTAAAGGAACTTTATCTTCAGTAATTGGTGTAGCTGCGTTTGAAGTACCTACAAATTCTAGTTTTTGATTTTTAGTATTATAAACTAACCAAAACCATCCTGAACCAAAAACTCCTGTAGCGCCTTTGATAAATTCAGCTTTGAAATTTTCTAAAGATCCAAATTCTTTTTCTAGTGCCGCTTGTAAATTAGCATCTATACTTTGACATGAACCGCCACAGCCACAGCCTGTACTTGGCTTAATGCAATCAAAATAAAAATCATGATTATAAACTTGAGCTGCGTTATTAAATACGCCCCCATTTGAAGTTTTGATAATACTTACAAGATCTTTACCTGCAAATTCAGTATCTTTAATAAGATTATTTAGATTTGTAACATAAGTATTGTGATGTTTTCCATGATGATAGCTAAAAGTTTCAGCACTCAAAAAATCACCAAAAGCATTGGTA
The DNA here is from genome assembly GCF_012897395.1 of Campylobacter sp. CFSAN093224. Lineage (NCBI taxonomy): Bacteria > Pseudomonadati > Campylobacterota > Epsilonproteobacteria > Campylobacterales > Campylobacteraceae > Campylobacter > Campylobacter sp. CFSAN093224. The sequence continues at coordinate 166,461 of NZ_CP040607.1, read as the reverse complement.
TCATAAGGTAATTTTCTTAATTCAAACATAATTTCTCCTTTATTTTTAGTTTGATATTGAAAATATTACCATAATAATATTAAAAAGAGTAAAAATATCTTAAAAGCTTAGTGGGTAAAATTTCTATTTATTTAATCTAAATAAAATAAGATACATTTATAATATATTTTAATAATAATTTAAATATATATAAAAAATTATATTTTTTTGAAATATTTTTACAAAAAATATCTATTTGTTGATTTTTAATAATTACAATTAATTTGCAACTAAAAATTATTCATAAGGAGGAAAATATGAAAAAAGTTGTACTAATCTCAGCATTACTAGGTGCTTTCGCAGCTAATGTTTTTGCAGCTAATACTCCAAGCGATGTAAATCAAACACATACAAAAGCTCATCATTCAAAAGCTAAAGCTGATAAAAAACATGAAGCTAAAACTCACAAAAAAACAAAAGAGCAAACACCAGCTCAATAATGCCCAGCCTTGATATAAGTCTATAATAGACTTATATCAAAAGCTATTCGTATTCTACAAAATAAATTATTAATATTTATTAAATTTCAATAGAAAAAATGAAAAAATTGTTATTTTAAAAGAAAAATTAAAAAGTGGTGACCCATACGAGACTCGAACTCGTGTTACCGCCGTGAAAGGGCGATGTCCTAACCGCTAGACGAATGGGCCACTTTTAAGGAGTAAAAAATAAAAATGAAATTGAATTATATATATTTATTTCTTAAAATTTAATTAAATATATCAAAATTATGTGATTTTTATCTTTGTTTGATTATAATTTCATCTTCAATTTTTTATAAAATTTTAGGATTTGTTATGGATTTTTATAGTCTTATTTTTTTATCCTGTGCTTTAGGAATGGATGCTTTTGCTGTATCACTATGCAAAGGTTTTAGTGTTAAAAAACTACATTTAAAACATTATCTTATTGTTGGAATTTATTTTGGTGGATTTCAAGCTTTGATGCCAACTATTGGTTATTTTATAGGCATAACTTTTGCATCTTTTATTGCGAGTATTGATCATTGGATAGCTTTTATTTTACTTTCTTTAATAGGATTAAAAATGATCAAAGAGTCATTGGAAAATGAAAATTGCGATAGTAATGCCAATCAATTTGGCTTTAAAACCATGCTAGCTTTAGCAATTGCTACGAGTATCGATGCACTAGCAGTTGGTGTGAGTTTTGCATTTTTAAATGTAAATTTATTATTAGCTATATTTTTAATAGGTATTATCACCTTCATTTTATGTATCATTGCTCTAAAAATAGGGAATAAATTTGGAATTTATCTTAAAAATAAAGCTGAACTTTTAGGCGGATTGGTTTTAATTATACTAGGAGTAAAAATTCTAATAGAACATTTATTTTTCGATTGAAAATTTCATTCTTAAAGTAGCTAAAGCTTTATCAAATTCCAAGGCTTTACTTTGAAATTTTTTATTAAAAGTTCTTTGTCTTTTGGCAAGTTGTGTAGTATGTATCGTGATTAAATTTTCAAGCTCTTTAAAGGAAATTTCTCCATCTAAATATTCTTTACACTCTTTCAAACCTATAGAATTTAATGCTTTAAGTTTATGATCAAATTTAGAAAAAAGAATTTTTGCTTCATCTAAAAGTCCATTATCAAGCATTTCTTTTGTTCTAGTTTTAATACGTTTTTTTAAAATTTCTTTATCCCACGCAAGCTCATAAATTTCTATATCTTTAAGCACCCCAGTTTTTTGTGTTCTTTTTAAAAATTCACTAGGAATTTCTCTTGTTTGTTCATAAATACCCAGCCATTTTTTTAATCTATAAGTATCATTTTTTTCTATTTTATAGTTTGGATCAATATTTAATAAAAGAGCATAAATTTCATCGTTATTTAAAGAACTCTTTGACTCTAAGGTTTTTTCACTTAAACCATCTATCATAGTTTTTAAATAAAATCCAGTTCCACCTACTATAATTAGAGGTAAATTTCTAGCTAAAGCAAATTCTTTTGCTTTTTGATATTCTCTTATGAATAACTCAACATTAAAATGTTCATTCACGCTCAATAAATTTACCCCAAAGTATTTTATACTCGCAAGATCATCTTGTGAAGGCTTGGCACTTGCTATATTAATCTCTTTATAAACACAAAGACTATCAAGACTTAAAACAACAGCATTAAATTCTCTTGCTAAAGTATTGGCTATGTATGTTTTTCCACTCGCGGTTGTTCCTATTAATGCTATTTCAAAAAACATTTTAATATTTATCCTAAAATTTATAAAAATTTTAGTAAAATCATAGCAAAAAATATTTTAAAGTAGAAAAATGAACACATTCTGGATAAAATTTAAAGATATTTTAGAACTTGTAGTATTTAAGCATTCTATTTTTGCTTTGCCTTTTTTATTTTCCTCTATGATTGTAGCATCAAAACTTGCAAATGACACTGCTTGGTTTGGTTTTAAGGCGTTGATTTTAGGCATTATTTGTGCAGTAAGTGCAAGAAATTTTGCCATGGCTACAAATCGTTTAATGGATGAAGATATAGATAAGGATAATCCTCGTTGTGCAAATCGCCCTAATGTCAGTGGAAAAATAGGTAGAAAAAGCGTATGGATTTTTATCATTATTAATGCACTTATTTTTATATCATGTTCTTATTTTATTAATACCTTGGCCTTTTATTTGTCTTTTCCTGTGCTTTTGGTATTGGCTATTTATTCAGCTTTTAAGCGCTTTAGTTCTTTAGCACATTTAGTTTTAGGATTTTGTTTAGGACTTGCGCCTATTGCAGGAAGTGTTATAATTATGGGTGAAATTCACATTTATAGCGTTATTTTATGTTTAGGTGTAACTTTTTGGACAGCTGGGTTTGATCTGCTTTATTCTTTACAAGATATGGAGTATGATAAAAAAATAGGACTTCACTCTATTCCTGCTAAATTTGGTTCAAAGGCTACTTTATTTATATCATCTTTTTGCCATATTTTAGCGGTATTATTTTGGCTTCTTTTTGTGTGGGAAGTTTGGGGTGTAGCACTTGGAAAAATAGCACTTATTGGGGTAATTATAAGCGGTATTATTTTAGCCTTGGAACATAAAATTGTTCATAAGAATTTTGCTCATATTGATAGAGCATTTTTTACTCTAAATGGTTATTTAAGTATTATCTTTTTTATTTTTATTTGGATTGATTTATTATGGAATTAGCACTTTTTAAAGCAGGATTTGAAGCTCATTTAGAATGTTGTGAAATAGAAAATAACCGTTTTCTTGGAGAATACCTAAAACTTGGAGCAATTTCTCAAATTTTAAAATGGAAAAAACTTGCTTTACGCATTGATTTTGACGAGGGTGAAAAAATTATTTTTGATCTTCTTTTAAGTCTAAAAGAAGATATTTTAAGACTTGAAAATTCTTTAGATAAAAATAAAGAACTTATACCACTTAAGCAAAAAGGGGTAATAGAATCTTTAAATTTTGAGTATCTAAATTTTTTGGATACTATTTTAGAAGAAGATAAAGAATATTATTTAAGATTTGATTTAAATAATCAAAAAATAGCTATTTTTATCAAAGCTCAAAGTCAAACATTGGCAAAAATTATCAAAATTAAGCCTGAAGACAAAATGGCTTTTGATGCTTTTGTTGTTGAAATCCAAAGAAATATGATAAGAAATAAGAAAGGCCAAGAATGAGTGATGATGTACTTTATTTAGTTTTTATAATTGTGCTTTTAATTGCAATGCTAGCCTACATGAATATCAAAGAAAGAGAAAATAATGCAAAAATAGCAAAACTTCAAAATGTGATAGAAGATATTACCAAAGAACTTCATTATTTTCGTAAAGAATTAGGAGTTAAAGATGATAGCGAAGAGGATGAAGACTATAAAACCTCTCTTTTAAAAGAAGAAATTATGATTGAACTTGATAAACAAATCAGTTCAAAAATCACTCCTGTTTTAAGAACACTAAAAACTATGGAACATATCATAGAAGATTTTCAAAATGAACAACAAAATCGTCTTTTAAATTTGGAACAAAAAGCACAAAGCATGGCTAAACTTACACCAAATTACGATACAGAAGAACAAAAAATAGAAAATCTTTTCAAAGAAGGAAAAAGCATAGAACAAATCGCTAAAGATTTACGCATTGGCACTGGAAATGTAGAACTTGTCTTAAAATTTAAGAAATTAATAAAATAGAATGGAAAATAAATGCTTATAGATCAATTCGGTAGAAAGATAAATTATCTTAGAATTTCAGTTACACAAAGATGTAACTTTCGCTGCCTTTATTGTATGCCAAAAATTCCTTTCGATTATCAGCCAAAAGAAAATTTATTAAGCTTTGAAGAACTTTTTTTATTTGTTAAAGCAGCTATAGACGAAGGAATTGAAAAAATCCGTATAACAGGTGGGGAACCTTTATTAAGAAAAGATTTAAGTATTTTTATAAAAATGATTAGCGATTATAAAAGCGATATTGACCTTGCTATAACTACAAATGGATTTTTACTAAAAGACTTTGCTAAAGACCTAAAAAATGCTGGACTTAAACGACTTAATATTTCACTTGATACCCTAGATCACAAAAAAGCAAAAACTCTTGCGCAAAAAGATGTATTAGATAGTGTTTTATCTGGAATTGATGAAGCTTTAAATCTAGATTTGAAAGTAAAACTTAATACTGTAGCTCTTAAAAATTTAAACGATGATGAACTGATATCTCTTTTGGAATTTGCAAAATCAAAAAAAGCTCAAATTCGCTTTATAGAATTTATGGAAAATACTCATGCTTATGGTAAATTACAAGGATTAAAAAGAGATGAAATTATACAAATTTTGAGTCAAAAATATCAAATTCAACTTATAAAAAAAGATGAAAAAGCACCTGTGAGTATTTACAAGGCAGATGATTATGAATTTGGAATTATAGATCCTCATAGCCATGAATTTTGCGATTCTTGCAATCGCATACGCTTAAGTGCTGAAGGCTTGTTAATACCTTGCCTTTATTTTGATGAAGCATTAAGCATAAAAGAAGCGGTTCGAAAAGGTGATATTAAAGCCGCTGTAGAAATATTACAAGAAGTATTAAGAAATAAACCAGAAAAAAATAAATGGAGTGTTGTTGATAATGAAACCTCATCTCGTGCTTTTTATCAAACTGGAGGTTAATTTTGCAACTTGTTGAAAGTTTCTTAAGCATTCAAGGAGAAGGCAAATATAATGGAAAATTAGCTATTTTTATGCGTTTTGCTGGTTGCAATTTCAACTGTTTAGGTTTTAATGTAAAAATATCAAAAAACGATAAAACTCTCATTGGATGTGACACGATAAGAGCTGTTTTCACAAAAGATTTTAAAGAAAGTTATGAAACTTTAAATGCTAATGAACTTTTAAAAAGAGTGATAAAATTAAAAAAAGACTTTGATCCTATAGTTGTTATCACAGGTGGAGAGCCATTAATCTATTATGAAAATCCTGAATTTATAGAATTTATCCAAATGTTATTAAAAAATAAATTCGAAATACACTTTGAAAGCAATGGAAGCATAGAAATTGATTTTGATAGATATCCTTTTTACAAAGAATGTATTTTTGCTTTAAGCGTTAAACTCCAAAATAGTGGGATAAAAAAAGATAAACGATTAAATTTTAAAGCTTTAAAAGCATTTAAAAATTACGCAAAAGATAGTTTTTATAAATTTGTTTTAGATGCCAATACTCTTGATAATTCATTTTTAGAAATCAATGAAATTCTAAAAGAAGCTCCAAATCAAATTTTTTGTATGCCTATGGGTGAAAATGAGCAAAACCTTAAAAAAAATGCTCAAAAAATTGCTGAATTTTGTATTAAGAATGGTTATAATTATTCTGATAGAATTCATATTCGTCTTTGGAACGATAAAGAGGGTGTATGATTATAAGAAAATTATTTGAATTTGAAAACGCACACATTGTTAGATTTTGTTCTTCTAAGCGTTGCAAAAGTAGCATTCATGGACATTCTTACAAAGTTGAAGTTTTACTTGAAAGCAAATATTTAGATAATGCTGGAATGGTCTATGATTTTGGACTTTTAAAAACCTATATACGCCAAATTATTGATAGTTTTGATCATGCTATCACTCTTTTTAAATATGATGACGCAAAATATTTAGAAGAAATGAAAAAATATTCAAGTCGTTGGATTTGCCTGCCTGTTAATGTAAGTGCTGAAAATTTTTGTCGTGTATTTTTCATACTTATAGATGCTTTATTAAAACAAACAAAAATGGTAAATGGAGAACAAGGAGTGACTTTACAAAGCATCATTGTTCATGAAACAAGAACAGGCTATGCACAAGGTTTTAGAGAAGATGCCTATAGTGAGCTAATGCCAAAAATTTCACTTCAAGACATAGAATTTTCCAATGGCATTAAAGCAGAATGGAATGATATAGATTTTTATAACAAATTAAAAAATGAAGAAATTTTTATAAATCCAAAGGAGATTTAATGCAAAAAGCTAAAATTTTAATTGCCTTAAGTTTTTTTTTATTAGTTTTATCTGCCTGTTCTAATGATGAAAAAAATATTTCCAAGACTCAAAATACAGATCAAGAAGTAGTCCAAATAGAACAAAACGATGAAAAAACAGAATTAAGTGACTCCAACCTGCCTTTACCTGTAGATGATGAAGCACAAAGTTCAAATGATGAACATGAAGTCAATCCTAGTATTATCAACTCTTTATATAAACAAAAATGCGCCACTTGTCATGGAGAAAAAGGGGAATTAAAACCTAAAAACAGCACGGCCATTAAAACCTTGAGCAATAAAATTTTTATACAAAAAATAAAAACGATAAAAGATAAAAACCATAGTTTTTTAAGTGATGAACAAATTCAAAATTTAGCTGATTTTATAAACAAAGGAAAATAATGGATCAAAGTTACGAATTCTTTTTAGCTTTACATCTTTATAGTCTTTATGCGAGCGGTTTTTTAATGCTTTTTTATCTTATACTAACACAAGGAAATTTTAAAACCGAATTCATTTTTATTCGCAGAATACGATTATTTTTACCAATTTATTATTTATTTTTAGCTTTGATTATTTTTACAGGTTGTTTGTTATCAGCAATGAAACAATTTCAAATGAATGTCAATATCTGGGTAATGATTTTTTCTTGGATCTTAATTTTTGCCTTAGCAATTTTTCACTTTGTTTGTTTTAAAAAAGCAAGAAGATTTAGAAAATATGCCACTTTTAGATGGATTAGTTGTTTGATTTTACCTTTTGAAATTTTTTTATTGTTTTTGCCTTTTTTAATAGAAAGATATCTATAAAATGCAATTTTTGTATAACAAGCAAGCTGGAGAAGAGTTTATACAACTTCAAGGTGAAAACTTTAACCATTTAAAAGTAAGAAGAGTAAAGGAAAATTCGGAGCTAAATCTTAGAAATTTACAAGATAATTTTCTTTACAACTATACAATCACAAATTTAACAAGAAATTCTTGCACTTTAAAATTTTTAAACAAAAAATCACAAAATATAAAACAAAGTGAATTAAACTTAGCCTTAGCCATTATAGATATTAAAATTTTAGAAAAAACTCTACCTTTCTTAAATGAACTTGGAGTAAAAAAGTTACATTTGGTTTTTACAAATTTTTCACAAAGAAATTTTAAAATCGATTTAGAAAGATTTGAAAAAATCATTATTTCTTCTTGTGAACAATGCGGTAGAAATACTAAAATGGATTTAATTATCCACCAAAGCACTCAAGAATTTGTTCAAAAATTTCCAAATGCAATTATGGTTGATTTTCAAGGAGAACAACAAAGTCATTTCGATGAAAAAGAATTATATTTTATAGGTCCTGAAGGTGGATTTAACAATGATGAGAGATTATTGTTTAACCGGAAAATCTCTCTTAAAAGCTCTAATATTCTAAAAAGTCAAACAGCTATTATAGCTATAGCTTCAAAAATTTTGCTTTAACTTTTCTTAAATTAATCTCTTTTTTATGTTAAATAATTTATAATAACGGCTTATTGTTTTAATTTTTAAGGAAAACTAATGAAAAAAGAAATTCACCCAGAATATGTAGAATGCAAAGTAAGTTGTGCTTGTGGAAATACTTTTACAACAAAGTCAAACAAAGCAGAATTAAGAGTAGATATTTGTTCAAATTGCCATCCTTTTTTTACAGGCAGTGAAAAAATTGTAGATGCTGCAGGTCGTGTAGAGAAATTTAAGAAAAAATACGCAATGCAATAATTATGCTTTATTTTATTCCTACTCCCATAGGAAATTTAAGCGATATTTCTTTTAGAGCCTTAGAACTTTTAAAGACTTGCGATCTTGTGTTTTGCGAAGATACAAGAGTAAGTAAGTCTTTGATTTCGTTATTAAATACCAAATTTCACACTGATATACATATTTCTAAATTTATAGCCTTACACTCCCATAATGAAAAAGAAGTTTTAGCAAGTATTGATTTAAAGATATTTGAAAAAAATGTAGCTTATTTAAGCGATGCAGGAATGCCAGGGATTAGTGATCCTGGCAAGGCTTTGGTAGAATTTGCACAAGAAAATAATATCACCTATGAAATTTTACCAGGTGCAAATGCAGCCTTAGTTGCTCTTGTAAGCTCAGCATTTTGTCAAAAAGAATTTATCTTTATTGGTTTTTTAGCAAATAAAGGCAAAGAAAGACAAAAAGATATAGAAAAAATTTTAAACTTTCCTTATCCAAGTATTATTTACGAATCCCCCAAGCGTATTTTATCTTTAGTAGAACAGATTATGATTCTAGACAGCCAAAGAGAAATTTTTTTGATTAAAGAAATCAGTAAAAAATTTGAAAAAAAATTTAAAGGCAATGCTAAAGAGCTTTCTGAAATTTTAAAAAAGTCTAATTTAAACGGTGAATGGGTTGTAGTACTGCAATCAAAAGAGCAAAATTTTTTGCAAAATACTCTTTGTGAAAAAGATATTATGGATTTAGAGCTGTCTTTAAAAGCAAAAGCAAAATTATTATCAAAGATCAATGGAAAAAATGCAAAAGAAATTTATCAAAAACTGCTTTTAAGTCAAGATTAGGTAAAATTTTAATATGATAGTTTATGGGAAGCAAATATTTTTTTATATTTTAGAATATCATAAAGACTGTATCAATGAGCTTTATTTAGCAAAAGAATGTGATAAAATTACTTTTTCCAAAATCGCAAAATCAGGTTTTAAAATCAAAAAACTTGATTTTAAAACTGCTCAAGCTTATGCGAAAGGTGGAAATCATCAAGGTTTTTTGCTAGATATTAAAGAAAGTTCTTTTGCAAATTTAAATGAGATCAAAAAAAATGATTTTATTGTTATGCTTTATGGAATTAGTGATGTAGGAAATATAGGGGCTATCACACGTACAGCTTATGCTTTAGGGGTTGGGGCTTTAATTTTTATTGGTGAAAAATTAGCCATGGAAGGAGTAATTCGCACAAGCAGCGGAGCGGCTCTTGATTTACCTATTGTGATAAGCAACGATGCTTTAAGTGTAATAAATGAACTAAAACAAGTAGGTTTTTATTTTTATGCGAGTGATGGCTCGGGAAAAGAAATTCACAGTGTAAAAATAAGCAATGGTAAAAAAGTTTTAGTTTTGGGTAGTGAGGGTTTTGGTTTAAGCTCTAAAATTGTAAAAAAATGCGATGAATGTGTGGGCATTGCGATGAAAAATAATTTTGATAGTCTTAATGTCAGCGCTGCTTTTGCAATACTTTGTGATAGGATGTTAAATGCTTAATTGGAAAAAAATACAAGAATTAAATTTAAAAGAAGTTGCAGCAAAAACGCAAATTGAACTTGATTTTCTTGAAGCTTTAGTAGAAAAGAATTTTGCTGTTTTAAGTCGTTTTAATGTTAAAGGTTTTGTTAAAATTTTGAGCAGAGAATACGAACTCGACTTTAGTGATTTTAACGAAGAGTATGAAGCTTATCTTAACGAAAACAATCCTACTCCACAAACAAAATCAAAAATGATAACCCCAAAACTAGATGCTTATAGTCAAAAATCCTTTAACACTTGGCCTTTTTTGATTGTTCTTATTGTTTTAGTGATTATAGGAAGTGGAATTTATTATTTTGATACACTTAAAACTTTTTTCAAAGATGAACAAAATAATACTAGTGCAACAGTTATAGATATCATAGGACAAGCACAAGAAAATTTAAAATCTTTAGGTGGAAACAATGTTGTTGTTATAGACAACAATAAAGCACAAGAAACAAATCAAACAGAGAGCGTTTTACCAAGCCAAAACATCTCATTACAAGAAAATGATAAAAACATAAGCATAGAAAATAATATCAGTGAAAATAACACAACCCTACTCGATGAAGAAAAAAATACCCAAATCCAAGAAGACACAAATACACCAAAAACTGATTCTTTAAAAGAAGCACATTTTAAAACCTCTACCAAGATTTGGATAGGTTTGATAGATTTAAAAAGCCTTAAAAAAACAAGCTTTGTTAAAGAAAAAGATTTTAATATTTCTTTAGATAAAGATCAGTTAATTTTAACAGGGGCTGCAGCTTTAACAATGTTTGATCAAGAAAATAAAGAACAAAAATTTCCTGCAGGAATTTCAAAACGTTTCTTGATTAAAGATGGAAAAATTACAAGTATTTCAGCTGCTGAATTTGTAAAATTAAATAAAGGTAAAGAATGGTAAAAAAAATTATTATTCTTACTTTTTGGGTTAATATATCTTTTGCAATCTCAAGTCTTGAATTAGCAAAAAATTTAGTAAACAATCCTAGTAAAAATTCTCAACTAGAATTATTATTTTCAAATAATTCTTACATAGATAATAATGGAAATTGTGATATTGCAAAAATATCTCAAATATTAAAAACCAATTCTTTAATTGCCTTAACACTATCAAATCCTCAAAGTCTAAGACTAAATTTTAAAGCAAAAGCTGATGAAGTTATGTTTTTTAAAATTTTATCCGATGTTTTAACAGATGCTGGATATATATATTTTATCCCTACAGATTTGATTTTAAGAGAAGGAAATATTGACTATACCATACAAGTAGAATCTCAATATGTTTTAGATCCTGGAACGCTTTACAATCTCTTAAAAGAAAATTCTGTCTATATAAATAATATTAAGCGTATTGGGGTATATGACTATAAATATGATTTAAATTTTTCCAATGCTGTATTAAAAACCAATACAAATGTTAATTTAAATACTCCAAAATCATTAGAAAAGCCCCTTAAAGACTATGTGCTTGATTTAAAAAATGCTACAAATTTGATTATTGATGCAAATGATTTAGACAATTGGTTTCCTAAAATCTTCTTTTTAGATAAAAATCTGAATCTAATTAAAGCAGTAAAAAGCGAAAATAAAAATAATCATTTTTCAGAACTTATTCCAAATGGTGCTATATATGCTATTGTAAGCGATATGTATAGTTTAGATAATATACGCAGGGGTTTAAAAATCACACTTAAAAAATAAAGGATTAAGAAATGTTTGATGAAATCCGTTTTAATACCATAGAAAGACTTCCAAATTATGTTTTCGCAGAAGTAAATGCGATAAAAATGGCAGCAAGACGTGCTGGAGAGGATATCATCGACTTTTCAATGGGAAATCCCAATGGTAAAACTCCACAACACATTATAGATAAACTTTGTGAAAGTGCTAACAAAGATAAAACCTCGGGATATTCTACATCCATGGGGATTTATAAACTTCGCTTAGCAATTTGTAATTGGTATAAAAGAAAATATAATGTCAACCTAGATCCTGAAAATGAAGTTGTAGCTACTATGGGTTCAAAAGAGGGTTTTGTAAATCTTGCAAGAGCGATTATAAATCCTGGAGATGTTGCTATTGTGCCAACTCCTGCTTATCCTATACATACTCAAGCTTTTATTATAGCAGGAGGTAATGTAGCAAAAATGCCTTTAGCTTATAATGAAAAATTTGAGCTTGATGAAAATCAATTTTTTGAAAATTTACATAAAACTTTAAATGAAAGCATCCCGTGTCCAAAATATGTCGTTGTTAATTTCCCGCATAATCCAACAACAGTAACTTGTGAGAAAAGTTTTTATGAAAGATTGATAGCAACGGCAAAAAAAGAAAGATTTTATATTATTTCAGATATTGCTTATGCAGATTTAACTTATGATGACTATAAAACTCCTTCTATTTTGGAAATTGAAGGCGCAAAAGATGTAGCGGTAGAAACTTACACTCTTTCAAAATCTTACAATATGGCAGGCTGGCGCGTGGGTTTTGTAGTAGGAAATAAACGCTTAGTCAGTGCGCTTAAAAAAATAAAATCTTGGTTTGATTATGGTATGTACACACCTATTCAAGTAGCAGCTACCATAGCTTTAGATGGAGATCAAACTTGTGTAGATGAAATCCGTGCAACTTATGATAAAAGAATGCACATTTTACTTGAAGCTTTTGAAAATGCAGGCTGGAAACTTCAAAAACCAAGAGCAAGTATGTTTGTTTGGGCAAAACTCCCTGAAAGCAAAAGACATTTAAAAAGTTTAGAATTTTCAAAGCAACTTTTACAGCGTGCTAGTGTTGCAGTAAGTCCTGGGGTAGGTTTTGGCGAAGCAGGTGATGAGTATGTAAGAATTGCTTTAATTGAAAATGAAAATCGCATACGCCAAGCTGCACGTAATATCAAAAAATATTTAAAAGAGTAAGTTATGAAAGTAGCGATTCTTGGTTATGGCACTGTTGGAAGTGCGGTGGTTAAATTTCTTTTAGAAAATGATAAACTCATTCGTGCAAGATGTGGGCAAAGCATAACTCCTGTGATCGCTCTTGCTAGAAGTCCTAAAAAAAATGCTTTAATTCCAATTACTCATAGCGTTGCAGAAATTTTAAATGCTGATGTAGATGTTTTTGTAGAATTAATGGGTGGGGTGGATGAAGCTTTTAAAATAGTGAGTGAAATTTTAAAAAAGAAAAAAGCTGTTGTTACTGCAAATAAAGCTATGCTTGCTTATCATCGTTATGAACTTGAAAATTTGGCTAAAAATTTAGCTTTTGGTTATGAAGCAAGTGTGGCTGGAGGAATTCCTATTATCAAGGTTTTAAAAGAAGGTTTAAGTGCAAATAATATTTTGGCTATAAAAGGGATTTTAAATGGTACGAGTAATTATATTTTAAGTTCTATGAGTCAAAAAAATATGAGTTTTAAACAAGCTTTGCAAATAGCTCAAAATTTAGGTTATGCAGAGGCTGATCCAACTTTTGACATAGAAGGGCAAGATGCAGCACATAAACTGCTTGTTTTATCAAGTATCGCTTATAATCTTAAAGCTAAACCTGAAGATATTTTGATCGAGGGTATTAGTGAAATTGCACCTGAAGATATGTATTTTGCTAATGAGTTTGAATTTACCATAAAACTTTTAGGTATAGCTAAGGTGCGTGAAAATAAAGTAGAATTAAGGGTGCATCCTACTATGATAGATAAAGAAAAAATGCTTGCAAAAGTTGATGGAGTGATGAATGCTATAAGCATTAATGGAGATTTGTTGGGTGAAAGTTTGTATTATGGAGCAGGAGCAGGAGGAGAGGCCACTGCAAGTGCTGTGATTTCAGATCTTATGGATATAGCAAGAGATCAGGTAAAAGCACCAATGCTTGGTTTTGTGAATACTTTAGAATACAAGCTTTTAAGCAAAGATGAAATTTATACAAAATATTATTTAAGGGTGAAAGTTGAAGATAAAATAGGGATTTTATCTAAAATCACACAATTGATGAGTGAAAATAATATTTCTATCGATAGTTTTTTACAAAAACCTAAAAAAAATGATGAAAATTACAGTACTTTGTTTTTTACTACACATTTAACTTATGAAAAAAGCATACAAAATTTGCTTGAAATTTTACGCAAACAAGATTTTATAAAAACCAAGCCTTTTATGATGCGTATAGAATAATGGGTGTAAAAGCTTATTTAGATGGAATTTTAGGGGAAGATAAGGCTTGTAAATTTTTAAAAAAACAAGGCTTTGAAATTTTAAAAAGAAATTTCCATTCTAAATTTGGAGAAATCGATATAATAGCCAAAAAAGATGAAATTTTACATTTTATAGAGGTTAAATTTACTCAAAATGATTATGAAGTTTCCGAGCGTTTGGATAGAAAAAAACTTGAAAAAATTTTAAAAACTATAGAATTTTATCATCTTAAAAATGGAATTTCATCGGATTTTCAGATTGATCTGATTTGCATTAAAAATGATGTGATACAATTTTGCGAAAATATAAGTTTTTAAGCTGATATTTAAAAAAATAAAATACAATTAGACAAAAATTAAAGAAAGGAAAAATTATGGGAAAATATATTGAATTAACAAGTGATAATTTTGCTCAAGCAAAAGAAGGTGTAGCTTTAGTTGATTTTTGGGCTCCATGGTGCGGACCTTGTAGAATGCTTGCTCCAGTTATTGATGAACTTTCAAATGACTTCGATGGTAAAGCTAAAATTTGCAAAGTAAATACAGATGAACAAGGTGATTTAGCAGCTGAATTTGGTGTTCGCTCTATTCCTACGCTTATTTTCTTTAAAAATGGTGAAGTTGTAGATCAACTCGTTGGTGCACAATCTAAACAAGCAATTAGCGATAAATTAAACTCTTTACTATAAACTAAAGGCTAGTATAACTAGCCTTCTTCTTAAAAATTTCAAATTTATACTAAATAATAATTTTTATTAACTACTATTAAGAATAATTTTTATATCATTATTAATAATAAAATTCAATATAAAGGAAATATAAATGTTAGATGTAGCAATCATAGGTGGAGGTCCTGCTGGACTTAGTGCCGGACTTTATGCAACTAGAGGTGGCCTTAAAAATGTAGTAATGTTTGAAAAAGGTATGCCTGGTGGACAAATTACCTCAAGTTCTGAGATAGAAAATTATCCAGGTGTAGCCCAAGTTATGGATGGAATTTCTTTTATGGCTCCTTGGAGTGAACAATGTATGCGTTTTGGTTTAAAACATGAAATGGTTGGAGTAGAACAAATTTTAAAAAATAGTGATGGAAGTTTTACCATCAAATTAGAAGGTGGTAAAACAGAACTTGCTAAAGCTGTGATAGTTTGTACAGGCTCAGCTCCAAAAAAAGCAGGTTTTAAGGGCGAAGATGAATTTTTTGGAAAAGGTGTAAGCACTTGTGCAACTTGTGATGGATTTTTTTATAAAAATAAAGAAGTTGCAGTTTTAGGTGGTGGAGATACGGCTTTAGAAGAAGCTTTATATCTAGCAAATATTTGTTCTAAGATTTATCTTATCCACCGCAGAGATGAGTTTAGAGCAGCTCCATCTACAGTAGAAAAAGTTAAGAAAAACGAAAAAATAGAACTCATTACTAGCGCAAGTGTAGATGAAGTATATGGCGATAAAATGGGTGTTGCTGGAGTAAAAGTAAAATTAAAAGATGGTAGTATTAGAGATTTAAATGTTCCAGGAATTTTTACTTTTGTTGGTCTTAACGTAAGAAATGAAATTTTAAAACAAGACGATAGTAAGTTTTTATGCAATATGGAAGAAGGTGGGCAAGTAAGTGTTGATCTTAAAATGCAAACTAGCGTTGCTGGACTTTTTGCCGCAGGGGACCTTAGAAAAGATGCGCCTAAGCAAGTTATTTGTGCTGCAGGTGATGGAGCTGTAGCTGCATTAAGTGCTATGGCTTATATAGAAAGCTTGCATTAAGATTTTATAAAGTTGCTAAAAGCAACTTTATTTTTATTTAGCTTCCTATCACTCCACCATCAAGTTTTCTTATCATCATTACACTTGATCTTGGTGTTTTTCCATAAGGAAAAGTACTACCTTTCAAACCTTCTCCTGGATGTTGTATGCCTACAAACATTGTAGTATAATCCTCACTAAAAGCAATCCCTGTTAATTCACAAGCAATAGGCCCTGTTAAAAAGCGTCTAATTTCCCCTGTTTTTGGATTTGCTGCTAGCATGCAGTTATTTCCCATACTTTCGTATTCATCTTTATTAGAATAAGATCCATCTGTTTGTATCCAAAGTCTTCCATCTCTATCAAATTTAAGTCCATCAGGAGAATTAAATTTATTTTCACTTGTAATATTATTTGAGCCTTTATATAAGCCTTGTTGGTTATCAGGATTTCCAGCAAGAGCAAAAATTTCCCAAGTAAAATCATCGTCTTTATGAGAATTTTTTGGCATCCATTTTAAAATTTGTCCATAAACATTTTTAGTCCTTGGATTTGCTGCATTAGGTTCTTGGCGATTTTTGTTGTTCGTTAGTGTTGCAAATACTTCTTTAGAACCACTTTGTTTATGGCTTGCTATCCATTCACATCTATCCATAGGAGTTGCACCTACAATACTTGCAGCAAGACGCGTATTGATGAGTACTTGAGCTTGAGACTTAAAACCATTTTTTTCATTTAAGCTGTTTTTGCCATATTCTAAAGCTATCCATTTTCCCTGTCCTTTAAAATCTCCCACATTGCCGTTAAACTGTCCTACATACAAAATACCTTCATCTAAAATTTTACTTGTATCAGCACCTTTTTTGTATTTATGTTTGCTAACAAATTTATAAATAAATTCATTCATCTCATCATCACCCATATAAACTATAACAGAACCATCTTTTTCTACGATAATTTCTGCATTTTCATGTTTAAAACGCCCTAAAGAAGTTCTTTTAACAGGTGTGCTTTGTGCATCAAAAGGATTGATTTCCACTATCCAACCAAAACGATTGGCTTCATCCATATTTTTAGCTAAATCAAATCTTTCATCAAATTTTTCCCATCCATAAAGACTAGTTTTGTTAAATCCATAGCGTTTAAGAGAGTCATTAAATTCTAGATTTTCATCTAAACTTCCAAAAAAATCATCAAAATTTTCTTCACAGGTGATATAAG
Source organism: Campylobacter sp. CFSAN093224 (assembly GCF_012897395.1). NCBI lineage: Bacteria > Pseudomonadati > Campylobacterota > Epsilonproteobacteria > Campylobacterales > Campylobacteraceae > Campylobacter > Campylobacter sp. CFSAN093224. The sequence goes on along the minus strand of NZ_CP040607.1, from coordinate 149,482 downwards.
TTCCCCAAGGTGTTTGTCCATTTGCACAATTTGCAAAAGTTCCATGAACAAATTTTTCATTTTTTAAAACTTCTTTTTTAGCTGCTCCACTTACTTGCATTTTAGTGTTTGCATCGATTCTGCGGTTATACTTAGAGTCTAAAACCACAGTCCAATCATCACCTTTTTTTTCGATTTCTAAGATACTCACACCCACACTGGCTTGCTCATATAAAATATCTTCTTTGCTTAAATTTTTACCATGATGATTAAACATGATTTCAGGATTTATATATTCATTATTAACGGCTAAAATTCCTCTGTTTTTTGAAAGTGGAAAAAAACTCATACCATCATTGTCATCTCCAAAAACCAAATGAGCATTTTTAACTGCATTCATGTCGATGATTTTATTTTCATCATAAGGTTTTGCTTTACTAAAAAGTGGATCACCCCAAGAAATTAAAACCTTTGCTTCATAACCTTGTGGTACTATAACTTTATCTTGTGTGCTTGCACTAACAGCTTTAAAACCTAGCAAATCCTTATCCTTAAGCATAGCAGCACTTAAATTTGAACTTGCAAAAAAAGCCACCATAGAACCTAAAGCTGAACCTTTTAAAAACAATCTTCTTTCCATTTGTTTTTACCCCATATTGAAATTTAAAACAATGGAAGTATAAAAATATTTGGAAACTTTTTAGAAACTTTGATGAAAAATTTAAATTGAAGAAAAAATTTATACCTAGTTTTTCACTAGGTATAAATGACTAATTAAAACCTCTTCTTCTTAACATCTTCTAAGATATTATTAGCTATATCACTTACTGTACTAGAAATAATAGCTGATTCATTAGCAATTTCAACATTATCTTTAGTAGTTTGATCAATTTGAGCTACGCTATCATTGATTTGAGTGATACCTGCAGTTTGTTCTTTAATACTTTCTGCCATATCATTGATAGATTGAACAAGTAAATTAGTATTAGCTTCAATTTCTGATAAAGACTTTTGAGTTCTTTCAGCTAACTTTCTAACTTCATCAGCTACCACTGCAAAGCCTCTACCATGTTCTCCAGCACGAGCTGCTTCAATAGCTGCATTTAAAGCTAGAAGATTGATTTGATCTGCAATATCACCTATAATACCTGTAACATTTTTAATCTCTTCAGATTGAGTGATAACATCACTAGTTTTAACTGAAACATTTTGCATAGAAGAAGTGATCTCTTCTAAAGCTGCTGCAGTTTCTTCTAAAGATTGAGCTTGAGAATTTGAAGAAGTGGTTAAGCTTTGAACAGCAGTTTGTAATTTTCCACTTTCATTAGCTAAAGCATTAGCAAAGTCTGAACTTTGTTTTAGCATTTTAACTATTTCATCACCTAAAGCATTAGTAGTTAATTCTACACTACCGCTAGCATTTTCTAATTTATTTCTAAAGTCTAAGCTTTTGTATTCTTCAAAAATTTTATGAATAGCATTCATATCAGAACCTACTCTAGCTTGTAAAACATCAAGAAGTTTATTTAGAACATTTTTAAGTTCAATAAGCTGTGGGTTTCTTGGATTAGCAGTAATTCTTGCTGTTAAATTACCACCTTCTACAACTGATACGGTTTGAACTGATTCTTTAACGGCTTGATTGTCTTGTTCTAAGCCTCTTTTAGTAGCAAGAATGTTTTCATTGATAGCATTTGAGATTTGTCCAAATTCATCATTGCTTTTTACTTCTATAGTAGAAACATTTTTTGTTTTATAGTTGATAAAATCAAAGAATGAAGTTAAACCTGTTTGGATAGCTGCAAGTGGGGAGAGGTATTTTGATACGATGAAATAAAGGAGGATGACGCTAATAATACTTGTAAAAATAACAATCGCAGTTTGTATAAATGCAATTTTATAAACTGGAGCTTCTATTTGTTCTATTGGCTCTCCAACGCAAGCAGTATAAATTCCAGAAACCTTTGTGCATACAGCAAATCTTTCATTACCATCTTTTGGTCTAGTATACTCAAAAGGTTCAAGATCCTCTTTAGTTTTAGCAAGATTTGCAATTGCACTAATATCATAACCTTTTTGTAAAAGAGCTTTGTCTGTAGAAACAAATACTTTATTTTCTTCATCAAATACAAAAGTTCTACCTGGTAAATTTTCAAATTCAGCTTGCAAATCTGCCGCAAGAATATCTACAGCCAAAACCCCTATAAATTTACCATCTTTATAAAGCGGAATAGAATATGTAAAGCAAGGTAAATTTGTAGTTACATCAATATAAGATGGGGTAATATAAAGTTTATTTGTTTTAACTGCTTCTATATAATACTCTCTTGTTCTAGCATCATAATTATCAGCTTTTCCATAAGTTCCAAAATCTAAATTTTTAGCATCAGAGTCTGGATCGCTTACAACAAGTTCGCCATTTGGTTGAGCAATATAAACTGCTAAGAATCTTCCAGCATCTCTAAAATTCTTTAAATCTTTTCCAACATAATGCATTAAAGCATCTTGGTTATCCAACTGTTCTACAGGATGCTTTAAAATACTTTTAGCTAAACTTTCAAGAGCTAAAGAATTTCTTGCCTTAAAAGACTCCATAGAATTTTTCGCTGTTTTAACATAGTTTGTTTCAGCTTTTACAACTTCATGAAAAATTGCTTGCTTTACAAACATAAATGTTACAACACCTAAAATTATCAAACACACTACTGCGATTAAATTTGCAATCAATGAAACCTTCAATTTTACGCTTTTCATAATTTAAGCGCTCCTTTCTAATATTATTTTATAGAGATATCTACATAAAGTTTTAGAATTATAAATTAAAAAATCTAGATTTTTACTTAAATATAAAAGTAATAAAAAATTTTATTTAAATAAATATCGCTTCGAAAATTCTATGTATTAAGCTTAATATCGTTATAATTTAAAAAATTTATATCGAAAGGAAATATTTTGAAAAAAATTATATTATTTATCTTATCTTTAGGGATATTTTATACTTTCACACAAGCTAAAAATTTAGAGCAAGAACAAAATACTAGTAGCAATTTAGTTAGTGTCAGTATAGCACCTCAAGCATTTTTTGTTAAAAAAATAGCTGCAAATACTCTAGATATCAATGTTATTTTGCCCCCAAATAGCAATGAGCATAATTTTGAATTTAAACCAAGTACTATGAAAAAACTTGAAAAAAGTGATATTTATTTCACTATAGGCTTAGAATTTGAAAAAGTTTTTACGGATAAATTTAAACAAAATTTTCCAAAACTTCAAGTTGTAAATATGCAAAAAAACATAGCTTTGATTCAAACTCATGATACACACGAACACTCTCATGAGCATGAACACCACGAACATGAGCATTTTGATCCTCATACTTGGCTAGATCCTATTTTAGTCCAAACTATGGCTTTAAATATTTATGACACCTTAATTCAAAAATATCCACAAAATGAAAATTTATATAAAGAAAATTTAGATAAATTTTTAGCAGAATTAGATAGTTTAAATTTACAAATTGCCTCAAAATTAGAAAAATTAAAAAATAGAGAATTTGTAGTTTATCATCCTTCTTGGACATATTTTGCAAAACGCTATAATCTTACGCAAATTCCTGTAGAAATTTTAGGCAAGGAACCAAAAAGCAAAGATTTGCAAAAACTTATCACTCTAATGAAAAATAAAAATTTAAAAGTCATTTTTGTTCAAAATGGTTTCCCTGAAAATGCAGCAAAAACACTTGCTAAAGAATGTGATGCAAAAATTTACAAAATAGATCATTTATCTTATGATTGGGAAAATGAGCTTTTAAAAACTGCTGATGCCTTTTCTCATAATTTATAATCAGGTTTTTTGATGCTTTTTTTTGAAATTTCTAATCTAAACTACGCTTATAATAATGAAATCATCTTAAAAAACATCAATCTTAGCTATGACAATAAAGACTTTCTCTCTATCATAGGTCCAAATGGCGCAGGAAAATCAACACTCGTAAAACTTATCTTAGGACTTTTAAAATCCAAAAATGAAATCCATTTCAAAGCTCTTCAAAAAAAAGAAATAGGCTATGTTCCTCAACACACTCTAGCCAATCCTAATTTTTGTCCAAGAGTACTTGAAATCGTTCTTATGGGACTTGTAAGTAAAAAAATTTTTGGTTTTTATGGGAAAAAAGATAAAGAAAAAGCTATGCAAGCTTTAAAAAGTGTAGGAATGGAAAAATTTTGGAACAAAACCATTGATTCTCTAAGTGGAGGACAAAGGCAACGTGTTTTTATCGCAAGAGCCTTAGCTAGTGAATGCAAAATGCTTATTTTAGATGAACCTACCGCAAGCGTTGATAACAAGTCTGCTATACAAATTTTTGAACTTCTAAGCTCTTTGCACCAAAAAGGCATGGGAATTTTACTCATTTGTCACGATATCAACCTTGTATTAGCTTATAGCGATAAAATTGCACATTTAAACAAAGAACTTTTCTTGCATACTAACACTAAAGAAAAAGAAAAAAGTTCATTTTTAAAACATTTATACGAAAATCACTCTCATTTTTGTGATGTAGAAATGAGTTTAAATACTTGTTTTTGCGATGAAAAAAATTGCGATAGCAAAAAACTATGCGAACAAGAATTTACAAGAAGAAATTTGAAAAAAACAGAATTTAAAAAAGAAAATTTTTGTTTAAAATTTTCAAAGGAAAATAATGCTTGAAATTTTAAATTTCACCTTTTTTCAAAACGCTTTACTAGGAGCGATTTTAGTCAGTATAGCTTGTGGGATCATAGGTACTTTGGTGATGATAAATCGCCTTTTTTCTATGGCTGGAGGTATAACACATGGGGCTTTTGGTGGTATAGGTATAGCTTTTTATTTCTCTTTGCCTATTTTATTAAGCACGGGAATATTTACTTTATTTTTGGCTTTTTTAGTAGCTTTTTTAGCTAAACGCTATGAACACAGAAGTGATAGTATTATCGCTGTAATCTGGGCTTTTGGAATGGCTGTTGGGATTATTTTAATCGATTTAAGCCCTAGTTATAACACAGATTTAATGGCTTATCTTTTTGGGAGCATTTTAGCTGTAGGGACGCAAGATTTATGGCTTATGGCTTTGGTTGATAGCGTGGTGGTGCTTTTGATCTTTTTATTTTATAGACAATTTGAAGCATTAAGCTTTGATGCGGAATTTGCAAAAGTTCGTGGTATCAATACAAGTTTTTTTCATTATCTTTTAATCGCCCTTATGGCTTTTTGTATAGTTATTTCTATACGCCTTGTAGGGCTTATTTTGGTTATGGCTTTACTTAGTATCCCAAGCTTTATTGCTGAAAATTTCACCAAAAAACTTGGCTTTATCATGGTTTTAGCAAGTTTTTTAAGTATGATTTTTTGTGTTTTAGGACTTATACTTAGCTATTATCTTAACCTCTCAAGCGGTGCTTGTATCATAGCTGTAGCTTGTTTTGGTTTTTTAATGCATTTGATAGGCAAATTTTTAAAAAGGTAAAGGTGCAAAACACACTTGCACTTTTATATCTTTTTGCCCTTGTTCTTTAAAATACAAATGTTCGCTTGCCTTAAAAACAAAAAATTTTTCTGCGATTTTTCTTTGTAAATCTTGAGTTTTTTCACATAAAGGATACACAAGTTTAATATCATAAATTTTAAATTTGCAAGCATAAGCAAACATTTGATACAAATCGCTTTGTTCTATACCCTGTTTTTTCTCATCTTCACTATCATTTGGAATTTTCCATTTGGTATCTAGGATCATTTTATTTTCTATATATAAATCAGGCTTTAACATGAAACAATTTTCATCATTTTTTGAGATTAAATACTTTCCATTGTTTTGAACTTTAATATCTTGAGCTGGATTTACTTTTTTTAGCATATAAGCTACATAATCTTCAAAAATTTTCTCCATAGGAAAAAGCAAAGCAAAAGCTTCATTTTTACCATGATAAGGCATAAAACTTTCATTTTTTAAGAAAATTTTACACCACAAAAGCAAGTTTTCATAATAATCAAAATGTCTTGAAATTTTATAACTAAAATCTTTTTCATAATTTTTAGAAAATTCTACCTCATCGAGAATTTGCATAGATTTTATAAGTCTAAATTTATTCAAACTTGTTTTTGATTTTAAAAAATTTAGCGTTGATTTTATCAAACGATTGGGTGCTATATCTAAAACAAACTCATCATTGCTTGTAAAAAATCTTTCTTTGTGTATCAAATTTCGCTTGATATGCTCGTTAAATAGTAATTTTCCCTTTAAAAAAGCCCTATTTTCTTCGCAACTTAGATAAGATCTCATCAAGCCTTTTTTATATACGCTATCAAATTCATCTAAAAACATAGTGATAAACACTTCAAATAAAGGAATTTTAGAACTTTGCAAAGATGAAATTTGCGATTTTTTAAAGGGGGAGTTTTTTAAGGTTTTTAGCATATTTATCAAAAGATTTTTAGGATTAAATTTAAAATCTTTTTCATAAAAATCATTATTTTTAGAAATATTGTCTAATTCATAACATCTTCTTAGTTTTTCTTTGTCATGATTTGAAGAACTATCTTCTTTTTTATAACTATCTAAATTCGTGCATTTTGGCAAAATCTCCAAAACCCCGCTTTTAGTCTGTATAATGCCGACATAATTTTTAGCTTTTAAGGAATTTTTGTTTTTAAAGCCTAGAAGATTTTCATTATTTTTTGCAAAGTCTTCTAGCTCTTTATAAAACCCTTCGGCCTTTTCTTTGAAAATTTCTTTTAAATCTTCTTTAGAAAAAGCTTGGTATTCGATGATGGAAAAAATACTATTCATTTTCGTTTTTTAATTTATTTGCTATTTCATCATTATAAATTGCTTGATATATTTCTATTTTATCCCAAATTTTATCATCAAATGAAGCAATATTATAAATACTTCTCTCGCTATTAACACTATCTAGATTTTTTATTTTTTGAAGATATTTATCGTCTTTTTTATCTTCAAAAATCATACCATTATCATTTAAAACCGCATTAATCAAAGCATAATCATTATAAAAATACTCTTGCAAAAGCGGGATAATTTTGTTTTGAAAAACTTTTTTTAACTTTGAGATACTTAAAACATACCAATCTTCTTCATATTCATCTGGCTTAATCCAATTATTTTTATTAAATTTAACAGCTTCACTCATAAAAAATGCATGCCCTATAGTTTTTTCTCTATCTAATAAAAATTCAATTCTTTTATTTATACTTATTAAAATATTTTGAAGTATCTCTGCATAACCCTCTGTTTTAGCATCATCTCCTAAATAATCTTCGTCTTCATTTGGATTTTCTACATCTTTACAAATAAAAACATTATTAAGTAAATCAGAATTAGGCATCATCTCAACAAATTCAAATCTTCTTCTTAAAGCTGTATCAAGAGAAGTTATGCTTCTATCGGCTGTATTCATAGTGCCTATGATATAAACATTTTTAGGCACTCCGAATTTTTCACCACTATAAGGCAAAGTTAATTCTAATGCTTCTTCATTTCCTAATCTCTTACTAGGCTCTATCAAGGTTATAAGCTCACCAAAAATCTTACTTACATTACCACGATTGATTTCATCTATAATGATTATATAAGGTAAATTTATTTTTTCATCTTTTTCTTTATAATCTTTTAAACCTTGTGATTTCAAATAGTTTAAGATAGCTTTAACATATGCTGAATTATATATTTCATCTATATTAGAAGTTTTATATAATTTTTCTATATTATCTATACTTACTGGATAGTCTTTATGATTTTTGCTCATATCATCAAATTTAATTCTAAATGTTTTTCCACCTCTATATTGAATAGAATATTTTGTATTTGGCAATTGAAAATATTTTTCAGGATTATTGGCATCTTCTTTTGTTTTTTCTTTCAAGTCATTTATATAAAAATTAAAACTTTCTATGTCATCTCTATTCTCCAAAGCTTTCTTGCAAAGCTCTTTAAAAATTCCATCTTTAACCTTATAATTAATTTGCGAATTTTCATCACTATTTAAACTAGGCTTTATACCTTCTACAAATTCTTCATATCCGTAGCTTTGATGAAAAGTAGTAAATACTATTTGTCCATTTTTTACATACTCATCAAATTTAGCTTTTTTCTCATCTCTACTTTCTAAATTTTCACCCAAGATTTCCAAAGCCTTATCTATAGTATGATAAGTTTTTCCTGTCCCTGGAGACCCATAAAGAATTTGGTTTAAGGATATATTATTATTTATATTATCCTTTATAATTTTAAAATCATCTTTAGAAAATGTATTTTTTGGTATAGCAAAAAATTTGCAATTTTTATAATATCTATAAAATATTTCTCCATCTTTACTCATAGTTTTTAAATAATTAAGAATAGAAGAAGTCCATTTATCACCTTGACTTTTTGTGTGAAATTCATCTATAAATTTACCTTCTTGATAAACATACACACTCATACCGCCATTTTTTACAACTGCTTCTTTAAATTCATCTTCATCTTTTGGAAAATAATAATACACATTACCATTTTGATCTGCCTTACTTATTTTCCAATCACATTTATTTTCTAGCATTGCATGCCTTTTGATTTTTTGTTTTTATTTTAATTATATAAAAAAAATCTAAATTTTTACCATTGTATGAAGGTTCTAGCTTTTTTTATATCATTAAAATTTATAGTAGTTTTTTCTTTATTTTCTAAATTTTCTAAAGTGATATTTTCATCATCTACAGCAATGATTTTTGCTTCGATTTTTTCTTTTTCATTGGTTGTGATCTTCGCAAGTTCACCTATACTTTTTGCAAAATGTTCTATCTTACTCAGTTTTCTTTCAAGTCCTGGTGAAGATACTTCTAAAAAATACTCCCCATTTACAGGTGGTTCTACATCAAAAATAGGCGATAAAATTTCACTAAGCTTTGCACAATCATCAAGATTTACCCCGCCTTCTTTTTGCACATAAATTCTATAAATTTTTTTACCATTTTCACTTACTAGCTCATCATCATAAAAGCTAAGTTCTGCTTCTTTGCAAAGGGCTTCAAGATTCATTTTTATCCTTTTTTATTTTTTCAAAAAGTGCGTCCATATGGTTTTGATACTCAAGCCTATCATCAAATTTAAAATGAAAATTCGGACACCTATACCAGCCCTGCTCGCTCATGCAATAATTTTGCAAAGCTCTACTTGCCTTTTTTAAAGAAGATAAAATTTTTTCTTGCTCATGAACATTAAAAAACATTTTATCAAGATACACAAAAGCATCGTATCTGCCTTTTTTACACTCTACATCCACTACACACAAATTTTTCAAATTTTCATCATCTAAATTTGCTAAAGCTTCAGGGATCAGCTCTTTTAAGATACTTTCAGTGCGTAGTTTTTTAATCTCACTTGGGTTCATAGACTTGCTTGTTCCTCTACTTCTTTATAGCTTTCTATATAATCACCCACTCTCATATCATCGCACCCTTCTATACCTACGCCACATTCATAGCCTTTTGCCACTTCTTTAGCATCATCTTTAAAGCGTTTAAGTGAGCTTACATTTCCCTCATAAACCACAACTCCATCACGGATAAGGCGAATTTTAGCCCCACGGTTAATCACCCCTTCGGTTACCATACAACCTGCAATTTGTCCGATTTTTGGCACATTGATCACTTGTCTAATCTCTGCTTGTCCTAATTGCTCTTCAGAAATAATCGGACTCATCATACCACCAAGCAAGGCTTTTACATCATCTAAAAGATTATAAATCACATTATAAGTTTTAATTTCTACGCCTTTATCTTTAGAACGCTCTTTAACTTCCCCTGTTGGGCGTATGTTAAAACCTAGTACTATAGAGTTTTCACTCGCACTTGCAAGCTCTATATCACTTTGCGTGATTCCTCCTACTCCACTATGAATGATATTCACTTTAATCTCATCATTTCTAAGTTTTTCTAAACTTGCCTTTAAGGCTTCTAAAGATCCTTGCACATCAGCTTTTAAAATAACAGGCAAGGCTTTTAGATTACCTTCTTTGATCTTAGCTCCAAGCTCATCAATGCTAACTTTAGTGGATTTGCTAAGTTCTTTTTGGCGATTGTATTCGTGGCGTTTATTAGCATATTCTCTTGCTTCTTTATCGGTTTTTACTGCGATTAAAATTTCACCTGCATCTGCTACTTCACTAAGCCCTACGATAACCCCACATTCGCCTGGTTTAATTTCTTTTAAGGCTTTACCTTGATCATCGCTCATCGCACGCACTTTTCCATAAGCCTCGCCTGCAACCACGGTACTTCCTACAGTAAGTGTTCCATTTTGCACGATGATAGTAGCCACCGCACCACGCCCTTTTTGCACAGAACTTTCTATAATGCTTGCTTTAGCAAAACTTTTTGGATTGGCTTTAAGTTCTAAAATATCAGCTTGTAAAAGCACGATTTCAAGCAAATCTTCAATCCCCATTCCTGTTTTAGCCGAAACCCCTACAAATTCATAAGATCCGCCCCATTCTACTGGCATGATTTCCATTTCTGCGAGTTGAGTTTTTACCATATCGGGATTTGCTGCTTCTTTATCCATTTTATTAATAGCAATAATAATAGGCACACCTGCTGCTTTAGCATGATTTATCGCTTCTTTAGTTTGTGGTTTTACCCCATCATCTGCGGCTACAACGATGATTACAATATCAGTGATACTTGCACCCCTTGCACGCATAGCAGTAAAAGCTTCGTGACCTGGAGTATCAATAAAAGTAATTTTACGTCCATTTTTTTCTACCATATAAGCACCCACGTGCTGAGTAATACCCCCTGCTTCACCACTTGCAACGCGTGATTTTCTAATATAATCTAACAAAGAAGTTTTACCATGATCAACATGCCCCATGATGGTAATCACAGGTGCTCTAGTCACTAAATCTTTTTCATCAGTCTCTTCTTCATAGTCTTTTACATAATCAAACTCATCAGCCTCGTTAATGATATTGATCTCTATACCAAATTCAGCAGCCAAAATTTCAATCGCATCTTCATCTAAGAAATCATTTTTTGTTGTCATCATTCCAAGCATGAAAAGTTTTGAAATCACTTCACTAGTGCTTTTTCCTATCTTATCAGCGAATTCATACACACGAATTTCTTTAGAAATAGCAACGCTACCTACTTCTTCTACTTCCTTTTTTTCAATCTTTTTAGATGGTTTTTTACGACTTCTTCTTTGAATTCCACCTTCAAGCCCAAAACCCGCAGAATTTCCAACAGCTTGTCTTATAAAATTAGGTTGTTTTTTATTGATATTTTGTGGTTTTTCTTGTTCTTTTACACTAAAATCAGGTAATACTACCTCATCTTCATCATCTAAAGAAATATCACCAAAATCATGTTCATCTAAAAAATTCATTTTTTCGGTACTTTCTTTTTTACTCGCAACAAAAGATTTTTTTTCTTTTTTCTTTTTCTTTAAACTCTCATCAGCATTTGAAAACATAGTTTTTAAACTTAAGCGCTCTTCATTATTGATAGATATATCATTTGAATTTTTTACTTCTTCTTTTTTAACTTGAATTTCTTCTTCGTCTTTTTTCTTTTTAACAATAACAAGTCCGCGTCTTTTGGCTAAAGTTGCACTAGCAAGGCTTTGTGGCTTATGAGCATCAATAATTTCTTGTTTTTCTTCCTCTTTTGCATTTTCTTTTTCAATTTTTAATTCTTCTTTTTTAACTTCTTGTTTAAGCTTTTCTTCTTTTTTAGGTTCTTTTTTTTCAGATTCATTTAGCTTTTCTTGTTCTTTTATATTTTCTTTTTTAGGCTTTTTTGCCGTAGGAGTTTTGATATTTTTCTTAAAAGCTTCTGGAATTTCTCTTGTTTGTATATACTCATAAATAGCTGCCGCAATCTCAGGTTCTACAGCATTTGATGCTGTTTTAATTCCAAGTCCTAATTCATTTGCCTTTTCAATAATTTCCTTACTATCATAACCTAATTCTTTTGCGATTTCATGAATTCTAATCTTTGCCATTTAAAAATATCTCCTTAAGTCCTTGCTGAGTAATTTTAGTATTTAAATTTTTACATATTTTAGAAAATGCTTTTTGTAAGACTTTATCTTCTCTCTCAATACAATTTTGACATAAATATCCGCTTCTTCCATGTTCTGCTTTAGGCACAATATCTCCTAAAACAACTTTAAATCTAAATAACATATTTTGCTCAAAGCGGTTTTTACACACTATGCACATTCTAATTGGTATATGTTTTTTCAAAATTATATCTTTTTTTTATATTTTTTAGCAAATTTCAAAGCCATTATCATCAAATTCTAAATATTGCACACGAAAATCTTTAAATTTTGTTTGTATTTTCTTTGCCAAAGCTAAAGCGTCATCTTTAAAAGCTAAAGAAAAAAAGCTCGATCCCGAACCTGAAAGTGTGCTCATTAAAGCTTTATTTTCTAAGGCAAATTTTTGCACTTCAAAAAGCTCGGGTAAGTTTTTCATACGATTGATTTCATGGAGCTTATCTTGACTTGCAAATTTTAAAAATTCATATTTTTTCTCCAAAAAACAAGCGGTTAAAAATGAAGCATGAGAAAGGTTGAAAACCGCATCATTAAAACTTAAATTTTTGGCCAAAGCTTGGCGTGATTGTTCCGTGCTCATTGCCAAATTTGGGATCACAACCACAGCAGCTAAATCTTTATCAATCTCTTTTTTGATACTATAAACTTTATTTTTTTCAACCAAAGAACACACAAAACCACCAAGAGTAGCTGGAGCGATATTATCTGGATGGTTTTCATAAATTAAAGCTTCATCTAAAATACGTTCTTTTTCTACCTTAAATCCACTCATATAATAAGCACTGGCAATAGCTCCAACAATCACAGCTGAAGAGCTTCCTAATCCTCTTGAAAGAGGAATGTTATTTTGAAAAATAAAACGAAAATTATCTTTTTTTCCGCTTAGTTTTTCATAAATTTCATAAAAAATATTTACAAATATATTGTTTTTTTTAAGAAAAATATTATCACTTCCCTCGCCTCCAATACTAATGCTAAAAACACCTGATTTTTGGATTTGAGTTTCATTAAAAAGCTTTAAACTAAGTCCTAAACAATCAAAACCTGGCCCTAAATTCGCACTCGTAGCTGGAACTAAAATTTTCAAATTTCATCCTAAATTGCATCTAAAAAATAAAAGGGAAGATTATCATTATTTAGTTTAAGCTCTTGTAAATTTTTTGGTAAAAAAAACTCTGCTGGGATATTTTGCTCTAAACAAATTTCACCTTCCTTATATACAAAACAAAAATTTTTATTTGCACTTATGGGTTTATAGCCATTTAATTCAAAAGCACTCACCGCAAATAAAGGAATATTTTTTACTATACTTAAAGTACTCAAACTTACATAAGAAATTTTAATCCCCATATAAGAACCTGGACCATTAGCATAGATTAAACTTGTAAAATCATACTCTTTAAGCAATTCATCTAAAATTTTTGGTAAAAATTCGCTTGCTTTTTCTTCACTTTTATAAGTTTTTATAAGTTTATCATCTTGATAAATTCCGATCATTAAAGGCTTAGATAAAGTATTAAGTAAAAGAGAAGTTTTTATGCAAATACCTTTTCATAAGCTTTTTGGGTTGTTTTTTCAAGGCTTACAATTTCATAAGCATCTTTATCTTTTAAAACTTCTTTAGTAAGTAAATGATTTAAATGATGGCTCCCAGCATATGAAGTATAATCCCCAAAAACACGATATCCAAGTAAGGTTAAATCTCCAATTGCATCTAAAATTTTATGTCTTACAAACTCATCTTTGAAACGCAAACCTTCAGGATTTAAAATACGATTTTCATCTACCACTATAGTATTTTCTAAACTTCCACCTAGTGCTAAATTCATACTCCTAAGAGCTTGAACATCTTTTAAAAAACCAAAAGTTCTAGCTCTTGCTATGTTTTCTATATAATTTTTTTTGCTGAATTCAAAATTGTAACTTTGTTCACCTATAACAGCATTGTCAAATTTAATTGTGTAATTAATACGGGGTTCTTTAGTAGGAGTTAAACGCACAAATTTATTACCATCTCTTACTTCTATAGGCTTTTTAATTACCATAATTTTTTTAGGCGCATCAAGTTCTTTTACCCCTGCTTCATCAAGCATCATACAAAAACTAATACTTGATCCATCCATAACAGGAGCTTCATTTGCATTTAAAACTATGCGTACATTATCGATTCCATAAGCATTAATCGCACTCATTAAATGCTCTATTGTAGAAATAAACCCTCTTTCATCTCCTAAAACAGTTGCCATTTGAGTATTGATCACATTTTCAGGACTTGCCTTATAGCTTGCATTAAGATCACTTCTAAAAAATACTATACCACTATTTGCTTCTAAAGGCTCTAAAGTAATTTCTATGGGTTCACCCTTATGAAGTCCTATACCTACGCCTTTGACAGTTTTTGCTAAAGTTAATTGTTTCATTAATTTTTTCCTAAAATTATCTTTTTACCATCATTTAAAACATTGTAAATATTATTTTCTATCCATTTTTTATCTTGCCATTGTTCAGGACGCGTTTCAACCCCTTGAACCAAAACTCCAAAATGCAAATGATCGCCTAAGGCTAAACCACTTGTTCCTGTTTTGCCTATAATGCTTTGTTTATTAATCATTTCATCTAAATCAACATTTTTAGAAGAACAGTGCCCATAAAGACTATATACTCCAAAACCATGATAAACAATTAAATTTAAACCATAAATTCCATTTTCAGCAGCAAAAACAACCTTGCCTGCGTTATTACTTATGATAGGAGCTTGTGCTACGCTTGCTAGATCAAGCCCCATATGATAAGAATCACTCACAAATTGCCCATTATAAGAATAATACCTATGATCAGCAAAATCCGCTACTTTCATACCATTTTTAAGAGGTAAAAATAAATTCAAATCAAAATTATCAATTTTTTCCTCAGGTACTTTTGAAGTGATTTCATGGATAAGTTTTTCATTGCTATTTCTTAAAGTTTCATTGACAAACTTAAATTTTTCATAACGATTGAGATTATTATCTTTTGGAGCGTACTGATTTGCTAAATTCTCAATCTTTCCATCTAAAAATTTATCCGTTAGATTGATATTTGAAACACGATATTTACGATTAACAAAATAATACCTTATACGTTCTTTTGAAATATTGCCCGCTTTATCCGTAGCGATAACAAATGCACGAAATTCCTCATCTCTTGCATCCCAAGCAATCAAAGCCGCATAATATCCTTCTTTTACATAAGGTGTGGCTTTAAAGATTTTACCTTTATTTGTTTCTATATACACCTTATCTAAATTAGCATCATCAGCCTTAAAAACAACTGCCCCAGCACCACCTTGCTCGATTTGGTAAGAATTGCTTATGATATTGATTTTTGGAGCCGTATTATCTACTAATACCGCAATTTGTTTTCTTGCTTCATTGCCACTAAAAAAATTCCAAAAACTAGAATCTTTAGCTATCACCTCCAAAACAAAAGATTTTACATTTTCTTTGTAACCAAATTTTGGCAAAGCAACTTGTAAGGTAATATCTTTTAAATTAGAAATCTTTTCATCTGCTATAACCATTGCACTAGTATTGTCGTCTTTATGCAATATAATTTGTACGTTTTTGATAGAACTTTCATCATCTTTAATATGCACTAAAATAGGTTTTTTAAGATCAGTATATACAACATCTGGCATTAAAATTTGAGGAGGATTTTTTTCAAAAATACTTAATCTTGAAATAAAAAAAATCAAAATTGCTATTAAAACTAAAATTAAAACAGATAAATAAGTTTTGCCTTTTCTTTTTGCCATAACCTTCCTTAAAAATTTTCAATGTTTTTGTTGCTTTTAATATAAATTCTATTATATTTTCAGTAAATATCTAGCAAATTTATAAAATTTCTCTTAGGGTATTAGCCTGTTTCATCCATTCTCTTAATTCATCGTTTTTGTCTAATTGTATCATTTGTTTACATCTCTCTAATTCTTGTTGAAAAAAATCAATAGAACTTAATAAGTTATCTTTATTTTGTAAAAAAATACTTTCCCACATTTGTGGCGATGATTTGGCAATTCTGCTCATACCTTTAAAAGATCCTCCGGCTAAATGAACAATATTTCTTTTATCTTCTTCCTTCATTACAAAATTTGCCAAAGAAAAACTTATAACATGAGGCAAATGAGAAATAATAGCAGCATGATGATCATGGGCTTTACTATCCATAAAAACAATTTTCATCCCTAAATGAGAAAAAATTTCTACCGCTCTTTTTTGATGTAAATCATCAGCTATTTCACTATCACAAAGAACACAAACTGCATCTTTATAAAGCTCTTTAAAAGCTGCTTTTGGACCTGAATTTTCAGTTCCTGTCATAGGATGAGCAAAAAGAGTTTGTTTGATTAAATTCTTAGGCAAACTTTCTATAATTTTTCTTTTTGTACTTCCAAGCTCTATAATTGTTACATTAGAAGGCAAATCAACTAACTTTTGCAAAATTTCTATAATAGCATCAACAGGAGTTGCGACAAAAATCATATCACATAAAGCTAAATCTTTAAATTCTATAAGCTCATGAATAAGACCTAATTGCAGGGCATCTTTTTCATTTTCTTTGCTTAAATCCATACCATAAACACAAGAAATAAGCTTATTTTCTTTCAAACAAAGCCCTAAAGATCCACCCATAAGCCCAAGCCCTATAATTGCTATTTTCATACTTTCTACCTTAGTTTTTTTGTTAAATTTTTTTTGCTATTATACAGCTTTTAATAAAGCTTTAGGTAAAAAATCAATGAAAAAACATCTTATTAGTATTTGTGCTTTAGTTGCTATGGCCAATGCAGCAACCATTAAAGATATTAAATTTATCGGATTAAATCATTTATCGAACACAAGCGCTATAAATATCGCGGGGCTTAAAATAGGCGAGGAAATAAATCCTGCAAAAATCAACACTGCTATTCTTAATCTTTATAAACAAAATTATTTCGAAAATATTGCAGTAGAAAACAACAATGGAATTTTGGAAATTATAGTTACTGAAAAACCAACTATAGCAAAGGTTACTATCACAGGTATAGCTTCAAATGATAGAAAACAAGTTGAAAGTATTTTAGGGATTAAAAGAGGTACACTACTTGATGAAGGAAATATAAAAGAAGCTATTGAACGCATTAAAGCTTATTATGAAGCAAAAAGTTATTTTGATACTATTGTAGAATACAAAAAAAAGACTTTAGAAAATACTGATGGACTAGAGCTTGAATTTATAGTAAATCGTGGTGAAAATATCATTATTGATAATGTTCATTTAAGTGGAGCAAAGAAATTTTCATATTCTGATATAGAACCTGCTGTTGTTAACAAAGAAAAAGAATTTATGGGATGGATGTGGGGACGCAATGATGGAAAATTAAAAGTTTTTGAACTTAGTAACGATAGTTCAAGAATTGCTGATGAATATATGAAAAAAGGATATTTAGATGTTCAAGTATCCTCCCCTTATCTTAAAACCTACACAGATACTTATCAAGCAAATTTGACTTATTTTATCAAAGAAGGAAAGCCTTATAAAATTAAAAGTATAAGCATAGAAAATCCTTTATTTGATGATAAGCAAAATGCACAAACCGTAAAAGATTTAAGATCAAGCGCTGGCAAAACTATCAATATCGAAGACATTAGAAAAGATGTTAAAACCATAGAAACACAAAGTGCTGATTTGGGTTATGCGTTTGTAGAAGTCTATCCTGATATTCAAAAAAATGATCAAACTCAAGAAGCCACCGTTGTATTTAAAGTAATCCCTCACGATAAAGTTTATATAAGAAATGTTATTATTTCAGGAAATTCACGCACCGTAGATCGCGTCATACGCCGAGAATTATATATAACAGAAGGTAATTTATACAATAGAACAGACTTAAGCGAGTCAAAAAATGCTTTAAAAAGAACTTCTTATTTTGACGATGTAAATATCAAAGAAGAAAAAGTTGATGATACACATATTGATTTGATTGTTGATGTTAAAGAAGCTTCTACAGGAGCTATTTCTGGAGGCATTGGCTATGGATCAAGCGATGGTATTTTGCTTAACGCTTCTTTATCGGATACAAATATCTTTGGTTCAGGAATAAAAAGCTCTGTAAGCGTAGATAAAAGCGATGATACTTTATCGGGAAGGATTAGTCTCGTAAATCCACGCGTTCTTGATAGTCAATATAGTCTGGGTGGAACACTTTATTCAAATGACTATGAATGGGATAATTATTCAGAAAAAAATTACGGCTTTGATATAACAATTGGACGCCAATTTGCAAGATACTATAATGTAAGCTTAACTTATAATCTTGAACAAAGCGATATATATCACTTAAGTCCAACTCTTTTAAGAACAGGATATGAACTTGGCAAAAGTATTAAAAGCTCTATAACTCCAGCAATCACCTTTAACGATACAGATGATTATTATCTGCCACGATCAGGTATTATTGCTTCAACTAGTTTAGAATACG
Source organism: Campylobacter sp. CFSAN093224 (assembly GCF_012897395.1). Lineage (NCBI taxonomy): Bacteria > Pseudomonadati > Campylobacterota > Epsilonproteobacteria > Campylobacterales > Campylobacteraceae > Campylobacter > Campylobacter sp. CFSAN093224. The sequence continues at coordinate 130,907 of NZ_CP040607.1, read as the reverse complement.
CTGGACTTGGCGGAGATCAAGAATTTATTTCATCAAGCTCTAAATTTAACTTTTATCAAGGTTTGCAAGACTATATAGGATATGATCTTATTTATCGCTATAAAGCGAGTTTTTATAAAGTATGGGATGAAGGTTATTTACCAATTAACCAAAGAATTTATTTAGGTGGTATTAGATCGATACGCGGTTTTGAAAGCAGAACAGTAAGTCCTAAAAATCAATGGGGAGATGAAATAGGCGGAACCATAGCTTTTGCCAATTCCGTAGAACTTAGTTTTCCTTTGATTGATAGAATCAAACTTCGTGGTAGCGTGTTTTTTGATTATGGTATGATAGGGCGTAAAAATTTAGATGAAATAAAAAGAATGAGTACAGGTATAGGCATTGAATGGATTACACCTATTGGACCTTTACAACTTGTATTTGCCAAACCTCTTAATGATAAAAAAGGTGATGATACTAATAGTTTTGAATTTAATCTTGGAACACGCTTTTAATGAAAGAATTTTTAGATGCTTGCTTGAATGCAAATTTGCAAATACGCAAGTATCTAAACAATATCCCACAAAATGATCTTAAACTTTGCTCTAAATTAGGCTATGATAAAAATCAAGGCTATGAGCTTGACTTAAAATGTGAACAAATTTTCATAAAATATCTTAGTTGTTTTGGACAAATTTTTTCTGAAGAAAGCGGATTGATCGGAAAAGCTAGCCCAAAACAAATGATTCTTGATCCTTTGGATGGAAGTTCAAATTTTGTTTCTAAAATACCATTTTATGGAACTTCTATAGCTCTTATGGAAAAAGATCAGGCAAAAAGTGCTTTTGTTTGCAATCTTGTCAGTCAAGAAATTTTTGCTTTTAATAACAAACAAGCTTTTAAATCCAATCTTTCCGATCCAAAATACTCACCCTTAACACCTAATCTATTTTCTAAAATAGGTATAGTTGAAAAAATTTCACTTTATCCAGAACTTCTCGATTTTTTAACAAAAAATCAATTAAAATTTCGCTCTTTGGGTGCAACAGCCTTAAGTCTTGCTTATGCTTCGTATTTTAGTTTTGTATTAATTCTTGGAAAAACACGAATTTTTGATACAGCAGCTGCTTTAGCAATTCATCAAAATTTATATATAGAAAAAAATGAAAATTTCCTTCTCCTAAGCCAAGACAAAAAAATTTTTGATATAATCTTAGAATTTTTAAAAAATAATTAGGTGAATATATGAATTTTGCAGATATTTTTTCAAAAATAAGAAGACAACAACCTAGCGTTAAAGAAGCGCCAAATCACTGGGTAAAGTGCCAAAGTTGTCATGCTTTGATGTATTATAAAGAAATAGAATCTTGTTTTAATGTTTGTCCTAAATGCAATTATCACATGAGAATTTCAGCTGATGAACGTATTAAACTTTTAAGCGATGAAGGCAGTTTTATTGAGTATGATGCAAATTTAGAAGCTATAGATCCTTTAAAATTTGTTGATAGCAAATCCTATAAAAAACGCCTTAGCGAAGGTGAAAGTAAAACAGGTAGAAAAAGTTCTGTCATCAGTGGAGAATGTGAAATCAATGGTTTAAAAACCCAACTTGTTGTATTTGATTTTTCTTTTATGGGCGGATCTTTAGGTTCTGTTGAAGGAGAAAAAATTGTTAGAGCTATACAAAGAGCTATCACAAGCAAAACTTCTCTTGTCATCGTAAGTGCAAGCGGTGGAGCTAGAATGCAAGAAAGTACTTATTCTTTGATGCAAATGAGCAAAACTAGTGCTGCACTTAAACTTCTTAGCAAAGAAAAACTTCCTTATATTAGCATTTTAACCGATCCTACTATGGGTGGAGTAAGTGCTTCTTTTGCTTGGCTTGGAGATTTAATCATCGCTGAACCTGAAGCTTTAGTAGGTTTTGCTGGCGCAAGAGTTATTAAACAAACTATAGGAGCAGATTTACCTGAAGGTTTTCAAAAAGCAGAGTTCTTGTTAGAACATGGACTTATAGATGCCATAGTTGAAAGAGGAGAACAAAAACAATATCTTAGCGATGTACTAAAATTTTTTAGTGGAAAATAATTTGCAAGTTAATATCTTTTGTATTCAAAAAAGTGATGAATTTAAAACTTGTAGTGAGAAATACTCTAAACTCATCTCCAAATACGCCACTTTAAAAGAAATAAATGTTTTTAATAAAAAAATAGCCTTAGCTCAAAATTTAAATGCCATAGAAGCAAAAAAAAGCTATGAAGAAGCTTTTATGCCTTATAAAAAAGGCTATTGTATCGCTCTTGATGAAAAAGGGAAAGATCTTACAAGTATAGAATTTGCAAAACTCATCCAAGATAAAAATGAATTAAGTTTTTTTATAGGAGGTGCTTATGGTTTAAGAGAAGAATTTAATCAAAGTTTGGATTTTAGACTATCATTAAGCAAACTTACTTTAGCACATCAATTTGTTAAAACCTTACTTTTAGAACAAATTTATCGTGCATTTTGCATCAACAACAATCACCCTTATCACAAATAGAAAGTTTTAAAATGAAAAAAAATGAAATACAAAATTTCAAAAATATTTTAGAAGAAAGAAAAAAAGCCATCTTAGAAAATTTGCAAAGCAATTCAAATGAAATCGAAGCTCTTCACAATAGCGTCCCAAGCGATAGTGTAGATTTTTCTGTCATAGAAACAGGCTCTCAAATTGACTTTGCTATCAGCACCAATCTCAAAGAAGAACTTATAGAAATCGAAGATTCTTTAGATAAAATCAAAAACGGCACTTATGGAATTTGCGAATCTTGCGATGATGAAATCGACTCTCAAAGACTAAAAGTCAAACCTCACGCAAGATATTGTATCACTTGCCGTCAAATTGCAGAACAAGGAAAAAAACATGAAAATTAAACTCTTCTTACTTGCAAGTTTTATTTATATAGCACTTATTTTTGCCTTTGCTTGGCATCTAGAACTAGGAAGCTATACTCTAAATATCAGCACTTATACCTTTGAACTACCTATTATGATATGGCTTGTTATTCCTTTATTTATTTATATGATTTTAGCCGTTTTACACATAGCATTTTATGGATTTTTGCGTTATTTAAAATTTAAGCATTTTTTTAAAGATGCAGCTAAATTTGAAGCTTATACTCAAGATTTACTCCTTGAAAAAGATCTTAAAACCACTTTTCAAACAAAAGAATTTAGATCTGTAGCACAACTTTTTAAAACCATAAAAACACATGAAAAAATTCCACACTCAAATAAAATCAATGAAATTTTAGATCTTATTGATGGTTTAAATAAAAACGAATTTTTTAACCTTAGCAAATTTAAACTCGAAAATAACAATGTTTTATATTTGCAAAATGAAAAAAATCATCTCAAAAATGATGCAAATTATGCCTATAACAAACTTAAAAACCTTAATGAAATCAAAGATGAATTTGAAGAAATTGCTTTTAACACTCTTATAGAAAAAGCTAGTTATGAGCAAATTAAAAATGTAAAAATCCCTAAAAAGCCTTCTGAAGTTCTCACACTTATCAAGCGTTTCAAAGAAGGAAATTTAGAACTTAGTGTAGCAGAATATGAAGTTTTACTTTCACACAACATATTAAGCGAAAAAGACTATCTTAACGCAGCAAAACTAAGTACTAAACTTTTAAATCCTGATGCTATTTTAGGAATTTTTAACAAAATTAAAAATGAAAAAAGCGAAGCTTTAAGAGCATATTTATATCTTTTGGCTGAATTTGGACTTTTAGATGAGTTAAGAGAACAAATTCACAATGATGATAAAAAATTTAATGATTTTAAAGCCTTTTTAGCCTTGCGTGAAAAAAATATCAAAATCGATCTAAATCAACTCATACAATGATAGATTTTAGCAAAAAACCCCTGTTTTTAGCCCCTATGGCAGGTTTTTCAGATCTGCCTTTTCGTAATGTAGTAAAAAAATTTGGTGCTGATATTACCATAAGTGAAATGATAAGTTCTAATGCCTTAGTTTATGAAAGTTCTAAAACTTTACATATGCTAGAAAGAGCTGAATTAGAAAATCCCTATATAGTCCAAATTGCAGGTGGAGATAAAGAAGTGCTAAAAAAAGCAGTGCAAATGCTAAATGAAATGGATTTTGTAGATGGGATCGATTTTAATTGCGGTTGCCCTGTAAATAAAGTTGTTAAACAATGTGCTGGCAGTGCTTTGCTAGAAAATTTAGAGCTTTTTAAAAATCTTGTAGGAGTGATTAAAGAAAACAATAAAAAAAGCCTTACAAGTGTGAAATTTCGACTAGGATTTAATGAAAAATATCCTGAAAAAATGGCTAAAATTTGCGAAAGCTTGGGGGTGGATTTTGTAAGTATTCATGGACGCACAAGAAAACAGCTTTATAGCGGAAAAACCGATTATGAATCCATTGCCAATGCTAAAGCGAGCGTGAAAATTCCTGTGATTGCAAATGGCGATATTAACGCACAAAACGCTAAAGAAGTTTATAAAATCACAAAATGTGATGGACTCATGATAGGGCGTGCAAGCGTAGGAAATCCTTGGATATTTTATGAAATCAAAAGCGGTAAAAGTGTAGATGAAAAACTCAAAAAAGAAATCATACTCACTCATTTTGATGAAATGATAAAACACTACAAAGATCAAGGCGTAAGTATATTTCGCAAGCATTTACACGAGTATTCTAAAGGGCATAAAGACGCTTCAGCCTTTAGAGATACCGTTAATCGTATCGACAATGTCGAAGAAATGCGAAAAAAAATAGAAGAATTTTTTAGTTTAACTTGATTGATTTTTATAATTTAAAAAATCTTAAGCCTTAATATCTATAATTTTTGCTGAAGTGTTTTGAGAAAGAATTTTATTAAATTCCCCTGCATTATCATTGCTAAAATTCATACCAAAAAGAATTTCTAGCTCATCGCTTGTGCCAAATTTAGTTTCTAGTAGTTTTCTTAAAAGCTCATTTCTTGTATTATCATCTTTGTAGGTTTCGCTTTTACTTTCTACTTGTATAGGTTTGAAAGCTTTTTTGTCTTCTTCTGAAGTTTCTTGCAGTTTTTTCTGCGATGAATCAATATTGTTAAAATCAACAAAATATTTTTTTGAAGCTCAAGATATTTTTCTTTAAATTCATCTATACTTTTGCTTGTGTGAAAAATTTTAACATAAGCTTCATCATAACTCACGCCATCAATATGCATCCAACGAGGGTGTTTAGCATTTTCATCCATCCATTGAAATAAATTTTTAACTTCTGATTCTGGTAATTCATTGTTTCTAAGCTTATCTTCTATTGAACCCTCGACTAATTCTATTTTATCGCTGAATTTTTTAGAAATCTTATACAAATCTATCAAATCATTACCTAATTCTTCTCTTTGTTTTTTTGTAAGCTCGGGATTTCCATTTTCAATACTTTCATCTCTTATTTTGGTAAGTGTTTGCAAAGGATTGTTTCCAAAATATCTATTAAAAGAGCTTAGAGGAAATACTATCATCTTTATCACCTTGGAATAAATTTTATTCTAAAGTAAATCGGCAAAAATGATTTTTTTTAATATTTTTACTCATATATTTAAAATATAAAGCGCAAGTCTTCTAGCCCTTGAAAAAAATCTTACTTAATCTTCCAAAGTCCTTACAATCAAACTTTTAGGTAAATTAAAATGCTCTATAAGTTCTTTCTCTTTTTCTCTCATTTCTCCATTATCATTTTCATGATCAAAACCTAACAAATGAAGCATAGCGTGGATAAAAAGCAAGCTTATTTCTTCTTCATAGCTATGCCCTAACTCTTTAGCCTTTTCTTTTGCCAAATCCACATTGATCACAACAGAACCCAAAGGCAAACTCTCATCGATATTTTCAAGTGGAAAAGAAAGTACATCAGTGGTTTTATCTTGTTTTCTTTGCTCTAAGTTAATTTCTTGCATTTCTTTACTATCCACAAAGACAAGCTCCACATCTTTAGGACTTAAAAAACTTGCTATAGATTCTAAAAAATCACATTTTTCATCACTTAATATCATAAACCTTCCTTAATCAAATGATATAAATTTTCTATTTCTTCATCATCAAAAATCGCACAATTTTTACTACTATAAAATTGTTTTAGTTTTTTCTCTTCAAACTCAAATCCTAAAGTACATTGAGAATGCGAAGGTAAAAAAGCCCTTAGCAATGTAATGGAATTTTGAATTTTCTCATCACAGGCAAAACAAAAAAAATCTTTATGCAATCTTCCTTCAAATTCCAAAATTTTTAAATAAGCATCAACAATAACACGCTTTGGATTTTGTTTTTCAAACCTTTTCACACACTCATCAAGTAAATCAAAATAAAAACTATCAAGCTCTTCTACATCTTTTAAGTGCCTATATAAAAGACGGATAAATTCTTGCCAAATAAGCATTTTATCCCTTTGCATAATCCATAAAAATCCCAAATGCAATACATCTTTAAGTCTTGGTAAAAAACTAGGATTTTCTTCTAAAGCAAAGTCGATTTTATAGCCGCTTAAAATACTAGAATGTCTAAGTCCATAAAAACGATAAGCCTTAATAAGCATTTTAGGACTTAAAATATAAACAATCAAATCCTCATCTTTAACTTTTTGAGTATGAAGTATAAAGCCTTGCATTAAACAATTTCAATACCATAAGCCCTAAGTATATCAAAAGCGGATTTTTCTAAATTTTCATCAAAACTTGCACTTAAATTTTGGTGTAAAATTATCCTTGCATTAGGCTTAGCACCAAAAGCTAAAATAATATTACAAAACACACAAATATGAGAAACAAGCCCTGCAAAATGAAGTTCTTCATAATCACTTTTTTGTATGAAATTAGCTAATTCTAAGCTACCAAAAGTATTTTTATAAAAAATTTTATGAGCTTTTTGTAAAAAAGGTTCAAATTCCTTTGGCATTTGCCAACCCAAACTCTCTTTAATGCAATGTTTTACAGGTAAATTTAAACCTTCTTTGCTTTGTAGATAATGTTCATCATGCGTATCATAGGTTAAAAGCAAATGCGTGTTATTAAAATCGATTTGATTTAAGGCTTTAAGAATATTTTCTTTGATTTTTAAAGCCTTATCAAAACCTAAACTTCCATCAATAAAATCATTTTGATAATCCACTAAAACAAAAGCTTTTTTCATATTTTTGTCCTTTCTAGCCAAAAACTTTCTGTGTGTAAATTTGCAAAAGCAGTTTTTAAGCTTGTAAAAAACTTAGGATGATCTTTTTCTAAATTTGCTAAAAGCTGTTTAGCTTCTTCTCTAGCGTGTGGAAATTTTACATTTTTTTCGCTGAGTTTCATACCAGGACAAAATTCATTTCCTATCACGCTAAGTTCATTTTGCGTAGCATTATCCCTAAGCTGTCTTTCTCGCACAAAAATCAAAGGGCGTATCACAGTTATACCGCGTTTGCTTTGATAAATAGGCGCTAAGGTTCTTAAAGCTCCATTATGAATAAAATTCATAAAAAAGCTTTCTGCTGCATCATCTAAATGATGGGCTATAGCAAGCTTGTTAAAACCTTTTTCAAGAGCGTAAGTATATAAAGCTCCACGACGCATTCTCGAAAAATAACTACAAAAACTTGAATTTTCTCTTATGGTATCGCCTGAAACTTCATAAATATTTGAATCAAGCACACTATGTTTAATGCCGTGTTCTTCACAATGTGCATGAAGATGAGAATAATCCTCGCCCATACCATAACTCAAAGTTACCGCTTCAAGTTCAAATTTAAAAGGAGCGTGAGCTTGCATACGATTTAAAAGATGGGCTAAAGCCAAAGAATCTTTCCCGCCACTAAGCCCTAAAAGAACCCTATCTCCATCTTTAATAAGTCCAAATTTAGCATTAGCTTGTGCAACTTGGCGTATGAGTTTTTTGCTAAGATTTATCATAATTTCTCGCACATTTTAAGCACAAAATTGGCTGAAATTTTAGCTGAATTGATCACAAACTCATCAAAATCAAATTCAGCCTTTTCCCCTGCTTTATCACTCATAGCTCTTAAGATAAAACAAGGCACCTTTAAAGCATCACAAACCAAAGCCACACTTGCGCCTTCCATTTCACAAGCATCCGCATTGAAAATTTCTCTAATTTTTGCTTTTTTTGCTTCATCGCAAATAAACTCATCACCCGTTGCAATAATACCTGCACGCAGTTTGATATTTAATTCCTTAGCAACTTCTAAAGCAAGATTGTTTAATTTCTCATCGGTTTTGATAAAAATTTCATTACCTGGAACAAAACCCAAAGGATGTCCAAAAGCAGTAATATCAAGATCGTATTGAGCTAATTTTGTTGCATAAAGCAAATCGCCAATTTCAAGTTCAGGATTAAAAGCACCTGCAACTCCTGTAAAAAGCAAAGCTTGTGCGCCAAATTTTTCTATCATCACACTAGCACTAAGAGTAGAATTTACCTTGCCAATTTTAGAATACGCTAAAACAAGTTCATGGTTTTTATACTTTGCAAAATAATAAGTATTGTTAGCGTGTTCTATTTTCGTATAATCTTTAAGTGTTTCAAGTAAAGGAGTGATTTCTTCACTCATGGCTCCTAAAATTGCTATTTTCATCATACAACCTTTAAAAATTCATCAATATCATTCATATTTGTTAAAGCATAAGTTTCTTTTGAAGTGATTTTTTTATTCAAACCCTTAAGCACACTTGCGCCAAATTCTATGAAATAATCTACTTCATTTTCACATGCCTTAATGCTTTGTTTATAAAGCACAGGAGAGATAAGTTGCGCTTTTAAAAGCTCAATGGCTTCTTCTTTGCTTGTATAAATTTTGGCATTTGCATTAGAAATTACGGCTTTAAAATTTGGTTTTAACACCTTTTCAAGCTCCACACAAAGCTTAGCTGAAGCATTTTCCAAAAGAGGACAATGACTTGCCACGTTCATATTTAAAAGCATAGCTCTTTTAGCTCCTGCTTCTTTAAATACACTTTCATAACTTGCTAAATCAGGTTTTAAACCTGCTACAACGATTTGTCCATCGCAGTTATAATTTGCAGCGAAAATTTGCTTGTTTTCTTTTTGTGCTTTTTGACAAAGCTCTTCAACCTTTTCATCATCAAGCCCCAAAACCACCATCATACCTGCTTCAACTTTTGCACAATCTTCTTGCATGAAAAGCCCTCTTTTATTGACCAAAGAAAGAGCCTCTAAAAAATCAAAAGCACCATTGACAGCTAAGGCTGAAAATTCTCCCAAAGAATGCCCTAAAGCAAATTTCGAACTTAAATCAGGTTTTTTTTCAAGTAAAACACTATAAGCCATTAAGGAATTTAAAACGATGGCAGGTTGAGTAAATTCACTTTGATTGAGTTTTTCGTTTTCTTCAAAAAGCAAATGTTTAAAATCAATCTTACAAAAATCACTTGCGTTTTGAAGGAGTTCTTTGGCTTTTATAGAGTTTTCATAAAAATCTTTTCCCATGCCAAGACTTTGAGAGCCTTGACCTGGAAATATAAACGCAGCATTCATTAATGACAACCGCAACCGCCGCCACCACAGCAACCGCCGCCACCATGTCCATGTCCGTGATGATGATCGTGTCCATGTCCGCTTCCACAACCACAACTATGACTTCCTGCGATAATACCTGTAAGAATTTCATCTTCACTCGCAGCTCTAGCATCTACGATATTTAAAGAAAAAAGCAAATCACGACCTGCATAAGGGTGATTATAGTCAATTGTCACATCATTTTCACCAATTTCTTTTACAGTTACACGAACGGTTTCGCCATTTTCACCTTCGCCAAAAAGTTCCATACCTACTTTTAAATCAATACCTGCAAATTGCTCTTTTGGTAAAGTTTGAACCGCATTTTCATCGTATTCGCCTAAACCTTTTTCTTTTTTAATTACCACATCAGCATTGCTAGGGCAATCAAGCTTCATCACTTCTTCTTCTAAGCTTTCTAAAATCTGACCTTTGCCTAAAATAAAAGAAATAGGTTGAGAATATAAATTTGATTCTAAAACTTCATTTGTATTTGCATCTTTTAACTCATAAAACATTGAAACTACACTATTTTTTTCTATAGCCATTTTATCTCCTTAATTTATTTTCTATTAGGTGAAGCTTTTGCTTCGGGTGAATTTGGATAATTAGTTTTTAAAGCTTTATAAAAACCATTTGCTGTTTTTGTATCACCTGTTTTATCCAATGAAATGGCAGTATGATATAAAAGTTTTGGGAAATAATCTCCTTTTGTACTCAAAGAAGAACTTTTTTTATAATAAACAATAGCATTGTTATAATTTTTTTGTTTATACTCGATCTCCCCTAACCAAAAATTTGCTCTTGCAGGTTTATACTGCTTTGTTATGAGAAAATTTAATTTTGCTTTGGAATCTTCAAAAGCATTTTTATCAACATCTTTTATTGCTAATTCTAAAATTTCATTATTTTTTTTCTTTTTCCAAGATTCATCAATTTGTTTTGCTTTATCACCTTGGGTATTTTGAGTATTATTGTTTTCAATGGTACTATTTGAATCTGTAGTTGAAACAACAACACTAGGTGTAATAGTTTTAACGCTTAAATTTACATCATTTAATTCGTTTTTAGAAACATAATTTGCATTAATAGCATCTACTAAAGAACTAAGTTCGGCTAAAACTTTTTTTACTTGCTTATTATTAGTTTCTTGAATTTTTCTACTTTCTTCAACATAAGCCTTTAATTTTTGAATTTCACTAGTAAAATTATTTTCAATATTTTGATTATTCTCTTCAACTTGACTTAATCTAGAATTTGATTTAGCATATTGAGAATTTATACCTTCTAAAGTGCTTTGTAAACCCTCGATTCTTTCGTTAATTTCATTAATTCTAGCATTTGTTTGTATATTTTCATTATTTAAATTATCTAACTTTTCTTTAAATAATTTTTCATTTGAAGTTAAACCATAAGAAGAATTGCTTGTTATATCTCCTGCACCAAAAGCTGAGCTTTCTGCATAAAGTAAAGTAGCTCCAAGAAGAGCTACTGTGAATATTTTTTTCATTAATTATCTTGATAATTTAAATTCAGCACGTCTATTTTGCGCATCGCAAGCTTTAGTTTTTTCAGTGCACACAGGATTTGTTTCTCCATAGCTTTTAACAGCAATTCTATCAGCATTTACACCTTTAGCGATTAAAGCTTCTTTTACAGCTTTTGCTCTTTTTAAACCTAGAGCTTGGTTATATTCATCAGTTCCCCACTCATCGCAGTTTCCTTCAACAGTAATACTTACACCGCTTACTTCAGTGTTAAAGATATTAGCATTCGTGCTTACAACATTTTGCATATCAGGACGAATGTTGAATTTATCAAAATCAAAATATACTTTATTTAAAGTATCATTAAGTTGAGAAATTTTTGAATCAATATCCCAACCATCACTTCCACCTGAACCACGATTTGAATCAACACTACTATCACCGCTTACGCTAGTGCTTTTTGTGCTACAACCACTAATAACAACTGCAAGAGCTGCGATTGAAGTAAAAAGAATTTTTTTCATTTATGACCTTTCAAAGTTAATAAATTCTTATTATTATATCTAATTTTTAATTAATTTTAACCTAAAATTGAAATTTTTACCAATCAATTGATTGAATTTTTCCAACCCTAAGAGGAAAATAAAAAGTCTTATTTGCATTTACACGAATAACACCCAAAGCACTTTGCGCACCTAAATATTTGATAAATACTATACTTCCACCATCACTAGAAAATCTTGGAAATAAATTTTTTCCATTTGCTGTAAGTTGACGAATATAATCACTATTAATTGACATCAAATAAATATTAAAAACACCTGCTTGATTTGGTTCACGACTTGAATAAACCAAAAAATCTTTATAAGTCGAAACAGCCGAATTGTTTCTACCATGAAAAACAACTTGTTCAGCACTATTGCTATTTAAATCTTGCATAAAAATATTAGGATATCCTAAACGATCGCTTACAAATACCACTTTACTATCATCTGAGCCAATAAAATTTCCATTAACATCAATACCAGAATAATTAGTTAATTGTGTTAGATTTTTGGTATTTAAGTCATATAAATAAACATCAGGCTGATCTTTTGGAGCCATGGTAACAAGTAGTTTACTTCCATCTACATTCACATCACTTGCTACAACCATACCGCCACTTGATAAAATTTTACTAGCTTTATTGGTATTTAAATCATAACGGTATAAAGTTGGCTTATCATGATCATAAGCTGTATAATAAAATAGAGTTTGTTCTTTATTTCCCCATTTTGGAAATAAATTAAGTCCACCATCAACAATAACTTTTTGATAAGTTAAAGTATAATCAGCCATAATAATTTGACTTTTTTTAGAGCTAGAATTTCTCGCGATCAAAATTTTATGATCCATCCAATCAACAGGTGCAAGTCCTAACGCATTTACAGAAGCTTTGACACTTTTATGTGCCAAAAATGGATATTGCTCTAAACCATTTAAAGTATAAGTTTGCTCTGACTTATCAGAACCGCCAGCTTTTATTTTTACATTTAAACTCAAAGTGTTACCATTTTTATTTAAAGTGTATTCAAAAATATAATTACTTGTCTCAGTTGCATTAGCAACAACTTCAAAGTTTGAACTTACTTTCAAATCGTTCACAATGATATTATAAAAGCTTTTCTTTAAATTCTCATCACTTAAATTTGAATTGTCTTTAACAATAATCTTTGGTAAAACTACACCAGAATTAACAACATCAATCACTGGATCTTCTGCCCAAAGACTTCCTAAAAAGACTAAAAAAATTGCTACAATTTTTTTCATTTTTTTCTCCTAATCATTTTTAACTTTTACTTCATCTCTTAAATTCATGGTAATGCTTATATTTTTATTTTGCGGAGGATAAGTAATAAATTTACCTTTTTGACTTTCTAAAAATTCAGCCACTTTAGCATCATATAAAGGATTCCCACTTTTTTCAACTGAAGTATAGCCAAATTTTCCATTTTCATCAATAAAAATTTTTACCTTAACAGAAATTTTTTCACTATTTGGATAATACTGAGTCCATCTTTGAGTGATAATACGCACAACTTTCCCTAAAAATTCATCATAAATTCCAATCTTTTGCGCCTTTGTGCTTTCGCCTTGCGTTGAACTTTCTTCTTGAAGTAAACTATCATTAAGTTGTTTTACAAGTTCAGAAGCTTGAGGTTTTGGGGCACTAGAAATTCCTGATTTAGCACTTGATTGAATTTTTGTAGTCTTTTCTTCTTGTATTTCTTTAATATTTCCAAAAAGCTCATTAAAATTACTTGCCTTTTGGTCAATATCTTCAGTTTTAACTGTTTTATTTGTAGTCTGAGCAAAAAGCTTTTCTATATCAATTTGCTCTGTTGGTTTTTGTATTTCTTTAGGAGTGTTGCTTTGAGTAATAACTTGTTTTGATGGTTCAGCAAGTTCAATATCTACAAAACTATCTTTTATATCAGTATATTGTATAGCAGGTTCAACCTCGCTTACAAGTCTAAAAAAAACAAGAATTACTATACTAATATATATTGCTAAAGCAAGTAAAAACGAATTTAAATTACTCAAACCATAATTTTTCATGATTATTCAGTCTGTAAAGCAACTTTATTAAATCCTAAATTTTTTACACTTCTTAAGACTGAAATAACATCGTCATATTTTAAGCTTTTATCAGCGCGTATAAAAACCGGATCTTCGGTATTAAATTGTGCTTTTCTTTGAGCAAGATTGTCAGCAAAACTTATAAAATCGTATTTTTCTTGATTTAAAAAAATTTCTTTCTTTGCATTAATACTAATAATTAAACTCTTAACAGTTGGAGTGCTGGTATTTTTTTGACTACCTTGTGGAAGATTAATTTTTTCTTCATAAGTAATGCTTGGAGCTGTTACCATTAAAATCGCAAGCAATACAAGCATAATATCTACTAAAGGTGTGATATTAAGTTCAGGTTTTTCATCATCAAATGGCATTTTTAACCTTATTTACTCGAACTTATAACTTTAATCTCGCTATCAATAATGCTTAAAAGTTCAAAAGCTTTTCTTTTAATGATGAGATGAAATGTATAAGCAGGAATTGCTACTAAAATACCACAACCTGTAGCAACTAAAGCCTCGCTGATTTTAGGAGCTATGATACTTAAAGAATTTTGAGTTCCAAGCCCACCAAAAGTTTCAAGTATAGAAATAACTGTCCCAAAAAGACCTATAAAAGGTGAAGTTGAAGCAATAATACTAAGCCAAGTAAGTCCAGCAGAAGCGCGGCGACTTGCTAAATTTTTATAGATTTCTAAATGATTTGAAGTTGTATCATTACATTTTCTTAAAATCGAATCAGTACGACTTAAATCCTTCTCACCCAAGAGCAAAGTTTCTAAACTTTCTTTTTCTTTATTTCTCCATGTAGCCAAATAAGTCAATCTAGCAAACAAAATACTAAATGCTAAAATAAAATATAAAGAAAGCCATAATAAAACTATATAAGTAATAATACTTGAACTATTGAAAAAATGAAATATAGCTTCAAAATTCATTAATGCATCCTTGCATTATCAAGTTTTGAAAAAGTTGCTGCTAAAGCTGCATTATCAGAACTCATAGATTTAATCAAATCTTTTGCTTGAGCAAGATTTTTTTCAATCTCACTTTCATCACTTCCACAAACCCAAACCGCACCCTTTGCTAACACGCAAATCTTATCTTCATCTACCTTTGCATGTCCAGCATCAATAGCAATTAATTCATGGTTTAAATCAGCTTTTTCAATATCAATTACTCCAGATTTTAAAGAAGAAACCAAAGCAGCATGTCCTTTAAGCACGCCAAATTCTCCTTCACTACCCGGTAAAGTAACAGATTTTACTTCTCCTTGATAGATTACACCCAAAGGCGTAACTATCTCGAAATTAATCAAATCGTTCATAAATTAACCTTTTAATTTATCCGCTTTTGCAATAGCTTCATCTATATTTCCAACCATATAGAAAGCATTTTCTGGTAAATGATCATATTTACCTTCTAAAATTCCCTTAAATCCTGCTATTGTATCTTCAAGGCTTATATATTTTCCTGGGCTACCTGTGAAAACTTCTGCAACGAAAAATGGTTGTGATAAGAATTTTTCAATCTTTCTTGCTCTTTCAACTACAAGTTTATCCTCTTCGCTAAGCTCATCCATACCTAAAATGGCGATGATATCTTGTAAATCTTTGTATTTTTGAAGCACTGATTGAACACCACGAGCAACTTTATAATGTTCTTCTCCAATGATATTTGGGTCAAGCATTCTTGAAGTTGAGTCAAGTGGGTCAACTGCAGGATAAATACCCTTTTCAGCAATAGCTCTATTTAAAACCGTTGTAGCATCTAAGTGAGCAAAAACAGTTGCTGGAGCTGGGTCTGTTAAGTCATCAGCTGGAACGTAAACAGCTTGAACTGAAGTGATTGAGCCTTTTTTAGTTGAAGTAATTCTTTCTTGGAATTTACCCATTTCACTTGCTAAGGTTGGTTGATAACCCACAGCTGATGGAATTCTTCCTAAAAGTGCTGACATTTCAGAACCTGATTGTGAAAATCTAAAGATATTATCAATAAACATAAGCACATCAAGACCCATTTCATCTCTAAAATACTCAGCCATTGTTAAACCTGTTAAAGCAATACGATTTCTTGCCCCTGGTGGTTCATTCATTTGTCCATAACATAGAGCAACTTTGTCTAAAACATTACTTTCTTTCATTTCATTATAAAGGTCATTTCCTTCACGAGTTCTCTCACCCACACCTGCAAATACAGAATAGCCGCTATGCTTAAATGCAACATTGTGAATAAGCTCCATAATAATAACAGTTTTACCAACACCTGCACCACCAAAAAGACCTACTTTACCACCTTTTGCATAAGGAGCAAGTAAATCTACAACTTTAATCCCTGTTTCAAAAATCTCACTTTTTGTGCTTTGATCTTCAAAAGCTGGTGGATCTCTATGAATTGCCCATTTTTTATCAAAAGAAATTTCTTCACCTTCATCGATCAAATCTCCAGTAACATTGAAAATTCTTCCTAAAACTTTCTCACCAACAGGAACACTAATGGGAGCACCTAAAGCCTCAGCTTTTAAGCCCCTTACCAAACCATCTGTCATATCCATAGCAATAGTTCTAACTCTATTATCTCCTAAATGAGCTGCTACTTCTAAAACAAGTTTATGTTTTTTTCCTTCGCTTTCAAAATTTACAACAATTGCTTCATTAATTTGAGGCAAATAGTCGTTAAAATCTACATCAACAACCGGACCTAATACCTGTGAAATAAATCCTTGCATTATTTATCTTCTCCTTAAAATTTTACTATTTCATTGATTCAACACCACTGATAATCTCTATAAGCTCAGTAGTAATGGATTCTTGTCTTGCTTTGTTATAAGCTAAATTTAGTTGTTTCACTCTTGCCTTTGCGTTATTAGTTGCATTATCCATAGCTTGCATTCTTGCGCTATGCTCTGCCGCCAAAGAATCGATTAACGCATAATACATATTATACTCAAAATACGTTTTCATTAAATCTTTTAAAAGCTCAGTTCCTTCCGGTTCAAGCTCTAAAAGAGAATTATGAGTCTGTTCAATACTCTTTGGCTCAACTGGAATAAGATGATTAATTTTAAGTTCTTGGGTAATCATATTTTTATAACCATTATGAACTAAAATCACTTCATCTGTATTTCCATTTAAAAAATCATCTACAGCAGCATGAATTACTTCACATGCTTTCTCATAATCAGGACTAGAACTAAGATGGAAATATTTCTCTAACAATTCTATTTTTTGAAAATTAAAATATTCAATCCCAGTTTTACCTATAGCTCTAAGACGAATATTAATATTTTTTGCTTCATATTCTTTTAGCATTTCACTTACTGTTTTTAAAGTCTTAATATTAAAACCACCGCATAAGCCTTTATCTGCAGTGATAAATATTAAATCTACGGTTTTAATTTGTTCTTTTTTATGAAACAAAGATAAACGCACATCATCTTCATTGTGAACAATTTTATTGATCTGAAATGAAATTTCACTCAAAATTTCATCGATTTTTTGTGCATAAATTTTTGATCTTTTAGCTGCTTCTTCTGCTTTTTTTAACTTAGCAGTAGAAACTAGCTTCATAGCATTTGTAGTCTTTTGAGTGTTATGAACACTTTTAATTTTTCTTTTAATTTCTTTTAAATTAGACATAAAAGACCTTATAAATGATTTGCTTTAAACTCATTAATGGCTTTAGCTAGTTTTTCTTCCAAATCAGAATCTAAAGCTTTTTTAGAGCGAATTTGCTCAAAAATATCTGGATGTTTTGCCTCAATAAAAGGATAAATTCCATCTTCAAATTCCTTAATTCTAGAAACAGCAATATCATCTAAGAAACCTTTGGTTCCTGCAAAAATTAAAACTACTTGTTTTTCAACGCTAAGCGGAGAATAAGGTGGTTGTTTTAAAAGTTCAACCATTCTTTGTCCACGTTCAAGTTGTTTTCTACTTGCCTCATCTAAATCACTAGCAAATTGTGCAAAAGCTTGAAGCTCTCTATATTGAGCAAGGTCAAGTCTTAATGTGCCTGAAACTTGTTTTGTAGCTTTAATTTGAGCAGCCCCACCTACACGAGATACTGATAAACCAACATTAATTGCAGGACGAATTCCTGAGTTAAATAAATCAGTTTCTAAGAAAATTTGTCCATCTGTAATTGAAATAACATTAGTTGGAATATAAGCAGAAACATCTCCTGCTTGTGTTTCAATTATCGGCAATGCCGTCAAAGAACCAGCACCTAATTCATCATTTAGCTTGCTTGCTCTTTCAAGCAATCTTGAATGAAGGTAAAAAACATCACCTGGATAAGCTTCACGACCTGGAGGACGACGTAAAATCAAAGACATTTCGCGATAAGCTACAGCATGCTTGCTCAAATCATCATAAACAATTAAAGCATGTTTTGCGTTGTCTCTAAAAAATTCACCCATGGTTACACCAGTATATGGAGCTAAGTACTGTAAAGCCGCAGGATCTGAAGCACCGGCATTTACAACAATAGTATATTCCATAGCACCATGTTCTTCTAGTCTTTTAACCACTTGTGCCACTGTACTTTGCTTTTGACCAATTGCAACATATATACAGATAACTCCTTGACCTCTTTGAGATATAATAGTATCAACAGCAACAGTAGTTTTACCTGTTTGTCTATCACCTATGATAAGCTCTCTTTGACCACGACCAATTGGCACAAGCGCATCAATAGCTTTAATTCCTGTATGTAAAGGCTCATGAACACTTTTTCTCGCCATAATACCTTTTGCTTTTTCTTCAACAAAACGATATTCATTAGCATTGATCACACCTTTAGCATCAATTGGCTCACCTAAAGCATTTACAACACGGCCAATCAAAGCCTCACCTACTGGAACTTTAAGTAATTTCTTAAGTCTTTTTACAGAAGCACCTTCTTTTAAACCTTCTCCTTTTCCAAGTATAACAATACCTACACTCGACTCTTCAAGGTTTAAGGCCATTCCTTTATCACCATTTTCAAATTCTACCATTTCTCCAGCCATAATATTCTTAAGTCCATATACCTTAGCAACACCATCAGCTACAGAAATAATCTTTCCTGTTTCTTCAATTTCAAGATTTAAATCAAAATTTTCAATTCTTTCTTTGATTATTGAACTGATCTCATCAGCTTTAAATTTCATTTACTTTTTCTCCTTAGATAATTTTCAATATATATTCGTTTAGCTTATTTTGAAGAGCTTTCATAGAAAAAGAAAGTTCATAACCTAATTCTTCTAATTCTATTTTAACACTATCATCTTGACTGATTTTATTATTTAGTTTAATATTTGCATCAAATTTTTTGTTAAGTTTGACTTCAAGATCTTTAAGATTTTCTTGACTTAATTTTTCTTTAGAATATACAATACCAACAAAAATATTTTCTTTAAAAGCTTTTTGTCTTTCAAGTTCTTTAACTATTTGAGGAATGCATTCTAATCTTGAATTTTCAATCAAAAGTCTTAAAAAATTTTGAAAACTAGAATTTTTAATATCAAAAAAAGAATCAAGAAATTCCATTTTTCTTTCTTTTTTAATCTCATTAGATTCTATAATATTTTTAAATTTTGGCAAAACAAAAGCAGAATTTAAAATACACAAATTCTGATAAAAATCATTTATATCAGCTCTTGAAGCTATCGCTTTTGCATATCTTCTTGCAATTATATTTTCCATATTTAAGATACCTTCTTCATCATAAGTTCTATTATTTCACTCTGTTTTAATGTCATATTTGGATCAGAAAAAATTTCATTTAAAGTATTTGATACTAATTCTTTTTCCATTTTTCTAAATTCATAATCTTTTTGTTCCTCAAAATGTTTTTGAAGTAAATCTAACTCATCTTGAGTCTCTTTCTTAATATTTTGAACTAAAATTTCAGCTTCTTTTTTTGCTGTAATTAAAGCGGCAGCAGCACTTGCCTTAGCTTCTTCAAGTTTTTTCATCGTGTCTAATTTCTTAGCTTTACTTTCTAAAAGTTTTTTTTGAATTTCATCAAGTTTAGAAGAAATTTTTACAATACGGTTTTTGTAAAAATTTTTAAATGGAGTTGCAACAAAATAATACAATATAGCTACAAAAATTAGAAAATTAATAGTCCTTGGAATAATATCATATTCTCCACTACCGTTTGATGCACCAAAAGCATACAAAGGTAGCAAAAATATAATAAAGAATAACTTACTCATTTCTCTCCTCTTAAATTTTCTTTATGTTATTTTGCAAAGCTTGCTTAAGCTCAGATAAATGTATGTTTAAATGTTCTTGCAACTCTTTTTTTTGAACGGCTAAATCTGCATAAAAACTGGCCATTTTTCTTTCTAATTCTTCTTTCTTGCTTCTAAGAATTTGCTCTGCCTCTTCTTTAGCAGCAGCTATAGCACTTTGTTTAATTTTTTGAATTTCTTCTCTAGTGTTAATATGAATAGCTTCTAATTCATCATTCACACCTAAAACTTCTTGAGAATTTTCTTTTACTTTATTCTCATCATTTTTTATAGAATCATTTCTTTCATCCATAAATTTTAAAAGCGGCTTATACAGCATACTATTTAAAATAACTATCATAGCTAAAAAAATAGCCATAGTAGCAAGCATTATGGAAGGATGCATATCTTCAAACATAATTCTCCTTGGTTAGAATTTTTGAAGGACTATTTTACCATAAAAAAGCTAAGATTTTGGTTAAAGCTTTTCAAGCATTTTGATTAATTTTTTAATTTTATCAATATTTTCTAAATGAATTACAAAATCATTATTTTTATTTTTGCAGTCAAATCCAAAGCGATTTAGTATTTGTTTTAATTTTTTTATTTCATCTTCAAATTCTTGATTAGGTAAGCTTTCATTATTTTTTATTTTTTTAACTATTTTTTCAGTATCTCTAACATTAAGTTTTTGACCTATTATGCTATCAACCAACATTTTTTCATCTTTTTGATCTAAACCAACCAAAACTTTAGCATGACCCTGAGAAATTTTTCCAGAAGCAATCAACTCTTGAGTTCTAATATCTAAATTCAGAAGTCTTAAAGTATTTGTTATTTGAGTACGAGACTTATGAATAAGTTCTGCTAAATTCTCTTGAGTAATTTTATGAACTTGCATTAAATCCTTATAAGAATTAGCAAGCTCAATAGGGTTTAAATTCTCTCTTTGTATATTTTCAATAAGAGCCAATTCTCTAAGCTTATTCTCATCAATATCAGCAATAAAAGCTAGAATTTCTTTTTTTCCTAATGCTTTCACTGCTCTTAAGCGACGTTCCCCAGCAATTAAAATAAATTTATTATTTTTTTTAAATACAATAATAGGCTGAATAAGTCCAAATTCTTTGATAGAATTAGCAAGTTCATCTAAAGCTTCTTGATCAAAATTCTTTCTTGGCTGAAATGGATTGGGTGAAATTTGATCAATTTCTATCATAGTGCTTTGATTTTTATCAAAACCCAATTCTTTACTATAAACAGTATCCATATCACTGATTAAACTACTTAAACCCCTATCTTTATTTAACCCCATTATAATTATCCTAATATAGAATACGCCAAATTTTGATAAGCAACAGAACCTGGTGATTTAATATCATAAAGAATTATAGGCTTTCCAAAACTTGGACTTTCTGCAAGTTTTACATTGCGAGGGATCACAATAAAGTCATCTTCGTTTCCATTAATAGTAAAAAGTTGTTTTTTAAAATTTTGTTTCAAATCATCTACAACATCTTTAGAAAGATTATTTTGAGAGCTATACATTGTCGGTAAAAATCCACGAACCCTGAGTTTAGAATTAATAGTTTTTTTGATAATTTTAATTGTATTTAAAACCATAGCTACACCCTCGAGCGCATAAAATTCACACTGTATAGGGATAATTACACTATCACTTGCTGCAAAAGCATTTATAGTAATACTTCCAAGAGCAGGCGGAGAATCAATAATAATAAAATCATACTCATCAATCACTTCTTGAATTTGATTTTTAAGCAGCATTTTTTTCTCATTATTTTCACCTTTAGCAAGCTCTTGTTCTATACCTACAAGACCTATATTTGAAGGAGCTAAATGAAGTTGTGGCAATTCTGTTTTTAAAATAATATCTGAAAGCTTTTTTCTTCCTATAAAAACATGGTAAATATTATACTCATAATTATTACGATTAAAACCAAGTCCTGTAGTCGCATTAGCTTGCGGATCAACATCAATCAAAAGTACTTTTTTTTCAGCCACAGCCAAAGAAGCGGCTAAATTTACTGCTGTTGTAGTCTTTCCTACTCCACCTTTTTGATTTGCTATTGTAATAATTTCGCTCATCTTAAACTATACACCCTTTTATCGCCTAGTAAAATTGAACCATCTTCATACAAAAAAGAATTTTCAAGTGAAAAAACTTTACCTTCATGATGGACGCTAAATTTTCTTGATTTTTCGAATTCTAACATATACTTGCTAAAAATATTCTTCCATAAAATTTTTTTTTCTACTTTTTGCAAAAACTCACTCACTAAATCTTTAAGCGAAATTTCTATATCGCATAAAACTGTATTTTGGGGTGCAAATTTCAGATTTAAACCCATACCGCCTATGATAAAATTTGAAATTTTAGCACTTATAACCCCTCCAGCTTTTTTATCATCTAAATATAGATCGTTAGGCCATTTAAGCCAAATTTTAGAACCTTTTTCTTGTAAAACTTCTTTAAGTAAATAAGCAAAATAAATACTCACAGAAGCTAAAGGTAAATCTTTTGGCAAGTCTTCTTCTTTAATACAGAAAGAAAGATGTAAATTTCCTTTAGAGCTCTGCCAAGAATTTTCCCTACTTCCAACTCCATTTATTTGTTCTAAAGCATAAATAGCAAAATTTTCATCAATCTTTCCATTGCGTATTTGCTTGCATAAAAAAAGATGAGTTGAGTCTATACTTTCAACACAAACTATCTTCACTTTTAAGCCTTTTTCCATTTAAATAAGTCCTACCATCAAGAGCTTTTTTTCCACTTTCTTGAAGTTTTTTAATACGCAAAACTCCTTGTTTGCAAGCAAGCAAAAAACTTTCTTTTTCTAATTCTAAAATTTCACCCATCTTAGCATTTTGTTTTAATTCATCCACAAGTTCAAGTTCTAAGAATTTAAGTCCATTTTCCAAGAAAACTCCAGGCCAAGGGGTGAAAGCTAGATATTTTTGATAAAGTTCTCTTGCATTTTGCAAATTTATAAGCCCATCTTCTTTTTTGATTTTTCTACAAAGTGTTGCTAGACTTTCCTCTTGTTTTTTAGGGGTGATTTTATCGAAATTTAAAAGAGTAGAGAGGATGATCTTAGCGGCCAAATTTGCTAAAAGTTCAAAAACTTCACTTGAATTTTTATCTTTTATATCACATTCTAAGCTTTCAAGTATAGCACCTGTGTCAAGCCCTTCTTCCATGAGCATGGTGCAAACTCCACTTTTTTCATCTTTGTTTAAAATCGCACTTTGGATCGGACTGGCACCACGGTATTTTGGAAGTAAAGAAGCGTGCAAATTCACACAAGGCGCTAAATCCAAAATGGCTTTAGGTAAAATTTTTCCATAGGCAGCAACCACGATAAAATCAGGATTTAAATCCTTAATCTCTCTTATAATATTTTTATCTTTTAAAGAACTTGGAGTAAAAATAGGAATACTAGGATAATTTTGACTTAAAAAAGCCTTAGTATCACTTGGAGTTAAAATTTGCTTTCTACCTACGGCTTTATCAGGCTGAGTAAAAAGTGCTACGAGTTTAAAATTTTCATTTTCTACTAGTGCTTTTAAAATACAAGTTGCGTAAGATGGAGTGCCCATAAAAATAATTTTTTTCATTTTTTCGCTTTGTGTGAAATTAAAAGTTTTAATTATAGCTTATTTGATTTTAAAAGAGAATTTAATAAATTAATCACTCAAACAAAGTTCCACCTATTTGTTTATCTTCTAATAAAAATGTCTTTGCCACACTTAAATCAAAGCCACTTGCTAAAAACATTTTTTTATTGTGTTCAAGTAAAAATTTAGCTGCCTTAAGTTTGGTTACTATACCACCTGTTCCGTGCTCACTACCTGTTTTTATGGTTGCTTGTAGCCATTCTTCTTTAATATGAGTGATTTTTTCTAAACGCTTTGCATCACTAAATTCACTAGGATTTTTATCGTAAAATCCATCAATATCGCTTAAAATCACAAGCAAATCCGCATCAAAAAAATGCGTAGCATAAGCACTTAAACTATCATTATCACCAAAGACAATTTCTTCTATAGCTGTAGCGTCATTTTCATTGATAATAGGCAAAATTCCTAAATTTATCATCATATCGATAGCATTTTTTGCGTGTTTAGTAGCTTTTCTAGAGTCAAAATCCTTGCCTGTAAGTAAAATTTGTCCGCCTAGTTTGTTAAATTTGGCTAAAAGCTCGTTATAAACACTGATTAAAAAAGGTTGTCCAATAGCAGCTAAAACTTGTTTATTAATAAGGTTTTTTCTATCGATATCTAGTTTGGTGTGTCCTGCCGAAATAGCCGCCGAGGTTACTAAAATTACTTCATATTTTTCCATGAGTTTAGCTAAAAATGCGACTAAATTTTTAAGACGCTCAAAACTTAAAGTGTTTTCTTCGCTAATCACATGAGAACCCACTTTAACAACTATTCTTTTCATGCTTATTCCTTGAAAAATTTTTATAATTTTAGCCAAAATTTCATATAAACTAGTTATTTTTGAAAAAATAGGGAGTGTTTGAAATTTTTAATATAAAACACTTCCTAGATTGTTAAAATTTTTTTGTTATTTCTTAAAGTTTTAATTTCTTCTAAAAGCATGAATTTAAGTTCTTTAAGTCCTGTTTTTTCAAGGCTTGAGACTTTGATTAAAAAGCTTTGTGGATTATTTATTTCTTTGAGATAATTGTCTAACTCATTAATGTTTAAAGCAATTTGCTCAGCAAATTCCTCTCCTAAACGAACACTATCACTTTTTGAAATCATGATGCCAAATTTACGCCCAAAAAGTTCATTGGAAAATTTTTCAAGTTCTTTTCTTAGTACTATAAATTGTTCTTTTAAAGGCATTTGCCTCATAGGATCTAGCACGAAAAGTAAAAAGCTCGTTCTTTCTATGTGCTTTAAAAAGGCAAGTCCTAAGCCTTTACCCCCACTTGCTCCTTCGATAATCCCTGGAATATCAGCCATAACAAAGGAATTATACTCATTTACATCTACAAGTCCAAGTTTTGGAGTAAGGGTGGTAAATTCATAATTTGCAATTTCAGGTTTTGCATTTGAAACAACGCTTATAAGAGTAGATTTTCCCACATTTGGAAAGCCCACAAGCCCTACATCGGCAATAAGTTTAAGTTCAAGTCTGACTAAGCGACTTTCTCCTTTTATACCAGGTTGTGCGTAATCGGGGCGTTGATTGGTGGCGTGTTTAAAATGGGTATTGCCAAGTCCACCTTTTCCACCTTTTAAAAAAAGCTCTCTTTGTCCTTCTTTGGTAAGATCAAGTAAAATTTCATTGGTTTGTGCATCGATAACTTGCGTTCCTTCGGGCACTATAAGTTCTAAATTTTCACCCTTTTTGCCATTTTTATTGCGTCCCATTCCACCAGCACCATTTTGCGCGCGTAATTCTCTTTTGCCTTTGAAATTTACAAGAGTGTGGGTATTATTATCACATACGAAAATAATATCACCACCATTTCCACCATCTCCTCCATCAGGGCCACCAAGTGGAACATGTTTTTCACGGCGAAAACTTACAGCACCTTTGCCACCATCGCCTGAAGCTAAAGTAATTTTAACACTATCAATAAACATTTAAATTGCCTTTGACTTTAAATTTATAAAGCTAAATTTGAGTAAATAAAAGAAGTTAAATTTATAAATTTAAAGTTTTCAAGACGCTAAAAAGCGTCCTAAAAACTTATGCAGGATATACAGAAACTTTTTTTCTATCTTTGTCTTTTCTTTCGAATTTTACAAAACCATCAATTAGAGCAAAGATAGTATGATCTTTTCCCATGCCTACATTGTTACCTGCATGAGTTGCAGTTCCTCTTTGGCGGATGATGATATTTCCAGCTCTAACAAACTCGCCACCAAATTTTTTAACACCTAAACGACGACCTATGGAATCGCGGTTATTTTGAGTTGAACCTTGACCTTTCTTGTGTGCCATTCTTTACTCCTTAAGCTTTGATATCTTTTACTACAACGCGAGTAAATTGTCTTCTAAAACCGCGTTTGAGTTTAGAATCTTTTCTGCGTCTTTTTTTGTAAATCACAACTTTTTTATCTTTTCCGTGATTGATCACTTCCAAAACAACTTTTGCACCTGCTACGAAAGGCGCACCTACCTTTAATTCTTTATCATTGATAGCAAGAACTTCGCTTACTTCAATACTTGCTTTGCTTTCAGCTTCAAAGTGATCTAGTTTTAGCTCATCGCCAACACTTACTTTGTATTGCTTTCCGCTGTGTTTGATAATAGCATACATTGCTTTTCCTTATAAATTGGTAGTACCATAAAGCACCGTAATAACGGATTTAAAAGCTTTAGTGGTTTAATAAAATTTCGATTTTACAAAATTTTTCTTTAATTTTTGATGAATTTAAGAAAGAGTTTAGAGTTTGAGAAAAATCAAACTCTAAAAATTTAAAAGCCTAGATTTACTCCGCCGCCTTCTTGGGTTTGATAATTTGCATCACGACCTATAGTGTAGCCATTTCCACTACCAGTATTACTTAAAGGTCTGCAAATATCGCCCACTTTTACACTACCTTCTGTGATTTTTGCATAAGAAAATTTAGGGCTTGTGCGAGTGATTTCAATACTTCCTGTTTTGCTTTCTACTCTTCCTGTATTTTCTTTTGTATAAGTATCTTTTATAACCTTCCCAAGAGCAAAACATTCATAAACATCACCTTGATTTAAGCTTTGAGAAAATATTACTTCATTGTTTTCAACACTTGCAACTTTCAAAGGATAAATTGCGTTTAAAATATCTCCTGCTATACGATTTGCAATTTGTTTGAGTGCGGTTTCATTGGCACTAAGACTATTGTCTTTAAGATTGACTTTCATGCTTAAAGTATTAGAAAATTTAATTTGTCTTGTAGCAAATAAAAGCACACGATAATCTACGATAACTTCAATTTCAGTTTTGCTTTTTC
Organism: Campylobacter sp. CFSAN093224; assembly: GCF_012897395.1. NCBI lineage: Bacteria > Pseudomonadati > Campylobacterota > Epsilonproteobacteria > Campylobacterales > Campylobacteraceae > Campylobacter > Campylobacter sp. CFSAN093224. The sequence goes on along the minus strand of NZ_CP040607.1, from coordinate 104,055 downwards.
CTGTTAAATTGCTTGTTTTTTGTTTACCTTCAAGTCCTGAAATAGAAAACAATAAAATATAATCTGTTGCTAACATATTTTTAAGTTTATAAACTTCATCGCTAGCTGCGTCGCCACTTTTGATTAAAGCTTTTTCCATTTCATAATAGCCACTAGAATCACGGTCTAAAACATTAAATTTACGACTTTGCAATAAATCAGAAATGATTTTTTGTTGCAAAGCTGAGCCTATACCTCTTTTTGCAGCATCTGGAGTAGAATCAAAAACAGTAATACTTCTTCTATTATCTGCACTTAAACCTGGAGCTTGATACTTTTTTGTTGTTGTGGTTTTAAAAATCGTTACATTGGCTGTATATTTACCATTTGCATCTTGTTCAACACTATTGATTTCATAAGTATCAGCTCTACCTTTGGTGGCTTTTGAAATTTGCTCGCTGTAATTATCTTGTATATTTGAACCTGAATTATCAGTTGAAACGCTAGTATTAGATTTCTTAAGAGAATTGATGCTTACTCTGCTCATTTTTCCTATAGCCTCTATAATGGCATTGTTTATCGCATCTTCCCTGGTCAAGCCTGTGCCTTCACCTGTGCTTGATTTTGTTGAAGTTGTGGTTATAACTTTAGCATTAAGACTTAGGCTTAAAAATAAGCCTAAAAAAAGAATTTTAATTATTTTCATCTTTTACCTTTAAAAATCATCCACGCTATTTACAACATTAGAACTTCTTTGTATGCTAGAAGATTTTTTAGCTTCATTTTTTGTTGCATTTGACTTTGAATTTAAAGCCTCATTTGTGTTAGCTAAATTTTCATAAGAATAAAATCTCACAGCTCCTACATGTTCAATACCATTTTCACTTGTATAGCTCCATTTTTTAAGAGTACGAATACCACGAATTTTACCGCTTGCGCTTGCTTTTATTTTACTATTTACTTTATCAATAATATTTGTTACGTTTTGAGTTTGTTCTTGAGTGGAACTATCATTAACATTAATACTTTGTTTGATGATTTCCTCGTAAGTATCACCAGTTGTTCTTTCATCTTTAAGACTTAAATTTGTATTAATAAACTCTATAATAGCAGCATCAGCCATAGTAAGTGCTGTTTCTTTGGCTCTATCTTCTAAAATATTTGTTTTTTTAGCATTACTAGGATCTGCTACATAACCCCAGTTTCCATAACTTAAAATAATAGGCGCACCATTTTCATCATAAACTAAGCGAATTCCATATTCATTTAAAAAGCCTTTTGTATCTTTTGGCAGATACTCACTTATTGCCTTGCCTTTACCCTTAATAGCACTCTGTCTTGCTAGTGCCATATCTTTTGCTAATTGGCGAGTTTTATTGGAAATAACAGCAATAACACCTACATCATACTCACCTCTTCTTTGTGTAACTATAGTTTACACAGGAACAAGTCCACTCATAGAACCTATGGCATTTGTCATAGTTTTATTAAGAAATTCTTGCTTTAATAAAGTCTTTTTTCTGTCTTCGCTTAAAGAATTTGTATCTATACCTAAATCTTTTAATGCCTTATCAAGCTGAGCACCAGCTAATTGTGTAAGTTTATTTAAAATTTGATCAACCTTATCACCTTTTGGCAATTCATCAAATTCCTTAGCATTAGTAGAATTATCTGCTTCATAATTTTGAATCTTGCTTGTAGCAATTCTTCCAAAAGCATCTCTTATAAATTCGCTTTGTAAATTTAACATTGCTTTTTGATAAGCATTTTGTAAAGCTTGTGCAAATTGTGGATCAGTATCATTTACAGCAACAGTACTTTTTCCTGTATAAAAAGTTTTTCCATCTTTGGTTATACCATATTCTATACCGAAATTATCGGCAAATTCTTCAAAAAAATCTTCAATTGATTTTGGGGTAATATCCTTAGTACTTGCGTCAGACATTTCATTTTGAGTATTTATATCTTGTTGTGTAATTTCTACAGGCTGGGAACCTTATGCATAAAGTAAACTTGCCATAACTAAAGAGCCGATAAATAATATTTTTTCATTTCGTATCCTTTTAAAAATATAAAAAAAGCCCAAGCTAAACACTTGAGCTAAAAAATTTTATTCATAAATTAATTTTTATTTTACCAAGTAACTGATTTACTAGAACCGGTTTTATCAATAGTTTGCTCATCTTCCCAATAAACTAAACCTGATGTTAGATCAGTAAGTCTTAGTAAGAAAAAGTATTCTACTTGAGTTTTACCATTGCTAAGTTTTACATTATCTTGTCTAATTTTACCCGCAAGAGAAAAATCAGGCGATACCAATGTCCCTTTTTTTGCTATGGTTTTTTGATTAAACTCATCATTATCTCTTAATTCTCTTACATCTTCACTCATGCTATCAAGTGCTCCGCCTGCAGCAACTGCTGAAGTTAGAACAAATTTACCTGATTTTCTTAATGCAGAAGTGATTTTTGCGGTGAGTTTTTCAGTATCGATTCTTTGCGGGGTATCATTCACAACCCTACCAATAGCAATAACCTTTCTTGTACCTGGTTTAATATTTGCAAAAGCAGGATCGCTTAACATACTATTTATCATAGTTTCAGCTGCACTTTCAAAATCTTGTCTATCAAGACCCAAGGTTAAAGCATCGCCTTTTTTTACCTGACTTGCCTTTCCATCTGTATAAGCTGTTTGCGCACAACCACTAAAAAGCAAAGCTCCAATAAGAGCTGTTCCTAAAATTTTTGTTTTTTTCATGATTTATCCTTCCTAAAATGAGATTAATTTTTTGCTTTAATTTCTAATCTAAAATCATTCGCTCTTGTATCAGATGCAAGTTTACGAAGAATTACCTCTTGTCCTGCTGGAATTCTAAGGGCTTGATAGTCCTCATTTAAAACATCTCTTAGCACAAAACCATCTTTATCTAACCAATCTACTTTATAAATTACATCTTTAGCAAAAGTACTGCGCAAAATCACTTCAAATTCTAAATAACCATTGCTATTTATACGCTTTTGAAATTGTTTTACTAAACTTTTTGGTAAATTTGAACCTAAAATTACAGTATTTTGATTTGAATTTATTTGATAACTTGGTGCACAAGCACTAAGTAAAAACATTAAAATAAATAAAATATTTTTTTTCATCTTTTAGCCTTATTTTTCCATGATAGCAACACTTGCGGGTAAATACGGAGCAAAAGAACGCACTATCACAAGAGCATTTTTATTTTTATCCAATGATTTTTGAAACAAAATATTGCCTTGTGGATCTTTGATTTCTAAATTTCCGTCGTTTTCTATTGTTGCTATGGCAATACTTTTTGGTAAACCTCTCCAAGAACGCACATCAGCTTTATTGGTTGCAGCAGTTGCTACTGCTGTTGCAAGACTTAGCCATCCACCTGTAGAGTCATTATTTGCAACAGCTACATTTAAAGTGGTTTTAATTATAGTTTGAGCTAAGGCTTTAGCAATCATTGCAGGCATATTTATTTTAAATTCAGTAGCGACAATATTGTCTAAATCTACAAAATCATTTGTATTTTGACCATTTATATTTAAATTTGCAAAAGAAGCTTCCCTTTTTTTCAAGGTTTGCAAAGCAATATTTGTGCTAATAATTTTTTTATCCACTATAAAAGGTAAGGTTAAAGCAAATTCATCCTTAACTACACCAAATCCATTTTCATAAACTACAAAAACATATTTTTTAGCTTTTTTGACTTTTATTTTTGTGGCATATTCTTTAAAAATTTTAGCCTCTTTTTTGATAGTTTTGTTTTTTGGATAAATAATAGCTACTTCTCTAAATAAATCTGCAGCTTTTCTATAATCTTTATCCATAAAGAAAAATATTGAAGCAAGATAAGTCGCATAAGGATTTATGAAATTTTTTGTTGTATCAAATTCTTTAAATAAATTGTCATATTGCGCTTCTATAACTTTTGAATTTTCATTCATATTTTTATCATAATTTTTATCTTCTTTTGCCTTATCTAAATCAGCACGATTTTTTTCAATTTCTTTAGCAAAATATTCTTTTGCCTTATCTTGACGCATTAAAACACGATTAAACTCAACTCTTGCATTTTCATAATCATCTTCTTCCATATAGTTTAGAGCTTTATATATATTAACCATAATTCTTTCATATAAAGAACCATCATAATCTACTATATTATCATTAAGCAAGGTTGTACCAATAAATTTAGCTGCTTTAGGGCTTACATTTTCTAAATCCACATCATATTTATAAGATTCTTCTACAGCATCAAAAAATACATTACTTTTATTAAAATCACCACAATTTCTAGCAATCAAACCTGCATTTAATCCTGTATAAATGACATCATCATTTTTTTTAATTTTTTCTAAATTTTGATTGAAAAAATCATCACCACAATATTTTTGTGTTAAAGTATTTTCAAATGTTGTATTTTGTTTAACCTGATTAACACAAGCTGTTAAAAAAAGGCAAGCAATACCTGAAAAAATCAACCCAACTTTTATCTTCATTAAATTCCTTTCTTAAAGAAAATTAAAAATGAATATTATAGCGTAGTATATACTTAAAAACTAATGAAAAAATTTTAACCCTAGGAGAGAAAAACCTAGGGTTTGATTTAAATAAGCATAGGAGCTAATACAAAGCCTAATGCTACAGCAATTGCAATAGCTAAAACCCCTGGTATAAAGAATGAGTGATTAAATATAAATTTACCAATTCTAGTCGTTCCTGTATCATCCATTTGCACTGCACCTAACAAAGTCGGATAAGTTGGAAGTACAAAAAGTGCTGAAACTGCTGCAAAACAAGCTACAAGCATATAAGAATCATGCGGATTTGCTGCTGAAATTCCTAAAGCAGTGATAATTACAGGTACAATGGCCTTTGCGGTTGCTGCTTGAGAATATAAAAGCATACTTGCAAAGAAAAATGCAACTGCTAACATAGCAGGGGTTTGTTTAACCCAGTCGCCTGCTACTTCTTTGATAGAAGCTTCGTGTCCTGCAACAAAAGTATTTCCAAGCCATGCTACACCAAAAACACAAACACAAGCAGTCATACCGCTTTTAAATACACTAGTGTCAAGAATTTTACCTGGTTCAACTTTACAAAGCCAAGTGATCAAAGTTGCTGCAGTAAGTAAAAAGCTCATAATAGCTGCATCTCTTGAAACCACAACAGGATCAATCCATTTAATATTACTTGAAATTGCGGTTGCATAAAGTACAACTGCCAAAACAGTGATCAAGAAAATTACCACTGAAAGTTTAGCACCTGGTTTATCTTCGCCATGCAAAACAGCTCCTGCATCCTTTACAAGTCCTGCTTTTAATCGTTCTTGATAAACACTATCCTTACTCAAATCCATAGGAGTGATTAAACTCACTATAAAAGCTGCAAGCATACAAGCTACAAAAGTTGTGCTAATCCAAATTCCAATTAAAGTTGGATAATTCCATCCAAGTGGCTCTAAAACTCCGCTCATATAAACCACAGCTGCACTTACAGGAGAAGCAGTGATTCCAATTTGCGAAGAAACAACCATTAATGAAAGTGGAACACTAGGTTTTATGTTTTGAGATTTTGCAACATCAACTACAACAGGCATTAAAGAAAATACCGCATTTCCTGTTCCTGCTAAAATTGTAAGCAACCACCCACAAGCTGGAGCTAAATAATTTATAAATTTAGGACTTGATCTTAAAATTTTTTCTGTCACCCTTACCATGTAATCAAGTCCACCTGCTTGTTGCATAGCAGAAATTGCTGCAATAGCTGCGGCAATAATTAAAATAACATCCCAAGGAATATTACCAGGTTTCATACCTAAAACAAGCCCTAATATAACTACACCTAATCCTCCAGCATAACCTATAGCAATACCACCTAGGCGAATACCGATAAAAATCGCCCCAAGAAGGACGATTACTTGCAAAATTATCATTATATCCATATTAAATCCTAAGTGCTATTTTTTAGCTTCCATGTGAGGATTTAGCATATTTGATGGAGTTAAAATTTCATCAATTTGTTCTTTGCTTAAAAGCCCTCTTTCAAGCGCAATATCAGCCACTCTTTTTCCAGTGTTCATTGCCTCTTTGGCTATAGAAGCTGAATTTTCATAACCAATATAAGGATTTAAAGCTGTTACTATACCTACTGAATTATAGACAAAGTCTGAACAAATTTTTTCATTTGCGGTAATACCATCTATACATTTATCAGCTAAAGTATACATTGCTTTTTCTAGCATTACAACAGAATTAAATAAGCTATATGCTACAACTGGTTCAAAAACATTAAGTTGTAATTGTCCACCCTCACAAGCAAAAGTTACAGTTACGTCTGCTCCAATAACAAAATAACAAACTTGATTAACTACTTCAGGAATAACAGGATTTACCTTACCTGGCATGATAGAACTACCTGGTTGCATTTTTGGAAGATTAATCTCATTAAGACCACATTTTGGACCACTACTTAAAAGTCTTAAGTCATTACATACTTTAGAAAGTTTTGTTGCAACACGTTTTAAAACACCTGAAATTTGTACATAAGCTCCCGTATCTTGAGTCGCCTCGATTAAATCCTCAGCCACAGTATATTCAAAACCTGTCACTTCTCTTATTTTTCTTTCTACAACCTTCGGATAATCAGGATGAGAATTAATTCCTGTTCCAATAGCAGTTCCACCCAAATTGATCTCTAAAATCAATTTTCTAGCTTCTAATACTCTTTGTATATCTTCACCTATCATTACGGCAAAAGTTTTAAATTCACGACCTAAAGTCATAGGTACAGCATCTTGCAGTTGGGTTCTACCCATTTTAAGAACATCTTTAAATTCTTCAGCTTTTCTCTCATAAGCTTTTTTTAGATGTTCCATAGCTTTTGCCAAATCACTTAAATAATCATGCAAGGCAAGGTGTAAAGCTGTAGGATAAGCATCATTAGTACTTTGGCTTAAATTAACATGATCATTTGGATGAAGATATTGGTATTCACCTTTTTTATGACCCATAAGTTCAAGTCCTATGTTTGCTATAACTTCATTAGCATTCATATTTGTACTTGTTCCAGCACCTCCTTGGATCATATCTACTACAAATTGATCATAATACCCACCTTCTAAAATTTTATCACACGCTTTAATAATCGCATCTTGGATATTTTTATCCAAAAGACCTAATTCATGATTTGCCATAGCTGCAGCTTTTTTTACTCTAGCCAAAGCCCTAACAAAGCGAGGAAAATCTTTTAATCTATCATGAGAAATATCAAAATTTTCAACAGCTCTAAAAGTTTGCACTCCATAATAAACCTCATCAGAGATTTCCAATTCCCCAATAAAATCATGTTCTTTTCTTGTTCCCATTTTGAACCTTTCATAAAAGTATTTTAATTTTAAATCAAAAATTTTTGATTTAAATCATAAAATAATGATATCGCATTTTTAGTTAATAATTGATTAATAAGTAAACTGCTTTCAAATACGATAAATTAAGTATTTTTATATCCTATTATGTCTTTATATTTAATTTTTATTAATATAAAAAATTTTATTTACTTTAAAAAAAATTAATATATTTTTGTAAGCTTTTTTGTTAGAATAAAATTTTTAATAATTTAAATAATTAAGGATAATATGGAAGAAATTACAATAAACATAGATAAGATTAAAATAAATGATGACTGGAAAGAATTTCTAAGAGACGAATTTCAAAAAAAATATTTTCTAGAAATCAAAAAACAATACCTAAATGCAATTAATCAAAATATAATTATTTATCCGCCTGCGAATTTAATCTTTAATGCTTTTAATTTATGTCCTTTAAAAGAAATTAAAATTATTATCCTAGGACAAGATCCTTATCATCAACCAAATCAAGCAATGGGGCTTAGTTTTTCGGTTCCAAAAAATGTAAAAATCCCACCAAGTCTTAATAATATTTTTAAAGAATTGCAAAATGATTTAAACATCACTCCAGCAAAAAGCGGAGATTTAAGCTCTTGGGCAAAACAAGGGGTTTTGCTCTTAAATTCTATTCTTAGCGTTGAAGCAAATAAAGCAGCTAGCCATAGTTCGTGGGGTTGGCAAGAATTTAGTGATGCTATAATACATAAATTAAGTAATGAAAAATCAGGGCTTGTTTTTATGCTTTGGGGAAATTACGCAAAAAACAAGGAGATTTTGATTGATAATACTAAGCATTTGATTTTAAAAGCAGCTCACCCAAGCCCTTTAGCTAGAACAGGATTTTTAGGTTGTAAGCATTTTTCAAAGGCTAATGAATTTTTAAAAAAAGTTGGTAAAATTCCTATAGATTGGAAAATAGTTTAAAAAATTATTTTAAACTTTAATAAAAATATTAAAATATATTTATTTATTTAAAAATAAATCATATTTCTATGAAATATATTGTAATAAAACGACTCAAAAATTAATTCTTAAGGAGAAAAATGAAAACCATTGGTATTATAGGCGGAATGAGTTTTGAAAGCACTATTACTTATTATAAAACAATAAATCAAGCTATAAATGATAAATTAAAATCTTTAAATTCTGCAAAAATTTTACTTTACAGTGTTAATTTTGAAGAAATAGAAAATTTACAAAGCCAAGATAAATGGCAAGAAGCTGCACAAATTTTGACTCAATGTGCTAAAAAATTAGAACTTGCAGGGGCTAATTTTATAATAATTGCAACTAATACTATGCATAAGGTTTTTGATGAAATTCAACAAAATATAAATATCCCTATTTTACATATTGCAAAAAGTTCTGCTAAGGCTTTAAAACAAGAAAACATACAAAAAATTGGTTTATTGGGTACTAAATACACAATGACGCAGGATTTTTATAAAAAAATGCTGATTGAAGAAAATATTAGCGTTATTACTCCTAGTGATGAAGATATAAAAATCGTTAATGATATCATTTTTAATGAGCTTTGCAAAGGTGAAATCAAGCAAGATTCTAAAGAAAAATATTTAAATATTATAAAAAAACTACAAGAAAAAGGGGCAAAAGGAGTGCTTTTAGCTTGCACTGAAATTGGTTTATTAATATCCAAAAATGATACAAATATCAAAATTTTTGACACAAGCCTTATTCACGCCCTTGATGCTGCTAATGAAGCTTTAAAAGATTTATGATTAAAAGATGCCCAAAAATGGGCAAATTGCAATATTTTGAAAAGATTTATACTTATATCGGTTTAAATCTTATCTTGCTTTATAGTTTGCTATCTTTTTCTAATTGATTGATATTTAGCATTATAAATTTATAGCTCAGATAAATTACTAAAGGCCAAGCCAATAAAAACAAAGTATGTAACATTTTTTCTCCTTAATATGCGTGATCATCGTTTGCGATTTCTTCGCGTGTGATTTTTACTTTATCCATTGCATTCCAAACATAGATAATATAAGCTAAAACAAAAGGTACAAGTAAAGATACATAAGCCATGACGTTTAGAGTATAATAGCTTGAACTTGCATTTTTTAAAGTTAAAGAACTTTGTAAATCACTTAAAGATGGGTAAAAAGCACTTTGACCTAAACCAATGCTTGATAATAAAGCAAAAACTGTTAAAACCGTTCCAAGTCCTAGGGTAAAAATAGCTTTAGAGCAACCTTTTGTTCCTTGAACCATACCTAAAAGCACTAAAATCACACCAATAACAAGCAAAACAGCAAAAATCATTTGATTTAAGAAATTATATAAATATAAATTCGCACTCATGCTTACAACTCCATTTGTATCTACACTAAAACCATCTTTTAAGAAAATCCACGCTAAAAAACCTAAGAAAAAAGGTAAAAATAAAATACTATTGATCATGAGTTTTTTCATAGCTCTTATTTTGATATTCTCATCATTGATATTGTTCATAAAATACGCTGCGCCTAAAAGCCTTGCTAAAAATACTAAAGCTAAGCCTAAGAGATAATTAAAAGGATTAAGTAAAAGTTCTAAGCCGTGCAAAGGATTTTGCCAAGAAACAAAATTATGCTCATTTAAGATAAATTCAGAACCGCTAAAAAAACTACTTACTGCAACTCCGATTAAAAACACACCTAAATAACCATTAATTTTAAGAAAAATTTCATAGGTTTTAGAGCCATAAACATTATTTTCTTTTTTGCGATATTCATAAGCCACAGCCTGTAAAATAAAACAAAATAAAATACAAAGCCAAGCCCAATAAGCTCCGCCAAAACTTGTACTATAAAAAAGTGGAAAAGCTGCAAAAGCTGCTCCGCCAAAAAGTACGAGAGTTGTAAAACCAAGCTCCCATTTACGCCCTAAAGAATTAACTAGCATAGTTTTTTCAAGCTCATCCTTGCTAAGCTCATCGATTAAAGTCTGTCCACCTTGAACAAAAAACATAAAAACTAAAAGTCCACCAAGTAAACTTAAAATCAACCACCAATAAATTTGCAAACCTTCAAATTCTAAACCAAAAAACATTATTTTTCTCCTTTGCCCATAAGTGGAGTATGTCCTGCATGTGCGTCAAAACCTTTTTTAATCTGAGTAAGCATGATTTTAACTTCTGCAATCAATAATGCTGTAAAAAGTACTGCAAAAATCCAAAATGAAATTTGAACATTGACTTTTCCAAGTTGTGTTGCTGCGATATGTACAGGAAGCAAGTCTTGAATTGCCCAAGGTTGTCTGCCTACTTCAGCAACAATCCAACCTGCTTCAGCGGCAATATAACCCAATGGAATGGATAACAAACACACCCAAAGTACTTTTCTAAATTTCTCAATATCATTTGCCATGGTAAGATAAAGCGTAACGATGAAAAGTAAAAAGAAAAAACTTCCTAAAGCAACCATGATATGAAAGCTATAAAAAGTTAAAGCCACAGGTGGAATAGTATCGCTTGGTTTTTCTAAATATCCATAACCAAAATCTTTAAAATGAGTTTCTAAAATGGATTTGTGATTTGCCATAGCTATTGTATCATTGTTTTCTTTAGCAAGTTTATAGTCTTTTAGAGCTTGTATAGCGATTTTTCCTCTATCGATACGATTTTGCATAGGTTCTATACCTTTGCTTTCATTTCCATAGATCAAATCTTCAATTCCTGGAACAAAAGAATTTGGATCACGGTTTCCTAATATAGAAAGAGCGTAAGGTATAGTAATGTCAAATAAAAACACACTTTCGTTATTATCTATGGTTTTTTTAGGATTTAAAATTCCAAAAGGTACAAGTCCTGCACGATGTTCACCTTGATAAACCCCTTCCATAGCTGCAAGTTTCATAGGTTGAGTTTGAGTTACACGGTAAGCGCTTTCATCTCCGCTGAAAAACAAAAAGATTGAACAAACCAAACCAAAACTAGCTCCTACAACTAAGCTTTTTTTAGCCTCGATAATATGGCGTCCTTTTAACATAAACCAAGCTGAAATTCCCATTACAAATAAAGCTGAAATTACATAACCACTGCCTATGGTATGTAAAAATTTTGAAATAGCTACAGGAGAAAGTGCTACTTCAAAAAAGCTTTGCATTTCATTTCTTGCTGTGTCAGGGTTAAAGCTCATTCCTACAGGATATTGCATCCAACCATTTGCCACTAAAATCCAAAAAGCAGAAAGATTACTTCCTATAGCCACACACCAAGTTGAAAGTAAGTGAAAACCCTTGCTTACTTTATCCCAGCCAAAAAACATAACTGCAAAAAAAGTAGCCTCTAAAAAAAATGCCATAATACCTTCAACCGCCAAAGGTGCACCAAAAATATCACCCACAAACCAGCTATAATTTGCCCAGTTTGTTCCAAATTCAAATTCCATTATAATGCCTGTAGCTACACCGATAGCAAAATTTATAGCAAATAATGAAAGCCAAAATTTGGTGATTTTTTTCCATCTTTCATTTTTAGTTTTTACATAGATGGTTTCCATGATAGCGATCATAAAAGACAAGCCTAAGGTTAAAGGCACAAACAAAAAATGATAAAGTGCAGTTAAAGCAAACTGCGCTCTTGACCAATCAACGCTACTAAGTTCGTTCATTTATTTTCCTTCGAGTGTAAGATTTTTGAGTACAAAAGTGCTTTTTTCTTTGTCACTTTTAAAAATAGAATTAAAATTTACATCAAAAACAAAAAGTTTTAAAATCACAAACATAACAAAAAGTTTGATAAAAATAATTTTCCAAAGGGTCTTTCCAAGAGTTAAATTTTTAAAACCTTCTTTGTAAAAATTAAAAATTTGAGAGATGCTAAAATATAAGTGTTTAAGATACATATAAATTCTACCTTTAAAAACAACAAAATAAAACATTTTTAAAAAGCGGAAAATTATAATGAAATTTATGTTATTATTTTCTTAAAAATTTAAATACATATCAAGGTTTTTAATGCAAAAAATTATAGTTTTTATTTTATGTTGTTTTATGACTTTTTTTCTTTATGCATGTTCTTCTAAATTTGAAAATGTAAATCCTTTGGGGCGTTCATTTGGAGAATTTGAAGATACTGATCCTTTAAAACTAGGACTTGAACCTACTTTTCCTACCAATCAAGAAATTCCAAGTTTAATTAGCGGTGCTGATTTAGTACCTATTACTCCTATTACCCCACCTTTAACTAGAACAAGCAATAGTGCCAACAATAATGCAGCAAATGGGATCAATCCTCGCTTTAAAGACGAAGCTTTTAATGATGTTTTAATTTTTGAAAATCGCCCTGCGGTTTCTGATTTTTTAACCATTTTAGGCCCTAGCGGAGCAGCTTTAACGGTTTGGGCTTTAGCACAAGGAAATTGGATTTGGGGCTATACTTTAATCGATAGCAAAGGATTTGGCGATGCTAGAGTTTGGCAACTTTTGCTTTATCCTAATGATTTTGCAATGATTAAAAATGCCAAAACCAATACTTGTCTTAATGCTTATGGTAATGGAATTGTCCATTATCCTTGTGATGCAAGCAATCACGCACAAATGTGGAAACTTATCCCTATGAGCAATACAGCGGTTCAAATTAAAAATTTAGGAAATGGAAAATGCATACAAGCACCTATTACAAATCTTTATGGTGATTTTCACAAGGTTTTTAAAATTTTTACCGTAGAGTGTGCAAAAAAAGATAATTTTGATCAACAATGGTTTTTAACTACTCCGCCTTTTACCGCAAAACCTTTATATCGCCAAGGAGAGGTACGATGAAAAAAATTATATGTTTATTTTTATCTTTTAACCTTGCTTTTGCAAATTTAGAAAATTTTAATGTTGGCACTTGGAATTTGCAAGGCTCATCCGCAGCCACAGAAAGCAAATGGAGTGTTAGTGTAAGACAACTTGTAAGTGGAGCAAACCCCTTAGATATCTTAATGATACAAGAAGCAGGAACTTTACCAAGAACAGCCACTCCAACAGGACGCCATGTGCAACAAGGTGGAACACCTATTGATGAATATGAGTGGAATTTAGGAACTCTTTCAAGGCCTGATAGGGTTTTTATTTATTATTCTCGCGTTGATGTAGGAGCTAATCGTGTAAATTTAGCTATAGTTTCAAGAATGCAAGCTGAAGAAGTGATTGTTTTACCTCCACCTACTACAGTTTCAAGACCCATTATAGGAATTCGCAATGGAAATGATGCTTTTTTCAATATCCATGCTTTAGCTAATGGAGGAACAGATGTAGGAGCAATTATCACAGCTGTAGATGCACATTTTGCAAATATGCCTCAAGTTAACTGGATGATAGCAGGGGATTTTAACCGTGATCCTTCTACTATAACAAGTACAGTGGATAGAGAATTAGCAAATAGAATTAGAGTGGTTTTTCCAACTAGCGCAACTCAAGCAAGCGGAGGGACTCTTGATTATGCAATTACAGGAAATTCAAATAGACAACAAACCTATACTCCACCGCTTTTAGCTGCGATTTTAATGCTTGCAAGTTTAAGATCTCATATAGTTTCAGATCATTTTCCAGTAAATTTTAGAAAATTTTAGGACATTTAATATGAAAAAAATTATTACTTTGTTTTTTATGTTTATAACTTTAGCCTTTGCAACTCCTACTGGAGATTTGAAAGATTTTACCGAAATGGTTTCTATAAGAAGCTTAGAAACGGGAATTTTTTTAAGCGCCTTTAGGGATACCTCAAAAGATCCTATTGATCAAAATTGGAATATTAAAGAAATTGTTTTAAGCGATGAGTTAAAACAAAAAGATAAATTAGCTGATGAACTTCCTTTTGGTTATGTGCAATTTACAAATCCAAAAGAAAGCGATCTTTGTTTAGCCATCTTAGAAGATGGAACCTTTGGAGCAAAATCTTGTCAAGATGATCTAAAAGATGGTAAATTAGAAACTGTATTTTCTATAATGCCAACAACAACTTCAGCTGTGCAAATTCGTTCTTTAGTTTTGGAATCTGATGAATGTATAGTAACTTTTTTTAATCCAAATATTCCTATACAAAAACGCTTTGGAATAGCCCCTTGCACCCTAGATCCTATTTTTTTTGCTGAAGTAAATGAACTAATGATTATAACCCCACCTTTAACAGCTGCTACCCCTTTAGAATAAGATTTTTATCTTGTTCTATTTTTATATTTATTTAATATTTATGATATTACTAAAATACACAAAATAATTAATAATAATACAATGTAATTTACCTTACTCTATAATTTTTTTATTTTAATGTAATTTTTTGTTACAATAAATTTATACATAATAATTATCAAGGAGGAAAAATTGGAACAAATTTTAACATGGCAACAAATTTATGACCCTTTTTCAAACATTTGGCTAAGTGCTTTAGTGGCATTTTTACCTATACTATGTTTTTTAGTTTGTTTGGTTGTTTTAAAACTTAAAGGCTATCAAGCAGGTTTTTTAACTGTTATACTTGCTACTTTAGTAGCTTTATTTGCCTATAAAATGCCTTGGAATTTAGTGGGTGCAAGTTTTATTCAAGGCTTTACAAATGGTATGTGGCCTATAGCTTGGATTATCATCGCGGCAATCTTTCTTTACAAACTTTCTATCAAGTCAGGTTCTTTTGAAATCATTAAAAAAAGCGTGATGAGCATTACTCCAGATCATAGAATTCAAGTGATTTTAATAGGTTTTTGTTTTGGTTCATTTTTAGAGGGTGCTATAGGTTTTGGTGGCCCTGTGGCTATAACCGCTGCACTTTTAGTAGGACTTGGCTTGCGTCCTTTACAAGCTGCAGGGCTTTGTCTTATCGCAAATACCGCTCCTGTTGCTTTTGGTGCGGTGGGAATTCCTATTATTGCTATGGCAAATCTTGTCGGCATAGAACAGCATTCAGTTTCTGCCATGGTAGGTAGAATGCTAGTTCCTTTAAGCCTTACTATACCTTTTTTCATAGTTTTTTTAATGGATGGATTTAAAGGTATTAAAGAAACTTTTCCAGCTATTTTAGTTGCGGCGCTAAGTTTTACAACTACTCAATTTTTAAGCTCAAATCACCTAGGAGCGGAATTACCTGATATTATTTCAGCTGTGGTTTCTTTAGCAGTTACGACTGTATTTTTGAAATTTTGGAAACCAAAAAATATTTTTAGATTTGACAATGAAAGCAATTTCACTCAAGATAACACCTTAAGTTTTAATCAAATTTTAAAAGCTTGGTCACCTTTTATTTTACTCATTGTTTGTATTATCATTTGGACACAACCTTGGTTTAAAGCTCTCTTTGATAAGGACGGAATTTTAAGCTATACAAGTATTACTTTACAATTTAGCAATATCACAACTGGAATTTTAAGCCCTTCTATCACAGGCATAGGAGAAGCTAAGCCTTTATCTTTGGCCTTGGGTGTAGATTTAATCAATGGAAAAACCGTAGCTCAAGCAGGAACAGCGATTTTACTTGCCGCTTTTTTAACTATAGCTATTTTAAAAATCAAAGCCGAAGATGCTGCAGAATGCTTTTGGGTTACCTTAAAAGAAATGGCTATACCTTGTATCACCATAGGTTTGGTTGTGGCCTTTGCTTTTATCTCTAAAAATAGTGGTATGAGCACTACTTTAGGACTTGCTTTTGCACACACAGGTGATGCTTTTTCTTTCTTTTCACCAATCATTGGCTGGATAGGGGTATTTTTAACAGGCTCTGATACAAGTGCTAATTTACTTTTTGGAACCTTGCAACAAGTAAGCGCTCAAAAACTAGGTATTAGCGAAGCTTTATTTTTAGCAGCTAATTCAGTAGGTGGGGTTGTTGGGAAGATGATCAGTCCACAAAGCATTGCTATAGCTTGTGCAGCGGTTGGACTTGTGGGAAAAGAATCTGATCTTTTCAAATTCACATTAAAATATTCTGTAGCTTTTATTATTTTAATAGGAATTTGGACTTGCATTATAGCTTTTTTCTTACAAGGAATCATCCCTGAAGTTATAGTGAAATAATTAAAAAAATTTAAGTTTTATTTCAACAAATATTCGTTTTTAGAATATTTGTTAGAAATTTTACTTTGCTTTTATTTTTACAGGATTAGAATATTTATCCTAAATTATCCTAAAAGGAGAAAAATGATGAAAAAAGTGTATTTTTACGCCACATGCTTAGGAAGTACTGCTATGCAACAAAGCGTTTTAAATGCGATAAAACTTTTAAGGCGTGAGGGTATTGAAGTGATTTTCAAAAAAAATCAAACCTGTTGCGCCCAACCTTCTTTTAACTCAGGTTATTTCGATGAAAGTCGTGAGATCGCTTTATATAATGTAGATTTATTTGATAAAGATTATCCCATCGTTGTACCCAGTGGTTCTTGTGCGGGTATGATGAGTCATGACTATAAAGAGCTTTTTAAAAACAGACCTGAATTTTCCAAAATAAAAACTTTTAGCTCTAGAGTGATAGAACTTTCACAATACCTTGATGAAGTTTTAAAAGTAGATTATGAAGATAAAGGTGTACCTATAAAAGTAACTTGGCATTCTAATTGCCATGCTTTAAGAGTGCAAAAAAGCATACAAGCGAGTAAAAATCTTATCAAAAAACTAAAAAACGTAGAATTAGTAGAACTTCAATACGAAGAAGAATGCTGTGGTTTTGGAGGAACCTTTTCAGTAAAAGAGCCTGAAATTTCAAATGCTATGGTAAGAAGCAAAATCAAAGATATACAAAATAGCGGTGCAAAATATCTCATCAGTGGTGATGGAGGTTGTCTTTTAAATATAGATGGCACAATGAAAAGAATGGGTTTGGATATAAAAGGCATACATTTATATGACTTTTTACTTAAACGCTTAGAAGGAGGGAGACTATGAGTCAAAAAATTCCTCACGAACAAATCGTTCAAATTAAACTCAATGACAAACAAATGCAAGAAAATTTAATGACTGCCATGCATACTTTGCAAAAAAATAGACTCAATGTTATTGATGCTAGATTTAAAGACTGGCAGGGCTTAAGAGCTAAAGCTAAGCAAGCTAAAAATAATGCCTTAATGAGCTTAGAAGAAAGACTTTTAGAATTTGAAAAAAATGCTACAAAAAATGGCATTAAGGTGCATTGGGCAAGTAGTGATGAAGATGCCTGTGAAATCGTCTATGAAATCATGAAAGAAAAAAATATCACCAAGCTTTTAAAAGGCAAGTCTATGGCAAGTGAAGAAATAGGCCTAAATCACTACCTAGAAAAAAAAGGTTTAAAAGCTATAGAAACCGATCTTGGAGAGCTTATTTTACAGCTTAATGAAGAACCCCCTTTACACATAGTTGTACCTGCCATACATAGAAACCGCCATGAAATCGGAGAAATTTTCAAAGAAAAATTAGGAGCAAATTTAGAAAACGATGAACCCGAAAGTTTAAATGCGGTGGCTAGAGAACATTTAAGAAAAGATTTTGAAGGCTTAAAACTTGGACTTAGTGGGGTCAATTTTGCCATGTCAAGAGAAGGAGCTTTTTGGCTTATAGAAAATGAAGGAAATGGTAGAATGTGCACTACAGCACCTGATATTCATATCGCACTTTGTGGTATAGAAAAAATCATGGAAAGCTTTGAAGATGCGGCTACTATGGTTTCTTTACTTACTCCTTCAGCCACAGGACAATTTATACCAACTTATAACAATATCATTACAGGTCCTAGAAAAAATGGAGATTTAGATGGTCCTAAAGAAGTACATGTGATTTTATTTGATCACAATCGCTCTAAAATGTTAGCTCATGAGGATTATTATGAGGCTTTGCGTTGTATTCGATGCGGGGCTTGTATGAATTTTTGCCCTGTTTATGATCAAATCGGCGGACATGCTTATCAAACCACTTATCCAGGACCTATAGGAGAAGTAATCAGTCCTAATATTTTTGGTATAGATCATACAGGAGATATTTTGAATTTCTGTTCACTTTGTGGGCGTTGTTCTGAAGTTTGTCCAGTCCAAATTCCTTTGGCTGATCTTATTCGCAAATTAAGATGTGATAAAATAGGACAAGGTAAAAATCCACCTTTAGGAGCAAATAATGTTCATCACAATGCCCTAGAAGCCTTTGCTTTTAAACAATTTAAAAATATCGCAACCAATGGCGATAAATGGCGTTTTTCACTTTCAAAAGCACATTATTTCAACTGGACGGTACAAAATTTCGCAAGCATTTTGCCTGTGATTAAAAAATGGTACGCTTTTAAAGAATTACCTCAAATTAAAATGGATCTTTATAAAGAAGTGCAAAAACTAGAAGGAGTAAGCTATGAGTAAAATCGATGAAATTTCAAGCAAAAGCAAAGCAAATATTTTAGAACATCTTAAAAAAGCTTACAAAGAAACAACTTTCACACGCATTGAAAGTATAGATCCTGTAGAACATATCCAGACAACCCAAGATATGCTTACAGAAATGAAGCAAAAAATGAGCGATAACAAATACATCGTTGAAAATGCTACAAAAGATACCTTAGAAGAAAAAATCAATGAAATTGTCGCAAAATATAGCTTTAAAAGTATGATTTATGGAGCGGATTTAAATTTAAATTTAGAACAAATCAAAGCAGAAAAAAAGATTTGCTTTGATAAAGAAATCGAAAATTTAAGATCTGAAGTTTTTCATAGTGATTTTTCCATCATTCACGCAAGAGCAGGGGTAAGCTCTCACGGAGTTGCACTTATACCTTCAAGTAAAACCCAACCTAGAATGCTAAGCCTTGCACCTAAACTTTGCATAGTATTGCTTAAAAAAGAAAATGTTGTTAAAAGTCTTAGCGAAGCTTTAAATTTAGTAAAAAAAGAAAATGAAATTTTACCTACTAATATCTTATTTATAGCAGGGCCTTCAAGAACAGCAGATATAGAACTTATCACTGTTTTTGGTGTTCATGGGCCACAAATTGCACATATTATTATTTACTGATTCTATACTAGAATCAGTAAGTCTTAATTTTTAATATTAATTATATATATTTTTTATATTATACAAATATAAATAAAATAAATAATTTCTAATTAATAATATTTTAATAAAATATTATGTAATATTTCACTCAAATATATTAAATTAATTTTAAATATAAAAATTAAAGAAGGTGCTTTTAGATAAACTAATTCCAACTTGGAATGAAAAATACAGTATTCATGACACAATGATTGACATTCAACACCAAAAACTTTGTGAACTTGCAAGCAAGGTTGAAAGTGCTGTTTATAAATTTGTAAAACGAGAAGAACTCAAAGAAATTTTAACAGAACTTTTTAACTATATGAAAGAACATTTTAGTAATGAAGAAGATTATATGCAAGAAATTCATTATCCTTATTTAAATGAACACAAAATCATGCATAAAATATCATTCGTGATATGTCTTATCTTATACAAAACATAAAAACCACTAATGATTTAAAAGAGAAGCTTTACACAGTTTCTAAAAAATGGCTTTTAGAACATATACTCTATAAAGATGTGAAAGTTGAACAATACAGAAGATCTTCTTTAACTTCTGAAGATGATGGGGAAGTAAGCTTTGAAGAAGTCAAAGAAGAAAAAGATGATGAAAATACAGTTTATCTTTATACATGCGAATGCGTAGAACAAATGCATGATGTACCATTTGGAATTCATCAAAAAATTCAACTTAAGGGCGTAAAATTTAAATGTAAAAAATGCAAAGAAGCCATACAGTTTTATAAAAAATATTCAGAAAATTTCTAATTAACTATTTATGCGTTAAAATAATAAATAAAGTATAAGTTAGACAAAGAAGGAAATTTAAGGATAAAAAAATAAAATATTTTATTTTGGATAAATTTGACTATTCCTA
Organism: Campylobacter sp. CFSAN093224; assembly: GCF_012897395.1. Lineage (NCBI taxonomy): Bacteria > Pseudomonadati > Campylobacterota > Epsilonproteobacteria > Campylobacterales > Campylobacteraceae > Campylobacter > Campylobacter sp. CFSAN093224. Next base: position 83,794 of record NZ_CP040607.1, on the reverse strand, counting down.
TCCTATACTAACCAAAGATACAAAATGCTCATTTTGTGAAAATTTTTTCTCGATAGAATATAGCTCAAACTTAAAAACAATAGAAAAAGAATGTCCATTTTACAATAATAAAATGGACATTAAGCTTAAAGACTAAGCCTTAGTTTTACTTACAATATTAATAATATTTGAAGCTACTTCATCAGCAAGTTCTAAATGAGAAGTAAAACCTACACAAGAACAATTAATCTCGCCTAAAACATATTTATCATTGCCCTTTTCATCAGTATCTAAAATAAAATCAGCCGTCCAAATCAATGGTAAGTCGTAATTGCCTAATTTTTCCCTTACCTTAGGAAGCTCGCCTAAAAACATATCCACCAAAGTTTTCCAATCTTCTGGCTTATCATAGCGATATTTTGCCCCACTAAAAAGCGTAGCAGAAAAAGCATCAGCATCTTCGGCTGGTTTTTTATGCACTACATTTACAGGGGTGTTATAAAGCATTAAAAGTCTGATTTCACCTTCTTTAATGCGCGGTAAAAAAGTCATATCCACAAGCATACCATTATCACCTATGATATATTGCTCGCAAAAATCCATAAATTCCCCAAGCTCTCTATGTTCTACATGATTATCCTTAGCTTCTGTACATTTGATTTTTGTGTTTAAAGGCAAACTATCTCCACTAACATTACCCTCTACACTCACACGCCAAATTCCCTCTCCTGTAGAGCCACGATTTTGTTTTAAAACCCTTTCACCTTTAGCCAAACTTTTTGGAAAATTTTCTTTAAAAGTCTTAATATCATAGTAAGCATAAGTATCGCTTGGAACAAGATCAGTATCTGCTAATTTTGTAAGTGCATCTTTAGCACCATAACCTATCATAGCATCAGGATGAGGCATACCTACAAGCTTATCGGCACAAAGTTTTCTTAACATATCAAAATACTCATTTTCTTCTTTAAGATTGCCAGGATTGATGCGAGAAACATAACCATCAAAATTTTCTTTCACATATTTGTAAATTTCATCTTTTTTACCCACTTCAAAAAAAATCACCTCAGCATTCCAACCCTTAGCTTTTAAGGCATTTACCATAGGCATGGTATCTTTTCTATAGCCATCTTCACCTTTATCACTCCCACCTTTAACTTCGAAAAAAACAATATTTTTTTTCATTATTTTACTCCTTATCTAAGATATAAATAATTATTGCATAAAAATATTACAAAAATTAAATAAAAATATTTATATATTTTATCTAGCGTTTATAAAACTGCTATTAGTTTTATAAGCGATTTCGATTAAGCTTTTACTTATCAAGCTTGATGTTTGTCCTTCTAGGCGGTTAAGAAATTTATCAATCTTATCTTCTTCTTTCCAAACAGGATTTGAAACATTAGCAAGTTTTTCAAGCTCCTTTTTAGCATTTTCATAATTACTAAGCTCATCTATAAGACCAAGCTCCTTAGCCTTGGCAGCTAAAAACACTCTTGCATTTGCCCATTGATCTTTTTTGTTAAGATCTAATGCTCTTTCCTTGGCAACAAAACCTGTAAAAAGATCATAACTTTGATCAATTAAACCCTGTAAAAAATTTCTTTCATTCTCATTCCAAGCTCTTGCAAAAGTTCCAGCACTTTTAAATTCACCCGCTTGAATAGTTTGTTCTTTAATACCGAGTTTATTAGCCAATCCGCTTAAATCAGCTCCTTGCATAATCACACCGATAGAGCCTATAAAACTTGCCGGATTGGCTAAAATTTTATTTGCTCCAACTCCTGCTAAATAACTTCCACTTGCCATAGTTCCGCTTGCATAAACAAGCACAGGCTTTTTAATTTTTAAATCCTTTATAGCTAGAGCTAGTTCCATGCTAGGAGCAAAAGCTCCACCAGGAGAGTCTATAACAAAAAGCACTCCTTTGATATTGCTATCATTTTTAGCATTGATAATTTTTTCCAAAACCGCAGAGCTGTCAAAAATTTCACCCTTTAAATCAATGCGTTCTAAATTTGCAAGATTAGAGCTTGAATTTGCACTAGGTATTAAAATCCATATAACAATCAACAATAAAACAAAGGTTTTAAAATAAGTATTGATAAATTTTATACCGCATCCTAAAGCCTTAAAAAATGATTTTAAAATTTGCATTCTTTTCCTTTTATAAATAATTTATCCACTTCCTTAGCATTTAAAATAAACTGCAAAGGAGCTTGCTTTTTATCACATTCTCCTAGCTCAAATACGTTAAAATCAGCAATTTTACCTTTTTTAAGCTCTCCTAAATTTAAATTTAAAGCCCTTGCAGGATAAAGTGTTACCATTTGCAAAAGCTTAGAGGCTAACTCTAATAAATCAAAATTCTTATGTATAAGCAAATTCGCGCGCATTTCATCAAGTAAAGACAATGAAATATTTGAGCTAAGTCCATCGGTTCCTAAATGGATATTTAATCCACTTTTTAAAGCCGTTTTTAAATCTAAGCTTTTTTGACTTAAAAGGCGATTTGAAAATGCACAATGTGTAATAGAATGTAAATTTTTATCTAACCATTCATATTCTTTTAGATAAACACAATGCGTAAAAAGAGTCCTTACTCCTTTAAAAAGTTTAACAAAATCCTTTGGTGTATAAAGAGGCTTAGGATGAAGTGTGAAATTTTCAAGCCATTTTTTAAAACCCCCTTTAGACTCTCTAAGCCAGATATTTTCAGCCTTACTTTCTAAAAAATGCGTACTAACTAGTAAATTTTGCTTTTTAGCTAAATCAAGAGCAAAATGAGCCAAACTAAGATGAGTTGAATAAGGAGAATGAATCGAAATTGCCGGGATAAAAAAATCATTTTTAAATTTCAAAGAATTTTCAAATCTTTTTAAAAATTCTTGTTTTTTATCTTCAACTTGATTTTCATTTGTACCCAAAATTTCATTAAAAAATACTATACGCATACCCTTGTGACTAGCCTTTAAGCAAGGATCTAAATCACTCCCAAAACTTGAAATTTCACCTATAGTGCCTATACCACTTTTTTGCATTTTTTTAATACTTTGAAGTATTAATTCTTCTTTGGCCTGTGCATTTAATATGGAACGAGAATTTATAACACTTTTAAGCCAAATTAAAAATTCTCCAAAATGTAAAGTTGTTGAATTTGCACTAAATTCTAAGTGTGTGTGAGGATTTATAAAAGCAGGTAAAATAACCGAATTTTTAGGTGTTTTGATGATTTTAGCCTTGGGATATTTTTTTCTTAAATTATCCAATTCACCCAATTCTAAAATTTTATCTTCAAAAACAAAGGCTTGATTTTCTAGTATCGTAAAATCTTCATCGCATAAAAAAAGATATCTTGCAGCAACTATAAACACGATTTTCCTTTCAAAAATTACATTGTAGCAAAAATTTATTTTTAAAATGTTATAATAAAAGGTTAAAAATAAATTTTTAAGGTTAAATCCATGAAAATAATGATTATCCAAGGCCCAAATGTTAATATGCTTGGCGTAAGAGAAGTGGGAATTTATGGTGCTATGAAAATGGAAGAAATTCATGAGCAAATGAAACTTGCAGCATCGCAAAACAATGTAGAACTTGACTTTTTCCAAAGTAATTTTGAAGGTGAAATCGTAGATAAAATTCAAGAATGCCTTGGAACAGTTGATGGAATTATTATCAACGCAGCAGGCTATACTCATACTTCAGTAGCTATTCGCGATGCTATTGCAGCAGTAGCTTTGCCTACAATTGAAGTACATATTAGCAATGTTTATCGCAGAGAAGAATTTCGTCAAAAAAGTCTTATAGCGCCTGTATGTTCTGGAACTATTGTTGGTTTTGGTCCTTTTGGCTATCACTTGGCTTTAATGGGTATAATTCAAATTTGCGAACAAATAAAAAATTTGCGCGCAATGCAACAAGCACAACAAACGAATAAATAATAATGCTAAAAATTCAAGGAGTAAAACACTTTGAAAAAAGTCGTTTTTTTCCTTTTTTTAGTCAAAATATACGATCTTTTAAATATTTAGCTCTTATAGGCTTAGGAAGCAATATAGAGCCCGAAAAAAAAAGATTTGATATGCTTTTTCGAGTAATGATGGATGATAAAAGATTTAAAATTTTATCCACATCTCCTATGTTGATAAATGAAGCCTTTGGTTTTAAAGAGCAAAAAGATTTTACCAATGCTGTTATGTTGATACAAACTAATTTGCATGCACGAGCACTTTTGAAAGTTTTACTTTACTATGAAGTAAAATTTAAACGCAAGAGAACTTTCAAAAACGCTCCTAGAACGCTTGATTTAGATCTTTTATACTTTTCACAAAAAGTCAAGCGTGATAAGTGGTGTGAGGTGCCTCATAAAGGGGCTAAAGAAAGAGTGAGTGTAATTTTGCCTTTAGGCATGATATAAGGAATATAAATGGGACAACTTATACATACTTTTACTGTTGAAGATACAGAACAAATTATACCCAAAGTAAAAGAAGATTACGGAGATAAAGCTTTAATTATAACAAATAAACAAATTCGTCCTAAAACCTTAAATCGCAGTGCGCTTTATGAGGTTATGGTAGCCATAGAAGAAAGCGACTATGAAGAACACTTAAAAAAACAAGGAAAATCTTTACCTGCAAAAAAAAGCTCGCCAAAACCATCTTCTACCTCTCTTGCAGAAGAAAAAATTAGATCTCAAATCCCTCAAGAAGATGAAGATGTAGTCTTGGATTTCTCAAACACTCGCTTAAATACAAATTTAAACACTATAAAAAACAATGACTTAACTAAAAAAACCTATCAAGATTTTCCGCAAAACAAAATCAACCCTCATCAAAATAAGACTCTAGGCTTTGATGATTTCAAAGAAAAACTAAGTGAAGTTAGCAATGAAATTTCTAAAGTCACAAACACACCTTTAGAAAATTACACCCCTAATCCAAATTATAATAAAAAAATAGAAAATTTTGAAAAGCAATTTGAAAAACAAATCAACAAGCTTAATGATAAAATAGATCTTCTTGCAGATATGATGTGGGACGATAAAGCTGAAGCTAGAAAAAATCTTATGATACCTCCTGAATTTGCAAGTATTTATAAACAAGCCAAAGAAAGTGGAATGCTTGAAAATCATCTAGAAGCGATTATGAAAGCAACTATAGAAAATATGCCAGCTGCTATGAAAACCAACAAAGATGCGGTTCAAAGATATTTTCACTCACTTTTAAGAAATATCTTGCCTTGTCGTGTTGAAAGCGATATAAAAAAACAAAAAATCATGATGCTAGTAGGCCCAACAGGAGTCGGAAAAACAACAACCTTAGCTAAGTTAGCTTTTCGCTATGCTTATGGAGATAAGCGTTATAAAACAGGTATTATTACGCTTGATACTTATAGAATCGGTGCAGTTGAGCAACTTTTTCAGTATGCAAAAATGATGAAACTTCCTATTATTGATAGCATAGAACCAAAGGATTTAGATGAAGCGATAAAAAGCTTAAATAATTGCGAAGTAATTTTAGTTGATACTATAGGAAATTCACAATACGATCAAAGCAAACTTGCTAAAACTAAAGAATTTTTAATGCACTCAAATGCAGAAATTGATGTAAATTTAGTGGTTTCTGCAAACACCAAACATGAAGATTTAATGGAAATTTATAAAAATTTTTCATTCTTAAATATTGATACTTTGATTATTACTAAATTTGATGAAACAAAGGTTTTTGGAAATATCTTCTCTCTTGTTTATGAAACAAATATTCCTCTAAGCTTTTTCTCTATAGGACAAGAAGTGCCAGATGATTTAGAAGTAGCCAATAGTGATTTTCTAGTTCATTGTATTTTAGAAGGGTTTAACAAAGGAAAAAATAATGAATAACCAAGCAAATAAACTTCGCAATCTCATGAGTCAAAATGGAACCAAAAAATCCCAAAACACTCATTTTATAGCTATTACAAGTGGAAAAGGTGGCGTTGGAAAAAGTACGATTAGCGCGAATCTAGCCAATGTTTTAGCAAATAATGGTTATAAAGTTGGGCTTTTTGATGCTGATATTGGCTTGGCAAATTTGGATGTCATTTTAAATGTACGCATACAAAAAAATCTCTTGCATGTTTTACGCGGAGAATGCTCCTTGGAAGACATTTTAATAGAAGTTAAGCCAAATTTATGGCTCATCCCAGGCGAAAGTGGAGATGAGATTTTAAAATATAATGATAAAAATATTTACGAGAGATTTTTAAATCAAGCAAGTATTTTAGATGAACTTGATTTTCTTATTATCGACACAGGCGCGGGTATTGGTGGAAATATTTTAAATTTTTTAGAAATGGCTGATGAAGTTATAGTAGTAACTGTTCCTGATCCTGCAGCAATCACTGATGCGTATGCAACCATAAAAACAACTTCTAAGACAAAAGAAAATTTACTAATGCTCTTTAATGTTGTAAAAAATGAAAATGAAGCTTTAAAAGTTTTTGAAAATATTAAAAAAGTTGCAGATGCAAACATTAAAAATCCTTTAAATTTAGAATTCTTAGGTCATTTAAGCGCTTCTAAAGATGTAAGTGGTAGTATTAAAAAAAGAACTTTATTTAGCGATGAAAACACAGCCTCAAGTGATGAGATTAAAGCCCTAGCTTCCAAGCTTTTATATAGATTGGAACGGAAAGTGCTTGATAATGTTTCAAATCGTAGTTTTTCAAGTTTTTTTAGAAAAATTATTGAAAGATTTTAGCAATAAAGAGAAGAGATTATGAGGCCAGAAAATTACGTAGCATTTTTCACTGTTTGTGGATTTTTTATAGGACTTGCATTTAGCATTATTAGTATAGATGAAGCCTTTGATATACTGATTTTTACTTGTTTTATTACTTTTATGTTTTATGTTTTTGTTCATATTGCTATTATGAATTTTATAGATGTAAAGAAAATTAGTGGCAGAATCTTTAATAAACACGATTATGAAAAAACTAGCAATAATATTATCAACGATTTAGTTATTCGTGAAAAGAAAATGGATATAATTTTAGAAAAGCTCAATGAAGAAAGAGAAGAGCTAAAGAAAAATGAATTCAAAGAAAGACGAAGAAATGCTAAAAGAGCCGCCTAAAGCTTATGCACAAATGCTAAAGAAAGAGCAAGATGAGCTTGTGCTTTCTTACATGCCAGCTCTGCGTGCTATGGCTTTTAGACTAAAAGAACGCTTGCCTTCAAGTATAGATGTTAATGATCTTATTAGCATAGGCGTTGAAGAAATGATAAAGCTTTCACGCCGTTACGATAAAGAACAAAATGATAACTTCTGGGGTTTTGCAAGAAAAAGAGTTAACGGCTCTATGCTTGATTATCTTAGAAGTCTTGATGTAATGAGTCGAAATAATCGTAAAATTATTAAAGATATTGATGCAATCATGGATGAATATTTTTTAGAACATGAATGCGAACCTGATGATGAGTATCTAGCCAAAAAACTTGATTTAGATGTAGAAAAAATCAAAGAAGTAAGAACAGCTCATGCTATTAGCTATACCCTGCCCATTGATGAGCAAATCGAACTTTATAATGAAGACAATACTTTAGAAAAAATTGAAAAAGAAGAACTTTTAGAAAAAATTCACGAAGTGCTAGATGATCTTAAAGAGCGCGATCAGTTAATTATTCAGCTTTATTATTATGAAGAATTAAGCCTAAAAGAAATCAGTGAAATTTTACAAATCAGTGAAAGCAGAATTTCACAAATTCACAAAAAACTTCTTAAAAAACTTAGAGAAAGGCTAGTGTAATGGCTGAGATACTCTCCCAAGAAGAAATTGATGCTCTACTTGAAGTTGTCGATGATAACACCGACACACCCATAGCCTCAAATTCAAAAGATGAAAAAGATGAAAGAAATATCGTTGTATATGATTTTAAGCGTCCCAACAGAGTTTCAAAAGAACAACTTAGGACGATTAAAGGCATACATGATAAATTAGCAAGAAATTTAGCCTCTCAAATTTCATCGATGATGAGAAGTATTGTTGAAACTAAACTTCATTCAGTCGATCAGATGACTTATGGGGAGTTTTTAATGTCTTTGCCAAGCCCAACAAGTTTTAACGTTTTTTCTATCAAACCTTTAGATGGAAACTGTGTTTTAGAAATCAATCCAAGCATAGCTTTTCCTATGATAGATAGACTTTTGGGCGGACAAGGTGATAGCTATGAAGCTTCGCGTGAGCTTACGGATATTGAGCTTAATTTGCTTGATTCTATTTTGCGTATCATTATGCAAAGACTTAAAGAAAGCTGGGCTACCGTAACTGAAATTTATCCTAGTATAGAAGCTAAAGAATCAAGTCCAAATGTTGTACAAATCGTATCTCAAAATGAGATTGTTATCATGGTAGTAATGGAAATCATCATAGGAAATTCAAGCGGAATGGTAAATATCTGCTATCCTGTAGTACATTTAGAAAGTATATTAAGCCGTTTAGCAAACCGTGATATTATGATGGGTGAAACCTCAGCCAAAAAATCACGCAACAAAGAACTTAAAACTTTAATCGGTCGTGCTGAAGTGGTATATGAGGCAATTTTAGGAAAAACCTTAATTAATGTTCATGAATTTTTAGAACTTAAACAAGGCGATATCTTAAGACTTGATAGAGAAGCAGATGATAAAGCTATAGTAAGCATCGATAAAAAAGATGTTTTCTTAGCACAAATTGGATTGCATCGTTTTAGAAAATCTATTAAAATTTTAGAACTTATACGCACAGATAAAGATGAAATCAAAGAAATTTTGGAAAAATACGAAGAAGAGCGTAAAGCTAAAGCTAGTGTTTATGATGAGCCTGAAGAGGAGGATGAAGAAATATGATCAATGATTTTTTAAAAATGTTTACAAATGAATGCATCAGCACCATTGAAGGTTTAACAGGAAAAAGTGCTGAATTTAGCGAATATAAAGAATTTGATGTCAATGCAAGCGATACTTTAAAAGCACCTTTAGTGTATGCTATATTTAATATAGCAAATGGTGGAAAAATAGGAATTTTAGCTGGTGCTGTTTTAATGAGTGCTATTGGTGAATGGATGATGGGTGAAGAAGAGATCACCAAAAACGATAAACTAGGTCCTGATGAAATGGATGCAGCTAAAGAAGCCATCCAAAATATCATTTCAGCATTTTCTACAACCTTAGGAGCCCAAAAAGACATTCCAAAAATGGATTTTAGCATAGAATCTTGTGAATTTGTGCCTGAAAGCGTAGATTTTAAAGATTTTAAAAAATTATTTTTATATGATGTAAAAATAGGCGATTTAGAAGAACAAGTTTCTTTAGCCATGGATCAAACACTCCATAACATCCTAAGCGGGAAACCTGCTGAAACAGGAAATACAAGCACTGATTCTAATCACATTACTGAAGAAAAAGCGATAATGCTTAGCGAAGAGCTTAAAAATATCAATCTTATCATGGATGTGCGTTTGCCTGTTCGTGTGCGTATAGGCAATAAAAAAATGCTTTTAAAAGATGTTTTAACTATGGATATAGGTTCAGTTGTGGAGCTTAATCAACTTGCAAACGATCCGCTTGAAATTTTAATTGGGGATAAAAGAATTGCTTATGGCGAGGTAGTAATTGTCGATGGTAACTTCGGCGTTCAAATTACAGAAATTGGTTCTAAAAAAGAAAGATTAGAACAACTAAGATAAAAAGTTTTAGCCTACAAATTAAGAATAATAAATATAAACGAATTAAAACTAAAACAAACTAAAAGGGCTGAAATCAAAATGTAAAGATTTTGGAGTGTTTAACTTAAAAGGTTTTAGCTCTTTTTTAGGAGCAACAATTAAAGCATAACCACCTTTATTATATCTATCCCAAATACTAAAAAATTGACTTTTGAACTTATATATTCTCCATGACTTGGATCAAGTACTTGTAAATAATTACCTTTATGATTGATAATTATAACAAAATGTGGAAAGCGTGGATCATCTTCAATTTTTACAAGCATTGGAATATTTACAAGTTTATCCAAGTTTTCTCTATTGATTTGATATGAATTGCTTTGAAAGCCTAGTTTTTTAACTGCATCGTTTAAATCTGCAAAGCTTACCATATCCGTATAAAGTTCTTGTCCGCTCATAATCTTTAAAAGTTCAAGTTCATCAAACTTTTTTTGATCATCAAGTATATTAAGTAAAGTTGCTAAAGATGAAGCACCACAAGATTGCTCATAAGTTTGTCTTATTACTCTTTCGTTTTTAATTTCTTGATAAGACTTAACTACCCATTCGGCTTTTGTACTCAAAGCAAGAATGGGTAAAAATAATAAAATTTTTAGAATTTTTTCCATAAGCTTATCCCAAATATGCTATCAGGAGAAGCAGAGCTTCCTCCAAAACTAGCATTAACAGAAACTGCGGTATCTGAATTAATGCTATAAGTAGAACCTAAACTTAAAGTTGGAATAGAACGCACTTCAGAATTTTGATAGCCATTGATTTTTTGTTTCATTTGAAACCTTTGCTCTGCTCCTAAATCTAAAGTAATTTTAGGACTTAGAATAATAGATAAATCCCCGCCCACATAAATACTATTTCCATACTCTATTTTAAGGGTTTTAAATTTTCTTGATTGATTATAACCAAATCCTGTATAAATACTATAAACCACAGGATCGCTATATCCCCTTAAACTAGCTTGTAAGCTTTGTGATTTCAGATAAAAGTTTTTGGTTTGATTGATTGCTTTTTCTCTTTGAACAACTGCAGTTTGAAAGGTAATTTGTGGAATTAAATCTGCAATGCTATCGCCTGTATAAATAAAACCTAGCCATAAACTATCAAAACCTATTCTGTTTTTACTAGAATACTCATTTGTAAAAAAGTTTGTATATTCTTGTCTTGCATAACTTCCGCCCCCTGAAATAAGTATGTCAAACTTAGGTGTTAGGGTATAAATGAAAGTTTGAGTTAAAAACACCTGCTTTGTATCATTCCAAATTGTAGGATCTCCGCCTATTGTTATATTAGGATAAAGAGAATACGAGTTTGCGTTTCCTGTGCTAAGTAAAGAAAAGCTTGTAATACTTCTTAAGCCTATTTGCTTTTTAAATAAACCATCTATACTTAGTTCATCGCTAGCAAAAACACAATTAACTAAAACCATAAATGTTAAGAAAATTTTTTTCATTGTCAATCCTTACATTTTAAATAATCAGCTCAAGTTAATTTTAAAATTTAATCCTTGATATTGAAAAGTTTATTATTCTAAATAAAGTATTTTAAAATCTTTAAATATTTTTACTTGCTTAATATAATTTAAGATAAAAATGAAAATTTATTACAAAAGCAAACAAACCGAGAATAAAATTTTAAGTATTTAAAGAAAATTCACTTAACTTTCAAAGCAAGATTAAACTTTTGCTAGAATAAGTCGATAGTAGTTTTAAAGAACTTACAAAAAGAATTTATGAAAGGATTTTCAATGAAAAAGATTTTTGCTTTATTAGCTTTAACTTCTTTACTGACTAGTTCTGTTTTGCTGAGGATTTTTTAGCTAAACTCACAAAAGGTGCCTTAAGCGATACAAGCCCGGGTGTCAAAGAACTCAGCCTTGAAGAGATGAAAGAAGTGAAGGGTGGGTATATAACCTATTTAAAACGACTTAGTGATAATGAAGTTATAGCCTTTGCCAAACCTGATTGGAATTTGGAATTAACTTTATTTCAAGATAGTAACGGAGATCAATATTATTGGAATAGAGAAGGACTTGTTCGATTTGGTGGAATGTGCGGTATAGAAACTACAAATTGTTTGGTTAATGGTAAGCATTCCTATATCAATCAAAAAAGACTTTGGGAAACTATGAGTATAGTGGGCGATGACCCTTATCGTAACTTTCTTGGATATACTGTGAAAAGAAATATTGGTATTTCTAATTTAGGGAAAAGATTTGTGTATTTTTCTTATGGAGTGGCTGTAATCAACGAACAATCAGGTTCTTGGTATAGAGTAAAATCAAGTCCTGTCTTTGAATAATTACAGAGTAGTTAAGGAAATCAGTTCAAACTATAAAGACTTTTTAGAAAGATATCTTGGTGGGTATTCTATCAAGTAAAGAGGAAAAACTAATGATAAATAGTCTAAACTCAAATTTAAACTATGATTATAACACTTCAAATTTTAAACAAGATAAAAATATTGATTTTAAAATCAACAAACACGGAGTAGCCGTTATAACAGGAGAAGGTGCTTTGCCTTATCGTGGAAAAAAATTTGAGTATAATCCTAAAATATTCGGACTTGATGAAAGTATTAGCAAAAAAGATATGCAAGAATTTAACAACTTTATGAAGTCAAATGCTTTAAAAGACCCCAATAAAATAGAAAAATCCCCTTTAAAAGATTTTAATCCTGCTTATACAAAATGGGACCCAACTACGGAGAAAATGATGTTAGGTTTTTTTGTTTCTTATTCTAAGATGTTTCATTTGGGCTACGACATCATCAAAAAAGCCGATGAATTTTATAAAGAATTTGACGCACTTATAAGTAAAGATTTAAGCTTAAATGAGTTTAAAACTAAATACATAGATTTTAAGCAAAGATACGATGAATTTGTGAAAGAATACGAAATGGCTATGGGTGATAAAATGTTGCTTTCTAGTGATGATGAAATTATCACTCAACAAAGTGAAAAACCCTTCAAAGCCATTCAAGGCGAAAGTAAAAACAAAGAAACTTACAAAGATGATAGCACAAGAAACGAACTTGTAAAAAAACTATTAGAAGGTAAATTTAGCACTAGTAAAGAATTAGAACTTCTTTTTGGTATGAAATTTAGTGATGATGATGCAGGAGAATTTAATAAAATCCTTTCTTTAAATTCTACACCAAAAAGTATAGATATTAAAGCTTAAGGATTTAAAAGTCTTTAAATTCCTAATCTTAATAAAATAAACCTATTAAAACTTATATAATAAAGAACTTATTATAAATTTTTAGCTAGAATGGAATTTATTTTAACTAAAGGTTGAAAAATGAATGAAAAAATAAGCCAAGATTTAGAAAAATTTGCTAACATACCAAACCTAAAAAATGCCGTAACTTTTTTTGGTTCAGCAAGACTTAAAGAAGATAATTTTTATTATCAGCAGGCTAAAATTTTGGCACAAAAATGTGCTCAAAATGGTTTTTGTGTGATAAGTGGTGGAGGTGGTGGTATTATGCGTGCAGCCAACGAAGGTGCTTTTTCACAAAAAAATAATACAAATTCAATGAGTTCTGTAGGGTTTAATATATTTTTACCTCACGAGCAAAAACTTAATGATTTTGTAGAATATAATATTACTTTTGAGAGCTTAGCCATACGCAAAATGGCTCTTATTGAAAAGAGTCTAGCTTTTGTGATCTTCCCAGGCGGCTTTGGAACACTTGATGAATTGTGTGAAATTCTTACATTAAAACAATTAGAATTTAAAAAAGATGTTCCTATTATTTTGTTTGGGAGTGAATTTTGGCGAGGTTTTGATGAGTTCGTCAGAAATTCTTTACTCAAATTTGAAGTGATTTCTAAAGGAGATGAGTTAAAGTATAAAATCACTGACGACTTGGATTTTATAATTAATACTTTAAAGGAAATTTAATGAAAATTCTAGTCGCTATGAGCGGTGGAGTTGATAGTACAGTCACTGCTTATAAACTTAAAAATTTAGGTCATGAAGTTATAGGTTGTTATATGAAACTTCATGGCAAACCAAATTATCACGAAGAAAATATCAAAAAAGTAGAAAAAGTTGCAAACTTTTTGCAAATTCCTTATCATATTTTAGACTTACAAGAAGATTTTAAAAACAAAGTTTACATGCCTTTTGTGGATACTTATAAAGAGGGTAAAACACCAAATCCTTGTGCTTTATGTAACCGTTTTATCAAACTTGGAAAACTTTTAGAATTTGCTAAAAGTTTAGGTTGTGAAAAACTTGCCACAGGGCATTATGCAAGACTTGAAAACAACTTAATAAAAACCGCAGTAGATGAAAGCAAGGATCAAAGCTATTTTTTGGCCAGTGCAGATAAAGAAGCTTTAAAATATCTTATTTTTCCGCTAGGCGAAATGAAAAAAGAAGATGTGAAAAAATTTGCTTCCACTATAGAGGTTTTAAAATCTTTTGCCACCCAAAAGGAAAGTTCTGAAATTTGCTTTGTTGAAGATACTTATGTGCAAGTTTTAGATCAGTTTATGGATACAAAAATTCCTGGAGAAGTATTAGATAGTAGCGGAAAAGTAGTAGGCAAACATGAGGGCTATATGCACTATACCATAGGCAAAAGAAGAGGCTTTGAAGTGCGTGGAGCGCATGAGCCGCATTTTGTTTTAAAAATCAATCCTAAGCAAAACCAAATCATCGTAGGAACCAAAGAAGAACTTAAAATCAGTGAATTTAACCTAAAAAATATCAATCTTTTTATAGACGCTAAAGAGCTTGATTGCGAAGTAAAAATCCGCTATCGTTCAAAATCCACACCTTGCAAGGTAGAAATTTATGAAGATAAAAGTGCAAAAATCATCCTAAAAGATCCTGTTTATGGGCTTGCTAGCGGACAAATGGCAGTCTTTTATGATCATGATAAAGTCATAGCAAGTGGTTTTATAGAATAATTTCTAGGAATTAATTCCTAGAAATTATTAATAAAATCCTAAAATTTTCCACTAAACAAGCCCAACAGCTATCATCACTACTATATCAACTATGGAAATCACAAAACCTGTACTCCACCATTTTTTAAGAGTTACACAGCCTGTTCCAAAAATAACAGGAGCTGTTCCTATTGCATAGTGAGTTAATGCCATCATAACATTACCTGAAGCTATCATAATAAAAGCATAAAAAAGTGGTGGTGCTCCTAAGGCAAGCTGCACTATAAAAAACAAAAAACATTGCTGATATATGAGCTGTAATGGAAGCAAAGAAATAGTGTGTATATAAAAAAGCAAGGCTTAAAAATATCATAATAGAAATTTCCCCAAGTCCCATAGCAGAAGCAAATTCACCTTAAGCTTCAGCTAAAAACTGTGTAACGCCAAGTTTGCCAAGTAAAGTTGCCATCATTACAAGAGCTGAAAACCATACTAAAGTATTCCAAGCAGCTTTTTCGGCCAAAACTTCCCCAAAAGTTAAAACTCCACTAATCAACACCAAAGACAACCCAAGCAAAGCCACACTAGTCGCATCAAGAGAAATTCCAAAAAAACAAGCCCAAAGCTCCAGCCCATAAAAGTAAAAGCGAGACAAAAACACTGAGCATGATTTTTTCACTATTTTTCATTTTTACAAGTTCTTTTAATTTATCTTTAGCAAAAGTAGAAGCATTAGGCGTGGATTTAATTTCTAGTGGAGAGAGAAAATAAAGCACCAAAGGATTTGGAGCTGTAGCTGTAATAAACATAGCTGATGAAATAGGATTGGCTCTTGATAATTTACCAAAGAAAGATAAGTGCCTATTTTATTTTGTGTTCCATCTTCAGGAGTGGATTTAAAACTTCTTGCAATAACTTGAACTATAGGATTTATGATAGCCCCTGCTCTTGCAGTATTTGAAGGAGTAACTGGAGCTAAAATAGTTTCACAAAAAGCTATAGAATAAGCAATACCTAAGGTTTTTTTACCAAGAATACTGATAAAATGATAAGCCAAATGCTCTCCAAGTCCTGTTTTAATAACTCCACGAGCCACAATAATAGAATAACTATAAGCTAAATAAGAGAATTTGAAAAACCACTTAAAGCGTCTTTTATACCCGTTTTAGATTTTAAATTTGATATAGCAGTATTTACCTTTTCATCTTATACTCTTTTGATATAAAAAATCAAGTACTGAAGTATTTAAAGGAAATTTTAGTCTCATCAATAAGTTGTTGCGTAGAAGTTTTCGAAGTAGCTTTGGTGTAAATTTTACTTAGATTTTCAATTGGGTAGTGGTAATGCCACTAAGAGCTACTATGGCAATAGCTATCATACAAACAGCCCCCAAAGGCATTACTTGTAAAATCACTGCCATAATCACAGCAATAAAAAGCCCAAGAAAATGCCAAGAATTATCTTCCAAACCTACAAGGAGTAGGTATAGGCCAAAACACAGTTGCAATTAAAATACACAGCACCAACAAGGGAATTTTCTTTCTATCCATTGTTTATCCTTTGATATTGGTAATGTAATTTACAATGCTTAAATTCTAGTTAACTAATATTTTAATAAATCTTAAAATTATAATTTTTAAATAAATTTTTAATTTATAAAAAAGCTAGCCTAATTGAAAAATGGGAATTTTAAAATGAATAAAACCCTTCCCCAGATAACTGCGGCACACACTAAAATCAAGTGCTCTGCTGTGTTCCCACCCTGAAGCGGTGCTTAAAAATAGCATTGCACAGGTCTAAGAAAAGGCTTAAAAATTATATCATAATATACTTAAAAAGCCTTGAGTTGTTAAGATTCAATATATAAATTTGCAATCAATCCATTGTTTTTATAAGAATTTTAAAAATTCATTTGTCAAATTATTATTTTATTTTCAAAAAATACGATATAAAAATAATTATTACATCCAAAAAGGAAAAATATGGAAGTTAAATGGAGTAGAGATTTTAGCATTAAAAATATGCAATTAGACAAACAACACGAACTAATTTTTGAAATTACTAATCTTGCAAATGATTTAGCTCTAAACATTCAAGATAATAATACACAACACAAAAATGATTTAAAACAAATTCTTGTAAAGCTATTTCAATACATCAAAATTCATTTTAAAGATGAAGAAAAATTTATGGAAAGCATTGATTTTCCTTTGATTGAAGAACATAAAAAATCTCATCAAATATTAGTAGAAAAAACTAAAGAGCTTTTAGAGCATTCAGATAATATTGTAAAAATGTCTCAAGAACTTTCCATATTAACCAAAGATTGGATTTTAGATCATTTTGCTAATGAAGATTTATGGATAGCTAATTTTACAAAAAAAGCCCTACACCTTCAAGAAATCCATTATACCTTAGAACAATACATAAAACTAAAATCAATCAAACAAGACCTAAGAGCTGAAAAAACCTATGATTATATTTGCAATTGTTCTTTGCGTATCCATGCAGTTCCACAGACTATACATCAAGAGCTTGTTAGCAAAGAAAATACCTTAAAGTGCGAAAAATGTGGGCAAATTTTAGTTCATTTGGATTATTTTGATTTGAATCAAAATTTCGAAAAATTCAATGCTATTTTTGAAGATGCACTACAAAATCACCATTTCACGACTCAAAAAAATGATATGGGGGGGGGGGATAGATGAATTTTCAAGTAAAAACCTTAGAAACTTTCAATCCTTTTGAAAGTTTAAATCACGAACAAGCAAACACAGAACAAATTCTTGATTTTAGAGTTATAGATTTTAAACTTCTGTGTTCTAGTGTAAAACCAGCGAAAACAAAAACTTATGAAAGAAAGGATTTTGACTTATTTTATGCAGATGATTTTTTTGTAAAAAACTACAATACCATAGTGCAAAAATTTCTTATAGAAATTTATCCAAAAAAACAAAGTTTTCCTTTTACAGTCAAACTTATATCCAACTCCAACCTAACCCATCTAAAAGCCAGTATCAACCTTACAGAAAATTTTAAATATTACCCTAATTTAAAATTTGATATTTTGCAAAATATCTACAAAATAATGATCAAACAAAAATTTTTAATCTTAAGACTTGATAAAAATTTATTTGACAAGATTGATGATTTTATCTTATCAATACAAAAAAGTCCATCTATTAAAGAAATAGAGCTTGAAATTGCCAAAGGTGTAGATAAGATTGAACATAAAAGTGATGAAATTATTTATCATAGAGATGTTAACGAAGAATGTTTTGACGAAAATATTAACTATGATGAAGGAAACTACTGTAAACCTATTGAAAAAAATGAGCTACTTTTTGAATACATTTATAGAATTCTTGGAAAAGAAGGACGAAATTTAAGAGGAGAAATCCTTCATTTAAATCCAATAGCCTTTCTTGATAATCCTTTTATCATAAAAGATGAAAGCATTTACACAGAAGAATTAGAAGATAGAATTAAATATTTTAGCGCCAATTATGGATTTTTAAATAAAGACCACTCAGGATATAGCGTTATAAACAATTTAAAATTATCACAAATAGGGCTTAAAACAACCGGTTCAATCAAAACAAATATCGATGAAAATATAAACTTAGAAATCACTAATTTTGATATAAGTGATGATGCTATTAAATCAGGTATTGTAAATGTTCAAGCTTCAAATATAAAAGTAAATGGGAATGTTGGAGCAACAAAACTTTATGGAAAAAATATCAGTATCAAAGGCTTAACTCATGCAAAAAGCGAAATTTTTGCACAAGATATTTTTATTACAACACACAAAGGAACTTTGCAAGCTGACACTGTATATATAAAAAATTTAGAAAATGGGACAATTATAGCTAAAAATGTATTTGTTGAA
This sequence comes from Campylobacter sp. CFSAN093224, assembly GCF_012897395.1. Lineage (NCBI taxonomy): Bacteria > Pseudomonadati > Campylobacterota > Epsilonproteobacteria > Campylobacterales > Campylobacteraceae > Campylobacter > Campylobacter sp. CFSAN093224. Next base: position 65,275 of record NZ_CP040607.1, on the reverse strand, counting down.
AACTGCATGGGTGGAAAAATAGAAGCAGAAAATATTTATATTTGCAATTTACTAACGGATAATACTTTATATCCAAGAAAAAATCTAATCATAACAAACAATATAAAATTTAAAAACAATATCGTAGTTTCACCACTAGTTTCTATTGAAAACAACTCAGATACAGAATGCGAAAATCTTAAAAATCTAAGCCTTAAAATAAAAAGTAAGCTTGATGACACCATAAGCAAAATGCAAAATTACTATGATTATCTAATCAAAAATCAAATCAAAATCATCAAACTTCAAAAGACTAAAAATCCTAACGCCATAGAAATGAAATTTTCAAATCTTTATCACGATATCATAAAAAAATACAATCATCTTAGCATTTCGTATAAAAAATTTATAAAATTAAAATATCAAATTGATGCGAAATTAAATTTCTTAAATGAAATGGTTTACAATGTAAAAATATACATAAAAGCCGAAAATATCGGAGAGGATAATTTTTTAAAATTTTATCCTAACACAAACACCAACCTTGAACTAAAACATCATATAAATTTAAAAGACTATGAAAAGGTTTTATATCTTGAAAAAGGACAGCAAGTAAGTTATATTAAATCAAGCCATAATTATAGCGAAAGCGACATAGAAGAAATTAAAATTATTTTTGAAAAATTAGAAAAAGATAATTCCTAAGAATTATCTTTTCATATTAATGGCTTTTTGTATCATCTGATCACTTGTAGTGATACTTTTTGAGCTTGCATCAAAGGCTTTTTGAGTTACGATAAGGTTTGAAAGCTCTGCGCTTAAATCAACATTTGATTGTTCTAAGAATCCGCCTTTAAATTTAGCTGTATTAACAACTTGACCATCTTTCATAATAAAACTTGCATCACCGCTATTTGCCGTTGCTGCAAAAATATTATCTCCCATAGCAACTAATCCTTGCTCATTGATAAAATTATATAAAGCAAGCTTTCCAACTATGGCATTTTTACCATTGCTAAATTGCGCAACAATACTTCCATCATCGGATATATTATATTGTTCAAAAAACCCTTCAGCTACACCATCTTGTTGTGTAACTACATTTTTTTCGACGCCTTGTTTAATATAAATCCCACTATAACCCGAACCAGGCTTGTTAGCATCATAAGGAGAACCTAAATCAATATTAATTGTTCCACCATTTGGATTTGCAATGCTTGTAATATTGTTTTGAAGCAAAGCACCATTTTTATCAAAAACCATATTTCCTTCAGTCGGATTGCCTACGGCATTGCCATTAGAATCATAAATTTGTGCAATAGCTTTATATTGTATATTATCGCCTTCTTGCGGTAAAACTCTTTCAAGTGTAACCCTTAAAGTGCTTTTACTTCCATCTGCATTATAAATAGGGGATTCTAAAATATCTTTATTGGCTTTTTGTTGCTCTGTTGAAATTTGAGCTGTATCAAGCTTGATGCTATTTTCATCCAATCCTTTTAAATCAAGCTCGTTACTTTTAAAATTTAGATTTTCATCTAAAGTCGCTTCAAAGCTTGTTTTTACGCCATTATCATCAGTGAAATTTAAAATAATCCTATCACCCGCTTTAGCACTAAACACATCTTCTTTGCTAACACTACCACTAACTACATATTTTCCATCTTCAGTTTTTGTAATGTTAAATTTACTAGGATCAAGATCTACTTTAACTACTTCTGTTGTTGTGTTAGTATTTAAACTTCCACTCCATTTTACATTTTGAGTTACTTGAGGAGGTAAATACATATTCACAGGTACTTTAATAGCCCCTTGAGAAGCGGTTGTGCCTATACTGAAAGAATTATTTGAATTTACAGTAAAACCATTATTTACCGGAGTTCCTGTGTTAAGATAATCCCCCATAAGCCCAGCAACTCTATCGCTATAGTTAATACCAGTAAAAGCAGGATTCATTGTTCCTAAAACAAAATTTCCATAAGAATCTACCAAATATCCATTGGCATCTCTTCTAAATGATCCATTTCTAGTATAGTAAGCATTGCCATCAGCCCCTAAAACCCCAAAAAATCCTTTTCCTTGCAAAGCCACATCAAATTCGCCATCACTTGCAACAGGAGAACCCTGTTCGAAAACAACTTGAGAAGATGCTGCACCGCTACCATAACCACCTTGAGCAGGGTTGGTTGATTGGGTTGTTATGGTAGTATAAAAAATATCTTTAAATTGAGCATCAGAGTATTTAAAGCCCGTGGTATTGACATTTGCTATGTTATTAGCAGTGATATCAATACCAAAGCTATTGCTTTTTACTCCAGAAATCCCATTATAAAATGAATTCATCATGGCTTATGCCTTTTCCTCTTTGTCGCCATCTTCTGTAGATCCAGACCCAGAAGAATCTCCATCGCTTGAACCACCACTTGAGTCTCCACTTGAACCGCTTCCTCCAGTAGATGAAGATGAACCAAGCTTATAATCTGTTATTTCTTGTATTGCATCAAAAGGAACTTCTTGTCCAGCCATTTTTGCATAGGCAACACCATCTTTAAAAACAACACCTTCGATAGGATAAGTTCCGTAATTTGCAGTGATTTTTTCACCATTTTTATTATTATAAACCATTTTAACAGTGTACTCACCATCACCTGCATAAACCCCATCGTTATTTCTTCCTGGCCACTCCATAGTAAATAAACCTTGAGAAATAGATTTAGCATCGCTTTTTTCACTGAAAACAAGTTTATTATTGCTATCATAAATTTCTAGCGTAACACCGTTTTCATCAGAATCTTCAGGCAAATACATTTTAAGAGCGATAAGCTCATCTGCACCTGTAAGTTTGATTTTATTATCTGAAACAGTTGCCATTTTACCAATAGCCCCTAAAGCTGAAGTACTCATACTTGTACTAAAAGAATCAGAAAGCTTTTGCATAGTTTCAACCATTTTTTGCATAGTTGTATTGGTATTTTGCTGCATTTCAAGTGCACTAAGCTGTGAAGTTTGAGTAAGCATTTTATCGCTATCCATAGGATCTGTTGGATCTTGATGTTGAAGCTCTATCAAAAGAAGTTTTAAAAACGCATCCTTATCTAAGGTAGCATTTGGATTGCTCACTATTCCTGAGCTACTGCTTGAATCTGTTCTAGTTGTTCCACTAGTACTTCCTGAAGAAGTAGTACCTGAAGTTGTAGCAGTGGTATTTAAATTCCAATCCGATGATGATATCATTATAAACTCCTTTTTATTTAGTTTTTTATTATTTAAGCAATAAGTGTTCCAATTTAAAAATACTTCGCTAAAACAAGCTCTAGATTGACTTTTTCACTTTCATTTTTTCCATCTAAAGCATCTTTAAAACCATATCCACTACGATTTTTTCCTTGATTTTGATTTTGCTCTCTTTTACCTTGATCACTAAAATTCATTTCAAGTCCAGTAAATCCCATATTTACAAGAGAATTTTTAAACTCGGCTTGATTTTGGATAAACAAATTCATTGCATTGGCATTGGAGTTGAAATTGATATGAAGGTTATTACCTCTTTGTATCAAAGTTACCTCCACTTCTCCAAGATTATTAGGATTTAGAGTGATACTAAGTTTAGTAATAGGCGCTTTGTATTGATCCACAGCCTCTTTTAAATCTTGTGAAAAATACTGCAAAGTTTCTTTAGGAGTGATATTGCGAGCATTGTTTTGTGTTACTTTATTTAAATCTTTGACTAAAGAATTTAACTCATCTAAGCTATTTTTATCTACATTTTCACTGTGCGTTTTTGTTTGCTCTTGAGTAAAAGTTTCTTTATTAGTAGTATTATTATTAAAATTTGCATTATTCTCTTTGTTTTGAACTACTTGAGTTTTATTTAAATTTTCAAAATTTAATTTTTGATCAAAGAAATTTTGTTTTATATCTTTATTTTCTTTGTTGTTGTTTTTAGGCTCTTTATTTAGATTAAAATCTTTTTGTGTTAAATTTGAAACTAATTTCTGAGTATCTTTAACAATTTCTTTATTTAAATTTTTATCAAGATTTAAATTTTGATCATTGTTCTTTAAATTTTTATTTTGATCTTGTATATTTTCTTGATTTAAATTGTTTTTTTCTTGATTTTTATTTAACTCTTTATTAAAATCTTTGTTTAAGTCTTTGCTTTCTTTATTTAAATTATCTTGGTTTTTTTTATCTTTTATATTTAACTCTTCTGTTAAATTTTTTGCAAACTCATCATTTTTGATATTTTTTAAAGTATTTTTAGCATCTGTGGTATCTTCTTCTATTTTTGATTTAACTTTATCGTTTTTTTCGCGTTTGCTTTCTTTGGATGAAAGTATGGAATCTAAATTTTTTAAAGTTTGAGAAAGCAAAGAACCGCTATCTTTAGAATTTGTTTTTTGCATAGAATGAGTGCTTGTAGTATGAGTTGTATTTTCTAAATTGTGATTTAAATTTTTACTCACATTGGAAATTTTATTATTGATGATTTCTTTAAAAACATTATCCACAGCACCCTTAAAAAAATCAGCCTTATCTAAATTTGGAAAAGTTGCTTTAAGATCAAGAAGACGATCTACTTTAATATTTTTTACATTTAAGCCCAGATCTTTAGCTATGTCCAAAAGCTCACTAAGATTTGATGCACCTTTTAAAGCATTAAAATTAGCCTCTGTTTTAATAAGACTTGAAAGTTGAGTAGAAAGATTTGCTAGTTTAACATCTGCTGTATCTGTTTTTAGCTTATCTAACAAAGAAAGAATTTGCATAAAAGAAGCAGATTCGAAAATGCTTATCTTATCGCTCTCATCAAAAGCTCCTTTTTGAAGTCTGCTCATCGCTTCATTAACAACTTCTTTTTGACTGATCTTCATATGATCAGGTAAAAATTCATTGGTTTCATTGATAGAATTAAGCAAAGAATTTAAAAAACTTTCCGTATCATCTTGAGTTGAATTTTTACTATCACTACTTTCATGTTCTTTATTTTTACTAGTTTTACTAAAAGAACTGCTAGTAGTAGAAGTTTTACTCGGCGTAAGATTTAAAACATCATTTTGCGGAGCTAAATTTGACATCACTTTTCCTTCAAAAAATTATTTTAAAAATTTATCTACCATTACATTAGGAAATTTTTCTTTCAAATAAGAATCTTCATATACTTTAATCATCTTATCTTCATTTAAAGCAGTTAAGATATTTAAAAGCTCTTCTAAATTTTTAGCATTTAAAATTTTCTCTAAATTTTCTTCATTTTCTAAAATTTCTGTAAGCTCACTTGAAATTCTTGCCATTTTTTCGTTTTCATCTGATCTAAAAGTTTCTAAAAGCTCTAAAACTTGAAGCAAAACTTCATTTTTTCTTTCAGCTAAATCACTTTTAAATTCAACAAAAATCTCTTCATTTAATGGTTTTGACATTTTAACTTCCTTTTTAAAATTTTAATTTCATAAGTTTTTAAAGCAAGAAGTGTTCCAAGTTTTGATACTTTGTAGTTTAAGTTAAATTTTTGTATAATTTAAGCTTTTAAAAATTTAGCTTTGGAGAAGAAAATTTGGAAAACATTAGAAATATAGCAGTTATAGCTCACGTTGACCATGGTAAAACCACTATGGTAGATGAATTGTTAAAACAATCAGGCACCTTTAGCGAAAGAGAACAAATTTCGGAACGCGTTATGGATAGCAACGATATAGAAAAAGAACGCGGTATTACCATACTTTCAAAAAACACAGCGATCAATTACAAAGGTACAAAAATCAACATCATAGATACTCCAGGGCATGCTGATTTTGGCGGAGAAGTAGAACGTGTTTTAAAAATGATTGATGGAGTTTTGCTTTTAGTAGATGCTCAAGAAGGCGTTATGCCACAAACTAAATTCGTGGTTAAAAAAGCTTTATCTTTAGGGCTTAAACCTATAGTTGTAATCAACAAAATAGACAAACCAGCTGCTGATCCTGAAAGAGTGATCAATGAAATTTTTGATCTTTTTGTAGCCCTAGATGCAAACGATGAGCAACTTGACTTTGCTATAGTTTATGCTGCAGCAAAAAATGGTTATGCTAAGCTTGATCTAAACGATGAAAGTGATAATATGGAGCCACTTTTTAAAACCATACTTGAACGCGTTCCAGCTCCAAGTGGTAGTGATGAAAATCCTTTGCAGCTTCAAGTTTTCACTTTGGGGTATGATAATTTCGTAGGTAAAATAGGCATTGCTAGAATTTTCAATGGGGTTGTGAAGAAAAACCAAAGCGTAATGCTTGCAAAAGCTGATGGTACCAAGGTAAATGGTAGAATTTCAAAACTCATTGGCTTTATGGGCTTAGAAAAAATGGACATCGAAGAAGCAGGAAGTGGAGATATCGTAGCTATAGCAGGTTTTGAAGCTTTAGATGTGGGTGATAGCGTTGTAGATCCAAACAATCCTATGCCACTTGATCCTTTACACATTGAAGAGCCGACTTTAAGCATAGTATTTTCTGTAAATGATGGACCATTAGCAGGAACTGAAGGAAAACATGTAACTTCAAATAAAATCGCTGAACGTTTAGAAGCTGAAATGAAAACTAATATTGCTATGAAATACGAAAGCACAGGCGAAGGTAAATTTAAAGTAAGCGGTAGGGGCGAACTTCAAATCACTATTTTAGCTGAAAATATGCGTCGTGAAGGTTTTGAGTTTTGCATGGGAAGACCTGAAGTTATCGTAAAAGTTGAAGATGGAGTTAAAACAGAACCTTTTGAACATTTAGTTATCGATGTGCCTGAAGAATTTAGCGGTGCGGTAATAGAAAAACTTGGCAAAAGAAAAGCTGAAATGAAAACCATGGCGCCAACAGGCGATGGACAAACAAGACTTGAGTTTGAAATTCCAGCACGCGGACTTATAGGTTTTAGAAGTCAGTTTTTAACTGATACCAAAGGCGAAGGCGTGATGAATCATAGCTTTTTAGAATTCCGTCCTTTTAGCGGTGCGGTTGAAAAGCGTAATAATGGAGCGTTAATTTCTATGGAAAATGGCGTGGCTTTAGGGTATTCTTTGTTTAACCTTCAAGAGCGTGGAGTACTTTTCATAGAGCCTCAAACTAAAGTTTATACCGGTATGATTATAGGTGAGCACTCTCGTCCAAATGATTTAGATGTTAATCCTATCAAAGGAAAGAATCTTACCAATGTAAGAGCAAGTGGAAGCGATGATGCAATCAAACTTGTGCCACCTAGAAAATTAAGTCTTGAAAGAGCTTTAGAGTGGATAGAAGAAGATGAACTTGTAGAAGTTACACCTGTAAATGTGCGTGTTCGCAAACGCTATCTTGACCCAACTCAAAGAAAAAGAATGGAAAAAGCAAAATCTTAATGGATTTAAAAAGCTTAGAAAATAATAGACTTTATATACTTAAACGCTTAGGAATCTTAAAATTCCTAAGCATTATCGAAGCCTTACTTGTAGGTTTTTTAGCCTTTGTTTTTATAAGAGATGCCTTAATCGCAGTAATTTTAGCTGTTTTTGTAGGTGTTTTTTTCTTTCGTTTTACAGCCAAAAAACTAAAACTCGCACAAAAAGAATTACAAATTAATGCTTTAAATTTATTTTTACGTCGTTTTGGGGCAAAATTTAAAAAGCAAAGTTTAAGCCAAAAAGACTTTTTAAAATTAGGACTTACAAAGGATTTGAAAGAATTTAAAAGTCAAAACTGCTTTGAATTTAAGGATTTTAAAATTTATGATATTCAGTTTTTGGACGAAAATAAACGCTTTTTTTGCGGAATTTTGCTCGAAATTTTAAGTGCAAACAAAAATCCTAGCTTTGAAAATGAAGAGCAAATTTATATCAAACTTCAAGATAAAAATTTCACTTTAAATCATGTTTTTTCTAAAGAAAATCATTATCTTATTGCTACTTTAAGCAATCCTTTCTTTATAGATATAAAAAAAGATTTAGAAAGCAATTTCAAAGATTTAGAAGAAAATCTAAATTCTATAAAAAATAAATTATTTAAATAATTAATATAAAGTTAATATCATAAAATTTTAATAAATATTAATTATATACTTTAAATATATATTACTTTTAGTAACACTTTAAAATTTAATTTTATTTAAATTATTCTTATTATGCTTAATATTTAAGAAAAAATACATTAAAATCAATTTGAACTGCAAATAAAAAGGAGGAAAATCATGAAAAAACACATTTTATTGCTTGGCTTATGTCTTAGTTTGAGTCTTAGTGCTAAAAGCGTGAGTGATTACAAAGTAGGAGAAGAATTAAGCGACAAGGAAGGAGTAGAGTATTTTAAGGAGCTTTCCAAAAGACCTGTGCAAGAATGGCCAAATAAAAATTTAAGCATCAATGATGTTCCAAAAGGCAAGCAAGGGGATTTAATCCGTTATGGCATAGAGCTTTTAAGCAAGACAGAAAGTACTCTAGGACCCTATAGCAAGCTAAAAAAGACAAGCAACGAAGTAAATTGTATTTCCTGTCACATGGACAATGACGGCAATGGTTTGCCAGGGACAAAAAAATATGTTATTCCATTTTTAAATATCCTAAACAATTATCCAAGACTTGACATAGAAACGATGAAAATCATCTCTGTTGAAGATAGAATTCGCGGAATGGGCGGAACTGACTCTCATAGATTTCCTAATGATTCTAAAGAAATGAAAGCAATTTTAGCTTATTTTAAATGGCTAAAAGAAGCTTATGGTATCAAAGACGGCGTAAAGCTTGAAGGAGATTTTTTTGCTAAGATGAATTTTCCAAATCGCCCAGCTGACCCTGTGCGTGGAAAAAAACTCTTTGAAGAAAATTGCGTTGCTTGCCATGGCGAAAGAGGACTTGGGGTAAAAAATGATAATTACGAACAAGGTAGCGGACATTTATATCCATCTTTACTTATCTATCCTGATGGTGGACACATGGCTATGATACCATTTTTAGCAAGATTTTTAAAATCAGCCATGCCTTTTGGTGCGAGTGCAGATAATCCTATATTAAGCGATGAAGATGCACTGGATATAGCAGCTTATGTCAATACAGGTTTTGTAAGAATGCCTATAACCACTACAGAAAATCGTGCAGGACTTGATACAGCTTATAGCAAATCCCCATCATTAAAACCTGAGTATTTTGCTTCACCACAACAAAATTTAGACCCTAAAGAATACATAAAAGTAAAATACGGACCTTGGAAAAATCCAAATCACTTCCCAGGAGAATGATTAATTTTGGGCTTAGCCCAAAATTAATCCTCATCTTTGGCTAAATTTTCAAGACTTTTAATCCCTTCTTCGCCTATCAAATTTCCACCTTGTAAGTCGCTAAATATCGCATTTAAAGAACTCACTATGGCAGCGGAATTAAAACTTAGATTTTCTATAGCTCTTTCTCTTTTTTTCCATATATTTTGCAAAGCCCTTTTTTCAGCTTCTAACTCTTCTTTCATATTTTGGTAAGTTTTGAGTATAAAAGTGATTTGCGTGTTAAATTCCTTAGAATTTAAGTATTCGTATAAAATGTGATTTTTTTCATCTTTGTTTTGCAGGGCATTTTTGAGTTTATAAGCGTTTATAATGCTTTCTCTAAGCACTGCTAAAACACCTTTGAATTCATTAAAAGTACAAATCAAAATTCCTTCTTTAAAATGCGTTTTTTCTTTATCTTTTGGCATAGTTTTTGTGATCAAAACTGCTATATCACTTTTTGCGGCTATACTGTCTAGTTTAAGTTTATCAAGCCATTCTTTATTAAATTCTTTAGTGCGTTTGCTCTCATACAAAATACTTCCACAAATATTTCCAAAATTATCCTTTACTATATGCAGACAATCAGCTCCATTTACGCCTTTTGGCACTTCTTTTACTTCATCGCTTAAATACTCACTTTGTATGTATTCTTCTATGAGTAGTTCGGCTGCTTCGCCTTGGAGTTGCTGTGAGCCTTGCTCTATCCTGCGTTGTGCGTCTTCTAACTTTTGGGCTACACTTTTAAAATTCGTTTCTAGTTCTTTGTATTTAAGATCTTGCTCTTGAGTGCTTTTTTGAAATTCAAGACGCATTTTTTCTCTTTCAAATTCCAAATTTTTGCTTTCTTGTTCTTTAAATTCTTTAAAAGCCTCTTCTTTGGCTTGAAATTTCAATCTTTCTTCATTTTCTTTTTGCTCTCTTTTTAGCCTTTCATTTTCAGCCTTTATGCTTAAAAACTCGCTAAGTTCTTTGCTTTTTTTCTCGAGTTCTTCTTGCATGATTTTCATTTCATTTTCATGCTCTTTGTTAAATTTCTCGCTGAATTCTTTTTGGAAATTTTGCTTTTGTGTGAGAAGTTCTTGTTCAAATTTTTGCTTTTCTAAAAGAAGCTTTTGGCTTACTTGCTCGTTTATGAGTTTTTCTTGTTCTATCTTTTGAGTTTTTAAATCATTTAAAGCTTTGGTATATTCAGCTCTTTTAGCATTTACCTCATCATCAAATTCTTTTTTTTGTTTTAGCATTTCTTGCTTGGCTTTATCTAAAATTTGAACATATAAAGCAGTGCTAATATCGATAAAACTTCCACAACTTGGGCATTTGATTTGTTCATTTTGGTTTAAATTTTGCATAAAATTTCCTTAGAATTTTTCCCTAAATTTAACATAGAAAAACAAAGATTATTCTAAGATTGACTCGTTAAAATCATTCTTTTAAAATAATTAGGATTACAAATGCAAAAACACACCAAAATTCACGGCTTTGCTAAATTTAAACTCATCGTTATCCTTGCTTTGATGTCAAGCATAGCACCACTTTCTACAGATATGTATTTGCCTGCACTTTCTCATGTGGAACAAAGTTTTCAAACTAATTCTTTTTTAACCCAACTTAGTATCGCAAGTTTTTTTATCGCTTTTGCTTTAGGACAGCTTATATATGGGCCTTTAAGTGATATTTTTGGGCGTAAAATTCCAGCTTTGGTGGGGATATTTTTCTTCATCGTTTCGAGTTTGTTTTGTGTGATTATCGATGATATTTATGCTTTTATCGCTTTGAGATTTTTTGAAGCACTTGGGGGTTGTGCAGGTGTGGTTATCGCAAGGGCTATTGTCAATGACTTGTTTGAGATCAAAGAAGCTGCAGGGATTTTTGCTTTGATGATGGTTTTTAGTTCTCTTGCTCCTATGCTTTCGCCAACTTTTGGGGGAATTTTGCTAGAGTATTTTTCATGGCATAGTATTTTTGCGACTTTGTTTGCTTTAGGAATTTTACTTTTTTTGATGATACTTTTTGGTTTAAAAGAGTCCGCACCTCATCTTAAAAACAAAAAATTTTCCCATCATGAAGCGATGAAAAGCTACAAATTTGTTTTAAGCGATAAACGCTTTTTGGTTTATATACTATGTGCTTCTTTTGCTTTGGCGGCAATGTTTGCTTATATCACAGGATCAAGCTTTGTTTTTACGCAGTTTTTTAGCTTAAGTGAGCAAAAATTTGCCTTGCTTTTTGAGCTTAGTATTTTTACAAGTATCGCTATGCTTGGTTTCATCGCACCCAATACCACGACTTTGGCTATGGCAAGGTTTAAAGAACATAGCGGAACTGCTTCTGCGGTGCTTGGAACGGTGCAATTTGGTTTTGCAGGGCTTATTTCTTTTGTGGTTGGAGCTATTAACGCAAATACACCGATAATCCTTGCTTTTGTAATGTGTGCTTGCGTATTGGTTGCAAATATGATATATTTTCTAATCAAAATAAAGGAGAAAAAATGAAAACAAATAATATCTTTATGGCTTTAGCCATAGTTTTAGCAAGTTTGATTCTAGCTTTTGGATTTAACAAGGCTTTAAGCGATTTTAAAACACTTGAAAGAAGTGTAAGCGTAAAGGGTTTAAGTCAAAAAGAAGTCGAAGCGGATACTTTGATACTTCCTATAAAATTCACAAGATCAAATAACAATCTTACAAATTTATACGAAGAACTAGAACAAGATAAAGAAAATATCATCAAATTTTTAAAAGAACAAGGCGTAAAAGAAGATGAGATCAACTACAACTCGCCAAACATCATAGATCGTTTAAGTGATCCTTATAGCAACGACACTCAAGCTGCATACCGATACATAGGCACTGCGAATTTACTCATCTATACGCAAAACGTAAAACTTGGAAAAAGCATACTAGAAAACATTTCAAGTCTTGCAAAATTTGGCATAGTAACAAAAATCGATGATTATGACATAGAATACCTTTACACCAAGCTAAATGAGATAAAACCTCAAATGATAGAAGAAGCAACGCTCAATGCTAGAAATGCAGCGATAAAATTCGCACAAGATTCAAACAGCCATCTAGGCAAGATAAAAAAGGCTTCTCAAGGACAATTTAGCATCAGCAACAGGGATAAAAACACCCCTTACATCAAAACTATAAGAGTGGTTTCTACTATAGAATACTACTTAAAAGACTGATGATGAAATTTCAAGCTAAGCTTTAAGGCTTAGCTTGGCACTATGGAATTTTTTCGTGCGGTTTTTTGGAGTGAAAATATACAAAGCAAAAGTATAATGCCATATAAAACACCAGTGGATTTTATGGTGTTTTCTGTAATCTCGTCTTGATTTATAATCTTTAAAATCCCTTCAAAACTTGATTTAAATTTCAAAAGAGCCAAGACACTTTTTAATTTATCTTGACTGTCTTTTTGATCAAAAAGAGCCATTTGCTCAGGTGATAGTTTTTCAGATATAGAAAAATTACTTTTTATCGCATATAAAATATCTATTTCTTGACTAAAATTTAATTTTAAAAATTTATTAAGTTGAGCAGATACAACGCTATTGTTGTTTTTATTGTCTATCTCTTCTATGATATTTTTTACATTTGATGTGTTATTTTCTAGCTCATTTAAAACCTTTTTATAATCACTTACATATTTATCATTATACACTTTAGATAAAATTTCTTTTAATTTTTCTTTATTTGCTATTATCAAAGCTTTAGCTGAATTTAACTCTGTAAAAGAAATATTTTGATCTTTTAAATGGAGATTAAAATCATTTTGCAATATGCTTGCTAGATTTACAATAGCACTCGCATTTAAATCATTTAAACTTTTTTCAAATTGACTTTCATAAAGCTTATCTGATGAAAATACACCTGTAAAAGGATTTATAAATTGTGGTTTTGTTATAATCGTTGCAATAAAAATCATATAAGCAAAAAATCTCACAAGAAAAATAAATAATTTAATTTTACAAATAAAAAAAAGATAAAAAATCAATACGCCTAAAAAATAAATCAAAAAGCAAAAAATTGAAATATACTCTGATGATAAAAACAATATCATAGATATTGTAAAAGCACCACAAAGCATAAAAATCAAAATAACGGCATATTGATACAATTGTTTTTTAACATTAACAAGCATTAAAGCAAATACAAGCAAAATAATATAGCTTGCTATAATTATCGATACTGAATTAAGGGATAATATAAAATTTATGGTTTTTGAAAATACAAAACCCATAAAAGCATACAATGAAATCATTAAAATTGTAAAATTTAAAATTTTTAAGAAATTTGTATGGTGATTGCTAGTATTCCTATAAACTTGTAACAAAACACAATCAGACCACAAAGTAAAATCTAGCATCTTTCTTCCGGAAACTATTAATTTTCTTTTAATTTTATTAAATTTTATCCTCCAAAAGATTATAAATTTATTTATATCTAAAGGATAAAATGGTTTTAGAATAAATGTCAAAATTTTATATATAAAAAATACAACATAAACACAATAAAACATTATTGTAAAAAATGGAGCGACCAAAACTAACTCAACAAATATTAATATATTTACAGATAAATGTCCAATTATTTTTAATAAAAATATTATAAGAGGTATAATTTTTGAATAATTAAATTTTTCATAATCCTTAGGATTATATACTTGATTTTTAGATTCTTTTTTTAAATTGTCATTTTTATTTTTACTTAATTGAATTTCCAATTCTTTCTCTTTCGCATAAAGTTCTAATTTATGCCATTCTTGAACTTCTAATTTATTGTTTTGAGTAATTAAAACATCTTTTATAACCCTGAAAGAGTCTTTTAAATTTTTGGCATATCTTAATTGGTGTTCGTTTTGAATTTTAAAAATCTCTTTTTCATCTTGTATTCCTTTGGTTTCGTTTTTGTAACTTTCATCTTTATAATTATCTTCTATATATTGTTCTAATGATTTAAAATCTAATTTGTCTATATTTACATTTGTTAAATTTACAGCTTTTGGTTCCTTAAAATAACAAGCACTGAAATTTGGAACTTTTTCAAATCTCACCCCATAAAAACTAGCTGTTTTTTCAAATTCACACTCGTGAAAATCAACATAATCTTTAAAGTGAGCATTGTTAAAATAAATATTATTGGTAATTTTAGAATTATGGAAATCAACCTTATTCTCAAAAATACAATCTTTAAATAATGTATTTTGCGCATTATTATAGTATTTATTATCAGGCAATGGTGTGCCTGATGCAAAATAACTGAAATCAACTTCATTTTTAAAGATACAATTTGAAAAATCAACTCCATTGTGAAATTCTTTATATTTATTATCTTTTAAAAAACGCAAAGATACTTTGGATTCAAATTCGCAATGAGAAAAATTTAATCTTTCAAAGCAATTACAATTTATATAAACTTCTTTCTTAAAAATACTTTTATAATTTTTCCCTTCATAACCATATCTATTTTTTAAATACTCAAGAACATTTTTAGGAATAGCTTTGGAATCTCCTATAATTTGATAAGAAAAAAAATAAGCAGGAATAAAATTTTGCATAAATGAGAGCGTCTTTAGCGCTTCTTTGTTTTTATTGTCTTCATTTTCTTTTAATATCAATCTGAAATTAAAATAATAGATAATATTATTTTCATCTTCTATTTTATCTATAATTTTTACATCATTAAAATTGTTTTTATTATTTTTTTCTAAAACTTCATAAATGATATATGGGTGCAATGGTTTAGCTAATTCTCCAGCATTTAATTTTTTCTTACATTCAAACTTAGCTAAATCTAAAGAAATAATTAAATTTTCATTTTCTAAACCCATTATAAAAATACCGCTATTTGGTATTTCTAGTTCGATATTATGTATATTTCTTTCCATTATTTCCCTTCTATGATTTTTATTTCTTCTTCGGTGAGATTGTAAAGTTTATAAACCAAAGAATTGATTTTGTTTTCTAGTTCTTGGGTGTTTGCGTTTTTGTCTTGTTCTTTGGCTTTTAAAATTTCATCGACTAAATTTATAAGCTCATCGACTATGTTTTGATTTTTAGAATTTATTTTTGGTATAGGTAAATTTTCTAGAGCGTGTTTGTTATATTGATAACCTTTTGTCCCTAATTTGCAACCTTGAGAAAAATTCTTATAATAATATGTAATTAAATTTGATGATAATAATCCTAGTAAATATTTTAAATTTTCACAGACTATAAAAAAAGCTGTTTTTTCTAAAAAAATTCCTTTATTATCATAGACAAAATATGCTCCTTGAGTTGTTTCAGGATACACTATCTTTTCTTTTTCAAATTCTTCATAATAAGCGATATTGTCTTGAGTTTCAAACCATTTATTGCTAGTTTTCTTTCTGCAACCTTTTTCTCCGCTTTGTTCTATGCGTGGTAAAAATTGAGATAAATATTGCTTTAAAGCAGGATATTGTTCTATATCGATTTTTAAACTTGGAAAAGTTCCTATCACCCAAAGTCCTGCCCATTCATAACTATATCTTTTTATATCACGTCCGCGTAGCATTTTGCGTATGAGTTTAGCGGTGCGTTCTTTTTCGGCTTCATCTTTGCAATTTGCTAAAATTTCATTTCTTTTTTCAGTGGTGATGATAAAGGCTTCATTATAGCCTGTTAAAATTCCACGATATATATTAAGCCCATACCATTTTCTTTAAGCGGAGTTCCTATGCGTTCTATCTTAGCCTTTAAGGCACTAGTATTCTCATCGCTAAAAGTGAAGCTTTCTTTGCTTAAAGAATTTTGCGAAAATTCTGCAAAGTCCTTATATAAGCCGATGTTATAAGCACAAGTTTTTAAAATTTCATTGCTTAGGGCAAGGTATTTGAATTTATTATCTTTGCTTTTTGATTTTTCAAAACAAAGTATGGAAGTATCCACTGTAGCACTATCAAAAACTTTTATGCCGTTTAAATCAGTGTATTCTAAAAACTTAACATTTTTAAGCAAAAATTCACGCAAAGCTTCCCCATATCCTGCACGCGTGTATTTATTAGAAGTGATATAGCTCAATACCCCCCCCCTATCTTTTAAAACATTAAATCCTAGTTCATAAAAATAAGTATAAATATCGCTCGTGCCTTTATAAACCTTATAATTTTTAGCTAAATGGGGCTTGAGTTCTTTAAGCTCTTCTTGTCTTATATAAGGTGGATTGCCGATGATGAGATCAAAGCCTTTGAAATTTCCATCATCGTCCAAAATTTCAGGGAATTCAAAACGCCATTCAAAAGGATGATTGCTTTCTAGGTTGAAGATATTGTCGTATTCTTTTTTAAGATTTGCAAATTCTTTTGTGGCTTCTTTTTCATCAAAGTCAAAAAGAGTCAAATTCGCACTAACAAAGAATTTCAAATTTTCATCATCTACGGCTAAGAAATTTCCGTATTTTTTAGAGTATTTTTCACATTTATCATTAAAGCTTTTCATTTCTTTTTTAAATTTATCTGCAAAGCAGAAATTTTTAAAAGAAATTTTGAGATTTTTTATCTCTTGGTTGATGTGGCTTTTATCTGTGTAAAAGCCTTCTTTATAGTCTTTTACTATGCGTTTGTATTTGCCCATACGTTCTTTGATGTTAGGATAGTGGTTTAGGCTTTTGCCTGTTTCAAAGTAAGATACCAAAGAATTTCCGCATTTTATGTTTATATCGATGTTTGGCAATGTTTTAAGATCGTGATAATTTTCATCATCAAAGCTTTGATAAAAACTGTGTTTTAAAAGCTCTATCCAAAGCCTTAGCTTGGTGATCTCGCATGAGTTAGGGTTGATATCGACTCCAAAAAGGTTGTTTTCTATGATGTCTTTTTTAGTGTGAAAAAGTTCTTGTTGGATAAGATGGGTTTTATCTTTAGGCGTGCTTGGGCGTTTATACTCTATAAACTCGCCTTTTCTACCCGTGATGAGAATTTCATCGTTTTGCACTTCTAGATAAAATTCTTCATCAAAAAGATTTAGCTCATCATAAATGCTTAACATAACATTTAAAGCAGAAACCAAAAAATGCCCGCTTCCCACCGCAGGATCGCAAATTTTTATAGAGTTTAAAAGCTCTTTTTGTGCTTTTTTATCTTCTTTTCTTAAAGATCTTCTTAACTCGCTTATATCTTTAACATCAAGATCAAATTGAGCGTTGAATTTATCAAGCACAACTTTTGTGATGCTTTCTTTACACATATAAGAAGTGATAAAGCTTGGCGTGTAAAAGCTTCCTTCTTTGTAGCCATTGAGTTTTTCAAACACATTTCCTAAAACACTTGAACTTATGAGTTCTTTTTGGCTTAAAATTTCGCTTTGCTCATCATCGCTACCAAAATCAAAACTATCCAAAAATTCAAACAAGTATTCTAAAAGCCCCACTTGTCCTTTTTTAGCCTTGCATTTATCATCTTTTAGCACGGTGTTTTTATAGTAAAAAAGCTTTAAATCATTGCTTAAGCTTGAAATTTCAAGCGTGTTTTCTATGTTTTGTTTTTCAAACAAAGAAGAATTTAGATAAGGTAGATAAGCAAATTCGCTTTTCTTTCTCGTGCTTTTTTCTTTGGCTAAAACTTCAAAGAAAAGTTCGCTAAGCTTGTCAAAATCAGGGATTTTTTTGAAATTTAAAAATTTCAAATTTTTATCATCATTAAAACGCACCAAATTTGACTCTATAAGCTTTAAAAACAAAATGCGATTAAGCCATAAGATCAAAAGTTTTAAGATGGTTTCAAAATTTTCTTCTTTAAGCTTAGAGTTTATAGCGGTGTAGAAAGTTCCTTGCTCTTCTTTGCTTTCTTCGCTTTTTGCGATGATGAGTTTTGAGTTTTGTTTGCTCTCACAAAGCCCTAAGATATATAAAAGCTCTTTGTAAAAAGCGTTGTTGAGTGAATTTGCATCGTTGGGGTTAAACTCACTTAGCAAAAAGTCTCTATGAAAAGTTTTATAAATACTTGCTAGGTTTTTAAAATTTGATTTTTGTTTGTCTTTTAAAAACGTCAAGTCAATCAAAAAGCCTTTTAAGTTTTCTTTGGAATTTTCTATGAGTTTGGCTACTTCTTTATAGAATTCTTCAGTATTGCCTTTGAAAAGTGAATTTGGATTACAAAATTCTTCAAAAAGTTTTTTAAAACTTGGATTTTTATAAAAAAGCTCTTCAAACTCACTAATTTTAAAAATGTAAAATTTATAAAAATCTGTGATGATAATAAATTTTAAGCTAAAACTATACTCTCTATTTCTAAAATAATATAAAATAGTCTCGTGTAAGGCTTTAGAATTTACCTTTGTATGAGTGATAAATTCTTTTGAATTTGGCTTTTTAGCCTCAATAAGAACTTCTAAGTCTTTACTAAACTCATCTTTAGAGATGGATAAGTCAATCTCACTTTTGCCTTTTTGCTTGGTTTTGATGTGAGTTTTGAAATTTAACATGGTTAAAAATGGACTAAGTGCATTAGCTACAAGATAATCTTCATTTTCACTTTGCGAACTTTCAAGTCTTTCTAGATATTGCATTAAAGCCTTGTTAAATATATCAAATTCATTTTGCATGATTTGCTTTTTGCGGTAGTATGGGTTGAAAAAATCTTTTTCATTTAGCAAAGTGAAATGCATTTTTAACCTTTATAAAAAATATTTTGTATTTTACTAAATTTTACTTTTATATAAAATTTTTTTTAAGAATTTAATATATCATTAATACCTTTATATGCTTCCTGTATAGGTTTTTTAATAAAAAAATCATTTAAAATTTGAATAAAATCTTTTTTAGAATTTTGATTTTCAATCAACCAATAAATAAAAGCGTATTCTCCTTCTAATTTTTCATTGTTTATTAATTTATCACAATAATAGTGATTTTGATATTTTCTAACATTTTCTTCTTTTACATCTTTAAATAATTTTAAACATTCTTTATATTTTTCATTTTCTATATCTTCTTCATCATCATTTGAAATTTCAAATGTCAAACCAATAATATCATAGTAATTTTTTTTAAAATAAATATATAGACATGGATATATGCTTTCATTCTTATAATCAATAGGATAAAATATAAACACACCATGATTAACACGATTTTCTTCTATTTTATTGCCGATAAAAGTTATATCACCTATTTTAATTTCCTTGTGTTCAAAACTATCAAAAAATTCTTCTATTATATATTCGCAGATGTTGCTCCATTTATGCTGGATAATATCTTTAGCTTTCTTATAGTTTTCTTCATTTAAATTTTTAAGCTCTGATTTATTTTTGTTATATCTATATAAAATCATCGCATTTTTTAAATTTTGCATTTTTATATTGTTTTGAAAAATAAATTCTAGTACATCATCTCTTTGAGTATACTCATCTGTCATATACCATTGTAAAATACTTTTGTATTGATTTAGAGTAAAAATAATGTTTTGTATATCAAGAATAAATTTTTGATCTTTGATTGATTTTTCTTCATATATTTTTATACACTCATCAATCCATTCCTTAATCCATATATAATCCATCTTCAAATAATAGCTAACATTATTTTCATTTTTATCTTTAATCAAATTTGTCTTTATTGTAAAATTTCCCAAACTATAATCACTAGGACTAGCACACTCATCTTGATGCAAATATATAGTCAATATGTTTTTATAACAATCTTTTATATTTTTGATATTTTTTCTTACAAAATTAATATAATCTTTCAATTGATTTTTTTGATCTTTTGCATAAATTTTATTTTCTATTATAATATATCTTTTATCACTTAATGTTATTAAAATATCTATCCTTCTATTATCTTTTATGCAGGCTTCTGTTTCTACGCTTTTTATATCTTCTATGTTTAAATTTTCAAATTTCGTATTTACTAAACTCTTACCAAGTTTTTCTAAAAATACCTTTGCAAAATTTTTTTGATAATGATCCTTATTTATATCAATTAAATAAGCTATAAATTTAGAATGATAATTTTCTTTTGTTTCAATATTCAAACCATTATTCACATCTTTTTCAAATTTAATATCTTCTTCAAGCAACCTTTCAATAAATTTTTCCATGTATCACTTTCCAAATTTTATACAATTTTACATGTAAATAAATTTTTAATTACAAACTAAAAAAACTGATTATTAATTTTATAGGCAAGTTAAGTAGAATTAACAAGTCCGCAATGAGCTACTTTCCCCCTGCCAGTAAGGCGTAGTATCATCACCCACGATGTGCTTAGCTTCTTGGTTCGGGATGGAGCAAGGCGTTTCCACATCTGTATAATCACGGACATTGTTATTTAAATATTCTTTGAAAAATTGAATTTAAGAATAAAACTTAATCTTTTATTCCTTTACTTTTTTCTTTATTCTCTTTCTTCTTTTCTTATCTTTTATCTTTGATAAGTTTTTATATAGAATACTTAAAAAACAATGTTAAGAGCAAGTTCTAATACAAACTCTACTTGAAAGATTTCTATTAAACTCTAAATATTATCTATATTCAAAGTCTTCTAAAAACCTTAACAAGGAAGTGATGCTTTATTAAAGATAAGCCAAACGCTCTATTAGTACTGGTCAGCTAAAGGACTTTCATCCATTACACACCCAGCCTATCAAACTAGTAGTCTTCTAGAGAGCTTAGAGAAGATTCATCTTAGAGTTGGCTTCACGCTTAGATGCTTTCAGCGTTTATCCTTTCCAAACTTAGCTACGCTGCGATGCTCTTGGCAGAACAACAGCTACACCAGTGGTTTGTTCAACCCGGTCCTCTCGTACTAGGGTCAAATCTCTTCAATCTTCTTACGCCCACGGCAGATAGGGACCGAACTGTCTCACGACGTTCTGAACCCAGCTCGCGTACCGCTTTAAATGGCGAACAGCCATACCCTTGGGACCTGCTCCAGCCCCAGGATGCGATGAGCCGACATCGAGGTGCCAAACCTCCCCGTCGATGTGAGCTCTTGGGGGAGATCAGCCTGTTATCCCCGGGGTACCTTTTATCCTTTGAGCGATGGCCCTTCCACACAGAACCACCGGATCACTAAGACCGACTTTCGTCTCTGCTTGACTTGTATGTCTTGCAGTTAAGCTGGCTTATACCTTTATACTCTACGAACGATTTCCAACCGTTCTGAGCCAACCTTTGTAAGCCTCCGTTATTATTTGGGAGGCGACCGCCCCAGTCAAACTACCCACCAGACATTGTCCCACTTGAGGATAACTCAAGCTGGTTAGCTACCCAAATAAGAAAGAGTGGTATCTCAACAATGGCTCATATACAACTGGCGTCATATACTCAAAGCCTCCCACCTATCCTGCACATTCTTATCCAAGTAGCAGTGTCAAGCTGTAGTAAAGGTCCACGGGGTCTTTCCGTCTTGCCGCGG
The DNA here is from genome assembly GCF_012897395.1 of Campylobacter sp. CFSAN093224. NCBI lineage: Bacteria > Pseudomonadati > Campylobacterota > Epsilonproteobacteria > Campylobacterales > Campylobacteraceae > Campylobacter > Campylobacter sp. CFSAN093224. The sequence continues at coordinate 43,655 of NZ_CP040607.1, read as the reverse complement.
GTAGGAGGAATTTTCACCTCCACTACAATTTCACTGGATCCCTCTTTGAGACAGCTCCCATCTCGTTACGCCATTCATGCAGGTCGGTATTTAACCGACAAGGAATTTCGCTACCTTAGGACCGTTATAGTTACGGCCGCCGTTTACTCGGGCTTCGATCAAGAGCTTCGCTAATGCTAACCCCATCAATTAACCTTCGAGCACCGGGCAGGCGTCACACCCTATACATCCTCTTACGAGTTAGCAGAGTGCTGTGTTTTTGGTAAACAGTCGGGAGGGACTCTTTGTTGTAAGTTTCCTTGCTTTCGGAGTAAATCCTAATACAAAGCTAACCACACCTTATACCGAAGATACGGTGCTATTTTGCAGAGTTCCTTAAAGAGAGTTCTTCCACGCGCCTTAGAATACTCATCCCACCCACCTGTGTCGGTTTACGGTACGGGCAACATTAGCTAAACTTAGAAACTTTTCTTGGCTCGACGGCATCAGGGGTTCTTCTATCCATCCGAAGACTTCAAAAAGCCTTTCAGTTCTCGGAGTATTGTTATACGGATTTGCCTGTATAACCTCCTACGACCTTAGACTAGCACTTCCATCCGCTAGCCCCCTTAGCCCTAAGCGTCCTTCCATCGCACACTAATGTTGGTATTGGAATATTAACCAATTTGCCATCGTCTACCCCTTTCGGACTCGACTTAGGACCCGACTAACCCTACGATGACGAGCATCGCGTAGGAAACCTTGGGTTTACGGCGTTAATGATTCTCACATTAATTATCGCTACTCATGCCTGCATGCTCACTTCTATTCGCTCCAGCACTCCTTACCGGTATACCTTCGACGCAAATAGAACGCTCTCCTACCACTTAGTAAACTAAGTCTACAGCTTCGGTACTTACTTTAGCCCCGTTATATTTTCCGCGCAAAATCACTAGACCAGTGAGCTATTACGCTTTCTTTAAAGGATGGCTGCTTCTAAGCCAACCTCCTGGTTGTTTAAGTAACTTCACATCGTTTTCCACTTAAGTAAGATTTAGGGACCTTAGCTGGTAGTCTGGGTTGTTTCCCTCTTGACGACGGATTTTATCACTCGCCGCCTGACTGCTGTGATTACATATAAGGTATTCGGAGTTTGATAGGGTTTGGTACATTGGTGTATGCCCTAGCCCATTCAGTGCTCTACCCCCTTATATTACGACACAACGCTATACCTAAATATATTTCGGAGAGAACCAGCTATCACGAAGTTTGATTGGCCTTTCACCCCTATCCACAAGTCATCCCGGGGCTTTTCAACGCCTATGGGTTCAGTCCTCCACTAGTTCTTACACTAGCTTCAACTTGCTCATGGATAGATCACTTCGTTTCGGGTCTGCAGCATCTGACTAAGCGCCCTATTCAGACTCGCTTTCGCTACGGCTTCGCGTTTGCTTAACCTTGCCAGACACCACAACTCGCAGGCTCATTATGCAAAAGGCAGTCCATCACCCTGTATTGCTACATAGGGCTCTGAATGATTGTAAGCAAATGGTTTCAGGTTCTATTTCACTCTGATCACCTCAGTTCTTTTCACCTTTCCCTCACGGTACTTGTGCACTATCGATCTGGTATTAGTATTTAGGGTTGGATCGTGGTCGACCCGGATTCAGACAGGATTCCTCGTGTCCCGCCCTACTCAGGATACTGCTAGCTAAGGTTTGTTTTTCGCATACGGGACTATCACCCTCTATGGTTATACTTTCCAGAATGTTCTGCTAAACTTACCTCTTGCACATTGCAGTCCTACAACCCCCAGTGCAAGCACTGGGTTTGCCCTCTTGCGCTTTCGCTCGCCGCTACTGACGCAATCTCTATTGATTTCTTTTCCTGAGGGTACTAAGATGTTTCAATTCCCCTCGTTCGCTCCTATATAGGTAATGTATATCTCTATACATTGGGTTGCCCCATTCGGAAATCTACGGATCAAAGCTTCTTGACAGCTCCCCGTAGCTTATCGCAGTCTAGTACGTCCTTCATCGCCTTTACCAGTCAAGGCATCCACCATTCGCTCTTAGTAGCTTACCTTTTTTACCTTTTATTATTGATTCTAAAACGCATCACTTCCTTGTTAAAGTTTTTATGATAAGACTTCTTTATCTTAAGACGGAAAGCATTCAAACACTTAATATAAAACTAAATGATTTAGTCTCAACTAAGCTGTGAGTTTGAAACTTGTCTTTAATTTATAATCCTTAAATCTAATATTCTCTTTATTCATAGAAATAAAGACAGCTAAAAGTTAAGTTAAACTAAAGAAAAGATAAATAGGTTTTATCCTTTAACAAGTCCTGTAAAATTGTTTTTATTAAAACTTGCTTGTGACTCTTAACAATGATAATTAAAAAGAACATTTAGGTTTAAAACCTAAAGGAAGTATATATATTAACATAATCATTATAAATATAAATGCATAATGTATATGCTACTTATATCTATTAAAGTATATTCTTTTATAGTTAAAGATAAAAATAAATCTAAGTATAGAGTTTATATTTTATATTTAATCTATTTTATATACTTGCTTTAGATTTTAAAGCTTCTTTATTCAAATCTTTTTTATGGTGGGCCTAACAAGACTTGAACTTGTGACCTCACCCTTATCAGGGGTGCACTCTAACCAGCTGAGCTATAGGCCCTTAATAAATGGTGGAGAATAGCGGGATCGAACCGCTGACCTCCTGCGTGCAAAGCAGGCGCTCTCCCAGCTGAGCTAATTCCCCATAAACAATTAGCTTTATCATCAATCTTTGAAATCTAAACAAGAATCAATTGAGTTTATATATTGAAGTAATAGTTGTGAGACTTATTACTTTGTACTCTAGAAAGGAGGTGATCCAACCGCAGGTTCTCCTACGGTTACCTTGTTACGACTTCACCCCAGTCGCTGATTCCACTGTGGACGGTAACTAGTTTAGTATTCCGGCTTCGAGTGAAATCAACTCCCATGGTGTGACGGGCGGTGAGTACAAGACCCGGGAACGTATTCACCGTAGCATGGCTGATCTACGATTACTAGCGATTCCGGCTTCATGCTCTCGAGTTGCAGAGAACAATCCGAACTGGGACATATTTTATAGATTTGCTCCACCTCGCGGTATTGCGTCTCATTGTATATGCCATTGTAGCACGTGTGTCGCCCTGGGCATAAGGGCCATGATGACTTGACGTCGTCCACACCTTCCTCCTCCTTACGAAGGCAGTCTATTTAGAGTGCTCGGCCGAACCGTTAGCAACTAAATACGTGGGTTGCGCTCGTTGCGGGACTTAACCCAACATCTCACGACACGAGCTGACGACAGCCGTGCAGCACCTGTCTCTAAGTTCTAGCAAGCTAGCACCCTCTTATCTCTAAAAGGTTCTTAGGATATCAAGCCCAGGTAAGGTTCTTCGCGTATCTTCGAATTAAACCACATGCTCCACCGCTTGTGCGGGTCCCCGTCTATTCCTTTGAGTTTTAATCTTGCGACCGTACTCCCCAGGCGGTACACTTAATGCGTTAGCTGCATTACTGAGATGACTAGCACCCCAACAACTAGTGTACATCGTTTAGGGCGTGGACTACCAGGGTATCTAATCCTGTTTGCTCCCCACGCTTTCGCGCCTTAGCGTCAGTTGAGTTCCAGCAGATCGCCTTCGCAATGGGTATTCTTGGTGATATCTACGGATTTTACCCCTACACCACCAATTCCATCTGCCTCTCCCTCACTCTAGACTATCAGTTTCCCAAGCAGTTTAATGGTTAAGCCATTAGATTTCACAAGAGACTTGATAATCCGCCTACGCGCCCTTTACGCCCAGTGATTCCGAGTAACGCTTGCACCCTCCGTATTACCGCGGCTGCTGGCACGGAGTTAGCCGGTGCTTATTCCTTAGGTACCGTCAGAATTCTTCCCTAAGAAAAGGAGTTTACGCTCCGAAAAGTGTCATCCTCCACGCGGCGTTGCTGCGTCAGGGTTTCCCCCATTGCGCAATATTCCCTACTGCTGCCTCCCGTAGGAGTCTGGACCGTGTCTCAGTTCCAGTGTGACTGATCATCCTCTCAGACCAGTTAAGCGTCATAGCCTTGGTAAGCCATTACCTTACCAACTAGCTGATACTATATAGTCTCATCCTACACCGAAAAACTTTCCCTACTCAACTTGTGTTAAGCAGGAGTATAGAGTATTAGCAGTCGTTTCCAACTGTTGTCCTCTTGTGTAGGGCAGATTAACTATACCTTACTCACCCGTGCGCCACTAATCCACTTCTAGCAAGCTAGAAGCTTCATCGTTCGACTTGCATGTATTAGGCACGCCGCCAGCGTTCACTCTGAGCCAGGATCAAACTCTCCATAAAAAATTATAGATAGTTTAATCTTTTTCTTCAAAGAAAAAGTTATGAAAGATTAAAAGAAAAGTTTTTAATCTTTTTAATTATTAGATTGAATAGATTTTACATAATTGCTTATGCCTAAATCTGTTCTGGCTCAATCGATCACTTATTTAGATTTCAAAGATTGACTAATAAGATTTGAATAACAATACTAATTTAAAAGAACAAAACAAAAAATCATTTTTAAAAGAAAAGTTTTTAAATTAAAAAACAAGATTTATAAAAAAGCTTTTAGTTTATAAGACAAAAACCAAAAGAGTTAATTTATAAAATCTACTAAGCTAGTGAAACTTTATAATTTAAAAGATTTTAAGTCCTTTTTTCAAAAAAGGAAATGAAAGTATAACCAATTAAACTTAAAAGGGGATTAAACAAAGGATTAAATAGTATAAATATTTGTGTAAGTATTTATATAAGTATTTGGTGGGTTTAAAAATGGGGGGGGGGGGAATTTTAAATGATAATAAAATTTTAAATGATAATAAAAAATACAAGATATAATATACTATTAATAGGATTGAAAGGCTTGACTTAGGGAAGATAAGTTCCCTAAGTTTAGAAATATTTAAAAAATTTTAATATTTTAAAAAATACTCTTGAATTTTTTTAGGATCACTTGTTTTTGTAAGTGCTAACATAAGCAAAACTCTTGCTTTTTGAGGATTTAAATCTTCAGCACTAATAAAACCTAATTTTTCATCTGAATCACTCACAGCAACACAACCTGCTACAACCCTTGAACTTACAACAACCTTAAGCCCTTTTTTTAAAAGCTCTTTTAAAACATCTTTTTGATTTTTGTGTATACTTCCTGCTCCACTTCCTGCAACAACTATGCCCTTAGTTCCATGTTCAAATAAAGCTTTTGCAGCGACACCACTACCATCATTTGAATAGCTATAAAGAATATCTACTTTTGGCAAACTTGTGAGTTTGCTTACATCAAAAGGAGCGTTTTTTGTGTGAGCTTTAGTAACATTATTATAGAAAAAGACTTTACCATCTACTATATAACCCAAATCCCCAAAATCAGGAGAAGAGAAAGCATCAACATTTAAACTATGAGTTTTTACTACGCCTCTAGCGCTTAAAATTTTATCATTTATAGCTACCATAACACCCTTATTCTTAGCTTCTTTATTGGCAACTAATGCCACTGCATTATAAAGATTTTTCGGACCATCCGCACTTATAGCAGTTGATGGACGCATAGCGCCAACTAGAACTACGGGCTTATCACTTTTAATGGTTAAATTTAAAAAATAAGCAGTTTCTTCCATAGTATCAGTACCATGAGTTATCACCACACCGTCTATCCCCTCAGCAAAAAGCTTAGCAATTTTTTTAGCAAGCCTTAACCAAATTTCATCACACATATTTGAACTATCAATATTTGCTATTTGCTCCCAACTAATATCTGCTAAATCTCTAATTTGCGGAACTGCTTTAATTAATACATCTATATCAATGGCTCCGGCCGTATATCCTGTTGTAGCAATAGTGCTATCAATGAAGCCTGCTATCGTTCCGCCTGTTCCTAAAATAGCAATCCTTGATTTAGCTTTTTTCATACATACTCCTATAAAAAGACAACATATAAATAATTTTTTAATCTCTTGTATATTAATTTTTTAATGTTATTAATGCAAATTATAAGTAAAAATTTTTATAAAATCTCTTTAACAACAAACTGTGGAGTTACCATTCCCCTAAATTCATTCTTAGAAATACTTCCAAGCAAAGAAATATTTTGATTCAATTCTGGCTCTTTATCAAAATTAAAAAATAAAGCTTCTATGGTTTTATTTTCCTTAGTTAAAACAAGCTTTAAGTGTTTTTCATCTTTACCTAGAAGTTTTTTATTTTTTACACAAAGATTTTCTAAAATAAAAAAAGGTCGTGGATTTTTATGTCCAAAAGGTTCAAAAGATTCTAAAATTTCAAGCATTTCAAAATCAATTTCGCTAGGTTCTAAGATTCCTAAAATTTCATCTGTATCCAAAAATTCACTTTCAGAAATTTGCGAACATTCTTTTTTGATTTTATTTTTAAATTGTTCAAAATTTTCAGAGTTTAAACTGATTCCAGCAGCACCTTTATGACCACCATAATTGCTTAATATAGAATTTGTCTTAGAAATTAAAGCTAAAATATCAATCTTGCCAACACTTCTTGCGCTGCCTTTTAAGTGTTCTTCATTTTGAGAAAATACAAAAGCAGGTTTATTAAAATGTTTAGCTAAACGACTTGCCACAATCCCTAAAACACCTTCATGCCAATTTAAACCCGATACCACAATACAAGAATCGTTTTCATCGATTTGATTTAAACTATCTTCAAAAAGCTGTTTTTCTTCATCTTTACGACTTTCATTAAAACTAACAATTTGCTCTAGATATTCTAAAGCTTTATTAAAATCTTTAGTGTGTAAAAATTCATAAGAAATACTTGCATCATCCATTCTTCCAGCACTATTTATAAGCGGAGCAATTAAAAATCCTATATTATCAAGAGCAAATTTATCCTTTTGATAATAATGCTTAATAGCCCTAAAAGCAGCCCTTTTAGATTTGTTAATATGATCTATGCCACGCCTTACTAAAGCACGATTTAAATCTCTAAGTTCCATCATATCTGCAACAATTGCAATCGCCAAAAGTTCTAAAAATTTACACATGTCATATTTAAGCTTGCACACCTCTTTTAAAGCCGCTATCAAATACCATGCGACTTGAGCTCCACAAATTTCAATTTCTGGAAAATCACAATCTTTTTGCTTTGGATTGATAATGGCAAAAGCATCAGGTAAAACATCTTGAGGCATATGATGATCAGTGATAATCAAATCTATATTTTTTTCTTTACAGAGTTTGGCTGCTTCAAGAGCAGCTATTCCATTATCTACTGTTATTATTAAATTTACATCAAGTTCGTTGATGATCTCAGCATTTAATCCATATCCATCTTTAAAACGATTTGGAATTCTTATAATATAATCAAAACCTATATCATCGAAAAATTCTGCCATAATAACACAAGAAATGATTCCATCAACATCATAATCTCCTACTATGGCGACTTTCTCATTTTTTTCTACAGCTTCTTTGATGCGATTAGCTGCTTTATATGCATCCTTTAAACAGCATGGCAAAGGCAGATCACAAAGTTTGGTATGCAAATCTTTTTCAAAGCGTGAAGCCAAAATTTTTTTAATTTCATTTTTATTAATTATCTTCATAGTTTATAGCTGCCTTGATAAAACTGCAAATCACAGGATTAACATGCTCAAGTCTTGATGTAAATTCTGGATGAAACTGCACAGCCAAGAAAAAAGGATGACAGTTAAGCTCAACTGCTTCAATCAATCCTTTGCTTTCACCACTTACAATCAAACCGTGTTTTTCAAAATCTGCTCTATATTTTGGATTTGCTTCATAGCGATGACGATGGCGTTCTTTTACACTCTTTACTTCATTATAAACCTTAGCCAAAAGGGATTTTTCCTTGATATCACATTTATAAGCCCCTAAACGCATAGTTCCACCTAAAGGAGTTTTTGCAGTACGAATTTGTTTTTCTCCATTTGTATCCATAAATTCATCAATCAAATAAACCACAGGATTTTGGCATTTTTCATTAAATTCACTTGAATTTGCATCTTTAAGTTTTAATACATTTCTAGCAAATTCCACCAAAGCAAGCTGCATACCTAAACAAATTCCTAAAAAAGGAATTTTATTTTCTCTTGCGTATTGAATGGCTTTTATCTTACCTTCTACACCACGATATCCAAATCCCCCAGCAACCAAAATTCCACTCACATCTTTAAATACTTCAGAACTTTCCATATTTTCAAGTTTTTCACTATCTACCCATTTTAACTCCACTTTAGTATCTAGGGCTGCACCTGCGTGTATAATAGCTTCAGTAAGGCTTTTATAACTTTCTTTTAAATCCACATATTTGCCTACAAAAGCGATTTTAACTTCATTGCTTGGAGCTATAACTCTTTTTACCAAAGAGTCCCAATTTTCCATATTAGGTTTTAAATTTTTCAAATCCAAAATTTCAGCAATAGGGCTTAAAATATCTTGCTTTAAAAAATTAAGTGGAATTTGATAAATACTAGCCGCATCAACACTTTCTATCACGCAATTTTTTTCCACCCCGCAAGAAATAGCAATTTTATCTTTTAAATCTCTATCAAGAGCTTTTTCACTACGACAAATAATCATATCAGGACTAATGCCTATGCGCCTTAACTCGCCTACACTATGTTGAGTTGGCTTTGTTTTTAATTCCCCTGCAGCCTTAATAAAAGGTACTAGAGTAAGATGAATATTCATAGCATTATTTTTACCCACTTCCAAACGCAAAGCACGAATAGCTTCTAAAAAAGGCAAGCCTTCTATATCCCCAACAGTTCCGCCTATTTCAACGATAAGTATATCTTTGCCTTCTCCTGCTTTTTTAATGCGATCTTTGATTTCTCCTACTATATGAGGGATAACTTGAATGGTTTTGCCAAGATATTCTCCACGCCTTTCTTTTTCAATCACACTTTGATAAACCCGTCCTGTAGTGAAGTTATTATCTTGAGATAAACTCTCATCCAAAAAACGCTCATAATGCCCCAAATCAAGATCCGTTTCTGCTCCATCATCAGTTACAAAAACCTCTCCATGCTCAAAAGGACTCATAGTGCCTGGATCAACATTGATATAAGGATCAGCTTTTAAAATACTCACTTTAAGCCCTGAATTTTTTAAAAGTGTTGCGATAGAAGCAGCGGCTATCCCTTTACCCAAAGAACTTAAAACTCCACCTGTTACAAAAATATATTTTGTTTGTTTCATTGATAATAAGCCTTATTTTTTTATCTAATTATAGCTTGATAAAACTTTTTATTTCATTAGAATTTTAAGTAAAAAATGCAAGAATTACAAAAAATATTTTTATCAAAAAAGGAATAAGCATGCAAATCACTTTACTTTTTCACACTCCATTATCTGTTTGTTCTCATGCAACAAGAACTTGTTGGCAAAGCTTTGAAAAAGGCGATTGCGGTGGCGAAAAAGATAAAGAACTTATCGATCGCGTGGGCAACAAATTCAAACACGCTTCAACCTTAGAACATCTAAACTATACTTTTTATATACAAGGAATTTCAAGAGCTTGCTTACAAGAAGTTGCAAGACACCGTCACACTAGTCCTAGTGTAAAAAGCACGCGTTATACCTTAAAAGAACTTCGCAATGAAGCTGAATTTAAAATAGGAGATTTTGAAAATGCAAGCCGTTATCTTGTGCTTTGCGGTAATGAAGAGGTTGATAACGCAAGCATTAAAGCCTTAGAAAATTTACGCACTATTTTACAAAAAAGCATTAGTCTAGATATAGCCAAATACTGCTTACCAGAAAGCTATAAAACCGAACTTACACTAACGATTAATGCAAGAAGTTTACAAAATTTCATTTCTTTGCGTAGTTCAAAATCAGCTCTTTGGGAGATTAGAAATTTAGCAAATGCTTTATTTGAAGCCTTACCACAAGAACACAAATTTATATTTGAACATTGCCTACATAAAGATATAGAATAAATCATACTAATTTTATCTTATTTAAAATATTTTTATGTTACCATTTATAAAATCAAGCTTTATGCAAGTATATTTTCATATACCTTGTGCTTGATTATAGTTTCTTATAAGGACTTTTTATGGATAAACAATTTTTTCAAGATTTTCTAATGCTTTCACAAGCTCATACTATAGCTACTCTTGCTATGCTTTGTGTTGTTTTTTACGCATTAAAAAAAATGCGGGATATAAAAATCAATTTTTCTCTTCGCATGCTATTTGCGCTTTTAATGGGTTTGGGGTTTGGTTTTGTTTTGCAATATTTGGCAAATTTTCCAGATGCTGAAGAAGCAAGCAATATTCTTTGGTATAGTGAAACAAAACATTGGTTTGCATTTGTAAGTTCTGTTTTTGTAGCTTTTATAAAAATGCTAGTTGTTCCTCTTGTAAGCATTTGCATTATAAAAGTAATTATAGAAATTGATAAAAATATCAAAATATCCTCCTTGCTTGGAATAAGTCTTTTTTGGATACTCTTTAGCACAGCCATAGCTGCAACCTTGGGTATATTTTTAGGTTATAGTTTTGATTTAGGAAGTAATTTTGCTATATATGAAGGAAATAAACAAATTCGCGAAATTCAAACTTTTTCAAATATTATACTAGGGCTAATACCTAGCAACATCATTGCAGCTATTAATAAAGAAAATATTATAGCTATTGTCATTTTTTCTTTTTTTATAGGAATTAGTGCTAAAAAAATTTCTAAAAAAGAAGAGTATGAACAAGCCTTTAAAAGTTTTCATAATTTTATCCTAACCTTTTATAATATTATGATGAACATGACTGCTACAGTTATTAGATTTATGCCTTATGCTGTAGTTTGTATGATGGCTAATGTGCTTTTAAGCAATGGTTTTGAAGCTATCAAAACAGCTGGACTTTTTATAATGCTTATTTATATAGCTATGTTAATAATGTTCGGGGTGCATTTTTTACTTCTTGCTTCACAAGGGCTAAACCCTATAAAATATGCAAAAAAAGCATTTCCTGTATGGTTATTTGCATTTAGCTCAAGATCTTCTTTGGGCACTTTGCCTATGACTACTTCAACTTTGCAAAATAAATTTGGAGTTAATTCAGCTATAGCTAATTTTGTAGCATCTATAGGTACAACAACAGGACTTAATGGTTGTGCGGGATATTTTCCAGCTTTAGCGGCAGTTTTTGTAGCTTTTGCTACACATACACATATTGATTTTACATTTGCTTTAATGATAGTTTTGGTAGCTGTTATTGGATCCTTGGGTATAGCTGGAGTACCTGGAAGTGCAACTATGGCAGCTTCTATTATGCTAGCAGGGATTGGATTTGGTAATAATTTTGTCATGCTAAGTTTGATTTTAGCTATAGATCCTATTATAGATATGGCAAGAACAGCAAGTAATGTCTCAGGAGCTATGACTTCGGCACTTTGTACTGCAAAAAATCTAAAAGCCCTAGATAAAGAAATTTACAATTCTTAATCTCTTAAAACCCAATATTTTTCATTGGGTTTTAGTATTTATTGGCAACCTTCACATTCTATGCTACGATCTGCAACATTGACTTTTTCACTATCAGGGCTTTCGCTTCTTAGATAATAAGTAGATTTTACTCCGAGCTCCCAAGCGAGTTGATAAATTTCATTTAAATATCCCCCACTTGCTTTATCAAGCGATAAAAAGATATTTAAACTCTGCCCTTGATCGATCCATTTACCACGCACAGCAGCAGCCTTTACAAGAATTTTTTGATCAAGTTCGTAGGCTGGAGTATAGTATTGCCAAGTATCAAGGCTTAAATTTGGCACAACAACAGGTATCATACCACTTAAATTTTGTTCAAACCACTTTCTTTTGTAAACAGGTTCTATAGTCTGCGTAGTACCCACTAAAATAGAAATAGAAGAAGTAGGTGCAATGGCCATCAAATAACCATTTCTCATACCATCTTTTTTAACTTTTTCTCTAAGTTTAACCCAGTCGCATTCACTTTGATCAAATAAGCCCTCTCTTAAAGTTAAAGCTTTAGCCTTAGGACTTGCTACATCAATAGGAAAAATCCCCTTGCTCCAATTTGATCCTTCAAAATCTTCATAAGAACCTTTTTCAAGAGCTAAATTTGAACTCGCATTAATAGCCTCAAAGCTAATTTGTTCCATAATCTCATCGATTTTATTTAAATGCTCATCGCTTCCCCAATAAATCTTAGCCTCAGCAAGCATTTGTGCCTCACCCATGACTCCAAGACCTATGGCGCGAGATTTTAAATTTGTATCTTTTACTTTTCTATGAGGATAAAAATTTAAATCTATCACATTATCAAGCATACGAATAGCCGTTGGCACAACACGCTCTATATCTTCTTTAGTATACACTTTGCTAAGATTTATACTTGCTAAATTACAAACGGCTGTTTTTCCATCATTTTTATATTTTTCCACTATATAAACTTTATTACCATCAATACTATCTAAAGTTGAGATTTTTTTGGCTGGTTTTTCATATCCCCCATCGATCACAACTTTTTGTTCTTCATCAAAATGAAGCTCATCTCCATTTTCAAAAACTACTTTGATTTGATAATAATTTGGCTCGGTATTTTGAAAAATTTCAGTACATAAATTTGAACTTCTAATAATTCCTACATGAGCATTTGGATTTGCTCTGTTGGCACTATCTTTAAAGCATAAAAATGGCAAGCCTGTTTCAAAATAATTTAGCAAAATTTTCTTCCAAAGCTCTTTAGCTTCTACGATTTCTTTGGTAATGCTTTCATCTTTTTCATATTCTTCATAGCGTTTTTCAAAAGCCTCGCCATATAAATCACACAAATCCGCTGTATCTGCAGGATCAAAAAGAGTCCATTTATCATTAGCTCTTACTCTTTTCATAAAAAGATCATTGATCCATAAAGCAGGGAAAAGTTCATGAGCACGGCGTCTTTCTTCGCCTGAATTTTTACGCAAATCGATAAAATCACTTATATCCATGTGCCAAGGTTCTATATAAACGGCTATAGCCCCTTTTCTGGTTCCTAGTTGATCTACTGCCACGGCAATATCATTAGTAATTTTCAAGAAAGGTATAATCCCTCCTGCGGCATTTTTATGCCCATCTATGCTTCCACCCATAGCACGCACTTTAGACCAATCCCAACCTATACCACCACCAAATTTAGAAAGTAAAGCCATTTCTTGATAAGAATCAAAAATACCTTCAATATTATCAGGGGTTGATCCTATATAACAAGAGCTAAGCTGATGGCGTGTTGTTCTTGCATTAGATAAAGTCGGAGTTGCAAGCATGAGTTCAAATTTAGAAATAAGATCGTAAAATTTCTTCGCCCATTCTTGAGGATTAAATTCATTCTGCGCTAAAAACATCGCAATGGCCATAAACATTTGCTGAGGAAGTTCTATAGGCATACCTTTACTATCTTTAATCAAGTATCTATCATATAAAGTTTTAATACCAAGATAAGTAAATTGCATATCGCGTTCAGGTTTAATATAAGCATTTAAATCATCTAAATCATATTTTTCTTTAAGACCAAGTAAAATTCTTCCTTCTTTTTCACCTTTTTCAAAATACTCACACAAATGATTATAGCGATTCATACCATTAACTTTTTTATATAAATCAAATAAAAAAAGTCTAGCTGCAACAAAGGTCCAATTTGGACAATCAATATCTATCTTATCTACTGCAGTTTTAATTAAAGTTTTTTGAATTTCTTCAGTTGAAATTCCATCGCGAAATTGAATCTTTGCATCGAGTTCAAGTTCGCTTAAATTCACACCCTCTAAATCTTTTACAGCATCAGAGGTGCATTTTTTGATCTTGGAAACATCCAATTCTTCTGTACGACCATTTCTTTTAATAACTTTCATTGCCTTCCTTGCTTTTTATTTAAATGTTCTTTTAAAAATTGCATCAACATTTTTTGTATAGTAGTTATAATCGAAACATTTTCTTACATCCTCTTCGCTCAAACTTTTTCTTAAATCTTCATCGCTTAAAAGCGCTAACAAAAACAAACTTTCATTTTTTTCATTGATAGCAGCCTTGCCATTTTGCAAATCTGCCCAAACTTTCATAGCGTTTCTTTGAACTATTTTATAAGCTTCTTCACGACTAATGCCTTTAAATGGAAGCTCTAAAAGCACCCTCCCTGAAAATACAAGCCCGCCTGTAAGATTTAAATTTTTCATCATATTTTCAGGATAAACTAAAAGCTTATCAATCAAATTTGTAAGACGCATAAGCATAAAATCAGCCGTGATAAAAGCATCAGGCAAAATAAATCTTTCAACACTAGAATGAGATATATCTCTTTCATGCCAAAGTGCAACATTTTCTAAAGCTGGAGTTACAAAAGATCTAAGCACACGACAAAGCCCTGTGATATTTTCACTTAAAACAGGATTTCTTTTATGTGGCATAGCTGAACTTCCTTTTTGTCCTACACTAAAATACTCTTCAGCCTCATAAACTTCAGTTCTTTGAAAATGTCTTATCGCTACAGCGATTTGCTCACAACTTGAAGCTAAAATTGCAATAGCAGAAATAACTTGAGCATAACGATCTCTTTGGATCACTTGATTTGAAACAGGGGCAGCTTTAAGACCTAAATTTTTACAAACCTCTTCTTCAAATTCTAAAGGAGCATGAGCAAAATTTCCCATTGCACCACTGATTTTTCCATAGCTTATCACTTCTTTTGCATGTTCTAAAAGCTCTTTTGCATGCAAAATTTCATCATACCAAATAGCTAACACTAAACCAAAAGTGATAGGCTCTCCATGAATTCCATGACTTCTTCCTACCATTAAGGTATTTTTATGCTCCAAAGCACGCTTTTTGATCACTTCTAAAAGCAAAGAAACATCTTCTAAAATAAGCTCCAAACTCTCTTTTATCTGTAAAGCAACAGCCGTATCTATACAATCAGAACTTGTCATTGCATAATGCACAAAACGACTCTCTTCTCCCAAACTTTCACTTACACTTGTAAGAAAAGCGATAACATCGTGTTTTGTGGTTTTTTCTATTTCGTCTATTCTTGCAATATCAAATTTTGCATTTTTAAGAATTTTTTCGCAGTCTGTGTCATTAATGAGACCGAGTTTATTCCAAGCTTTTACAGCGGCTAATTCTACTTTTAACCACGCATCGTATTTTGCTTGCATGTCCCATTTTTTAGCCATGATTTCTCTGCTATATCTTTCAACCATCTTTGAAACCTTTTTAGCTATAATTTTATATTTTAAAAAACAGAAATTATATCAAATTATCCTAAGAAAGTTATTAAATGGCTTACATAAAAATAAAACTCTCAAATAATGGAAAAAAGGCATTTCAAGTCCTTATGGAAAATTTAAAAATTAGCATAAATGAAGCACAAAAACTCATAGACAAAAAAAGACTTTTTTGTGATGGAATTTTAGTAGAAGAAAAGAATGAAATTTTAAATGGTTTAGTAGAGCTTATAGTCTATGAAAACAATCCCAAAGGAGTAGAAATTGTCTTTGAAAATGAAGACTTTGCCATACTTGAAAAAGAAAGTGGGATCTTAAGTCATCCAAATGGTAGACATTGTAAATACAGTCTTAGTGATGAAATTTGGCATCTTTGGGGAAAAGAAGCTTGCGTAGCACACAGACTTGATAAAGAAACGAGCGGACTTATACTTGTAGCCAAAAATAAAAAAGCTCAAATTGATCTTAAAACTTTGTTTGAAAAAAAACTGGTTCAAAAAGAATACCTTGCTCTAGCTAACGGAAAAATAGAAGAAAATTTTATAATTGATAAAGCCATAAATTTAGCCAAAAACTACGATGATGTAAAAACAAGGATGCAAATTTGTAAGGAAGGAAAACAAGCTATCACTGAGTTTGAAATTTTAGAATACTTTCCTAAAATCAACGCTACTCTTTTACTCTGCAAACCCTTAACAGGCAGACAACACCAAATAAGAGTGCATTTACACTATAAAAACCATACCATTTTAGGCGATCCACTTTATGGGCTTAGCAAAGAACAAATCGAAAGTATTTTAGATGAAAAATTAACCCCCAAAGAACGCTTAAAACTTACAGGTGCCTTGCGTTTGTGTTTGCATTCTTATCGTTTGAAATTTCAATATAAAAATCAAAATTTTAATATCAACTCAAAAATAAACATAAAAGAAATTTTCAACAATTCTATAAAATAAAATGATGTTTCACTACGCTACAATCAATCACTTTTTTACCAAATTTTAAAACAAAAAAATAATTCTTGCTAAAACTTTAAGTATAATTAAATAAAAAAGCGAGATTTTCCAAATGAAATTTGTTAATTTTATACAGGGTCAAAAACCCAATCTAGGAGTACTAAATTCTAGTGGAAAAATTGTAAGTTTTGATGATCTTGGCATTGAAACTAACGATATGAATGAATTTATTATCCATTTTGATAAATTTAAACACAAACTTACAGACTTGGATTCTAAAATAGCCTATGAAATTCCACAAGAAAATTATCTAGCCCCTATTATAGAACCTCGTCAAGATATTATATGTCTTGGGATTAATTTTTTAGATCATGCCAAAGAATCTGCCAAATTTAAGGGTGAAAAATTTGAAGAAAGAGAATATCCTGTATATTTTGGAAAACGTTGCAATCAAGCTACGCCACCTTTTGGCGATATACCTTTACATGCAGATGTAACTTCTCAGCTTGATTATGAATGTGAGCTTGCATTTATTTTAAGTAAAGATGCTTATAAAATCAAAGCTAAAGATGCAAAAGATTATATCTTTGGCTATACTATTATCAATGAAATTTCAGCTCGCGAACTTCAAAAACGCCACAAACAATTCTACCGAGCAAAAAGTCTTGAAGGTAGCACTATAATGGGACCTTATATCACAAGCGTAGATGAAATTTCTTATCCTCCTAAACTCCAACTTCAAAGCTATGTCAATGATGAACTACGCCAAAACTCTAACACTCAATTGTTTATTTTTGATATTGCTTATGTCTTAGAAGAACTTAGTGCAGGCATGCTTTTAAAAGCTGGAAGTATTATATCTATGGGAACTCCTAGTGGAGTAGGTATGGGGTTAAATCCACCTACTTTTTTAAAATCAGGAGATAAAGTACGTTGCGTTATAGAAAATTTAGGAGAACTTTGTAATAAAATAAAAAATATCAATTATTAAATAATTTACTAAAATTATACTATAATGGCATTTTAAAAACTTAAATTAAGGCAAAAATTTATCATGAAAAAAATAATAATGATTTTATGTTTATCTTATGCAAATATAGTCTTTGCAGTAGATATGATAACCCCTATTCCAAATTCCATCTCTTATGATAAAGAAAAAGCTGAACTTGGAAAAAGTCTTTATATGGATAAAAGTTTATCTAAAGATGGAAAAGTTTCGTGCAATACTTGCCATAGGCTTGATCAACACGGTGTTGATGGGCTTGAATTTTCAATAGGAGTTGATAATCAACTCGATAAACCCTTTAACACTCCTACAACCTTTAATTCTGTGTTTAATTTTGTGCAATTTTGGAATGGCAGAGCTAAAGATTTAACAGAACAAGCTATGGGACCTTTTTTCAATCCAAAAGAAATGGGGCTAAGTCCTGAACTTCTTTTACAAAAAGTTAATTCAAATGAAAATTATGTAAAAACTTTTAAAAAACTTTATGGAGAAGTTACAGTAGAAAACATAGCTCTTGCAGTTGCTGAATTTGAAAAAACCTTAATCACCCCAAATTCTCCTTTTGATCGCTATCTTAGCGGGGATCAAAATGCTATTTCAACTCAAGCTAAAAAAGGTTACGAAGATTTTAAAGCTAATGGCTGCATCTCTTGTCATCAAGGTCAAAATATAGGTGGGAATATGTTTCAAAAAATCGGTATTTTTGAAGAATACCCAAACCAAGAAGATTTAGGGCGCTATGAAATCACAAAAAGAGAAGCTGATAAAATGATATTTAAAGTTCCTAGTCTTAGAAATATAGCCAAAACCGCACCTTATTTTCATGATGGATCTATACCTACTTTAGATGCTTGTGTTCAGTTTATGGCTTACTATCAACTAGGAAAATTTTTAGATCAAGAAACAGTTGACAATATAGTTGCATTCTTAGAAAGCTTAACAGGAGAATATCATGACAAATAAAAAAAGTTCATTTTTGATAAAATTTATTATTTTATCTACACTAGTTTTAGCTTTCATTCTTGTTTTATTAGGTATTATTTTTAATAACTATTCTTCATCTAAAGATAATAAAGAATTGATAAACATAGTTCAACAACTAGAAATTTCAGATGAAAAAATCAATTCTGTTTTTCAAAATAGTTTTAATTTTATCAACTACGATCCAAGTGTTCAAGCGATAAAAAAAATGCAAGAAAACTTTACAAAACTTAAAACTTTTGGGATTGACATAAACAAAGCAGAAGAAATTTTTAATGCCAAACTAATCCAGCTTAATTATTTTAAATCCGCAAATTCCATAGCAGTAAATTCAAAACTTTATTTATTTGAACTAGCTAAAAATTATTTTGAAGAATTGGAACAAAACCATGAAACAAATAAAAACAACTATAAAACAATGAGTTCTATGTTAAGCGTTCTTTCAACTGAAAATATTTTACAAAAAACAACACTAAATCAACTCAACAATCTTATGAAAGAAATCAAAAATGATACAAAAAGTGAAAATTTACAACTTTTTTTAAAACACTATAACATGATTGTAAAGCAAATTTCTATTATGCAAGATAATTCTTCTATTTATGAGAATAATTCTCTCATGAAAGAGTTAAAACAACTTAACACTTTTACCCAAAATACTATAGAACAATCTAATTTATTTAAATTTTATATCGCTTTAGCAGTATTTGGAATTACTCTTGTATTATTTGTATTTTTTATTTTATTAACACTAAAAAAAGTCATCATGCCAATTCATACTTTAGAAAAACTAAGCGCTAATTTAGCTAGCAAAGAAGCCAATCTACACTCTCGTTTAAATATAGATCCAAAAAGTGAGCTTGGACAAAGTGCTCAATATATTAATTCATTTATTTCCACCGTTCAAAACTCAATCATAGAAGCCATAGAAAATGCTAAATCAAGTCATCAAAATTCACAAAAACTCAAAAACAACTCTATGATGCTTGAAAACAGCTCTAATTCGCAACATGAACAAATTCAAGGAGTTAAAGAAATCACTCATGTTTTAGATGATCATATCAATCTTGCGGGAAATTTAGCACAAGAAAGTATAGAAAATATGCAAGATATGCACATACTAATGGATAAAGTAGAACTTACTCTATCTGAACTTGTAAATTTAATAAATGAAAACAATGAAAAAGAACAAAATATAGTAGCCAATATGGACAATCTAACCCAAAGTGCGGATAATATTATAGAAATCACAAACTCCATTAAAGACATAGCTGATCAAACTAATTTACTTGCCCTAAATGCAGCTATCGAAGCTGCAAGAGCAGGCGAACATGGGCGTGGATTTGCTGTTGTAGCCGATGAAGTTGGACAGCTTGCTGATAAAACAAGTAAATCTCTTTTAAACATCAATGCTACTGTTAATACTATAGTCCAACAAATCAATGACAACAAAGCCTTAATGGATCTTATCCATGATTCTATGAAAGAAACCTCTTCAAAAACCAATGATTTACAACAAGAACTTGTAAATTCTATGCATAAATTGGAAAGCTCTATAGAATCAACCCAAACCATGAAAGATAAAAGCATGGAAGTAAAAGATAAAATGCTTATCTTAGGAACAAATATAGATAAAGTTAACGAACTTGCAAATTCTGTTAAAGATTTATCATGTGAAATCAATAATATCTCTCAAAATGTTCTAAATGGTGCCTCTAAACTCTCCGAAAAATTAAGTAGCTTTCAGTAACTTTTTTCACGTTAATTTAACTTAACGTGAAATTTCAATAAAAATTTTATTTTTAATTTATGTTTTTCAAGTAAAATTAGCAGTTTTTATTTCAAAGGAGATACTATGGAGTTTCTTGAACTTTTATTAGTTTTAATCGCCTTGATACTGATTATCAAAAAACCAGAAAAAGAAAATTTGGCTTTTGGTTTGGTAATGGTAGCTTGGCTTTTAATGGTTTTTTTCTATGTTGGCCACAAAACAGGCGCACTATTAACAATAATGAATCTGTAAGGAAGGGCTAAATGAACGAAATCAATAAAACAAAAAATTTCTACACACTAATGTGTTTAGCAGGCTTTTTGATTATACTCTTGCCTGTAGGTATTGCAAATTTGATATTTGGTTATATGTTGGGCGATAGTCCTTGCACGCTTTGCTGGGGACAAAGAGAAGCAATGATCTTTATCGGTGTAATGGCGCTTTTCATTGTTCGTTATGGTATGAAAGGTAAATACCTTGCTGCTCTTTTAATCATGACAGCAGTAGGGCTTTATCAATCTTTTGCTCACTATGGTAATCACGCTCATAGAGATTTAGATCAAGGTTTTGGTTTAGCAGTTTTTGGTATCCATACTTATTTTTGGGCTGAAGTAGTATTTTGGGCTGTTGTATTGCTCTTAGGTGTGATTTTTGCTTTTGCTCCTAAATTTAATGCTTTTGAAGCTGAACTAAATGGAGAAAAGTTTAGAAAATATACTAAATTTAGCTTTGCAGCAGTTTTAATCAGTGCTATCATCGTAGCATCAAATGTTTTCCAAGCCTTTGTTAGCACAGGTATTCCTCCTTATGTAGGACAAGGCGATC
Organism: Campylobacter sp. CFSAN093224; assembly: GCF_012897395.1. Classification (NCBI taxonomy): domain Bacteria; kingdom Pseudomonadati; phylum Campylobacterota; class Epsilonproteobacteria; order Campylobacterales; family Campylobacteraceae; genus Campylobacter; species Campylobacter sp. CFSAN093224. The sequence goes on along the minus strand of NZ_CP040607.1, from coordinate 22,826 downwards.
CTGTAAGATTTAGTTTAAATCCAAAATACATCATTTGGAGTAAAGAAGGTTGGAATGGTTTATGGCAAAATATTTCTTTCTTAGGAAAACGCGATGTTAAAGCTCCTGATTATGCTTTTGCACCTGCAAGTGAAAAACTTGGCATAAAATTTGATAATGATATCAACAATGCTCCATTTGCAAAAATCAATGATGAGCTTAAAATCACAAATGAACAAACCATAAATTTTGACAAAGCCATCAATACTCTTGATTATATCAATAACGAATTTGTAGCAAGTTCTAAATGGGATGTAGCTTTCTTAGATAATAATTTTAGCGTTAAAGAAGGTTTTGAACTTGATCCTTATTTTTCAGCTTCTATCGATCCAATCATCGGTATCATACCTTATATGAACGATAAATTCATTCTTATGGGCTCAAACAAATCTTTCTTAAGATTTGCAAAAAATCCTAATGCAAGTGAAGAAGATATCGCCAAACAATACGCTGACTTTGTAAAAGGTAATGATAAATTTAAAGGTCAAGGCGAAAGTTTAGGTCGCGGAAGACTTGATACCGTAAGAGCAAAATTTAACCATGTAGCAAGTATGACTACAGATGGAAATTATCTTTATCTTGCAACTGTTCCAAACAACAAAGACGCTAAAACTTTTGTAATCTCTAAAGTTTCTTTAAAAGATCGTGTTCTTTCAGGAGAATTTACTCCAAAAGCAAATCTTAAAGAAGGTAAAACTTTAGGCGATCTTTATGTAACTTCTATGACTTTTAAAGATGGGGAAATTTATGCACTTAGCAAAAATCACAATGTGATTGCCGTAATTGATCCAGTCAAAGAAGAAGTAGTAAAAACCATCGCTTTCCCAAGCTCTATCACTAATGCTAGAAGCATTTTCTTTAAAGATGGAAAAATCAATATTCTTTCTTATCAAGATGGAGCAAACAAGCTTTATACTTTAAACTAAGCTTTAAGTCCTAGTGAAAACTAGGACTTATATTTAATCTTATCTTTAAATCCTGCTTTTTCAAAACCTCTTAAACGAAGCAAACAACTATCGCACTCCCCACAAGCTTCATCTTCACTCTCATAACAAGACCAAGTAAGTTCTAAAGGTACATTTTCTTTTAAGGCTAGTTCTACAATTTTAGCTTTGTTTAGTCTAACAAGCGGAGTTTTTATACAAACTTTGAAATTCTTACTCGTACCTTCATTGATAAATTCTTGTGCCTTTTGTATAAACTCATCAGTACAGTCAGGATAACCACTGCCATCTTCTTCTACCACCCCTATAAAAATACTCTCACAATTTTCCTTTTCAGCCAAAGATCCTGCTATACTTAAGAAAATTCCATTGCGAAAAGGCACATAAGTGATAGGTGGAGTATCGCTTGTACAAAGCTCATTTTTAGGGATGTCTATACTTTTATCGGTTAAGGCATTGCCCCCTATATCCTTGATAAAACTCACATCTAAAATATAAGATTTTTCTACTTTTAAAGCCTTGCAAATTTGCTTAAAACATTCTTTTTCTTTTTCTTGAGTGCGTTGTTCATAGTCAAAATGCAAAGCGATGATTTCATAACCTTCTTTTTTGGCCAGATAAGCACACAAAGTACTATCCATACCGCCACTTATGATACAAAGTGCTTTTTTACTCATTTTTATCCTTAAATTTGCTATAATTTCACAATTTTAACGAAAATTTTTAAATTTAAATTGCAAAAAAGGCAAAAGCATGATAAACATAAAACTCATAGAACACATTTTTAAAGCCGCTTCTATCAGTCGTTGGAATGATTATCCAAGAATGGCAAATTTGGTTGAACTTGACAAACAAGCTCATAAATTCATCATCGCATATTTTATCGCTAAAATGGAAAAAGATGTGGATATGAGAGTGATTATAGAAGGGGGAATTTTTGAGTTTTTAAGTCGTGTTGTGGTAACTGATATACGCCCTGATGTGTATCATGAAATCGTGCGTCAAAAAAAAGCTGAAGTTAATGCTTGGGTTTTAAGCAAAATCGAACCTATGATAGAAGATATAGAAGATGGGGAATTTCTAAAGCGTTTTGAAGCGTATTTAAATGGTAATGCTTATGCTAAAGAAAGACTTATCTTAAAAGCAGCTTCATATTTTGCTACAAGATGGGAATTTAACATAGTTTATCAAACCTCAGCTTTTTTAAATGATATTGATGAGATTAAAAACAAAGTTGAAGAAGAATTAGAAGATTACTATGAGCTTATAGGAGCTAGAAAAATCGCTTTAAATCAAAAAATAGCCAAAATTATTGATCTTAGCGGAAGACTTCGCTTTCAAAAACGTTGGGCTCAAACTCCACGCATACCAGAAACCGCGGTTTTAGGACATATGCTTGTGGTGGCGATTTTAGGATATTTTTACTCACTAAAAATCAAGGCTTGCGATAAAAGACTTGAGAATAATTTTTATTGTGCTTTGTTTCATGATTTGCCAGAGTCTTTAACACGTGATATTATCAGCCCTGTAAAATACGGCATTGATGGACTTCATGATATCATAAATGATTATGAAATGAAACTTATTAATGAAAGAATTTTACCCTTTGTACCTGAGGGTTTAAGGGCTGAGTTTTCTTATATTTTAGGCATTAGAGAAGGTAGAAACGGTGAGTCAAATTTTGTAAAAAATGAGTTTGAAAATCGCACTTATAAAAATGCTAAAATCGAGCTTTGCAGCGGAAGTTTAAGCTCTTTTAATGAAAATGAATTTGGTGCTATAGATGGTAAGGCGCTTAAATACTGCGATAAAATTGCTGCTTATATAGAAGCAGGACTTAGTATAAGTTATGGTGTAAAGTCTAAAGAACTTGAAAGTGGTTTTTTAGGAATGCATGAGTTTTTTAAAGAAAATCCTACCATAGATGGGGTGAATTTTTTTGAAATTTGCGAAAGTTTAAGAGAATATTTTAAAATTTAAATAAGATTTTTATACTCCTATTTTCAATATGTTTTAAATAAAAATATTATAAATTCAAATTTTATTTTGTATAAAACATAAAGGAGTTATTATGAAAAAATACTTTCAAAAGCGCTATACTTTAGCCTTTTTTATAGGTATATTAGCGGGTATTTTCGGAGCTATTGTTAAATGGGGTTGGGAAGTACCTTTTCCTCCAAGAAATCCCAATGTTTTTTGGCCAGCAGATGCTTTAGAACGTGTTACTCCACCTAAAATTTTTCTAGAACAACTAGGCTTACCTACTGATTGGACTTATATGTTTTCAGGTATGCAAATGCCTTTGTCAATTTTTATAGTACATGTCGGTTTTTCTATTATTTTTGGAGTGGCTTATTGTATGATAGCGGAAAAATGGCACCGTATTACTATGTGGCAAGGTGCAGTTTTTGGATTTTTTGTTTATCTTTTTGCCCATGTTATTATAATGCCTTTAATTGCAGAAGTTCCACCACTTTCTGAAATTCCTTTTGATGAACACCTGTCTGAAATTTTTGGCCATATTGTTTGGCTGTGGGGCATGGAAATAGTTCGTAGAGATATAAGAAATCGTATAACCAAAGAAATAGAAGAATGAAAGGAAGCCTTTCATTCCATATCTAAAACCGCACCTTTACTAGCATTGCTAACAAGTTTTTGATACATTCTAAGCCATCTTGAAGACACCTCTTTTTGAGGCAATGCAAATTCTTTTTTACGTTTAGCAATTTCTTCTTCACTTACATTTGCATGGATAGTATAAGCATCTACATCAATTTCTATTTCATCTCCATCTTTTAAAAGTCCTATAAGACCACCTTCAGCTGCTTCAGGGGAAATATGACCGACGCTTAAACCCCTTGTAGCTCCACTAAAACGACCATCGGTGATTAAAGCTACATCAGCACCTAAACCCATACCCATTAAAAGTGAAGTAGGACTTAACATTTCTTGCATACCAGGACCCCCTTTTGGACCTTCATAGCGTATTACACAAACATTTCCTTTTTGCACCTTGCCTTTAATAATGCCTTTTATAGCTTCATCTTGAGAGTTAAAACAAACAGCTTTGCCTTTAAATTTTCTTTCTCCGATTATTCCTGCGGTTTTTATAACGCAACCTTGCTTGGCTAAATTTCCAAACAAAATGGCAAGCCCACCTACTTTTGAGTAAGCATTATCTACTTTACGAATGATATTTTCATCTTTGATTTTGGCATTTTTTAAGCGTTCTTTGAGACTTTCTCCTGTAATGGTCAGTGCATCAAGTTCTAAAATATGTCCTTGTCTGCTTGAAATTTCAGCCATAACTGCACTCACACCGCCTGCTTTGTGGATATCATCCATATAAACACTATTTAGCGATGGGGCTATTTTTGCTATGTGTGCAACTTTGCTTGAGATGAAATTTAAATCTTTAATATCTAGTGCTACCCCTGCTTCACGCGAAATGGCAAGCATGTGTAAAACTGTATTGCTACTTCCACCCATTGCCATATCTACTACCATAGCATTACGCACAGCTTTTTGAGTGATGATATTACGAATTTTAAAACGTTCATCTAGGGCGATTTCACAAATACGACGCGCTGCTTTTCTTAAAAGCTCTTCTCTTTCTTTACTTAAAGCTAAAATGGTTCCATTGCCTTCTAGTGCTATACCCATAGCTTCGCATAAGGTATTCATAGAATTTGCTGTAAACATTCCCGAACAAGATCCACCACTTGGACAGGCTGAACATTCTATATCTTTAAATTCTTCTTCACTAATTTTTTTGGATTCATAAGCCCCTACAGCTTCAAAAACAGAGCTAAGGCTGATCTTTTCTCCTTTTTTGGTTACTCCTGAAGCCATAGGCCCACCACTTACAAAAATGGTTGGAACATTGACCCTTAAAGCTCCCATTAACATACCAGGAGTAATTTTATCGCAGTTTGGAATACAGATTAAAGCATCAAGTTGATGAGCATTCATCACCGTTTCAATAGAATTTGCGATAAGTTCACGACTTGGTAAAGAATAAAGCATACCTTCATGTCCCATAGCTATACCATCATCTACGCCTATGGTATTAAACTCAAAAGGTACGCAACCATTTTTGCGTATCTCATCTTTAATGATTTTAGCATAATCATTTAAAAAATAATGCCCTGGGATTATATCTATATAGCTATTTGCTACACCTATAAAAGGTTTGTCAAAATCTTCATCTTTCAAACCACAAGCACGAAGTAAAGAACGATTAGGTGCTCTTAAATGTCCTTTTTTTATCGCATCGCTTCTCATTGTAACTCCTGATAATAATTTTTTAAATTATATTTAGCAAAGCTTAATTTTTGTGAAATTTATTTTGATATACATTTTCATAAATGATAAAAATTATTAATTGACAAAAATATTTTTTTATAATACAATACTTTTTGATAATCAAAAAAGGAGTCAAAATGAGACAATATGAAACCTATAAATGCCAAAAATGTGGCAATGAAGTAGAAGTTCAAAATGTAGGTGGCGGTAAGCTTAGTTGTTGTGGTGAAGAAATGAAATGTATCACTACAGATTTAACTGCAGTAAATTTAATGAAAGCTTTTGCAGGCGAATCTATGGCAAGAAACAAATACGATTTATTTGCTGATGTAGCTGAAGAAGAAGGTTGGCATGCGGTTGCTAGACATTTTAGAGAAGCGGCTGAAAATGAAAAATGGCATGCAAGAGCAGAATTTAAAGCTTATCATGAAATCGTTGATGGCAAACCTTTAGAAGTAACTACAAAAAACCTAGTAACTGCTGCAGAAGGTGAAAACTATGAGCACACAACTATGTATCCAAATTTTGCAAAAATCGCTGAAGATGAAGGCAAAAAGGCTATAGCGAGATTATTTACAGCTATTGGTAAAGTAGAAATCGAACACGAAAGAGAATATCTAGCGCTTAAAAAAATGCTCGAAGAAGAAGAATTTTTTAATAGTGAAGTAGAAGAATTATGGGTTTGTGAAGTATGCGGACATATACATCGTGGCAAAAAAGCTCCAGCAGCCTGTCCTTTATGTAAAGCACCAAAAGAGTATTTTAAACGCGAATTTTTGGGTTAAGTTAAGAAATTCTTATCCTTTTTAAGATAATATTATAATTATTTTTTAATAAAAGGATAAGAAAATGAAAAAATTACTATTTTTATTTTTTGCTTTAACGGCTTTTCTCTTTGGTGCTGTAAATATCAACACTGCAACACTAAAAGAATTAAAAAGTTTAAATGGTATTGGCGAAGCTAAAGCTAAAGCGATTTTAGAATACCGCAAAGAAGCAAATTTTACAAGTATTGATGATCTTAAAAAAGTTAAAGGCATAGGTGATAAGCTTTTTGAAAAAATCAAAAATGATATCACAATAGAATAAAAGGGCATTTTTGCCCTTCTTTTTAGAAAAATTTGAAAACTTTATTTGACACAAAAGAACTTTTAAACGAATTTGATATAAATTTAATCGGTATTGATGAAGCAGGACGCGGTGCTTTAGCAGGTCCTATGATGATGGCAGCTTGCAAACTGAACAAACAACTTGATGGGTTGTGTGATTCTAAAAAACTAAGCGAAAAAAAACGCGAAGAACTTTATGAAATCATCATCAAAAATTCAAACTATCTCATACTTGCTTTTTCTTCAGAACAAATCGACGCACTAGGCTTAAGCACTTGTTTAAAAAAAGGCTTAAAACTTATAAAAAAGCATTTTAAAACAGAAAATAACTTCTTATATGATGGAAACACCAACCTAGGTATAAACGGGATAAAAACACAAATCAAAGCCGACACTAGCATTTTGCAAGTAAGTGCAGCTAGCATACTCGCAAAAGTTAGTAAAGATAGAGTGATGAATTTCTTAGCTAAAGACTTTCCTTGTTATGAATTTGAAAAAAACAAAGCCTATGGCACAAAAGCTCATAAAGAATTTATAGCTAAATTTGGAATTTGCAAACTCCACCGAAAAAGTTTTAAACTTTTATGATTATTTTGCTAAATTTTGATGCAAACTCAAAGCACATTCTATACCATCTTTTATAGCCCAAACAACTAAAGATTGTCCTTTTCTAGCATCTCCACAAGCAAAGATTTTTTTATGAGTGGTTTGGAAATTTTCTGTGCTTATGTTGTTTTTCTCATCTAATTTCACTCCAAAATTTTTAGAGATAGCTTCTTCGCACCCGCTAAAACCCATAGCTAAAAGCACTAAATCCGCTTTATAAGTTTTTTTAGAATTTGAAATTTCGACATTTATAGCTTTGCCTTCTTTAAACTCGCGTTTTAAATCATTTGCTTCAACACCTTCTACATGAGTTTTTCCTAAAAATTTCTTTGTCATTTTTTGATATTCCCTAGGATCTTTGCCATATACAGCAATGGCTTCTTCTAAACCATAATCAGTAGTAAAAATGTCAGCTTTTAAAGGCCAAGGATTGTTTTGGCTTCTTTGCAAAGGTCTTTTTGGACTTCTTTCAAAACGCACTATAGATTTAGCCCCTTGTCTTGTCGCTACAGCGATACAATCCACACTTGTATCCCCGCTTCCTATAACCAAGACATTTTTACCTTTGGCCATATCTGCACCCTTGCCTGTTTTTAACAAAGTTTTGGTATTTTGCGTTAAAAAATCAAGGGCAAATTCAACCCCTTTTAGCTTTCTACCTTCTATATCAAGATCTATAGGCTTACTTGCTCCTGTACAAAGCACCAAAGCATCAAATTCTTTTAGAAGTTTTGAAACCTTATCTTTGCTGTCTATATTTTCATTCACTTTAAATTCAATCCCACTTTTTTTAAGCAAATCCACCCGTCTTTGAACTATACTTTTATCAAGCTTCATATCAGGGATGCCATACATCAAAAGTCCGCCTATTTTATCGCTTCTTTCAAAAACACTTACTTTATAACCTAGTGAATTTAAAGTATTGGCACAAGCAAGCCCAGCAGGCCCACTTCCTATGACAGCGATTTTTTTGCCATTGTATTGCTTAGGTTTATTTACTCTTACTAAATTTTCCTTAAAAGCATTTTCTATAATGGATAATTCATTATTTTTTATGCTCACACTAACACCATTTATCGCACACACACAAGAATCCTCACAAGGAGCAGGGCAAACACGACCGGTAAATTCAGGAAAAGGATTGGTAAGATCAAGTCTTTCATAAGCTTCTTTCCATAAAGAACGATAAACAAGATCGTTCCATTCAGGAATGAGATTGTTTAAAGGACAGCCCACATCTTTTCCTTCGCTCATCACACCCGTATGACAAAAAGCTACCCCACAATCCATACATCGTCCACCTTGAACTTCTTGTTCTTTTTTATCCAAAGGTATAGTAAATTCTTTGAAATTTAAAACCCTTTCCTTAGGAGCAATTTTTTTAAAATCCATTCTTTTAAAGTCTAAAAAACCTCTTGCATTTCCCATTTTTACTCCTTATTTAATATACTTTTTAGCTTGTCTATAATAATTTTTTTTCTTTCTTCTATAAAATTATTAAAATTTTCCAAAGATAAATCAACATCAGGAATTAAGTGTTTTCCTAAAAATTCCTTTCTATTTCCATTACATTTTTCATTTACCCATTGCTTTAAAGGTTTGTTATTTTTAGATTCATTTTCATTTGCATCAAGCATTTGTAAATTTGGTAAAGAATCATAAATATTAAAAGAAATACAATTATCTGTAGCTTTATAAAGTTTTTCATATTCTTTATATGCGGACTCTGGATGCAAATGATCTTTATGAAAATTATTATTTTTATAATCTAAATTTGGATAAAGTAAAGATAACACAGCAAACGCTTCAGGACTATTTTTACGGCATTCTATGACATTATTTTCTAAATATTCTTCATCTATTGTTTGTATATATTTTGCCTCTTTTTCAATTTCTTCCAATGGAAATAATTCTATTTCTCTATCAAAAAAGCCACTATTTTGCTTAAAATCTTTAATAAAAGCTTTACGCATGTTAGACAATACCGTATCACTACTTCCACCAAAAGGCTTTAAAATAATTGCCCTTAACAACCATTTTTTTATTATAGCTCTATTTTCATTACACTTGACAGAATCTACTATATTATTTGTCAAATTTTTATGATAAATAAAATATAAAATGGGTAAAATAGCATTATTTGATGAAAGTGTTTTTGCTTCAAATCCAAAACTTCTAAGCAATCTAAATGTTTCAATAAAAGCATTTTTTATGCCTTCCCATTTAGCTTCTATGGATTCTATAAAATTTTTATCAAAACTATTGATTTGAAATTTAATATTGTTATGGAATAAATATAAAAATCCTTTAAGGATTAAATCTTTAGAGATATCGAAATTTTCATTAATTTTATCTACAAGATTATTTATTTCTGTTCTTGCATCAATTTTATTCCAATTTGCAATAGCAATACTAAATAAAATATCAGAATAATCAAGAGGCTCACCATTTGAATTAATTCTAATAAAAATATTAACCGCTTTATCTGGATCTTGTTCTTCTTCTAAATAGAAATTAATTAAATTCTTATCAAATATCTTTTGATGCAATAGATCTAATCTATCTTCTTCATTTTCGTTTAAATTAAATTCTTTTGCTATTTTTCTTACTCTTCCTGAATCATATTGATATAAATACTGACACTTAAACCATTTTTGCTGATATTTATCAATATAAATATTTTGTTCTTTTGTTTCTAATTTATCAAGCCATAAAAATTCATATTCAATATTTTCATTTTCTGGTTTCTTGCTTTGAGTGAGATTAAAATAAAAATGACAAATTTTAAAATATCTATCATTGTTCTCCCATTTATTATATGATCTGTGAATATCATAATTTCCAAACAAAGCAAAATAAAGCGAAGTTAATCTTTGTTGTCCATCTAAAATCGCATAAAAATCTTTATGGTTTGAGGTGTTAAAATAATCATTATGCGTATGATACGATTCACGATAATATTCTAAAAATCTATAAAATTTCCAAGCTGTCTTGCTTTCATCTTTTACTTTCCAAAAAAGCATAGAACTTATAGGATATCCTCGTATTAGTGAATCAAATAATTCTTCTATCTGCCAAGGCTCCCAAACATACTCTCTTTGAAATGCTGGAAGTAAATATTCATTGTTTTTTATTCTTTGCATTGCTTCATTAATTGTTATTGGTGATTGAAATCCTGCCATTTTTACTCCTTATTTTTGTGTGATTTTCAAAAATGCTGCTAAATTTGGATCTTTTTCATTTTTACAAAGATCAAGCATTTTTAACATCTTTTCATAATCTCTTGGCATGACTTTAAAAAAGTCTTTTTTATCGAATTTTTCTAAAATATCTTTAGCCTTTTTAGAATCTGTATAAGTGATATGTTTTTCTATCACAGCTTTTAATTCTTTTTCATCCTTAGCATTAAGATCTTTAATATCCACAAGCTCGGTATTTACATGAGCTTCATTGTGTCTTCCAAAGATATAAACAACGCCCCCACTCATACCAGCAGCGAAATTCGCACCCACATCTCCAAGAACTACAACTTGTCCACCTGTCATATATTCACAACCATGCACGCCTGTTCCTAAAACCACAGCCAAAGCCCCTGAATTTCTTACACAAAATCTTTCCCCTGCTATACCATCTAAATACACTTCACCTTTTGTAGCTCCGTATAAACAAGCATTTCCTGCGATGATATTTTCTTCAGGTGAAAAAGTGGCTTCATTTGAAATTTTTGCTATGATTTTACCACCACTTAAACCCTTGCCTAAATAATCATTGCTATCGCCTATAATCTCAAGTTTAATACCCTTTAACAAAAACGCTCCAAAGCTATTGCCTGCATTGCCTATAGCTTTGATATGGATACTATCTTCATCTAAAGCATCTTTTCCATAAGTTTTTAAAATTTCACTTGAAAGCATAGTTGCAAAAGTACGACTTTGATTTCCTACTTCTAAAGAAAGTTTGATAGGCTCTTTTTTCTCCACAGCATTTTTACAAAGTGGTAGTAAAATTCTATAATCAATCGTTTTTTCAAGTTTATTGTCTTTATAATCTTTAAAATGCACAGCGGTTCTATTATAAGTAGGCAAGGATTTTAAAATTTTATCTAAATTTAGCTTTCCTGCTTTACCTTGCACACTTTTTTGGCGGAGTTTATCCACGCGACCTATCATATCATCTAGGCGTTCAAAACCAAGCCTTGCCATGTATTCTCTAAGCTCCTCAGCTATAAAATACATGAAATTAATCACATCATCTACTTTGCCTTTGAAACGATCTCTAAGTTCTGTATCTTGAGTGGCTATACCAAAAGGACAGGTATTTAGATGACAAACTCTCATCATTGTACAACCTAAAACAATCAAAGGAGCGGTTGCAAAACCAAATTCTTCAGCTCCTAAAAGTGCTGCTATGGCTAAATCACGCCCATTCATAAGCTTTCCATCAGTTTCTAATCTTACCCTATCTCTAAGCTTATTTAAGATCAAAGTTTGATGCGTTTCAGCTAAGCCTAACTCCCAAGGAATTCCAGCATGCGGTATAGAAGTTCTAGGACTTGCACCCGTACCTCCATCATAACCTGAAACAAGGATTAAATTCGCGCCTGCCTTAGCCACACCTGCAGCAACCGTTCCTATGCCATTTTCGCTTACAAGTTTTACTGAAATTTTAGCGTCTTTGTTCGCATGTTTTAAATCATAAATGAGTTGAGCCAAATCCTCAATAGAATAAATATCATGATGAGGAGGTGGGGAAATAAGCGTCACACCTGCAGTAGAATGTCTAGCCTTAGCTATCCAAGGATAGACTTTAAAGCCCATTAATTGTCCGCCCTCACCTGGTTTTGCACCTTGAGCGACTTTGATTTGAATTTCTTTTGCATGACTTAAGTAGTTTAAATCCACGCCAAAACGCCCACTTGCTACTTGCTTAATGGCTGAGTTTTTATCCACACCCTCTTTGATTTCATAGCGTTCTTCATCCTCACCACCTTCACCTGAATTTGATTTAGCACCTATTTTATTCATAGCCTGTGCTAAACACTCGTGTGCTTCTTTAGAAATAGAACCATAACTCATCGCCCCTGTTCTAAAGCGTTTAACTATACTTTCTACACTTTCAACCTTATCTATACTGATAGCTTCACTAAAATCAAATTCCATCAAAGAACGCAAATTAACTTGTTTTTCATCTACTAAAGCCGAGTATTTTTTAAAGCTTTTATAGTCTTTGTTGCGACAGGCTTGCTGAAGATTAAAAATCACAAGCGGATCGATTAAATGTTCTTCTTTAGCACTTCTAAAACCATGAATTCCTTTAGAATCTAAAGCCTTATGTGTATCGTTAAAAGCATGTTTGTGTAAAGCAATGAGTTCTTTTTCAAAATCTTCTAAATCCATACCTTCAATGCGTGAAGTTGTAGAAGTGAAGTATTTATCAATCACCTTAGAGCTTAAGCCCAGACATTCAAAAAGTGCAGAGCCATTATAACTTTGCAAGGTAGAAACCCCCATTTTAGAAGCAATTTTGACTATACCACTTGAACTTGCCTTGATGAAATTTTCTACCGCCTTTTCATAACTTAAATTTAAATCTTTATTGGCAATGAGTTTTTGTATACTCTCATAAACCAAATAAGGATTAATAACAGTCGCACCATAACCTAAAAGACATGCAAAATGATGAATTTCTCTAGGTTCACCACTTTCGATGATAAGACTTGTATGTGTTCTTAAATTTTTTCTTACTAGATGATTATGCACTCCAGAAACAGCAAGCAAAGCAGGGATATAAGCGTTTTTTTCATCCACTCCTTTATCGCTTAAAATGATAATAGAAACACCTTTTTTAACCTCATCTTCTATCTTAACGCAAAGTTCATCTAAAGCCTTTTCTAAAGTTTTTTTAGAATAATCATAAAGTATAGAAAATTCTTTAACTTGAAATTTATTTAAAGCCTTAACTTCAAAAAGTTCTTCATTGCTTATCACAGGCAAAGCTATTTTTACGCGTTTTGCATTGTTTTCATCGGGTTTTAATAAATTGCCTTCGCTTCCTAGATAAATCCTTGTAGAAGTAACGATCTCTTCTCTTATGGCATCAAGAGGAGGATTAGTTACTTGTGCAAAAAGTTGTTTAAAATAATTATACAAAGGTTGATAAGTTTTAGAAAGTATAGCCAAAGGAGTATCTACACCCATAGCTGCTATAGCTTCTTTACCATTTTGAGCCATAGCAGCCACACTCATTTTAAGCTCATCATAACTCCAACCAAAAGCTTTTTGGAGTTTTAAAACCTCATCTTCTTTTAAAAACTGATGTTTATAAACTCCGCTTTTTTGTTTTTCAAGTTCAACTAAATTTTTAAGCCATTTTTTATAAGGCTTAGCATTAGCATAATGCTCTTTGATTTCATTATCAGCTATAACCCTACCTCTTGCTGTATCAACGAGTAAAAGTTTTCCAGGTTCTAAGCGTTTTTTGGCTTTGATATTTTTTTCATCAAGTTTTAAAGCCCCTGTTTCACTTGAAAGTATGAGCATATCATCTTTTGTAAGATAATACCTTGAAGGACGAAAACCATTTCTATCCAAACTCGCCCCCATAATCACTCCATCAGTAAAAACTATAGCAGCAGGCCCATCCCAAGGCTCCATCAATAAAGAATGATATTCATAAAAAGCACGCTTTTTGCTTTCCATATTTTCATTTTTATGCCAAGGTTCTGGCACCATCATCATAAAAGCTTCTTCTAAAGTACGACCATTTAGAGCTAAAAATTCTAAAGTATTATCAAACATTGCAGAATCACTGCTAGGCTTAGCTATGATAGGAAAAATTTCATCTAAATTTTCAAAATACTCACTTTGCATCAAGCCTTCTCTAGCTCTTATACTATCAACATTTCCGCGTATGGTATTAATCTCTCCATTATGCACCATATAACGGTTTGGATGGGCTCTTTCCCAACTTGGGAAGGTATTAGTCGAAAAGCGAGAATGCACCAAAGCGATGGCTGATTTCATATTGACATCTTTAAAATCAAGATAAAAATCGCTCAATTGAGTTGAAAGAAGCATTCCTTTATAAACTATGGTGCGTGAAGAAAAACTTGAAAAATAAAATTTTGGCACATTAATAGCTCTTTTTTCTATAAGTCGACGCGTACTATAAAGCACTCTTTCAAACTCAAGTCCTGCACTTATTTTACTTGGTTTTTTCACAAAGGCTTGTAAAAAATAAGGCATAGCTTTTAAAGCACTTGCACCTATATCGCTAGGATTAAAAGGCACTTTTCTAAAACCTAAAAATTCAAGTTTTTTATCCTTTAAACCTTGTAAAAATATTTCTTTTGCTTCTTCTTTTGCATTAGTATTGGGTGATAAAAACATCTGTGCTACAGCATAATCACCCTTTTTAGGAAGTTCAAAACCCAATTCTTGAGTTTTAAAAAAATCATGTGGAATTTGGATTAAAATCCCCGCCCCATCACCTGAATTTTCTTCAGCTCCTGCACCACCTCGGTGTTCAAGATTCATCAAAATTTCTAAAGCATCACAAATAACCTTATAAGAAGCAATACCGCGTATATTAGCAACTGCAGCGATACCACAGGCATCGTGTTCGTTCTTTGGGTGATATAAACCTATGCTTTGATTATTTTCTAGGATATTTTCTAAATCCATTTTGCTCTCCTTATAAGACTGATTTAAATTTTGTTAGCTTTATAAGGATTATAGCATACATTTTTTTAAAATCGATATAATTTTTATCTTAAAAATAAATAAATTAAAAAATATTTTGATAGATTTGCAAAAATTATAAAAACATGGCGATAATACTACCCAAAATCAATAATGGACCATTATAAAAAATAAAAGTTGGTATGCAAGTATCTTTAATGTGATCGTGTTGTTTATCAGCATTTAATCCTACAGTAGTTCCCATGGTTGTTTCACTGGCTGGACTTCCTGCATCTCCTAAAGCTCCTGCTACTCCTAAGATAAATATAATAAGTGCTGTACTAAAACCAAGTTCCAAACAAATAGGACAAAAAAGCGTAGCTATGATAGGTATAGTTCCAAAAGAAGTACCTATACCCATAGTGATGATAAGTCCTATTAAAAGCATGAAAAATACTGCTAAAAATTTACTTTGCTCCATCCAAGGAACGACTGAATTTACAAGATCTACTACTGATCCACTTTCTTTTAAAACTTCTCCATATCCTGCAGCAACAAGGATAACAAAAGCTATAAAACCCATCATTTTAAGCCCATCATCAAAAACTTCATTGACTTTTGAAAATTCAACTCCACCCAAAATAACCATTAAAACAAAACCCAAAAGCCCTGATAAAGGTAAATTCATAGTCAAAATTTGCAAAATTAAAGTTAAAACAAGCCCAGCTAAAACACCCCATTCTTTACGCGTCATTTCAAGATTTTCTAAATCCACTTTAGCAATTTCTACTTCTTGATACTCTCTTGACTTACGATAAAACACAAAAAGCGCTAGAAAAAGTCCTGCTATCATACAAATAGCAGCGAAATACATAGTATTTGTAACATCATTTAAAGATGCACTTACATTATTTGCATTTAAATTATCTTTTAAAAGATCTTGAAAAGTAAGTCCAAAGCCTACTGGCAAAACCATATAAGGCGTAGTAAGTCCAAAAGTTAAAGCACAAGCAACCGCTCTACGATCGATTTTAAGTTTATTAAAAAGACTTAAAAGAGGTGGAATCAACAAAGGTATAAAAGCTACATGAATAGGAATTAAATTTTGAGAAAAACAAGAAATCAAAGCTATAGACAAAAGCAATAAATATTTTTTATGAGATATAAAATGACTTACTATCTTAATCAAATATGCAGTTAAATTTGTCTTTGAAATCGCTGCGGCAATGGCCCCTAAAAGTATATAGCTAAGAGCTGTTTTTAAATTTTCTTTCATTCCGCTTATAAGTATATTCATAGTATCTACGAGTTCAAGATGAGAAAATACACCTGCAATAAGAGCTGAGATCAAAAGACTCAAAAGCACATTAAAACGAAACAAACAAAGTAAAGTCATCAAAACAACACTGATAATGATAGGATTAGTAAGTAAAGTCAAAATCATTCCTTAAATAATTTTAAAAATTTAATTGTAGAAAAAACTTAGTTAAAATGTAATAAAACTCGAACATATGATGATTTTATTTTAATATGTAAAATTATAAAAATAATTAATTTTTTTAATTTAAATAATTAATTATATTAATTATTTAAATTTTTAAAATTTATAATAAAATAAAAGATTATATAAATATTTAAGGATATTTCAATGAAACAGAACGATCAAAAAGAAAATCGTAGAGACTTTCTAAAAAATATAGGATTTGGTTTATTTGGCATTAGTGTATTGTCAAATTTTTCTTTTGAGAATTTTTTAGGAAGTAAGGCTTTGGCAAAAGAATTGCCTGATTTTAAAATAGAAGGTAAAAAAGATCTTATCTATCATGGTGAAAAACCATTAACAGCAGAAACTGAAATTTATGCTCTTGATTCTGATTTTACTAAACCTGAAAATTTCTTTGTTAGAAATAATGGCTTACCACCAAGCCTAGAAACGATAAAAGAAAGACTTCATAAAGGTTGGACTTTAGAAATCGATGGAGAAAGCATTATCAATAAAAAATCTTACACCATAGAAGATTTAAAAAAGAAATTTAAAACCTATACTTATGCCTTAACAGTTGAATGCGGTGGAAATGGTAGATCCGAAGTTATACCTAGCACAAAAGGAACTCAATGGGGTTATGGTGCAGTAGCTTGCGGTAGATGGACAGGAGTGCGTTTAAAAGATATTTTAAAAGATTGTGGTATCAAAAATGATGCGGTTTATATCGGATATTATGGCATAGATACAAAATTAAATGGTGAAGAAACTTCACCTATTAGTAGAGGAGTTCCTATTTCTAAAGCTTTACAAGATGAAACTCTAATAGCTTGGGCTTATGAAGGCAAAGATATTCCTTTAGTCAATGGCTATCCACTTAGACTTGTTTGTGGTGGTTACCCTGCAAGTACAAGCGGTAAATGGCTTTATAAAATTTCAGTAAGAAATAAAATTCATGATGGTGAAAAAATGGAAGGTTCTTATAAAGTTCCTGTAAATCCGGTAAAACCAGGAGATTTTAACTATAAAGGCGAGATGAAAATCATAGAATCAATGCCTATAAGATCTGTAATTACTAATATCAAAAATGGTTCTGAAATAAAAGCAAATAAAAAATTTGAAGTTAGAGGTAAAGCTTGGGCTGGAGAACTTGAAGTTAGTGAAGTTTATGTAAGCAATGATTATGGGGTAACATGGGCTAAAGCAAAGGTAGAAAAACCATTAAATAGATTAGCATGGCAAAAATGGAGTGCTCAAATATCAATACCAACAAAAGGATATTATGAAATTTGGGCAAGAGCTATCGATAGTCAAGGTAACAGTCAACCTATGGTTTTAGCACAGTGGAATCCAGGAGGATATATCAATAATGCATGCCATAGAGTTAATGTTTATGGAGTTTAAGTATGAAAAAAACTATATTGATCTTAGCATTGTTTTTAAGTGCAAGTTGGGCTCAAAATCTTGAAATTAACCCTGATACAGGATTGATTATCGATCCTGATTCACCTTTAGTGGAAGCAAATTGTTTAGCTTGTCATGGATCCAATCTCATTACCAATATGCATGCAAGTAGAAAAGCTTGGTTAGCAGCTATAAGATGGATGCAAGATAGTGAAGGACTTTGGGAAATAGAACCTGAAGATGAAGAAAAAATTTTAAATTATCTTGAAAAATATTATGGAGAAAAATACGATACAAGAAGAAGAATTCCTCTAGCTATACTCTTACAAAACAAAACTCATTGAAGAAATCATTTCTTCAATGATAAATTTACACATCCAAATGCTTTACATCTTTAGCGTGTGCTTGGATATAATCGCGTCTTGGTTCAACCTCATCACCCATAAAGAGATTAAAGGTATCATTTGCACTTTGTGCATCTTCAATAGTGATTTTTAAAAGTCTTCTTACGCTTGGATCCATTGTGGTTTCCCAAAGTTGCTCAGGATTCATTTCCCCTAAACCTTTATAGCGTTGTATAGTAGCACCTTTTTTAGCATTGGTTTCAACATCTTCAAGAACTTCTAAAATATCTTTATCAAATTCCAAGCCTCTATCTTTAATCTTATCAAAAATATAACTTGCTTCTTCATATAGTGGATGAGTGAAAAGTTCTTCATTGATCACAAGTTCTTCTAAGCCATTTTGAGTTTGAACGAAAGCTCGAATTTCATTTTCATTGATATAATGATTTAAGATATTGTGTCCTTGTGTTTCTAAAAATTGTTTGATTACACTAAATAATTCTTCATTATTTGCTTTAACTAAATTTGAATTTTCTATCATATAGCGTATCACAGAAATCACATTAAAACGCTTTTCAAGATCTTTTAAAATCGCACGATAAGCTGCGACGATTTTTAAATAATCTTTTAAATCATTCATTCCTATACCTTCATAGTTTAAACCTTCTATTCCTGTTTCTATCAGGTATTCGCTCAAAGCTTTTTCATCTTTTAAATAAATTTGCTTTTTAGCTTTTTTATAAAGATATAAAGGTGGTTGTGCTAAATAAATATGTCCATTTGTCACAAGTTCATTCATAAAACGGAAGAAGAAAGTTAAAAGCAAGGTTTGTATATGTGATCCATCAACATCCGCATCTGTCATGATGATGATTTTATGATATCTAAGTTTTGAAAGATCAAAATCTTCACCTATACCACAGCCAAAAGCGGTAATCATATTTTGAATTTGCTCAGATTTTAAAATTTTATCTAATCTTGCTTTTTCAACATTTAAAATTTTACCACGCAAAGGCAGTATAGCTTGGAAAGATCTTTCTCTACCTTGTTTTGCAGAACCTCCTGCAGAATCCCCTTCCACAAGATAAATTTCACTTTCACTTGGATCTTTACTTTGACAATCAGCCAATTTCCCTGGTAAAGTTCCTACGCTTAAACTTTCTTTTTTGCGCGTTAATTCTCTAGCTTTTTTCGCTGCTTCTCTTCCTCTAGCTGCCATTAAAGCTTTATTCATTATAGCTTTAGCTTCGATAGGATTTTCTTCAAAATATTTAGTCAAATACTCAAAACTTGCTTTTGAAACTATAGGACGCACATAAGTTGAACCAAGTTTTCCTTTGGTTTGTCCTTCAAATTGTGGTTCAGGCACCTTTACACTCACAACAGCGATCAAGCCTTCACGCACATCTTCGCCTGTGATTTTATTATCCTTTTCTCTAGCACTTGCATTTGCTTCTATATAGTTACTTATCACACGAGTTAAACCCATTCTAAAACCAGCTTCGTGTGTTCCACCATCTGGAGTTTTGATATTATTTACAAAAGAGAGTAAATTTTCACTATAAGTATCATTGTAAAGCAAAGCTACTTCAACATTCACATCTTCTTCATCTACGCTAAAGAAAATTGCTTTAGTTAAAGCTTCTTTTTTATTTAAGTCTGTAACAAACTGAGAAATTCCACCTTCAAAGTGAAAACTTTCATGTTTGCCTACGCGGTTATCTTTAAAATTTATAGTGATTTTTGGATTTAAGTATGCAAGTTCACGAAATCTTTTAGCTAAAATTTCATAATCAAATTCAGTCACTTCAAAAATTTGATCATCAGGCCAAAATTCTATAGTTGTTCCTGTTTTTTTACTTTTTCCTATCACACCAAATTCACTGATAACTTTACCTTCTGAAAATTCTTGACGATAAATTTCTCCATTTCTTTCAACTGTAGCTACAAGTTTTTTAGAGAGTGCATTTACAACTGAAACCCCAACACCGTGCAAACCGCCTGAAACTTTGTAAGTATCTTTATCGAATTTTCCCCCTGCATGTAGGACAGTTAAAACAACAGTTAAAGTTGGCATATTTTCAGTTGGGTGCATATCAACAGGAATACCACGACCATTATCACTAACTATACAGCTTCCTTCAGTAGTGATTTCTACATCTATAGTATCACAATGTCCTGCCATAGCTTCATCGATAGAATTATCCACAACTTCATAAATCATATGATGAAGTCCGCCTATGTTTGTATCTCCTATATACATACCTGGGCGTTTTCTAACAGCTTCTAGGCCTTTTAGGACTTTAATATTACTCGCACCGTAATTTTCTTGCATATTTTTCCTTTATCTTTTACTTGTTTTATTACAAAATCATAGGCATAATAATCATTGATAGTCCTTGGGATTTGACTATAAATGCTGAATTAGGTTCATTTACACTTAAAGTGAATTTTTCTTCTTCTATAGAAGTTAAGAAATCAAGTAAATATTTGATTTTTATAGTAAGATTAAATTCTTCACTTACTCCTGTTTGAATTTCAAGTTCTGTTTTTGCTTCCATATTGTCTAAACTTATACCTTCAAAGATGATTTTATCTTTGTTAAAATGAAGTTTCATTTTTTCAGTTACAACGCTGATTTTTTTAAGACTATCTATAAAATCTTCAGTTGAAAAACTGAGTTCTTGTTTGAAAGTTTTTGGTATAACTTTTTCGTAATCTGGAAATTTATCATTGATAAGTTTTGTAAAGAATTCAAAATTTTCATTTTTAGCGATAAGCATATTTTGATCATAAAAAATTTCTATTTTTTCATAGAAAAGTTTTTGCATTTCCATGATAGCTTTTTTAGGGATACTAAAACTAAATTCTTGATTATTTGCTTTTTCTAAAGTATAGATTGCAAGGCGTTTTGTATCAGTTCCTACGAAGTTAATTTTATCTGTTTTTATATCTAAAAATGCACCATTTAAGGAGTATTTTGGGTTGTTTGTATCAATACTTGGTAATATCTTTTTAAGAGAACGACTTAAGTCACTTGAATCAATGTCAAATTGGTTTTTTCCTTCTGTATTTGGAAAATTTGGAAAATCTTCATGATTAAACATAGGAAGTTTGTATTTTGTGCTTTTTTGTCTTATAAATAAGAAATTATCAATGGTTTCTAAAACAACTTCTTCATTGTTTAAGCTTTTAATAACATCTGCAATACTTTTTGCATTTGCAGTAGCAAAACCACTTGATTCTACGCGGATTTTTTTTATTTTATAGTTGATACCTATTTCATAATCACTAGCTCTAATAAGAAGTTTATCTTCATCAGCATGAAAAAAAAGATGAGAAGTAATGGTGCTTGAGTCTTTTTTTTCTACATAAGCATTACATAAAATCACTGCAGATTCTAAAGTATTTTTATTGATACTTAACTTCATTTTTTCTCCTTGGTTTATTTTAATTTTAAATTCGTTGTAATAATAAGCTTGTTGAAATTGTGAAATTCTTCAAAGCAAAATAATCAAATTTGTATTTTATCATACTTTGCTTAATTTCTTTTTTTCACACTCTAGAATTTATTTTTCACATCCTTTCACTTAACTTTGACTTTTAACAAGAATTTTGTTTTTAAGTTCTTCGATTTTTGCTTTTAAAGAAGCATCATTTTCTATCATTTCTGTGATTTTTTTAACATTATGTGAAATAGCCGTATGATCTTTCATTTCAAAATAATTCGCAAGTTGCGGCATAGTCAAAGCCGTAAGTGTCCTAGCTAGGTAAATCACAGTGCGTCTTGCTGTGACTATATTTTGAGTTTTTTTATTGGATTTCACATCGCTTGGTTTGATGTTAAATTCTTTACATACCAAAGATAAAATGTCATCTATAGTGATATTTTCTTTCTTTTCTTTGATATGATCTTTCATCACACTTTTGGCAAGTTCAAGTGTGATTTCTTGTCCTAGTATGGTTGCATAAGCATTTAAACTTATGATAATACCTTCTATTTCTCTTATATTATCCCCTAAAGAAGTGGCGATATAGTTTATGATATCATTAGAAAGATTGATATCGTTAAATTCACATTTTTTTCTTATGATGGCTATTTTTGTATCTAGTTGAGGTGGAGTTATATCAGCTATGATCCCATGTGCAAAACGACTTTTTAAGCGTTCGGTTATACCTTTTAGCATGTTGGGTGGATTGTCTGAAGTCATGATGATTTGTCCATCATTATTTTTGATTTCATTAAATATAAAGAAAAATTCTTCTTGAATTTTATCGGTTTTTCCTAAAAACTGCACATCATCTATAAGTAAAACATCGCAGTTTCTATACTTTTCATGAAATTTATCTAAAGAGCCATTTTTTAAATTTGAAGTAAAATCATTGATGAAATTTTCACTGGTAGCGTAAATAACTTTTTTTCCCATTTCTAAGCTTGCATTTCCAACTGCTTGAAGTAAATGTGTTTTTCCAAGTCCTGTAGGCCCATAAACAAAGATAGGATTATAAAGTTTTCCAAGCTTGTCTTTATGTATTATGGCTTTACATGCTCCATAAGCGTATTTGTTAGAATCCCCTACAACAAAACTTTCAAAAGTAAAAGAAGGATTTAAAATTGTGCTTTGTGCTTTTATATGAGCTATGTCGATTTTTGTGCTTTTGTTACTTTGTTTAGCACTTTGTGCTTGTATATTTATGATGGCTTTATTTCCACTTTGCACTTCATAAAAATGTGCGATTTTTTTACCGTATTTTGTTTGTATGAATTTAGCCATGAGTTCATTTGGAGCGTTAAAAACTAAAAGATCTGCTTTGCTTTGTTTTTCGTTGAATTTTAAATTTGATAAATAGTTTTCGTATTCGTTTTCGTTTAATTCTTTTTTTAAATTTTCAAGTATTTGGCTTGGATTCAT